>NZ_JARUXR010000002.1:513209-1259514 GCF_031451215.1 Caballeronia sp. LZ034LL
ACGCGTGGCTCTGACGCGCACCGCCATCATGGGAAATCAATCAACGTATGGCGCGGGAGCACGCGCCGCCGAAGCGCCGCCGCCATCTGCGTAACGACCTTGTTGGTGGCGATCAGCTTGATCGACGGGCCGAACGGAATGCCGATGGACAAGGTCGGCACCAGCGCAGAGAAGAAGTAGATGAAGAGGATCATCACGAGTGGCGGAATACCACGGAAGATCCACGTGAAGCCGGCGCTCGACCACGACAGCAGCGGATTCTCGGACAACCGCATGATCGCCAGCAGGATCCCCAGACCGATGCCGACGATCTCTGCAAGCACCGTCAGCAACAGCGTATTGCCGACGCCCGCCAGAATCGGCGCGCTGAACAGATAGTCGAGCACGGTGCGCCATTCCCAGCGGGGATTGGTGATCAGGAGATCCGCGATCGAGAGCAGCACGAACAGCATCAGCGCCGCGCACAGCCAGCGGCCTGGATGGCGCAGCGGCACGACCGTGAATTCTTCCGGCGGCGACGGCTGCGGGCGCGCGTCAGGCGGCAGGGTCGGCGGCGCTTCGGCGGCGCGTGCTCCCGCGCCATACGTTGATTGATTTCCCATGATGGCGGTGCGCGTCAGAGCCACGCGTCGTTGATGCTGATCTTGTCGGCTCGCGTATCGCCTTGTCCCCACTTGTCGAGGATCTGCCGATATTTGCCGTTGGCCTGCAGTTGATCGAGCGCCGCCTTGACGGCATCACGCAACTGCGTGTTCTGTTTGCCGACCGCATAACCGAGCAACGCGATGATGCGCATGTCGCCGACCTGTTCAAGCGCGTTCGGATACTGCTTGACCGCGTACGCGACCTGGGCGGTGTCGCCGGACCATACGTCGGCGCGGCCCGAGCGCAACGCCAGCACGGCGCCGGATGCATCGGTGAAAGTCTGGATGTCGAGCGAGCCGCCTTGTGTCTTGCATTTGGCCTGCTGCGCCGACAGCTCGCGTTCCTGGAAGGTGCCGCGCACCGCCGCGACGGTCTTGCCGCACAGGCTCGACAAACCTTTGATGCCCGCGCCGCTGCCTTTCGGCGCCGCCATGCCGACACCCGCTTTCACGTAGTCGACAAAATCGACTTGCGACTGGCGCGCTTTCAGATCGCCGATCGAGCCGACCGCGAGATCCGCGCGGCCTGCGGCGATCGACGGAATCAGGCTGTCGAAGGTGCCGGACGTGAGCTCGAGTTTCACGCCGAGCGCATCGGCCACCGCCTGCGTCAGATCGATTTCCATGCCTTCGAGCGTACGTGCGTCCTTGCCCGCATAGATCATCGGGGGACTGTTCGGCGATGCGATCACGCGCAGCGTGCCGGCCTCGCGAATCGATTGCGGCAGCGTTTTCGTCAGCGCGGTATCCGCGTGCGCGGACATCGCGACGGCTTGGCTCAGCGCAACCATCAGCGCCTGCACGACGAGCTTCGAGCACCCCTTCATGGCATTTCTCTCCTTTCGATCCGCAAAGTTTTGCGCGCCTGACGGAGGCGCCGAACTCAGCCCAGGTTCGCGTTGACGACGATTTCGATCCGCATGCCTTCCAGCATCAGTTGCTTGACGACCACCGTCGCGCGCGCGGGATACGGATCGGCGAAGGTCTCGGTCCAGATCGCGTGCATCGGCGCCCAGTCGGCGGGGTCGGTCAGATAGACCTGCACCAGCATCACGTCGGCGAGCGTGCCGCCGGCCGCCTGCATCGCGCGGTCGAGCTTGTGAAATACCTGGCGCACCTGAGTCTCGATGCCGCCGTCGACCAGCTTGCCGGTCGCGCTGTCAGTCGGGGTCTGCACGGTCAGGACCTGGCCGCCTTTGCGGACCACGCCGGAAATCGGGTGACCGGGGCGTTTCGGTCCGACGTCGATGCTTTCGAACATGTTGTCTCCGTAAGTTATTCTTTAGCGCATAGGGTCAGGCGCGCATCAAACTGCGCGTAATCCCTTATGAATTATGGATCGGCGAGTGAGTAAGCGCACCTTATCACTCCGATTTTGCCGGCGGAACTGCGATTTTCGTTATGCTTGCATGCGTTTTGTTATAGGGGGCGGACGTGAAGCGTGGGCAATTGCAGTTGAAGCACGTCGCGGCTTTTCGCGCGGTCATCACCGGTGGCAGCGCCTCTGCGGCAGCGCGCGCGCTGGGGCTGTCGCAGCCCGCGGTCAGCAAGATCGTTGCGCAGGCGGAGGACTACGCGGGCATCCGCCTGTTCGACCGGCAGCTCGGACGGCTGATCCCGACGCCGCTGGCCTACCAGCTGTACAACGAGACCAACGTGCTGTTCTCGACCATCGACCACATCGATCAGATCGTCTCGCGCGTGATCAACAGCGAAGTGCAGCCGATCGCCTTGGGCTCGGTGCCGCTGATCGCGGTGTCGCTGCTGCCGAAGGTGCTGCCCGACTGGCAACGCCGCACCGGGCGGTCGATTCTGATCTACACCTATGACACGCCGAATCTGCTGAACGTCCTGGCGACGCGGCGGCTGGAGATCGGCGTCGCGGTCGGGGGTCAGCCGAGTCACGGGCTCGAGACTGCCGCGCTGATCCGCAGCCCGATCTACTGTGCGGTGCCGAAGGACCATCCGCTCGCGCAACGGCCGCTGATCCGCGCAAGCGATCTGGATGGCGTCGATTACGTCAGTCTCTCGCGAGTCGAGAGCGCGCAGGCGGGCATCGACCGAATGTTCCTGGTCGAGAACGCGCGGCCCAACGAAGTGATGCAGGCGCCGCTGATGGCGGCGGCGATCCGGATGGCCGAGGAGGGCGTCGGTGTGACCCTCACCGACGTGTTCGGAATGGACGTTGCCCGACGCGATCGGCTGGTGTATCGGCGCTTCGAACCGGCGATCTTCTTCGATTACTTCGCGGTGTGGCCCAAGGATCGGGAAGCGGATTTCGATCGCGACGAGCTGATCGCGCTATTGCGGCAAGCTGCGAGAGGCATGCTCGAGGATGCCGAGAGACTCGTCGATGCGGTTTGACGAAAGTCGTTCAGCCCCCATGGCTCCCCATGAATGAACGACTAACGCCGATCGGGAAACGACTCGTTCGCTAGACGAACGAGTTCCCCGGAAGCGTACGCAGCGAACGTTTCGATCAGCGCGAAGGGCCGCGCGATCTTCGGCCGGATCAGCCAGATTTCGAATTCCATCTTCGGCTCGAATGCGCATACGACGAAGTCCGCTCCGGCATTGTTGTAGACGCTGATCGGATCCACCACTGCGACACCCATGCCGTTCGCAACGAACGCGCAGGCAGTCTCGGACTGACCGACTTCGATCTGAATCCGCCGCTGCACATCCGCTTCCTCGAAAATCCTGTCTATCTGGAAGCGCGAATGGTCCTGCGGCCCGAGCGCGACGAAGGCCTCGCCATCCAGATCCTTTGCGCGAATGAGCCGCCGCGCAGCAAGTCGATGCCCCTTCGGCAGAATGCAAACTCCCCGCAAGGTACACACATAGGTGCTGTTGAGCTCGGGCCGATCGCCCGGCAGCACGCTGAAGCCGAGATCGACCTGTTGCGTCGCGATCGCGTCGAGAAGCGAGTTCGACCGCATGCTCTCGACGCTGAACTTCACATCGGGCCGATCCTTGCAAAACGTCGTGACGATGCCCGGCAGCACGCGCCGTGTGAGCACCGGAAACGACGCCATGCTGAGCGCGCCCCACGACTGGTCGCGCAACGCCTTGGCGACCCCTGCCACGCGCCCGACGCCGATGAACATGCGCTGCACCTCGGCATAGAGCACCTCTGCCTCGCGGGTGGGACGCATTTTCGTGCCGGCGCGCGTGAACAGGGAAAACCCGCAACTGCTTTCGAGCTGTGCGATCAACTGGCTTACCGCCGGCTGCGATACGCCCAGCAGGCCGGCGGCCGCAGTCAGGCTTCCGGCGGACATGGCGGCCTGGAATGCCTCAAGTTGACGAACATTCATGACTCGATGCCTGCATAAGCCATCCTTATAAACAGTGAATTTTGTCCTATTTGACTATTATAGGACGCGATCGAAGAATAGCCTCATGCCAGACGCCGCTCACCGCGTTGAACGGCTGACGCGTTTCACCTGTTTCTTCTTATGGAGATGTTCATGTCGAAGCGTTCGTGGTGGGTCGTTCTGATGATGCTCGCGCTCGGCTTCGGCTGGCTTTCCGGCGTGGCGCGCGCCGATCAGCTCGACATGGTCAAGGCACGCGGCAAGCTCGTCGTCGGCATCCGCAATGACTACGTGCCCTTCGGTTATCTCGACAGCAAGGGCCAGTTGATCGGCTTCGAAGTGGATCTGGCGAAGTTCGTCGCCAAGGACATGTTCGGCTCCGATACGGCGATCGAATTTGTTCCGGTCGTGGCGTCGAACCGGATCGAGCTGCTCAACGCGGGCCGTATCGACGTGATCTTCGCCACGCTCGGCAAGAACCCGGACCGCGCGAAGGTGATCGACTTCACGGACCCGTATTACATGATGGCCGGCATGGTGCTGCTCGCGCCGAAGACAACGACCATCGGCAAATGGGAAGACCTCAAGGGCCGCAAGGTGTGCGGCAGTCAGGGCAACATGTACAACCGTGCACTGCAGGAGAAGCTCGGCGCGGAGACGGTGCTCTTCACCGGCACGGCGCAGATGTACAAGGCGTTCCAGGACAACCGGTGCGAGGCGATTGCCTACGACGGTCCGAATCTCACGCTGAAGGTCAACGAAGACGGCTGGAAGGACAAGGACAAGATCGCGCTCGATGCCTACGAATTCGTGCCCATCGTCGGCGGCGTGCGCAAGAACGAACCGAAGTTCCTCGCCGCGCTGAATCAGTCGATCAGGCGGGCGGAAACGGCCGGCGTGCTCGTCAACGCGGAGAAGACCTACAACATGGGCACGAGCAAGTTCGTAACCGAGCAGCAGGCGTCCGCGAAGTAGTCGCGCGCGCCGACCCGGACGACATGCGCAAGGGGCGCCCATGAGTCTCGACTTCACCTGGCTGGCCGATCCGCTGTATCAGACCTGGCTCGTGCGCGGCGTGGGCACGACGGTCACGATGTGCGTGTGTGCGATCGCGCTGATGTTCGTGATCGGCATCATCGGCGCGGCAGTGATTTATTTCCGCATGCCGCTGCTGGAAACCCTGACCACCATCGTCGTCGAGTTGTTGCGCAACACGCCGCCGCTCGTGCAGTTGTTCGTGCTGTATTTCACGCTGTCGGAATTGGGCCTGTCGCTGCGCAATCTGGCGACCGGTCAGCAGATTCCGGTGTTCAGCGGCTTCACGTGCATGGTGCTGTCGCTTGCGCTCTACAACGGCGCGATCGCGGTGGAGATCGTGCGCTCCGGCCTGCATGCGGTGCCGCAAGCGACCGTCGATGCCGCGCGCAGTCTCGGCTATTCGCGGCTGCGCACCTTCTGGCATATCCAGTTGCCGATGGCGATGCGCCTGTCCATGGTGCCGATGACCAACAATATCGTGAGTCTGATCAAGACGTCGTCGCAGGCCGCGTTCGTCGCGGTGGCCGACGTGATGTACTACGCCACGCAGATCACGCTCGACAACTTCCGCAATCTGGAAGTGATGCTGGTGGTGTGGGTCTGTTATCTGATCCTGGCTTCGTTTGCGTCGATGGTGGCGGGGCGCATCGGGCGCGCGGTGCGGATTCCGGGATACGGCCTATGAACGCGACGACCACGCTTAAACCGCTGGCGCCCGCACGCGGCATGCAGCCGGAGACCCGTGCGTTCGTGTACGGCATGATCGGCGTGCCGTTGTTGCTGCTGGCGGCGCTCGTCGGCTGCTACGGCCGCGCGAGCGGCGATGCGTTCGCGCTGCTCGCCTCGCGCAGCGCGTTGCTGCTCACCGGCGCACCCGGCGCGGGACTCGCAGGCGGCTTCTGCGCGAACATCCTGATGAGCCTCGCGGCGATGGCCGTGTCGCTCTGCACCGGCGTGCTGCTGTGCGTCGGCACGATTGCGAACACGCGTGTGGTGCGCTTCGTCGCGCTCGGCATCGTCAATCTGCTGCGCAACACGCCCTGGCTGATCGCGCTGTACGCGATGCTTTATCTGCTGCCGTTCTACGTGCCGGCATTCGGCATGGTGATTCCGTTTTCGCCGTTCGTGAAGGCCGTGGTCGGGCTCTCGCTGCCGGTAACGGCGAACGTTGCGGAAGTCATGCGCGGCGGCATCGAGGCGATACCAGGCGGACAGTGGGAATCAGCGCGCGCGCTCGGCTATCGCAAGAACCAGATCCTGCGTTACGTGGTCGTGCCCCAGGCCATTCCGCTGATCCTGCCCAACATGATGACGGTGTACGCGGGCCTCTTCATCGGCACGAGTCTCGCGGTGGTGACGGGGACCTCCGATGTCCTCTCGGTAGCCAACACGATTACCGCGAGCGACGGTTCGAACTATGCAACGGCGGTGCAACTGTATGTGCTGCTGCTGTTCTTCCTCTTCAGTTTTCCGCTTGCGACCTTGAGCCGTCGCCTTGAACGACAGATCCGGGAGAAGCAATGAACGTGATCCAGCAACACGCGCCGCTGATCGAACTGGTCGACGTGCACAAGGCGTTCGGCGGCACCGACGTGCTCAAGGGCGTCTCGATGACGATCCGGAAAGGGCAGACGGCCTGCATCATCGGGCCGTCGGGCTCGGGCAAGTCGACGCTGCTGCGTTGCCTGAACGGCCTGATTCCGGTGGATCGCGGCACCATTCGCGTCGGTTCATTCGCGGTCGAGCAACTCAAGCGCGACCGGGACCTCGTGCCGCTGCGGCATCAGGTGTCGATGGTGTTCCAGCAGTACAACCTGTTTCCGCATCGCACGGTGCTCGAAAACATCATGATGGCGCCGATGCAGGTGCTGCATCAGCCGCGCGACGAAGTGAAGCAACGCGCGCTCGACCTGCTCGCGCGGGTGCGCCTGACCGGCAAGGAGAGCGCGTATCCGGCGCAGTTGTCGGGTGGGCAGCAGCAGCGTGTCGCGATTGCGCGCGCGCTGGCGATGCAGCCCGCGATCATCCTGTTCGACGAAGTGACAGCCGCGCTCGACCCCGAAATGGTGAGCGAAGTGCTTGCCGTGATCCGGGATCTGAGCCGTGACGGCATGACCTGCGTGCTGGTCACGCATGAAATGCGCTTTGCAGAAGAAGTGGCCGACGTCGTGTTCTTTACCGACCGCGGCACCATCGTCGAATCCGGTGCGCCGGCCGACATCTTTCACGCGCCGCGCGATGCGCGCCTCAGGAGCTTTCTCGGCAAGATCCTGTCGCGCACGGCGGCGTGATTCAACTGGAGGAGCAGTGTCGAACCCACTCAAGGTACTGGTGCCCGACGCGCATCTGCGCGATCTCGATGTCGAACGGGGCGTGACGGGCGCGCTCATCGACTATCAGGTCTTCGACGAGACCGACGCCGCGGCGATTCCCGACGACGCCTGGACTTCATGCGATGCGATCCTCGTCTGGCATCGCATGAAGATCACGCGTGATGTGGTGAGCCGTCTGGCGCGTTGCCGGATGATCGTGCGCGTGGGGGTCGGTTTCGACAACGTCGATACGGCGGCCTGCCGCGAACGCGGCATTCCGGTGTCGAACGTACCGAACTACGGCACCACGGAGGTAGCCGATCACGCGATCGCCATGATGCTGTTCCTGGCGCGCGGACTCGGCACATACGAGGCGCGCCTGAAGGCCGATCCCGCACGCGGTTTCGTCGCGGAGAACGTGCCGGTCGTGCGGCGTCTGCGCGGGGGCACCTTCGGCGCGATCGGCATGGGGCGGATCGGCACGGCGATCGCGCGGCGCGCAGCGGCGCATGACATGCATGTGGTCTATTACGATCCGCATCTGCCGGAAGGGCACGAGCTCGGTCTCGGCTACGAGCGTGTCAATTCGCTCGATGCGCTGCTTGCGCGCGCCGACGTGGTCAGCCTGCACGTCCCGCTGTCCGACGAAACGCGTTACATGATGGGCGACGCGCAGTTCCAGGCGATGAAGCCGAACGCGATCTTCATCAACATCGCACGCGGCAAGCTGGTGGACGTGGACGCGGTCTATCGCGCGCTGCGCGCCGGACATCTCGCGGCGGCCGGTCTCGACGTGCTGCCGTCCGAACCGCCGGTGCCGCTGCCGCCGCTGCTCGACGCGTGGCGCAACGACGAGCCCTGGCTCGCGGGGCGTCTCGTGGTCACGCCGCACGCCGCGTTCTATTCCGAAGCCGGCTATCTCGACATGCGCACGTTCTCCGCGCAGATGCTCGTCGACTATCTGGTGCACGGACGCTTGCGCAACAACGTCAACCCGGGCTGGCGCGACGCCGTGCCCGCATCACACCGGTAAAGCGACCGCCATGGCCTATCACCAGCTCGATGTGAACTTCAAACAACTGTCTGACGCCGTGCTCGCGCAGTGGCGGCTCATCCCGCCGGCCGTCGCGTCCGATTGCATGAACCGCACGCAGGTGATGGCGTCGGTCATCAAGCCGATCTTCGCGGGCGCGCGGCTATGCGGTCAGGCGCGCACCATCGCCACGATGGTCGGGGATTGCGGGCCGATCTGCAACGTGATCGGCAGCGCGCGGCCCGGCGAGGTGCTCGTCGTGGACGCGGGCGGCGCGGAAGACATCGCCGTGTGGGGCGGCGTGATGGCCGAGGAAGCGGTGCATCGCCGGCTCGGCGGCGCGGTGGTCGACGGCGCGGTGCGCGATGTCGCGGACATGCGGCGCCTGAAGTTCAACATGTTCTGCCGCTCGGTCGTGCCGCGCGGCCCGCATCACGGTTTTGGCGGCACGGTGGATGCGACCATCGCGGCGGCGGGCGCGCCCGTCAGCCCCGGCGATATCGTGCTCGGTGACGACGACGGCGTGGTCATCGTGCCGCTGGCAATCGCCGACCAGGTGCTCGAAGCGGCGCAGGCTCATCTGTTGAAGGAGGCGAAGTGGATCGATGGCATTCGGGGCGGGGTGTCGATCAGCGAGATGTTCTCGCTGCCGCAGGCCCGGACGAGCGAGCCGCAGCGCTAGCGCAGATGCACGCACGCCGCGTCGAGGCGCCGGACCTGCCGGCGAGTCTGCGCGACGTGCTGTGCCTGAACGACTTCGCGGCGCTCGCGAAACGTCGCCTGCCCGCGGCGATGTATGCGTATGTGTCCGGCTGGTCCGAGGACGGCGCGGCGCATCGGCGCAATCTGCGCGGCTTCGAGTCGCGGGCGTTCGTGCCGCGCGTGCTGGTGGACATCGAGCGGCGTGACACGCGCACCACCCTGTTCGGCGTCGAATATGAAAGTCCGTTCGGCATTGCGCCGATGGGCTTCAGCCGGATGGCCGCCGCTCGCGGCGACGAAGTGCTCGCCCGCGCCGCCGCCGCTGCGGGCGTGCCGTTCATCCTGAGCGGCGCGTCGCTGACGCGGCTGGAGACCGTGCGCGCGGCGGGCCCGACGAGCTGGTTCCAGGCCTACATTCCGGGCGATGCCGGGCGCATCGATCCGATGCTCGATCGCGTTGCGCAAGCGGGCTTCGATACGCTCGTCATCAATGTCGATACAGCGGTGCACGGCCAGCATGAGTACGCGGAGAAGCACGGCTTCCGGTCGCCCGTGAGGCCCGGCGCGCGGCTGGCTTGGCAGGCGCTGACGCGGCTGTCGTGGTGCTGGCGCGTGCTTGGCGAGAGCGTGCTCACGCGCCGTCCGTTGCGCTTCGAGAACATGGACGCCGTCGCGGGGCCGCCGGTGTTCTCACGCACGCTGGTGCGCGACATCGGTCGGCGCGGCGCGCTTTCGTGGGCGCATCTGGAGCACATTCGCCGGCGCTGGAACGGACGCATCGTGCTCAAGGGCGTCATGTCCGCCGACGACGCGGTGATCGCGGAGCAAGCCGGGATCGACGGGATCATCGTGTCGAATCACGGCGGACGGCAAGTGGATTGCGCGATCGGTTCGCTCGATGCGCTGGAGGCGATCGCCGCCCGTGTCGATACGCTGACGCTCCTGTACGACGGCGGCGTACGGCGCGGCTCGGACGTGCTGAAGGCACTGCATGGCGGGGCACGCTTCGTCTTCGTCGGCCGGCCGATGTTGCTGGCCGCCGCCGCCGCCGATGCAACCGGCGTCGCGCATGCGCTCGCGATCCTGAAGCGCGAGATCAGCACGAACATGGGATTGCTCGGCATCAACCGCATCGACGAGGTCGCCCAGCTCGAACTGTTGCGCGACCGGGGCGGCGCGCTGTGATCTTCCACGACGCATCACGCGTCATCATGAGGACCGGGATGGACAAGCCAATACGCGTACTCACGCCCACCTGCACGCTGGGCTACGGATTCGCCGACGAAGCATTCGAACGCGCGATGTCGATGCGGCCCGACGTAATCGCCGTCGACGCCGGATCGACCGATCCCGGCCCGCATTACCTCGGCTCGGGCGAAGCGCTGGTGTCGGAAATCAGCATTCGCCGCGAACTCACGACGATGATCGTGGCCGGCAGGCGGGCGGGGATTCCGGTGATCGTCGGCAGCGCGGGCGGTGCGGGCACGCGCGCGCACGTGGACGAAGTGGTGCGCATCGTGCGCGGCATCGTCGCGGAGCACGCGCTGAACCTGCGTCTCGCGTGGATCTACGCCGATATTCCCGCGGGCGTCGTTGCCGATGCCGTGGGCCTGGGCGAGGTGCGCGACTTCGAGGCAGGCTGGGAACTGAGCGCCGAGGAGGCGCGAGCGAGCCACGCGATCGTCGCGCAGATGGGACACGAGCCGATCGTCGAGGCGCTCGCGGCCGGCGCGGACGTGATCATCGCCGGCCGCGCGTGCGACGACTCGGTGATCGCCGCGTTCCCGATCTGGAAGGGCGCCGATCCGGGGCTGGCCATCCACATGGGCAAGATTCTCGAATGCGGCGCGTTTTCCGCCGAGCCGCACGGCACGGACGTGATGATGGGCACCATCGACGAGACGGGTTTCACGCTGGAACCGGGCGGGCTGAACCGGCGCGCGTCGCTCACGTCCGTGGCGGCGCACACGCTGTATGAACGCGAGAACCCGTTTCTGCAGGCGGGGCCGGGACATGAACTCGATCTGTCAGCATGCGATTTCGTGCAGATCAGCGAACGCGAAGTGCGCGTGACGGGCTCGCGGTTCATCGAGGCGGACGATTACTGGGTCAAGCTCGAAGGCGCACGGCGGCGCGGTTACCGGAGCATCACCGTGGCGGGCGTGCGCTGCCCGACGATGGTCGCGCGCATCGACACGCTGCTCGCGGATGCGAAAGCCGCCGCGCTCGCGTATTTCGATGCGCCCGACCTCGATGTTCAGTTCCATGTCTACGGCCGCGACGGCGTGATGCGCGGACTCGAACCCGTGCGAAAAACGACGAGCCACGAACTCGGTCTCGTGATCGAAGCGGTCGCGCACGAGCAGTCGCTCGCGCATGCGGCGGCCCATTTCATCAGCGGGACGCTGTTGCACGTGAGCTTTCCGGGCATGTACAACACGGCGGGCAATCTCGCGTTTCCGTATTCGCCATCCGAAATCGATGCCGGGCCCGTGTACGAATTTTCCGCGTATCACCTGCTGAAGACTGCGTCGGCGACGGCGCTCTTTCCCGTTCATTTCGAGGCGCTCGCATCATGACAACGGTTCCGCTTTCGTCGCTCGCGACGGTGATCCGCAGCAAGAACGCCGGTCCGTTTCTGCTCACGTTCGACGTGTTGTTCGAGGACACTGCTCACTTCGATACGGTGTGGGAATCGGGGCGTTTCACCAAGACCGCCATGGCCGAACTGTTCGGCGTGGAGGATGGCATGATCACGTCGATCTTTGCGGTGCCGCGCGGACAGGCGATCAAGGTGACCATGCGCCGGCAGTTGCCGCAAGGGCGGCTCGGCGAGTCCGACATGTACGGCTGTCAGCAGCACGCGCCGCTGCTGGACTTTGCGATTCCGGTCGGCCTGGAGGACTGAAACGCTCGGCAAGCTGCTCGTCGTGGCGGCGCAGTTCATCGTCGGGTCCGATCCGAACCCGGTACTCCGGGCCTTGCTCCAGGACATGCCTCAACATGCCGGCGGCGAGAAGACTTGCTCGATTCGGGACGCGAATCCAGGCGTTCGAACCGAGGCTGGATCAGAGTGATATTTGACGGCCAAGCTCTGCCGCAAGCCCTCACGAACGACGCAGCGTGCGATCCAGTTCTCCGAGCAGCCGGTCGATCAGCGGGCCAAGGTCCGGCAAGCCCGGCAGACTCCAGCAAAGCCGCCGCCTCAACGCATCTCCGCATAACGTTCGATAGCCGGGCGCGTTCCGCCTTCGAGCAATCGAACGCCACGAATGAGCGAAGCTCGCAACGCCTTCTCGTTGGCGAGCGCTTCGGGAAAAACCTCTCGCACGCCGAGCATCGCATCGACGAGTTGTTCCGCATTCCCGGCCGACAAGCTGAGCTGCGTAAGGCGCTCGCCAAGCGGATCGCTGATCGTATAGCGCGTACCGTCATCGGTCTGTCCGCGAAGGAACATGAACCAGGCCGCGACCGCCAGAGCAAGCCGTTCGAACGGCTGGCCCATCGCGATACACGCATGGATCGTCGACAGGATACGGGGCGGCAGCTTCTGGCTGCCGTCCATCGCAATCTGCGCGCAGCGATGCTTCAGCGCCGGATTCGCATAACGGTCGAGCAGCGCATCGCGATAGGCGAGCAAGTCGAACGAGGCCGGCACGTCGAGCGTCGGCGCGATCTCATGCGTCATCATCGCGTGGATCAGCGTGCGCAGCGGTGCGTGGCTGACGGCGTCGCTGACGGTTTCGAAGCCCGCGAGCATCGACAGATACGCAAGCGTCGAGTGCGTCGCGTTCAGCATGCGCAGCTTGGCGATCTCGAAGGGCGCGACGTCATCGACCAGTTGCGCGCCCGCGACTTCCCACGCCGGACGTCCCGCAGTAAAGCGATCTTCGATCACCCATTGCCGGAACGGCTCGCACGGCACGGGCACATCATCGATGACGCCGAGCGCGTCGCGCGCAGCTTTACGATCGGCGTTGGCTGTAGCGGGCACGATGCGGTCCACCATCGTCGATGGAAACGCGACGTGTGACTCGATCCATGCCGCGAGCGACGGACTGAGCCGCGCCGCGAACGATACGACTACTCGTTTCAGCGCCGCGCCGTTGTGCGAGAGGTTGTCGCATGAGAGCACGGTGAAGGGCGGCATGCCCGCGTCGCGGCGCGCCTTCAATGCCGCCGTGAGGATGCCGGGAACGGTGGACGGTTCATCGGGCCGGGCCAGATCGCTCACGACGGCTGCATGGGAGAAATCCGCATCGCCGGTGGTCGCGTCGCGGCAATAACCCTTTTCCGTCACGGTCAGCGACACGATACGCACGCGCGCATCCGCCAGCAGTTCGAACAGGCGCGCACGGTCGAAGGGCATCGCGAGCACTTCGCGCAGCGCACGCACGACGGTCACGCGCTCGCCGTCAGGTCCGCGTTCGACCACGCTATAGAGACCATCCTGCGCCATCAGCGCATCGCGCTTGCTGACATCGCCCTGCAGGGTGACGCCGCAAATGCCCCAGTCGCCGCCGCGCGCGAGCATCGCCTCTTCGGTATAGAGCGCCTCGTGCGCACGATGAAAATTGCCGATGCCGAGATGCACGATGCCGATGTCCGGCTCGCGCCATTCCGGCGAGAGAAGGTGCGGCTGCAAGGGATCGAGTCGAGTACGTGCAAGCCTGTTTGCGCTGGTCATGGGTCGGATGCGTTGATTGATTTTGCGTCGGGACGACGAAGGGAAAACCCGGAGTAACTCTGTAACATACTGGTATGGTAGTATTCACTCGCAGGTTTCGCCATCTAAGGAATTCCCCTATGAAGATCATTCGTGCGGATGTCATCGTGACGTGTCCGGGTCGCAATTTCGTGACCTTGAAGGTGGTGACGGACGAAGGCGTCCACGGCATCGGCGATGCCACGCTCAATGGCCGCGAACTGGCGGTGGCGTCGTATCTGAAGGACCACGTGTGTCCGCTTTTGATCGGTCGCGATCCGGGTCGTATCGAAGATACCTGGCAGTTCCTCTACAAGGGCGCGTACTGGCGCCGCGGTCCGGTGACGATGACCGCCATCGCCGCCGTCGACATGGCGCTGTGGGACATTCTCGGCAAGGTCACGAAAACGCCGCTCTACAAGCTGCTCGGCGGCGCATCGCGCGAAGGCGTGATGGTCTACGGACACGCGACGGGCCGCGACATTCCCGAAGCGCTCGACAAATACGAAGAACACGTCGAGCAAGGCTACAAGGCTATTCGCATTCAATGCGGCGTTCCGAACATGCGCTCGGTGTACGGCGTATCGAAGGGAAGCGGCATGTACGAGCCTGCGACCAAGGGTGAGGTCGAAGAGCAGAGCTGGTCGTCCGAGAAGTATCTGGATTTCGTGCCCAAGCTGTTCGAAGCCGTGCGCGAGAAGTTCGGCTTCGACACGCACCTGCTGCACGACGTGCATCATCGGCTGACGCCGATCGAAGCCGCGCGACTGGGCAAATCCATCGAGCCGTATCGTCTCTTCTGGATGGAAGATCCCACGCCTGCCGAAAATCAGGCCGGCTTCCGTCTGATCCGGGAACACACCGTCACGCCGATTGCAGTCGGTGAAGTCTTCAACAGCATCTGGGATTGCAAGCAGTTGATCGAGGAACAACTGATCGACTATGTCCGCGCGACGCTCACGCACGCGGGCGGCATCACGCATTTGCGGCGCATCGCGGATTTCGCCTCGCTGTATCAGGTGCGCACGGGCTGTCATGGGCCGTCGGACCTGTCGCCGGTCTGCATGGGCGCCGCGCTGCACTTCGACCTGTGGGTGCCGAACTTCGGCGTGCAGGAATACATGGGCTTTCCGCAGGAAGCGCTCGACGTCTTCCCGCACGCGTGGTCGTTCGATCGCGGCATGATGCATCCGGGCGATGCGCCGGGTCACGGCGTGGATATCGACGAGACGCTCGCCGCGAAGTATCCCTACGATCCCGCCTGGCTTCCGGTCGCCCGGCTGGAGGACGGCACGCTCTGGAACTGGTGACGGCAGACGCTCCAGGCTTTCGAAAAGACACTATTCGCGGAGACGAAGACATGGCGGACAAGGAGACGAACGCGATGCTGCGCAGGGTGGCAGCGGCATCGACCATCGGCACGGCGGCGGAATACTACGATTTCTTCGTGTACGGCACGGCAGCGGTGCTGGTGTTCGGCGCGAAGTTTTTCCCGGCGAGCGATCCGCTGATCGGCACGCTGGCCGCGTTCGCCACCTACGCCGTGGGCTTCGTTGCGAGGCCGATCGGCGGCATCGTGTTCGGTCACTTCGGCGACAGGCTCGGGCGCAAGAAAGCCTTGATCGTGACCATTCTGATCGTGGGTCTTGGCACCTTCGCAATCGGTCTTCTGCCGGACTATTCGCAGGCGGGCATCTGGGCGCCCGCGGCGCTCATCTTCATTCGCGTGCTGCAGGGCTTCGGCGTGGGCGGCGAACAGGCTGGCGCGGTGCTGCTGACGGCGGAATACGCGCCGCCGCGTGAGCGGGGCTTCTTCGCGAGTCTCGTGCAACTGGGCGCGCCTGCGGGGTTTCTGATTCCCTCCGGCATCTTCGCGCTGCTCACGTCCGCACTCACGCACGATCAGTTCATGAGCTGGGGCTGGCGGCTGCCGTTCCTGGGCAGCATCGTGCTGGTAGTGGTCGGGTTGTATATCCGCTTGCGCACCGAGGAGTCGCCGGTGTTCGCCGCCATTCGCGAGACGCAGGCGGTCGAATCGCGGCCGGTGGTCGAGGTCGTGAGGCAACATGGCGGCATCATTGCCAAAGGCGTTGGTGCGAAGCTGATCGAAGCATGCACGTTCGGCATGTACACGATGATCGTGCTCGCCTATGGCCGCGCGCATCATGTTTCCGACGCGCTCCTGTTGCAGACCATCATCGTCGCGGTCGTGCTCGAACTCATCGCGATTCCGCTGGCCGGTGCGCTGTCGGACCGCATTGGACGGCGCGCCACGTTCATGGCGGGCGCGGTGCTGCACGTGCTGCTGGTCGCACCGCTCTTTCATGCGATCGACAGCGGCAATCGCCTTGCGATCCAGACCGTCATGATCCTTGCGATCACCGTCGGCCACAGTCTCTGTTATGCACCGCAGGCCTCGCTCTTTCCCGAACTGTTCCCCGCGCGCGTGCGATGCAGCGGCATTGCGCTGATCTGGCAGATCGGTTCGCTGATCGGCAGCGGCGTGCTTGGCCTGGTCGCGGTCAAGCTGATCCAGGCGACGGGCGGCAGTTCTACCGGCCTGATTGCGTATGTCGCCGTGCTCGGCATCGTATCGGCGATCTCGATCTTCCTCTTGCCCGAGACCGCGCCCGTGCGGCGCGGCGGGGACCTGCATGACTGGATCGCGCCGCCGCACGAGGCTGTATTGCACGAGGCGCCTGCGGCCGCCACGCTGGCTGCACGCCGCTGAATCACCTTTCGCCAACACGAGAACCTCATCATGCTTGCAGCCGTCCTTCACGAAGCGAAGAAGCTTTCCATCGATGAAATCGATACGCCTCAACCGCTTGCGGGCCAGGTGCAGATCCGCGTGCGCGCGGGCGGCATCTGCGGCTCGGACCTGTCGTATTACTTCAAGGGCAAGAGCGGCGATTTTGCCGTGCGTGAGCCCTTCGTGCTAGGCCACGAAGTCGCGGGAGAAGTAGCGGCGCTGGGCGAAGGCGTGAGCGGCTTGTGGGTCGGTCAGCGTGTCGCGGTGAATCCGGGCCTCAATTGCGGCGCATGCCGCTATTGCGTCAAGGGCATGCCGAATCATTGCCTGAACATGCGCTTCATGGGCAGTGCATCGACGTTTCCGCACATGCAGGGCATGTTTCGTCAGTACCTCACGGCGACGGCGCGTCAGTGCGTGCCGGTGCCTGACACGCTCGATTACGCGCAGGCGTCGATGGCCGAGCCGCTCGCCGTCGCGCTGCATGCCTTGAAGCAGGCCGGCACGCTCGTGGGCGCGAGGCTGCTGCTGGTGGGCTGCGGGCCGATTGGCTGCATCGTGGTGGCGGCGGCGCGCAGTGCGGGCGCGCATCGTATCGTCGCGCTCGATCTCGCGCCGAAGGCCTTGCAGATGGCTGCCGCCCTGGGCGCCGACGAAACCGTATTGGCCGACGATCGGGCGACCATCGACGCATGGTCGCGCGAGCGTGGCAGCTTCGATATCGTGATCGAGGCATCGGGAGCCCCGGCAGGACTCGATACCGCATTGCGCGCGGCGCGTGCGGGCGGCACGGTGATTCAGCTCGGCAATCTGCCGGCGGGACAGTCGCCGGTCGCGGCCAACCTCGTGATGTCGAAAGAGCTGCGCTATCAAGGCTCGTTCCGCTTCACCGATGAATACGCGATCGCCGCCGAGATGCTGGCGTCGCGCCGCATCGACCTGACGCCGCTGATGACGCATGCGTTCCCGCTTCAGGACGCAAATCGCGCGTTCGAAGTCGCGCATGACCGCAACCAGTCGATGAAGGTGCATATCCGGTTCGACTGAACCCACCCGACAACACGAGCCGCCCATTCAACATAAACACAAACGCGCGGCGCACAGGAGACATACATGATCAAAAGCCAGCGATGGTTCGTCGTCGGCCTGCTGTTTCTCGCGGGCGTCATCAACTATCTGGATCGCGCGGCGCTGTCGATCGCTGCGCCGCTGATCCAGAAGGACCTGCATTTCACGCATGCGCAGATGGGCGTGGTGTTCAGCAGCTTCTTTGTCGGCTATGCGCTGTTCAATTTCGTCGGCGGCGTGTTGTCGGACAAGATCGGCGCGAAGAAAGTCTTCGGTGGCGCCATGGGCATCTGGTCGCTGTTCTGCGGCGCGACGGCGCTCGCGAGCAGTCTGGTCTCGCTGATCGTATTGCGCGTGTTGTTCGGGATGGGTGAAGGGCCATTCAGTTCATCCAACAGCAAGATGATCAACAACTGGTTTCCGCGTCGCGAAGTGGCGAGCGCCATCGGCGTGCTGAATTCGGGCACACCGTTGGGCGGCGCGCTGGCGGGTCCGATCGTCGGTTATATGGCCGTGCAGTTCGGCTGGCGCTGGGCGTTCGTCATCATCATGCTGATCGGCTTCGCGTGGCTGCTGTTGTGGGCGCTCACGACGACCGAGCATCCGCAACACAACCGGCGCGTGTCGAAGGACGAGCTCGAACTGATCGTGGCGGGGCAGGCCCTCGGTGAATCGAAGGAGCAGACCGGGCAGGGCGGCGCGCGTCTGGGCTTCTATCTGCGCCAGCCGATCATCCTCGCCACCGCGTTCGCTTTCTTCTCCTACAACTATGTGCTGTTCTTCTTCCTCTCATGGTTCCCGACGTATCTGACCGAAGCGCATCACATGTCCCTGCGTGACATGAGCATTGCGACGGTGATTCCCTGGCTGCTCGGCAGCATCGGGCTGGCGGCGGGCGGCTTCATCACGGATGCGATCCTGCGCGTCACGGGCAAGCCGCTGCTGGCGCGGCGCATCGTGCTGTCGGTGTGTCTGGGCATGGCGGCGTTGTGCGTCGGCTTTGCAGGCCGCGTGCAGACCACGCAGGGGGCCGTCGCGCTGATGTCGGTGACGATCTTCTTTCTGTATGTCACCGGCTCGGTCTATTGGGCCGTGATCCAGGACACGGTGCGACGCGAGCGCGTTGGAAGCGTGAGCGGCTTCGTGCATTTCCTGGCCAATCTCGCCGGCGTGATCGGGCCGGCGGTGACGGGCTTCATCGTCGAAGCGGCGCATGGCGCCTATGGCGCGGCGTTCGTGCTGGCGGGCGGTATTGCCGTGCTCGGCGCATTGTGTGCGTTCGTCTTCATTCGCGAGCCGAGAAAGCAGGCGAGCCGCGAGGCGCAGACCCGCACGGCGTAACGCCGCGAGGCGCGATCATGCGTCCGGAACGGCAATGAAACATAGTAGTATGGCGGCAAGGCATACCTTCCCCACCGCATTGAGCATCATGAAAGCCTCGAAATCCGACGACACGATGTCGCCCCACGCCGGCAGCGCCGAACATGCAGGTCCGGCGCGCAAACGCGGGCGTCGCCGGCTGGGCGCGGGGGACGCGGAGGCGGTTACGCTGCCTGACCTGCGCGCGCAAGTGTCGCTGGATTCGCCTGAGCCCATTACGCGGCAGATCTATCGCGCGCTGCGCCAGGCGATCTTCGTGGGTGAGATGATGCCCGGCACGCCGCTGT
This sequence comes from Caballeronia sp. LZ034LL, assembly GCF_031451215.1. Lineage (NCBI taxonomy): Bacteria > Pseudomonadati > Pseudomonadota > Betaproteobacteria > Burkholderiales > Burkholderiaceae > Caballeronia > Caballeronia sp. LZ034LL. The sequence continues at coordinate 532,448 of NZ_JARUXR010000002.1, forward strand.
CGGAGAAGGAAGTCTCCGACATGTTTCATGTCTCGCGCCAGCCGGTGCGGGAGGCGTTCATCAAGCTGGTGGAAGCGGGCGTGCTTCAGGTGCTGCCGCAACGCGGCACGTTCGTGAAGCGTATTTCACCGAGGCGCGTGCGCGAAGGGCGCTTCATTCGCGAGGCGATCGAAACCGCGGTCGCGCGCAAAGCCGCTGTACATATCACCGACGAACAACTCAAGCTGTTGGCCGACAATCTGCGCGATCAGAAGGTCGCCGCGAAGGCGAATGACACGGCTGCTTTTCTGGCGCTCGATGAGGCGTTCCATTTCACGATCGCGCAGACGATCGATTGCGGCGCCGCGTGGGAGACGATTCAGGACATCAAGGCGCAGATGGATCGCGTGCGCTATTTGAGTCTGCCGGACGATTCGCCGCTGGATCATCTCATCCGGCAACACGCGAAGATTTTTGCCGCGTTGCGGTCGCACGATCCGGATGCTGCCGAGCAGGCCATGCGCGCGCATCTGAGGGAGATCCTGGTGACGCTGGGTCCCATCGCGGCGCGCAATCCGAACTGGTTCGAGGCGGATGAAAGGGAGACGGTGCCGCTGTCGGAGTAGGGGTAGACCCGAGATGAAACGTTTTCACCCTGCACATTGCATCGGTTTTCGCGCGAGCGCCGGGCATTCTTTAGTGCGAGCGGACGCCAGAACACTTGGCGTCACCGGGCGAACGGGTTGATGGGCCGCACGGCCCCTTTGTCGCTTGCTCGTTCGAGCAGCTGCACCGTCTCCCACGCTGCGACCGTGGCCTCCACATCCCTAAGCGACCACCCACGGATCGACGCCGACCAAACCAAGGCAGATGCCTTCCGCGATACTGGGGGCGGGTCACCGCACGCGGATCTGACAAACTTATTTATTCTGCTCTGGGAAAACGTCGCCGCCGCGACAGCTGTCGCTTCTCGTGGCTATGCGACAGACCATCCACCGTTAGCGAAGGGATTGAGCGACCGAGTGCAGTACGGCGAGTTCGCCGGCTCGCCGTCCCGACTCTGCTACAGGCACTCCTGCGCTTGCTCAGGTAAGGCGCGCGAACTTGCCTTCGGCTAAGAACCACGCCGACATCGTTCGTGCCAGTTCGAGCACGACCTCCGCGTCGGTCCGGCCGGAGGATGCGCGCACGTGGAACGAATGATCCGCGTCGTCCACCACATGCAGCGCGGCGCGTGGGCTCAGCGTGTCGACGACCGACCTCAGCAAGTGCAGCTCGGCCAGCTTGTCGCGCGTTCCCTGCAGGAAGAGCATCGGCACCGTGACGTCTGCCAGATGCTGTGCCCGCTCAATGCCGGGCGCGCCTGCCGGGTGCAGCGGGAACGCAACAAAAGCAAGGCCGCGTACCCCATCGAGCGGGGCGATGGCCTGGGCCTGGGACGTCATGCGGCCGCCGAACGACCTGCCGCCCGCGAAGAGCGGCAGGGCTGGCAGCCTCCGGCGGGCCTCTGCGACGGCTGCCCGCACGGCAGCATGTGCCACGGTGGGCGAGTCGACCCGCTTGGAGCCGCGCTCCATGTACGGAAACTGGTAGCGCAATGTAGCGACATTGGCCGCCGCAAGCGCGTCTGCCAATGTCGACATGCCGGCATGCTGCATACCCGCCCCGGCCCCGTGCGCGAAGACATATAAGGCTCGCGCGTCCTCCGGCACTTGGAGAAGCGCGGAGACGTTAGTGCCGTCGGGCAGAGCCAGGGAAAGCGATTCTGGGTCGTCCATCATATTCAGTTCGTGTCGTTGTGGCGTTTGCGCTGATTCTGCATCAATGAGCCATCGGGGCAAGTCTGTGGAGGCCTCCGGAAAGGCATTGGGCAGGTCGAGCTTGCCAGCCTATCCATGGAGCGCGCTCATCGTGAACGGGGCCGCAGTCGCGAAGTGTCTGTTGACGACCACAAGCCCGACCTGCGGGCCGCAACGAAATCCGCGCTTTGATACATCTGCGATATTGTCAGCGAGCTGTTACGGCACTGCAATCAAAGTCACAAGGAAGGGTTTATTCAAGCCGCTCGCAACGCTCGTGTCAGAACCTTCCGCGACAGCAGCGACAGCAAAGGCTTCTGCGTGTATGACGGACGACACCCGTTCGCCAACGATCAATTTTGGCGAGCTTGCTGTAGATGGGCAGTCACTTTGAGCACCGACCGCTCATCATCAAGTCCCTCGTGACGTTGCATCGGTCGTCGACGGCGTCGGCCCGGCACGCGCAGGTCATATCGGAGACGGCCGGCCCGGGCACGCTGCATTGCCGGCCCTCGCCCGATCGACAGGCGCCGTCGAGCCACGCACGATCAAACGCGGTTCCGATGCGACGCGCATCCGGTTCGCGAGACTCGCGGGCTGCGCAATCAACTCACGCAGCAGCGAGACGGCCAGGCTCGCCGCTTCGACGGTCGGCACGGCGACGGTCGTCAGCGGAGGCCGCCATTGTTGCGCCAGCTGGATATCGGTGATCCCCACCACGGAAAGATCCCGCGGCACGGCGCGGCCAATATCCGCCGCGGCGTCGATGGCGCCGAGCGCCGGAAGATCGTTGGTCGCGAAAATCGCCGATATGCCGGGGTCGCGATCGAGCAGCGCGAGCGCCGCAGCGTACCCGCCCTGCACGGTGTCGGGCGCGTGCAGCACCTTCGCGGCGGGGACTTCCAGACCGGCGCGGCGCATGGCATCGGCGAAACCGTCGTAGCGCGATGCATGAATGCCCATCGGCTTGCTGCCGACGATCGCGCCGACGCGCTCATGTCCCAGCGCGATCAGATGTTCGCCGGCGAGCCTTCCCGCCAGCTCGAAATCGACGGCGACGCACGGCAGCGCGGGCGGATCGGCAGGCCGCTCCCACATGCACAGCACGACGGGCGTGCCGCCGGCCTGCGTGCGATGCAAGTCGTCGAAATCGAGATTGGCGTTCATCACGAGCACGCCTTCCGACAACGTCCCCGCGATCTGTTCGAGGTACGCGCGGCCCGTCAGCGGATCTTCATTCGTATTGCAGATGATCACGAAATGCCCGCTCTCGCGCGCGGCCCGTTCGACCGCCAACGCGAACTCCGGATAGAACGGATTGGCGATGCTGGAGACCATCAGCGCCAGGGTCGGCGCGCGTCCCTCCGCGAGCGCGCGCGCCGCGAGGTGAGGGCGATAATTCAGCGCGGCGACCGCTTCCAGGACGCGCCGGCGCGTTTCCTCGCCGACGCGCCCGCGGTTGCGCAGCACGTTCGACACCGTCGCGGCCGTGACGCCCGCATGCTTCGCGACCTGGCTGAGCGTGGACATGATTCGGAAGGCGAGGTCAGTATGTGGGAGACATGTTCAGCATTTGCATCGTCCAGGAAGGCCATGCACTATGCGCGAAACACCAGAACGATTTGACGGAGACAACCTTACGTATGCTGCACTTGCAGCAATTTTTTCGTACGCAAGGTTAAGCGCTTAATCTCCGTGCCGGACCGATTAAATCACGGAGTTCATGCAATGGCGAGTGTTTCGTTGCGAGGCGTGCAGAAAGCGTACGGGAATAATCCACCGGTGATCCGCGATGTCGATCTCGAGATCGGCGAAAACGAGTTCTGCGTGTTCCTTGGCCCCTCGGGCTGCGGCAAGTCCACCTTGCTGCGCATGATCGCGGGTCTCGAAGACCTGAGCGATGGCGACCTGCTGATCGGCGGACGCGAGGTCAACGACGTGCCCGCGGCCGAGCGCGGCGTGGCGATGGTGTTTCAGAGCTACGCGCTGTTCCCGCACATGAGCGTCTACGAGAACATGTCGTTCGGCCTGAAGCTGGCCAAAAAATCCAAATCCGAAATCGACACGCGCGTGCGCGAGGCCGCGCGCGTGCTTCAACTGGACGCGCTGCTCGAACGCAAGCCGCGCGAGCTGTCGGGCGGACAACGGCAACGCGTTGCGATCGGGCGCGCCATTGTGCGCGAACCCGGCGTGTTTCTGTTCGACGAGCCGCTGTCCAATCTCGACGCCACCTTGCGCGGTCAGACGCGCATCGAGATCGCACGTCTGCACAAGCAGTTCGCCAGTGCGAGCGTGGTCTACGTGACGCACGATCAGACCGAAGCGATGACGCTCGCCGACAAGATCGTGCTGCTGCACGCCGGCGCCGACACCGCGCGCCACGGCAGCATCGCGCAGGTGGGCGCGCCGCTCGAGCTGTATCACCGGCCTGCGAGCCGCTTCGTCGCGGGCTTCATCGGCTCGCCGCGCATGAACTTCTTGGCTGCGACCGTGAGCGCGGTCGACGCGCAAGGCGTCACGGCGACGCTCGTGCAGACGGGCGAAGCGATGCGTGTCGCCGTCGACGGAACCGGCTTGCAGGAGAACGAGCCGGTGACGGTCGGCGTGCGGCCCGAGCATCTGGAACTGTCGGCAGGCGATGCGCGCGACGCGGGCGGCACGCTCACGCGCACGGTCTCGCTGACCGAACATCTCGGCGAACACAGCTACGTGCATCTCGAACAGCCCGACCGTGGCGTGCTGATCGCCAAGGTGCCGGGCAATGTGCAGGTCGACCGCGGCCAGCGCGTGAGCTTCGTGGCGCGCCCGGACGTCTGCCATCTTTTTACCCAGGATGATTTCTCCGTGAAACCGCTCGCCGCCGTGGCCCACACCCTATAAGGAAAACTGATGCGTCTCGGAGTCTGCTATTACCCCGAACACTGGCCGGAAACGATGTGGGAGGATGACGCGCGCCGCATGAAGGCGCTCGGCATCGAACAGGTGCGGATCGCGGAGTTCGCGTGGAGCCGCATGGAGCCTTCGCCGGGCGAATACGACTGGGGCTGGCTGGATCGTGCGATCGACGTGCTCGGCGCGGCGGGATTGAAGGTCGTGATGTGCACGCCGACGGCAACGCCGCCCAAATGGCTGATCGACCGGCATCCGGACGTGCTGCCCGTCGGCGCCGATGGCCGTCCGCGCGCGTTCGGCTCGCGGCGTCATTACGACTTCTCGTCGCCGTCGTACTTCGAGGCGTCGCGCGCGATCTGCACGGCGGTGGCGCAGCGCTATGGCCAGCATCCGTCGGTCGCGTTCTGGCAGACGGACAACGAGTACGGATGCCACAACACCGTGGTCAGCTATTCGCCAGCGGCCGTGCAGCGCTTTCGTCAGTGGCTCAAGGCGCGCTACGGCAGCGTCGATGCGCTCAATCGCGCGTGGGGCACCGTGTTCTGGAGCATGGAATATCGCAGCTTCGACGAGATCGATGCGCCCGTCGCCACCGTAACGGAAGCGCATCCGTCGCATCGCCTCGACTATCAGCGCTTCGCCTCCGATGAAGTCGCGCGCTACAACCGCATGCAGGTGAAGATCATCCGCGCGCATTCGCCGGGGCGGCCTGTCGCGCACAACTTCATGCAGCTGTTCACGGAGTTCGATCACTACGACGTCGCGGCCGATCTCGATATCGCCACGTGGGACAGCTATCCGCTCGGCGCGCTGGAAGAGCAGTGGTACGCGCCAGACGTGAAGGCGAAATATCTGCGCACCGGTCATCCGGACTTTGCCTCGTTCAATCACGATGTGTATCGCGGCATGTCGAAGCTGCCGTTCTGGGTGATGGAGCAGCAACCCGGGCCGGTCAACTGGGCACACTGGAATCCGTCGCCGCTGCCGGGCATGGTGCGCGTGTGGTCGTGGGAAGCGTTCGCGCACGGCGCGGGCTGCGTGTCGTACTTCAGATGGCGGCAGGCGCCGTTCGCGCAGGAGCAGATGCACGCGGGGCTTAACACGTCCGATAACCGCCTCGATGTGGGCGGCAGCGAAGCGCATCGTGTCGCGGAGGAAATCGCCCGCGTCGAAGCACACGCCGATGCCAACGCGCCCGTGCACGGCAAGATCGCACTCATCTGGGATTACACCGCAAAGTGGCTGTTCGCGATTCACCCGCAAGGCGCGGACTTTTTCTATCCGCGCTTTGCGTTCGAGTATTACTCGGCACTGCGCTCGCTCGGCTTCGACGTGGATATCGTGTCCGCGCACGCACCGCTCGACGGCTACGCGATGATCGTCGTGCCGCCGCTGCCCATCGTCCCCGATGACTTCGCCGCGCGGCTGAAGGCATCGGGCGCGCAGGTCGTGTTCGGGCCGCGCTGCGGATCGAAGACCGGGAGCGTGCAGATTCCGTCCAACCTGCCGCCGGGTTCGCTGTCCTCGATTCTTCCGGTGCGCGTATGGCGCGTCGAATCGATGCGGCCGAACGTGACGGAAGCGGTGGAGGGCGGCTATGCGCGTCATTGGCGCGACTTGATCGAACCGGGGCAAGCGACGGTACACGCGCGCTTCGCGGACGAACATCCCGCTTATGTCCAGGCGGACAAGGTGCATTACTTCACGAGCCTGTTCGACGAAGCGCTCACGCAAACGCTCTTCGCCCGCATTGCAAAAGAAGCGGGGCTGGCGCCGACGCCGCTTGCGGACGGTATCCGCGTGAGCCGCCGTGGCGGGCTGACTTACGTCTTCAATTATTCGAACGAGCCCTACACCATCGACGATATTGGCGGCGACCGTTTCATCATCGGTTCGCGTGAAGTAGAACCGCAAGGCGTGGCGATTTATCGAGCTTGACAAGCGAAGGCCGTACAAAAAACACAACATCAACAGGAGACAGGACATGACAGCAGGCAGCCTCAAGACACGCATGCGCATCGCCGCGACGGCGTTCGCGCTGGCGATGGGCGTGACGTCGTTCGCCACGGGAGCGGCGCAGGCCGCAACGATGACGATCAACATCGCGTTCAAGGGCGCGAGTCAGCGCGCGGTATGGCAGGAAGTCGTCGATGCCTTCAAGAAGGCGCATCCCGACGTCGACGTGAAAGTGTCGTTCATCGACGAGGAAGCCTACAAGGTGCAACTGCCCGGCTGGCTGTCGACGGTCGCGCCCGATATCGTCAACTGGCACAACGGCGAGCGCATGGCGTACTACGCGCGGCGCGGCCTGTTCGAAGACCTGAGCGGCGACTGGAAGAAGAACGGCTGGGACGGCATGTATGCATCGACCAAGGAATCGTCGAGCTACAACGGCAAGCAGTATGCCGCGCCCACGGTGTATTACTCGTGGGGTCTGTTCTATCGCAAGGATCTGTTTCAGAAGGCCGGCATCACGGAAGAGCCGAAGACCTGGGACCAGTTGATGGACGCGTGCAAGAAGCTGAAAGCAGCGGGCGTGACGCCGTTCGCCGTCGGCGGGCGCGATGCGTGGACGCTTGCCGGCTGGTTCGATTATCTCGATCTGCGCCTGAACGGCAACGCATTTCATCAGCAGCTGATGGCGGGCAACGTGCCCTACACCGATCCGCGCGTGAAGAAGGTTTATCTCGCGTGGAAGCAGTTGCTCGACGATAAGGATTTCATCGACAACTCGCTGTCCTACGATCTCGATGCCGCGCAGCCCTTCCTGTTCCAGGGCAAGGCCGCGATGATGCTGATGGGCACGTTCATCACGGGCGGCTTCCCCGCGAACGTGAAGCCAGAGATGGGCTACTTCCAGTTCCCGATCATCGACCCGAAAGTGCCGACCGCCGAAGACGGCCCGGTGGAATCGCTGCACATTCCTGCGAAGGCCAAGAACAAGGCCGATGCCCACGCGTTTCTTGCGTTCGTGGAAACGCCGGAAATGGGCGCAAAGCTCGCGCAAGGGCTGGGCTCGCTTTCGGCGAACAGCAAGTCGCCCGAGCCGGACGATCCCATTTCGAAGATCGGTTTCCAGATCCTGTCGAACACGAAGGGCGGCATTGCGCAGTTCTATGATCGCGACATGACCAAGGAAATGGCCGACGAAGGCATGAAGGGCATGCAGCAGTTCGTCTCCGATCCGTCGAAGCTCGACAGTATCCTGGCCCAGCTCGAACAGACGCGCAAGCGCATCTACAAGAAGTAAGGTCGAAGGCAAGCCGGCGCGCGGCGGCTCGAAGCCGCGCGCCGCCGCCGCGAAGAAAGGAGAAGGAGAGCCGTCGTGCCGCATTTCGCCACCCGTCAGGACGTCAACGCGCAGCCGCGCGAGCCGGATGCGTCCCATCCGCCACGTTCGCCGCATTCGCGAACGAAGCGGCGCGGACCATCGCCGACGGCGCGCAGGCAACGCAAGGCAGCGGTGCTGTTTCTCGCGCCCGCGTGCGTCATGGTCGCCGTCTACGTCATATGGCCGATTCTTTCGTCGATCCGGCTCAGCTTCTACAACTGGGACGGCATGACGGAACCGGCCTTCGTCGGCCTGGACAATTTCATCGAACTGTTTCAGGCGCCGACCTTCTATACCGCGCTGAAGAACAACATCATCTGGCTCGCGCTGTTTCTCCTTGCGCCGCCGATGGGTCTGGCCGTCGCGCTCTATCTGAATCAGGCGGTGGCGGGCATACGCATCGTCAAGTCGCTGTTCTTTGCGCCGTTCGTGCTGTCGGGCGTGGTCGTGGGGCTGATCTTCTCGTGGTTCTACGATCCGACCTTCGGTCTGCTGGCGGTGATTCTCGGACACGGCGTGCCGGTGCTTGGCGACGCGCGCTATGCGACGTTCGGCATCGTCTTCGCAGCGCTGTGGCCGCAAACCGCTTACTGCATGATTCTGTATCTGACCGGCTTGACGGCGCTCAACAGCGAGCAACTCGAAGCGGCGCGCATGGAAGGCGCGAAGGGCTGGACGATGCTCTGGCATGTCGTGTTGCCGCAATTGCGCCCCGTGACCTTCATGGCGATCGTCGTGACCGTGATCGGCGCGCTGCGCAGCTTCGATCTGATCTCGGTGATGACGGGCGGCGGTCCCTTCGAAAGCTCGACGGTGCTCGCGTACTACATGTACGACCAGGCCATCAAGTATTACCGGATCGGTTATTCGGCGTCGATTGCGGTGGTGCTGTTCGCGATCATGCTCGTGTATATCGTCTATCACTTGCGGCGCATGCTGCGTAACGAACGCTAAGGAGCGAGCATGTATCCGATGCCCGTGCAGAAGTGGAAGCCGCTCAACCGGCGCCTGTACAAACTCTCGCTTCCCATCGCGCTTCTGATCTGGCTATTGCCCATGATCGCGGTGCTGGTGACGTCGGTGCGTTCGAGCGAGGAACTCAGTCTCGGCAATTACTGGGGCTGGCCGCAGCACATCTCGCTCGTGGCCAACTATCGCGAGGCGCTCACCGCATCGCCGATGCTGCACTACTTCATGAACAGCGTGCTCATTACCGTGCCGGCGGTGCTCGGCGCGATCGCGCTCGCCGCGATGGCGGGCTTCGCCCTCGCGATCTATCGTTTTCCCGGCAACACGGCGCTGTTCGCCACGTTCGTCGCGGGCAATTTCGTGCCCATCCAGATTCTGATGATTCCGGTGCGCGATCTCTCGCTGAGCCTCGGATTGTTCAATACGGTGGGCGCGCTGATCCTGTTCCATCTGTCGTTTCAGACGGGATTTTGCACGCTGTTTCTGCGCAATTTCATCAGCCAGCTGCCGTTCGAGTTGATCGAGGCGGCCCGCATCGAAGGCGCGAGCGAATGGACGGTGTTCACCCGCATCGTGCTGCCGCTGATTCGTCCGGCGCTCGCGGCGCTTACGGTCCTTGTCTTCACCTTCGTGTGGAACGATTATTTCTGGGCCTTGTGTCTCACCCAAGGCGATGATGCCGCGCCGATCACGGTCGGTGTCGCGGCCTTGAAGGGTCAGTGGACGACGGCGTGGAATCTCGTGTCGGCGGGGTCGATCCTGGCCGCGCTGCCGTCGGTGGCGATGTTCTTCGCGATGCAGAAGCATTTCGTCGCCGGACTGACGTTCGGGGCGACGAAGGGGTGAGCGGGGACACTGTCCTCCAGGTTGTCATTCTCACCTAAGCATCTCTCGTTAGTCTGTGGGTCTTGTTCGTCTATCCCATTCGAGGTGAATCATGATTCGCAGATGGCCTATGCTTTTGACGGCTCTCGGTGCGTGCCTGCTGATGACGGCATGCGCCACCCCGGCCCAGCGCGCCACTCAAAAAGACGATCTGTTGTCAGCCGCCGGGTTCCACATCGTCCCGGTCACGACGGACCAACAGCGCCAACAACTGAAAACCTTGCCGCCGAATCGCGTGGTTCAGAAGATCAAGGATGGCAAGCCAGTCTTCGTGTACGCAGACCCTTATGCGTGTGGGTGCTTGTACATCGGCGACGAAACTGCATGGGACACGTACAAGCGCGACCAACTACAACAGAGCTTCCTCGATCAGGAACGCATGAACGCCGAAATGAACGAGAACGCGGCCTGGAACTGGGGCTTGTGGGGGCCTGGCTGGTGGGCGTATTGAGGAGCGCGGGCGCGGGTCAAGCATGTTGAGTGCCAGCGCTGTCCCGAAGACGCATCAGCCGTCGAGCGTCTCCAGAAGCACGATGCTTGTGTGGTCGCATGCAGTGATCGACAGCGCCGCTTCGTTGCGCACCGCCGCGCCATCGCGCGCTGCGAGACAGACATCGTTCACGCGTATGCGCCCGGTCATGGGCACGAGATAGGCCTGCGCATCCTTCGCCAAAGCGCGCGCAAGGCATTGTCCCTTGCGCATGTCCGCGACCAGCAGGCGGGCATCGGCATCTATCGGCAGCGCGCCGGCGTCGATGTCGGCGGATGCACCGCTCGCAACGATGACGAAGCCTGCCTCAGTGTGGCCCAGACCAAGGCTTCGCCGGGCCCATCGCGGTTCGGCGTCGCGAGTGCGCGGCGTCAACCAGATCTGAAACAGCTGCGCAGGCTCTTTTTCTTCGTTGCGCTCGGCATGCCGGATACCGCGTCCGGCGCTCATCACCTGGACATTGCCTGCCTCGATGCGACCCGTGTTGCCGAAGCTGTCCTCGTGCGTGATCGCGCCGGAGCGCACCAGGCTCACGATCTCGACGTTCGCGTGCGCGTGCATGCCAAAGCCTGACTGCGCCGCGAACGTATCGTCGTTCCAGATATACAGCGGGCCGAGCGCCGAGTGCTCCGGCGGACCGATCTCGCCGAAGCGAAAATGCAGGCGTGCGTCGAGCCAGTCTCGCTCGATACGCCCGAGTGTTTCAAAGGGGCGGTGCTCGATCATGGCGTTCCTCGTCAGACGCGTGTGGCAACGCAGCCTCGCCTTGCCACATCAGGAAGCCGCCTCAGACTTGCGCCTGACCGCCGTCGACGAACAGTTCTGCGCCGTTTACGAAGCTCGCGTCGTCGGATGCCAGGAACAGCGCCGCGGCAGCGATCTCGTTCGGGTCGCCTACACGGCCCAGCGGGATGCGCGACGCGAGGTAATCCAGCAAGCCTTGCTGCTGGGTAGCGTCCGGCCCGGCAAGCTCGACCAGACCGGGCGTTTTGGTCGCACCGGGACTGATGGTGTTGACGCGGATGCCGCGGTCCTTCAGGTCGAGAATCCAGCTGCGCGCGAAGTTGCGGATCGCGGCCTTGGATGCCGAATAGACGCTGAACGCCGCCGTGCCTTCGATGGTCGTCGTCGACCCGGCGAGAATGACCGATGCGCCTTTCGACAGAAGCGGCAACGCCTTCTGCACGGTAAAGAGCGTGCCTTTCACGTTGCGGTCGAAGGTGTCGTGGTAGTGCGCCTCGGTGATTTCGCCGAGAGGGATCATCGCGCCGCCACCTGCATTGGCAAACAGCACATCCAGCCGGCCTTGCTCCTCACGGATCTGCGCATACAGCGCATCCAGCTGTTCCAGCTTCGACGAATCGACGCGTACGCCCGTGGCGTTGCCGACTTCCACGACGGCCGCATCGAGTTCAGCCTGGCGACGGCCGGTGATGTACACATGCGCGCCTTCTGCCGCGAAGCGCCTGGCCGTCGCGAGGCCAATACCGCTGGTGCCGCCGGTGACGAGAGCGATCTTGCCTTCGAGCTTGCCTGCCATGGTGTTTCTCCTTGAGGGTTTGGTTGAGTGCTTCGTTGAAGCGATGTGAGAAGAATATCGACGCACCGATCTTTTCGAAATAGAATCGCCTGCAAACCATCATTGCAAAAATGAAATGAACCGATTTCCGGATTTTGAAGGGCTGGCGATGTTTGCCAAGGTGGCCGAAGAGGGCTCTTTTGCGGCGGCCGCTCGGGCCATGGGCGTGTCGGTCGCTACTGTCTCGCGGGGTGTCGCGCGGCTGGAAGAGCGGCTGGGCGCGCGGCTGTTCAATCGGACCTCGCGGCAACTTGCGCTCACCGAGTTCGGCGGAACGATCGCCGGGAAAGCCGGAGACATCTACCGGCAAGCCGAGGAAGCGGAAAACGCGGCCCGTGAGATGTCGGTTCAGCCGCGTGGCCTTGTGCGTCTGGCCGTGCCCATGTCGTTCGGCTTGCGCTGGGTCGCGCCGTTATTGCCGGGCTTCTTCGAGGTCTGTCCGGAGGTGTCGATCGACCTGCATCTGTCCGATGCCACGGTCGATATCGTGGCGCAAGGCTTCGATGCGGCGTTGAGGATCGCCGCGTTGCCGGACTCGTCGCTGGTGGCCAGACGCCTGTGTCCGATGTCGCAACTGGTCGTCGCGTCTCCCCGGTATTTGCAGCGCCACGGTCGTCCGATGCATCCTCGCGAGCTCGTCGAAAGGCCATGCCTGTCTTATGCATACCGCGCGCGCAGCGATGTGTGGCGATTCGTGAACGATGCAGGCGACGAAGAGCCGATTACGCCTGTCGGTCCGCTGCGGGTGACGAACTCCGACGCGCTGCTGCCCATGCTGCTCGAAGGGCTCGCCATAGCGGAACTGCCTGAGTTCATCGCGGGTGAATATCTGGCGGACGGGCGCCTTGAAACGATTCTGACGGACTGGCACCTGACGAGAGGCGGACTGTTTTTCGTGACGCCGTCGGCGCGCGCGCGACCGGCCAAGGTCACGGCGCTGGCCGATTACTTCGCGCAGCATCTGTCGAAGCCGGTCTGGAATCAAGTGTCGTAGGGGCGGAATGAACGAACCCATCGACCGACAAACAAAGCGACAACGCGTCAAAAGACTTCACCATTCGCTGAATGCCGAGTAGCAGGGGCAGAGGATGAGGTCGGAGTCGGGGGCAGGCGATTACCGCTGGGCCGGACGCTACAATAAGGCGACGATTCCGCTGGCCTAAACTGACCGGTTCCACATCTCCAACGGCGCCCGCATGCTGAAAATTCTCGGAAAAGCATCGTCAATCAACGTCCGCAAGGTACTCTGGGTGTGTGCGGAGTTGCAACTTCCCTTTGAACAAGAGGACTGGGGAACGGGTTTTCGATCAACCAACACGCCGGAATTCCTTGCCTTGAATCCCAATGGCCTCGTCCCGGTCATCCGGGACGGAGACTTCGTTTTTTGGGAGTCGAACTCGATTATCCGTTACCTTGCATCACGATATGGCGGCCAGTTTCTCTATCCATCTGACGCGCTGGCACGAGCGCGGATTGATCAATGGATGGACTGGCAGTCTACGGATCTGAATCGCTCATGGAGTTACGCGTTCCTGGGTTTAGTCAGGCGATCCGCCTCTCACCAGGAGCCGGACCATATAGCCGATTCGATCAGGAACTGGACCAAGCACATGCACGTACTGAATAGTCAGATCGAAATGACAGATGCCTTTGTCGCCGGGACAGACTTTTCGCTCGCGGACATTGCCATAGGACTGTCGGTGAACCGTTGGTTCAGTACTCCCTTTGAACATCCGCATTTTCCGGCCGTGTCGAAATATTTTGAGCGCTTGGCTGGATGTCGTGGGTTTGCGACTTATTGCAAGAATGGGTTGCCATGACTGTCGGCGGCAGGTCTGAATGAGCTTGAGTTGTATGGCCGCTTTCAGGATGCGCGACTGGCCGCTTGGGATTTGAATCCAGGATCTACACCAAAAAAGTTGATCATGATGATTATGTCTAATTATGCCGCTGAGTTCATGCGCGACGTCGGAGACCCTTATCACGTTCGCCTCATGGCCTCCATCAAGGCTCCTTCCTGACCTTTGCCGTTCGCAAGACGCGAGGCTTGGCAACATTTGACCGCGGCCGCTTCGTAGCCGCAGGATCTCGCGCATTTGCCAAATCCGTAGGCAATTCCCCAATCCCCAATAGATGTTCAGTGAGAAACTCACGCAGTACACGAACCTTCGTCGAAAGCCGCCGGTTCGGCAGATAGGCCATGTAGATCATGCGTCCGGTCAACGCGTTGTCGAGCCGATAGGCAGGAAGCACGAGTTCCAGCTTGCCATCCTTGAGAAGATCGCGGACCAGCCAGATTTCGAATTCGGCGATGCCGAGACCCGCGCACGTCGCTTCCAGCAATAACTCCGAATGATCCGACTGCAGGTTGCCTTGCGGAAGCATCGACTGCGTGCTTCTGCCCTTCGACAAATGCCAGCGCGGGTCGCCCTCCGGATGCAGATAGCGCAGGCAGTTGTGCTGCGCAAGATCGCCTGGCGTCACGGGCCGGCCGCGCTGCGCGAGGTAGCCAGGCGCCGCGCACAGGACGCTGTCGTTGCGCGAGATCGGCTGAACGATCAGGTTATCGAGGTAGTTCTCGCCCTCGTGAATATCGAGGTCGAAGCCGCCTGCAACCATGTCGTTGTGATTGTCGGTGAGACGCAGATCGAGCTGAATGCCGGGATAGCGCACGAGAAACGGAGTCACCAGCGGCGCAAGGTAACGTCGGCCGAAGGCGACCGGCGCAGTCAGCTTCAGAGGCCCGCTCGGCGCGGCATCGAGTTCAGCGACGACGCGCAGCGTGTCGTCCAGGTCCGCGATCATCGAGACCGCGCGCGAGTGATAGAGATTGCCGGCTTCGGTCAGCGCGACATGATGCGTCGAACGATGCAACAGCGGCACGCCCAGCATATCTTCGAGCGCCGTGATCTTGCGCGCGACCGTGGAAGTCGCCAGCTTGAGCTCGCGCGCCGCCGCGGACAGACTTCCAAGCTCGACGACGCGCACGAGCGCGCGCATGGCGCCGAGATGATCGAGGCCGGTTTCCTGTGCTTTTTTTCGGACCATCTGGCGTTGCACCCCATGCAAAACGGTTTTCGAAATTACGCCTGAACACAGTTTTTTGCAATAATTAAACTCGCACTACCGTGTTCACTTTCCAGACCCGATGACCCTTCCCTCGCATGTCCCGCTTGCCATCGCGAGCCGCAACACCCATGTCGAACGCATTCACTGGGGTTCGGTGGCCGTCGTCGACACGGACGGTGCGTTGCTTGCCTACGCGGGCGACCCGCACGCGAGCGTCTTCTCGCGCTCCACGCTCAAGCCGTTTCAGGCGCTCCCGTTCGTGCGCGACGGCGGTCCCGGCCATTTCCGCTTCACCGACGCCGAACTTGCGCTGGCGTGCGCGAGCCATGGCGGCGAACAGTTCCACTTCGACGCGGTGTCCAGCATGCTCGACAAGATCGGCGCGGCGGAGTCCGATCTGCGCTGCGGCGTGCACATGCCCGACGTCTACGGCGAGCACAACCTGCCGCCGCGCGGCAGTGTGTTCGATCAGCGTCACCACAACTGCTCCGGCAAGCATGCGGGCTTTCTCGGCTATTGCACGCTGCACGGTCACGCCCGCGACTCCTATCTCGAACCCGAACACGCTCTGCAGCGAGCGATTTCCCGCGAGGTCGCTGCGCTCGCCGACATGCCCGAGGCGGACATGTGGTCCGGCATCGACGGATGCAGCGCCCCGAACTACGGCATGCCGCTCGAACGGCTCGCGCGCATGTGGGCGCGGCTCGCCGCCGGCACGTCGCCCTCGGGCGCGGAAACGGACGCGTCCCTCGCCCGCATCTATGGAGCCATGGCCGCGCATCCGGAGATGGTGTCCGGCACGGGCCGCTGCGATCTGGCGCTCGCGCAGGCATCGCACGATGGCGACTGGGTCACGAAAGTCGGCGCTGACGGCGTGCATGCGATCGGCGTGCGCAGCCGCGGCATCGGCGTGGCGGTGAAGATCGCCGACGGCGATTTTGCCGCCGTCTATGCCACGACCATCGCCGTGCTCAGGCAACTCGACTTGCCGCTCGTCACCGCGGGCACGCAACTCGAAAAATGGGCGGATCCGGTGCTGCGCAACGTGCGCGGCGCGGCCGTGGGCCAGCTTCAGTCGACGGTGAAACTCACATGGGCGTGAGCGCGCACCCGGAGAGGCCGCTCGTGTCGCTGCGGGGGCTGAACAAGTCGTTCGGAACACAGCAGGTGTTGTTCGACGTCGATCTCGAAGTCGGATGCGGGGAAGTCGTGGTGGTGATCGGACCGTCCGGCTCCGGCAAGTCCACCCTCTGCCGCTGCATCAACCGGCTGGAGACGATCGATGCGGGCGAGATCCTGATCGACGGCGAGCGGCTGCCTGAAGAAGGCCGCGCGCTCGCCGCGATGCGCGCGCAGATCGGCATGGTGTTTCAGTCGTTCAATCTGTTCTCGCACCGCACGGTACTGGAGAATGTGTCGATGGGCCCGCGCAAGGTGCTCGGCCAGCCGCGCGCGACCGCCGAAGCCGAGGCGCGGCGGCTGCTCGCGCGCGTCGGTCTCGCGCACAAGGCCGATGCCGCGCCGGCGGAACTGTCGGGCGGTCAGCAGCAGCGCGTCGCGCTGGCCCGCGCGCTGGCGATGAACCCGAAGCTGATCCTGTTCGACGAACCCACGTCGGCGCTCGATCCTGAAATGGTCAGCGAAGTACTGCAGGTCATGCTCGAACTGGCGAAGAGCGGCATGACGATGATCGTGGTGACGCACGAGATGGGCTTCGCGCGCCAGGCGGCGGACCGGATCGTCTTCATGGATGCCGGGCGGATCGTCGAGGTGGCGCAGCCCGGTTCGTTCTTCGCGGGGCCGCAGTCCGAACGCGGCCGCGATTTCCTGTCACGCATCCTGGAGCATTGAAGTTCCGATACTGAAGCGTCCATGAGGCCGCTTAACCATAACAGCACGGAGACAAGCGCATGAAACTCAAGTCGATCGTCGTCATTGCCGCATGCGCCGCGAGCGCGTGGCTGTCGGCAAGCACGGCCGCTCACGCCGAGACCTTCCCCGCCGACTCGACCATGGCGAAGATCCAGAAGCGCGGCAAGCTCGTGGTCGGGACCTCGCTGAACACGCTGATGTTCTCGGTACGCAATCCGATGTCAGGCAACACGGAGGGTTTCGAAGCCGATCTCGCGCGCCTGCTCGCAACCCGGCTCACGGGCTCGCCCGACAATGTCGAGTGGATCAAGACGACGACCGAGAACCGGCTCCCGTTCGTGCAGAACGGCCGTGTCGACGTCGTGATCGCCACGCTCACCATCAACGATCAGCGCAAGAAGGTCATCGGCTTCGCAGGGCCGTACTATGTGGCCGGCCAGGACATTCTCACGCGCCGTGCCGATACCTCGATCAAGGCTCCGCAGGATCTGAACGGCAAGACCGCGTGCGTGCTGAACGGCACGACGGTGGAAGACAACGTCAGGAAGATCGCGCCGCAGACGAAGTTCGTCACTTTCAACGACACCGCGGCATGCGTCGAAGGCGTCGCCGACAACCGCTTCGACGCCTACGTCGACGATGGCGCCACGCTCGCGGGCGAAGCGATGCGTCAGCCGAACAAGTTTCGCATCATCGGCAAGCCGTTCACGCAGGAACCGTGGGGTATCGGCGTAGCGAAACAGGACGAGCAGTTCCGCGAGTGGATCAGCGCGCAGCTGCAGCAGTCGATCAAGGACGGGACCTGGGACAAGCTCTACGCGAAGAACCTCGAGGGTACGCTCGGCAAGCCGCAGGTGCCGACGATCGAACGCTGATTCGCGCGCATCCATGGACCCTCTTCATTCGTTTGCGTGGCGCTTCGTCGAAGCGATGGGCGTCACGATCGAGCTATCGCTGCTGTCCTTCGCGATGGCGTTCGTGCTGGGCATCGCACTGACGGTCATGGCCATCGGACCGCTGGCGCCGCTGCGCTGGTTCGCGGCGACCTACATCGAAGTGATGCGCATGACGCCGCTGCTCGCGCTTCTGCTGCTGTTCGTGTTCGGCTTGCCGAAGCTCGGCTTCATGTACTCGCTCACGACGTCGTCCATCCTCGTGCTCGGCTTCTACACCGCCGCGTGGGTCGCCGAAGTCCTGCGCGCCGGCGTGAACGCGGTGCCGTCCGGGCAGATCGAAGCGGCGCGCAGCATCGGCATGCGCTTTACGCAGGTGGTCGGCAACGTCGTGCTTCCGCAGGCCGTGCGTACGGTGATACCGCCGCTCGGCAATCTCTTCGTCAATCAGATCAAGGCATCGTCGATCGCTGCGGCGGTCGGCGTGTTCGACATCACCTACACGGCCCAGCGGATCAACTTCGAAACCGCGCAAGCCGTGCCCACCTTCGCCGCCGCGATGTTCGCCTACATGGCGCTCACGGTGCCGCTCGGCCTTCTCATGCGTCGCATCGAACACAGCATGGCGGTGGCGCGATGAAGCGCACCACCGCGCTCTACGAAGCACCGGGTCCCATCGCGCGTAGCCGCCAGCGAGTCTTTTCGATCGTGAGCGCCGTTGCCGTGCTCGGTCTCTTGGTGGCGATCGGCGTGCGGCTCGAATCGAGCGGACAGTTCGAGGCGCCGAAGTGGGCCATTTTCTGGCATTGGGGCACCGCGAAATTCCTCTTCGACGGACTCGTCTCGACCCTCCAGGCCGCGCTGTGCTCGGCGCTCGCTGCATTCGTACTGGCCATCCCGCTTGCGCTCGGGAGGTTGTCCTCGCGCGGCTGGGTGCGCGCGCTGTCGGGCACGTATGTCGAATTGTTCCGCGCCGTGCCGTTGTTGTTGCTGATCCTGTTCATGGTGATCGAGCTGCCCGCCCTGGGTTTCGACTGGCCTGCCCTCGGCTTTCTCGTCGTGGCCATGGCGCTGCATCACGCGGCGCTCACCGCGGAAGTGGTGCGCGCAGGCATTCTCTCGCTGCCGCGCGGACAACGCGAAGCGGCGCTGGCACTGGGCATGCGTCCGTGGCAGGCGATGCTGCACGTCGTGCTGCCGCAGGCGCTGCGCAACATGCTGCCGGCGCTGATCAGCTCGTTGCTGGCCGTCGTGCAGGACACGTCGCTCGGCTATGTGATCCCTTACGACGAACTGCTGCACCGGTCGCAGGACATATCGAGCTATGCGCCCGAGTCGCTGCTGCAGGCGGCGTTCATCGTGACCGTGATGTATGGATGCGTCAGCGCCGCGCTGCTGTTCCTGAAACGATGGGTCGTGCGTCGCCAGAATCGCGGAGCCGTACGCAAGGGGAAATCGACCGCCTTGCGGGAGCCGGTTCTCGAAGGCGGCGAAATTGTCACCGCTGTGGACTCCAACAAGGCGTGAGGAGATGCGCCCCAGCGCCCCGTGGTATGTTTGGTTCCTGGCAAAGAAGCTGGATGGACATCGCCGATGTCTGTTTTTCCAGGGGCTCAACATGGCACAAGGTAACGAGACGACCGATATTGGCGACAGCCAGAGTATTCAGGCCCTGCAAGCACTTGCCGGGGTACTGGAGCGTGCGCTCGACGAGGCGACGAGCGTGGTGCTGATTCGGCATGTGCCGGAGGTGTGCACGGTCTATCTCGGTGACCCGTCCGGGCCGCGAGAGCAGCTTCGCCGAGTCGGAAAAGTGCCCCGTGAGATCGCGGATGAAATGTTGAAGCTGACGTCATCCGGGCCGAATCGCATTCAGATCGGCGATCAGCTGTATCGCTTTGTTCGGACCTTTACGCAGGTTGAAGGAACCGCTGCCGTGGTTCTTTCGATTTGAGCGTGTCACACTTTTAACGGATCGAACTTGCCCCTGAAAGCGAAGCACGCTTTCAAAACGGGGCGTTCTGAGCAAAGCGCTGTTACCTCACCTGTTCGAGACATTGCGTCTCGTCCGGGCTATCGGTTGCGGTTCTGAAGAAGTCGATGCAACAGTCGACGAAGTTTCTCAGCCGTGCAGGCAACAGTTCGCGGTGAGGATAGAAAAGACATACTTCGACGCTGCCGCTCGAACCTGTACATCCGGGCAGCAGCTGCACGAGATGCCTCGCATGGATGTCTTCACGGACCATCGTATCGGGCAGAATGGCGATGCCCATACCGGACATTGCTGCCGCGCGTAGCAGCACCTCGTCGCCTTCCATCGAGGATATCGGGGCTACCACCACCTTGCTCCCCTCCTCATCCAGTTCAACCATCCCAGGCCTTTTTGCTCTCGCGCCGTGATGAACCAGCAGGAAATGTCCGGCGAGATCCGCCGCACATTGGGGCAAGCCATATTCGGCAATATAGGCGGGTGAAGCGACCAGGATCGACGTCGACCTCAATAACGTGCGTCGGATCACCGTCGATTGCTCGACCAGATGCGACGGCAGCATCGCGAGATCGAAGCGGCCGCCGTAGAGATTGACCGGCCCCTCCTCCACGGCAATCGCGAGCCTGATGTGCGGTGCAATGCGCCGATAATGGCGCAACAGCCGCGCGAATTTGCCGCTCATGAGCGTGGGATGAATCGCCAGTCGAAGGCTGCCGCCATCGAACTCCCGCTCTTGCGAGATGCGCCGGTTGGCCTGATCGAGTTCTTGGAGCAGACGGCTGCACGTGACGAAGTACGGCCGTGCGGCGTCGGTCAGAAAGACGGATCGCGTCGTTCGCAGCAGGACTCTCGTCTGCATGCACGCTTCGAGCTTCGCAATTGCCTTCGATATCGAGCCCGTGCTGACATTCAACGATTCGGCGGCCTTGCTGAAACTCTGGAACCGCGCGGCCGCCACGAATGCCCGCAACATGTAAAGCTGATCCATCTCGCACCTCACGATTCAGTCTATAAAAAAGACTAGGTGCAAAGCGCCGGCGGCTCCAGCGTCCGTTGAGGTGCCGGGCACATGCTTGCGTATATGCACGCCATACCAGCGGATAGTTCTGCTTGCGCATTCCGGATGGCACGCATATTCGCCACGGCGGGAAAGCTGTTTTAACCGCCGCGCGTTTGAACAGCAGCGCATCGGCCGATACTCTTTAGACACCCACTTGTCCTGTCCGCTCCGGGGTGTGACATGAAGAGACTCGCTCTAGTCGTGATATCCGGCATCGTGGCGGCGTCGGCCCAGGCACAGTCTTCTGTCGTGTTGTATGGGTTGATCGATGCAGGGCTGTCCTATGCGAACAATGTCGCCAAGGGCGGCTCGCAAGGCGCGCTGTTCCAGACGACCAGCGGCCAGATCAACGGCAGCCGTTTCGGCTTGCGCGGCACGGAAGATCTGGGTGGAGGACTGCACGTCATCTTCGTCCTGGAGAACGGCTTCAATCTTCAGAATGGCAAGCTTGGACAGGACAACCGTTTCTTCGGCCGGCAAGCCTTCGTGGGTCTCGATGCAAAGCGCCTCGGCACCGTGACCGTGGGCCGGCAATACGACTTCGTGACTGACTTCGTCGAGCCGTTGACAGGTGTAGCCACCACGTTCGGTGACGCAAGCTTCGCGCACCCGTTCGACAACGACAATCTCGACCACTCGATCCGCATGAACAATGCCATCAAGTACACGAGCGACGATTACTTCGGCTTGAAACTCGGCGGACTCTATGCGTTCTCGAACAGTCCGTCCTTCGCGAACAATCGTGCCTACAGCGTCGGCGGGACTTATACCCACGGCTCGTTCAATGCCGCCGCCGCGTATCTGCAGGAAAACGGCTCAAACTCGACGACGAATGCCTCGGGTGCAATCGATTCAATGGAGACCCAGTCCAACGGCACGGCCGGATTCCAGCTTGGAGCCGATGTTCAGCGCACCGTCGCGGCCGCACTCAGTTACGCCTTCGGCAGCGCGACCGTGGGATTTGCTTACTCGCACAGTCAGTTTCAAGGGACGCGGTCATTCGGATCGAACAACGGCACGCTGAGATTCGACAACTATGAACTCAACGCAAAGTATGCGTTCACGCATGTGCTGGTCTTCGGCCTGTCCTACACCTACACGGACGGACATGTGACGCAGAGCACCAGCTATAGCGCGGATCCGAAATGGAATCAGGTCAACCTGCAGGCGGTGTATTCCTTGTCGAAGCGTACCGATGTCTACATGGAAAGCATGTTCCAGCACGCAATCGGACACGGCTATGTCGCGTTCGTCAATAACTCCGGCGGCGCGTCCTCGACATCGAATCAGGTGGTCGTGGCCGTCGGGATGCGCGCGCGGTTCTAGGCGCACGCAGGACAGACAGGAGAGAGCAATGAGCGAAGCCAGCGATTCGAAGTCATCCACGGTGCGGGAGCTGGGCCATTTCATCGACGGTCGACGGGTCGCCGGCACCAGCGGCTCGTTTTCCGACGTGTTCGATCCCGCACAAGGGCGCGTATCCGCGCGCGTGCCGGTCGCAACTTCTGATGAAGTCGCCGCCGCCGTGAGCGCGGCACAAGCCGCATTCCCGGCCTGGAGCGAAACGCCACCGCTGCTTCGCGCGCGCCTGATGTTCAAGTTCAAGGCGCTGTTCGAGAAGCATGCCGACGAAGTGGCGGAACTCATTACCCGCGATCACGGCAAGCTGTTCGACGATGCCAGGGGTGAAGTGGTGCGCGGTCTCGAGATCGTGGAGTTCGCATGCGGCATTCCCGACCTGCTCAAGACCGATTTCACCGATCAGACCAGCGTGGGCATCGACGCATGGAACCTTCGTCAGCCGCTCGGCGTGGCGGCGGGCGTCACGCCGTTCAATTTCCCGGTGGTCGTGCCGTGCTGGATGTTCGTCATGGCGACGGCCACGGGCAATACCTTCATCCTCAAGCCCTCCGAGCGCACGCCATCGGCGTCCATACGGCTCGCCGAACTATTCGTCGAGGCAGGCTTCCCGAAAGGCGTCTTCAACGTCGTGCATGGAAGCAAGGAGGTCGTCGACTTGCTGATGGCGCATCCCGACGTGAAGGCGATATCGGCTGTCGCCTCGACGCCCGTCGCCGAGTACATCTATACCGAAAGCGCGAGGCACGCGAAGCGCGTCCAGGCCCTCGGCAGCGCGAAGAATCATCTCGTCGTGATGCCCGACGCCAATCTCGACCAGACGATCGATGCCTTGATCAACTCGTCGTACGGCTCGGCAGGCGAACGTTGCATGGCGACGTCGGTGGCCGTGGCCGTCGGCGCTATTGGCGATGAACTGGTCGAGCGCCTCATTCCGCGCGTGCGCTCGCTCAGGATCGGCGGCGGCATGGAGCCCGATCTCGACATGGGTCCGCTCATCAGCGCGGCTCATCGCAGCAAGGTCACGCGTCATATCGAAGCCGGCGTCGCGGCGGGCGCCAGGCTGCTCGTCGATGGCCGTGGACACACCGTGCGCGGCCACGAGGAAGGATTCTTTCTCGGCGGTTCGCTCTTCGACGACGTGACGCCCGACATGAGCATCTATCGCGAAGAGATTTTCGGGCCGGTGCTATCGGTCGTGCGCGTGCCCGATCTCGCGAGCGCCATCGCGCTCGTCAACGCGCACGAACTGGGGAATTGCGTCTCCCTCTACACATCGGACGGCGCCGCTGCGCGTAGCTTCTCTCGCCAGATCCAGGTGGGCATGGTGGGCATCAATGTTCCCAGCCCGGTGCCTTCGGCGTGGCATTCGTTCGGCGGCTGGAAGCGCTCGCTATTCGGCGATCATCACACTCACGGAGAAGAAGCCGTGCGTTTCTACACGAACTACAAGAGCGTCATCCAGCGCTGGCCGGATAACGCCGGCAGAGACCGTTGAGCTGCGCCGCGTGCTCACAGATACTCGACATTCCCGTCGACGCTAATTGCCTGCCCCGTGATATTGCGGGCAGCGGGCGACGCAAGAAAAAGCGCCATTGCGGAGATGTCGTCGACCGTGACCATGCGACGCAGCGAGATTTTCTTCAGATACTCGTCACGCATCGCCGCCTCGCTCACACCGAGCGATTCGGCGCGTGCCGCGATCACGCGATCCATCCGCTCGCCCTCCACCACGCCCGGAAGAATGGCGTTGACCCGGATGTCGCTGGGTCCCAGTTCGATGGCCAGGGATCGCGTGAGTCCAACCAGCGCCCACTTCGTCGCGGCATACGGCGTGCGAAAAGCGTAGCCGAGCCTTCCTGCCACGGACGACATCGTAATGATGCCCGCACGCTGCGAAGTCGCTTTCATCAGCGGCACGGCCTTGCGCAGGAAGTTGAACTGCCCGTTCAGGTTCGTCGTGACGGTTTGCTCCCATTGCTGCGCGTCGATTTCTTCGATGGCTCCGGTCGGCCCCGCAATGCCGGCGTTGTTGATCAGCAGATCCAGTCCGCCCAGCGCGCGTTCGGCCAGGGCCGTCACCTGCCCGACCTGAGCCGCATCGCTGACATCCGCGACGCAGCCGTACAACGAAGCGCTCGCCGAAGTGAAGCGCTCGACGGCGGCCGCATCGACATCGCAGATCACGACTTGCGCGTCCACTTCAACGAAGGCGCGGGCCATCGCCGCGCCGATGCCCGAGGCCGCGCCGGTGATCAACACCCGCAGACCCGGCTGCGGCTTCAACAGTTCAAAAGGTTTCATGGCAAGGAGAAAGTTCTAGAGCGTCATGCCGCCGGACACTTCGATGACGGCGCCATTGATGTAGCTCGCCTCGTCGCTCGCCAGGAAGGCGTAGACGTTCGCGACCTCTTCAGCCGTCCCGAGGCGCGCCAGCGGAACCTGCTCGCGCATCTTGCGCAGCATGTCGTCGGGAATCGTCGAGAGGATGGCCGTGTCGATGAACCCGGGCGCGACCGCGTTCACACGAATGCCCTTCGGACCCAGTTCGCGGCTCCATGTCTTCGTGAATCCGATCACGCCGAATTTCGATGCGGCGTAATTGGTCTGCCCGAAGTTGCCATGGATGCCTACGACCGAACTCGCGTTCAGGATCACGCCCGAACCGCGCGCGACCATCCCGTGTGAAACCGCCTGACTCAGGTGGAAGACGCCGCGCAGATTGACGTCGATGACGGCGTCGAACTGATCGAGCGTCATTTTCTGAAGCCGTGCATCGCGCGTGATGCCGGCGTTGTTCACCAGCACGTCGATCCGGCCGAAGCGATCGAGCACGCTCGCGATCACTTCGTCCACGCCGTGCCGGTCAGTCGTATCGATGCAGTACGCCGCCGTCTGCGCGCCTGCGTTCGTGCATGCTTCGGTGACCGCGTTGAGCGAGGCAGCGTTGATGTCGCACGCGACCACCACCGCGCCTTCGCGCGCGAACTTGAGCGCCGTGGCGGCGCCGATGCCCTGCCCCGCGCCCGTGATCAACGCAACCTTGTCTTGTAGTCTCATGTTTTTCTCTGGCGTTAGTCGTTCAGGAATGCGCGCCGGCAGCGCTGGCGTTTCCAGGCGGCGGCGACGCTTCGGCTTCGCGGCGAATGGCCCGGGCGAACACGGGCACCAGCAGCAAGCCGAGCAAGGATGCCACGAGGATGATGTAAAAGCCGGAGTCGCTGCGTCCGGTAACCGTTTCAGTCAGTCCGAACAGATACGGTCCGACAAAGCCGCCGATCAGCCCGATCGTATTGATGAAGGCGAGCCCCGCGGCTGCCTGGATGCCGTGCAGCCGCTTCATCGCGATCGCCCAGTACGAGGGCAGCACGCCGCCGGCAAAGAACGCGGTGACCGCAAGCAGCACCATGCGCGCCGCCGGGCTCGATGTAGCGATGAACGCGCACGCACCGGCGATGAGTCCGACCGTGAGCATGCCCAGAAACGCGCAGTCATTGCCGTAACGCCGATGAATCCGCGGCAGCACGAGCACGCCCAGCAGGAAGCCGAGACCCACACTCGCGGACAGCACACCGACGAGCAACGGCGTCTTCACATGCATCTGCTGGATCATCGACGGGGCGAAGAAATACAGACCGACGAACGCGACCTGATTGAGGAAGTAGATCAGGCCCATCAGCACCGTCGTGGGACGCTTCAGCGCGGCCATCCAGTCGGATGAGGTCAGTTCGGGATGAGCGTGCGCATCGGCGGCGGCGCGCGCTTCAAGCACGCGGGCTTCGTCGACGGACAGCCAGCGCGCATCGCGCGGACGTTCCGGCATCTTGAAGAAGAGCAGGATGCCCACGAGCACGCTCGGAATGCCTTCGATCATGAACATCCATTGCCAGCCATGCAGGCCGCCAAGGCCGTTCATCTGCATGAGCGCCCCGCCGAGCGGGCTGCCGAGCATCAGCGCGAGCGCCGGCGCGATATAGATCCAGCCCACCACCACGGGCTTTTCGTTCGGCGCGAACCACAACGTGACCATGTACATCAGCGCCGGGAACAGTCCGGCTTCGGCGATGCCCAGCAACGCGCGCAGCACGTAGAACGACCACTCGCCCTGCACGAACATCATCGCGGTGGAGAGAATGCCCCATGTCACCGCGATGCGCGCAATCCATCGACGCGGCCCGACCCTGTGAGCCGCGAGATTGCTCGGCACCTCCAGCAGCGCATAGCCGATGAAGAAGATGCCCGAGCCCAGTCCGTATGCGGCTGCGCTGATGCCGACATCGATGGCGAGTTGCGCCTTCGCGAGCGCCACGTTCGTGCGATCCAGGAACGACATGAAGTAGATCGCGCACATGAGGGGAATCAGCCGCTGCATCGCCTTGTGCGTGGCGACGCGATGCAGCTTGTCGAGATCGTCGATGAGGTTCATGGTGTCTCCGGGATGGGTCTGCGCCCTGTCTTTGAATATCGAAAGTCTTACGGTGCAACGGTGTCGCGTCCTTTCAGGCCGAGCATGGCGCGCGCATCGTCCGGTGTGGCGATCTCGAACGACAGCTCTTCGAGGATGCGGCGGATCTTGCGCACTTGCTGCGCATTCGATTCGGCCTTGACGCCCTTCGCGATGTAGACGCTATCCTCCAGCCCGACGCGGACATTGCCGCCGAGAATGGCGCTCATCGTGACGAGCGGCATCTGATGACGGCCCGCGCCGAGCACCGAGAAGTGATAGTTCTCGCGGCCGAAGAGCCGGTCGGCCGTGGCGCGCATCACGGTCATGTTCTCGGGGTCCGCACCCATGCCGCCGAGGATGCCGAACACCGACTGGATGAAGAACGGCGGCTTGATCAAGCCCTGATCGACGAAATGCGCGAGATTGTAGAGGTGGCCGAGGTCGTAGCACTCGAACTCGAAGCGCGTCCCTCGCCCGCCCAGTTCGAGCAGGATGTGGCGGATGTCCTTGAAGGTGTTGCGGAAGATCCCGTCTTCCATGCCTTCGACATAGCTCTTCTCCCAGTCATAGCGCCATGACGACACCTTCGCTGCGAGCGGATGAATCGAGAAGTTCATCGATCCCATGTTGAGCGAACACATCTCGGGCGCGGCCAGCAAGGGATACGCGAGCCGTTCCTCGAGCGTCATGCGGGTGCTGCCGCCGGTCGTGATGTTGATGACCGCATTCGTCGCTTCCGCAATCGCGGGCACGAACTGGCGAAAGATGTCAGGGCTGGGCGTCGGGCGGCCGTCGTGCGGATCGCGCGCATGAAGATGGATGATCGCCGCGCCTGCCGCGGCGGCCTCGATCGCCTGATCGCGGATCTGGGCGGGAGTGATCGGCAGATGCTCCGACATCGTCGGCACATGCGTCGCGCCGGTCACAGCGCAAGAAATGATGACCTTGCGGGCGGAATCGCTCATCGGGGTGTCCTTGTCTCCGTTTTGGGTCGGCCGCTCGCACGGAGTGGCGCCTTGTGACCGAAATCTTATTGAGATAGCATGCCCGGGGAAAGGTCTTTTTCGGACACCCGGACGTCATCAGAGGACATCAGAAAACACCAGGCAAGCATGGCTACCATCCGACCACCGTTGAACGAACGCATGTTCGCGCCTTACAAGATCGCTGCACTGGTCGAGGTGCTCGAAGAGCAAGGGATTGCACCCGAAGACAGCCTGAACGGCTCGGGCGTCACCGTGGGTGAACTCCAGGACGCATCGGTGCTGACGTCGGTCGGCCAGTACGCGACCGTCTGCCGCAATGCGGTCCTGCTCGGCTGCGAACCGGCGACGCCGTTCAAGGTGGGCCGCAAGCTGCATTTGTCGGCATACGGCATGTACGGCTATGCGCTGATGTCGTGTCTGTCGTTGCGGGACTATTTCAAGCTGGGCGTGAAGTACCACAGCCTGGCCACGCCCACGGTTGCGATCGAATGGACCGAGTATCCGGATCGCATGGTGTGGACGTTTCCCGATGCGTTCGTGTCGAGTCCGTCGCGCGAGTTGCGCGAATTCATCATCGAGCAGCAATACACCCAGCACGTGACGCATCTTCAGGACGTGGCGGGCGGCCTCTGCCCGCCGGTGCGCGCGTGTTTCTCGTATGCCGCGCCCTTGCATGCGGACATCTACCCCGAATATCTCGGGTGCGAGTGTCTGTTCGGACAGGACCAGTGCGAACTGATTTACGACAGCGCCATCCTCGGTCGCAAGCCGCAGCTCGCCCATCCGCTCACGACGGCAATGCTTCAGGAGACGTGCGATCGCCTGATAGGACAGGCGAAGACCTCGAGCGGCATCGCGGGCGAGGTGTATCAGAGCCTGATGTCCACGCCCGGAAGCTTTCCCGACATGGAAGCCGTCGCGAAGTCGATGCATCTGACTTCACGCACGCTCAGGCGTCGGCTGAACGATGAAGGCACGACGTTTCAGGCTATCGTCGATGATGTCAAACGCTCGCTTGCGCTGGAGTATCTCAGGACGACCAAGATGAGTACGGAAGACATCGCGATGCTGCTCGGCTTCAGCGACGCGGCGAATTTTCGCCGGGCGCTGAAGCGGTGGACGGGGAAGGGAGTCGAGGATTTGCGTGATTGATCCACTATGATTTTTGCTGTTGCAGTGGAGTAGTCGTGTCCCCGGACAACGATGACGGGAGTGCTCCCGGCGAGATCGGAACCATTACTCCTGCGCGGCGGCGCTGACCGAAATGACGCGGAAGCGGTCGCCCGGCCAGATCGAAGGACACACGCCGCTGCGACCGGGAACCGCCGCTGCGATGGCGGGAATGTAGTGGCCGCACATGCGCATCGTAAGTTGCGTCGCGGCCGTTGATTGCAGCAAGCTTCTCGTTCGAACTGGTTCAACGTGGGCGTTTGCTGCGGCCGCCCACGGGTTTGTCCGCTGGCTTGCGGGACGCCGCAGACGGTTTGCCGGCCGGTTTGCTCCGCGGCTTTGTTGCGCTGAACGGGTTCGGGCCGGACAAGCTGGTGTCTTCACCTCCGGCCGCTGCTTGCCAGACCTTGGGCTTTTTCGGCTTCTTCGGTTTCTTGATGATCTGGCCCGTCGCACTGGTTTCCGGTACGCGGTGATCGGCTTCGAAACCCGGCACCTCTTCACGACGCAGCGTCTGCCCGATCAAGGCTTCGATCGCGGCCAGCTGCGGCGCTTCATCCGCGCATACAAGGGACACGGCCACGCCACTCGATCCCGCCCGCCCAGTCCGGCCAATACGATGCACATAGTCTTGCGGCTTGATCGGCAGATCGACGTTGATCACGAGCGGCAGCGCGTCGATATCCAGCCCGCGCGCGGCTACGTCGGTGGCAACCAGCATGTGTACTTCGCCCGTCTTGAACCGCTCGAGCGCACGCAGGCGCGCAGGCTGCGGCTTGTCGCCGTGAATGGTGTCCACCGCGTAACCCGCTTCGTCCAGCATGGCGGACAGGTAGTCCGCGCCGTTGCGGGTCTTGACGAACACCAGCGCGTGCGTCCACTTCTTCTCAGCCACGAGGTGCATGAAGAGATCGGGCTTGTTTCGCTTGTCGACCGGCACCACCCATTGCCTGATCTTGCTTGCCGTGACATTGGGCGGGCTGACGCTGATGTCGACCGGATTGCGCAGAAGGCTCGCCGCCATGGCGCGGACTTCGTCGGTGAAGGTGGCCGAGAACAGGAGGGTTTGCCGCGCGGCAGGCAATGCAGCGCAGACCGCGTCGAGTTCGCGCGCGAAACCCAGGTCGAGCATGCGATCGGCTTCGTCGAGCACCAGCGTTTCTACCTGATCGAATTGCACCGCGTTCTGACGATTCAGATCCAGCAGACGGCCCGGCGTGGCAACGAGCACGTCCACGCCCTTGCGCAACTTCATCATCTGCGGGTTGATGCTGACACCGCCGTAAGCCGCCAGGAATCGCAGATCGAGCCCTTCGCCGTAGTCGGCAAAGCTTTGCAGCACTTGTTCAGCCAGCTCACGCGTGGGAACCAGCACCAGCACGCGCGCACGGTTGCTGGACACGCACGGGCCTTGTTGCACCAGCCGTTGCAGCAGCGGTAACGCAAATCCCGCGGTCTTGCCCGTGCCGGTCTGCGCCGAAGCCATGACGTCACGGCCATCGAGCACGGCGGGAATGGCCTTGAGCTGGATGGGCGTCGGTGTCTGGTAGTTGAGACGCTGCGCGTTTTTCAGCAGCGGGTCGATCAGACCAAGCGAGGCGAACGACATGAACGGAATCCGGGCTTAAAGCCGCAATTTTAACGGGTGCCGGGTTGCTCGCGTTCTGACGATGGCGGAGATCCCGGCACGTCAGTCCTTGCGGCGATCTGACAGTCCGCCAACGGTCAGGTGTCAACGCAAGCGACACGCTAGTTCTTCTCACCCACCGCATCGAGAATCAGATCGGCCACTTCCTTTGGATGCGATATCAGCACGATGTGGCTCGCCTTGATCTCGACGGTGTGCGCGTGCATGCGCCTGGCCATGAAGCGCTCGAGATCGGAATTGATGGTGCGGTCTTCGGTGGACACCACGTACCATGTCGGCTTGTCGCGCCATGCGGCAACGGTCGTTCTCGCCGTGGTGATGGCGCGCCCCATGGGTTGCTGAACGGCAAAGTAGGCCTTCGCTTCCGGCTTGGGGATGTCTCCGGCGAAGTCGTCGATGAACGCCTGCTCCGACAGGCTGCCGTAGCCGTCCGCCGACCACTGCAATCCCGCCGACGCCGGTGCGGCCGGGAATGTCTTCGTGAGGGCCGTGTAGTCCTCGCCTGCATCCGGCGCGCGCGCGGCGACATAGACCAGCCCGCATACCTTGGGATCGTCGCCGGCCTGGCTGATGACCATGCCGCCGTACGAATGAGCGACCAGCAGCGTCGGACCGTCCTGCTGGGCCAGGACGCGCTTGACGGCGGCAACGTCCGCATCCAGCGAAGTGGTCGGGTTTTGTACGGCGGTGACGTGCAGCCCTTTGGCTTGCAAGAGCGGAATGACCTTCATCCAGCTCGAACCGTCTGCGAAAAGACCGTGCACCAACACCACGTTCCTGACCGAAGCACACGCTGAAGCCTGGCTGGTTTGCGCGAAAGCAGGACTCGCTGCGAACAGCGCGATACACGTCATGGCAGCGACCGCACATGCTTTCAACTTCATAGGGATGCTCCTCTTGATAAGACTGCGAGTCAGGACGACTTCATGCTGCGAATCGTTGCCTGGAATGCATGCACGATCGCATCTGACTCCTGAGCCGGGTATCGGTCGAATGACCGACCCCGTCAGTGATCGGAAGCGCGGTCGTGCGCCGCGCTTGGATCTTCCGGCAGCGCCTCACTACGACCGCTGAAGGCCATCCTGTAGTGGATCAAGGCACTGGCCAACAAGCCCAGTGAGCCGATCGTTTCGAGCAAGTCTCCGAGCATGGCTGTCTCCCTGAAGTGCGCCTAGACGCCTGCCTGCTGATGCCGCCACTCTTGCGTCCGTCCGCCGAAGCCATACGCGGTAGCGCGAGCATCGATCAGATAGACGTACGAGACTTCATGCACAGCCGCCCGCAAGCCGCGCATCGCTTCGTGCACCTGGCGGATGAACTCCGCCTTTTCCGCCTTGGTATTCGTCTCGTCGGTGATGCTCACCTCGACGAAATACGATGCCGCCGACAGTTCAGCCAGGCTCTTCCCACCCACCAGCCAATCTTCGTCGGCGATGTAGTCAAGCGTCACGGCCATGTCGGAAGGCTTCTTGCCGAGAATGTCCGCGGTCAACTGGCTGACCGCTTCCGCCGCCCGCTGGCCCAGCGCGCGGTCACGGGATCCCGAAAGTTGAATGGTGATGTGAGGCATGGTTCGCTCCTGTGTGTGATTGGATGCGTTCATGGTGCGCGTCTCCGACGTTCCCGAAAAGCGGGAAGATGAGCTAATATCCATCGGGAAATCCGGGGGATGAAAATGCACGCATTCGACGTCGAACAGCTGAAGTCGTTCATTGCCGCGGTGGACGCGCGGAGCATCACGGCGGCGGCGCCCGCGCGCAGCCTGTCGCAATCGGCCTTGAGCGAGCAACTGGCCAAGCTGGAGGCCCGAGCCGGCCAGACGCTGCTGTTGCGCGCCAAGAGCGGCGTCACGCCTACCGCGGCAGGCGTTCAACTGCTGCGCCATGCAAGGAGGATCGTCGGCTTGTCGGAGGCTGCGTGGCGCGACATGCATGAGATTCCCGAGGACATCGAGGTGGGAATCGGTGTCACGGGGTACTTCCGCAGCGCGGATCTGGGACAACTGCTCGCGCGAGCCGTGACGGACTGTCCGCGGATCCGGCTGCGCAGCCTGGTCGGCATGACTTCCGATATTCAGTCCGCGTATGAGCGCGGCGAAATCGATCTCGCGTTGCTGATGAGCCTGACCGGCGCGAAGTCGCGCCGCTCGAACGACAGCACGGAGCTCGGTGTCGAGCCACTGCAATGGGTGACGGCCGCCGGCCGCCCGGATTTGCCGCGCGGGCGCCCCGTGCCGCTCGTCCTTCTGCCGGAGTTCTGTTCCCTGCATCGGCTGGCGGTGGACAGCCTGCAGAAAAAAGGCATGCCTTTCTACGTGAGCCATATCGCGTCCGGCGTCGAGGGCCTCACCGCCGCCCTGGAGGCCGGGCTCGGCGTGGGTTGTCTCAATGCTTCCGCAGCCGCGCGGCCCGGCCTTCGGACGCTCTCGAAACCTGCTCTTCCGTCCCTGCCGAAGGCCCGATTCTTTCTCAGGTCACGGCGCGAGGAGCGCTTCGATGAGAAGTCGGAATTGCAGGAACTGGCAGCGGTCGTGACGAAGCACTTCACGGAACGCGCTTAAGCGGAATCGGTTGCCAGGATAAAGTGCGTTCGCTAAATATCCCAACAAAAGCCAGAAAGCAATAAGGGTTCGGGCCGCTTGCACACTCCTTTTTTACGTCCAACACTCTGGCATCAATCCGGCTCGCCAGATAGCTGTCCGATATACCGGACAATCCATTGCTCCGATGGAAGCATCGCCAGTGCAAGACCGAGCCGGAAGCCGTTTCTCAGACCACCCCTTCGACCAGGATCTGAACATGAAGCTCGGCACCAAGGGCACCAAGAGCATCAAGGGCACCAAGGCCGTCTTGCTGCTTGCCGCAACCGCCGTAAGCGGACTACTCGCCCTCTCCGCCTGCACGAAAGTGGCGACGCCCGAACAGGGTTCATCCACGGCGGCCTCCGCATCGACGCTACAGGCCGTGCTTCAGCGCGGCACGCTGCGCGTCGGCGATTGCCTCACGTTCGCGCCGTTCGGCTTCTACGACAAGGACGGCAATCCGGATGGCTATGACGTCGACCTCGCCAAGGAACTCGCGAAGCAAATGGGCGTGAAGCTCGAAGTCGTGAACACGACCAGCGCGAACCGCATCCCTAACCTGCAGACCGCCAAGGTCGATGTCGTGTTCTGCAACTTCACGCGCAACCTCGAACGCGCGAAGGTCGTCGAGTTCACCTCGCCCTACGTGGTCGCCAGCGAAGCGATGCTCGTGAAGAAGAGCAGCGGCATCCAGTCGGCGAAGGACATGAGCGGGCGCACCATCGCGACGGTCAAGGGCTCGACCAACGGCGACGAAGTCCGCTCGATGGGCATCCCCGTCAAGATCCAGGAATACGACAGTTCGCAGGCGGCCATTCTGGCCGTCAAGCAAGGCCAGGCCGATGCCATGATCGAGGACAACAACTTCCTCGCCTATCAGGCGAAGCTCGATCCGGAACTGGCCGTGACCAACGAAGCCCTAGTGCCGCTCGAATACAACGCGTTCGGTGTGAAGGCAGGCGACCAGGCGTGGCTCAACTATCTGAACCTGTTCCTGTTCAACATCAACGCATCGAAGCTGAATGCGCAGTTGTACAAGAAGTGGTTCGGCGTCGATCCGAAATATCCGCTCAATCCGCATTTCTGAGGCGGAGGCGCAGATGAGCTATCAATGGATGACGCTATGGGGCTATGTCCCCGAGTTCCTCAAGGCCGGCTGGCTGACCTTGCAGGTCACGTTGCTGTCGTTCGTGCTGGCGCTTGCGCTCGGGCTGATCGCGGCGCTCGCCAGCATGTCGCCGTCGTCCATCGTGCAGTTCATCGCGCGGGCTTATGTCGAAGCCATCCGCAATACGCCGGTGCTGCTGCAGATCTTCATCGTGTTCTTCGGCTTGCCGTCGATGGGCATCGCGCTCGATGCCTATTGGGCCGGGGTCATCGCGCTGGGCGTGAACGTGGGCGCGTATCTCTCGGAAGTGTTTCGCGCGGGCATGCAATCCGTGCCGCGCGGACAGATCGAGGCAGCCGGCATTCTCGGGCTGGAACGCGGGCAGATCTTCAGGGAGATCGTGTTGCCGCAGGCAGCGCGCGCGGTGTATCCGGCCATCGTCAATTATCTGATCCAGCTGCTGCTCGGTACTTCACTGCTGTCGGCCATTGCGCTGCCCGAACTCACCGGCACTGCCACCGTCATCAATTCGCGCACGCTCCTGTATGTGCAGACGTTCGCGGTCGTGCTGGTCGCCTATCTGGTGCTGAGCAATGTGCTGTCGTGGATTGCCAGTCAACTCGGCGCACGGATGTTTCATCCGCCGCTCGTCGTGAGGCCGGGTGCGCGCAAGACTGGATTCACGCTGCGTCGTGCAAATCGCGCGAATGGTGCATGAGGGGATTGAGCCATGTCACTCGAGCTACTGAAAAACAGTCTGTCGATCCTGCTGCAAGGGCTCGTGACGACGCTGCTGCTGTCGCTTGCAGCGATCGTCGGGAGCACGCTCATCGGCCTGCTCGCTGCCGTGCTGCGGTCGTTCGGACCGTGGGGAACGGACCGGATCGCGAAGCTCTATACCGAGTTGTTTCGCGGTACGCCCGTGCTCATCACGCTGATGTTCATCTACTTCGGCGTCTCGTACTTCGGCTATGCCATCGATGTCTTTGCCGCGGGCGTGATTGGCCTGAGCGTGTATCAGGGCGCGTATATCGCGGAAGTCTTCCGCTCTGGCATCGAGTCGGTGCCGAAGGGACAGTGGGAAGTCTCGCAGATTCTCGGTCTGTCGCGCATGCAGGCCTTCACCTCGGTCGTGCTGCCGCAGACCGGACGCATCGTGCTGCCGCCGCTCGTCGGGCAGTATTTGTCCCTCATCAAGGATACGTCGATCGTCAGCATGATCGGCATGTCCGAACTGATGCACGGCGGCCAGGCGATCGTGGACCGCATCGGCAAGCCGGTGGAGATCTACGGGCTCGTTGCGCTGATCTATTTCGTCGTGTGCTTCCCGCTCTCGCAATGGGTGCGCCATCATGACCGCCGGAGACTGACGTGAGCGATTCGATTCAGACCAAACCCGCCATTTCATTGTCGGGCGTAAGCAAGGCATTCGGCGCGACGCGCGTGCTCAACGACATCAATCTCGACGTGCGCCCAGGCGAAGTGCTGGTGCTGATCGGCGCATCCGGTTCGGGCAAGAGCACGGTGCTGCGCATCATGGCCGGACTGGAGACGACGGACTCCGGCCAGGTGTGGGTCAACGACGTGCCCCTGCACGATCCGAAGCGCGCGCGCGAGATTCGCGGCCACGTCGGCATGGTGTTTCAGCAGTTCAACCTGTTCCCGCACAAGACCGCGCTCGGCAATGTCACGCTTGCATTGATCAAGGCGCGCGGCATGTCGCCCGCCGATGCCCGCACCCGCGCGATGGAGACGCTCGACCGCGTGGGACTCGCGGACCGTGCCTCGCACTATCCGATCCAGTTGTCGGGCGGACAGCAGCAGCGCGTCGCCATTGCTCGGGCGCTGGCGGTCGAGCCCGGCATCATGTTCTTCGATGAAGCCACGTCCGCACTCGATCCCGAACTCGTCGGCGAAGTGACGGAAGTGATGCGCGGCCTGGCGCGCGACGGCATGACGATGGTCGTCGTCACTCACGAGATGGGCTTTGCGCGCAAGACGGCGGATCGCGTCGTGTTCATGGACAAGGGCGTGATTGCCGAGCAAGGCGGCCCCGAGGACATCTTCGTCAACCCGGCGAACGAACGCACGCGGCAGTTTCTCAGCCGTGTACTCGACCATTGAAGGCTGAGCGAATGGCAGCAACGGAATCGTCGCGCGCGCGAGGCGTGGACCGTGTCATCGATATCTTCAGGAAGCTGCATCATGCGCAGCGGCCCATGACGATGCGCGAGCTGATCGAAGCGACCGGCTCGCCGCGTTCGAGCATCTATGAACTCGTCGCCATTCTCGCCGACGTGGGCTGGCTCGAAACATCGGCGGATGGCAGTGTGTTCTTCGGACGCGAGATGCATTACTACGGCTCGGACTACGCGGCGCACAACGACCTCATCAGCCGCGCGCATCAGTCCATTCTCGCGCTCGTGCGCAAATACGACGAGACCACGCAGCTGTGCATGCTCGAAGGAAACAAGTACGCGGTGGTGCTATCGGAGAACAGTGCGCGGCCCTTCAACATCAGCTCGGATATCGGCGTGCGCGTGCCGATTCCGTGGACCGCGACCGGACGCCTGCTGCTCGGCCACATGAACGCCGACGCCATCCGCGCGCTGATTCCCGCCGATGACTTCGTGCTCGACAACGGCGTGCGCATCGATTTCGATCAATTCATGCGCGATGTACAGCATGCGAAAACGCTGGGCTATTGCTGCACGGAAGGTCTGTCCAATGCGTTTCGGCTCTGCATGGCCGCGCCCGTGCGCGACCGCGCGGGCATTCCGATTGCCGCGCTGTGCTTCATGACGGGCCGCGACACCGACCCTGAACGCCGTCAGTCGATGCTGGACGATCTGCTGCAATCGGCGCAGGCGCTTTCGCCGCGCTGAGGGGAATGTAAGGCTTCGGCTGCTTGCGGCAAGCCTGTAAGGTGCGAGTCAGGACACGAGGCGTTCGCGACACACGCGGGCCTCGGGAAAGCGCTGATTGAAAGTGCCTTGCTAAAAGGGGCGCCATGCTCTAAAAAATTAGCTAGTCAGCGAATCCAACCGTCGCCCGCGCAGAAGCAAGGACGACTCCACCGCGAGCCCGCCCGTCCATGAGTCTTCTCGAACTCAAGGAGGTTTCGAAGCACTTCGGCGCGATACAGGCCCTGACCGACGTGACATTCAGTCTCGAGCCCGGCGAGGTGGTGGGTCTCATGGGCGACAACGGCGCCGGCAAGTCGACACTCGTGAAGATCATCGCCGGGAATTTTCCGCCGTCGCATGGCGAGATTCGCATGAGCGGCCAACCCGTTCATTTCAGCAAGCCTGTCGATGCGCGCGCCCAGGGCATCGAGGTCGTCTATCAGGATCTCGCGCTATGCGACAACCTGACGGCCGCCGCCAACGTCTTCCTGGGCCGGGAACCGCGCATCGGCGTCTGGCCTTTCCGCGTCCTCGATCACGCCACCATGTACCAGCGGGCCGGCGAACTCTTTCGTGAATTGAAATCCGAAACGCGCCCGCGCGATCTCGTGCGGCAGATGTCGGGTGGTCAGCGGCAGGCGGTGGCGATCGCGCGCACGCGTCTGTCGGAAGCGCGGCTCGTCATCATGGACGAACCGACCGCTGCGATCAGCGTGCGTCAGGTGGCCGAGGTGCTCGACCTGATCCGCCGGCTGTCCGAACATGGCATTGCCGTCATTCTGATCAGCCACCGCATGCCCGACGTGTTTGCCGTTGCGCACCGCGTGGTCGTCATGCGGCGTGGCCACAAGGTGTCCGACAAGCCGACGAAAGACACATCGCCAGAAGAAGTGACCGGTCTCATTACCGGAGCCATCGCCGTCGCCTGACTTTTCACCGCCTGGAGACCTCACTTGAAGGATGCCCAACAGAGGCCGAACCCGATTCCGGTCGTGCTCGATGATCCGCAGTCAGCGAGGACGCATACGCGCTGGTCCGGCATGCTTGCAAGCCAGGTGTTCTGGGTGGTGCTCGCGACGATCGTTGCCTGCATCGTGCTGTCTCTGGCGACCTCGACGTTCGCCACGTCGCAAAACCTGTTCAACGTGACGCGTAATTTCGCGTTCGTCGCCATCGTCGCGCTGGGCATGATGGCGGTGATCGTCACGGGCGGCATCGACATTTCGGTCGGCTCGACCATCGGCCTCAGCGGCGTCGTGCTGTCGGTGGTCATGAACGCCGGCTATCCGTTGTGGGCCGGCATCGGCATGGGCTTGCTGACAGCGGGTCTCGT
The DNA here is from genome assembly GCF_031451215.1 of Caballeronia sp. LZ034LL. Classification (NCBI taxonomy): domain Bacteria; kingdom Pseudomonadati; phylum Pseudomonadota; class Betaproteobacteria; order Burkholderiales; family Burkholderiaceae; genus Caballeronia; species Caballeronia sp. LZ034LL. Next base: position 570,794 of record NZ_JARUXR010000002.1, read on the forward strand.
CGGCCTGGTGAATGGCTTCCTGATCGCCTATCTCAACATGCAGCCTTTCGTCGTGACGCTTGGCATGCTGAGCGTGGGCCGCAGTCTCGCCCTCGTCATTTCCCGCAGCCGCACCATCTTCGATTTCGGTCCTGACGGCAGCAAACTGCTCGCGCTTGGCGGCGGATCGACGCTCGGCGTTGCCAATCCGGTGTGGTTTCTCGTCGTGCTCGCGCTGCTGTTCTGGTTTGCCTTCGGCTGGACGCGCTGGGGCCGCTATGTCTTCGCGGTCGGCGGCAATCGTCATGCGGCGAACCTGACCGGCGTGCCGGTGCGCCGGGTGATCTGCTCGGTGTACGTGCTGGCTGGCTTGATGGCGGGCGTCGCCGCGATCCTGGAGGTTGGCTGGCTCGGCGCGGTGACGACGGGTCTCGGCACGGGCGACGAACTGCGCGTGATTGCCGCCACGGTGATTGGCGGCACGAACCTGATGGGCGGCATGGGCAGCGCGTTCGGCACGGTCGTTGGGGCGGCGCTGATCGAAGTTATCCGCAACAGCCTGATCCTGCTGGGCGTTGATTCATTCTGGCAGGGAACGGTGGTGGGCTCCTTCATCATTGTCGCGGTGCTTTTCAACCGGCTCGGCGGCGACCGGCAGACGGACTGAGCTGTCTTACTGGAGACGAAAATGAAGAAAGCATTGGTGTACCTTGCTGCGCTGGGAGGCCTGGCGATGCTGGCCTCATCTGCCTACGCGGCGGACAAGACCTTGGCCCTGGTGGTGAAGGGCCTGGACAACCCCTATTTCGATCTGATGCATCAGGGCTGTGACCGGGCGAACAAGGAGCTGAGCAAGCAAGGCTATACGTGCTACTACACGGGGCCCGCGACGGCCGCCGACGAGAGTGCGGAAGTGCAGATCATCGACGACTTGCTGACGAAGGGCGTGGCGGCGATTGCGATTTCGCCATCGAATGCGCCTGCGATTGCTGAAGTGATTCGCCGGCGTGGCAGCAAGATTCCGGTCATCACTGCGGATGCGGATTTATTGCCGAAGGACCAGTCGTTGCGCAAGAGCTATGTCGGCACGGACAACTACGACCTGGGTGTGAAGCTTGGCGAGCAGTTGAAGACGCTGATGCCGAAGGGTGGAAAGATTTGTCTGGTGATGGGCAACCCTGCTGCTGAGAACATCAATCAGAGGGCTCAGGGGACGCGTGATGCGTTGGCGGGCAAGAAAGGCGTGTCGAAGCTGGCGGGCGAGAATGGCTGGAACGAGATCAGCGCGTGCCCGCTCTACGTGAATGATGATGCGGCGAAAGCGAACCAGATGATGCAGGACACGTTGACGGCGAACGCCAGCGGACTGGATGCGTTCGTGCTGGAGGGTGGCTGGCCGCTGTTTGCGCCGCAGGCCTATTCGCAGGTGGTTGCGCCGATCATGGACAAGATCCAGAGCGGCAAGTTCGTGATTGTGTCGGCAGATACGCTTGCGCCCGAACTGCAGGCTTTGAAGGATCACAAGGTGAATGTGCTGGTGGGTCAGCGTCCGGAGGAGATGGGTTATCAGGCGGCGATGGTGATGCGTGATCTTGCGGAGGGGAAGACGGTGAAGCCGATCGTGCATACGGGGCTTGACACGTGCACGTGGAAGAATGCCGACACGTGCCTGAAGCATTGAGGAGAGAAGCGCGGCGTGCGGCGTGCTGTGCTCATCATCGTTTCACCGCGTGCGCCAAACCCTTGCGCGATCGCGTCACAGATTTGGACAACAGGCAGCGAATCACGCACATTCAACGCATCGCAAGACTCAGAATCTTCTCAGTGCAATTAGGCGCGATTGTGCGTAGTTTTTGCGGTTCGGCGAGTGCATCGCGGAAGCAGGTTTCAACCGACCTGTGAGCCGCAAATGAGAAGAACCCCGCTTCGCCTGTCATGGGCGAGGCGGTTGAATTCGCAGGTTTCCGATCTCTCACGTCCTTGCACGGACGTGCATCGTGTCCGACCGTTCAATGGCGGGCCGTAGTAGAGGGTGCAGAGCGATTCGGGTTCTTCGTCGCTCCAGCCGCTCAACTCTGCTATTGGCCCGTCGCCTCTCCTGAAGAGGTACGCGGGCCCTCACCACAAGAGGGCGAACCCGTGGGCGTCAGAGGCACCGCATCCATACCCGTATCCACCCGCCCTCCCCCGTCATACGCGCGTACCTGAGTCAGCATCAGGCGACGTGCTTGATCACGATTCACCACGCAAGCAAGCTGCGCGGGCTCATTGCAAACGAGGTCGCCGCGCTTGGCTGACCTGCCCTCGCCTCCCTGAGAGGCGCCGATCCCAGGTCCCGCGTGATCGTTCCGTCGCGCCACGGACTGGCAACAGGCATGCCTCTGATTTTGCGCGTCGCCTCGTGCGAGGCGTTTTTTTCAGATTTATCGACCTACGCCGGGCAATTCGGAGCGCTGACAATACACGTGCTGCTTGCCTGCGTTGCCATGCCTCGCGAGCCGGTTCCGCCGACTCCCTTTCTGCAAGAACATGAATCACGGTCTTTTCAAGCTGGTGTACAACCGTCTGCGGAACATGCACGTCGCTGTCGCTGATTTCGCATGCGCTCACGATAGCGAACCAGCCGTATGGGTCGCAGGCACGCGCAGCGCGGCGCCGCACCTCCTGTTGCGTCCGCTTGTTGCCGCCGCCATGCTGTGCTTCGGAGCGCTTGCTTCAGTCGCACCGACTTGGGCGCAGATCGTCGCGGTCCCGGGCTCTGGTGCGCAGGTCCTACAGACGCAAAACGGCGTCGCACAAGTGAATATCGCGAAGCCTTCGGGTGCCGGTGTGTCGCTCAATCACTACTCGCAATTCGACGTTCAGCGACAAGGCGCGATCCTCAACAACTCGCCCGCCATCACGCAGACGCAGCAGGCCGGATTGATCAACGGCAACGCCAATCTCGCGCCGGGCGGCTCCGCGCGCGTGATCGTCAATCAGGTGATGAGCCCTTCGCCCTCCGCGATTCGAGGGTATGTTGAAGTCGCCGGGCCGCGCGCCGAGGTCGTTGTTGCCAATCCAAACGGTTTGATAGTCGACGGGGGCGGCTTCATCAACACGAGCCGCGCCATTCTGACCACGGGCACGCCGAACTTTGGGCCGAACGGGTCGCTGACGGGTTTCACGGTGAGCGGCGGCGCCCTCGTCGTGCAAGGTGCGGGATTGAACGCCGCCAACATCGATCAGGTCGACCTGCTGGCGCGTGCGATTCAGGTGAACGCGGCCATCTACGCGAACCGGCTCAACGCGATTACCGGCGCGAACGGCATCGATCACGATACGCTCGCCGCGACGCCGATCGCGGGCAACGGCACGGCATCCGCCGTCGCGCTCGACGTGAGCGCGCTCGGTGGCATGTATGCCAATCGCATCTTTCTGGCGTCGAACGAGTATGGCGTCGGCGTCTCGACGCGCGGCGTGCTCGCCGCTCAGGCGGGCGACTTGACGCTCACGTCGAACGGGAAACTCGTGCTCGGGGGGCAGACCAACGCAAGCGGCACGCTCAACATTTCCGCACGCGACGGCATCGACAATCGCGGTACGACTTACGCGCAAGGCGACCTCGTCGCCACGACGGGCGGAGTGCTGGCGAACAGCGGCGTGCTTGCGGCGCAGCGTCAGGCAACGCTGCGCTCGGACAACATCGCTTCGACGGGCACACTTGCGGCTGGCGTCAACGGTGACGGGTCGTTGGCGCAATCGGGTGACCTCGACGTGAGCGCATCGGGCGCCGTGACGATGAAGGGCCGCAATGTTGCCGGCGGCAATGCGGCCCTGAGCGGCAGCGCGCTCGATCTCGGCGGCAGCACCACGTCCGCGCACGGCGCGCTTGTACTAGCGGCGCGCGCGGCCGATGTGAACCTTTCGGGCGCGACGACTACGGCGGGCGGCGGCCTCGAGGTCAGCGCCGCGAATGCGCTGGTCAACGATCAAGGCGTGCTCAGCGCGGCAGATATCCAGTTGAGCGCGGCGTCGCTCTCGAACCGCGGCGGCTCGATCGCCAGCAACGGGCGGGTGGATGTCGCGGCTGGCGCAGTCGTGAACGCGTCGGGCTCCATGGCAGCCCGTGACGGCCTTGCGGTGATGGCGGACGGCATGCTCGATAACGCCGACGGCAAGCTGCTGTCGAACACGGACGTGAATCTGGTCAGCGCTGCGTTGAACAACGACGGCGGCCAGATCGGCGCAGGCACGAGCGAAACGATCCGGACCGGGCGACTGACCAATAGCCGCGGCTCGATCGTCGCGCCGAATCTCATGGTCACGAGTACCAGCACAATCGACAATACCGGCGGCGGGATCGAGGCGAACGCGCTCAATGTGAACGCGACGACACTCATTAATCACGCAGGCCGGATCACGCAATACGGCGCAACGCCGACGGGATTCCATGTCGGCGGCACCTTCGACAATTCCAACGGCGGCACCTTTCAGACCAACAGCACGGATCTGACGCTCGCGCCCGGCGCGTTCATCAACGACGGCGGCTCGATTATCGATGCTGGTACGGGCACGCTGACGATTACGCCCGGCAACGGCGCCGGCTATTTCTCGAACGCCGGCGGCCGGATCATTACAGCGGGCACGCTCACCGCGCAGGCCGCTGGCCTGAACAACGCGAATGGCGTGCTGGCCGCACAAGGCGCGATCTCTGCGCGCTTCGCCGGCGACGTCGACAATACGCAGGGCGCGATTCGCGCGCTCGGGTCGCTGTCGCTCGCCAGCGGCGGCGGCTGGACGAACACGAACGGGCAGATTCAAGCGGGCACAGGCGCAGGCGTTGATCTGAGCACGCTCGACCTTCAGGCGGCGAGCATCGACAATACGGGCGGGCTCGTGAGCAATCTTGGCCAAGGCGATACAGCCGTGCGAGGCGGCAACGGCATCGTCAGCCGCGGCGGCACGATGACCGCCAACGGCCGCATTTCGGTCGACAGTGCCGCGCTCGTCAACACACAAGGCGCGCAGTTGAGCGGCGCGAACTTGACGGTGCGGGCCGACACGGTCGACAACAGCGGCGGCGGGATCGGCAGCGTGGCGGGCTCGAATGGCGACGTGGCGATCACGACCTCCGGCGCGATCACGAACACGAGCGGCCAGATCGGCGCGACCCGTGACCTGACGATCAACGCGGCGACGCTGACGGGCGGCGGCGCCTACAGCGCGGCGCATGACGTGGCCGTGATCGTCCAGGGCGACTTTGCGCCAACCGCTGATTTGCAGTTCAGCACCGGTCACGACCTGGCCTTTACGCTGCCCGGCACGTTCACCAACGGCGTGCTGCTCCAGACCGCGAACAACCTCGACGTCAACGCGGGCGATGTCCGCAACAGCGGCACGATGATGGCGGGCGGCACGCTGACTACGCACTCAAACACACTGACGAATACCGGGGCGATCATCGGCGGCAGTGTTTCGCTCAATGCGAGCGGCGCGCTTCTCAATCTCGGACCGACGGCGCTCATCGGCGCGACCGATGACAAAGGCACGCTCGAACTACTCGCCTCCGACATCGAAAATCGCGACGACATCAGCGCGACCGATACGCAAGCGAGCACCGCGATCTACGGCCTCGGCAAGGTCGTGCTCGCGGGCGGCAGGGACGCGAACGGCGACTATACGAACGCGAACCTGATCCGCAATCAGTCGGCGCTGATCGAGTCGGCGGGCGACATGACGCTCTATGCCGCTCAGGTGACGAACACGCGCACCACGATGACGACGACCGGCCTCAATCAGCCGCTCAACCCCGCCTTGATGGAGCAGCTCGGCATCAGCATGTCGGGCTGCACCGCCTATTACGCCGCCGCTTGCTCCGGTCAAAACGTGCCGTGGGGCGCGCCGCCGGATCCAAACGCCATCGGCGGCGCTTACGTTGAACCGCCGCACGGCGGCCAGTGGAACAGCGGCTATCAGTACACGACCTATACGGGCGTCGCGCTCGCCAACCTGATCGCGTCGATCAGCCCGCAGGCGCAGATCATCGCCGGCGGCAGTCTCGACGCGTCCCATGTGGGCCTGTTGCAGAACTTCTGGAGCGCGGTCGCAGCGGCCGGCGACATCGCGGCGCCGTCAACGCTCGATCAGAACAGTTGGCGCGGACAAAGCGCGCCCGTCGTGCAGGTGACGTACTCGGGCTATTACCACTACAACAACTACGACGACTCGGAGCACAACTGGACGCTACCGTTCGGCGATGCGCCGTTTGTCGGCGGTCGTCCAGGCGGCTACGCGCAAGTCGCGCCCGCCGATATCCGCACCTATGCGCTGCCCGCCTACGAATCGAGTTTCGTCGCAGGCCGCACATTCTCCGGCTCGGGCGTGAGCATCAACAACACCGCCGCCAACGCGGGCTTGCCGTCCATCGGACTTGCTCCGGCTCAGGCGGGTTCAGGCGTCGTGATCGGCGATCTCGGTACGCGGCCCGGCTTGCGGGTGATCGATCCCGTGATCGCGGGCGCGACGTCGCAGAGTGTGTTGCAGAACCTCTCGATTCCGCAGGGCGGTCTGTTCAGTCGCACGAGCGCGCCGGACGCGACGTATCTCATCGCGACCAATCCGGCTTTCACGAACCAGCGGAGCTTCATTTCAAGCGACTACTTTCTGCGGCAGCTCGATCTCGATCCGCAGAAGGTACAGAAACGCCTGGGCGATGGGTTGTACGAGCAACAGCTCGTGCGCAATCAGGTCACGGCGTTGACGGGCCGCGCCGTGCTCGGTCCGTACACCGACACGCAAGCCATGTATGAGGCGCTATTGGCCGCGGGCGCGTCGCTCGCGAAGTCGCTCGATCTGCCGCTCGGCATGAGTCTGTCGCCGGAACAGGTCGCGGCGCTCACGAGCAACGTCGTCATCATGCAGACGGTCATCGTCGACGGTCAGGCCGTGCTCGTGCCCGTCGTGTACCTCGGGAAGGCGAGCCGGCAGAACACGAACGGACCACTGATCGCCGCGACCGATATCGATCTGAAGGACGCACAGACGTTCACGAACAGCGGCACAATGCAAGCGGGCAACACGCTCTCCATTCAGGGCAAGCAGATCGACAACGCTTTCGGCGCGCTGCGTAGCGGCGGCCTGATGTCCCTCACCACGCAAGGCGACGTCGATCTGACATCCGCCACCGTCAACGCGGGCAGCCTGGCACTAAACGCCGGCGGCAATCTTCTCTTCAATACCGCCGTCAATACAATCCACCAGGTCAGCGCGACCGGCGCGACGCGCACCGTGAGCACGCTCGGGCCGCTCGCGACCGTGAACGTTGCAGGCGACGCGGCGATCGTGACCGGCGGCGACGTTCAACAGAACGCCGGCACGCTGGACGTCGGCGGCAATCTCGCCATGCTCGTTGGCGGAAACTATGAGCTTGGCTCGGTGCAGACGGGCGAGAACAAGGTCGTCGAGCGCGCCAATGGCGTGTCGAATACCAACCTCAACCAGACGACCGGCAGCGCGCTGAATGTAGGCGGCGTGACGCAGATCGGCATCGGCGGCGACCTCACCGCGACCGGCGCGTCGCTGGATCTGAACGGCGGCGGCGTGCTCGCGACGAATGGCAATGTCACCCTGCAGGCCGCGCGCGCGACCTCGACCGTCGACAGCAACAGCGCAGGCGCCGACGGTCACGGCGCTTACTCGGAGTCGCTGCACCGCTCCGACAACACGCTCACGAGCACCGTGCTCAACGCGGGCGATTCGCTCGTCGTGGCGTCGGGCAAGGAGATCAACGTCGTCGGAAGCGCAATCAACCTCGACCACGGCACGGCCGCGCTTGCGGCCACCGGCAACGTCAACATTGCGGCTGCGACCGAGACGCACCTCGAGAACACGCAGGAGCAGCACAGCCACAGCAATGCGATCAGCGGAAAGGAGGTCACGAGTTCGCGCGCGAGCACGGCGACGCTTGCACAAGGCAGCATGGTTTCCGCAGACGCGGTGACGATCGCCAGCGGCCGGGACATCAACGTCCAAGGCAGTACGATCGTCGGCACGAACGATGTGGCATTGAGCGCGGCGCATGACCTCAAGATCGGCACGTCGCAGAACACCATGACGTCGTCGAGCAGCTATCAGGAAAAGCGCTCCGGGTTCGGCACTAGCGGCCTGAGCGTGACCTATGGCAGCAACAATCTCGCGACGACCGATCAGGCTTCGAGCGTGACGAACAACGCGAGCACGGTCGGCTCGCTGGCGGGCAATCTCTCGATTCAGGCCGGCAATACACTCCATGTGACCGGAAGTGATCTGATTGCGGCGAAGGACCTCGTCGGCCTGGGCGCGAACGTCACCATCGACGCGGCCAAGGACACGGCGCAGCGTTCGCGGACGGAAACTTCACATACGAGCGGGCTGGCGCTCGGGCTGTCGGGTTCAGTGGGCGATGCAATCAATAACGCCTACACGCAGAGCCACGCAGCAAGTCATTCGGCGAGCGCAGGCAACGACCGCGCGGCGACGCTGCACGCGATCGCGGCCGCGGGGAATGCGGCGATGGCCGTCGCCGGCTCGACCCGTGGCGCGCTGATGCAGAACCCGAGCATTGCCGTTCAATTGAGCGTCGGGTCGAGCAGCAGCCGCAGCGATTCGAGCGAGACGCAGACGATCAATCGCGGTTCGACTGTGAACGCAGGAGGCGCGGCGGCGTTCGTGGCAACCGAGGGAAACCTGAGCATCGCCGGCTCGAACATCAGCGCAAGCGACGTGTTGCTCGCCGCGAAGAATCAAGTGAACGTCGTCAATACGACCGACACGGCGTCGACGCGCAGCTCCAGCAGCAGCAAGAGCGCGAGCGTCGGCGTGTCGGTCGGCACGAACGGCTTCGGCATATCGGCGGCGATGGCGAAGGCGCACGGCGACGCCAACAGCGACGCAGCGATCCAGAACGCGTCGCACGTTACGGGCGCGAATAGCGTTGCGATCGTCTCGGGCGGTGATACGAACGTGATCGGCTCGCAGATCGCCGGAAGACAGATCGCGGCGGACGTCGGCGGCAATCTGAACATCGCGAGCGTGCAGGATACGACCGTCAGCGCGGCGCATCAGAGCAGCACCGGCGGCGGCTTCTCGATCAGTCAGGGCGGCGGCGGCGCGAGCTTCAGCGCACAGAACGGCCATGCGGATGGGAACTATGCGCAGGTCAAGGAACAGGCGGGGCTATATGCGGGCGACGGCGGCTTTGACGTGTCGGTCAAAGGCAATACGGCGCTGACGGGGGCGGTCATCGCGGGGGCGGATGACGCAGCGAAGAACAGTCTGTCCACCGGAACGCTGTCGTTCGCAGACGTCGGCAACCACTCGCACTATTCGGCGAACAGTGTCGGCGGATCGGTGGGCCTGTCGCCGGGTCCGAGCTCCGATAAGGCTGTCGGCACTGCTTCAGTGCCGGGCTCGGGTGGACCGGTGCCGATGATCGGCCAGAATGAGAGCGGCGACCAGAGCTCGGCCACGCGTAGCGCGGTGGGCGCGGGCACGGTCAATATCGCGGACAAAGATCGTCAGACGCAGGACGTGGCGAGCCTGAGCCGCGACACGACGAACACGAACGGGACGGTGGCGAGCACGCCCGACGTGAATGAGATCCTGAACAAGCAGGCCGACACGATGCAGGCCGCACAGGCGGCGGGCCAAGTGGTCGCGCAAGGCATTGGCGCGTACTTCGATATGAAGCACGCGCTGGCCATCGCCGATCACGATCAGGCGACAGCCGATGCAACGGCCGAGGGCGGAAGGGACCGGGTGATCGCGCACGTCATCGGCGGCGGCTTGATTGGCGGATTGGGTGGCGGCGGCATCGACACGGCAGCAGGCGGGGCAGCGGGCGCGGGAGTGGCGGCGGGATTCGCGCCACAGCTGAGCGGAGTCGCCGAGAGCGTGGGAAACGCGACCGGCTCGAAGACGCTTGGAAATTTCGCGGCGAATGTAGTCGCGGGCGCGGGCGGCGCGTTGGCAGGTGGCGAAGCAGGCGCCGTGACCGCCAGTAACGCGGATTTGTACAATCGGCAGTTGAACCAGAAGGAGAAGAAGACGATCGCGGACCAAGCGAACGGAGATGCGGCCGAGGCCAGTCGGTTGACCAAAGCGGCGTGCTATGCGGTGAAATGTTGGGCCGAATACGCGCCGGGCAGTGAGCAATACAACGCCAACTTCGTGAGTCAGCTTGAGGCGTCACAGCTCGGGCCGGAACTCGCATGGGTGAACAATCAGAAGGAGACGGGATTGTTCAATTACACGCCCGGGCAGAAGGTCACGGATATGGTGAGGAGTGATCCGATGGGCGTGGCGAAGGATGTCGTGAAGACTGGACTGGGACTGGTAACCGCGAATGCCGGGGGCTCGCTCTGTGGAAGCGGCGTGGGTTGTGCGGTTGGGGGATGGATGTTCGTCTTCGGCACGAGCGATGCAATCGAAGGCGCGACAAGCCTATCTAACCGCTACGATGGCATATCCGCATCTGGACTAAACCCGTTGCGTTATGGGTTCAACCAAGCGCTACCCGCCGGCTGGGGAGATGTGACATACGATGGAGCCAATCTTGCGACGGCACTTATAGCGCTTCGAGTGCCGGTGGCGTTGAACGTAGGGAAAGCGGACGGACTGAATCGTACAGGATCGATGTTTGACGTGACCGTGCCGAACATTAACAACTTGAAGACGGTTCCGATCATCGGCACTTCGAATATTGCTAATCGAGTATCTCTATGGTCCGGAATTGGAACTAAAGGCGCAACGGTGGTCAATGATGTCCGCCGCACGGGAGAAAAGAATTGAACTGGCGTCGAGCCTACGCGGTATTTCAGATTTGGTTCGTGATTTGTCTGACTTCTGCACTTGGAGCAGGATGCTATACCGTCGTCGTAATCGGAGTGTGCCGAAAGCTAATCGGCCTGAGCGACAACGTCGCAGTGTTCGCGATCGGTCTTCCATTTTTTTTAGTTCTTCTGCTTGTGTTCATAAAGCTTTTGCCAACGTCGTTACGCAAGGCAGGCATGCTGAGCGACGATCCTGAACTCTTCGGACCTTGGTTTGACAACAAATGAACTGGAGACGTCTCTACGCCGTTAGTCAGATACTTGGCACCGTCGGCTGCATCTCGATCGCGGCTGCCGGCCTGTACTCTGTGATCTTGATCGGCATATGTAGAAGGCTTATCGGATTGAGCGAGAACGTTTCTGTATTTGCCATTGGTATCCCGAGCTTCCTGCTTCTGCTAACAGTCTTTGTTCGGTATTTGCCGGCTCACCTTAGCAAGGCTGGCATGCTGAGCGATGACCCGGAGAAATTTGGTCCTTGGTTCAAATGAACTGGAGACGTCTCTACGCGACGGTTCAAATCTGGACAATGGTCTCGCTTGCTTCAACGATTGGTGCTGGCTGTTGGTCCTTCCTCGTTGCGGGTCTATGTCGTCTTGCCTTCGATATGAATGAGAATCTTGCGCTTCTGTCGATAGGGGTGCCGTTGTTTCTTGTGCTCTTCATTTGGTTTGCAAAAACTTCGCCAGTCCATCTCCGCAAAGCTGGGATGCTAAGCGACGACCCTGAAAGCTTCGGACCTTGGTTTAGATGAACTGGAGACGTCTCTACGCCGTTAATCAGATACTTGAAATGGGGAATCCCCATCATCGCAAAATGACGGTATCACCTTCAATAATCGGCCAATTGACGGAGCGCAACTTTTATCGGAACAGTCCTCCGGATACTACACGGAGTATGTAGTTTCTACTTCGGGCGCGAATGGGCAAGGGCCTGAGTGTCTTGTGGCAGGCAAGAACGGGAGGGATGTACTAAACCCCGGACCACTATCAGACATTTTTACCAGTACAAAGGTAAGAAAGCTATGACGATGAAGGAAGCTTTTGTCTTTGTGGACAATGCTTATCATTTTAATGACGAAAACGCTCTCGTAAGTCGGATTGACGGATGTTTGCGGACCCCGAAGGAACTATTCGACGTGCTTTATCAGTCGCTGTCGTTACCAAGTTATTTCGGGTTTAACTGGAATGCGTTCTTCGATTGTTTGAGAGACTTCCATTGGATTAGTCAGGAACGAGTCATCATCGTGCATGAACGGTTGCCTGAACTTGAGTCGTCTGAGATGAGGATTTATCTTGAAGTTCTGCACGATGCAATTCTAGACTGGCAGCCAGGAGAGGAACATTCTGTACAGGCGGTCTTCAACGCATGCGATCGAAATAGAGTTGAAGCGCTAATGGCATAGGCAAAAGACAAAAGTTAACTTCGATCGGTGGCGCATGCGATCAACAACGCGTACTCGGAAGGCAAAACTATCAGCCATTCCACGAGCACGGGTAATTAGCGCGCGGCGACGCTGCACGCGATCGCGGCCGCGGGGAATGCGGCGATGGGCGTCTCCGGTGCGACCGGCGGCGCGCTGATGCAGAACCCGAGCATTGCCGTTCAATTGAGCGTCGGGTCGAGCAGCAGTCGCAGCGATTCGAGCGAGACGCAGATAATCCATCGCGGTTCGTCTGTGAACGCAGGAGGCGCGGCGGCGTTCGCGGCAACCGAGGGAAACCTGAGCATCGCCGGCTCGAACATCAGCGCAAGCGACGTGTTGCTCGCCGCCAAGAATCAAGTGAACGTCGTCAACACGACCGACACGGCGTCGACGCGCAGCTCTAACAGCAGCAAGAGCGCGAGCGTAGGCGTGTCGTTCGGCACGAACGTTTTCGGCATATCGGCGGCGATGGCGAACGCGCACGGCGACGCCAACAGCGACGCGTTGATTCAGAACGCGTCGCACGTTACGGGCGCGAATAGCGTCGCGATCGTCTCGGGCGGCGATACGAACGTCATCGGCTCGCAGATCGCCGGAAGACAGATCGCGGCGGACGTCGGCGGCAATCTGAACATCGCGAGCGTGCAGGATACGACCGTCAGCGCGGCGCATCAGAGCAGCACCGGCGGCGGCTTCTCGATCAGTCAGGGCGGCGGCGGCGCGAGCTTCAGCGCACAGAACGGGCGCGCGGATGGGAACTATGCGCAGGTCAAGGAACAGGCGGGGCTGGTTGCGGGGGACGGCGGCTTTGACGTGTCGGTCAAAGGCAATACGGCGCTCACGGGGGCGGTCATCGCGGGCGCGGAGGACGCGGCGAAGAACAACCTGTTCACCGGCACGCTGACGTTCGCAGACGTCGGCAACCACTCGCACTATTCGGCGAACAGCATCGGCGGATCGGTGGGCCTGTCGCCGGGGACGAGCTCCGACAAGGCTGTCGGCACTGCTTCAGTGCCGGGCTCGGGTGGACCGGTGCCGATGATCGGCCAGAATGAGAGCGGCGACCAGAGCTCGGCCACGCGTAGCGCGGTGGGCGCGGGCACGGTCAATATCGCGGACAAAGATCGTCAGACGCAGGACGTGGCGAGCCTGAGCCGCGACACGATGAACACGAACGGGACCGTGGCGAGCACGCCCGACGTAAACGAGATTCTGAACCAACGGGCCGATACGATGCAGGCCGCGCAGGCGGCGGGGCAAGTGGTGGCGCAGGGAATCGGTGCGTATGCGGATGTGAAGCGCAATATCGCGCAGGCGAACTACGACAAGGAAGGTGCAGCGACTTGGGCTGAAGGTGGCAGCAATCGGGTGGCGCTCCACGTGATCGGTGGTGGTCTGATTGGTGGTCTTGGCGGTGGCAGTATCGGCACGGCAGCGGCGGGTGCGGCGGGCGCGGGCGTGGCGTCGAGGTTCGCCCCAGATCTAAACCGTCTGGCCGATGGGGTCGGAGATGCGACTGGCTCGATGACGATTGGCAATGCAGCGGCGAACGTGCTGGCGGGCCTTGGTGGTGCAATAGTCGGCGGTGGTGCGGGCGCGGCCACGGCGGCAAGTGCGGATCTTTACAATCGAAGCACAGGCAACGCTGACGGCCAGGGCAGCACGGCCAATTCTGCGTTCGGTAGAGGCAAGCGGCCAGGAGACATTGTTGCGCAGGCTTGTCCGGGGACGGTTCAGTGCAGCCCAGCCATGCTGAATGCTGCGATTCAGGCGCAGGGTGATCTGGGTCAGCAGGCGTCGGGGGCAATAGCGCCGAATTACGCGACTGTCGGTGCTTCGTCGTTATCGGGCAGTGTCGGAGGCGCAGTTAATCTTTACGATGGGGCGCGATACGTGTCCGCTGGCGTAACTCAGACATTTCCACCGGGTTCTTGGGCCCCTGGTTTTACAGGTAGCCTTGGCTGGATCTTCGGTGCACGCGATGCAAACTCAACAAATGCGTTCATGAATGGAGATGGTAACCAAGCCTTCATTTCCATCCCCACTCCATGGAAAGTTAATGCCTTCAGTGCGGTCACGCATGCCTACGGAGGATCGACGGCCATCGAGATCGGGGTAACAACGCCGTCGGGATTAACGTTTGGCGTTACTCCATGGGGCCACTCCGTTCCGATAGGAGGCTCTAAGTAATGAGGAGGATTTATGAGAGGACCCACTGACGAGGAGTGGAAGCGCATGAGCCCGGGGGAACGGCGCGCCTACTACATATTTGGCGCGATCGTTCTAACCATCTTGGGAGCGTTGCTGATTGAAAAGCTTCTAAGTTGAGAATCCTGAACAAGCAGGCTGACTCGATGCAGGCGGCGGATCAGTTGGTGGTGCAAGGTGCTGGAGCCTGAGCCGACATGCAGCACGATCAAGCGATCGAAAGCGCGAAACTGGCCTACGCGCGCGGTGATCTTGAATCGATGCAATACCGTCTGGACACGGCCGATTCGTGGTCGGAAGGCGGAATGAACAACCGCACCGCGATGCATGTGATCGGCGGCAGCTTGGTTGGCGGGCTGGGTGTTGGTGGCATCGGCGGGGCAGTAGGCGGTGCTGCTGGCGCAGGCATGTCTCGCACATGGCGGCCCACGCGAAAGATGTTGCGGACGGTATCGCAAGTGCAACGGGTTCCGAACTACTCGGCAAGTTCGCCGGCAACACGCTCAATGGCATCGTCGGCGGGTCGGCAGGCGCGGCTGGTGCGTCAGACATCAATCTGTACAACCAGCAGAACGACAAGAACGAGACGCAGGCGGCGAAGGACCAGAAGGAACTTCGCAAGATTCTGGACCAAGAGCGGGCGGCGCTTGGGCAGAGAAGCATTCAGCAAGCGGACAATGGAGCGGCGACCTTGTGGCCGCCGGTTGGGGCGCTTGGCGGAACACCGAAGATTCCAGTGAATCTGCAACCGTTCTCAAATCCGCCGCAAGCACCGGTTATACCTTCAAGTTGGGAAAGCCGTGACGGTAGATCGCCCGGAAGTACCATCTACTACCCGCCGGGAACAGTCCCGAGCGCGCCGGGAAGTACGTACATTCGCGTAATGCCTCCGGGAACGACGCCCGTGCCCGGCCTGCAAGAAGGTTACTGGATTTCGGTAAGGGACGGCCAACCGATCAATCCCGCCACAGGCGGAACAGGAACGAAGTGGGACACGCATATTCCGCTCCCGCCAAACTCATGGCCGCCGAAACGCTAGAGAGGACATCATGATAGAAGAGAAAGATTTGAATGAGTTGCGCGAAGGCCAGCTTACTGGAGTGACAATTGGTGTTGGTTCGATGGTGCTTACTTTCTCTAACGGCTCGCAAATCCTGATCCAATGCCCGTTCGAGCGAATTAATGGTTCAGACCTGCAACATGGACACGGCGAGCGTCTTGGGAGCTCAACGCTGCTATTCGACGTGCTAAATCATCGAGTTTCCAGTGCTGAATTCGACAGCGAATCGGTTCTAACAATTTCTTTCGATAACGCGCTGCGAATTCGAATCCTGCCGGAAGTCAATGGATTTGAATCATATGTCGTTACGACGAACTTCGGTCAATGCCCTGTGATGGTCTGCTGAATTCTGAACCAGCAGGCCGACACGATTCGAGCAGCAGCCACAGCGATTCGAGTGAGACGCAGACAATCCATCGCGGCTCAACCGTGAACGCGGGCGGCTCGGCGGCATTCGTGGCAACCGAGCGAAACCTGAACATCGCCGGCTCGAGCATCAGCGCAAGCGCCGTGTTGCCCGCCGCCAAGAATCAAGTGAACGTCGTCAACACGACCAATACGGCGTCGACGCGCAAGTCCAGCAGCAGCAAGAGCGCGAGCGTAGGCGTGTCGGTCGGTTCGAACGGCTTGGGCATATCGGCGGCCATGGCGAACGCGCATGGCGACGCCAACAGCGACGCAGTAATTCAGAACGCGTCGCACGTTACGGGTGCGAATAGCGTCGCAATCGTCTCGGGCGGTGAACAGGCGGGGCTCGTTGCGGGCGACGGCGGCTTTGACGTGTCGGTCAAAGGCAATACGGCGCTCACAGGCGCGGTCATCGCCGGGGCGGATGACGCAGCGAAGAACAGTCTGTCCACCGGTTCGCTGACGTTCGCGGACGTCGGCAACCATTCGCACTATTCGGCGAACAGCATCGGCGGATCGGTGGGCCTGTCGCCGGGTCCGGGTTCCGACAAGGCTGTCGGCCCTGCTTCGGTGCCAGGCTCAGGCGTGCCGGTGTCGATGATCGGCCAGCATGGGAGCGGCGACCAGAGCGCGGTGAGCGCGGACACGGTCCATATCGCGGACAAGGATCGACAGACGCAGGACGTGGCGAGCCTGAGCCGCGACATGACGAACACGAACGGGACCGTGGCGAGCACGCCTGACGTGAACGAGATCCTGAACAAGCAAGCCGACACAATGCAGGCGGCGCAGGCGGCGAGTCAAGTGATGGCGCTGAGTATCGGCGCGTATGCCGATATGACGCGCGATAGTGCGCTCGAGGACGCAGAGGCGGCGCAGGCGCTCGGCGACCTTGACGCCGTGCAGGCTCATCTCGATACCGCCGAATCGTGGGATGAAGGTGGGCTGAACATGATTCGCGCACTCGGATGGCCGCGACTAGGTTGAAGAATCTGATCATGGCGCAGTGACGCCGCGCGGCGTCGTGGCTACGCTGGCAAGCAAGCCATGCCGTCTCGAACTGATTTCAGACTTCGCGTGTTCCATACCTAACGCCGCTTCGCTAAAGTAGTTCTCGCGTATCCCACAGGAAGCGCGACCTCGAAGTCTTTGCCCCGCCGCGCGCCCGGTTTACCAGTCCGAACAAGCCACATGAAGGTAAATAACCGCCTGACGGCCCTTCCCCTTACCGCCCTTGTGTCACTCGCCAGTCATGCGCAGCAAGCTCCGGCGATCGCGGACGAAGCGGCGGCCGTACGCGCCAACGCCGAGCAAAACCAGCAGGTGCAACAGCAACGCGAAGCACAGCAACGTGACGCGGCCATGCGCGCGCCGGTCGTGCGCTCGACGGTGCTGGCGGTCACGGCCTATCCCGACTTGCCGCACGAAGCGCAGTGCTATCGCATCGACACTTTCGCGCTGATGGTCCCGAATACGCTATCAGACAACGCGCGCGCGCAAGGTGCATCGGCGTTGCCGTTCGATCCCTTCGCATTCGCGCGTGAGTGGGCCGAGCACTATCGCGGACAATGCATCGGGCACGACGGTATCGCGGTGCTCACGAAGGGTCTGCGGCAGGCCATACTAAGCCACGGCTACGTGACAACGCGGGTGCTCGTGCCCGAGCAGGACATCGCAAGCGGTACGTTGTCGTTCGCGCTCATGCCCGGCGTGATTCGCGAGATTCGTTTCGTTGAACCCGTCACGTGGGCGTCGTGGCGCTCTGCGTATCCCGCACGGCCAGGCGACCTGCTCGACGTGCGTGCGCTTGAGCAAGGCATCGAGCAGATGAAGCGGCCCGCGAGCCAGGACGCCGACATGAGAATCGAGCCGACCGACCGGCCCGGTGAGAGCGACATTCTGATTTCGCTCAAGCGCTCGAAGCCGTGGACGCTCGTCGCCTCGATCGACAATTCCGGCAGTCGCGCGACGGGCAAACTCCAAGGCAATGTCAGCCTCGGCCTGGACAACCCGCTCGGGCTGAACGACGTCCTGACCGTCGGCGCGTCGCAAGACCTTTACTTCGATGACAAGGGAGTCGGCTCGCACGGTTTCACCGGCTCGTATGCGGTGCCGTGGGGCTACTGGACGGCGTCGCTGTTCGGCTATTCGAGCACGTACTATCAGCAGATCGCGGGCGTCGCGCAAACCTTTGTGTCGAGCGGCAACTCGCAGACGGCAGGAATCAGAATCGCGCGCGTACTGCGGCGTTCCCAGAGCGACGTGCTCGGGGCCTATGTGCAGCTCTCGAAGCGGTTCGGCGCGAGCTTCATCAACGACACCGAGATCGAGATCCAGCGCCGGAATAACACCTTCATCGAGGCCGGGCTGACGGACCGGCACTACTTCGGCGGCGCGCAGCTTGACGCCTCGCTCGGCTACCGGCAAGGCGTCAGCGGCCTCGGTGCGACGCCCGACCCGGCGCCAATTCCCCAGATTCCGGCGACCTCGACGAGCCAGCCAGGCGGCCCGACGTATCGCTACCGGATGGCCGTGCTCGATCTCAACCTCTCCATGCCGTTCGTTCTGGCGGGACAGTCCTTGCGCTATGTGACGAGCTTCCGCGGTCAGTACTCAGCTGATCGGCTGTTCTACGTCGACGACCTCGCTATCGGCAGCCGCTACACGGTGCGCGGCTTCGACGGCGCACAGATACTCGCGGCCGAACGCGGTTTCTACTGGCGCAATGAGGTACAGGCGCCGCTCGGACAGACCCGCCAGTCTCTTTACACCGGCGTCGACTATGGGCGGGTTTTCGGGCCGAATACGGCGTTTCTGGCCGGCACGCAGCTGGTCGGCGCCGTGATCGGGATCCGCGGCGGCCTACCGTTCAACGCCGGCGGTTTGAGTTATGACCTGTTTGCCGCGACTCCAATCCATAAGCCGGCGTCGCTCGTCACGGCGCGCGTCACGTTCGGTTTTCAGGTGACGGCGCAGCTCTAAGGCGTCGCACCCCGCCGTCGAAAGTCACGGAAAGCGCTCGCTAAAAGAAACCTGTCCCCCCTCACCCGCCCTGCCCAGCCAGCTTCAAAACCTCCCCTTGCAGGGCAGCAAGAAAGACATTCACCCGATTCGGCACATACCGCCGGCTGGGAATGACGGCCCACACCGATAGTTCCTCCATCGCAGCATCTTCCAGCCGCACCTCAACGAGAGAATGATCATTGAGCTGCCTGAAAACGTCCCAATAGCTCAACATCACCAGCCCAAGCCCTTGCACGGCTGCGGTCCGTGCCGCTTCCACGCTGGTCGTCGCCACAGGCCCATCAATGCGCTTGCGAATCCGCACCCCATCGACGATGAGCGGCCACATTCCCACCGAATCGAGTCGAATGCAGCGGTGCTGCTCCAATTCCGCCGAATTCGCTGGCCGTCCATACCTCCGGATATACCCAGGCGACGCACAGATCATTCGTAGATTGGGAACCACCAACCGGGCCACCAGTTCCGAATCCTCCAACGGCGCAATCCGCAATGCGAGATCAAGCCCCTGCCCTACGATGTCCAGCTGGCGATCGGACAGATCGAGATCGACACGAAGCTCCGGATTCGCTTCCAGCAGGCCGGGAAGCATCGGCAACACAACGGATTGCCCGAATCCGCTTGGCGCCGTGATGCGCAACACGCCGGACGCCTTGCCCGGCAGCGGACTCAGATCGGCTCGCGCTCCTGCTTCTGCATCCACCATTGCGTGTGCATAGGGAACGAACGCTTCACCCTCGGCTGTCAAGGTCAGTGAGCGAGTCGTCCGATGAAACAGACGCACGCCCAGATCGTCCTCGAGCACGGCAATCCGGCGCGACACCTGCATGGGCACTACATTTAGCTGGCGGGCCGCTGCCGAGAGGCTTCCCGCCGAAACCACGGCGAGAAAGGTTCGTATGTCAGGAAGGAACATCGTTTATATCCGGAAGTGTTACGGCGGCTTCACGCTTCGAGCTCTGTTTCCTGCGGCGGGCGACGCCTACCATGCAGTCACCTTCCCCACCGAACGAGCAGCGAAATGAATCACTCGACCTCTGCCATCCATTCCCCGTATAGCGGCAACGGCATCGCGGTACGGAACCGCATCGCCGTGGCTCCGATGACGCGCATCACGGCCACCGAATCCGGACATCCGACGCAGACCATGTTCGACTACTACAAGCGCTTCGCGCTGGGCGGCTTCGGGCTCGTCACGACCGAGGGCATCTACACCGATCAGGCGTTCTCGCAAGGATACCGGTTCCAGCCGGGCCTGGCCGACGACGAACAGGCAAAAGCGTGGTCGGCACTCACGCGCGACATGCGGGAGCACGGCACCCCTGTCTTCGCCCAGCTCATGCATGCGGGCGCCTTGAGTCAAGGCAACATCTATCGGGATCACACGGTGGGGCCGTCGGCCATTCGCCCGACAGGCGAACAGATGCCGTTCTACTTCGGTCAGGGGCGCTATGCCGAGCCGCATGCAATGACCGATACCGAGATCGACGAGGCCATCCAGGGCTTCGTCAGTGCGGCCCGACGTGCCGTGAATATCGCGGGCTTCGCAGGCGTAGAGATTCATGGCGCCAACGGCTATCTTCTCGATCAGTTCCTGACGGCGGGCACCAATCATCGCACTGACCGCTGGGGTGGCGATACGAAGGCTCGGGTGCAATTGCTCGTCGATGTCGCAACGGCCGTCAGGCGCGACATCGGTCAGGCTGTGCCCGTGGGTATCCGGATCTCGCAAGGCAAGGTCAACGACTTTCATGCGAAGTGGTCAGGCGGCGAGGCGGATGCCGAAGCGATCTTCGGCACGCTAGCCGATGCAGGCGTCAACTTCATTCACGTCACCGAGTTCGAGGCCTGGCAGCCGGCATTCGAAGGCACGCATGAAAGCCTTGTCACACTGGCACGGCGCTACGCGCCTGCCGTGACGATCCTCGCGAACGGCGGGTTGCATACGGTTGAGCGCATCGAAAACGCCCTGATGTCAGGAGCGGATCTGGTGACGGTCGGACGCGGCGCACTGGCGAATCCCGACTTGCCGAAGCTGCTCGAACGCCACGGCGAGCCGCGGTCATTCGACAGTTCCATCCTTCATCCTGTCGCCAGCATCAAGCCTGAAGAACTCGCGATGCAGACCGTCGCGTGAGAGCGCGGCAGTTTATTGCGCCTCCGCTGACGGGGGCGCCGCGCGTTGCTTTTCTTGCTGCACACGCCGCCAGTCCGCCGGCGTCATGCCGAGCCGCTGGCCGAAGGCACGGCGGAATGCGGCGACCGACTGATAGCCGACTGCTTCGGCCACGGCTTCAGTCGAAACGCCTGGCCTCTTCAGTTCGTTGGCCGCCAGCGCCATGCGGATGTCCGTCAGCAGGTCATTCGGCGAACGGCCCAGCTTGTCCTGGAAGTGCCGGATCAAGGTCGCACGCGACATGCTGCAAAGGCTCGCCAATTCAGGCAGCGTCCATGGCCGAGCCGGGTCGCCGGCAATCGCTGCGAGCGCGGGAGAGAGACGCGGATTCCCCGCGACCGCGAGCAGTCCGACAGGCGCTTCGCCTGACTCGCTCGCCACGCGCAAGGTCAACGCGAACAACGCCGCCGACAGCGCGTTCATTATCGCAAACCCGCCCAGATTGTCCGCGCCGAAGGTCTGGGGCCGCTTCTGTCGAGGGTGCCTGCACGAGCCGGCGAGTAACTGAAGCGTAGTCAAGCGCATGGTGCCCGACGCGCATCATGCGCCGCACTGGCCCGCTCTAAAGCCGGAACTGCTGCCGTAGCGCCGACATGAGCAGATCGATCGCCTCGGTCGCGCGTCCAGTGTCATTGCGCATCAACACGACTTCGTGGTCGCCTACATGTGGAAGGCCGTCCAGCACGCGCATGTCCGCCGTCACGCGTGCACGGTCGAGCAAGGTCACCGCGAGTCCGGATTCCACGCATGCCTTGATGACATGCGTCGATCCGCTTGCGAGCACCACGCGCCACTTGCGCCCCGCGGCTTCCAGTGCCTCCGTCATCGCCAACCGGTAGGGACAGGGCTCGGCATAGAGCGCCAATGGGACCGGACGGGTATCGTCGAGAGCAAAGGTCGGACTGCCGACCCAGACGGGCGTCGTGAGGGTCAAGACGTGCGCGGATCTGCTGCGGTGCGCCGGTTGAACAAAGATCGCCACGTCGAGCTTGCCGCGCGCGAGTTGATCCCGAAGCTTGTAGCTCGGCGCGGCCTTGACTTCGAGCACGACGTCAGGCCAGCGGGTCGCGAAGTCCGGCAGGATGTCGTGAATCACATGAGCCGCGTATTCGTCGGGGATGCCGAGCACGACGCGACCCGCCAGCCGCTTTCCCTTGATCTCGTCGACGATCCGGTCGTGAGCCGTGAGCAACTCGCTCGTGCTCGACAGCAGCCGCTTGCCCAGCACGGTCAGCGTGACCGACTGGTTGTCCCGCTCCAGCAGCCGGCCGCCCGTCGCGGCTTCGAGGCGCTGGATGTGCAGGCTCACCGCCGCCGGGCTCCGGTTGACGTGCTCCGCCGCGGCCCGGAAGCGGCCCAGCCGCGCAACCGCATGAAAAGTCCGCAGCAGTTCGATGTCTAGCACCGTGGTCATCGCAAGGTTCCGGTTGGTTTAACGTTCTTGAACAACCGGATCAGTATATTTTAATTTTCGAAATGACAGCGGCGCGCTAATGTGGGCACATGGAGACCACCTGTACGAACCAACGCGCATCGCAACGAAACGCCGTGCCGCTCCCGCTGCTCGAAGCGGCGATGGTGCTCACATGGAGTTCGGGCTTTATCGGCATGCGGTTTTCGGCGGACTACGCGCCGGTCTATCTGGTCACGTTATGGCGCTTCGTCGCGCTCTCCATCGCCCTGTTTCCGTTCGTGGCGCGCGAGATGCGGCGCACCGCACGACCCGTGCTGGTCCGCCAGGCCTGTATCGGCGTATTGGCGATGGCGGGCTATCTCGCAGGCGTCGCGGGCGGCGTTCAGCTTGGTGTGCCCGCCGGTCTTGCTGCGCTCATCGCTGATCTGCTGCCGGTGGGCGTGGTGCTGATTTCCACTTGTCTGTATCGCGAGCGTAGCCCGGCTATCGTGTGGGCGGGCTTGGGACTCGGTCTCGCGGGGACGCTGGTCGTCTGTCGCGATGCCCTTTCCCTCGGTCAAGCGCCCGCATGGGTCTATGCTCTGCCGGTCGCGGGAATGCTGTCGCTCGCGGCGGGCACCGTCTGGCAGCAGCGGTCTTCGCGTGGCGACACCCTGAGTCCGCTCGGCATGCTCTGGTTGCAGAGCGTCGTATCGTGCCCGATCTTTCTCGCGTTGCAGGCGTCTCAAGGCCCGATCACCCCGATCCTGTCCGCCGGGTTCGCGGCGAGCGTCGCGTGGACTGCCATCCTCGCCACCCTCGGCGGCTGTGGCCTTTATTGGACATGTCTGCGGCGGTCCTCGTCTACGCGCGTAACGAGCGTGCTGTTCCTGAGTCCGCCCGTCACGCTGATCTGGGCACATGTCATGTTCGGCGAGCCGCTATCGTGGCTGATGGGATTGGGCACGCTGATTTCCGGCGCGGGAATACTTCTTGTCGTGAATCGCCGCAGTGGCAATGCTGCCTGACCGGACATGGCATTCGTTCACGCATAACGCCACTCGAATCCTTGCGCGGTTCGCGTCACGGTTCCCGCTGAGGTCTCGGCGAAATGCGCTGCGAATACGGTGGCGCCCGTATCCGCTGCATGTTCCAGCAGACGCATGCGCGAGGCACGCGCCTGCTGCCGGTCGAGACAGAACATCGAATCCCATTCCGGTCGATGCACCTGCACCGCACTGTGCATCACATCGCCAGAGAAGAGCGCTGTTTCGCCGCGCGAACGGATCTCGATCGCCATGTGCCCGCTACTGTGGCCGAAGGTCGGCAGGAAACGGATGCCGTCGAGAATCTCTTCGCCCTGGTCCGGTACCACACGCGCCTGACCCGACTCGATAACGGGAAGCACACTGTCCTCGAACACCCTGCGGCGCGATTCGCCTTCCGGCCCGAGCAGGAAATCACGTTCGCGCTCGCCGAATACGTACGACGCGTGCGGAAACACCGGCGCCCAGCGGCCGTCCTGCCAATGCGTATTCCAGCCCACATGATCCACATGCAAATGCGTGAGCAACACGTAATCCACTCTGTCTCGCGCACAGCCCGCTGCTTCGAGACGTTCGAGCACGGGGTTGTCGAGCATGTCGAACAGCGCGCTGAATGGACGCGACTTGCCATTGCCGATTCCCGTATCGACGACGATCGTCATGCCATCGATTTCGACGACCCAGAGATGGGTCTTCAGCGGCACGCGCGCATGGGCCAGGTCGAGCGTGTCAGTGGAGAAGCGCTCGGCCAGTGCTCGTCCGTGGTCCGCATTCCACGCGGGAAACAGCAGGTCCGGTGCGAGCGCGAAGCTGGTTTCATCGACACGCGTGATGGTCGCAGCGCCGACATGATGGACTTGCGAAGCGGGTTTCATGGCCTGGCGTCCTCCGGTCAACAATGTGAAAGCCTCATGATCACTCTGCGAGTCGCCAGCGCATAGAGCATGGCGCTTGCGAGCGCCGATGCGCCGCCGACTATCGCCAGCGACATGCCGAGGCTGGCGCCAGTCGCTCCCAGGCGCTCGTTGAGATAGCCGACCGAAAGCGGCCCAACACCGCCGCTGATCGCATTGGTCACGAAGACAAGCAAAGCAAGCGAACGGCCCCGCATGCGATTGGGCATGGCGATCTGCAGCGGCACAGGCGCCAGTCCCATCGCGATACTGGCCGTCAATGCGCTGACGCCATAGAGCAAGAGCGCAAGCTCGCTGCTGGCGACGAGCGGCATCGCAATGGCAGCAGGCGCCAGCAATGCAACAGCGCATGCGGAGAAGCCGAGCACCTTGCGCATAGCGGTGTCGTCGGTGACGCGGGTCGCGAGCAGACCCGCACATCCGACCCCGAGCATGCCGCCGATCATGTACGCGGGTGCCGCCATCTGTCCGACTACTTTCGGTGCGAGGTGAAACTGCCGCATCAGCAAGGTCGGGAACCACGCGGCATGCGAATAGAACAGCGTGATCAGCGCGACATAAGCCGCAAAGTACGGCAGGCAGAAGCGGTTGCGCACAAACAGTTCGACAAGGACGTCGCGCAGCGAGGGCATCTCGTCGTGCCTGTGTGCGCCGTGCGGGACCGCCTCGCGTCTCGCCGGTTCGCGGACCGTGAACGCCACCAGCGCGGCCAGCAACAGACCTGGCAGACCGACTGCAACGAACACCGCTTGCCACGGCGCCAGGCCGTACGCACTGAGCCACGCGTTGCGATGATCCGCCGCTGCCGACAACAGCATGCCCCCGCCGAACAACGCAGCGCCGCCGCCGACGTACGGCCCGAGCATGAAGACGCTGCTCGCGCGCGCGACACGGCGCGGTGCAAAGATATCACTGAAGATGGACAGCGCGGCGGGGCTCAGCGCGGCCTCGGCGACTGCGGTTCCCGCACGCGCGACGAGCAGTTCCGTGAAGTTGGTCGCGAAGCCGCACGCCGCCGTCGAGATTGCCCAGATCGCGATGCATGCAGCAATGAGCTTGACGCGGTTGCCGCGATCGACGAGGCGCGCGACGAACACACCCGCCGTGGCATAACAGATCGTGAACGAAAACCCTTGCAGCAAGCCGATTTGCGTATCGGTCAGCGCAAGCGACTGCTTGATGGGCTGCACGAGAATGCTGACGACCTGGCGGTCCAGATACGAAAACGCGAAGCAGACGAAGAACAGCAGCACGATATACACGGGATGGCCCATGCTTGCGTCGGGCTTCATGCGTGCGGCGTCGGCAGCGGGCTGGCTCGACATGGAGTGATCGCTCATATACGGTTCCCGGGGTTGATGAACGTGGCTCAGTCGGCATTCGTTTCGGAAGCGAGCAGCGCGATGCAGTCGCCGGGTTCGACGCGTGCGAAAGTCCGCATGCACATCACGATGCCGTCGCCATGAAACGCGAGATCGAGCGGGGCCTGCCACGGGCGATGCGGATCGAACAGGCGTCCGGCGAGTTGACCTTCGCGCACCTGATCGCCGAGTCTGAACGCCGGTTCGAAAACACCGGCAAGCGGCGCGTACACGTAATGGCGTGCCCCTTCTACTCGCATAAAGCGCGTCGTGCGCGGCGCCGCGACCGCGGCATCCGGTATCACGTCCAGCCGCTGCAAGACGCGCTGCAAGCCGCTTTCGACGAGCGCAAGGTTCGCCGCATCGCAGCCGGCATGTCCACCGAATTCCCCGCACAGAAAGAGCTTGCCGTGACGTTCGGCAGCCGCTGCCATGGTGCGGTCCTCGCCGAGCAGGTCCATGATCATCGTGTGCGGTGCGCCGAATTCACGGACCAGATCCATATACAACGCGCGCCGCTCGGGTTCGACGGGCGGCGACGCAAGCAGCGTCGGTGCGTGTTCGAAAGATGCGCCGCCGGCATGCAGGTCTATCGCGACATCGGCGCGCGGCAGCAGTTCGGTCTCCACGTAATGCGCGATCATTTCCGTCGGCGAGCCGTTGCGCGTCCCAGGGAACAGCCGGTTCAGGTTGCCGCGATCGATCGGCGACGTGCGTGTGCCGTTGATGAAGGCCGGAAAGTTCAGCGCGGGAATCACGATCAGGCGGCCACGTATCGACATCGACGGCATGTGCTGCATCAGCTTCATCAGTGCGACGGGGCCCTCGTACTCGTCGCCGTGATTACCGCCTGTCAGCAGGATGGTCGGACCCGTGCCGGCGCCGGCGTTGAGCACGGCGAGCGGAATGGGCACGTGGCCGTATGCCGAGCGGTCGTGTGAATACGGCAGACGCAGCGTTCCCGTCTGGAAGCCGGTTCGTTCGAAGTCGAGGTCGGTGGCGATGAGCGAGGCGGATGTGGACATGGCGCGATCGGTAAAGAGCTGGGGGTGTCTTTACTATCGGCGATGAAAAAACGTCCGGCCAATGCCGTTTTCTGCGGCGAGTGATGCTTCCCAGGCATCACTCGCCGAACGGTCGAGCCGCTAGCCCAGTAGTTCGACGAAACGCCGCAGCGCGGGATTGCCTTCCTGCGCGATGAAACAGAATTCGAGCGGCAAGGACACGGAGAGATCTCGCAATTCGACGAAGCGCACGCGCGCGGGCGGCCGGTCGCGATTCGCGGCGTTGACGATGGCCGCGCCCAGTCCCGCCGATACCAGCGACAGAATCGCCGTTTCCGTCGATGCCTCCTGACAGATATCGAGCGTCAGTCCCCGTTCGGCGCATGCGGAAAGCAGGCGGTCGTAATAGGCGGGATAGACGCGGCGCGGAAACGCGATGAACGGTTTGCCAGCGAGCTCCTGCGTGTCGACGGCGCCCGCGCTGCCCTGCGGCCATGCTTCCGGCACGGCGAGCACGACGCTCTGGTCGAGCACATGCACACTCCCGATGCCTTCCGGCAGCGCGCCAAAGCGATAGGCAAAACCACCATCGAGGCGTCCCGCGGCCAGCGCTTCGAGCTGCTCCGGCGTGTTCATCGGCGTGAGTTCGAGCGCGACATCCGGGGCGGCCTGTTCGAATGCGCTCAACGCGCGCGAAACGATGCCGCTCCACGCAGCGTTCTCGACAAAGCCGATACGCAGATGACCTTGCACGCCGGACGCGATGCGGCGCGCGAGGCGATTGGCGGTATCGACGCGCTCGAGAATGTCGCGTGCCTCGGACAGATACGCGTCGCCTGCCGGCGTCAGCTTGAGGCCACGCGATGTCCGCTCGAACAGCGTTGCGCCAATCGCGTCTTCGAGATCCTGGATTTGCCGCGATATCGCCGGTTGCGTCACATGCAGGTGCTCGGATGCGGCCCGCACGCTGCGCAGCTCCGCGACCGCGATGAAATAGCGAAGATGCCGAAGCTCCATGTCATTTCCTGCCCGATCCGATCGTTTTGCTTTGTGAGCCGCGAGCGCTCGACTCCTGGTCCATCAGCGCCCGATGCAACCGCTCGGTTTCAGCATTGACCGGCAGCATGCACTCCAGCCTCAACTCCTGCCCCGCAACGGTCTGCGGCGTTCCCACCGTGGTGACCATGGAAAAGAAACGCAGCGTCCGACCGTCCTTCGTGAGCTGCGGAACAGTCCCGCTGTGCCCAAGCATGTTCAGCTATACGGCTTCTTCTATGAAATGAACGGTGCCGATTTGATCGAAGTGGTGCGCGACATTCCTGCCTGAAACAAGGCCTGTCACGCTGCACACCTTAGCTCAGGCCGCTTCCTCACGCATCCGCCGCGCTTCCTCGCGCAGGAACTGCTGGTAATCGTCGAGATCGCCGTCGAAGGGCTCGACGCCGCCCTTGGTGACGAGCCAGAACTCGTCGCAGACGGCGCGCAGCAGCGATCGATCGTGACTGACCAGCATCACCGTGCCTTCGAACTCGTTGAGCGCCATGCCCAACGCTTCGCGCGTGGCGAGGTCGAGGTGATTGGTCGGTTCGTCGAGCAGCAGCAAGTTGGGACGCTGCCACACGATCATGCACAACACGAGCCGCGCCTTTTCGCCGCCGCTCATCGTGCCGACCGCCTGATGCACGGTGTCGCCACTGAAATTGAAGGTGCCAAGGAACGTGCGCAGCGATTGCTCGGTGCCGCTCTGGCCGGGCGCACGCAGATGCGGCGGCGTGTCCCGGGCAAGACGGATCATGTGTTCCATCGGCGTGTCGAGCGGGCGCAACACATCCAGTTCCTGCTGCGCGAAGTAGCCGATGTTGAGGCCCTTGCCTTCGCTGATCTCGCCGGCGATCGGCGCCAGTTCGTGCGCCAGCGTCTTCACCAGCGTGGACTTGCCCTGCCCGTTGGCGCCCAGAATGCCGATGCGTTGCCCGGCCAGCACGGAGCGGTTGATGCCGCGCACGATGACCGTCGGCGCGGTGCCGGTCTGCGCCGGATAGCCGAAGCTCGCCTCCGACATCGACAGCAACGGATTCGGAACGTTGAGCGGCTCCTTGAATTCGAACGTGAACTCGGCGTCGGCCAGCACGGGCGCGATCTTCTCCATGCGTTCAAGCGCCTTGACCCGGCTCTGCGCCTGTTTCGCCTTCGAGGCCTTGGCCTTGAAGCGGTCGATGAACTTCTGCAGGTGGGCGATCTTCTCCGCCTGCTTTGCCATCGCGGCCTGCTGCAACTCGAGTTGCTCGGCGCGCATGTCTTCGAACTTGCTGTAATTGCCGCCGTAGCGCACGAGCTTCGCATTGTCGACGTGCACCGTCACCTGAGTCACCGCGTCGAGGAATTCGCGATCGTGACTGATGACCACCAGCGTGCCCTGATAGCGCTTGAGCCATGCTTCCAGCCAGACCAGCGCGTCAAGATCCAGGTGATTGGTCGGCTCGTCCAGCAGCAGCAGGTCGGACGGACACATCAGTGCGCGCGCGAGTTGCAGCCGCATGCGCCAGCCGCCCGAGAAGCTGTTGACCGGCTGTTCGAGCTGCGCAGCCGTGAAGCCCAGGCCCAGGATCAGCGCTTGGGCCCGTGCGGGGGCATCGTGTGCACCGGCGTCGTGCAAGGCCATGTAGGCGTGCGCCATGCGCATGCCGTCGTCGTCGGCCTCGGCGGCGGTGACTTCGGCCTGCGCGGCGAGCAGCAGCGTGTCGCCTTCGATGACGAAGTCCGTCGCGCTCTGCTCCGTTTCCGGCATGTCCTGCGCGACCTGGCCCATTTTCCAAGCAGCCGGAATGGAGAACTCGCCGCCGTCTTCGTGCAGCGTGCCGTTGAGAAGGCCGAAAAAGGACGATTTGCCGGCGCCATTGCGGCCAACCAGACCAATCTTCTCGCCGGGAGTAAAAGTGACGGATGCGCGGTCGAGAACGACATTGACGCCGCGGCGGAGCGTGACATTACGGACGGAAATCATAAGAGGCAACTTCGGAGGGGACAGGCATGATAGCCGACCGGGCGTGCGGACCGGTCAAATTCGAGGCTTACGCCCGGGCGTCGGGACATGGGTGCGGCACGGCCTGACCTTGACAAGGGTGGATCGCAAGACTAGTTTCGAACCGGCTCGAACGGTGCGCCTTCGCTACGGAGAACCCTTGAGATGACTCGACACCTGATCGTCCTGGCGTTGATATCGACGTCGCTTGCCGCTTCGTTTCCGCTATCGGGCACGGCCCAGGAGAGCACCTCGCCGGTGTTCGGCGTCGCGCTTCCTCCGGGCTATCGCGACTGGCAATTCATCAGCGTTGCGCATGAAGCCGGCAACAACAACGATATTCGCGGCATCCTCGGCAACGACATTGCGATGAAAGCGCTCAAGGAAGGAAAGCTGCCCTTCCCCGACGGCTCCATCATCGTGCGGCTCGCCTACGAGTATGTTTCATCGGATCGAAACAACGCCATCTTTGGCCGTGAACAGTCGTTTGTTGCAGGCGCGCCCACCAATGTCCAGGTCGAGGTCAAGGACTCGAAGCGTTACGCGAGTACGGGCGGCTGGGGCTACGGGCAGTTCGAGAACGGCAAGGCCAATCCCAGCGTGAAGATAATCAATAGCTGCTTTGCGTGCCACGTGAAATTGCCGGCCGCCGCGGACCAGGTCTTCACGACTTACTCGAAGTAGCTCAGGTCATTCCCGCGATGACCTCGGCGGTGGGCGCCACCGCGTGGGCGAGGAACGCGTAGTTGATCATCGCGGCCTTGTAGCCATCGCCCCACACGGGATGGCGAGGCCCGGCAGTCGCATCGGCGACGACGCACACCTCGAAACCCTGTTCGAGCAGATCCCGCAAATGCGCCTCGACACACATGTTGGCGAGCATGCCGCCGAGGATCACCCGGCGCATGTTGCGTTTGCGCAGTTGCAATACGAGGTCGTTGGTTTGCGGCCCGAAGACCTTGTGCGGACTCGCGACGACAGTGCGCCCGTCGTCGATGTAGGGTTTGAATTCATCGAGCCAGTCCGCGCCGGATCCCTGGAAACCCGACAGATTCAACGCACCCTCGCGCGAGAACGTGCCGGTGGCGAACTCGTCGGCTTCCAGCGGACCATTGAAGTTCCACGCACGATCGGTCGGATAGAAGTAATGCGGCGAGATGAAGACATTGAAGTCTGAAGCTTTCGCCGCTGCGAATATCTTCAGCATGTTTTCAACGGTCTTGTTCTCCGTGACGCTTGCGCCTACCGCGCCCCAGTTCTTGCCGGAAGGACTCAGAACGTCGTTCTGCGGATCGATGAAGACCACCGCCGTATCGCTTCGATCGAAATTCATCATAAGTCCTTTTACAAGAGGTAAAGGGCAGATGCGTATTCAGTTATAGCAAAGATTCTGTCCTCGTTTCAAACGAACTAAAGGCACGCGTTGTACGGCTAGCCTGGCTGATACACCTTCACCGGCCATGCGGGAAAGCCCTCAGGATGAATCACCGGACTCAAGTTGTGAGGCACGTTTCCGTAAACGAAAGCAGGCGTCAGACAACGGAAAGGAACGACCGGGCTTGCGGTAAAACCGTCCTGCACGCCGCGTGGTTCGCCCGACTTGCGTCGTGCCTCCGCTCCCTCACGTTCAACCGGCTTTCGATCTTGAAACCCACTCTCATCAGCGGCGCCGCGCTCACGGCATTTTCACTGTCTCTCGCCGCATGCGGCGGCGGCTCCGGCCCAACGACCTCCGGCGGCGTGTATATGGGCCCGGTCGCGAACGCAATGGTGACGGTGCATGAGCTGTCCGCCGACGGCACGGCGTCCGAACGCCCGGTCGCCAGCGCGACCACCGCTGCGGACGGCACCTTCGTCGTCAAACCGGCACTGCGCTATCCGGTGCTGGTACGCGTGAGCGGCGGCACCTATCAGGAAGAAGCGACCGGCTCGAACGCGACCATGACGAGTGAGATCGACGCGGTCTACCTGAATGCGCCGTCGCAGATGATCGTCTCGGCATATTCGAATGCGATCGTCGCGGATGCGCGCGCGGCGGGCGGCCTCAGCGCCGGCAACATCGCCGCCGCGATTGCGCGCGTGAATGCCTTCGCCGGCGACATCGACGTGCAACAGACCGCGCCGGTCTTCGTGCAGGCCGGCGCTTCGACGGACATCACCGACGGCGCGAAGATGGCGCTCGCGCTCGGCGCGGAATCGCAAAGCCGCACGACGGCCGGCATCTCCATCGCGGCCAGCACGATGAACATCGTTGCGCAGTCGGGCAATGGCGAAACTTTGACCGATTGCCACGCCGGCGCAGGCGACACCGCAACCGACGGCACCCTCGCCGCGCCCGCCGGCGGCAATTGCGCGATCACCGCGGGCGCCGCCGACTATGTCAAGGGCGCGCGCAACCGCTCAGGCATAGCTTCGCTCGCGGCGCTGAGAAACGTGCTGCCCGGCAAGCCCGACGCGATCACCGTCAGCGGCGCGGCATGCACCGACCGCGACGCATTGCTCGCGCAGCACGGCGCGCTTTTCAGGACCCGCCAGGATGAAGTGCAGGCGCAGACGGGCAACAACACACACGGCGTGACCGCCGCCAACTGGAAGGACTTCGGGAACGGCGGTTCATGGGGGCCGCGCGCCGCGACTTATGGCGCCATCACCACCGCCTCGTGCAGCAGCGACACCGGCACGTTCCAGCGTGAATTGCTGATGGCCGTGGAAAATTACTGGGTCGATCAGGGGCTCAACTACTGCCATCATCACATCCCGGGCTGGACGCCGCCGCTCAAGTTCCGCAACTCGTCGTCCGGCAGTACCTCGGGTGGCGACAGTTCGGGCATGACCTGCACCGCGTATCGCAACCGCGACCGGTCGCAGAGCCTGACCGCGCTGAAGCACGACGACACCAACTGGCAAGGCGTCGACTGTTCCGACTTCACCTCGTGGGTGTACAACTTCTCGGGCATCACGCACCAAGGCGGCAACCTGGAGACCGGCATCGGCACGCAGGCCTGCTCGACCGGCGCGGATCCGGTGTCGGTGTCGGGCCAGGAACAACCGGGCGTGCTGCTCGACATCAACCACGACAACGTGACGAGCCTGCTTGCCTACCTGAAGCCGGGCGATCTGCTGTACATCACGGCAACGTCCACAGTGCCATCCGACAGCCCGCTGTCGAACGTCGTGGGCGCGGCGCCTGTGTCGCACGTCGTCACCTGGACCGGCAAGCGCTTCAACGATCTTCGCAATGGTCCGGAAGGCTGGCGCTTCGACCCGGCCCGTCTGGGCTCGGCGGATTCGCGTCTCGGCGCCGATCTCGCCTCGTATCTGCCCTACCCGCCGAGCGAACTCGGCACCGGCACAGGCGACGACAAGAACCCATGGATGATCGTCGACAGCCACTATGCCGGCCCCGCCTACCGGCCGTTCGTCGCGGTGACGGCAAGCTCGAAGGGCGACTGGTACGGGCAGAATCTGTCCCACGTTCGCCGCATCATCGACGCCGATACCGCCCGCATGGACCCCGCGCTCGCGCCGCTCGTGATCGAAGCGCACAGCACCGGCAGCGGCGCCTTCGGCAAGGCCGTCACCTTCAGTTCGACGCTCGGCCGCGCGGGCAGTCACGCCCACCAGTGGATCTACCAGCGTCCGTCGGCCGGCGGCACGCCGCAGTGCTATCGCATGGACACGCATTAAACCCGGCTGAGGCCGGGCCGATGTAGTCAGGCGAAGCTCGTTCGCCTGACTACATCACCCCCGCGCGTGCTCCGGATCGACCCCGAGACGCTGCATCAGGCGCTGTGCGTCGAACGGCGCTTTCACCTTCTGATCGTTGTCGAAGTAGCAGAACACGTCGCGCGATGTCCGTCGGCGCGGCATGCGAGGGGTGATGAGACGCGCATCGCCGGGCTGGCGGCCTGCCGCCCAGCATTCGATGCGCTCCGCCCATGCTTCGATGGCGTCGTCCGTATAGGAGCCGCCATACAACGTCTCGCTGCCATGCAGACGCAGGTAGGCAAAATCGGCGGTCAGGTCTTCCGCGTACGGCCAGCCCGCCGTCGAGTCCGATACGACAAGCGCCGCGCCGTACGTCCTCAGCAGTTGCACGAACCCCTCTTCGAGGAAACTCGGATGCCGTACTTCAATCGCATGGCGTAACGCCCGCCTCTTCCTGGGCGGTTCGAACCATGGCTCCTTGACGCGCGCGTCATGCTGCCCCGCAAACGCGGCGGCAGCCGTCGTGTCCTTCGGCAAGAGCGCAAGAAAGCGCTCGAAGGCATCGGCGTGAAAGGCGAAGGTGGGCGGAAATTGCCATAGAAACGGGCCAAGTTTGTCACCCAGACCCAGGACGCCCGATGCGAAGAAGTTGGCCATTGCACGAGTTGCCGTTTCGTCGCGAAAGCGCAGCATATGGGTCAGATAACGCGGTCCCTTCACACTGAACACGAAGTTATCAGGCGTGGCATCGTGCCAGGCGCGCCACGTGGATGCGCGTTGTAGCGAATAATGCGATCCATTGATCTCGACGCTTTGCACGGCGCGCGATGCGAATTCGAGTTCACGCGACTGTGCGAGCTTCGGTGGATAGAAGACGCCGCGCCAACCCGAATACCGCCAACCCGATATGCCGATGCGCACGCAACCTGTCTGCACTCAAGCTCCCTCGAGCGGTTTCACGGGCCTTGACGTCACTTGGGCGTTCACTTCTTTTGAAGACCCTCGAAGGCATCGGCGATTGCCCGATGCGCCAGCGTGCTGACACCAGCCGTAGCGACGCCTTGCACGGTACGCCGTACACCAAGAATGACGAACGCGACGAGGGTTGCCGCGATCAGTTCTGCGTTAGGCGACTGCAGGAACCAGGGCGACACAGTGGGCTGCAGCGCCACCGGGCCGATCCTGTCTGGACGGGGTATTCCCTCTTCCGGGGCGCATGCCGCAAGCAATGCCGTGCGTGTCTCCGCCATCCGCGCCAGCAAGGCCGCTTGGCTATCCGAATAGGCCCGGCTCATTGCAGCACCTTCCTGATGGCTTCCACATCGCGCTCGAACTGATCGCGCACAACCTGGAACGGCTCGGTGGGCTTGCGCGTCATGATCACGGCTGTAGCGATCAACGCGACCGCAAGCCACGCGCCGGCGACACACCATGCGGTCAGTATCAGATGAGGCGTGCCGACTGCGGTCACGATGACAGCGATCGATACGAACGACAGCGTGAACATCGCGCCGACGATCAGCGCCACCATGGCAATCAGTTCGTGCAGGACGCGCGTCTTGGCTTCCGCGAACTCGATCGACATCAGCTCGCCATAGTCGACAATTCGTCGCGCACAGAAGTCCTTGACGGTGCGCCACGCTGCAATTTTTCTTCCAAGCGACATGAACGATCTCCCTTCAATCAAGTGGGCGATCCGGCGACGATTTCTGTCTGCCGACCGCACGCCTCGTTAGTCATTGCGCGTCAGAGCGTGCAAGCTTCAAGGCAAGGCATGCTGCCGTTCGAGCGAATCACGGCAGCCCTTTTGTCACCACAGCACCCGTCCCGCCTCGCTCCGCCCACGACGTTCACGGCCGCTTGCGTACGGGCGCGCGGTGTCCGCTTCTCGTGAGTACGAAGAGCCCTGCACCGGCAGCCGCGATTGCGACGCGTGCCGGATTGGATCTCACGACCTCAACGCCTCGGGCCAGAACATGCATCCAGGGCGGTTGGTCCTCGTACTTTACTGACCTCACGGGCGCAGGCGCGGGCGCGAGGCCCGATGGTTCAGGACGTCCTGCAGTGGGGTGCTCGTGCACGGTCGTCGTTGCCTGCGACGGAACCTGCGCGCGGACCTCGCGCGTTTCGTGTCCTTCACGCGCTTCCAGACGCGTTGCGGCCGCTTCGGCGCCGAGCAGCAAGACCGCTGCAGCGAAGTAGAGCCACATCAACAACACGGCAAGCGAGCCTGCCGCACCGAACGCGCTCGCGGTTCCCGCGTGCGTCAGATAGAGCGCAAACAGCTTCTTGCCGAGCGAGAACAGCACGGCCGAGATAAAGCCGCCGACGAACGCGTCGCGCCAGGGCACCGGGCCGTCGGGCAAATACTTCAACAACGCGGCAAAGGCGCACGTCAGAAGCGCCAGTCCCAGTACCAGCTGCACGATATCGCCAACGATCAGGAGCGGCGAACTACCGAAAGCCCACTTGCCCGCGGCCTGCACGGCGGTATCTAGTACGAGTGAAACGATCAGCAGAAACGCTACGCCCATGACAAGGCCGAAGGAGATAAGCCGCACCTTGACGAGTGTGGCCACGCCTGACTGCTGCTCACTGCCCTTGGGCCAGATCACCGACAGCGCCGTATTCAGCGATGAGAACGTTGCCGATGCTCCGACCGCCAGCAAGACAAACGACATGATCGCCGCGAAGCCGCTGCCGCCGCTCCGATGCGCGTGCTCGACGATGGTCTGCACGCTTACTGCAGCATCCTTGCCGATCATGCCGCTGATCTGCTGAAAGAGTTGTCCGCGCGCGGCTTCGGCGCCAAATGCCAGTCCCGCGACGGCGATCACCATGACGAGCGTCGGCGCAAGCGAGAAGGCCGAATAGAACGCGATGCTCGCGGCCATCGGCGCGCCCCGATCGGCACCGAAGCGTTTGAACGTGCGGACGGGCCAGGCCAGCGCGCCGCTCATCAGAGTCTTGCCGGTCATGACCATCTCCATGAGGTGTGTACGCCTCCGACAAGCATTCGAAATGCCAGCCTTCGTTGCGCTCTCAGGCCAATGCTCGCGTGTATGGCTGCCTGCGGCATGACGATTGCAGAACATCAATGCGTGCCGCACGCGCCGCGTCACGATCGCGCGTCCAGCGCCCTCTGGTCCTGCGGCCAGCAGGCACCTCAATATCCGCAAGTCAGCGCACAACCCGCTCAACAAGGAGCGCATCATGATCAGACACATTACGTTCAAGAGCGCGTCGATTGCTGCACTGTCGGCGTGCATCTGTCTCACCGCAGGCTGCAATCGCAACAGCAGCGAGTCAGGAAGCAGCGGCTCAGCGAGCAGCACATCCAGCGCGTCCGCGCCTGCTGCGGTGAGCTTTCCTGCCACCGCCGCCAGCGATACGCCGTCAGGCGCAAGCCAGTAATGCAGCGCTCGGGCGCCTGCGCATGCTTCCCGCCTTAACGACGCGGCAAGTCTTCGCCGGGCTCTCGAGCGCGGCAGTGGAAAGGGATGGAAGAACTGCTTGATAAGGTGATCTGCGGACGAAGCGCCGAAGACCGTCTAACGCCGATGTCCTGAACGACACGCGCCGCAAGCCGTGGGGTTGCGGCGCGCCGGCGCTTACTTGGAGACCTGTTTCTCCGCCTGCTTTTCTGCCTGTTTGGCCGCAGGCTTCTCCGCGCGTTTTGCTTCCGGCTTGGCAACGGTCTTGCCAGCCTGCTCTTCTGAAACCTCCTGCTCTGCGAGCAACGTCAACTTCTCGTCCGTCGCCTTCTCTTCTTTCAAGGTGTCGAGAAGAAGATTCATTGCTTCAGTATGACCAAGTTTTTTTGCGAGCGCCGCGAGTGTGCCGTACGTCGCAATCTCATAGTGTTCGACCTTCTGCGCGGCGGCGATCAATGCCGCGTCGAGGATGGGCCCTTTCTCGATTTCCTCGATCTGCTCCTGCCCCTCCTCGACGAGCCCCTCCATGGCGACACACTTGACACGCTTAAGCTTGATTCCGGTGCTCTCGACGACCTGGTCGATACGTTCGATCTGCCCTTGCGTTTCTTCCAGATGCGTCTTGAAGGCTTCGGCAAGATCAGGGTTGGACGTCGCCCGCGCCAGTCTCGGCAGCGCCTTGGTCAGTTGCTTCTCTGCGCTGTAGACGTCGGACAGCGCGTGGATGAACAGATCCTGCAGAGTCTTGATAGCCATGATGCCTCCCGGTTGGATGGATGGTTACGCTGGTCGTCGACCAGCATGGCAGGCCCAACGCAATGGCCATGCCTTACCTGGGCCAGAGCATCGCGCCACCGGGTGGAGCGCGACTTTGATCGGTCATCAGCGGCTCGCGTGTTTCGCGTTGGGGAACGCGGCCGCATGCGATATCGACCAGCACGTTTCTTTTTGGGAGCGTCTTGAAGAAATTCGCAGGATGAGAGAAATCACGGCGCCGGCCCAGGGCACACGCGTTGCTGACGCTTCCCCAGCCTGAGCCTTGCGGGAAGCGACCCGCTGACGCGCTTGTCCGCTCATGCCCCTCTCGACTTCCTGAACATCATCATGAATCACGCTACCGAATCACATTCCCGCACTGCGAAGGGTCGATCACTTGCGCGAGGCCTCGGATGGTTCAGCCTCGCGCTCGGCGCGGCCGAACTGCTCGCGCCCCGCGCGGTTGCCCGCGCAGCCGGTATTCGAACAAGTCCGGCGCTGATGCGACTCTATGGTCTTCGCGAGATTGCAGCGGGCATCGGCATTCTTGCATCAGGCGATCCGTCTCGTTACGTGATGGCCCGTCTGGGCGGCGATGCGCTCGATCTGATGACGCTTGGGACCGCTGCACCCTTGCCCGAGCGCGCGGCTTCCAGGCGCAGAGTGACGGCAATCGTCAACGTTACAGCCGTCACGGCGCTCGATGCGCGGGCCGCAGTCGCGCTCGCCGCCGACAGAAGCCATCAGCGCCGCCAACGGGCGGAGTGTGCCGTCGCGCTGTACAGCGACCGCAGCGGCTTTCCACGTTCGCCCGAAGCGATGCGCGGCGCCGCCGTTCGCACAGGAGCGAACGGTTCAGACGTTGCGCGAGCGGGATGAACTCGTCTCCGCGATGGAGCGCCGGTCTCGGCGTGGGGTTACGTCGCCGCGTTCGATCTCGATGCCAATAAGGCGGCCTGGAAAAAACGTATCGATATGACACGCGATAAGCTCGGCGATTGCGTCATCGCCACGCGCTGCCCTGATCGAACGAGCTCCGGGGGACGCCATGGTGCATTCACCTGCGGATAGCGTAAAGACGTGTCGGCAGCGCCGCGGGGTTCTGCGGCTGGTACCAGC
Organism: Caballeronia sp. LZ034LL; assembly: GCF_031451215.1. NCBI lineage: Bacteria > Pseudomonadati > Pseudomonadota > Betaproteobacteria > Burkholderiales > Burkholderiaceae > Caballeronia > Caballeronia sp. LZ034LL. Next base: position 609,679 of record NZ_JARUXR010000002.1, read on the forward strand.
TCATGTCGGGAATGCGGGAGTCGGTGACATAGATCGTCCCGTCCGGACCCTCCGAGAACGTATCAGGCCAGATCAGCTGGCGGTCGCGCACGAGCGTCGCGAAGCGCTCGCCCTGGCGCACCCGGATTGCATGGTGTTCGACTGACGACACATACAAGCGTCCGCGCGGGTCGATCCACAATCCGTCTGCGGGGCCGTCCACGCCCACCGCTTCCACGCGCGAAGCGACCTGGTCCGCGCCGAGCTGAGCGTTCTGCAACGCGTCGGTGGCAATGCGATAGAGCGTCTTCCCCTTGACCGCCTGCCAGTACAGATAGCGTCCGTCAGGCGTCAGCGCGATGCCGTCTGCGGCGAAGCTCACGCGTCGTCCGTCCGTTTGCTGCAAGGGCTTGCCGTTCACCGTGACCGTCACGCTCTTGTCGGCTTGCGTGCTCGGATCGCCGTCGAGAACGCGGCGCGCGACGCCGGACTCGATATCGACGACGACGATTGCGCCACGCACACCCGAGTCCGTGATGTAGGCCGTGCGTCCGTCCGGACTGATGCGCACGTCGTTCAGATAACTGCCTTGCGGCGCGATACTTTCGTCGAACGCATAGGTTCGAGCAACACGATTCGACGCGAGATCGATGCGCACCAGCTTCGGCGCGCCCGGCACGATCAGCGATTGGGCGGGCGCGCCGGGATCGATGACCCAGAGATTGCCGCGTGTGTCGGCCACCACCGATTGCACGCATACCCAATGATCGCCGGGCGTGACTTCGTCGCGGCGCGCATTGCGCCAGGTGTTCCACTCGGCATCCGGGTAAGGACGCAGATCGCCGCCTGAACCCACCTCTGCCACCGAGAGCGGCGCGTCTTCGGTCCAGCGCGGGAAGTTCACGAACATGCGTCCGTCGGGCGCGACGGTCACGCCCGTCACCTGGTGATCAAACGAAGCGACAAGTTGCAGCCGGGCGCTGTTTGCGTGCTCATCCCGGCTCGTTCGCCAGGCGGGATCGTCGGCATCGCCGGCTAATGCGGCGTGCGCGCACAAGGCGGCGCCAAGTGCGATCAGATAACGGCGATACGGTTGCATGGTTGGCTCCTGGTGACGCCGCGATGCGCGGCAATCGCCAGCAGCAATCAGGATGCCGTTCCGAAGAAACTCCCGGGCGCCGGAAGGCCCTGCTTTACGGACACTGCGGCGTACCGCCCGACGGCCCGTCGTGGCATGCGCGGTGCGCGGTTGATGGCACCTTTCTCACACGCAGTACTTCCGGGGAACCGCAATGCCGAACATGCCAGTTGACGAGAACTTCACGCACGACCGATCCACGACATGGTTCGATTGCCTGGTTCCCTCGCAAGACCGATGCGCCCGAGTCGAGGCGCCGGCCTTTGATCCCTGCGCCCGCAAGCACCTGTCGATCACGATCGTCGAACGGCTCTCGCCGCACACGGCGCTGCTCTCATGGTCCGACCCGCGTCTCGGCTGCATGGCCGAGCAGACCTGGACGTTCGGCAGGGCGCGGCAGGAGGACGTATGCGCACTCAGCGGCGAGCTCATCAAGCGCGGGGATCCGGTGTATCGCCCGCGCAAGACAACGCCTCCGGCGCTCAACGCCCGCTGCGTGATTGCGGCGCACCACGTCGTGGACGCCATGCAGTCGTTCGAACCCCTCTGAACCGGCTCTCGGCCCGCTCACGCAAGCGGCCGTATCAGCGCCTCGGCGGGAACGCTCGCCGCGCGCTGTGCAAGACGCTCGAACTCGACCGGATCGTGGCTGCAGAAAACGCGGACATCACGGGCGGCGTCGGCATTGCAAAGTGCGCGCAGCCTTGCCTGATTGTGCCGGCGGGCTGCGCGGTCCTTGTCCATCATCCACTGATAGAACGCCAGGCCGGGAGTACAGTGCGGCCGCTCGCCGTCCATCTCCGTGTGATAGAAGTAGGCGTCGGCGGCAAGCAGCAGCCAGCCCGATCCCGTGCGCACCGCGATACCGGCGTGACCGAACGTATGTCCGCGCAGCGGCACGAGGGCGATGTCGTCGGCGAAGCGCGCAAGCGGCCTCACGCGGTCGAAACCGTGCCAGCGGTCGCCTCCTTCGGCGTGAACCACCCACTTGTTGCGGGTCGACCACTGCTGCGGCCGGAAACGCTGCCGGTCCAGCCAGGTCTTCTGCTGCAATGCGTAGTCACGCTCGGTCTGGAGCATATGGACGGTCGCATGAGGGAAGTCGTCGAGGCCGCCGGCGTGATCGAAGTCGAGGTGACTGAGCAGAATATGGCGCACGTCGGACGCGGCAAAGCCGAGCGCCTCGACCTGCCGGACCGCCGTCATCGTCTCGCGAAAATCCGGCTTCAACATGAGGAGAAAGAACGTGCTGAGGCGGCTGCGCGGGTTCGCGACATCGCGCAAACCGAAACCCGTGTCCACCAGCACGAGACCGTCATCGGTCTCGATGAGCAAGCAGTGGCAGGTCAGCTCGCCGCGTTGCAGAAGGCCTGCCGTGCGCCCGTCGAAGAGCTTTCCGCCGAGAGGACAACTCGAAATGCAATTGAGGTGATGCACGCGCATGTCGTGGCTCCGTTAGGACCGTCACGTGCGCGGGTCCGCTTCACTGGACGGCATCCGTGACGCGATGTACCCGCAGGCAGGATTCGCCGCGACGAGCCCGCGCTTGTGCGCACCGGGAGAGTGCGACTTGCCGTTCAGCAGTTCGTATGCCAAAGGCTCGACCGTGCCCGGCGCGATGGACACTTGACGATGATCTCGACGCGGCACGACGAATGCGCAGCGCGATTGCCCCGTGGCTGCCTGATTCGTCATGCACCCGGGTGCGTCCCCATCCATACCCCGGCGCAGGCGCCAAGGAACGAGCATGGACATGCCCAATTACTCTCCGTCCATCACGACCATGATCCGCATGGACCATACGCACGTGATGGCGGCTTTTCATCGATATCATGCCGCCACGTCCTGGTGGAGGAAGCGAGCGATCGTCGAACTGGCTTGCACGGCACTGGAAATTCACGCTCAGCTGGAAGAAGAGATCTTCTACCCGGCACTCGCCGGCGTTCTCCATAGCGATGACACGCTCGAAAAGTCGAAGCCCGAGCACGACGAAATGCGTGCGGACATCGCGAGGTTACGCGCCATGCATCCGCGCGATGCCGCCTTCGACGCGCGCTTCATGAAGCTCATGCGCGAAGTGATGCACCACGTCGCTGACGAGGAAACGATGTTGCTGCCCGCTGCGGAGCGTGCGCTCGCGGCCGAGCTTTCCGCGCTCGGCGCGCGCATGACTCGCCGCCGCCTGCAACTGGTGGCGCAGAAGCGGCCTGCAGCCATCGCTGCGAATACGGTCGGGACTTTCCCGTTTGCGTCGCTCGCGATGGCAACGCTGGGCGCCGTCGCCATCGCTCGCTGTCTGCGGCCCGCCAGCGTCCGGCGCGGGCGCCTCGGATGAAAACGCGTGTCGGGAATGACCTTGCGGCGCGTTCGGCACGTCGATTGCATGCCCGGGTGTGCCGTATGCGCGGCCTGCTTCAGGAACGACGCACGTTTCCTTCGTAGCGCTGTGCAGCGTCATATGTTCCCTCATGCCGACAGGAGAGAAGGATGACTGACCCCGATCGCACACACGACCCTGTGGACGCCCTGAAGACCGAGCGCGCCGACAGTGCCTACGAATTCCCCACGAGCGAGAGCGTGGCTGCCGGCGAACGGCACGCGCCGGTCCAGAACAGCGACGACCACGGGTTCCGCGATGCGTCCCAGTCCTGGGACGCCGGCCACGACGGTTCGTCCTCGGCCGATAAGCGCGCGCAAGCGAAGGCCAGACTCGTCGGCATGCAGGATGCAATGAACAGGAAGTACAGGGTGGCCGCCGACACGACCGACGATTTCGTGCATGACAACCCATGGAAGGCCATTACGTTGGCAGCGTTGGCTGGATTTGTGATGGGCATGCTCGTCTCGCGATAAGCGCACGCGCGGCGCGGCCGGGTTCAGCGGTGGCTCCGAAAAGGCGCCGGCTGTCGGCCCGCCCGCGCGCACCGGAAGGGAGTGAGCGGTGATCATCGAGGCGGTCTGGTTCATCGTAGTGGGCGCGCTCCTGATCCTCATGGCGGTCATGCGCGGGGTGATCGCGCGTCTGCCCATGACGGGCGCCATGGTCTATCTCCTCGCGGGCTTCGCGCTGGGCACGGCCGGCGTCGGCTTGCTCGAACCGGACATCGAAGGGAACCTGCGCCTGTTGCGTGTGCTGACCGAAGCCGGGCTTGTCATTTCGTTGTTCGCGATCGGCATGCATCTGCGCGTACCGCTCTCCAGCGAACTCTGGCGTCTCACGCTACGGTTGGCCGGCCCGGCGATGATCCTGACGATCGGTCTCATGTATTGCGCCGCGCGCATTGGCCTCGGCCTTGCAGCGGGGCCCGCGCTGCTGCTCGCAGCGATACTTGCTCCGACCGATCCCGTGCTTGCCAACGAACTTCGCGTGCGTCGGGCGGGCGATGACGAGCCGCTGCGCTTCGCACTGTCATCGGAGGGCGGCTCCAACGACGGCGCCGCCTACCCTTTCGTACTGATCGCGCTCGCCCTGTGCGGCAGCGCCAGCCTCGGCAGTGCCCATTCGTGGACCTTCGCCGCCGCCATCGTCTGGGGCATCGCCAGTGCGCTTGCAATCGGCTGGGGCATCGGCTCGGGCGTCGTGCGCCTCATCATCCGTCTGCGCACGCGCTATCGTCAGGCACTCGGGCTGGAAGGGTTCATCGCCCTCGGACTCATGGCGCTTGCCTACGGCGCGGCGCTGCTCGTGCATGGCTATGCGTTCATCGCCGTCTTTGCGGCCGGCGTGGCCTTGCGTCGGCAGGAGCTGGCCGCCACCGGCGACACCGCGCCCGGCAAGGCGCTCGAGTCGGTCGAGCGCGGCGAACGGGAGGAAGCCGCCAAGGACCCCGAGCTCGCGCACGCCTACATGGCCGAGACCATGATGGCCTTCGCGCTCGAGTTCGAGCGGCTGGTCGAATTCGCGCTGATGCTGTTGATCGGCAGCGTCGTTTCGGCCCATTGGCAGGCGCTGCTCCACTGGCAGGTCGTCTGGCCTGCTCTCTTCCTGTTCTTCGTGGCCCGACCGCTCAGCGCGTGCCTGTCGCTCGCCGGATCCTGCATGGACCGCCAGCAACGGCTGCTTTCCGGATGGCTCGGCATTCGGGGCGTCGGTGCGTTCTATTACCTGTTGTTTGCCTTCGAGCAGGCCGGCAAGGAGCAGGTCCAGCCGATCGCGCCGATCGTGCTCGCCACCATCGTCCTCTCCGTCGTCCTGCACGGCACGAGCGCCACTACGCTTCTGCACCGCTACTTCTCCGACCGAAAAGCCGCGTGATGCCTGATTGGAACAACGATTGCTGGTTCTGGCAGGCTTGTCCGGTTTCTGTCCATTTCAGACGAGATGCCCCAGCGCGAATAAGACCCGGCCGCCCTCATCATGCAAAGCGCTTTGTTCCCCGCCGGCGTTCAGGCCAGCCGCATCCTCGATCTCTGGCACCTGACGCTGGGGGTTTGCTGCGCAGTGTTCGTCGCCATCCTGCTCGCATGCTTCTTCGCCATGCTGCGCGCCCCGCGCGCCACGCGCGCGACGCCGCCGGAAACCTCCGGCGCGCACGCTTCGCAGCCTGGCTTGCGCCTTTCCGTGATCCTGGCGACCAGCATCTCGGTCATCCTTCTGTTCGGCCTCATTCTCGCGGACGTACTGACCGATCGGGCGCTGTCCCGCCTGCCTGTCGACAAGGCCCTGCATATCGAAGTCACGGGCTATCAGTGGTGGTGGCAGGCCCGCTATCTGTCCGACGATGGCGCACCCGCTTTCACGCTCGCCAATGAACTCCATGTCCCGGTGGGCCGTCCGGTGGTCGTCGCGCTGAAGGCCGCCGACGTCATCCATACATTCTGGGTGCCCAATCTGCACGGCAAGAAAGACATGATTCCTGGCCGCGACGCGACCATCGAATTCCGCGCGGATAAACCGGGCGTCTATCGCGGACAGTGCGCCGAATTCTGCGGCTACGAACATGCGTTGATGGCGTTCCTGGTCACCGCCGATCCTCCCGCGCAATACGAAGCCTGGGCCGCGCGGCAGCGCCTGCCTGCCGTGGATACCCTGGATACGGTTGCCGCGCGCGGCCGGGAGGTGTTTCTGACGCAGGACTGCGCGCGCTGTCATAGCGTTCGGGGCACGCCGGCGCAGGGAAACATCGGGCCCGATCTGACGCACGTCGCAAGCCGGCAATTCCTTGCCGCCGGTACGCTCGCCAACAATCGCGGCAATCTCGCCGGCTGGATCGTCGATCCGCGAACGCTCAAGCCGGGCACGGCCATGCCGTCCACCCGCCTGCGGCCCGAAGACCTGCAGGCGCTGCTCACGTGGATGGAGACCCTGAAATGAGCGATACGCCGCTGACCGACGGCCCGCACGCCGCGCCCGAAGCGCGCAGTACGCTTGCGCAGACCTGGCGCGACCCGGTCGGATTCATCGGCATGTTGAGCGCGATCAATCACAAGACGATCGCGCGCCGCTTCGTCGTGACGACCTTCGTGTTCTTTCTTCTCGCTGGCGTGCTCGCGCTCGCGATGCGCACCCAGCTTGCGCGTCCGGACCAGCGTCTGATCGGTCCAAATCTCTACAACGAACTCTTCACGATGCACGGCACGACGATGATGTTACTGTTCGCCGTGCCCGTGATGCAGGCCGTCGCCGCCTATCTCGTGCCGCTGATGATCGGCGCACGCAGCATTGCCTTCCCCCGCATGAACGCCTATGCGTACTGGGTCTTTCTGTTCGGCGGCCTGCTGCTGTTCGGCGCGCTGGTCGTGAACACCGCGCCCAACGCCGGCTGGTTCAGCTATGTGCCGCTCGCCGGCCCCGACTACTCGCCGAACAAGGGCGCGGACATCTGGGCGCAGATGATCACCTTCACCGAGCTCTCCGGGCTTCTCGAAGCGGTCGTGCTGATCACGACCATCTTCAAGCTGCGCGCGCCCGGCATGTCGCTCAACCGGATGCCGTTGTTCGTCTGGGCCACGCTCGTGACGCAGTTCATGGTCATCTTCGCGATGCCGGCCGTCATGTTGTGCAGCACGGCTCTGATCCTCGACCGTCTGGTCGGCACGCATTTCTATAACCCGGCGAAAGGGGGCGACGTGCTCCTGTGGCAGCACCTCTTCTGGTTCTTCGGACATCCCGAGGTGTACCTGATCTTCATTCCGCCGCTGGGATTCATATCGTCCATCATCCCGACCTTCGCGCGCCGTCCCGTGTTCGGCTACCCGGCAATGGTGCTGTCGCTCATCGCCACCGCGTTCCTGGCATTCGGACTGTGGGTGCATCACATGTTCGCGACCAATATTCCCGAGCTCGGCAAGAGCTTCTTCACGGCCGCGAGCCTGATGATCGCCATCCCTTCGGCGATCCAGATCTTCTGCTGGATCGGCACATTGTGGACCGGCAAACTCAATCTGCGCGTGCCCCTGCTCTTCGTGCTCGCGTTTTTCTTCATTCTCGTGATGGGCGGCATGACCGGGATCATGGTGGCCTCCGTGCCGCTCGACCTGCAGGTTCACGACACGTATTTCGTCGTGGCGCACCTGCACTACGTGCTGTTCGGCGGCGGCGTGTTTCCGCTCTTCGGTGCGTTCTTCTACTGGTTCCCGAAGTTCGCGGGCCGCATGCTGGACGAGCGTCTCGGCAAATGGCAGTTCTGGCTTTTCTTCATCGGCTTCAACGTGGCCTTCTTTCCGATGCATCTGCTCGGTCTGCACGGCATGCCAAGGCGGGTGTGGACCTATCCGCACGGGCTCGGATGGGACGGCATGAATCTCGCCGCGACGATCGGCGCCTACATGATCGCGTTTTCCGTACTGCTGTTCATCGTCAATGTCGTGAAAAGCATGCGCCGCGACGAACCCGCTCCGGCCGACCCGTGGGGCGCGGGCACGCTCGAATGGAGCGTGCCGTCCCCACCGCCGCCGCACAATTTCGATGCGATACCGGTCGTGCACGGCCGCGATCCCCTGTGGGAACCGTCGGCGCAGCCCGCGTTCGTCGCCGGGCTCGCCGCCGATGCGCGCGAGGTGCTGGTCACGAGCGTGCTCGATGCGCAGCCCGATCATCGTCCGCTGTTTCCGAAGCCCTCCATCTGGCCGTTCGTGAGCGCCGTGGCGACGACCGTGTTGTTCATCGGCTCCATCTATACGCCATGGGCGATCGTCTGGGCCTCGCTTCCGGTGGCGGTCACGATGATCGGCTGGTTCTGGCCGAATCGCGCCGAGAACCGCGCCGCCGTCGCGCGGGAGCGTCAGCCATGAATGCCGATAGCCACAAGGCCACACCCCGCCCCGACGCGGCCGACAAGAGTCAGTTGGTGCTCGACGTCCGCGCGCTGCCCACCTTCGCGTTCAGTCATCGCAGCCTGATGTGGTGGAGCACCGCCGGCCTGATGCTGATAGAAGGAACGGTATTCGCCATTGCGGTGATGATGTACTTCTACCTGCGCACGCGCGCGCCCGCCTGGCCGATGGCCGCGGACGCTCCCGAACTTCTCTGGGGCACGGTCAACACCGTCGTTCTCCTCCTGAGTCTCTGGCCCAATCAACTGGCGAAGAACGCGGCGGAACGCGGCGAGCGCAGGAACGCGGCGATCTGGCTCGCGCTCTGTCTGGCTGCGTCGGTGGCGTTTCTCGTGCTGCGCGGCTTCGAATTCGCGACGCTGAACGTGAGCTGGTACACCAACGCTTATGGATCGGTCGTCTGGCTGCTGCTCGGTCTGCATACCACGCACCTGATCACCGATACCGTCGATACGGCCGTGTTGACCGCGCTCCTGTTCACCGGTCCGTTCGAGAGCAAGCGTTTCGTCGATGTCAGTGAGAATGCGCTCTATTGGTACTTCGTCGTGTTGAGCTGGCTGCCGATCTACTGCGTGATCTACTGGGCGGCGCGGCTATGAAAGTCTGGTTTGCGCTGCTCGGCGCTCCCTCCATCGTGCTCGGCTGCCTCAGCCTGAACTACGTGCTCGTGACGCCGGCGTGCCGGCTCGGAGGCCAGGCGTTGCTGCACGGTGTGAGCGGCGCGAGCGCGCTCGCGTGCGTGGCGGCCACGCTGCTTGCCTGGCAGCGCTGGCGCGCGGCGCGGCGTGACCTCGCCCTGCCGACGCCCGATTCCGCCGACCGCCCTGCGCGTCCCGCATTCGTCGCCGTGGTCGCGGCAGGCGTGGGCGCGCTGTCGGTCTTGTCCGTCATCGCCATATCGATACCGCAATGGCTCCTGTCCGCGTGTTGATATCCGGGCTGATTCCCGGCCTTCTCGCGTGTGCCGATGCTCACGCGCACGTCGCTGCCGAGACGGGCGGAGCGGCCGGGGCGTCGCCTCTCGCATGGACCTTCGAGCCGTGGATCATCATCGTGCTGACGGCAAGCATAGTGCTCTACCTCTGCGGCTACATGAGGCTGCGCAAGCGCAGCACGCACGGTCGCCGGGAACGCACGAGACGGCTCTGCGCGTTCGTTGCGGGCTGGCTCACGCTCGTCGTCGCACTGGTATCGCCGCTGCATGCGCTGAGTGAATGGCTGTTCTCCGCGCACATGCTGCAGCACGAACTCTTCATGCTCGTCGCGGCGCCGCTGCTTGTCATCGGCCGGCCGCTTGCCATGTGGCTCTGGGCATGTCCGGCCGGCGCGCGGCTGCGCATCGGCGCGGCCACGCGCTCTCGCTGGATCGCACTGCCGTGGCGCTGGCTGACGCTGCCGGTCGTCGCATGGCTGCTGCATGCCGCCGCGCTCTGGGTGTGGCACGCACCGCGCTTTTTCGAAGCCGCGCTGGCGCGTCCTGGCATTCATACGCTGCAACATGCGAGCTTCCTCGCCAGCGCATTGCTGTTCTGGTGGACCGTGTTCGGCCGCGTATCGGACGCGCGCGGTGCGTCGAACGCCCACGCGATGCTGTCGCTCTTCACGACCATGATTCATACCGGCGCACTCGGCGCATTGCTCACGCTCGCACCGGACGTCTGGTATCCGTCGTGCATCGAGACCACGCGCGCGCTCGGATTCGACCCGCTGCAGGATCAGCAACTCGGCGGTCTCGTCATGTGGGTACCGGGCGGGCTTGCGTATCTGATCGGCGGATTGCTGGTCGGCGCGCGCTGGCTGATGAGACGCCCGCCTTCGCGCGTTGACGACGGCATCGTCCGTGAAGGATGACAGCATGCACAAGCTCATCCTCGCGCTGGTGCCGGTCGTTGCGTTCGCCGCTTGCAAGGGTCGGCCGCCATCGTCGGACGCGATCGTGGGCGGCAGTCCGCAACGCGGTCTCGAAGCAATCCAACGCTACGGCTGCGGCGCGTGTCACCGGATCGACGGCGTGCCGGGCGCGTACGGCAAGGTTGGCCCGACACTGCAAAAGCTTGGCGAGCGCGCCTATATCGCGGGCAAGTTGCCCAATACGCCGGAGAATGTGCAGACCTGGATCCGCTTTCCCCAACGTGTCGTGCCGGGCAACGCGATGCCCGACCTCGGCGTGAGCGAACGTGACGCCCGCGACATCGCTGCCTACCTGTACCAGCCATGACGAGACCGGTCTTCCGCCTGTTTCTTGCCCTGCTTCTGTGGCCGCTCGCGGTCATGGCGGGAGATGCGGCGCCGTCGCAGGCATTGATAGCGCGCGGTGCGTACCTTGCGAAAGCCGCGGATTGCGCGGGCTGCCACACGGCGGCCTCGAACGGCGCGCCGTATGCCGGCGGACTCGAACTGACCTCGCCGTTCGGCACCATCGTCAGCAGCAATATCACGCCGGACCTGGAAACAGGCATCGGCCAGTACAGCTACGAGGACTTCGCGAGAGCGCTGCGCGAGGGGCTGCGTCGCGACGGCAAGGGTCTGTATCCCGCCATGCCTTATACCGCCTTCGTCAAGATCACGGACGACGACATGCGCGCGCTCTACGCTTACATGATGCAGGGCGTGCCTGCCGTCAAGTACAAGCCGCCCGAGACCCGGGTGCCGTTTCCGTTCAATCAGCGCTGGGCGCTGCGTCTCTGGCGTGCGGCGCTCGCGCCGAAGGAACGCTTCACGCCTCGCCCCGACCGCGATGCCGACTGGAACCGCGGAGCGTACCTCGTGCAGTCGCTCGGACATTGCGGTTCGTGTCACACGCCGCGCGGCCTCGGATATCAGGAGCGCGGCTATGACGAATCATCGCAAGCGTTCCTTTCGGGCGGCCTCAACGACAACTGGTTCGCGTCGAACCTGCGTGCGGACCCCGGTTCGGGTCTTGCACGCATCACAGCGGAAGACCTCGCGGCCTTCATGAAGACCGGCCACGGCGCAGGCATCGCGGCGTATGGCAGCATGGTTGAAACGATCGAGGACAGCCTGCAGTATCTGACCGATGACGACCTGCGTGCCATCGCGGTGTATTTGAAGACGTTGCCCGCGACCGGCGCCGCCGACGGCGTCTTCGATCCAGCGCTTGCGCAACCTGGGCGGCTGAAAACACGCGCGCCGGATGCTCCGCCCGCACAGGGCGCCGCGGTCTACGCGGGCTTTTGCGCGCAGTGCCATCGCGATGACGGCAAGGGCGTGCCGCAAGTGTTTCCGGCACTGGCTGGCAATCCCTCTGTCATCGGCGAAGACACGACGTCCCTCATACGGCTGCTGGTCGAAGGCGGCAACAGTCCGGCGACCATTCACGGGCCGCCGCGCCAGGCAATGCCGTCGTTTGCTGAACGCCTCACGGATGTGCAGATCGCGCAAGTGCTGACCTACGTGCGCGCCTCCTGGGGCAACGACGCGCGCCCGATCACCACGAACGACGTGGCGTCGCTGCGCAGCACGCTGCACAAGTAGGCTAAAGAACAGGTTGAAGGCCGGGGACCGGCTGCATGCGTTCGGCATGGCCGTCGGCGGCGCAAGGAGAAACAGCGCGAGCCAGATGATCTTGTTCTCCTTTCTTTACGGCGGCGCGCGGCATCGAGCCGCCGTGAACCGGCTTGCCTTCGACCTTGCTTCTTGTAAATGCGTTTGCGCGAATGATTGTTTTGGCGAGTGGGCAGCGTCCGAAGCCGTGGAATGCTATCTCGACTTACTGCTGACACGACCATGCCGGTCAAGACCGTGATCACTCCGCCTCGGGCGGGTCGTTTGCCGAATGGTGCGGATCGTTCGCAGCCTGCGCAAACTTGACGGTCGTTGCAATGGCCAGAAAAAGCGGCGACCGGCATACGGGACAAAAATTGCTGGCAGATGCGTCATCATCGGAGAAGAAAGACCCGCCGCACGTGGCGCAGTATTGAATAAGTCCCATGGGCCCTAAACCGCTCTGAAATCGATGACAAGCGACCTGGAGCGAGCCGCGACGGAAACCAGCCTGATATTGTTGCAGCGAAGAACTTAAGAAACGCTTAAGCGAAAAGAAGCCCGCTTATAGCGGGCTTAAAAACTTCCGAGGTCAAACACGCCGTGCGACCGGCGCGAGCGCAAGTATGAACAAATTCTGATGGGGCCGGGCAGTACGGATAGCTTGCCTATCAAGCCGTGACCCGTCGAAATCAACACGCCCAAGAGACGCCAGATTTGCTCCATTCTTGCTCAGTTTTGTAAATTCGAACGGAGGCGCACATGAACATCGACGACGAGAAGCAGGTCCTGGCCAAGGCGGACCGGGACATTGAGCAGGCTCGGTCGCGAATTGCCCGACAGAGCGAAATCGTGGAAGAGCTGCGCCGGGATGGACACAATACTGAAACGGCCGTTGACTTGCTGGAGACGCTCCAAGGCACGCTCAAAGCCATGATCGAGCATCGACAACTCATCGTCGAACATATCACGCGACTCGAGCGCGACGGCTCATGACATGGCATTCCGCACTGATGGCCGAAGGCTTGATGATCGGCATGCTCGACTCGAGCGGCTTCGCGATTTCCGGCTTCACGCGACAGGCTCCAGCGCAACCTTGATCCAGCCCGGTTGCCGCTTGTCGAATGCCTTATAGGCATCGATGACGTTCATCAGCGGCTCGCGCGTGGTCAGCACGTGCAACGGGTCGAAGGAGCCGTTGCGCACGCGCTCGATCAATCCCGGCGTAACTGCGCGATGGTTACAGTTTCCCATCTTGAGCGTCAGGTTCTTGTTCATCGCCACCCCGATCGGGAAGAAGCGGTCGCCGGGCGGATAGACGCCGATGATGCCGAGCGTGCCCGCCTTCGCCAACGCGCCAATGCTCCAGTCGAGAGCCTGTGTGGGTGCATCGCCGGGAACCCAGTTGCCGTTCGCCACGTTGCGCTCGGGCGTGACGATCCGGCTTTCGGATTCGCCTCGCTCCACGCTGTCTTGCGTGGCTGCGGGGCCTTGCTGCGCATGTTGTGAATCAACGCCCACTGCATCGATCGCGCGATCCACGCCAACGCCGCCCGTCAACGCGAGAATGGCCTCGACCGGATCTTCCTCATCGAAGTTGACTGCTTCCGCGCCTTGCGCGCGCGCCATCTCAAGCCGATCCGCGAGCCGGTCGACGGCGATCACGCGACCTGCTCCAAGCATGAACGCACTGGCTATCGCGAACTGACCCACCGGACCCGCGCCAAACACCGCCACGGTATCGCCGCGGCCGACTTCGGCAAGTTGCGCACCGAAGAAACCAGTCGGGAAGATATCGGAGATCAGGATCGCACGTTCGTCGTCGACGTTTTCCGGCAGTCTGATCAGGCTTGCATGGGCAAGCGGCGTGCGCGCATATTGCGCTTGCAGGCCATTGACCGGACCGGTCGACTGCGGTCCGCCGAAGAATGTAGTGCCGGCCGCCGCGCCGTTGGGATTCGCCTCGTCGCATTGCGCGGTGTAGCCCTTGCGGCAATACGAACAATGGCCGCACGAGATCGTTGACGGAATCAGCACGCGGTCGCCACGTTTGAAGTTGCGCACGCCCTTGCCGATCTCTTCAATCACACCCACGCCTTCATGACCGAGAATGGTCCCGGGCTTCATCCCAGGCAACGTTCCACGCACCATGTGCAGGTCCGTTCCGCACACGGCGCTCGCGGTGATCCGGACGATGGCGTCCTGGTCGTGCTGAATGGACGGATCGGCGACATTGTCGAGCGAGATGTTGCCGACAGCGTGAAAAACGACCGCTTTCATGGTTGGCTCCTTGTCTGGATTGGAGAAAGCAACGCTATGCGTGCTTTCATCGGCACGCCCGGCTTCGCGCCGGCTATTTGAAGATTCGACAGCCTGCTGCGATGCCCGGATGTACGGGTAATCGCGTGCTTCGCAGTTGCCCTTCGCCAATCCGCCCGCAACGCGCGGGCCCGGGTAGAAACCGGTCAGACAAGGACAGCGCAGTTCCAGGCACACCGTGAAAGAACGGAGACTGCGCTCACTCGGGCCGGCGCTCGTTCGGCGCGGATTCGCGCGGCAATGTCACAGTAAAGCGCGTCACGTGCGACGACGTCACGGTAATCGCGCCGCCGTGTGCCGTTGCAATCTCCCGCGCGATGTAGAGTCCCAGACCCAGACCGGCGCCTGCCCGGCGGGGCGTCGGCGAAGACGCCCGTCGCTTGAGCGGATCGAACAGCGTACGAAGGTCCTCACTGGGAATCGGGTTGCCCTCGTTGGTCACGGACAGCGTCACCGTGCCGTCCAGACCGGTGGCTTCGAGCACAATGTCGCCCCCTTCCCTGCCATGATCGATGGCATTCTCAAGCAGGTTGACGAGCATTTCCTCGACTCGTGCGGCATCCCATACACCTGCCAGGTTGCCGTGAAAGTGCGGCTGCAGGGTCTGCGCCGGGTGCAAGGCGCCGATCTCCGCGAGCGCGTGCTCACAGACTTGATCGAGACGCACCGGCCCAAGCTTGATGGGCAGCATGCCCCCGAGACGGATTCTCGTGAAATCGACGAGATCGCCGACGATCATCTGCGCCCTCTGGCTGCTGCGGTGAATATTCGCTGCGGCTCGCAGCGGCTTCTCGGACAGATCTTCCAGGCGCATCAGATAGTGGGCGGAATTGGAGATGGCGCCCAGCGGCGTTCGCAGATCGTGTGCAAGGATGCCGACGAACACATCCCGCATGCGCTGCAGCGAGTTCGAATAGCATGCGACGGATTCAGTCAGCGCCTGATCGACTGCCTCGTTGAAACGTACGAGCTGATGAGTGCTTTCCTCGGTCTCGTCGAGCGATGCGTCGAACCAGTGGCGAACCACGCTCGCGCGCAAGGCGCGATACTCCGCGACCATGTCGCTGAGCGACAGGCCAAGCTTGAGACGCTGTTCTGCGTGGGCACGCGCAGCAGTGCTGACGCCGGGCGAATGATCTGGCCTGTCGCCGATACCTTTCGCATCGCGCTCGCCTTTCGTTTGCGGCCGTCGCATGTCAGCGATGATCTGCTTGACCAGACGCACGGCCGAGTCTTCCAGTTCGCCGGGCTGCGGATGGGGTTGGGCGACGCCCAGCCGGCCGGCCTGCACCGCCCAGTCGTTCAGCACCCATTCAAGATGCGACTCGATGAAATCGGCAAGATCCATGCTGTCCCCGATGGTGTCCTTGACGGACGTGGGCGTCCCGGCGAGGAGCGAAGCGAGACAACAGTGACTGAAGCGCCGAAACCTTCTTCCAAGTAGGCCACAGTTCGACCATCAGCAAAAGGCGACGGACGCACTTCTCCGTGTACGTATCCGTTGCCATCCGCAAGCTGCCGGTCATGCAATAGCACACTCTTGGCTTCTCATGTGGTGGACACTGGATGCGTGACGAGGAACATTGGCACACCGACTGCTGTGAGTCACCTGCGGCTGAAACTGATCTTGCTGTCGATCACCGGAGGACATCCATGACTACGCAAAATGCAGGCGGCGGTTCGAACAGTGTCTTTATCGAATTGCAGAAGGCCTTGAAGGGTATCGACTACCCGGCGAACCGGCAGACCATCATCGAGACGGCTCGTAAGCACAACGCCGGCGACGCCGTCATGTCCGCGCTCGAAAAGCTGCCTGACCAGGACTTCCAGACGCCCGCAGAAGTATCCAAGGCAGTAGGCGCCGAGGGCTAGGCCTTCCACTCGCGGACGTGCAAAGCGGCGCAATCACGTTGACGACATGTAAAGAATGAACGCTCCATCATCCATCCCTCCTCGTCCGGCGCCGCGGCGCAGTCTTTCTGTGCCCGGCTGGCTGTCGGTCGTGTTCCTGGCGCTTGCGGGACTCTATCTCGTCATTGTCGGCAGCTGGCTTGTCATGATCGGCGGAACGCCTTACTACGCGTTGACCGGCATCGTGCTGCTGATGGTGGCGTGGTGTTTCTGGCGCGCCCAAGTCCTGGCGCTCTGGCTGTATGCGCTGCTGCTGCTCTGTACGCTCGGCTGGGCAGTAGCGGAAGCCGGCTTCGATTTCTGGGCGCTGGCGCCACGGCTCGACGTGCTGGTTGTCGCGGGAATCTGGCTGCTGTTGCCGTTCGTTCGTCGATCCATACTTGAACCCACGCGTCCGGCTGCGTTCGCGCTTGCCGCCACGCTCCTACTGTCCGGGGTCGCGCTGGGCTACGCCAGCTTCAACGATCCGCAACAGATTAACGGGACCTTGAGCCGCGCGGATGAGAAGCCCGTCAACGCTACTGGAACGCAGGCTGGAACCAGCCAGAAGCCGGGCGATTGGCTCGCCTACGGCAATACGCAGGGCGGCACGCGTTACTCACCGCTTGCGCAGATCAACGACAGGAACGTTGCGAATCTCAGGGAAGCATGGCGCTTTCGCACCGGCGACATGAAAGGTCCGGACGATCCCGTCGAAATCACTGACGAGGTCACGCCGATCGCCGTTGACGGCACGCTCTACTTCTGCACGCCGCACCAGATTGCCATTGCGATAGACGGCGCAACGGGCCGTGAGAAATGGCGCTTCAATCCAGGACTCAAGCCTGATCCCAGTTTCCAGCACGTCACCTGCCGTGGCGTGTCCTGGCATGAGACACCGGAGAGTTCGGCCGCCCGTCGAAGCGGCACGCCCGTAACAGGGAACACGTGCGCCCGCCGTGTCGTGTTGCCGGTGAACGATGGCCGCCTCTTTGAACTCGATGCCGATACCGGCAAGCCGTGCCCCGGTTTTGCGGACAACGGGGTGCTCGACCTCCAGCACCTTCAGCCGGTCAAGACACCGGGTCAATATGAGCCGACGTCGCCGCCCGTCGTGACCGCGAAAGTGATCGTCGTTGCGGGGGCCGTGACCGATAACTTCGGCACGCGCGAACCGTCCGGCGTCATTCGCGGATTCGATGTCGAAACAGGCAAGCTTCTGTGGGCATTCGATCCCGGCGCGCGCGACCCCAACGCCATTCCCGACGATCAGCACACTTTCACCCAGAACTCGCCGAATTCCTGGGCGCCCGCCGCCTACGATCCGCAACTCGATCTGGTCTATCTGCCTATGGGCGTGTCCACGCCGGACATCTGGGGCGGCCATCGCACGCCGGACCAGGAACGTTACGCGAGCGGCTTGCTTGCGCTCAATGCAACCACCGGCAAACTCGCTTGGTTCTATCAGACCGTCCACCACGATCTCTGGGACATGGACCTTCCGGCGCAGCCGACCATCGCCGATATCCGGGACCGGGACGGCAATATCGTGCCTGCCATCTACGCACCGGCCAAGACAGGCAACATCTTCGTGCTCGATCGCCGCACCGGCAGGCCGATCGTGCCGGCACCCGAGCAGCCGGTGCCGCAGGGCCCGGCGAAGGGAGATCGTCTGTCGCCTACGCAGCCGTTCTCGCAACTCACCTTCCGCCCACAGAAGAACCTGACCGGAGCTGATATGTGGGGCGCAACGATGTTCGACCAGTTGGTATGCCGCGTGATGTTTCACCGGCTGCGCTATGAAGGACCGTTCACACCGCCGTCGGAACGGGGCACGCTGGTCTTCCCCGGCAATCTGGGCATGTTCGAATGGGGCGGACTTGCTGTCGATACCGATCGTCGACTTGCCATTGCCAATCCCATTGCGTTGCCCTTCGTTTCGCAACTGGTGCCGCGCGGCCCCGGAAATCCTGTCGAGCCGCCCCAGGCGGGGCAGGCAGGCACCGGCACGGAGGTCGGTATTCAACCGCAGTATGGCGTGCCGTACGGTGTCGAACTGAATCCGTTCCTGTCGCCCCTGAACCTGCCCTGCAAGCAACCTGCATGGGGCTATGTCGCCGCGCTCGATCTCGACACGAACAAGGTGATATGGAAGAAGCGCATCGGCACGACGCGCGACGCATCACCGATTCCAATCCCCTTCCGGATGGGCATGCCGATGCTTGGCGGACCCGTCACGACCGCAGGCCGTGTCTTCTTCATCGCGGCAACCGCCGACAATTACCTGCGCGCCTACGGTACCGACAACGGCGCCGAGCTGTGGCAAGCCAGGCTTCCGGCGGGTGGCCAGGCGACGCCCATGACCTATGAAGCCAATGGAAAACAATATGTGCTGATTGCGGCGGGAGGACATGGCTCCTTCAGGACGACGCTCGGTGATTACGTCATCGCTTATGCATTGCCCTGAGCCCGTAGCGGGCGCACCCGTTCTGGCGCTGCGTCCGCTTAGATCTCGGGGTTTGCGATATCGCCGGTCACGATACTCTCGCCCTTGGCCTGAGCGGGCTGGATAGCCTCGTTCACTGTCTTGAACGGCCCGATCTGTTCCGCTCCGTCAAACGGAAAAAGCAGTCTGCTATCCGTTTTCCGCACGACTTTCAACGTTCCCATATAACCCGCAGTCTGACTGCCGCGGTAAGACGCATAAATCGCGAAGTCATCCGGCGTGGTACCTGGATGAGGCGTTGCCGGTTTCGCGAAGAGCACGAGTTTCGGCCGTTTGCCAAAGTTCTGACGCATGGTGAGGATGGATAGTGATCAGGATTCGATTCTGACCTTAAGCACCCATATGCGGCGTGTACGTAATAGGCGGATTACGTTCGTCATGAACGGAAGAGTTATGAGCGGAGCCGCACATACATGGCGACATGCAGTTAATGGCTCTACAAAGCATTCGACCTATGCAGATCGTCGATAAGAAATTGCGCACTCCCCGCTTTATCAAGCTATCAGCACCAGCACTGCGCTTCATGGGACGGTTCCGTACGCATTCAAACAATTCCTCGACGTTCATACTTGGGTCTCGTGCATTCTCACGAGTGAGGACTTCATGAGCGCAGTAAACGGCGTCAACAGTGCTGCCGTCATTGTCCGGCCAGATTCATGCGGAGGGTGGCAAGTCGAGTTTCCTGGCACCGCCGGGGTCTCGCTTGCACAGGCGAGAACAAAAGACGAAGCGATCTATCTCGCCAGATGTGTCATGCCCAACGCCGCTATCTTGCTGCAAACTACTTCCATCGAAAAGCGCCGCATGTCGGCAGAATAGCAGGCGTCGAGGCCGGTTCGAATGTCCCGTGAAACGCGAGCCAGGCCGTCTTGCCGAAGCTTGAGTCAACTCAGGCGCGCGTTCAATCGCGCATGAGTGATCGCCGCAATCTGCGCCAACGCTTCATCCAGCTCATCACGCGTGCTGCGCGCAATGCGGCGCTCGAAAGCACTGAAAATGCCCTCGCGCGTGTAATGCCGCACGCACACGATGAACGGAAATCCATGTCGCGCCAGATAGACGGCATTGAGCCGCTCGAGCAACGCATCCTCCTCGCTCGTCAGTTCGCCGAGGCCGGCGCTATTCTGCTCGGCATCCGAATCCGCTGTCATGGTGCCGGCCCGTACATTGGCGCCGGACAACAACGGGTGCCGGTTAAGAAACGCGCGCTGGGCATCCACGTCGAGATGACGGACCACGTTCATCATCGCTTCATGCAAGGCCGAGACCGATGCGAACGGGCGTTTCTCATACGCGCCCAGGGCGGCCTGAGGAAAATGTTCGAACACGCTTCCGAAGGTCTGCACGAATGCGTCGCGATCGAGTGCGTCGACGGCTCGTAGGTTGATCGACGATGACATGGGCTTGCGTCTCCTGTGCTCGACTGTCGCGTCGAGTATAGAAAGCGCGC
The DNA here is from genome assembly GCF_031451215.1 of Caballeronia sp. LZ034LL. Taxonomy (NCBI): domain Bacteria; kingdom Pseudomonadati; phylum Pseudomonadota; class Betaproteobacteria; order Burkholderiales; family Burkholderiaceae; genus Caballeronia; species Caballeronia sp. LZ034LL. The sequence continues at coordinate 629,740 of NZ_JARUXR010000002.1, forward strand.
GCAGCGTTCGGCGATCAGCGCACACAGCACGCGCAGCAGGTAGGTATCGAACGGGTCGTCGGCGCGGTTCATGGTCGCGGCTTGAACATCTTTGTTATCCCCCCATCATCAGCCGGACACTCACACCGATGAAAAGACTCATCTCAGCCCTTCTCTTTTGCGCGACGGCTTTCGCAACATCAGCCAGCAACGCGCAAGACGGGTCCACGCTTCGATACGGCATCGATCCGTCGCATCCGCCGTTTTCCTCGCGCAATGCCAGTGGCAAGCTGGTTGGATTCGACATCGATCTCGGCACGGAGATCTGCAAGCGGATCCATGCGAAATGCGAGTGGGTGCAGAACGACTTCGACGGCATGATTCCGGCGCTTCAGGCCAAGAAGTTCGACGCCATTCTGGCGTCCATGTCGATCACGGACAAGCGCAAACAGGTGATCGATTTCACTTCGAGGCTATACAAGACGCCGAATAAGCTGATCGTGCGCAAGGATGCGAATCTGGAGCCGACAGCCGAGTCCCTGAAAGGCAAGTCCATCGGCGTTCAACAAGGTACGGTGCCGGAGACCTATGCGAAGGAACATTGGGCGCCCGCCGGAGCCCGGGTGGTCTCCTACCCGCACTTCGACCAGGTTTTTGCGGATCTCGCGGCAGGCCGTCTCGATAGCTGCTTCACCGATGCAGCCGTCGGCGAATATGGCTTCCTCCGCACTCCGCAAGGGGCCGACTTCAAGTTCACCGGAGACAATGTATATGCGAGCAACGGCGCGGGCATCGGCATCAGGAAAACCGATGTCGATCTAAAGGAAAAGATCAACAAGGCGCTGTCGGACATGCTGGCCGACGGGACTTACAAGCAGATTGCCGCGAAGTACTTCCAGTTCGACCCTTACGGCAGTTGATTCGCACGGACGGGCGGCCGTGAGCGAACCTTGCCGCGCCGCTTTCCGCACGCCCGTCAGACGACCGCGATCCAGCCCCACCCCATCCATGAACAAATTTGATGCTCGCATGAAATAAATCCATTTTTATTCATGCTTCTAAAACTATATCATCGCTGCCAGTCAGTTCCCTTCTGAAGAGATGCGCGAAGCATTGAACCAGCAACGGACAGATGCGGGTTTCAAATCAGAAATCAGGGTGCAGGTCACGATGAGTAAAGAGATCAAATTTGCCATAAACAGCATCCGCTTCGATGAAGACTATCATCCTGCGGACAATACGCGAATCACGACCAATTTTGCCAACCTGGCGAGAGGAACGAGCCGCCAGGATAACTTGCGCAATACGTTCACGATGATCGACAATCGTTTCAATGCATTGGCGCATTGGGACAATCCTGAAGGTGATCGGTATTCCGTCAAGTTGGATATCATTTCCGTGGAAATGGACCTTGGCGGTGAAAGCAGGTCGAATGCGCTGCCCTTGATCGAAATACTGAACACGAGCATTCTCGACCGGAAAACCAGGAAGGTCATCGAAGGCATCGCAGGAAATAACTTTTCGTCTTATGTGCGGGATTATGACTTCAGCGTCGTATTGCCGGAACATAACAAGAGCCAGACTGGCTTCAGCACGCCCGACAATTTCGGTGACCTGCACGGGAATCTGTTCAAGAGCTTCATCAATTCACGCGCTTACAAGGATCACTTCGCCAAGCCGCCCGTGATATGCCTCAGTGTTTCGAGCAGCAAGACCTATCGGCGGACTGCGAACCAGCACCCTGTACTGGGCGTCGAATACCAGCAGGATGCCTACTCCCTGACCGACGAATATTTCGAAAAAATGGGCTTGAAGGTTCGCTATTTCATGCCCGCGAACAGCGTTGCGCCCCTGGCCTTCTACTTCACTGGCGATCTGCTTTCTGACTACACCAATCTCGAGCTGATCAGCACCATCAGCACGATGGACAGCTTCCAGAAGATTTACCGGCCCGAGATCTACAACGCGAATTCTCCGGCAGGAAAATCCTATCAGCCCAGCTTGAAACACCAGGATTTTTCCTTGACTTGAATTGTCTACGACCGGGAAGAACGAAGCCGGCTGGCTATCGAGCAGGGACGGTTTGTTGAAGAGCAATTCATCAAGCCTTATCAGGCTATCCTCGAGCAGTGGTCCGCTGACTACGCTCTTTGAATAACAACAACGCAAGATCGTCTACCGTGAAAAAACTGCTACCCACCTCCACTGCCGGCAGCTTGCCCAAACCCTCCTGGCTTGCAGAACCCGAGAAACTCTGGTCACCCTGGAAATTGCAGGAACAAGGCTTGATCGAAGGCAAGCAGGATGCCTTGCGTTTGTCGTTGCAGGAACAGCAACATGCGGGCATCGATATCGTCAGTGACGGCGAGCAAACGCGCCAGCATTTCGTCACCACGTTCATCGAGCACCTAAGCGGCGTCGATTTCGAGAATCGCAAGACCGTCCGCATTCGCGATCGCTATGATGCCAGCGTGCCGACGGTCGTCGATGCGGTCGCCCGGCAAAAGCCGGTCTTCGTCGAGGATGCCAGGTTCCTGCGCCAGCAGACCACGCAGCCCATCAAATGGGCGTTGCCGGGCCCGATGACCATGATCGATACGCTTTACGACGATCATTACAAGAGTCGCGAAAAGCTCGCCTGGGAGTTCGCCAAGATCCTGAACGAGGAAGCCAAAGAGTTGGAGGCCGCCGGCGTCGACATCATTCAATTCGACGAGCCCGCCTTCAATGTGTTCTTCGATGAGGTGAATGAATGGGGCGTCGCCACGCTGGAGCGGGCGATCGAAGGTCTCAAGTGCGAGACCGCCGTGCATATCTGCTATGGCTATGGCATCAAGGCCAATACGGACTGGAAGAAGACACTGGGATCGGAGTGGCGGCAATACGAGGAAGCTTTCCCGAAGCTGCAGAAGTCCAGTATCGACATGGTTTCGCTGGAATGTCACAACTCGCACGTTCCCATGGAGCTGATCGAGCTCATTCGAGGGAAGAAGGTGATGGTGGGCGCCATCGATGTGGCAAGCGATACCATCGAAACCGCAGATGAAGTCGCCAGCACGTTGCGCAAAGCGCTGCAGTTCGTGGATGCCGACAAGCTCTATCCCTGCACTAACTGCGGCATGGCGCCGTTGTCGCGTGCCATCGCGAGAGGCAAGCTGAGTGCCTTGAGTGCGGGTGCGGAAATCGTTCGGAAAGAACTCTCGAACTAAGCGGCAAGGCCACAGCGCGAAAGGCAGCCCCCGCAGGGGCTGTCGCTATGGAAGACACATGTTGAAATGAGCCGGTGCGCGGTTCAACACGAAGGCGCCAATTTCATACGAGCCGGTAGGCGCCCCTTCGTAGATGATCGTACCGTTGTCTCCGCTGGCGCCGGCGCTCGTGCAGTTCGCGAAGAAGGAGACCTGGCACGGGTATGGGCCGAAGATCTGGTGGCCTACCTTGGCCGCCTGGCCTGAAGCGCCGCTCGCAATCGGACAGGAACACACGATCTGGTCTTGTCCGAGCCGGCCGAGGCCCGGGAACGATTGGCCTCGTGTGCTCGCGAAACAGATGCCGCCATCGCATGAGGCATAGGCGCCAGACTTTGACGATGGGGGGCAGAAGTAAAGCGCTCGGGTTCCGGAGGGCCCTACGCTTGCCGGGGGAACGCTGAACGTGCTCACGACAAAACCGTTGCTGGAACCTTCGATATTCACGTTGCAAACGTCCCCGCCGGGATAGGACAAGCGGCGGCTGACGCTGTCGCCATACAACACGTTGCAGCGGCAATAGGCCACGCTGTTGTACACGAAGCATTGGACACCCGCGCATAACGCGTATTCCTGGTTGCGGCAGATCGCAAGCCCATTGTTTGCCAAAGCGGCCGCGATGTTATCGGCGGCGCCGGCAGTGAGCGAAGCGCTGGAAGAAGCGGCAGCAGTACTGCTCGCAGCCCGGCTTCTCGATCCCAGCGAAGTCAGGAACGCCCCAAACAAGCCACCGCCTATCAGTTGCAAGGTTTTGCGCCGGGCCGGCTTGCGCGCGATAGCCTTGGTCCAGGCATCGAATCGATGGTCCGTTGCATTTGAATTGGCGGGGCGGGTTTTCATGGCGGCGTCCTGGAATCGGTAAGCATTGCGTTCCGGAGAAATCAATCGATCAATCACAAAAAACTTTCAGCGCGGTTTGAAAGCGCGCTCTGGCTGTCTGCCAGGGCCAATATGGCATCGGCTCCTTCCGCGACATCTGATCCCAGTACTCCACGCTCATCGATGAGATAACCCACCGGCGTAGCGAAGGTCGCGTACTGGAGCGAGACTTCCCAGTTTCTCTGCAGCACTACCAGGAGCGTTAGTCCCAGCTTGGCCACCTTCTGGCGGTTCGTTTCTGCATCCTGCCGGCTCACCATGAGCACCAGCACGTCTTTCCGCTCCCGATGCACGCGCTCCAGATCCGGCGCCAGACGCTCGCATGGGCCGCAAGCCGGGTCGGTAAAGACCAGCAACACTCGCCTGCCTCGGAAATCCTCAAGGGCATGCTCCTCTCCATCGAGGCTCGGCAAGCGAAAATTCGGCGCAGGCGTTCCGGCTTTGAGGCCGCTGCGGTTGAGTCGGCTTTTCTCCAGGGGCTTGTTTCCCCGAGCGGCCGGATGCTCGCTGTCCGGTCCCTTGACGGCTTGAGGCGTCGCTAATGCGAGCAAGGCTGCCGCGCCCATGGCCAATTCGCTGGCGACGCTTCCCGCCTCGTCGATCAGGTAGCCCACCGGCGTACCGTTCGCCCGATACTGCGCGGCCACTTCCATCTGTTTCTGCAGCAGCACCGGGCATTCGAAGCCGTGCGCCTGGAAGATCTGACGGTTGACCTCGGCTTCCCCTGTGGTGATCACCAGCGGCATTGGCTTGCTGCCTTCGCCCTCACGCGCGAAGGCGCTCAAATTCGGCATCATGCTCGTGCAAAAACTGCAGGCCGGGTTGAAGAAGATGAGCAGGACAGGACTGCCTCGAAACTCTGAGAGCCGGCGAAGCGTTCCCGAAAGATCAGGCAATTCGAAGTCGGGCGCGATGGAGCCTGGCGAGAGGCCGCTCAGCGCTGCCGATGCAGGACCGGGCGGCTCAGCGAGTCCGCCCTGAAAGCCCTTTTCGAGCGCTTCCAGGCTCAACAAGATTCGTCCGTGTTGACGCAGCAGCTGATAGCCAAACCAGCAGCCAAAGACGATGAGTAACCAGGGCAAGACTAAAGCGAAGACCAGGAGTGTCGTCATGGGGAACTCATTCGAGGCTTCGGCCAGAGGAACCGGCTTGGGATGAGATGGTAATAGTCCCACCATGAGACGTCTGTCAAGCCTTATCAGCCGTCTTTAAAGTCCACTCAAACGCATCGTTCCCCACAACTGTTCGAATTCAATCGCGGTTCGCTATCGCCCAATTGGTCGAAGGAATTTTTTGTCCATCCTGACCGGTCGATGCTCTGAATACCTACGAAGCGCGCATTCGAGATGATCCTTCGATTCGACGAAGATAAGCCGCAATCTCGCCAGTGTCCCGAGACGAACACGCCAGATAACCATCCGGGCGCACGAGCGAGATCGTATCGGCGTGCAGCGGCGGATTGATATTGGCATCGAGCAGGCCAGGAAATGTGCTCACGAGACTTTCGACCTGACTGCTTCCCGTTCCATACAGAACAAACAGAGGCCGTGACCCCGAGCCAGCGGGAGCCTGCCCCTCGACTGGCGCCACTCTCTGTCCAGTGAATGTCGACCTCCGACATCGTTTCAGCAACACCGCTGGAGAAGTGCGTCAGTCTCAATGCAAAATGCGCGGCGAGATTGCGAAGCTGCTGTGCTACCGGATTACGAATCGTGGCGACGGCAGTCAGCCGCTCAGCCGCCTTGAGTACCGTATCTCCCACTGAACTCCGTTCAGGACTGTAGCTGTCGAGCAAGGATTCGTCGGCATCACCTTTGATGACGAGGGCAAGTTTCCAGCCGAGATTCATGGCATCCTGCATGCCCGTATTCATGCCCTGTCCGCCTGCAGGGCTGTGAATATGAGCAGCGTCTCCGGCAAGGAACGTGTGGCTTTCTCGATAGCTCGCGACTTTGCGGCCGTTTATGCGGAAACCGGACAGCCAGATCGCGCCACTCAAGCGGGTGCCGGCGGGGCCACGCTGATCCACAAGGTCCTGCACCTGATCGAGCGTCGGTGTCGGCGGAATGGCGCCTTCAGTGGCCGGCAGATCGCCGATGATCCTGTAACGCCCTGGCTGAATCGGGAAGATAAGCAGGACGCCGTCCTTATGCCAATGAATGGAAGCGTCAGTATCCGGCCGAGGGTAGCCGCTCATGTGTACGTCTGCGAGGAACCAGTCGCTCAACAGCGTCTCCCCCGCGAAAGGAACGCTCATGGCATGGCGTACTGTGCTGTGTGCACCGTCGCACCCGATCATCCAGTCAGCGCGTACGGTTTCCTTTCGACCATCACCATGAACCAGCACCGTGTCTGCCCCTGAATCGTCAGGTGCGATCATCGTCGCCTCGACGTCGCGCTCGACGCGGACTCCCTGCTTGACCAGCCGCTCCTCCAGCAGTCGCTCAGTCTCTGACTGTGGCAGCGCCAGCGCGTAGTTGTGCAAGCTCGGAATCGAATCCATGGCGACTCGACCCACGACTCGATCGTTCGCAATGAACGTCACGCCCTCGAGTTTGAAGCCGGCATCGACGAAGGGCGCCGCGCCGCCCACGCCCCGGTCAAGCAGCTCCAGCGTCCTGCTCCAGAGCACCATGGCTTTGGACTTGTCGGTTCGGTGCGGCGCCTTGTCAACGATACGAACAGGAATGCCGTAGCGATCGAGTTCGGATGCCAGCGTCATCCCCACCGGGCCGGCGCCAACAATGAGCACAGGAATCTTCATACACGTGTCTTCCCAGGCAAAGTAATCGAAGTGAGACTCTCAGGGTAGGCTAATGCTATGGCAGAAGCCAGACAACAACCAGGCAGTAAGCAATACGTATCCTCAAGCCACCACCCGCTCATCCTCACCGCGTTTTTCCGCAGCAGGTCCTTGTATCGCAGAACCGTCCCCCGCACTTGCAAACCCCGGGTGCACAGGCGCATCGGTCTCGTTCCACGCATAGCGTTTCAGCAACTCCCAATACCCGCCATGGATCACGAACGCACCGTTTCTCGCAGCGTAGGCATTGCGGCGCATCCGGTACACGCGCGGCAGGTGATACCACGGCAAATGCGGAAGATCGTGATGCACGAGATGATAGTTGTTGTTCAGATAGAGCAGCCGCATGACCCATCCCGCTTCATTGATGGCGATGCGGTGTTTCGGCTCCGGGTCCGCACGGTGCTCATAAAGCGACCGGATCATGGCCAGGGAAAGCGCAGGCCATGTCACGACCAGCAAGTAATACCACCATGCGATGCCTTCGAACCGTTGCAGCCAGAAGAGCAGCGCCGCCACGACGACGGCATGCACCGCCCAGACCCGTGCGTAACGCCATTCGCCGTGGCGCCAGTCGTCGAACGTTGCCTTCACCATCGAGAAGACACTGAGCGGCGGCCCGACCAGCAGCCGGCCGATGAAGGTCTTCCGTGCCCGCCACAGATCGCGTTGCAGCGGCGACGCCGCGCCCCATTGTTCGCGCAGCACGTAATTGCTTTCCGGATCGAGACCGGGCGCGGTCAGCCGGGCATCGCGATGATGCGCAAGATGCGTGTCGCGATAGATCCGGTAGGGATACCAGACCGACAAGGGAACACTGCCGAGCAACTGGTTGATGCGCACCGAGCGCGTCGGATGTCCATGCAGCAGTTCATGCTGGAGCGACATATGCCACGCACAAAGCAGGATCAGCAACGGTGTGCCCGCGACCAGCGGCAGGCGCCCTGCGTGCATCGCGAGAACGACCGCGAGCCAGCCGCCGTGGATGACCGCGAGCAGGATCCACGTCGGCCACTCCGTGCGTTCGGTGAAGGTCCGGCTCAGCGCGGCCACTTCCTTCACTTGCGTCTTGTCGATATAGGCGGTCATTTCGCTCGTCCGCAATGCTTTGATCACGGGACGTAATCTAGGCCGCGACAATGAGCGAAGAGTTACGAAACGCATATCGTCTGCGACTAATTCATCGCCAAGTTTTCGACAGAAAAATGGAACGTTGCGATGGACGCCGCGCTTCGACCTGGAGAAGTCAGCCAGACAGGCCGACACATCCGGCATCTCGGGGCCCAACGCCATGCCCGGCAACAATTTCATGAACTCACCCTTGCAAATTAAAAACTTTTAAGTATTCGCATCAGATTTCTGAAAGATTGCCGTTATTCCGATCCATTCAGCGCCACATTCGGAAGAGCAATCAAAATGAAATCGGACGCACGGTATTTCCCGCGGCTGCCACGCAAAGTTCTGTCGCCCGCCGGGATCGGCCTGCTGGTCGTCAGCGCGGCGCTCACCGGCTGCGGCGGCACCGACCATACGACGGCCTCGGTCAATTCGGCGATGGTCAATGCGCCGGCCAGTTGTCAGTCGACCGCCGCAGTGGCCGATGTCACGGGCTACCCGGTCTTCCAGGTCGACTCGCGCAGCGTCGACATGTGCTCCGTCATCGCGCATTACAACGCCGGCTACGCAATCGTTGCCGACGCCGAAATCGACCCCTGGAGTCCGGCGGACCAGGCGCCGACCTTCGCCGCGCTCGACGGCGTCCAGGCCGTCGATCCCGCCTCCGACAGCCTCGTGATCAACTCCGTGCCGGCTTCGTCCGCACCGAGAGCCTCGGGCGGCGACGCGGCCACGCAGCGCTATGTACTCGCCCGGTCGACCGACGACAGCAATGCGCCGACCGAATGCACCTATGCGGGAAGCACCGACCAGCTCGACGCCCAGGTCGCCGACTGCCTCGCCACGTTGCGCGCGGCTCAGACCAGCGGCGCGGCCGTGACCGCCGTCGCCACCGCGAAGTCCCAGTTGCGCTCAGTCGCGAAGGACGCGCAGGTGCCCGGCTTCGCCTTGCCGGATCCCAACGCCTGGACCCTGATCGGTTCGAGCCGTCAGACGCTCCAGCTGAACACGCGCACCAATACGTACTTCGCGGACCAGTCCACGGGCAACGTGACGCTCAACCTGTCGGTCTTCCGGCTCAACTCCTATCTGAACGACGACTACTATCTCGTGCGCGCGGTATGGGCGGCCAATCCGCGCGTGAAAGGCCCCTGCGATTCCAACTACTGCGGCTTCTTCAACAACGACCATACCCTCGCCTTCGACCTCACGGTGCTGCGCAACGACAGCTCCGTGGCCGGCATCATCGAAGGGTCGTGGCCGTCGACCCTGATTCGCAACAAGTCGCGCTCGGAGAAGGTCGGCGCGGGACTGAAGGTCGGCGACAAGGGTCCGGAAGCCAGCGTGTCGAGCGAAGTGGCGACGAGCTACTCGTATAGCGCCGTCAACATCATCAACTCGTCATCGAACGGACAGCTCAAGTTCTCGCTCTCGCACGCGACCTCGGTGGGATTCAGCTTCGGCGGCGATCTCTTCGATGCCGATCCGACCACCGTCGATGGCGTCCAGATGACGGCCTGGGGCCTGTTCCGCATTCCCAACGACGGCAGCCCTCAAGCCAGACCCGACGATGTGCGCGTCACGGTGAATGAAATGTCCGGCAACTTCGGCTTCTTCCAGCGGGCTGGCGCCCTGCCGATGGCCGTGCTGTTCAATTCGGCATCGCTCTATGGCTATCGCAACGACAAGCCCTACACGATCACGGCCTCGCCGCCGGTATTCGATGTGAGACTGCTGGCGAACAACGGCACCTATCAGTCGATCGATACGGAAAACCCCACGCCGCTGCTGCTGAAGCCGGGCCAGTCGACCACCATCGATGTCTACGCCGGCGACGCCTCCACGCCTTACCGTCTGGGCTGGCAACTCGTCGATGCACCGTCGTGGCTGGTGACGTCCGCTGGCAAGGGTTCGCGATACGCGGGTTACAAGCGCGTCACGGTGAAGGCCAGCGACAACGCCACGGTCGGCTCGACGGACTACATCCGCTTCAACACGATGCCTGCCGCTGCCGCGCCCTCCACGCGGGGCGGACCGCTCGAGATCCCGGTAACCATCGTCAACTGACGTAACCGCGCGCAAGCCGGCAGATCAAGGAACGCTCGTTCATGTACATGTTTTTGCCCTTCCTGCTGGCGCTCGCGAATTGCGTGTTGCTGGGCGGATCCCGTCTGCGCTCGCGCACGGTCTGGAGTTACGCGGTCTGGACCGTCACGCTGGTGGTAACGGTCGCGTGGTTCTTTCATCACGCGACCGACCCGCTCAACTTCTCTTTCTGACGCGACGATGGATACCTCCGACACACCTCCCGGGTCGATCGTATGGAAGCTGAACATGCTCGGGCTGTTCGGCATCTCGCTGATCCTGACGATCGCCTTCTACTATCAATTCGCGCACAGCGAGCTGCCCTGCCCGCTGTGCCTCCTGCAACGGGCCGGCTTCGTCGCGATCGGGATGGGCTTCCTGTCCAACTTGCGCGTCGGCGAGCGCGGCGCGCACTACGCGATGATTCTCGTCGGCAGTCTGGTCACCGGAATCATCTCGATCCGGCAAGTCTCGCTTCATTTGCCGCCCGGTGACGCGGGCTACGGTTCGACGCTTCTTGGCCTGCACTTCTACACGTGGTCGCTGATCGCGACCCTCGGCGTCGTGTGCCATGTCGCGCTGATGTTCGTCGCGAAAGACGCGGCGGCCAAACGGCCCGCGATGCACGAGGCATCCCGGCATGGCAAGGCATCGCGCGCGATGGGTGCGCTCTTCACGCTGTTGGTCGCGGCCAACCTTCTTTCCACGGTGCTCGAGTGCGGCGCGGGTCAATGCGACGACAACCCGATCCACTATCAGTTGCTGAAGCATTGAAACGATACGCCGGGCGTGCAAACGCTTCGCTTCGAACCATCACCATGAAGATCCAGAATCTGCGCGGCTGGGTTCCGTACAGCCAGAAACGCCGGCTTGCCGCACTGACGGCCTTGCTCGCCGCAGCTGTTGCGAGCGCGGCTATCCATCTGCTATCGCCCGCTTCCGTGATCGCAGCCATGCCGCTGTTCGCCGCTGCCGTCGTCATCGAATGCGCGATCGGGCTGGCACCCGCGATATGGACGTTTGCGTTTGCGCTCGCGCCCGGCATCGGCGGAATGCTGTTCGTGCCGCGCAGCGACTCCGGCGCGCTGTTCGTCACCGCGGGCTCAGGCATCGTGGCCCTTGCGCTGATTCTGTTGATCGAAGCCTTGCAGCGCGCCCGATACGGCGTGCGCCTCGTCGGATCGGTCGCGCGCTCGCGCTATGAGATCCTGCTTCGCCACGACAACGCGCGTACGCTCGCGCACCGGGCTGGCGGCGAAGCGCCGCGACCGGAGCGGGACGGGACCGTCGCGGCCCTCCCGGATCGGGAGCACGCGTCCTCGGCTCAACTGTCGGCGGGCACGTCCAGCGACGACTGGCGTCGCTGTTCCATCCATCTGCAGGGCGACGAGCACGCGGTCCTGCTGTTCCACGGCATGTCGAGTTCTCCGCTCGAACTGCGCTACCTGGCGCGCTTCCTCAACGACAAGGGCTTTACCGTCCGCGTGCCCATGCTGGACGGTTATAGCGTCGACTCGTCCGAGGGCAACATGGAGGAGTGGATCGAAGCGGCGCTGCGCGAATTCGACCTGCTCGCTGCGCGCTATCGGCACGTGTCGATCGGCGGCCTCTCGATGGGCGCGACGCTCGCGCTGCGGATCGCGCAGGAGCGTCCTCGCGCGCGTTCGCTGGCCTTGCTCTCGGTGTCGCTTGCTTTCGACGGCTGGGCGATCCCGTGGTATCTCGATCTGATCAACCTGATGTATTACACGCCGCTCCGCAAACATTACCGCTATCGCGAGTCGGCGCCGTTCGGCCTGCGCAACGAGGCGCTGCGCGCCAAGGTCGCGCGGGCCGTCTCGCGCGATGCGCTGAGCGAGATCGGTCCGCCGTCGCTTTCGCTGACGGCCATTCATGAGGGCGGGCGTCTGATGGCATCGGCGGCTGCGGGCATCGAAGCAGTGACCGCGGCAACACTCGTCGTGCATGCCATCGACGACGACACCACCAGCCCGCACAACGCGCTGCGCGTGCTGGAGCGGATCAGCGCACCGACGACCCGTGCGGTATGGCTCGACGACTCCTACCATATCGTCACGTCCGACAACGAACGCGAGCTGGTGGCGCTCGAAACAGCCGCCTTCCTGCGCGAGATGGAAACGAATGCGGTTGCCAGCGGTGTCGCCCATCCCATCGCGTCCAAGGCACTGGCGCGCTGGAATCGCCGCAACGTGGACACCAGAGCGGGCTCACGTCAAGCCGCCTGAAGCGGGAACGGCGGCCTCAAGTTCTGCCGCGATCTTCCGTTAGCAGATTCGTAACGGCCGCAACGTTCGACACGACGATACAGGCCTCATCGCTCAACCCCGGAAGCTCTGCACATCATGAAAAAGGCCGTGTTGGCCGATGCCATCGGCGGCGTCGTGCTTACTGTGTTCGTCACCGCCGTACTGACCATGCTGCATGCGCAGGTGGGCGGCAATCACGGCATCGTGAACTTCCTCGGCAGCGCGGAGTTGCCGATCGTCGCCTCCGTTCTGATGCTCGATTCATTGCGCGAGGCGATCGGCTCGATCTATGAAGGCGAGCATCGGCAGAACATCTTCGTGGCCGGCATCATCCTGTTCGTCGTGGCCTTGCTGCTCGCGTCGAAGGGCGTCGATATCGAGGTGGCGCGTCATCACGCGCTGGAAAGCGCGGTGTCGTCCGCGAACGGCGCACCGGGCGCGGCCGGCGCACCGAACTGGCTGCACGGTGCGGAACAGGCCCTGCCGCTGCCGGCGTGGGTCGTGCCCGCCAATGTGCTCGTCTGGGTCGCGGCCATCATCGTGTCCATCTGGAACCGCGCGCTTGCCATCGGCGAGAAGGCACGTTCGATCTCGATTGAAAACGTGCATGCCTTCGTGCGGCTGCTCGATGAAAGCCGCCGCGGCGATGCAGTCGTTGCCTCGCTGCTCGAAGACGAGCGCCGCGCCCGCGCGGAACAGCAGAGCGAAGCAGCGGGACGCGATCCGAAACGCCAGCGCGCCGCCCGGTTGCGCCATGCCCGCGCTGTCGAAGCGCTCCAGTTGTGCCTGCGTCGCGACATGGCCGACGCGCACGAAACCGAATCCTCCATGGCCACGGAAGGCGCTGCAAAATGATCCAACTCCTGCTCCATCTGCTCGGCGCGCGCTATATCAGCCGGCATCTGCCCAAGCTGCTCGTACTCGGCGCCATCTGGCTCGGCATCGGCGCGTTCGTGACCGCCGATGCGCTCGACGGCGCCCTGTGGTTTCCGCTGCAAAGCTTTGGCGTGCTGCTGGCGGCCGAAGGCGTGGCTGCCATCGTGCTGGCGAAGAGCGGCTTGTCGCTCCAGACGCGCTTTCGCTATGTCAAAGGTCTGATCGGCGTGCTGATCGGCGTGCTGGTGATCGTGCGTCACAGCTATTCCGACTTCCTGCTCGCCATGATCTTCGGTGCGGGCTTCGCACTCGAAGGCGCGTTGCTGATTGCGGCGGCATGGGTGGTACGGTATCGCCACTGGCGTTCCACGATGGCGCTCGGCGTCGCGAGCATCCTGCTGGCGATCATGTTCTTTCAACCGTATCCGACGCATTATCGCGGTACGGTGCCCTATTGCATCGGCATGTGGATGGCCGTGAGCGGCTGCCGGATGATCTGGCTGTATCTGCGTCTGCGCAAGGACGCGAAGGCCGAGGCAGCGCTGGTGTCCGATCCTGAAGCGGACCATGACGCACCGATGATCGTGCACGTCTGGACGCCGGTCGGGTCGGCCCGGAACAAGGCGCTGAGCCGTCCGGTGGTGGATCGCTATATCGCGGCAGTTGATGTGCATGGCGTGATCTCGACAGGCCATGCCGCCCTCGAAGCGGGAGCGCTTTATCTGAGTCTCTATCCCGCAGCGGAGATCGACCGCTCGCCCGAGGAATTCGCCCGCCTGCTGCGCGCGGATGCATCGAACAACGTGGCCGGACGTTTCCTGCCGAGCTATCCCGAAGAAGCCGCAAGCTGGTGCGAATCGACGGCGCGCATCACTTTCCGCCGCTTCGACGCCGCGCGCCTCGAGGCCTTCAGCCGGACCTACAAGGCGACCGGGATCTACAACCTCACCAACCGCAACTGTTCGAGCACGGTGGCCGAAGCCATCGAGGCGGCGCTCGAAGGCACGGCGTATCGCGAGGGCGGCTGGATGGACGCGGTGCGCCTCGTGGCGACGCCGGAACTATGGATCGCCGCGCAACTGCGGCACCGCGCGCATACGATGGCATGGACGCCGGGGCTCGTGCTCGACTACGCCCGCGCTTTGCGGGTGATCACTCATCCGCCGGCAATCGGCTGGTTCGCGCTCGCGGCACTCAGCCTGAGACAGGCGCGCCGCGCGCGCCGCAGCTAGCCTGCGGCCCCCGTCATGGAAAAGTTCACCCATGTGCGGATCGTGATGGGCATGATCGTCAGTCTCGGCCTGACGCACATGCTCAAGGGCCTCAGCTCCGCCATCCAGCATCCCTCGCAGAAGAATATCTATCCGATCCACATGGCATGGGTCGCCTCGCTGATTCTCAATATCCTGCAGTTCTGGTGGTGGGAATTCAACCTGCGCGAAATCCCGGTGTGGACCTTCGGCATCTATATCTATCTGATCTTCTACGCGTTCATCATCTACCTGATGTGCGCCATGTTGTTCCCCGACAGCCTGCGTGACTATGCCGACTATCGCGACTATTTCATGTCGAGGCGTGCCTGGTTCTTCGGCCTCGCCTTCGCCGAAAGCGTGATCGACATCGGCGATTCGTTCATCAAGGGCGAACTGCACGTGGCCAGTCTCGGCGACATGTACTGGGTCAAGACAGCCGCGTTCGCAGTGGGCTGCCTCTTTGCGATCCGCACGCGCAATCAGATCTATCATGCAAGTTTCGTCGCGCTCAACCTGCTTGCGCAACTGCTGTTCGTGGCGAACCTGACGTGGAGCCATGCGTGAAACAAGCTGCAGCCTGGGTGGAAGAATATGCGCGTACCGCCTCCGCCATCTGGTGCGACGATATCGTGCGCATCCGCAACGTCCGCCATTTCACGTATCGCACGCGGGACGAATGCACGCCCTCCTACTTCGACGCCGACTACGACCTCGCACGCCTGCACAGCGTGGACCTGGTTGTCTCGCGCTGGGCGCATGATTCAATCGCACATGTCTTCGTGAGCTTCGGATTTGACGATGGACGCTATCTGTCCATCTCGATCGAGACGCGACGCCGGATCGGCCAGCACTACTCGACCTGGAAAGGTTTCTTCCGCAACTATGATCTGATCTACGTGGTGGCGGACGAGCGCGATCTGATCGGCGTCCGTACCGACGTGCGGCGCGAGCGCGTCAATCTCTATCGCGCCGACGTCACGCCGGACACCGCGCGCGCATTGTTCAGGGACTATCTGCTGCGCGTGAACCAGCTCAACGAGCGCCCCGAGCATTACCACACCCTCTTCAACAACTGCACCACCAACATCCTTCGTCACGCGCGCACCATCGCGCCGCACATGCGCTACAGCTGGAAGGTATTGCTGAGCGGTCACGCGGACGACTACAGCTATCGCCTGGGACTGCTGGGCCAGGCCTGTTCCTTCGATGAACTCAAGCGCCGCAGCCTGATCACGCGGCCCAGCGGCGCCTCGATCGGCGACGACTTCTCGCACGTCATACGCCACACTGATTGAGCGTCACGCTCCACAATGAAATCGCCCGCTGCACACGTGCAGCGGGCGATTCTTCGTCAGGTCAAAGCGGGATCAGGACCGCGGGAACAGCGTCGACAGCTTGTAGTCGCCGCGAATGCTCGTGATGAACACGCCTTCGTCATACGTTCCGTCGACGGTGGTCGTCGAGAACATGAAGTTGCCGCCATGAAATACGGGCGAGACCGGCGTCAGCCCGCCCAGCTTGTCATGCAGCGTGTCGTACTCGATGCCGAGCGTGCGAATCTCGCTGCTCGCGTCGGGCAACGGCTGCAGGCGGCTCGTGTCCACATTGCCGTCGGTGATGCCGAGCGGGACGATATTGCCGCTGTCGTCGAAGGTCACACGCAGCGCCACCGCCACGCCATCCACCTCGATGGGTACGTTGTAGAAGCGACGGTGATCCGTCTTGTCGTCGTCACCGTTGCCGAGCTTGTCGATGAACACCACGGGATAGCCGTTCAGCGTCATCCACGTGCCGGTGCGCGTGACAGCCATGACGCTGGACGCTCGCGCCGTCGGCACGATGCCGATGGGCACCGTGCCCGCCATCACGGCCATGCCGTCTGCCTGCGGTACCGTGAGGAGCGCGCGGTCCAGTGAACGGATGCCGAACGGGCTGGTGACCTTCACCATGAATTGCGCGTTCGTGGTGCCGGTCGTGTCGATGCCGACCGAACCCGGAAATCCGAGACCGCTCTTCGAGAACGATGCGACCATGGATTGATAGCCGGCGTCGAACGCAATCGCGGCATAGCTCGCCGGGGTCCGGGTGTCCAGCGCGCTGGCCGGGAAGTACACGCTCAGACCGCCTGCGTCCTGGAAGTTGCGGCCGTTGTTCTTGTAGACGACCGCAGCGGTCGTAGCCTCGGAAAGCGCGTTCGCAGCCTGCACGGCCACGCCGCCCGCGCCCAGATGCGCCGCGAGATTGACGATGTCCGTTTCGTCCGCGCCTCCGAACGACGTGGAGGCCAGACGCGACTGCGCCACCACGAGCCAGCTCTGCGCATCCGTCACCGCGGAAGAAAGCTGCTGTGCAAGGGTGTCCAGCGCGGAGCGGACCGCGCCGATCTTCGAGAGATCAATGAGCGACAGCGTCGAGGAAGCGTCCGCCGGTTCCTGTGCCTGCGCCTGCTTGAGGATGAACGCATCGGCGACGACTTGCCCGAAGGTCTTCGCGTCCGCCGTCGCGTTCTGAACCAGTGCCTGCCAGTTCCAGCCGGGGCCCGGCTCGTTCTCTTCCGAGGCAAGCAGATAGTCCGCGTACGGCGCCAGCGCGCTCGCCACTTCGACGGTCGCCATCAGACAGGCATCGAAGCCGATCACGTCGAAATGAATGTGGGTCGCCGCGACCGCTGCCTGGATGGACTGCGTGAGCTGCGCAAGCGTGAAGCCGTGCTCGCTGTTCTCGTCGTCGCCATAGCCGGTCCAGCCGCCGCCGTGATCCCACAGTACCAGACGATACTTCTTCGCCGGGTACTTCTGCTTCGCCCATGTGATGAAGTCAGTGAGCGTTTCGGGCTGACCCATGTCGACGGGACCGAGATTGGCGAGTTCGGTCAGCTTCTGGTTCGCCACACTATAGCGACGTACGTTGCGCCAGTCGGGCACCGGACCCACGCGGTAGCTCTGCGCGGCGCCGCCTGTTTCAATGACGATGTTCGCGTTGGCAGGCGCCTGCGCGAGCAGCATCTCGCTCACATTGAGCGAGCCCGCGCCGCCTTCGTTCGGGGTATCGGCGCCGGACTCCAGATTGGAGCCGATCATATAGACCAGCACGGTGGTGTCTTGCGCTACGGGGGTATCGTCGTGGCCGCCGCAGGCCGACAGCAGCACCATGGCGACGGCCATCAGGCCCGCCACGGCGCGTTGAGTACGAGTTCGGATCATGTTGTCGTGAATGAAAGAATTGCAGCAGAAGGCTCAACCGCGCGTCCGCATGATCGCGCGGGTACGCTCGAGAATGTCCTGGGCCTGTTCGGGATCGGTGAACGAATTGAACGAATTGAACGAATTGCCCAATGCACGCCTGGCCGACACGCCCGAGCTGCCCGAGGTGCCCGTCGCATCCACCATCACGCCCGGGAGCACATAACCCGCACACGCGGTATTGCGTGGCGGCATCGCGCCGGTCAGGAAGTAGTTGGCAACGTTCGTATCGACGCAGGCCGTTCCGTACGGAAACAAGCCATGCGTGTACTCGCCGTTCACGAGGATCATGCTCGCGGAAGGCAAGGCGGAAAGGGTGGCCTGCGCGCCGGCCAGCGGCGTCAGCATGTCGTTCTCGGCCTGCAACATCAGGATCGGCGGGGCCGATTTCGCTGCGTTGGACAACGCCGGCTTGGCGACCGTCACGGGCCCCCAGTAGATGCACGGATTTTCCAGATCGGAACTGCGGGCGATCGGCGCTTCACGCGTGATGAGCTGCGCGCGGCTGACCCAGTACGCGGGGTTCGTCGACACCGGTGCATCCGAACAGCGCACGGTCGCGTTGACCCAGTCCGTCGGCGCCTGGATGGGCGAGTAATCGCCCGTTACGGACTCGTAGTACTCGGAGGTCGAAGCGGTTGCGATCTTTCTCGCGGCCTCGTCGAACTTCTTGTCGTAGGGGAAGTAGACGCGCCGGGACAGCGCCTCGAAGTACTCATCGGGCGTCAGGTGCAGTGCGCTCGTCTGCGTGATCGCGTGGGCCGCGGCCATGACGACGATCACCCCATCGACAGCGCTGTGGTACGGCATTACCTGATACAGGTGGAACGCGAGGAAGTAACGCGACCAGTCGGGCGCATCGGTGAAGATCGAGCGGATGCCGGCCAGCGTATTAGGCAGCGCAACCTGATCGACCTTCGTGAAGGCGTAGAGCGAAATGGTGTCGTCGTAGAGCTTTTGCTGAGCAACTGCCTGCGACTGCAGCGGCAACGGCATGTCGTAGTCCACGGAACTGTCGAGCACCATGTGCCCCGTCTGTTGCGGAAACAAGGCCGCATACCACGCGCCTAGCAGCGTGCCGTAGGAATAGCCGACGTAGTTGAGCCTGGCATCGCCGAGTGCGGCACGCAGGACGTCCATGTCGCGCGCGGTGGCGTCCGTATTGATGAACGGCGCGAGCGGCACCGGACGGCACGCCTCGGCATAGAGCCGGTCGTTATGGAGCACGCGGTCGATGTTCTCCTGCGTCAGATGGTTCGGCAGCCAGTCGAGGTGCTGGAAGGATCCGGACATCGAGCATTCGAGTCGCGTGCTTCGGCCGACCCCGCGCGGCGAGAACCCGACGAAATCGAATTTGCGCGACATCTCGTAGAGACCGCGATAGCCTTCGTTCGCCGGATTGACGAGACGCGCCAGACTCGCCTTGAGCGCCCCGAACTGATATCCGTCACCGCCCGGTCCGCCCGGATTGAAGAGAATGGCGCCGACGCGCTCTTTCGGTGCAGCCGCGGCCACGCGCATCACGCCGATGGTGATGTCGCCCGCAGCGGGATGCGCATAGTCCATCGGCACCTTGAGTTCCGCGCAGCTCAGGTCCGAACCCAGCGCGCTCACGGTGAGCGCGGGAATGCCATCGGTCTGTTCCGCGTTGCACGGCGCCCAGGCAATGTGCTGGTTCTTGTAGGTGGCGAGAGGATCCGGCTGTCCGTCGCTACCGCCGCATCCGGCCAGCAGCGAGGTTGCCAGCAGCGTCGAAGCGATGATCGGCGCAATCGTTCCGGAAGCAACAGGCTGTCGTACACGTTTCTGCTTCGGACCGCCGCGCGCAGCAAGCCGCGCACGGATGGCGTGGACCGACAAACTTGTTCTCATCTGTACTCGTTCTTTTTATTTGACTGACAGACTTTTATTAACGGCTGACGAATTAAAAACTTTCGTAATAATTCGGTGCCCGCGAGCCCGGTATCTCGCAGGACGTGCAGAACTTACTCGCGCTCGAAGAAGCGGTTGCCCGGCCTCGGCAAGCCGAGATGCTCCCGCAACGTCGTGCCTTCGTAAGCGCGTCGGAAGAGGCCGCGCCGTTGCAACTCGGGCACCACCTTCCCGACGAAATCATCGAGCCCTTCGGGCAGGAACGGGAACATCACATTGAATCCGTCGCTGCCCTCCTCGACGAGCCATTGCTCCATCTCGTCGGCAATCTCCTGCGCGGTTCCCACCATCTGCAAGCCGGAATAGCCGCCGACACGCTGCGCCAGTTGCCGGACGGTAAGCCCCTCCGCACGCGCCAGCTCGATCACGCGTTCGCGCGCGCTCTTGCTCGCGTTGGTCTCGGGTATGTCGGGCAGCGGGCCATCGGGATCGAAGGACGAAACATCGTGGCCTAGCGCAATCGACAATGAAGCGAAGCCGCTGTCGTCGTGCACGAAGGTGTCGAGCAAGGCGCGCTTCTCCTGCGCTTCGTCGCGCGAATCGCCCACGACGACGAACGCGCCGGGCAATATCTTCAGATGCTCGCGCGCGCGGCCGGCACGTTCCATGCGGCCTTTGACATCGGCATAGAAGCGCCTGGCCGCCGCGAGATTCGGCTGCGCGGTGAAGACCGCATCGGCCGTTTCGGCGGCGAGCTGCCTGCCCGCTTCCGACGACCCCGCCTGCACCACCACCGGCCAACCCTGCACCGGCCGCGCGATGTTCAACGGCCCGCGCACCGACAGATACGGCCCCTTGTGGTCGAGAACGTGCAGCTTGTCCGGATCGAAGAAGAGGCCGCTTGCGGTGTCGCGCACGAAGGCGTCGTCGGCCCAGCTGTCCCACAGACCCGTCACAACATCGTAGAACTCGCGCGCGCGTCGGTACCGCTCGTCGTGCTCCATGTGGTCTTCGCGGCCGAAGTTTCGAGCGGCATCCGGATTCGACGTGGTAACGAGATTCCACCCCGCGCGCCCCTCGCTCAGATGATCCAGCGACGCGAAACGCCGTGCGATGTGATACGGCTCGTCGAAGGTGGTCGACGCCGTCGCCACCAGCCCGATGCGTTCCGTCACCGAGGCAAGTGCGGACAGCAACGTGAACGGCTCGAACGAGGTCGCGGTGTGGCTGCGCTTGAGCGCATTCACCGACATGTTGAGCACCGCGAGATGATCGGCCATGAAGAACGCATCGAAGCAGGCCTGCTCGAGCTTCTGGACGAACTGCTTCAGATGCCGGAAGTTGAAGTTGGCATCGGGGTACGCGCCGGGATAGCGCCACGCGCCGGTGTGCAGGCTGACCGGACGCATGAACGCGCCGAGATGAAGTTGGCGGGAGTATGGCATCGCGTGGATGAATGAAGGAGTGAGGTATCGCGCCAAGTTACTTCAAGTCGCGAAAACACGCTCGATCGCGCCGGGGCTCATGAACCATCGGCATCCCGGTTAAAGCCGTCCCGGCCGCGGGTCCGGAACGAATCCATCGCGATTCGGCATGCGGATGGCAGCCAGCGAACGGGCATCGAGGCGAGCATCGTCGGGAACGATGCCGTTCTGATTCAGGATCCACGCACTCAGCGCATACACCTCGTCCGCGCTCAACGATTGCGGCGCGTTATACGGCATCGCGCGGCGGATGTAGTCGAAGAGGGTCGTCGCATACGGCCAGTAGCTGCCGACCGTGCGCACCGGCTTCGCACTCGCGAGCGTGCCGCGCCCGCCGACCAGCTGGTCGCCCAGCACGCCCTCGCCCTTCGCACCATGGCACGCGGCGCACTTCGTCGCGAAGATCCGGGCGCCGGTTGCCACGTCGCCGCTGCCCGCAGGCAGGCCGTGACCGTCGGGGGCGACGTCGATGTTCCACGCGGCAATGTCCGCGGCGCTCACCGGGGTGCCGATGGCGTCGATGGCGGCGCGCGGCGTCGCATCAGCCGCCGTGCCGTGCGAAGCATGTCCGTCTCGCGGCGGACCCGAGCAGGCGGCCAGACACAGCGCCGTCAGGCCCGCCATCATCGGGCGCAAGGAACACAGGTTTCGAGCGATGTCGCTATGCATTTTTCACGCTGCCATCGGCGCCGATGCGCCATTGCTGGATGCCGTTATAGTGGTAGTTCGAGTTCAACCCGCGCGCGGCAACCAGCGCCTCGCGGGTGGGCTGGACATACCCGGTCGAATCCGTCGCCCGCGAAAGTATCGCGGCCGGCTCGCCGTTCCACACCCATCCGAAATGGAAGCGGGTGAGCGCACGATCGCGCACCGGGCCATCGAGCCGCGCCGCTTGCCAGGATCGCCCGCCATCGACGGACACGTCGACCCCGCGGATGGCGCCGCGGCCCGACCACGCCAGTCCCACGATCGGGTAATAGCCGTGAGTCGTCAGCGCGTGCCCGGGCGATGGCCGTGTGATGACGGATTTCGCGTCCATCTCGAACACGAACTGACGCGCACGGCCATCGGCCAGCAGGTTCGTGTACTTCGATGTCTCCTCGCGCGTTTCGAGCGGCGCATCGACGAGCTTCAGCCTGCGCAGCCACTTGACGTGCGTGTTGCCTTCGAAGCCCGGGATCAGAAGCCGCAGCGGATAGCCGTTCTCCGGCCGCAGGCGTTCGCCGTTCTGCGCGTACACGACCAGCGCATGATCGAGCACGCGCTCGAGCGGCAGGCTGCGCGTCATGGCCGCCGCATCCGAGCCTTCCGCGAGAATCCAGCGCGGTTTCTGACCATCGTTCGTCACGAGGCCGCCGGCGGCCTCGATCAACGTCGAAAGCCGGACGCCAGTCCACTCGCAGCACGACAGAAGACCGTGCGTGAGCTGCACGGGCAAGCCGCTCGGCCCTTTCCATTCGCTCGCGGTGTTGCCCGAACATTCGAGAAAGTGCACGCGCGATTCGGAAGGCAAGCGCAGCACGTCGTCCATCGTGAACAGCTTCGGCTCACGCACGAGACCATGAATCACGAGCCGGTGCTGATCCGGATCGATATCCGGTACCCCAGCATGATGGCGCTCATAGACGAGTCCGTTCGGCGTGATCGCGCCATGCAGATCGGCCAGCGGCGTCAGCGACGAAGCCGCGCCCGGCACCGGCCACGCACGCGCCGCGCGGCGCACGACGCCCGCTTCGTGCGGCGACGGCTGGCCATACGGATGGTCGAGAATCGGAGCGCCGGGTACGCGCGTCCAGGGCTCGACGCCGAGCGGCTGCAAGAGTGTGGAGGCGGCCTTCGCGTGCGGCGTCACGACGGCCGACAGCGCGAGACCGCCCAGCAGCCGCCGTCGCGGCGAAGCGGGCGATTGCGGGTTGGCCTTCGCGGAGTCGCGCGACCGGTTGGCGGAGAACGATGAGAAACGCGGGATTTTCGGCATGCTCGATCAGTCAGGTGCCCGGTCATGCGTCGCTGTTTCGCGAGGCATCATCGGGATTGCAACTATGCTAATGACGGCGATTGCCGCTTGAAGCGCTCGCCCACTCAGCGAAAACTCGCGCCCACATGCGGCGCTTGCAGATAAGGACCCTCGCCCAGCAGCTTCTCGCGCAGCGTGCCATCGGCATAGGCGGTCTTGTAAGCCCCGCGCCGCTGAAGCTCTGGCACGAGATGCTCGACGACATCGTGGAAAGTGCGCGGCGACTCCACCCACGCGAGATTGAACCCATCGATTCCGGTGTCTTCCATCAACGACTGCAATTCATCGGCGACTTGCGCGGCGTCGCCGACCACCACGGCCCCTCTTCCGCCGATGGTCACGAACTCCACGGCATCGCGCACGGTCCATTCGCGTTCCGGATCGAGCTTGCTGAAGGAAGCAAGCGCCGACTGACCGGCGTCCGTATCGACATAGCTCAGGGTGTCGCCCGGCCGGTAGCGCGACAGGTCGATCCCCGTCCAGCCCGAAAGCAACGCGATCGCCCCTTCATAACTCGCCCGTTGCCGGTACGCTTCGTAGCGTTGTTGCGCCCGCTCGGCGGTCTCGTCGACGATCACGGTGAGCATCGCGAAAAGCTGCGCGCTGTCGGGCGCGCGTCCTGCCTGCTCGAGCGCCGCACGCATCGCGCGGGCCGACGTGCGCAGGCCATTGCGCGTCGGCGCCCCGAGAAAGATGCACTCGGCGTGGCGTGCGGCGAAGCGCGTGCCGCGCGCCGAGCCGCCGGCCTGGAACAGCAAGGGCGTGCGTTGCGGCGACGGTTCACACTGGAAGATCCCTTCGCTCTCGAAGTAACGGCCCTTGTGGGCGATCGGGCGTACCCGTTCGGGATCGGCATACACGCCGCGTTGGCGGTCGCGCCTGAGCGCGCCCTCCTGCCAGCTTCCTTCCCAGAGCTGATAGCAGACCTCGAGGAACTCGTCGGCGCGATCGTAGCGTTCATCGTGGGCGCGCAGTTCCGTGTGACCGAGACTGCGCGCGCCGCTTTGCAAGTAAGACGTCACGACGTTCCAGGCCACTCTGCCGCGAGTCAGATGATCGAGCGTCGTGAAGCGCCGCGCGAGCAGATAGGGCGCCTCGTAAGCGACGGACACCGTGACGCCGAAGCCGAGATGTCGCGTTGCATGCGCCATCAGTGGGATCAGCGGGACGGGATCGTTCATCGGCACTTGCGCGGCAGTACGGAGCGCCGCGGCAGGACTATCGCCGAACACGTCGTAGATGCCGGTGACGTCGCCGAGGAACAGACCGTCGAACAGGCCTTGCTCGAGCACCTTCGCGAGATCGACCCAGTAGTCCGTGTCGAGATAGCCGACCGAGCGGTCGTCGGGCGCCGTCCACTGACCGGGCGCGAGATGCCCGACGCAATTCATCATGAAGGCATTCAGGCGGATGTGGCGAGGCATGGCGGAGCGGATGGCTTGACGTGACAACCTGCGATTCTAGAGTTCGCCACGCGTGCTCTTAAACGCGAATTTGTCACACGCTTTCCAGGGCGCACATGGAAAGGAAAGCATGAGCGCCGATAAAGCCCGCCGCGCGTGACGCGAGATAACCATAGCGCTCGAAGTTATTTGCGACCCCTTGCGCGCCGCACTAGGATCACGTCTTTTCCACTGACCACGCCCCGCTATGAAGACCACCACGCCGATGAAGTCCGCATTGCTCTCGATTCTCCTTGCCTGGGGCGTGGCCTGCGTACAGCCGGTGCAGGCAGCGGGCCAGACGGTTCGAGTCGGCATCATGTCGGGCGAGGACGAAGACGTCTGGCGCACGGTCGCGGCCAACGCGGCGAAGCAAGGCATCACGGTGAAGATCACGACCTTCGCCGACTACACCCAGCCCAACGAGGCGCTTGCCCAGCACGACCTCGACGCCAATTCGTTCCAGCACAAGCCGTATCTCGATGCGCAGATCCAGGCGCGCCACTACGACATCGTGCCGGTCGGGTTCACCTATGTGCAGCCGATCGGACTCTATTCGCGCAAGGTGAAGTCGGTGGCCGAGCTGCCTCAAAACGCGGCCATCGGCGTGCCGAACGACCCGAGCAACGAAGGCCGCGCGCTGCTGCTGTTGCAGGCCAATGGCGTCATCAAGCTGCGCGACAAAGTCGGCCTGCTGCCGACCGCGCGCGATATCGCCAGCAATCCAAAGCACGTGCAGATCAAGGAGCTCGACGCAGGAATCGTCGGACGCGCCATCGGCGACCTCGATGCCGCCGTGGTCAACACCGACTGGGCCATCAAGGCCGGCATCAGGATTCCGCAGGAACGTATTGCACAGGAGAGCGTGCCGGGCAATCCGTATCGCAACTTCATTGCGGTGAATGCGAAGGATGCGAAGGCGCCGTGGGTGAAGACGGTAGTGGACAGCTATCAGCAAGCCGATGTCGCCTCGACGATCCTGAAGGTCTATCACGGCGCCACGCTGCCTGCGTGGGATGGCGCGCCGCAGAAGTGACGCCGCGAGGGCATGTGATCGATCTCACGTGCTCGTGCAAGTCTGAAGAAACCGACCTTCAAGGCAAGCGCCCGGCGCCGCAGATGCGGCGTCGGGCGCTTCTCATGATGGGTCGAAAACATAGGCCAGGCTGCATCATTTGCTTCGCAGAATTGCTTGGTAGCCGCGGCACGGGAAATGCCTATAGTCGAAGGCTTCATCCTCTCTCAGTCGTTCTCCATGAAATTCCAGACCCGCCGCCATCTGATCGCAAGCCTGGCTTCGTTCACGCTTGCCACGTCCGCTCTGTTTTCCTTTCATGCGCACGCCGAGACGCGCGAGGTCGTGATCGGTTATCAGGACATGGTCGTGCCCTGGCGCTATGCGCAGGCCAGCGGCGCCGTCGAGAAGGCCACGGGCTACAAGGTGACCTATCGCAAGCTCGGCAGCGGCGCCGACGTGATCCGCGCGCTTGCTTCGGGCTCCATCCAGGTTGGCGAGGCGGGCTCCAGTCCGATCGCCGCGGGCCTGTCGCAGGGCGTCGACCTGTCGCTCTTCTGGATTCTCGACAACATCAACGATGCCGAAGCGCTCGTCGTACGCAACGGCTCGGGCGTGAACAAGCTGGCCGATCTGAAGGGCAAGACGCTGGGCGTGCCGTTCGTTTCCACGTCGCACTTTCATGCGCTGGTGGCGCTGCAGCAGGCGGGTGTGGATCCGTCGTCGGTGAAGATCGTCAATCTGCGGCCGCCGGAAGTGGCCGCGGCATGGGAGCGCGGCAACATCGACGCGACCTACATCTGGGACCCGGTGCTCGCCAAGGCCAAGCAGAGCGGCAAGGTGCTGATCACGTCGGGAGAGGTCGCGAAGGAATCGGGCAAAGCGACCTTCGATGGCTTCGTCGCGTCCCGCAAGTTCGCGCAGGACAATCCGCAATTCCTCGCCGGCCTCGTCAAGGTGCTCGCCGACACGGACGCCCAGTATCGCGCCAACAAGGCCGCGTGGACGGTCGATTCGAAAGAGGTGCAGGCGGTCGCGCAGGAATCGGGCGCCACGGCTGCCGACGTTCCCGCAAGCCTCGCGCTCTATGCGTTTCCGACGGCCGGCGAACAGGCCTCGCCGACCTGGCTCGGCGGCGGACAGCAATCGGGCGCGGCCAAGTCGCTGACGGCCACGGCTCAGTTCCTCAAGCAGCAGGGCACGATCCAGAACGTGCTCGGCGACTATTCGAAGGGCGTCGATCCGCGCTTCGTCCAGCAGGCCGCAAAGTGACGTCGCTGTCCATCCGCGACCTGGGCGTCACCTACGACGGCGCCGACGCGCCCGCGCTGCAGGGCGTCAACCTGCAGATCGGCAGCCGCGAATTCGTGGTCGCGCTGGGCGCGTCGGGCTGCGGCAAGACCACGCTGCTCAACTGCCTCGCCGGCTTTCTCGATCCCACCGAAGGCAGCGCGACACTCAACGGCGAACCGATCACAGGTCCCGGCGCGGAACGCGGCGTCGTGTTCCAGAAGTACGCGCTGATGCCGTGGCTCGATGTGCTCGACAACGTCGCGCTCGGCCTGCGCTTTCGCGGCGTCAAGCGCGAAGCCCGCCGCGAGATCGCGCGACGCACGCTCGCGCTGGTCGGTCTGGCACAGCACGAGCACGCCAGGGTCTACGCGCTGTCCGGCGGCATGCAGCAGCGCGTGGGCATCGCGCGGGCGCTCGCCAGCGATCCGGAAGTGCTGCTGATGGACGAGCCGATGGGCGCGCTCGACGCCCTCACGCGCGAGAACGTTCAGGAACTGGTGCTCGACGTCTGGTCGCGCACCAGCAAGACGGTGTTCTTCATCACGCACAGCGTGGAGGAAGCGCTGTTCCTCGCGACGCGGCTCGTGCTCATGACGCCGGGTCCCGGACGGATCGAGGAAGTGCATGAACTGCCCTTCTCGCGCGAATACGTTCGTCACCGGGATGCGCGCGCGGTCAAGTCGTCGCCGGCCTTCATCGAATGGCGCGAGCGGCTCACACGCCGCTTGCATCGTAGCGAGACGGAGGACGCGTGAACGACCGCAGTCACGAGGCGCCGCTGTTGCGTCCCAAGCACACTTTTTCAACGCGTACCCCGCGCCGCGCGCGCTATCGCGGCATGCCCGGTGCGGGCCCCACCGCGCTGCCGAGCACGCTGTGCGTGCTGGCGCTGGCGCTGCTGTGGTGGGCCGCCACGCGTTTTGGCTGGATTCCGCCGCTGTTCCTGCCGTCGCCCGCCGCCGTGTGGCAGGCGTTTCTGGACGCGATTCATGGACGTCTTCAGGGCGGACTGCCCTTGTCCGAACATCTGCTGTGGAGTGCCGTGCGGGTATTCGGCGCCTTTGCGCTGGCGGTCGTCACGGCGGTGCCGGTCGGCATCCTGATGGGCGTGAACCGCATCGCGCGGGGCGTCCTCGATCCGCCGCTGGAGTTCTACCGTCCGCTGCCGCCGCTTGCCTATCTGCCGCTCGTCGTGATCTGGTTCGGCATCGACGAAACCGCCAAGATCGTCGTGATCTGGCTCGCCTGCTTCGCGCCGATTGCGATGGCGGCGCGCGCCGGGGTGAAAAGCGCGACGCCGGAACAAGTGAATGCCGCGTGGTCGCTCGGCGCGAACTTCTGGCAAGTGGTCCGGCATGTCGTGCTGCCCGCAGCCTTGCCTGAAATTCTCACCGGCTTGCGTATCGCCGTTGGCTTTGGCTGGACCACGCTGGTTGCCGCCGAGATGGTCGCGGCCACGGCCGGACTCGGCCAGATGGTGCTGAACGCGTCGAGCTTTCTGCGCACCGATGTCGTGGTGATGGGCATCGTGCTGATCGGTGCAATCGCGTGGATCTTCGACTTCGGCATGCGTGCACTGGAACGGCGCCTCGTGCCGTGGAAAGGACGTTGAGCGCAGCCGGCATCGGCAGTCTTCACTGCCTCCAAAGGAAAGCTAAGCAGAATAAACCGTTTGTCACGTCGCCACGGAACGGCCTCTAATAGCAGGCCTGGTTGCGCCAGATGACCTCGCTTGCCCGCATCGGCGCCCTTTTTTCCCCCACTTCTTTCACATGCCACTGACCTTATCGACATGGCCGACGTGAGTTCTCCGGGCGATCTCCCTATCGCAGCGACCGCAAACGCTCCAGCTGTTTCGAAGGCCACGCTGTACCAGTGGCTTTCGTGGCTCGTGCCGGCGCTCGTCCTGCTGGTCTGGGAAGCGGCCGCACGGTTCGGCTTCATTGCGCCTCAAGTGCTGCCCGCGCCGAGCAAGGTCCTCGCAACGGCCTTCGATTTGGCAAGGAACGGCGAGCTCTTCATTCACCTCGGTGTGTCGCTGCTGCGCGCCGCGGCGGGCTTCGTCATAGGCGGCGCGCTCGGGCTCGCGCTCGGCATTCTGG
This sequence comes from Caballeronia sp. LZ034LL, assembly GCF_031451215.1. Lineage (NCBI taxonomy): Bacteria > Pseudomonadati > Pseudomonadota > Betaproteobacteria > Burkholderiales > Burkholderiaceae > Caballeronia > Caballeronia sp. LZ034LL. Next base: position 658,713 of record NZ_JARUXR010000002.1, read on the forward strand.
TCGGCTTCTCGCCGCTCGCGCAGGCGCTTCTCGACCGCTCGATCCAGATGGTGCGCGCGATTCCCTTCCTCGCGATGCTGCCGCTCGTGATCGTGTGGTTCGGCGTGGGCGAGACCGCGAAAATCTTCCTGGTCGCGCTGGCGGTGCTGTTTCCGGTCTACATCAACACCATGCTCGGGATCCGTCAGATCGATCCCAAGCTGATGGAACTGGCGAAGGTCGTCGGTCTCGGCCACATCGCGATCGTGCGCCGGATCATCCTGCCAGGCGCGATGCCGTCGATCCTCACAGGGGTGCGCTATGCCCTCGCGCATGCGTGGCTCGCACTGGTCATCGCCGAAACGCTCGCGACGACGCGCGGCATCGGCTTCCTCGCGATGGATGCGCGCGAGTTCCTGAATACCAATGTGATCCTGCTGACCATGGTGATCTACGCACTCATCGGTGTCGCCGCCGACGCATTCGTGCGCAAGCTCGAAACGCGCTTCCTGGCCTGGCACGCCAACTACGACAAAGGACTGCGCAAGTGACGCACGGCATCGCCCTTTCTCATGACGCGCCGTTGCCGGTGTCGCACGACGAGCCCGCGCGTCAATCAGCGCTCGCGGTATCGGTGCGCGGACTCGAACGGCGCTATGGCAGCCGCGTCGTCATCGAAGCGCTGGACCTCGACATCCGCAAGGGCGAGTTCGTCGCGCTGCTCGGCGAGAGCGGCTGCGGCAAGACCACGCTGCTGCGCGCGCTCGCCGGGCTCGACCTGCCGGACGCGGGCCGGATCCGCGCGCCGGAGCGGCCGTCGGTGGTGTTCCAGGAGCATCGTCTGCTGCCCTGGGCGACGTTGTGGGAGAACGTCGCGCTCGGTCATGAGACCACCATCGGACGCAAGGGCGCGGCGCGCGCGCTGGCCGAGGTGGGACTCGCGGGCCGTGAAGACGACTGGCCGCGCAACCTTTCGGGCGGACAGGCGCAGCGCGTCGCGCTGGCGCGTGCGCTGGTGCGCGATCCCGCCCTCTTGCTGCTCGACGAGCCGTTCGCAGCGCTCGACGCACTGACCCGCATCAAGATGCACGGGCTCGTCAAGGAGCTCGTCGCGCTGCATCATCCGGGCGTGCTGATCGTGACGCACGATGTAGACGAAGCGCTGACCCTCGCCGACCGCATCCTCGTCATGCGCGACGGCCGCATTGCCGCATCCTTCAGGCCGAAGGATTCGTCCACGCAGGCGCTGCGCCCCACGCTCCTCGAGGAGCTGGGCGTACGGCCGCACTGATTTTTTCCCGCATCAACTCCAGGAACTCGAACAGGATGAACGATTCTTCGCTGAGCCGTCGCCAGCTGTTGCGCGCGGCGGGCGGCCTGCTGGCCGGGGCCGCCACGGGCAACCTGCTCACGGCGCGCGCGGCCGAGCCGCCGCGCAAGCTGACCCGCAATACCGACACCGTACGAATTGGCTGGGGCTATGGCAGCCTGCCGGACATCGCCAAGCAGCGCGGTGTCTTCGAGAAAACGCTGGGCGCAAAGGGCATCAAGGTCGAATGGATCGGCCCGTTTCCGAACCATGCGCCTTCCATCCAGGCCGTGGTCGGCGGCAGCGCGGACTTCGGCTTCTGGGGCTCCACGACGCCCGCGCTCGCCGCGATGCTGGCCGGTTCGCCCATCGTCTTCACCGCCTTCGACATCTACTCGCCCCGCTCCACCGCCATCATCGTGAAGAAGTCGAGCGGCATCAATTCCGTCGCGGATCTGGCCGGCCGCAAGGTCGCGGTCAACCGTTCGGGCCTGGGCGAGTTTCTGTTGATCGCGGCTTTGGAGAAGCATCACATCGACCGCGACAAGGTGCAGTTCGTCTACCTGAATCCGCCGGATGCGGCGCCTGCGTTCGCGCAAGGCAAGGTCGATGCATGGTCGATGTGGTCGCCGGGCGTGGACATCGCGCGGTTCTCGAACGATGCGAAGGACATCTTCAACGAAGGGCGCGATCTCGACTTCCTGATCGACTACAGCTCGCTGGTGACGCGCCGCAAGTTCACCGAGGAGAATTCCGAACTGGTCCGCGCGGTGATCGACACGTACTACGTCGAAGGCGCCTGGCAGTCGACGCACTCCAACGAAGCCGAAACGCTCGTGCAGCGCGAAGGCAAGTATCCGGACCCGGTGCGCGACTATCTCGCCAGCCTCAAGCGCGTCAACCAGTTTCACGAAGCCGACGATGCCGCCTTCCTCGCGCAGTTCCAGCGCGCCGCCGACTGGCTGGCCGAACGCAGGATCATCCATTCGCGCATCAAGGTCGCGGATTACAGCATCAGGGTTTGAAGAAGGGCACGCCTATGACCGACACCATCCACACCACGCGGCTCCTCTCGCCGCTGTCCGCATCGCTCGGCTTCACGGAGATCCTCTCCGACATCGCAGCGACCGCCGCGGCGCGCGAACGCGAGCACCGCCTGCCGCACGAGGAAGTCGCACAGCTCAAGGCGCTCGGCTTCGGCGCACTGCGCCTGCCCTCCGATGCCGCAGGGCGCGGCCTGTCGCTGCGCGAACTTTTCACCGTCGCGCGCGACGTGGCGGCAGCGGACTCCAATATCGCCCATGCGTTCCGCAATCACCTCTGGCTGGTCGAAGCCGCGCTGAGGCAACGGGACCATCCGTTTCATGCCCACGTGCTCGCCCTGACGGCGCAGCACAAGACCATCGGCCTCAGCTTCACCGAAACCGATGTGGTCGCGGCCGGCGCGCGCCCGACCCGCGTGCTGACCCGGCTCGAATGGGACGAGATCCGGCAGGCCTACATCGGCTCAGGAGAAAAGGTCTACGCGACCGGCAATCTGTATAACGACGCCTTCATTGGCACGGCCGTCGAAAGCCGCGCGGGACGCACCGTGCAGTACGTGCTCGAACGCGGCGCGGGAGTGGGCGACGAAGACGACTGGCAAGGCTTCGGCCAGCGCCTGACGGGCTCGGGCACGGCGCGTTTTCGCGATGTCGCCGTGCAGGAAGCGCACGTCTATCCCGCCGATCCGCCGAAGCGCGACGAAGCCGCGCCGTGGGGTTTTACCTTCCACCAGGTATATCTGACCAATTGCATTGCCGGCATTGCCCGGCGCGTGGCGCTCGACGCCGTGGACGTGCTGCGTGCGCGTGGCCGCAATTTCTATCATGGCGAGGCGGCGCATCCCACCGACGAACCCGTGCTGCAGGCGCTGCTGGGACGTATCCGCGCCTATGCCGCAAGCATCGAGGCGAGCGCGGATCGGGCCGTCGCTGCGCTGCAGCTCGCGTGGGATCATCACGGCACGCACGCCGAATACGAGACGACGCTCGCCGCCACGCTCGCGGCGATGGAAGCGAAGGTCGTGATCGACGATCTCGCGCCGCAGACCGCCACCTGGCTGATCGATCTCGGCTCGGGCTCGGTGGTGTCGCGCGTCGGCGCACTAGACCGGCACTGGCGCAACATCAAGGTGATCGCGTCGCACAATCCGCGGCTCTACAAGGAGCGTCTGCTCGGACAGAACGCGCTCACCGGCCAGCTTCCGCCGACGGGCGCATTCTTCTGAAGCCTGTCGGCCGCCTGATCGTCAGTTGGAGAGCAGGCGCCGGACGCGCGGCGCGACTTCCTCGGCGAAGCGGCGCATGTCCGCCTCGAAGGGCTGAAACTGCAGCATGAAGAGTTCGATGCCGGCCTGATGGAACGCGGCGATGCGCCGCGCGACCGTATCGTAGTCGCCGACCAGCCCGGCAGCGGTACCGCCGTTCGATCCGACCCGCGCCGAACGCGCGAAGGTCTGGTGCATCACGGCCTTCGGATCGGTGTTGGCTTTCTGCTGTTGGCGCAGCGGTTTGTCGAGCTCGGCCAGCGCGAACAGATGATGCAGATGCTCGTCGGCCTCGGCCTGGGTCGCGCGTGCAATGACGAACGCGGACAACCCGAAACGCAGCGGCTCATGTCCTGACGGACGCGCTCGGCTGGACACGTCGGCGATCAGTCGCGCGACGTCGTCATGCGGCTGGCCGTTGATGAACCAGACATCGCCGTGGGCCGCCACCAGCCCGCGCGCGGGCTCGGATTCGCCGCCGACATAGATGCGCGGCCGTGCGCGATACGGATCGGCGGGCAGCAGCCGATAGCCGTCGATATGAAAATTGTCGCCCTGATGATTCACCGTCTCGCCGTTCAGCAGCCGCTCGACGACGGAGATCCACTCCCGGCCGTAGACATAGCGCTCGTCATGTTCCGCGAAGCCGATGCCGGCCCGTTCGAGCTCTGGCCGGTTCCAGGCGTTCACGAGATTGATCGCGAAGCGTCCGCCGCTGATGTGCTCGATCTGCTGCGCCATCTTTGCGAGCACGACCGGATGGTAGAGATACGGCTTGATCGCGGCGATGATCTCGATGCGCGAAGTGAGCGCGGCGAGTGCGGCAGAGGCCGTCCATGCCTCGAGCTGGTCGAGAGACGGATCGTGCGGATTGACCGTATGCTGCGCCACCAGAACCGAGTCATAGCCCAGACGTTCGGCCTCCAGCACCAACGCCTTGTTTCTGGCCCACGAAGCGTCGTAGGGTTCTGCGGGGTCTTGCAGCGCGGCGCGGCTGCCATGCACGAGCGCCCAGATACCGAAGCGTGGGGAATGTGTTGACATCGACTTGATGGGCGAGAGGCGCGGATGAAAAGGTCATCATGCTAACGCCGGCTTCGCATGCAGCCTTCCAATTTCTATTGATTTGCTAGTGCGGAAATTGCATTAAGCGCGGCCTCGCCCCGCACAAGCTAAGCTGTTTTTCTCGTTTTCCGAACGACCCGTCGCCCGATAACATCCTCACTCTTACAAAAACGAGGATGGCGAAATGACGACAGGGGTATCCAAGCGGTTCTTCATCGGTTTGCTGACGACGGGGCTCGTCGGCATGCATGGGGCGGATGCGGGGGCCGCCGGCGCCGCGCCGGTCCAGGGCGGCACGCTGACGTGGCTCGTGACGCCCGAGCCCGCTTCGATCATCCCGTTGACCACCACGGCCGGCGGCAACGCCGAGATCGGTCCCAAGGTCGTGGAAGGATTGCTCACCTATGACCAGAATCTCAACCCGAAGCCGCTGCTCGCGACCGCGTGGTCGGTCAGCCCGGACGGACTGCAATACCGCTTCACCTTGCGCCACGGTGTCAAATGGCACGACGGCAAGCCTTTTACGGCAGAGGACGTCGCCTTCTCGATCCTGACATTGAAGCAGTCGCATCCGCGCGGACGCAGCACGTTCGCGAACGTGACCGGCGTGAAAACGCCTGATCCCTATACGGTCGTCATCGAACTGTCCAGGCCTGCGCCGTTTCTTCTGACCGCGCTGTCCGGATCGGAATCGCCGATCATTCCGAAACACCTCTATGAAGGCACCGACGTCGTTGCGAATCCGCACAACAGCGCGCCCATCGGAACCGGCCCGTTCATGTTCAAGGAGTTCGTGCGCGGCGATCACATTCTGCTGGTGCGCAATCCGGACTACTGGGACAAGCCGAAGCCTTATGTCGACCGCGTGATCGTGCGCTTCCTGCCCGATGCCGCCGCGCGCGCAGCGGCGCTGGAGACCGGCGCGGCCAACCTGGGCGATCAGGCGATTCCGCTCGCGGACGTCAAGCGCTTCAGCGCCCTGCCCAACTTTCATGTCGACACGACCAACTGGCCGTACGTCAGCAATCACCAGCAACTCATCTTCAATCTCGACACGCCCGTGCTGAAGGACCGTGCCGTGCGCCTCGCCATCTCTCAGGCCATCGACGTCAACGCACTGAACCGCGTTGTCTGGTACGGCTACGGGACGGTGTCGGCCGCCGCGATCGGCGTGGCGAACTCGCGCTACCACGACGCCGACATCCATTACTACCCCTATGATCCGGCGCAAGCCAACGCGGCGCTCGACCGCCTGGGCCTGAAACGCGGACCTGATGGCAAGCGCTTCTCGCTGCGGCTCCTGTACAACCCGTTCCAGGATTCGCGCGCCGCCGATTTCGTGCGTCAGTCGCTCGCGCGCGTCGGCATCGACGCGCAGGTGCAGACCTATGACTTCGGCACGTACGTGGTCAAGGCGTACACGGATCGTGCATTCGACATCACGCTCGAGGCGCTCGCCAATGTGTTCGACCCGACAGTCGGCGTGCAGCGCGTGTTCTGGTCGAAGAACTTCAAGATCGGCTTGCCGTTTTCCAACGCCGCCCACTACTCGAACCCGGAAGTGGACCGCCTGCTCGAGGCGGCCTCGGTGGAAACGGACGAGAACAAGCGCCGCCAGTTGTTCAGGCAATTCCAGCAGATCGTGCACGACGACATTCCGTCGATCGAATTCGGCGCGAACCCGAACATCACCATCGCCTCGACCAAGGTGAAAAACTACGCGCCCACCGGAGAAGGGCTGCGAGGCAACTTCGCGGACTTGTACGTGCTTCCATGAGTCACGCAGCGAGCGCCGGCTTCGGGCCGGCGCCCGCACTTCAGGAAAGCACCGCGTCCTTCGTCGTGATCTTGCGCGGGATGAGCTTCAACTCGTAGAACGTGTCCGCGATGCGCTGCTGTTCGTCGAGCACCGGCGCATCGATCGGCCGGTAGACGTGTTCGTAGTGCTGCAGGCCCGACTGGATCGTCGCGGCATCGAGACCTTGAATCGGCGCCAGCTGCGCGGCGGCAGCAGCAACGTTCTGCCTGACCCACTGCCCTTCCTTGCCGAGTTCTTCCATCGCGATGCCGATGACGTCCTTGCGCTTCTGGGCGAACTCGCGCTGGCTGAGAAAGAACTGGTGATGACTGGCCACGCCCTCCGCATTCGCCAGCAGGCGTGCGTTGCCTTGTGACTGCGCCGCCGCGAGAAACGGATCCCAGATGGCCCACGCGTCGATGGCGCCCCGTTCGAGCGCGGCGCGGGCGTCGGCCGGGGCCAGAAAGGCGGGCTGAATGTCGCCATAATCCAGACCGTGCTTGCGCAGCAACGCGATGATGAACCAGTGCACATCCGACCCGCGATTGAACGCGACTTTCTTCCCCTTCAGATCGGCGACCGACTGGATCGGCGAGTTCTTCGCGACCACGACGCCTTCCGCACGCGGCGTGGGTACTTCGTATGCCGTGTAGACGAAGTCGGCGCCGGCGGCCTGTGCGAATACCGGTGGCGCCTCGCCGACATAGCCGAAGTCGATCGCGCCGACGTTCAGGCCTTCGAGCAGTTGCGGACCTGCGGGAAATTCCGTCCAGATGAGCTTCACGCCCAGCGGCGCGAGCCGCTTCTCGAGCGTGCCTTTCGCCTTGAGGAGGACGAGCGTGCTGGCCGCCTTCTGATAGCCGATGCGGAACTGGTCGTTCTCGAACTTCGCCCACGCCGGCAAGGCAAAGCCGGCCAGCGTGGCGGGAACGGCGGCGAGGAAAGTCCGGCGGCCGCGCGAGATCGTGCGTTTCATGTTGACGTGTCCTTGGCGTTGCGGGAAGCACAGCGCTTGTCGCATCGGTGGCGAAGCGCGGCGGGGCCGCCATGCTATCTCACGCAGGGATGAGCGCTAAGCAACTTTTAGAGCTATGCAAAGCATCGCGCACAGCGCCCGCTTCAACGCCTGTTGCGCGCGATCTCGCGTGCCGCGCATACGAAAGTGAAAACCCCGACGAGCAACGCGGCCACGGCCAGCGATTCCGCAGGCAGGCCCTGCCCGAGGTTCGACCCGAGCCACCACAGCGCCGCGCTCGCCGCCATCATCAACACGCCGAAGGCAAGCCCCCAGACCGGCCCCGCCACCGGCGCACGCCTCTTGTGCGACATCTTCACGAATTGCGTTCCTCCACCATGCCTGGCGTCCGTACGGCGCTAGCGAACGCCGGTCCCTGCCCTGATATCGAAAGCGCCGCCGGTCTGGCGTGCATCGGTGGTCACGCGACCTTTGCCCGGCAGAAGAGGGAACACGTGTTCCGCAAACCGATACGCTTCTTCGAGATGCGGATAACCCGACAGCACGAAACTGTCGGCGCCGGCTTCGACATATTCCTGCAGACGCGCCGCCACGGTCTGCGCGTCGCCGACCAACGCGGTGCCCGCGCCGCCGCGCACGAGTCCGACGCCCGCCCACAGGTTCGGGCTGATTTCGAGCTGGTCGCGCCGGCCGCCGTGCAGCTCGGCCATGCGGCGCTGGCCGACCGAGTCCATGTTCGCGAAGTTCTGCTGCGAGCGGGCGATATCCTCGTCGGTCAGGCGGCTGATCAGCGCGTCCGCGGCGGCCCACGCCTCGTCGCTGGTCTCGCGGACGATCACGTGCAGCCGTACGCCGAAGCGCACCGTGCGGCCGCGACGCGCGGCGCGTGCGCGGACATCGGCGAATTTCCCGGCAACCGCGGCAGGCGGTTCGCCCCAGGTCAGATAGGTGTCGACATGTTCGGCCGCGATCTCGTGCGCCGCGTCCGACGAGCCGCCGAAATACAGCGGCGGATACGGCTTCTGCACGGGCTCGTGGAAGTTCTTTGCGCCCTTCACATGCACGTGCTTGCCGTCGAAATCGATCGACTCCTCCGTGAAGAGCCTGCGCCACACGGAAAGAAACTCGTCGGCGTATTCGTAGCGTTGTTCATGGTCGAGAAACACGCCGTCGGCGGCGAGTTCGGTGGCGTCGCCGCCGGGCACGACATTGAGCAGCAACCGGCCGCCCAGCGCTTCATCGAGCGTGGCGGCCTGGCGCGCGGAAGCCGTGACGTTGCCGAGCGAAGTGCGCAACGCGACCAGCAGCTTGATGCGCCGTGTGACCGGGACGAGGCTGGCAGCCGTCACCCAGGGATCCAGGCAGCTGCTGCCCGTCGGAATCAGCAGGCCGTCATAGCCGAGTTCGTCGGCGGCCACCGCGATCTGCCGCATGTAGGCGTTGGTCGGCGCGCGACCGAAATCCGAAACGCCGAGATAGCGGGTGTCTCCCGAAGTGGGCAGGAACCAGAAAATATCGAGACTCATCATGCACTCCGAGACTTCATTGTGTTCATCGCAGGAGCCTTCCTTACATCAAGACTCTGCCGCGGAATGGTACCCGCAAACACGCGGCTCGGGCAGTGCGCCAGCGCTTTTCACACGGCGCGATAAGCATATGAACACGCCTGCAAAACAAGCGTTTTTCAAGCCCTGGATGAAGATCCGGACGGCCGTCTCGCACGTAGACGGACACTGTCCGTTTTCGCGTTAGCTTCTGACAATTCGTCGTTTCTCCTGCGCGTGCCGGTTGACGATAATCGACGCCTCGACACACGTCCTCTCCATTCTCTTTTCAAAGGCAACATGACTTTCGATCGCAATGCGCCGCTGCCCGATGGCGTCGTCGTCGGACAAGCGTGGGGAGCCGGTCCCACCGATCACTACACGGCGCTTGCCGCGCCTTTCCGTCCGATCTTCCGGCAGATCCGTGAACAGAGCATCGGCCGCGAACTCGAACGCCGCCTGCCCGCCGAAGAGATCGGCTGGCTGCGCGACGCGGGATTCACCGCGCTGCGCGTGCCGCGTGACAATGGCGGTCGCGGCATCCGGTTGAGCGAGCTGTTCGAATTGCTGATCGAGTTGTCCGAAGCGGATTCGAACATCACGCAGGCGCTGCGTGCGCACTTCGGCTTCGTCGAGCATGCGCTCGACAGTCCGGCCGCGCGCCGTGAACGCTGGCTGCCGCGGCTGGCGCGCGGCGACATCATCGGCGCTGCATGGTCGGAAACGGGCGAGGCGCGGCAGAGTCAGTTCGCGACGCGGCTCACGCGCAACGCGAACGGCTGGCGGCTCAACGGCGCGAAGTTCTACACGACGGGCTCCTTGTTCGCCGACTGGATTCATGTCGGCGCAACCGATGCCGACGATGAGCAGATCTCGGTCACGGTGAACCGGCAAAGTGCGGGCGTCGATGTGATCGATGACTGGGACGGCATGGGTCAGCGCCTCACCGCAAGCGGCACCAGCCGCTTCAACAACGTGGAGGTGGACGAAGCCGAGATCGTCGCGGGACGCGCGCCCTTTCCCTACTCGGAAGGGTTCTATCAGCTTGTACACCTGGCGACGCTCGCCGGCATCGGACGCGCGCTCGTGAACGACGCAGCCGCCGCGATCGCCGCGCGCTCCCGCAGCTACAGTCATGCCGCGAGCAAGCGCGCCGCCGACGATCCGCAACTGCTTCAGGTCGTCGGACGCGCTCGCGCCCATGCGTGGACCGCCGGCGCGATCGTCACGCAAGCGGCACGCGCGCTCGAACGTGCGGCCGGCGCGGTCGAGCGGCCGGATGCGCTGGCGATCATCGCCGAAGCCGAGGTCGAAATCTGGCAGGCGCAGACCGTGGCGTCGCAGCTGATTCTCGACGCTTCGTCCAGCGTGTTCGATGCGCTCGGCGCCTCCGCGACACTGCGCTCGAGCGGACTCGACCGTTACTGGCGCAACGCACGCACGATCGCATCGCACAACCCGCGCATTTACAAGGACCGCATCGTCGGCGACTTCGCCGTGAATGGCACGCTGCCGCCGGGACAGTGGCGCATCGGGGTGGCCTGAGCGGCCCGCTCGCATGCAATCGACGGTGCACCAGAAATGCTCATGCCGATTTGATGGTTAGCTGCCCCGCGCGCCTGTGCGACGCTACGCGCTCCAATGGATCGCGCGAGGGTGGCTGACCGTCTCACTTCGCGCGTTCTCCGCCTCTTCCGTGCCGCACGACCTTCCATGAGCAAGAAGCAAATCATCCTGAACGCGTTCAACATGAACTGCGTCGGCCACATCAATCATGGCCTCTGGACGCATCCGCGCGATCGTTCGACCGATTACCGCAAGCTATCCTACTGGACCGATCTCGCGAAGCTGCTGGAGCGCGGCCTGTTCGACGGACTGTTCATCGCCGATATCGTCGGCGTGTATGACGTGTACGGGCAATCGGTGGACGTCACGCTGAAGGAGTCGGTGCAACTGCCGGTCAACGATCCGCTGCTGCTCGTCTCGGCGATGGCGGCCACGACGAAACACCTCGGTTTCGGCATCACGGTGAATCTCACGTATGAAGCGCCCTATCTGCTCGCGCGCCGCTTTTCGACGCTCGATCACCTGACCGAAGGACGCATCGGCTGGAATATCGTCACGGGCTATCTCGACAGCGCCGCGCGCGCGATGGGCCGCACCGAAATGATCGCGCACGACGAGCGCTACGATCGCGCCGACGAGTACCTCGACGTGCTCTACAAGCTTTGGGAAGGCAGCTGGGAAGACGGCGCGGTGCTGCGCGACCGCGCAGGCCGCGTGTTCGCCGATCCGTCGAAAGTGCACAAGCTCGTCCACCACGGCCGTTACTACGACGTCGAGGGCTATCACCTGTCCGAGCCCTCGCCGCAACGCACGCCAGTGCTGTTCCAGGCCGGTTCGTCCGGGCGCGGACAGGCCTTTGCCGTGCGCCACGCCGAATGTGTGTTCGTGTCGAGCCAGAGCAAGGAAGGCACGCGCAAGCTCGTCGATACGCTGCGCCGCCAGGCTGCCGAGGCCGGACGCGCACCGCGGGACCTGAAAATCATCATGGGCATCACGGTCGTGGTCGGGCGCACGCAACGGGAAGCGGAAGAGAAATTCGCGGAATATGCGCGCTACGCGAGCCCCGAGGCCGGGCTCGCGCACTTCGCGGCAGGCAGCGGTATCGACTATTCCGCTTTCGCGCCGGACGACGATCTCGAACCGCCGGGCGGCCACAAGGGACGCGGCATTGAATCTTCGGTGCAGCGCGTGACGGACGGCAAACGTGGCGTCACCGTGCGCCATCTGCTCGACCAGATGAAGCTCGGCGGCCGCTTTACGACGATCGTCGGCGATCCTGTGCAGGTAGCCGATGCACTGCAGGCCTGGGTCGAGGAAGCGGACATCGACGGCTTCAACCTGACGCGCACCGTGACGCCGGAAAGCTACGAGGATTTCATCGACCTGGTGATTCCCGAGTTGCAGTCGCGCGGAATCTACAAGACGTCTTATGCCGAAGGCACGCTGCGCGAAAAGCTGTTCGGCGGCGATGCCCGTCTCGGACCTCGTCACGCCGGCGCGGCATTCCGCGACCTCTCGAACGGCGCGGCCGCGAAATGAGCGCCCCGGCGCCCCTGCTGCAGATCGAAGGGCTCAGCGTGTCCTTCGGCGGCCACCCGGCGGTGCAGCCGCTCGACCTGAGTATCGCGCGTGGCGAGATGCTCGCGCTGGTCGGCGAATCCGGCAGCGGCAAATCGACCATCGCGCTCGCCGCGATGGGGCTGCTGCCGCCCTCGGCCCGGGTCTCGGGCGAGATCCGCTTCGAGGGCCGCCTGCTCTCCGGGCAGACCGAGCGCGCATGGAGCACGCTGCGCGGCGACCGCATCGGCATGATCTTTCAGGAGCCGATGACCTCGCTGAACCCGCTGCAGCCGATCGGCCGCCAGGTGGCCGAGGCGTTGCTGCTGCATCGGCCCATGTCCGGGCCGGCTGCACGCAGCGCGGCGCTGGAGTTGCTGGATCTGGTGCGCCTGCCCGACCCGCAGCGCCGCTTTGGCCAGTATCCGCATGAACTTTCCGGAGGTCAGCGGCAACGCGTGATGATCGCGATGGCGGTGGCTTGCCGCCCCGGACTGCTGATCGCCGACGAGCCGACCACCGCACTCGACGTCACGATTCAGGCGCAGATCCTCGAACTGATCGACCGTCTGCGCCGCGAACTGTCGATGGCCGTGCTGCTCATCACGCACGATCTCGGCGTGGTCGCGCGCTGGGCGGACCGCGTGGCCGTGCTGAAAGACGGCGTAAAGGTCGAGGAAGCGCCGACGCCCGCGCTGTTCGCACGCCCGGCGCAAGCCTATACGCGCGCACTGCTCGGCGCATCGCTGCAGTTCGACGCGGGATTGCACTATCGCGACGTGCGCCTCACCGGACCACGCGTCAGCGCTCCGTTGCCCGCTGCGAGCACGCATGCACCCGTGCTGCTGCGTGCCTCCGAGGTATGCGTCGACTACCGCGACGTACGCGCCGTGGACGGCGTCAGCTTCGAGATCCGCGCCGGCGAGACGGTCGGTCTCGTGGGCGAGTCGGGTTGCGGCAAGTCGTCTCTGTCGCGTGCGCTGACGCGCCTCGTCGAGCCGTCCAACGGCAGCATCGTGTTCGACGGCACGGATGTCACCCATCTCGGCCGACGGGCGTTGCGGCCGTATCGGCGGCGCGTGCAGATGATCTTTCAGGATCCGTACGGCTCCCTCAATCCGCGACATACGGTGGAACGCACCCTGGGCCATGCGCTCGCGATCCACGGTGTCGCAAGCAGGCGCGAACGCGCCGCGCGCATCCGCCGCATCATCGACGCCGTCGGGCTGCCCGAGTCGGCGCTCAAGCGCCATCCGCATGAATTCTCGGGCGGACAGCGGCAGCGTATCGGCATTGCGCGCGCGCTCGTGCTCGAACCCGCGCTCGTGATCTGCGACGAGCCGGTCTCGGCCCTCGACGTCTCCATCCAGGCGCAGATCCTCGATCTGCTGGCCGACCTGAAGCAGGAACTCGGTCTCGCGCTGCTGTTCATCTCGCACGATCTTTCGGTGGTTCGCTATATCGCCGACCGCGTGCTGGTGATGCAGGCGGGCCGCATCGTGGAAAGCGGCGATCACGCGTCGATCTGGCGCGCGCCGCAACATGCCTATACCCGCACGCTGATCGACGCGGTGCCGTCGTCGCACACGCCCTCGCCTCTCAACACAAGGAAAATTGATCGTGACTTTCAAGCCGAGCAAGCCGCAAGCGCCCGCCCTCTCGACACGCCCGTCGCACGATGACCCGCTCGGCGTCGCCGTTGCCGATCTCACCCGGCGGCGGCTCCTGAAGGGCGCGGGCGCGTTGTTCGCCGGTGCGGCTGCGCCCTTCGTGTTCACGGGCGAAGCATGGGCCGCGACCGAAGCGACGCCCATCACGCTCACCGGCGCGAAACAGGGCGGCACGCTCACTGCGGTGATCCATCCGGAGCCGCCGACGCTCGCGTTCTTCGTCAACTCGGCGACGATGATCGGCGCGGTGGCGAGCAAGGTCTTCGACGGCCTCGTCGAATACGGTCCCGACCTGAAGCCCCGCCCGCAACTCGCCGAGAGCTGGAACGTCTCGCCCGACGGACTCACGTGGACCTTCAGGCTGCGTCAGAACGCGACCTGGCACGACGGCAAGCCCTTTACTTCCGCCGACGTGAAGTTTTCCGCCGAGGAAGTCTGGCTCAAGATCAGCCCGGCGTCCCGGCGCGTGCTGCAATATCTGACGAAGATCGACACCCCGGACGCGCATACGGTCGCGCTGCATCTGTCGAAATCGACGCCCGCCACCTTCGGCATCCTCGACTCGCTGGGCACGCCGATCCTGCCGAAGCATCTCTACGAAAATACGGACATCCGCAACAATCCGTACAACAACAAGCCGGTCGGCACCGGCCCGTTCAAGTTCACGGAATGGCTGCGCGGCGACCGCATCGTGCTCGATCGCTACGAGAAATACTGGGCTGCGGGGCAGCCCTATCTCGACCGCATCACCTGGAAGATCACGCCGGACGTGTCGGGGCGCGCCACGGCGCTGGAGACCGGCGCCGCACAATATGGCGAGCGCAATCCCGTGACCTTCGCGGACGCGGACCGTCTGGCGAAGCTGCCCAATCTCGTCGTGTCGCGCGAGGGCTATAACGGCTACGCCGCATGGCTGTGGCTCGAACCGAACCTGCGCGATCCGATCCTCGGCAAGCTCGAAGTGCGCCAGGCGATCGCCCATGCAATCAATCGCGAGGCACTGGTCGCAACCGTCTGGGGCGGCTACGCGGTGCCCGCGACCGGTCCGGAATCGTCCCTCGTGAAGGCCTTCTACACCGCGCAGACCGAGCAATATCCCTACGATCCGAAACGGGCGGAAGCGTTACTGGACAAGGCCGGTTTCCCGAAGAAAGCGGACGGCTGGCGTTTCCGCATCAATCACGATTTCATTCCCTATGGCGACGACTACCGCCGCACCGGCGAATTCGTGCGCCAGGCGCTGCGCCGCGTGGGCATCGACGTGAACCTGCGCGGACAGGACCTGCCGACCTGGATCAAGAACGTCTTCACCGACTACGACTTCCAGTTGATCAGCAGTTGGGGCACCAACGGACTCGATCCGCAGATCGGCGTCGAGCAGCATTACTGGTCGAAGGCCGCCTCCAACGGGACGCCCTGGTTCAACGCCTCCGGTTACGCGAGCCCCGAAATGGACCGCGTGATCGAGGCCGCGCAGACCGAGACGGATCCGTCCAGAAGGCGCGACCTGTACTTCCAGTTGCAGAAGATTGCGCAACGCGACCTGTCGCTGATCAATCTCTTCGAGTTCCGCTGGTTCGGCGTGTGGGCGAAGAACCTGCGCAACGTGACGGACACCGCGAGCCATTCACGCGCCAACTTCGCGCGCGTCTGGTTCGACCACGCGTGATCATCATGCCGCTCACCTCCGCACTCGCCGCCCACCGGATCGGACGCAGACTGATCCAGCTCGTGCTGGTGCTGCTCGGCACCACCGTGCTCAACTTCGCGCTGCTCAAGCTGATGCCCGGCGATCTCGTCGACGTGATCGCCAGCGAGAGCGGCAACGTGTCGCCACAGTACGTCGCGCAGCTGCGCGAAGCCTATGGGCTGAACCAGAGCGCCGCCACGCAGTTGCTGCATTACATCGGCCATGCGCTGCGCCTCGATCTGGGCTTCTCTTTCCGCTTCGGCGAGCCGGTGACCGCGCTCGTGTTCGGGCGCCTGCCGGCAACGCTCGCGCTGATCGGCACGGCGCTCGTGGTATCGGTGAGCCTGGGGATCCTGCTGGGCGTCTGCGCGGCGCGCCGTCCGCACGGTGTCGTCGATACGCTCGTGTCGACGCTCGCGACGCTCGGCTACTCCGCGCCGATGTTCTGGACCGCGCTGATGCTGATCGTGATCTTCGGCGTGCATCTCGAATGGCTGCCGATCGGCGGCGTGGTGGATACCAATATCGCGCATCACGGCTTCTCGCTGCTGCTCGATCGCCTGCGTCATCTGGTGCTGCCGGCCGCCACGCTCGTGCTGTACTACGTCGCAATCTTCGCACGGCTCGCGCGGGCCTCGATGATCGAGACGCTGCAGGAAGACTTCATCCGCACCGCCCGCGCGAAGGGTGGCCGGCCCTGGTACGTGGTCACCCATCACGCACTGCGCCACGCGGTGCTGCCGGTGCTGACGATGCTCGGCCTGCAGGGCAGCGCGCTGATCGGCGGTTCGGTGATCGTCGAGACGGTGTTCGGCTGGCCGGGCCTCGGGCAGCTGTCCTTCGAGGCCATCAAGAGCCGCGACGTCAACCTGCTGGTCGGCGTGCTGCTGCTCTCCGCATGCCTGGTGGTTCTGCTCAATCTGATCGTCGATCTGCTCTACGGGCTGATCGACCCGCGCACGAGGCATCGCACATGAAATGGCTCCGCTTGCTGCGCCAGCCCTCCGCGCTGGTCGGCGCGACGCTGCTGGCCTGCGCGCTGTTCGCCGCGCTCACGGCCAACGCGTTCTTCCCGGGCGATCCGCTCGACATGGTGGCCGCGCCTTATCAGTGGCCCGGCGCCGCGCATGCCTGGCCGCTCGGCACCGACCTGATGGGTCGCGACCTGCTGGCCGGGCTGTTCCACGGCGCGCGCGTGTCGCTCTACGTGGGTCTGACGGTGGCGGTCATCGCGCTCGTGCTGGGGGTGCTGATCGGCGGTCTCGCCGGCTATTTCGGCGGCGTGCTCGACCAGATCCTGATGGCGGTCACGGAGTTCTTCCAGACCGTCCCGCCGTTCCTGCTCGCCATCATCCTCGTGGCGATCCTCACGCCGTCGCTCGGCACGATCGTCTTTGCGCTCGGCGTGACGGCGTGGCCGAGCATCGCGCGGCTCACGCGCGGCGAATTCATCGTGCTGCGGGAGCGCGAGTTCGTCAGCGCGAGCGTCGCGCTCGGCGCGAGCGACGCGCATCTGATCTTCATCGAAATCCTGCCCAACGCGCTCACGCCGATTCTCGTCTCCACCGCGCTGCTGGTCGCCAACGCGATCCTGTCCGAGGCGGCCCTGTCGTTTCTCGGTCTGGGCGATCCCAACGTCGTCAGCTGGGGTTCGATGGTCGGCACCGGGCGCGAGGCGCTGCGCACCGCCTGGTACATGATCGCGGTGCCGGGATCGGCGATCGCCCTGACCGTGCTTGCGCTGAATCTGCTGAGTGACGCGCTGCATACCGCCTTCAATCCCCGCCTGGCGAAGAGCCGGCGCGCGGAGGCGGCTGCGACGCCCGATCCGGCAGAGCCCGTGCGCCCCTGATGCGACCTGTCTTGCGCGACCATCGCACGGAAGCGCCGGGCAAGCGCCTAGTTCGAAGGCTTCGAGAATCCGGCGAAGCGCTCGTCGATCACCTTCCCGAAGGCGGCCGATCGATAGGCGTTGGCGATATCCTTCACATAAGGCTTGTTCAGATCGGCCGTGCGCACCGCGACGAGATTCAGGTAGTAAGGCGGAATCTTCTCGAGCAGCAGCGCGTCCGTGAGCTTCAGTCCGGCGGCGAGCGCGAAGTTGCCGTTGACGAACGCGTAGTCGACGTCATCGAGCGAGCGCGGCAGTTGCGCGGCCTCGAGCGGCACGAGCTTCAGCTTGTGCGGATTCGAGGCGATGTCGCGCTCGGACGACTTCACCGGATCGACGCCCGCCTTGAGCGTCACCCAGCCGAGCTGCTGCAGCAGGATGATGGCGCGGGCCTGGTTGGTCACGTCGTTCGGCAGCGAAACGGTGGCGCCGTCTTTCACATCGTTGAGCGTCTTGTGCTTGTGCGTGTACAGTCCGATGGGCGCGGTCGGCACCTTGACGAGCTCGGACAACGCGAGCTTGTGATCCTCCGAGAACTTCTTCAGGTAGATCTCGTGCTGAAAGGCATTGGCGTCAAGCGCGCCGTCGGCCAGCGCGAGATTGGGCTGTACGTAGTCGCTGAACTCGACGATCGTCACCTTGTAGCCTTCCTTCTCCAGCTGCGGCTTGATACCGTAGCGGATCTGGTCCGAATAGGGGCCCGCCGTGGCGCCGAAACGAATTTCGGGCTTGCCGGGATCGGCGGCGTATGAAATGGAGGTCAACGACGCGCTCAGCGCGATCACGAACGCTGCGGCTCGTGCAAGACGAAAGTGCTTCACGGAATTCTCCTCTGCGCTTCGCGTGCATGCGAAGCAGATTGTTGTGTGTGCTGCGGCACAAGCTTACAAACGGGCAAGGAAAAGCCAAACCAACGAATCAATCTATGGTTTTCTGGATTGGCGCCTTTATGAAACTCGTCGACGCGCGCGTCCGGGCCCGCATTCCGGCCGCGACGACACCTGTCAGGAGCGATCACCATGAGCCGTACCGAGCAGTCCGACTGGACCGCGCCGCTGGACACGCTGCTGCGCGCCTGGGCGCAAACCGCCGTCGCGCGCGACAAGGCGGGCGGCACGGCTTTCGACGAGCGCCGCCTGCTGCGTGACAGCGGCCTGCTGCGGCTTTCGATACCGGTGGAATACGGCGGCGACGGCGCACCCTGGTCGACCGTGCTCGATGTCGTGCGCTGCATGGCCCAGGTCGACAGTTCACTCGCGCATCTGTACGCGTTCCATCATCTGCAACTGGCGACGATCCGCCTGTTCGGCCGCGACACGCAGATCCGGCACTGGTTGCCTGAGACCGTCAAACAAGGCTGGTTCTGGGGCAACGCGCTCAATCCGCTCGACAAGAGCACCCGCGCCCTCTCCGACGGCGCGGGCGGCTTTTTCTTCGACGGACGCAAGAGCTTCTGCTCCGGCGCGCGCGATTCCGACCAGCTCATCGCTTCCGCCTTCGACGAAGACGGACGGCTGCAGATCGGCGTGACGCCCACGGCTCGCGCGGGCATCACCGTGCTCGACGACTGGGACAACATGGGTCAGCGTCAGACTGACAGCGGCACGGTGATATTCGAACGCGTGCGCATCTCGGCGGAGGAACGGCTCAACGATCCCGGCCCGCTCTCCAGTCCCTTCGCCTGCCTGCGGCCGCTGCTCGCCCAGGCGATCCTGAGCCACATCTATCTCGGCATCGGCGAAGGCGCGTTGCAGGCGGCGCGCGAGTCCACGCTCTCGCAGACGCGCCCGTGGATCGCCTCGCAGGCCGAGCGCCCGGGCGACGATCCGTATGTGCTCGGGCGCTACGGCGACTTCTGGGTCGCGCTCGAAGGCGCACGGCTGCTGGTCGAACGCGCGATGCAGGCGTTCGATCTCGCCTGGTCGCGTGGTCTCGACCTGAGCGAGGACGAGCGCGGCACCGTGGCCGTGGCGGTCGCGACCTCGAAGGTGGCGGCGGCGCGCGCCGGGCTCGACGTCGCCCACCGGATGTTCGAGGTCATGGGCGCGCGCTCGACCACCGCCGCGCTCAGGCTCGATCGCTTCTGGCGCAACGTGCGGGTGCACACGTTGCACGACCCGCTCGACTACAAGGTGCGCGAGCTCGGCGACTGGGCGCTCAACGGGCGGGTGCCGGTTCCGTCGTTCTATTCGTGACGCGCGCGGCGGCGCACGCGCGTGAGTTCGAGCAACAGGTCAGTCATGCACCTTGGGGAATCCGTGGCGCTCGGCGAGCAGCGAAAGAATGCGCCGCGTGTCCGTGACGAAGCGCTTTTCGCCCAAGCTCTGCGCATCGGAGGGCGCCGGATATTCGTCGCCAAGCACGAGGACCGGAAGGCTCTGATGCTCCTCGCCGAGTGCTTCCATCGCCGCATGGCGCGGACGCGGGAACGGCACGCGGCGAATGTCCAGCCGCGCGTTGCGGGCGGGATCGCTGGCGAGCAGCCCTTCGATCGGCGCGCCGTCCGGACAGATAAAGGTTTCGCCCGGGCGCTTCGGATCGGTAAAGCCCGGTTCCAGCAGAATCAGCAAATCGCGTTGGGTCATGGTTGGCTTCGTGCGTGGTTGAGTGCCGAAACAGCGTAGCCGTCCCGCGCATCGGGTGAAACGAATTGCATCTGCTAACCAAATCTGCCTCGTGCATGACGATGCGCGTCTGCGCTTGGCAATTTGCGGCTTAGCAATTTGTGCGCTTTGCAAACGTCGATTTCTTGGTTCTCGATGTGTCTCCGGCTCGTTAGATTCAAGGGTTGAGTCCGCGTCCTGCGGCAACCCTCTTTTCCATGTCCGGAGCGTCTTCATGAACCCGTTCTGCTCGCGCGCGCTGCGCCGCGCGGCCCTTCTGTGCGTCACGCTGCTGGGCATCCTGTCGTTGCAGGCACGCGCAGCCGTTCCCGCCGAGATCCGCGTCGACTATGCGTACTACTCTCCCGAGAGTCTCGTCATCAAGCATTTCGGCTGGCTCGAGGAAGAGTTCAAGCCGGATCAAACGTCGATTCGCTGGGTGCTGAGCCTCGGCTCCAACCGGGCGCTCGAATATCTGAACAGCGGCGCGGTCGATTTCGGCTCGACCGCCGGGCTCGCCGCGGTCCTCGGCCGCGCGAACGGCAATCCGATCCGCGCGGTCTACGTGTTCTCGCGCCCCGAGTGGACTGCGCTCGTGGTGCGCCGCGATTCGCCGATCCATTCCGTGGCCGACCTGAAAGGCAAGAAGATCGCGGCCACGCGCGGCACCGACCCGTTCCTCTTCACCTTGCGCGCCCTGAAGACGGCGGGCCTGTCGCGCGACGACGTCGAGATCGTCAATCTCCAGCATCCGGACGGACGCGTCGCGCTCGCAAAAGGACAGGTCGATGCATGGGCCGGCCTCGACCCCCACATGGCCGCCGCGCAGGTCGATGACGGCGCGCGGTTGCTGTACCGCAACGTGAGCTTCAACACCTACGGCTTCCTGAACGTTCGCGAAGCCTTCGCCCGCGACTATCCGCAGGCGGTCGGCCGGGTGTTGAAGGTCTACGAACGTGCGCGCGTGTGGATCGTCGCGCATCCGGACGACACGGCGAAGATTCTCGCCGACGAATCCAAGGTCTCGCTGCCGGTCGCGAAACTGCAACTGGAGCGCAACGACTTCAGCGACCCGCTCCCCGGCGACACGCAACGCGCCGCCCTCAAAGCCGCCGCACCGATCCTCACCGACGAGCAGCTGGTCAAGGCGGGCGTCGACCCGGCGCAAGTGGTCGATGCGCTGATCGATCCGGCGTTTGCACGGCCCGTCGCGGCGGCTGCGCGCTGAGATTTCCGCCAGGATGACCGACACCGCCACTCGCCGCGACACGCTCGCGTCCGCCGTCGATACGTCGCAGTCGAAGCCGCGCGATGCTTTGAGGCGCTGGCGCATCGCCGGCGTCGCGCTACCGTTCGCCGCGCTCGCGGCAATCGAACTCGCCGTTCGCGCCGGCTGGCTGCCCGATCATCTGATCCCCGCGCCGAGCGAGATTCTGGCCACCCTCGCGCACATGGGCGTGGCGCGGGTTGCCCGGCACATCGGCGCGAGCACCCTGCGCGTGTTCGCGGGTTTCGGCGCGGGCGCGGGTCTCGCGCTCGTCGTCGGCGCGGCGATGGGGCTTTCGCATCGTGTCGAAGCATTGCTCGAACCGACCTTCCAGGCCCTCCGCTCGATTCCGTCGCTTGCCTGGGTGCCGCTGCTGCTGCTCTGGCTCGGCATCGACGAGGCGCCCAAGATCACGCTGATCGCCATTGGCGCGTTTTTTCCGGTGCATCTCGCAGTGGTCGCGGGCATTCGCGGCGTGGATCGCAAGCTCGTGGAGCTTGGCTCGGTGTACCGGCTGAGCCGGTTCGCGCTCTTCCTGCGCATTCTGCTGCCCGCCGCGCTGCCGCAGATCGTCACGGGGCTGCGCATCGGCCTGAGCCTTGCCTGGATGTTCATGGTCGCAGCCGAACTGATCGCGGCAACGCGCGGCCTCGGCTACATGCTGAGCGATGGCCGCGAAACCGGCCGTCCCGATCTGGTATTCGGCGCGATCCTGCTGCTCGCGCTGCTCGGCAAACTCACCGACGGCGCGATGCGCCGCGCCGAGGCGCGCTTGCTCGCCTGGCGCGACGCCTTCGACGGCGTCGCGCGCAAGGAGGCGCAATGAACCTGGCGCAGCCCGTTCTGCTCGATGCCCGCATCGCCCGCAAGCGCTATGCGGAGCGCACCGTCCTCGCCGACGTCGCGCTGCACGTGAAGCGCGGCGAGATCGTCTGTCTCGTGGGACCGAGCGGCTGCGGCAAGAGCACGCTTTTGCGTATCGTCGCCGGACTGGAGCGCGACTATCGCGGCTCGGTGACGCTCGACGGCGTGCCGCTCGACGGGCCGTCGCCGCGCATCGGCGTGATCTTTCAGGAGCCGCGGCTGTTGCCGTGGCTCACCGTCGCCGACAATGTCGGCTTTGCGGCCGGACGCCGCGGCGGACGCGACCCGCGTGTGGCGCAGTTGCTGAGCGAAGTGCAGTTGAGCGCCGCCGCCGCCGCCCTGCCCTCGGCGCTGTCCGGCGGCATGGCCCAACGCGCGGCGATTGCGCGCGGGCTGTTCGGCGAGCCGGAGGTGCTGCTGCTCGACGAGCCCTTCAGCGCCGTCGATGCGATGACACGCATGCACCTGCAAGCCTTGCTGCTCGACGTGGTGGCGCGCCATGGCACGAGCGCCATCGTCGTCACGCATGACCTGGACGAAGCGCTCTATCTCGGCGACCGGGTGTTGATGCTCGCCGCCGATCCCGGACGGCTCGACGGCGAACTGGCCGTCGGGTTGCCGCGTCCGCGCGACCGCCGCGATCCGGAGCTGGCCCGGCTACGCGCCCGCCTGTTCGACGCGTTCCAGCGTTTCCATGAGCATTCCGCCGCAACGGCGCGCTGACGCCGGCTACAACGCACCGTGGCGCGGCGGCAGGGTGCCGTTGAGGAAGTAGTTGCCCACCGCGTGATATTTCCAGCGCACCGGATCGTGCAGTGTGTGCGTGCGGGCATTGCGCCAGAAACGGTCGAGGCCCAGGCCGTCGAGCGTCGCGGCCGTGCCGGCGAGCTCGAAGAGGCGTGAGCCGGCGTCCAGCGACGCCGTGGTCGTCAGCGCCCGCGCTTCGGCAACCGCCACCGATGCCGCCGCCACCGTTTGCGCATCCGGCGCCGCCTGAGCCGCATCGACGAAACGCGCGGCGCGCCGCAACGACGCCTCGGCCGCGCGAATCTGGATGGCGATGTCGCCGTACTGCGCGATAAGGAGGGGATCGTCCGCTGCACGCTCGACCCGGGCGTCGATCCAGGGCCGCGAACGCTCGCGCACGAATTCGCCTGTTGCCCGGAACGCCCCGCGCGCCTGCCCGAGATCGATGGCGGCATGCATGATCTGGGCGATGGGACCGATCGTCGTCGGCCGCTCGAAGGACGCCTGGAACGGCACGACCCATGCATCGTCGACGCGCACATCGTCGAACTGCACGGAGCCGCTGCCGGTCACGCGCTGCCCGAAGCCGTCCCAGTCGTCCACGATGCTCACGCCCTGCGAGTCGCGCGGGACGAAAGCGAGATACGTCACGTCCCGCCCCTGTTCCTCCGCGACGACCAGCGTCGGAATCCAGTCCGCGTAGAGCGCGCCCGTGCAGTAGAACTTGCGCCCGTCGATGCGCCATCCCGAAGCGCCGCGTGTGAGGCGCGTGCGGCGCTTGAAGTCGCGCGCGCCGGTCTCGGCGAGCGCGTTGCCGAAGCGGTCGCCCGCCAGCACGCGCTCATAAAAGAACCGTTGCTGGGACGCGCTGCCGCCGACGCGCAGCACTTCCAGCGCGTAATAGTGGTTTTGCGGGATCTGGCCCAGCGAGCCGTCCGCGTCTGAAATGACGGCGATGGTCTCGGCGAGTATCGCGGCGCCCACTCCGGGCCCACCATACGCACGCGGCACCGTGATGGCCCACAAGCCGCTCGCCACGTAGGCCTCGAGCTCCTGCCAGGGCAGGCGCCGCTCGCGGTCGCGCAGGACGGCGCCCGGTGCAATCGTGGCGGCGAAACGGCGCGCCGCATCGAGCACCTCGGCGGCGCCGGCAAGGCGCGCAGGACGCGGCCGTGCGCGAGATTCCCGGGAATCGACCGCCTCGGGCGCGGCAAGGTCAGCGGAAGTCATCACGTTCAGTTCCATGAATGACGCGCGGGCCACGCGCCGTTGAGATGGTAGTTGCCGAGCAGATGCAGCTTCCAGCGCACCGGATCGTGCAGTGTGTGGGTGCGTGCGTTTCGCCAGTGGCGATCGAGATTGTGCGCGGCGCGGGTCGCGGCGGAACCGGCGAGTTCGAACAGTTTCTCGCTCGCCGCCAGGGCGATACGGGTCGTCAGGATCTTGGCTTCCGCAACCGCGACCGAGGCCGCCGCGCTCGACGCCTCATCGACGCCCGCGCGCGTGATCGCATCCAGCGTCTCGCCCGCTTCCCGCAGCACTTCGTGGGCGGCATGCAGGTCGATATGCAGGCGACCGACATCGGCGATCACGTAGGGATCGTCGCTCGCGCGTTCGAGGCCCGAGTCGAGCCATGGGCGCGCGCGCTCGCGCACGAACGTGAGCGCGTCGGTCAGCGCGGCCTGTGCGATGCCCTGATCGATCGCGGCCTGGATCAGTTGCGAAGTCGGACCGAACAGGCCTGCACGCCCGGCGAGCCGCCAGATCGGCAGCACGTCGTCCGGCTCGACCGGCACGTCGTCGAACACGACGCTGCCGCTGGCCGTCGTGCGCTGCCCGAACGCGTTCCAGTCGTCGATCACCTGCACGCCCGGCGCATCGCGCGGCACCCACACCTGCACGCTGCGGCCTTCGTCGTCTACTGCCCGCGTCGGCAGGCGATGAGCGAACAACGCGCCCGTCGAATAGAAGCGCCGCCCGCTCAACCTCAGGCCCTGCGGCGTCGCGGTGAGCCGTGTCGAGCCCTGCAATATCGTGGCTGCGTTCGCGGAGCGGCGCTCCGGGCCCGCGTTGCCGAGCCGGCGTCCCGCCAGCACTTCGTCGTAGAGCCGGCGTTTCTGTTCGTCGCTGCCGATCTCGCGCAGCACGCCGAGCACGCCGAAATGATTCTGCGGAATCTGCCCGAACGCGGGATCGGCAGCGCACAGGATCACGAAGACTTCGGCAAGCGTCGCGAACGACACCTCCGGACCGCCGTATTCGCGCGGCACAGTGATGGCGCCCAAACCGCTTTCGGAAAAGCGTTCGAGTTCGTCCCACGGCAGGCGCCGTTCGCGATCCCGCGCGGATGCGTCGGGCGCGACCAGCGCGGCAAGCTTGTGTGCGGCGGCGAGCGCTCCGGCGTCGTCGCGGATGAGCGCCACGCGGGCAGGATCGGGAACTGCGGCGAGGCGCACGCCCGGGTCACCGGGTGAGGAAAGGTCGTGATGTGGCATGACGGCGAAGAAGGGCGCGCATTGGCGCGCGCACCGGATGGATCGAATGACGTCATTGGATCATTCGCATCCTGCTTTGACTAATGACGAATCATGCAATGCATATGAACCACGGCTGCGGCAAATAGCCACTCGCCGATGAAACCCGAGGACCCGTTACTGACCTTGCCCAAACGCAGGACAGCGCGCCGCCCGTTCGAGCGGATCAGCAGTAGGCAGGTTGCTGCGCGTCTGCGTGCTCGTCATTGGAACACGTAGCGCACACGCGCCGGGCGAGGGTCTCGACAAAATGGCGCGCCAGCGGCCATGGGCCGAATCCGGCCGATGTGTCGATATGCCCTGCATCGCCGAGATTGACGAAGGCGCTGTTCCAGCGCTGCGCGAGGGCACGCGCTTCATCGATGGCAAGCCATGGGTCCGTCGTGCTGCCGACGACCAGCGAGGGCACCTCCAGACGGCGTGCATCGAACACACCGGCGAACCGGGAGCGAGCGGGACTTGCCGGTGCGACGAACAGCACGCCGAGCACCGTGGCATCGAGCGGGCGAAAAGCGCCACGCGCGGGATGCGCCTGATGGGCCAGCGCATGCGCGGCCGCGAGACTGCCGAATCCGTGCGTTGCCAGCACGACAGGACCGTTCACGTCCGCAAGGACGTCGCGGACCGCATCGCTCCACGTCTGGAGATGCGGCGCGTCCCAGTCCTGTTGCTCGACGCGCTGCGCCCCCGGCATCTGGCGCGCAAGCCAGGTGAGCCAGTGCGCGCCTTCGCCGCCATGCAGGCCGGGAACCGTTATGAGGGTAACCGGCGACGCTGTCGCATCATCCCGTTCAGCCACACGCCACGCGCTGCGCTCAGTCATCTCTGGTTGCTCCGCTGTCTGAAGATGTTGGGCTTGTTGTCACCCGGATTTTCATTTTCAGCGGATGCTGAGTCGCGCAAAACCAATATTTCCTGCTTTGTTTATGGCGCTTATGGCGCACTCACGAGGCCTTGGCCTCTCAGTAAGACTCATGCATTCCGAAAGCGGCGCGCATCGCTTGTCCGGGTGGGCCGTGCGCCGTCAATGCCGTCAACCGCCCTCGCCTCGCGTCGCTTCACGCCGCTCCCAGAACACCACGCGGCGCTGCACGACGCGCACGATCTGGGCTCCGCAGACGCCGATCACGGCCAGCAGCACGACACCGGCGAACATGGTTGACACGCTCATGTTCACGGACGACGAGCTGATCAGGAAACCGAGGCCCTGCTGCGATGACAGGAACTCCCCGACCACCGCGCCGATCAGCGCCAGCGACACGCCGATCTGCAGGCCGCTGAAGATCTCGGATGCGGCGCACGGCACCTTCACGTGAAAGAACAGAAAGAGCCGTGACGCCGAGAAGGCCCGGCATGTATCGAGCAGATCGGCATCGGCGCGCTTCAGCCCGTTCACCGTGTTGACGAACAGCGGAAAGAAGCACACCAGAACGACGAGCACGATCTTCGACGCGCTGCCATAGCCGCACCACACCAGAATGATGGGCCCCAGCGCGACCTTGGGCATGGCCTGCAATCCTGCGAGCAACGGAAACACGAAACGCTCGAACACGCGCGATTCCGCGAGCAGCGCGCCCAGCAGGACCGCGAGCGCCGAGCCGATTGCATAACCGACCAACGTTTCCTGCAGCGTCGCGACAATGTGCGGCCACAGGCTGCCGCTGGCGAAACCCTCGGCAAGCGCGCGCCAGACCTGTGCGGGCGCCGGCAGCACGTAGTCGGGAATCGCGAATGCGCGCACCGCAATCTGCCAGCATCCAATCACCACGGCGAGGCTCAAAAGCGGATAGATAAACCCCGGCACGGGGCGACGCGGACGTTGCGTGCTCACTGAAAATGTCTCCTCAAATGCGCGCATGCAGCGACGAATGCAGGGTCGCTCATGATGGACGCGGCGCGCGGGCGCGGCAGATCGATGCGCACGTCGTCGACGATGCGTCCCGGCCGCGCCGACATCACCAGCACGCGATCCGCGAGAAACACCGCCTCCGCGATGCTGTGCGTGATGAACAACACCGATTTGCGCTGCGTGAGCCAGATGCGCTGCAGTTCGAGCGTGAGCGCTTCGCGCGTCATTGCGTCGAGCGCGGCGAAGGGCTCGTCCATCAGCAGCAGATGGGGATCGTGCAGCAGCATGCGGGCGATGCCCACGCGCTGCTGCATGCCGCCCGACAGCTCGGCGGGATAGTTGCGGGCGAACGCAGCGAGATCGACCAGTTCGAGCAGCGCCTGGGCGCGGGCGCGTGCGGCCTCTTTGGGGAGTCCCAAGGTGCGCGCGGGCAGCATGACGTTGTCGAGCACCGTGCGCCATGGCAGCAGGTTCGGCTTCTGAAAAGCCACCCCTGCTTCCCTGGACGGCTTCGACAGCCGCGCGCCGCCGATGCGCGCCTCGCCCGCGGTCGGCGTCACGAGTCCCGCCGCCACCTTGAGCAAGGTGGACTTGCCGCACCCCGACGGGCCGAGCAGTGCGACGAATTCGCCTTCCCCCACGTGCAGATCGATCCCGGCGAGCGCATCGATGCTGCCGGTCCGCGTCGCGTAGCGCACCGAAAGCCGCTCCGCACTGAAAGCATGTCGTTCGCTGTTCATCGCGCCCCGCTTGTCTCGGCGAGAAATGCGAGCACGCGCGCCCACGAAGCTTCGTTCGCGCGCGCGTTCGCAGCAGCCGTGCCGCCCGCCGTCAGCGCGACACGGGCAACGGGATGCACGCGTGCAATGCGCGTCGTCGGCACATGGGGGAACAGGATCGCGTGGCCGGCGCCTTCGTTGCGCTGATGCTCGAGGCAATGTCCGAAGCCGCGCGCCGTCAGGTCCGCGACGATCATCCCGGCGTAGTGCGTCGAAGGCCAGAAACCGTCGTCGGTGCCGGAGATCAGCAGGATCGGCGCACGGATGCGTTCGACCTCGATGCGGGCCCGTGCGACCGCCTGTGCGTCGCGCAACGCGGTTTCGAACGCCGGCGCCTGACGCACCGCCTCGCCGGGCTTTGCCGGATCACGAAAGGCGCGCCAGTCGGCCTCGGCGTTGTCCTGCCAAACGTGCGGCAAGGGCCTGCCATCGAGCGTCCAGGCGATCGCGTCGGGCGGCTCAGCGGCGGCTCCGGCGCGCAACGTGCCGTGGCGCACGGCACTCGGCACGTAGCCGATCACCGCCGATACGCGCGCGGGCCACGTTGCCGCGAGTTGCAGCGCAAGTTCGCCGCCGCGCGACTGGCCGGCGACCGCGACGAAATCCCCGGCGGGCGCAACCGTCTCGCGCAGCCAGTCGAGCGCGTTGGCGAAGTATTCGAGCGGTATCCGCGAAATCGTCGCGGGCAGGCCCGGCGCGTTGAAATAGCCGAGCGCCAGCGCCGCATAGCCGTGCGCCGCGTACAGGGCCGCGCGCGGCTCGTTGATGCCCCCGCCCGAGCCGTTGAGCACGACGATGGCGGGATGCGGTCCCGGCGTCGCCGGCAGGAACAGCGTGCCGACGACACCCGCTTCGCTGATCGCGCGCCGCGTCACGCCATCGGCGACGAAATGCTGCTCGAAACTGGCGCTGGCCGCATTGCCGTCCTGATCGCGCGCGTCGATGCGCACGGTAAGCGGCGCGATGGCGTCGGCGGGCGGCGCATCCTTCACGCAGCGCATCGACCAGACGATCCCCATCGGCTGCGCGCCGTGTCCGGCATAGTCACCCGACACAGGCGCATCCGCCGCGAGATCCACCCGCCCTGCTTCATTCGCGGCGAAGCGGTTGTCGCTGCGCCACTCGCTGCCGTCGGCCATCGTCAGATGCGCGCTCAGGTCGACTTCGGCGCCGGCTGCGAAGCCCGTCAGCACGATCTGTCGCGTCACGTCGACCAGCGCCACACGCGGCGTCACCTCAATGCGCGCGCTCATTGCTTTAGCGCGCGCGCACGCAGCGCGGCCTCGTCGAAGCGGCTGAACTCCGGCACGAACTGGTTCGTGAAGACCTGATCGACCGGCACGTCGCCGGCCGGAAATTCGCCGACCTTCTGCATGACCGCGAGGTTGGCGCGCACCGCGGGCAGATCGTAGGCGCCGGGCTGGCGCGGCTTGCCATCGGCGGTGCGCAGCACGCGATCCAGCCGGCGCTTGAGCAACTCGACCGCTTCACGCAGATTCTTCTGCTCGTCGCCTTGAGGTTTCGATTCAGGATGCTGTTCCCAGAATGCCTTGACGCAGAACGCGGGATTGGCGTCGCAGACCACCTGCGCTTCGGTGTAGGCGCGCCCGAACCGCGCAATCAGTTGCGGCTGCGACACGAAAGTGTCGCGATGCGCGATGAAGCCGTTGCCCGCGGTCGCATCGAACACGGCGGGATAGCGGATGCGGCGGATCGGCGTGCCGGAGAGTTCGAGCGCGTCATCCCAGCTGCTGTTGAAGTTGAGCGCGTCGACCGCGCCGGTCTTGAGCGCATGGAAACCGGCGCCGAGCGCACCGACCGCCACATACTCGACGTTCTTGCCCGGCTCCAGCCCGGCTTCGCGCAAAGCGGCACGGCCGCCGGGGATCGTGCCCCACGTCAGCGCGCCGACGCCGACCTTCTTGCCCTTCAGGTCGCCGAGCGCATGCACCGGCGATGACGCGAGCACCGCAAACTCCATCGTGTTCGACGGCACGCCGTTATAGAAATAGCGCACCGGCACGGGCGTGCCGCCGTTCAGATAGCTCGACAGGATCGGCTCGGCGGTGGGATAACCGAAGGTGATGCGCTTGCTCGCGACCTGCGGAATCAGCGCGCCCGCGCCCTGGAAGACGATGAGCTTCACGTCGAGACCTTCGGCCTTGAAGAGCCCGAGTTTGTCGGCGGCGGCGTACGGTGCGCCGTCGTGCACGGCCGGCGGAATCGCCAGACCGACGGTGACGGCGTCGAGCGCCAGTGCAGCGTGCGGTGCGAGCAGCGGCGCGCACAACACGGCGGCCGATGCGACTCTGCGGATGACCTGCTTCATGCGTGATCCTTCGATGCTTCGATGCGACGCGCCGCAAGCGCCTTCAGCGCCGCGCGGTCGATCTTGTTGGTGGCGGCAAGCGGCAGCGCGTCCACGAACCACACGCGGCGCGGATGCTGATACGCCGGCGCGTGTTCGAGCGCGAAGCGCTTCACCTCGTCTTCGTCGAGCGAGCCTTCCCGCGCGATGACGAACGCGACCGGCTTGGTGCCCTTGATCGCATCGTCGACCGGCACGACGCATGCCTGCGCAATCTGCGGATGGCGCTCCAGCATGCGCTCCACATCGCCGGGCCAGATGTTTTCGCCGCCCGACACAAACATGTCGTCGCGCCGGCCAACGAAGGTGTAGAAGCCGTGCGCGTCGCGCTGGAAGATATCGCCCGTGCGGTAATAGCCGTCGGCCGTGATCGGCGGCGGCAGATCGGGACGGTTGTGATAGCCCGTCATCAGTCCGGGACTCTTCAGCCACAGTTCGCCCTGCTGCGCGTCGCTTCCGGTCTCATCCACAAGGCGCAGCGCCACCCGCGGATGCGCCGCGCCCACCGCGAGCGGCGGCGGCGGCAGGCCATCCGGATGCGGTCCGAACACTACCGGCCCGCCCTCGGTCGTACCGTAGGCATTGATCACGCGGGCATTCGGCAAGAGTGCGCGGATCTGCTCGAACAGCGCGCCGCTGACCGGCGCCGACCCCATGCGCACGGTGCGCACCGAGCTCAGATCACTGTGCGCCAGCGTGTCGCGCTCGCGCAGCATCATCGCGATCATCGGTGGGACGGACGTGAGCCACGTGCAACGCCAGGTGTCGATCGCGCGGATGGCATTCGTCGCCTCGAACTGCGGCAGCATGACCGTGGTCGCGTGCGCGGCCAGCGTCAGGAAGACGAGCGCCAGTGCGTTCATGTGAAACAGCGGCGCGGCGATCAGCACGCGTTCGCCGGACAGCGGCTGCGATTCGAGCCGCGTCTGCACGACCCACAGATGGCTCTCGTGCGACAACAGCACGCCCTTCGGCCGGCCGGTCGAGCCGGACGTGTAGAGCATCAGGGCGGTTTCGCCGGGCACGGGCTCGACCGGCTCGACACGCGTACCGTTTGTCTGCCCGACATAAGACGAGAACGGCGTCGCGCTCGAGGCAGTGGCCGGACCGCGCGAGTCGAACACGACCGCGGGCAGCGCATCGGGCACATCGGCGCTGCGCCCGTCGTCGCAAAACACGAGACGCGCACCGCTGTCCGCAATCACGTCCGCAAGCAGCGCGCGCGGAAAGCGGAAGTTCACCGGCACCGCAACCAGCCCCGCACGCATGATGCCGAGCACCGTCGCGACGTAATGCGCCGAGTTGGCGGCCAGCACCGCCACGCGATCGCCGCGCGCGTAGTCACGTGCAAGCGTCGCGGCGACGCGGTCCGCCAGCATGTCCAGTGCGGCGAAGCTGTATTGAACCGGCTCGAGCGCCTCATCCAGTTCGATGAATGCGAGCGCCTCACCGTCGGCGTCACGGTCGATGAGCGCACCGAGATTGCGTCGCCCTTTCATGGTACGAACTCCAGCAAGGTATCGAAGCGCGGCAACGCGACGACCGTATGCACATCGCTCGTTTCGAAGGGCAGCGCCGCGTCTTTTGCGCGGGCGCCGATTTCGCGCCACTGCGGCGTGCGCAGCGTAATCGCGGCGAAACGCGGCGCGCGCGGTGAGACATGCGCCGCCGATGAGCCGAAGCGGGCATCGAATGCCGCGCGCGCGTGGAACGCCAGCGAGAAGCGCGCCGACGGTTCGCCGAGGCGGGCATAGGCCGCGCGGTCCGCATCGATCAGATGCAACGCGGCGAGCGCATAAGCGCCGTTCTCGTGCGTGCGCCATTCGTCGCGGAATACGAACTCGGGCGTCAGATGCTGGCAGAAGTACACGCGCCCGCCTTCGAACTGCCCCGGCTTGAGCCGCACCGTCGCGAAACGCGCCTCACCGTGTGGCTCGACCGGCCGCGAGAAGAACTGCGGCGGCGTGGCTTCCAGACCGGCGGCGGCGAGCGTATCGAACGTGCGCTGCGGGTCGTCGCTGCGATAGACGAGACCGTCCGCGCCAGGCGCGCTGTCCGCGATCTCCTGGCGGATCACCGAGCCATCGGCGGGCAGGCCGATGAGCTCCAGATAGCTGTCGTCGAACACCATCAGATGATTGATCGAGCCGAGCGTGTGATATCCGCGCGGTGTCAGCGTGAAGCCGAGTTGCGCGAATTGATCACGCGCCGCATCGGTATCGAAGCGCGTGTTGATAACGAG
Source organism: Caballeronia sp. LZ034LL (assembly GCF_031451215.1). Lineage (NCBI taxonomy): Bacteria > Pseudomonadati > Pseudomonadota > Betaproteobacteria > Burkholderiales > Burkholderiaceae > Caballeronia > Caballeronia sp. LZ034LL. Next base: position 691,319 of record NZ_JARUXR010000002.1, read on the forward strand.
ATGATCGAGTTCGAGCATCACGGCTTCGCGGCTTGCGGCGCAGGCGCGGTCGAATAGACGCCGCGCCCGCTCGCGACGAGCTTGCCGTCGGCGTCGTACACATGGGCTTCCGCGCTCGACACCTGCGCGCCGAAACGGATCACCTTGCCCTTGACGCGCAGATCGCCGGGAAACGCCGCGCGGTGATAGTCCACCCGCAAGTCGATGGTCGGCACGCCGCGCCCGGTCTTCGAGACGAGCGCCCAGTCGGCGGCGAGATCGACCAGCGCAGCCAGAATGCCGCCGTGCGTGTAGCGCTTGTCGGGATTGACGACCCATTCCTCGCGCCAGGTGGCGGTCAGTTCGATCTCGCCGTCGCCCACGGACGCCACCTTGAGTCCGAGCCATTCGTGATACGGCGCGCGGCGCAGTTTCGCTTCGATATCCTGTGCCGTTGGCAGCGCCGGTGTCGTGTTGTCGCTCATGATCTGATTCTCCCTGGTTGTTTACGGATTGACGACGACCTTGCCCAGCACTTCGCGATCGCGAATCAGGCGCAATCCTTCTGCCGCCTGCTCGAGCGGCACCGCGCGATCGATCGCCGGCTTGAGCTCGCCCTTTTCGATCTGCGTCAGCAGCGCACGCAGGTTGTCGTCGTAGAAGCTGTTGGAGCCGATCACCTTGAGCTCGAAGCTCCAGATGTAGCGCAGGTCTTCCTTCGGATCGTGGCCCGCCGTGGCGCCGCACACGAGCAGCGTGCCGCCGCGCTTCAGGCACTTGAGCGACGGCACCCAGGTGTCGCCGCCGGTGAAGTTCACCACCACGTCCACGCCGCCTTCATGGGTGCGGCGTTGCGGTTTGCCATACGTGCCGATGGCCCACTTCGAGAAGTCCGTCGTGCGGTAGTTGACGACGTGATCCGCGCCGAGCGCCTTGAGTTGTTCGAGCTTCTCGTCGCTGCCCGCGCAGGCAATCACTTCCGCGCCGAGTTGCTTCGCGAGCAGGAGCGAGGCGGTCCCGACTCCGCCGCTCGCGCCAAGGATCAACACGCGGTCGCCTGCCTTGACCGTGTTGTGGGTGATCAGCATGCGATGCGCGGTGCCGTACGCGACCGGCAACGCCGACGCATCGTCGAAGCTGACTGCATCGGGCAACGCGATCAGTTGCGCCGCCGACACCGCGCAGTATTGCGCCATGCCGCCGTCGAGCATCTCGCCCATCAGCCCCTTGTCGCGATTGAGCGGATTGACGAGCACGCGGTCTCCCGCCTTCCAGCCTTCGACATCGCCGCCGACCGCGACGATCTCGCCCGCCATGTCGAGGCCGATCACGACCGGCAGCGGCACCTTGATGCCCGGCATGCCGCGTACCGTGAACACGTCGTGATAGTTGAACGAGGACGCGCGCACGCGGATCACGACGCCGTCGGGCGCGGCCTGCGGCACGGGCTTGTCGGTGACGACCTTCAGCTGATCGAGATCGCCATGGGCGTCCAGCACGAGGGCTTTCATCGTCGCTGGAAGAGGACTGGTCATGTTTTGACTCCGGTTTTGAGTGGTGACAAGGGGTTCAGTGCTGCGCCTTCGAGGCGTCGTAAGCTTGCGTCGCGAACAGGTCGGCGGGCAGCGTGCCCTTGATGACGCCGCCTTCCACGAAGATCTGGTGCTCGCGTTTGAGCGTGTCGATGTCGAGCGGCTCGAAGGTCACGCGATTGATGTCCGACCAGCGCGACGCGTAGGCATCGGCGTCCGCGGCGGGCAGATTGGCGCTCTTCTGCAGGATCGCGGCCACTTCCGTGCGATGCGACGCGCCCCACTGCAACGCGGTCCGCATGCCGGCGATGAGCTTCGCGATCTCGTCCGGATGCTTCGCGAGGAAGTCCGAGCGCACCGCGCTCACACCGATGTACGGCGTCGCGTCCGACTTCGTGAGCTTCTTCCATTCGTCGCCGAAGTTGCCGAGGCGGCGCACCTTCAGCTCCTTGAGCTGCGCGACCGTCACCGAGCGCAACGCGGCGGCGTCCACCTGTTTCTGCACGAGGAACTGCGCGAGCCGCGCCTCGTTGCCGGGCACGATCGAAAAATCCGCTGCGCCGATCTTGTCGTTGCCCTGCAGGACAGCCGTTGCGATTGCCGCGACGGAACTGCCCGGCGGCGACATGCCGACCTTCTTGCCGCGCAGGTCGGCGAGCGACTTGATCGGCGAATCATCGGGGGTGACGAACTCGACGTCGGCAGGCTGGGTGGCGAGCACGATCTTCACCGGAACGCCGTCGGCAGCGGAGCTGAAGACCGCCGCGGCCGGCGCGGCGAAGGCGAAATCGATTGCATTGGCGGCGAGCGCGCGGTTCGGTGCATTGACGTCGGAGAAGCGCACGAACTGCACGTCGAGTCCGCGTTGCTGCAGGAATTTCTGCGCCTCCAGCACCGCGCCGAAGCCGAGGCTCACGCCGCTCGTCCAGTAGCCGATCCGGATCGGCTCGGCATGCGCTGCCTGCGTGGTGAGGCCGAGCGAAGCGGCCGCGACGCTCGCGGCGAGCGCCGCGCGCTTGAAGATGGCGAAGACCGACATGTGTGATTCCCCGTAGTATGCGAATGAAAATGGTCTAGACCGTCCGCTTCCAGCGGAACAGCCGGCGTTCGAGCGGCTTGAGCACGCCCGCTTCAAGCAGCAGCATCAGCACGACGAGCGTGAGCGTCCAGGCGAAGACCTGATCCGTCTGCACGAGATCGGCCGCCTGTCGCAGGCGATAGCCGATGCCGCTCGACGAGCCGATGGTTTCCGCCACCAGCGAGACGCGCCAGCCGAAGCCGAACGCGAGCCGTGCGCCGGCGAACAGGTGCGGCAGGACGGTCGGCACGAAAATCTTGCGCATGATCTGCGCGCGCGACATGTGGAAGCTGCGCGCGAGCTCCACGTGCTGCGCGTCGACGGTGCGCGCTCCCTGCCAGACGTTGGTCAGGATCAGCGGCATCGCGGTCATGAAGACGACGAAGATCGTCGTCGTATTGGAAATGCCGAACCAGATGATCGCGAAGACGGCCCAGATGGCGGACGACACGGTGTTGACGATCGACAGGACCGGCTCGAAGAAGCGCGCGCCCCGCGGATTCGAACCCAGCACAATGCCGAGCGGCCCGCCCACGGCGACCGCAATCAGAAAGCCCGCCAGGACGCGGTACAGCGTGGCGCCAAGATCGGTGAAGAAGGTTTCCGAATGCACGAGCGCGTCGAGTGCCTCGATGACCCGGAGCGGCCCGGGAAGCACGAACGCGGGCATGCGCAGCGCGGCGAACTGCCATGCCGCGACGAGCAGCGCCACGAGCAGCGCGCGCTGCGCCACGAGCAACGGCAAGGAGCGAGTTTCAACAGTGGACATCGATGGACAGGAACCCGGTTGGATTGTCAGACGAGCAGGCGCAGACGGCGCACGGCTTCGGCCACGTCGCGATCGGTGGCGTCGCGCGGACGCGGCAAATCGACGTTCACGATCTCGCGCACGCGCCCGGGACGCGGCGCCAGCACCACGACACGATCGGCCAGCACGACCGCTTCCTCGACGTCGTGCGTGACGAACAGCACCGTCGTATTGCGCAGCGCGCGGATACGCAGCAACTCTCCATGCATCTGCGAGCGCGTCTGCGGATCGAGCTTCGAGAACGGTTCGTCCATCAGCAGGATGCGCGGTTCGCCGACCAGACTGCGCGCCAGCGCGACGCGGCTGCGCATGCCGCCGGACAGCTGATGCGGATGGCTTTCCGCGAAGCCGTCCAGCCCCACCATCTCCAGTGCGGCAAGCGCCCGGGTCCGCCGCTCTTTGCCGGACAACGCCGGGCGCGCGGCTTCGAGACCGAACTCCGCGTTGGCGCGCACTGTGCGCCAGGGCAACAGCCGGTCTTCCTGGAACATGTAGGCGAGCGCGCGGCGGTCATCCGGCCGCGTGGCGCGCGCGTTGCCGAGCCAGAGCTCGCCGGCGTCCGGTTCAGTCAGCCCCGCGATGATGTTGAGCAGCGTGCTCTTGCCGCAACCTGAGGTGCCGAGCAAGGCGACCGTCTCGCCATCGGCGACCTCGAACGCGATGTCGTCGAGCACCGCCAGCTCGCCGAAACGCTTGCTGACACCTCTCACCGAGATGGCTCCGCTCGTCATCGGCGTGGCTCCACGGTCGTGAACACGGGCAACGAGGCGCCCGCGCTCGACAGGCTCGCGTAGACCTTCTCCATCGTCATGTCGCGGAAAGTCTCGATATGCCGCCGGGCGATGGTTTCAGCGCGACGGCAGTCGTTGGCATCGAAGGCGTCGATCATCGCCTTGTGATCGTGCTTGATCTCGGGCTTGGTCTTCTGCACGCCGAAGCCCAGCGCGACCAGCCGCGACATCTCGTCCATCAGGTTCGCCAGCATGCGATGCAGTCTTTCGTTGCCGCTCGCCTTCGCGATCGCCAGATGAAACTCGCGGTTTGCGTCCATGAACACGTCGATCTGGTCGTTGAGGGCGCGCTCGGGATGCGGCACACGGCACGCTGCCTCCAGCCGCCGCAACAAGGCGGTATCGACCCGGCCGCAGGCAAGCCGGGCGGCCAGCGGTTCGAGTTGCACCCGCAACGCAAACACTTCTTCGACATCGCGCAAGGTGACGGCGGCGATCCGGTAGCCCTGCCGCGGCATCGCGCGGACATAGCCTTCATGGGCGAGACGCACGAGCGCAATGCGGCAGCTGCTTTTGCCGAAGCTGTACTGCTCCATCAGCTGATGCTCGGTGAGCACCGATCCCGGCATGAAGCGGCAGGTCAGCACGTCGTGGCGGATGCGCTCGTAGGCGTCTTCGCCGCGCGGCGTCTGACCCGGTGAGCTTGCCTCTGTTGAATCGTGCGATGAAGGTTGAAGCTGTTCTGAGCTGCTCACGAGACTCTCTTGAATGACTCAAGAGGTCATCGTAAAACCGTCTCGTTCGTCTGATAACGAAGAAATTCGCACAAGAATGTGAGCAGATGCGATAGCGTGAGCCGCCCAGAGCAGCGCTGAGCGACTTGCACGCATGCACGCCATGTGCGGGAGACTAGTCCAGCGAGGGGCTGACAGGCTCTGCCGAAGCTTTGTCGAGAGGGGTCGCGCGTGAGGATCGCGTCGCGCTGCGCGCCAGCAGAGCATGCGCGATCCATTGCAACGCGCCGCACAGCGCGAGATAGACGATGCCCACGAACAGGAAGATCTGCGCGGGATAGATCATCAGCCGGTTGTTGAGCTGATTGGCGAGGAAGGTGAACTCCGGCACGCCGACGATGTAGGCCAGCGACGTATCCTTGATGAGCGAGACCCACTGATTGACGAACGACGGCATCATGACCCGCACGGCCTGCGGCAGGACGACTTCACGAAGCGCCTGCCAGGGCGTGAGCCCGAGAGACAGCGCCGCTTGCCGTTGCCCTTCGCCGATCGCGGCGATGCCCGCGTGCACCGAATGCGACAGATACGCGCCGCCGATCAGCGCGAGTGCGCAGACGACCGTCGCCAGTCCGGGAACGTCGATGTGCAGAAGCACGGGGATCAGGAAGAAGGTCCAGAAAATCAGCATCAGGACCGGGATGGCGCGAAAGAAGGCGACCACCGCCGTGAGTGCGAGATGCGCGACACCGTGCGTCATGGCAAGCGCAATGCCGCCCGCGAGTCCGATCAGCGCCGCGAGTATCGCGGAAAGGACCGAGAGCGTCACCGTCAGCGCAACGCCACCCAGAGGGCCCGCGGGAAACGCGCCGAGCAGCAGGTAGCGCAGCGCGGGAAGCCATTCGGCGAGACTCATGCGTGCCTCCGCAGCAGCGCGCGCGTGCCGGTGCGCTGCCAGACAACCAGCGCCGCTTCAATGACCGCGATCGTCAAGACGTAGAACACCGTCGCCGTACCGAATGCCTGGAAGGTCTTGAAGGTTTCCGTGTCGACCTGCCGCGACATGTATGAAAGCTCGGCAACGCCGATCGCCATCGTCAGCGACGAGTTCTTCACGACGTTCATGTACTGCCCCGCGAGCGGCGGCGTCGCGATGCGCAGTGCCTGCGGCAGAACGACATGGCGCAGCGTCGTATAGCGGTTCATGCCGAGTGCGGCGGCCGCCTGCTGCTGCGCCGGGGTTACGCCGCGCATTCCGGCACGAAACTCCTCGCCGATGAACGCAGTCGTGTAGCAGGTCAGGCCTACCCAGCCCGCGAACAGTTCGAAGCTCGGCCAGCGCAGCGTGAAGGAGCCGAGCACGGCGGCATGCGGCGTATTGAGCCACGTCATCCAGTCGGACGGCAGCAAGGCGGCGGCCCCGAAGTACCAGAACAGCAACTGCACGAGCAGCGGCGAATTACGGAAGATGAAGACGTAACAGGCGCCGGCGCGCGCGAGCGCCGCATTGTGCGAGGTGCGCCCGACGGCCAGCAGGAAGCCGAACAGCGTCGCGCAGATCGCCGCGCACGCCGAAAGCAGGAGCGTGACGACGAAGCCTTGTTGCAGCCAGGTGAAATACTTCGGTTCGAGCCAGCTTTGCATGATTCACGGGAACGGCGACAGAATGCAAGAAGCCCGGGCCGCCGATGCACTCGGGCGGCCCGGGACAGGGTCAACGACGAGAACGATCAGCCTGCTTTCTGCGGATCGCCGATCTTGAACAGCCGGGGCAGCGGTGCGGCGCTTTTCGGGCCGAACCATTTGTCGTAGATCCTGCCCGCTTCGCCGTCCGCTTCGAGCTTCGTCAGCGTGCCGTTCACGGCGTCGAGCAAGCGCGTCTCGCCCTTCGGGACGCCCACGCCTTCGTAGTCGTTCGAGATCGTGAAGGGCGGAATCTCGTAGCTGGCCTTGTCCGGTACGCGCGCGAGCAGCGCGACCAGCTTCGGTCCGTCCTGCGTGATCGCCTGCACGTTGCCGGTCCGCAGCGCCGCGAATGCGAAAGGCGTGTCGTCATAGGCGACGATGGTTGCGCCCGGAAACTTCGCGCGCACCTGCTGCTCGTTCGTCGTGCCCTTGTCCGCGCCGATGCGCAGGCTGCCCAGCTGGTCGGGAGACTTCAGTACGCCCTTCTTCGCTATGAACTGCGTGCCCGATGCGAAATACGGCGTGCTGAAATCGACTTCCTTCTTCCGTTCATCGGTGATCGTGAAGTTCGCGAAGACGAGATCGACCTTGCCCGATTTCAGGAACGCGATGCGATTGGCGGGGTTGGTCGGCTGCACCTCCAGCTTCACACCGAGGCTCTTCGCGACGGCACGCGCGTAGTCGACATCGAGGCCCACGATCTGGTTGTCCTTGGGATCGACGAAGCCGAACGGCGGATTGCTGTCGAAGGCAGCGACGCGCAGCACGCCTGCTTTCCTGATGTCGTCCAGACGATCCGCATGCGCGGCAGTCGATGCCACCAACAGCAGCGCTGTGAGCGCTGCTCCCCAGATTTTCGTTTTCATTGCTTGGTTCCTTGTTGTGGTGCCTCACGTCGCCGGCTGATGCCGGCGCACAGGCCAGGCACGCACTTTAGCGATGCGGCTCTCACGAGGGAACCAAGTTTTTGTCAGGTCGAAAGCATGTGCGCCGATTAGCCGGATGGGGTTCGGAGTGTGTTCGAACAAGTAATCGAGCGTGTCGAAGTGGAAGGACGTTCCGTGCGGCTCCCTGTGACTCTCGATCGTCAGGGCGATGCCGGCGTCACTAAACCATCGTTCTGTGTTTGCAAATCAGCAGGAAGATCGAATGTTCTTCATGTTGGCGCGACTTCGATTTGCAGCGTGAGCGTCGAATTACAAATGACAAGGCCTGAACATTACACATTCGAAATAGATTGTTCGGATGCAGTAAGCCAAAACTTAAGATCGGCTTCCCCAAAACCCGTGCTTGTCACGTCAATAAAGGAAGCAAATGAAACGAGTCGCACCCGTCGTCGCAACAGGTATCCTGATCGCCCTTCCCGGTATCACGCACGCGCAAAGCTCCGTCACCTTGTACGGTCTCGTCGACGCCGGCATCGCATACACCAACAACCAGCGCGGTGCGCATAACTTTCAGGCGACGAGCGGCAAACTCAACGGCAGCCGCTGGGGCCTCAAGGGCGTCGAAGATCTTGGCGGCGGCTACAAGGCGCTGTTCACGCTCGAAAGCGGCTTTCGCGTCAATGACGGAGCGCTCGGTCAGGGCGGCCGCGAGTTCGGCCGGCAAGCCTTCGTCGGCGTGGCGAAGACGGGCGTCGGCACGCTCACGCTCGGGCGTCAGTACGATCCGAATACCGACCTGGTGTCCGCCTATGCCGGACCGGGCTTCTGGTCGCCCGCCACGCATATCGGCGACAACGACAACCTGAACCAGACTTTCCGCATCAACAACGCCGTGAAGTTTCGCAGCGATACCATCGCCGGGTTCACCGTCGATGCGCTCTATGCGTTCAGCAATCAGGCGAACAGCGGAGCAGGCACCGGCTTCGGCAACAATCGCGCGTGGGGCGTCTCGGCGAACTATGTGAACGGGCCGCTGTCGCTCGGCGGCGGTTACGTCAGGCTCGACCATCCGAACGCCACGTCGAATACGGGCGGCGCCTTGGGTGGCGCATCGAGCACCAGTGGCGATGATTACAGCGGCGCGTTCTTCTATGGCGTGAATGGCGGCGTGGCGCGCCAGCAGATCGCGGTCGGCGGCGCGAACTACGCGCTCGGTCCGGCGACGCTCGGCTTCGCATTCAGCCATACGCAGCTCGACTATAACGACGGCTCGTCTCGCAAGTTCAACAACTACGACGTGAATGCGCGGTACAACATCACGCCGGCCACGACGCTCGTCGGTGTGTACACCTTCACCGACGGCCGCGCCAACAGTCTGCCGGGCGCCGGCGGAGAAACGCTCAAGCCGCGCTGGCACCAGTTCACGCTGGGCGTCGATTACGTGCTGTCGAAGCGCACCGACCTCTATCTGTCGGCGGTGTACCAGCTTGCGTCAGGCGATGCATCGACGCGCGTGGGCAGCGGCTACCAGAAGGTCGCGGCGATCGCGGACGCGGGCGCGCCCTCTTCCACCAATCGCCAGGTGGCTGCGTTCGGAGGCGTGCGCGTACGCTTCTGAGATTGCCTGCTGCGCGATCGGCGACGTGTAAGCGTGTCGCCGATCGCGAATGACGCTGTTCATCCTGCGGCATAACCCAAGCGCTTTCCGCTCCGAAGCCTTGATACAGGACACGTCTGGAAGCCGTCTGAGCCGTGCGCTCCCGGGTCACACACGGGCGACATTGCGTGTCGCCCTCCTAACCCGCCTGGCTGCTTTCATTATCTTTATTCGATATTTGGGAAGCACGACGGCGTCGATATACTGCCGCCCCGTATGCACGCCGTACCGGGTCCGCGCCCCGCAGGTCCTAGCGCCCATCGTTTCGCCCCTCCTCCACACAAGCAAGATGTCGACGTCCCTGTCTCGCCAAATCAAGCTGGCCGCCTATGTCATGGCTGGCCCGGTCTCGGGTCATCATGGCGGCTGGCGCTATCCGTCCGCGCAACATGACATTCTGAATGTGCGCTTCTATCAGGATCTCGGCCGCCAGCTCGAAGCGGGCAAGTTCGACATGATGTTCATGCCGGACATCCAGGCGCTTCCCCGCCGTCTGGGCGACAGCCTCAACAGTCAGCTCACGCACGGCGCGCTCGGCGCGTTGCGTCTCGACCCGCTGCTCGTGCTGACTGCCATTGCCGGCAGCACCTCGCGGCTCGGTCTCGCGGCCACGATTTCGACTTCGTATTTTTCGCCCTTCCAGGTGGCGCGCTCGCTTGCAACCATGGACCACCTGAGCGCGGGACGCGCCGCCTGGAACATCGTCACCTCGTTCCAGGACGCGGAAGCGCGCAATTACGGCCTCAAGGAGCAACTCTCGCGCGACGAGCGTTATGCCCGCGCCGAGGAGTTCGTCGACGTGACCTGCAAGCTGTGGAACAGCTGGCACGACGACGCGCTCAAGTGGGACCGCGCCGCGCCCCAGTTCGCCGACCCGTCCCGTGTCGCGCCCATCGATCACCATGGCAAGTGGTTCGACGTGGCCGGGCCGCTCAACGTGAGCCGCCCGCCGCAAGGCCGCCCGGTCTTCATCCAGGCGGGCGCTTCGGAGCGCGGCAGAGACTTCGCGGCGAAATGGGCCGAGGTGATCTTCGTCACGCATTCGTCGATCGAGTCCGCACAGGCGTTCTACGCCGACATCAAGGAGCGCGCGCGCAAGTTCGGCCGCGACCCCGATCAGGTCAACGTGCTGCTCGGCATGGTGCCGGTCGTCGGCGAGACCAATGCGATCGCGCGGGACAAGCAGGCGCTGCTCGACTCGCTGTGCGAGCCGGAAGCCGGCCTGTCGACGCTTTCTTATCAGCTCGATGTCGACCTCTCGCCATTTCCGCAAGACGAAGTGCTGCCCGATCTCGACGTCGCCGGCGTGCAGGGACACTACCGCGAAGTGGCCGAACTCACGCGCAAGCAGAACCTGTCGCTGCGCGATATCGGCAAGCGCTACGGCATCGGCCCGCTGCGCGACTTCAACGGCTCCGGCAGCACCGTGGCCGCGCGCATGCAGGAATGGTTCGACGCGCGCGCCTGCGACGGCTTCATGGTGCAGATGCCCTACCTGCCTGGCGGCGTCGAGGACTTCGTGCGCCTGGTCGTCCCCGAACTGCAAACGCGCCGCGTCTTCCGCGAAGACTACGCCGGCACGACGCTGCGCGAGCATCTCGGCCTCGACCGCCCGGCGCACTGAGCAGCCAGTGCAGCGCGCCCGCTCCCTATAAAAACCACCGGACTACCCCACGTCATGAAGACCACACCGCCCAACACCAGCCGACGCCGCTTTCTCGCACAAGGCACTGCGGCGGCAGCCGCCCTGTCGTTTCCGATGATCTCGCGCGCCGCGCCGCCGACCATCCGCTATGCGAGCGCGGGCGTCGTCGGCCCCGGCGAACTGGAGACGGTGATCTTCAGCGACTGGTTCAAGGCCAACGTGCTGAAGCGTCATGGCAAGGAGTACGTGATCGAAACCACGACCGCGCGCGGCACGCCCGGCGTGGCGACGCTGCTGGCCGCCGAGCAGGCCGATCTCGGCACGCTCGCCTTCACGAGTTTCGCCACGCTGATCGGCACGGATGCAGTACCGGGCGGCGTGAAAGCCGTCGCGGAGATCCATCGTGACGCGGTGAAAGGCTACGCGTCGAACCCCTTCGTCGTGCTGGCGGACAGTCCGATCAAGCGCATCGAGGACCTGAAGGGCAAGTCGGTCGCCGTCAACGCGTTCAACGGCAGCGTCGACATCATTCTGCGCATCGCGCTTCAGCAGCACGGCCTCGACCCGAAGAAGGACGTACGGGTCGTGGAGATGCCGTTCGGCAACATCGGGCCGGCGCTGCGGCAGAAGCGCGTCGACTGCGGCGTGCTGGCGATGCCGTTCCAGGTGGACGAGGCGAAACGCGGCGGCATCCGCACGCTATTCGACGCGGTGGGCGTGGTGCCGCCCTATCCGGTGTTGTTCCAGAGCGCGCGCAACCGCTTCCTGCAGGCGCAACCGCAAGCCGTGCGCGCGTGGCTCGCGGACTATGTCGAAGCGCAACAGTGGATCTACGCGCCCGCGAACCGGCAGAAAGTCGTGGAACTCACCGCGGATCTCGCCAAGACCCCGGCGAAGTCGCTGGACGAATACTTCCTGACGAACAAGGACTTCTACCGCGACAGGAACGCCACCATCTCGGCGGCGAACATCCAGCCGCCGGTCGATGCAATGAGCAAGCTGGGCCTGCTGCCGAAACCCGTCTCGGTCGCGTCGTTCGTGGACGCTTCGTACCTGCCGCGTCGCGCATGAACGCCGTCTTGCAGCGCGCGGACGCCATCGCCATCGAAGGCGTGTCCAAATGGTTCGACAAGGACGGCGCGCGTACCACGGCGCTCGACGGCGTCGACCTGCACGTCGCGCCAGGTTCGCGCGTGGCGCTGGTCGGCCCGTCGGGCTGCGGCAAGAGCACGCTGCTCTATGTGGTGGGCGGCTTCGTCGAGCCGAGCGCGGGCACGGCCAGCGCATTCGGCGCGCATATCGACGGGCCGGGCGTCGAGCGCGGTGTCGTGTTCCAGGAATACGCGCTGTTTCCCTGGCTGACGGTGGCCGACAACATCGCGTATGGATTGCGGCGCAAAGGCGTGAGCAAGCGTGAGACCGCACGGATCGTCGAGCGTTACGTCGCCCGCATGCATCTGCAGGGCTTCGAGCATCACTACCCACGCGATCTCTCGGGCGGCATGCGCCAGCGCGTCGCGCTCGCACGCACCTTCGCCACCGAGCCGCCGATCCTTCTGCTGGACGAACCGTTCGGCGCACTCGACGCGCAAACGCGCGAATACATGCAGGATGCCCTGCTCGATCTGTGGAACGCGTCGGAGAATACGCTTCTTCTGGTCACGCACGACATCGACGAAGCGGTGTATCTGTGCGACACCGTGTACGTGATGTCGCGCCGGCCGGGACGCATCGTCAAGCGCATCGACGTGGATCTCGATCATGGCGAGGGCCGCGAATCGATCATGCTGTCCGAACGGTTCCGTGAACTGCGCAACGACGTGTGGCTCGCAGTGCGCGACCAGGTGCGGGGCCACGACGACGAGGCGCACCGCTGATGTTCGCCGCGCTCGCCCGCCGCGAAGAAGTGGCGAAGCCGCTGACCGGCGTGCTGTCCGTGCTCGCGTTCCTGCTCGCATGGGAGACCGCCGCGCGCCTCGAACTGTTTCCGCAAGGCTTCGTGCCTGCTCCCGCCGAGGTGTGGCGCGCAGGGCTGCATCTGATCCGCAGCGGCGAACTCTTTGGCAATCTCTGGTCGACCGTATGTTCGGCCGCACTCGGTCTCGCGGCCGGAAGCGTGCTCGGCTGTCTCCTCGGCATGGCGATGGCGCTGTGGCCGCGCTTCGACGTGCTCGTGTCGCCGCTCGTGCGCTGCACCTATGCGCTGCCGAAGACCACGCTGATTCCGCTGCTGGTGCTCTGGTTCGGCGTGGGCGGCGCGACCAATGTCGTGGTGGTGGCCGTCACCGCGATGCTGCCGCTCATCGCCTATACGCTGCGCGGCACCCGCGACGTGCCGCAGGTGCTGATCTGGAGCGCGCGGACGCTCGGCACGCCGCCGCTGCAGATTGTCTGGCGCGTGCTGTTGCCCGCCGCGCTGCCGCAGGTGCTCGCGGGTGTGCGCGTGGCGCTCGGGCTTTCGGTGCTCGTCGCCGTGTCTTGCGAGATGATCGTCTCCAATCAGGGTATCGGCAAACTGATGCTTCAATACGGCGAGCAGGGCAGCTACGACTATCTACTCGCCGGTCTCGTCGTGGCAACGTTGGCCGCGTGGCTGGCGGACATCGCGTTGCGCGGCATCTCCGCGCGGCTGCTGCGCTGGCATGAAAGCAGTGCAACGGCCCGCTCACGCCGCGCCCGGCGTGCCACGTCCTGAAACCGATCGAGTTTGCATGCCTTCGCTCCGCCTGACGTCCTCCTCCGCGCCGACCTTGCCTCGTATCGGCGAGTTCATCCGTCGCGCCTGCCTCACCGCCCTGCCGATCGCCGGCGTGCTGGCGCTCTGGCAACTCGCCGTCTCGCTCGGCTGGGTGCGCGCGATTTTCCTGCCGCCGCTGCCCGCCGTATGGGATGCGCTGACCGGCATCGTGACGACGTCCCTCATCGCCGACACGCTCGGCACCAGCGTGCTCCGCGCGGTCCTGGGTGTGGCGCTTGCCGCGGCGGTTGGCATTCCGGTCGGCTTCGCCATTGCCGAGGTGCGCTGGCTGCGCTGGTGGTGCGAGCCCTATGTTGCCTTCGGCTATCCGCTCCCGAAGATCGCGCTGGTGCCGGTCATCACCGTCTGGTTCGGCGTGGCGGACTTGTCGAAGGTGGTGCTCGTCTTCGCCACCTGTGTCTTTCCGTTTTTGCTCGCCGCTCAGTCCGGGGCCGCACTGGTGCCGCAGAAACTGCGCTGGGCCGCGCTCGCGCTCGGCACGCGTCGCCACGAACTGTTCCGCCGCGTGATCCTGCCCGCCAGCGTGCCGTCGCTCATCACCGGCTTGCGAGTGGCATTTCCCGTCGGGCTGATTACCGTGTTCACGGCCGAGATGGTGTCGGGCGGCGGGCTCGGCGAAGCCATCGTGCAGGCGCAGCGCTATTTCCAGTCCGCGCAGGTCTATGCCTATGTCATTCTGACGATGATCGTCGGCTATCTGGCGGATCAATTCATCGCCTGGCTGCAACGGCGTCTCGCGCCCAGTGCCTGAGGTTCCCGGCGCTTCTCCGGAGTAGTCCATGTCCGACTCGCAGCACCACTCAACCACCGCGCAAGGTCATCGCGAGCCCGGCTTTCTTGTCGATACCGCGTGGCTCGCCGCTCACCTCGGCCGCCCCGACCTGCGCCTGTTCGACTGCAGCGCAACCATGCAGGTCGATCCTGTCATCCAGCAACGCGTGCATCCCGAGCGTGATGCTTTCGAGGCCGCGCATATTCCTGGGGCGCGTTTCATCGACATCGAGGCTGATCTCTCCGACCGCTCGCATCAAGTGCATCTGATGCTGCCGCCGCGCGACGCATTTGCTCAGGCCATGTCGACACTCGGCGTGTCGAACGACAGCCTCGTCGTCATCTACAGCACGAGCAACATCTGGTGGGCCACACGCGTCTGGTGGATGCTGCGCGTCTATGGCTTCGACAATGCTCACATCCTCGATGGCGGCCTCGCCAGGTGGCGGGCGGAGGGACGTGCCCTCGAAGCGGGACCTTCCGCGCCGGCCGCGCCAGGGCGCTTCGTGGCCTCGCCGCCGCGCCCGCTCGTCGCCGGGCGTGATGACGTGCTGAGCGCGATCGGTACGCCGCACACGCGCATCGTCAATGCGCTGAGGCCCACGCAATACAGCGGAGAAGAAGCGCCGCGCAAGGGACGGCGCGGGCATATCGAAAGCAGCATCAACGTCCCGGCCGGTTCGCTGCTCGACGCCGCCACCGGTTGCCTGCTCGATGATGCGGCATTGCAGGCCGTGTTCGGATCAGCGGGGATCGAGCCTTCGCAACGGGTCATTGCCTATTGCGGCGGCGGGGTCTCGGCGAGCCTCGACGTGTTCGCGCTGACCAAGCTCGGTTACAAGGACGTCTGGCTTTACGACGCGTCGCTCGGCGAGTGGGGATCGGACGACAGCTTGCCGATGCGGGAGGAACCGACCGCTTGAGTGGAGTGTCCCTCAGGACGAGCAATAGACGCTATCTCGGGCGAGCTCGCCCTCATGCAGTCCGGCGGCATCCATGTCCGGACGTTGAAAAGACACGCAACCGGTGCGCGATGATCGTCATCGCGCACCGGCGTCTTCGTATGAACCCGTCGTTCCGTAATGCCCTCTCCGCAGGCTTCTTCATCAGAACCGATGCAAACCACATCTGCTGCCGATTGATATCGACATTCCTTTTACTCGTTTAGGTTTTTCGGGTGCGCACGTCATCATCGGGTGTTTGCCGCCTTGTCGGCTCTGCATCGGATCGAGACGCCTGACGGCCGTACGGCGGTCATCAGGCTGGAGCAGCCGTACAGCGCGGGTTTTCCTTTCAAGCCCGGTTCGCACGATCCCGACCACGCAAATCAAACGAGGAGCACCGTCATGCTTGATACCACGTACGAAACCATCTCCGTGCAACCGCTCACGCGGCATATCGGCGCGTTGATCGGCGGCATCGATCTGACGCAGCCGCTCGTACCGCAGCAAGTGGCGGACGTGCGCCGTGCGCTGCTGGCGCACCAGGTGATCTTCCTTCGCGATCAGCCCATCACGCTCGATCAGCACCTTGCGTTCGGCCGGCACTTCGGCTCGCTGCATATCCACCCGAACAGTCCCGGGCCGGACGGCTATCCGGAGATTCTCACCATCCATAGCGATGCCGGCACGAAGCGGGTGGCCGGCGACCGCTGGCACAGCGACGTCTCCTGCGACGAAGCTCCGCCGATGGGCAGCATCCTGCATTTGCACACCCTGCCTTCGCATGGCGGCGATACCCTCTTTTCAAGCTCCTACGCGGTGTATGAGTCACTGTCGCCCGGTCTGCGCAGGTATCTCGAAGGCCTGACGGCGACGCACGATGGCGAGCCAACCTATCGGCAGCGCAACCGGCTGCGCGGTATCGACGATACCGGCAAGCGCTTTCCCAAAGCGTCACATCCCGTGGTGCGCACGCACCCCGAGACGGGCCGCAAGGGCGTGTTCGTGAACTCGAACTTCACCACGCACATCGACAATGTGCCTGCCGCCGAAAGCGACGGCATCCTGCGGCTGCTGTTCGAGCGCTTTGCCTCACCCGAATTTCAGGTGCGCTTTCGCTGGGAGCCGGACTCGATAGCCTTCTGGGACAACCGCGCGGTGCAGCATCTTGCGGTGTGGGACTACTACCCGGAGGTGCGTTCGGGATATCGCGTGACCATCAATGGAGACAAGCCGTTCCTGTGAGCACGCGGTCGCGGTCGCATCCGGGCACCCGGCGAAACAAGAGATATGCAATGCATCATATCTACGTTCAACCCGGCGACGAAGCCGACTAGGATGGAGACTTGTGGTGAACGACGAGCGCATCAGCCCGTTCACCCGTCCGGGAGACTGGGGCGCATCCTGCCCCGGCTCATTGATCTCACGTCAACGCAGGTGCTCATCGATGATTTCCTACCATAACGGCGCTGCGATCCAGGCCTCCGCGGTTCGCCTGGGCAACCTGTTCATCGCGCGCGCCTCGATTCTCGAGGAAGACGGTGAAGCCACTTCCTTGGGCGATCTCGGCGTCTTCGCCAATAGTCAAGGCGCCTGCCGGTTCGCCGTCCGCTGCGCGGCAGCGTTCATCGACGGCGAGAACATGCCGCTTCCTCCCTGCCGGATCGCCACGGCCTGACCCCACGCAACATGGGCCATCGCACCGCGCCAGTCTGGCGCGGCCCGAATGTCTTGCTGAACGGCGTCTTGAACGCCGCCTGCAAGTCCTGACACGACGCGCTCAGCCTGTCACTTCCACGTCGCCGAGCGGAAATCGAGATTCCATCCCGCCGATTGCGGTTGCCAGTTGAGTGATGGATCCTGTACATAGTTCAGCTTCAACTCGGCGATCAGCACCGCTTGTCCATCGTCGCGCGTGAGCGCGAGAATCTGGCGAAACAGCGCATCTCGCTTGCTCCGGTCCGACTCACCCTCGACCTGATCGATGAGCGCCTGTACCTGAGGGTTGCTGTAATCGGACCACGTGCCTGTCTTCGACACCGACCCGCCGATCACATGAATGGGATCGTAGATGGCGTTGCCGAACTCCGAGAACGCCAGCGGGCCGCTCTGATGCACGTTGTTGATGCGATTGAAGGCGACGTAATCGATCACCTTGACCTGGGCCCGTACACCGATCTGCGACCAGTAGGCCGCGACCGCTTCGCACAGCGTGCGGGGAAAGGCGGCGGCGCAATAGAGGCTGGTATCGAAGCCCTTGGGATAGCCCGCCTGCGCGAGCAGCTGCCGCGCCTTGGCCGGGTCATACGGGAATGGCTTCAGGTCGGGGTTGCTGCCGTAGGGATAACTCGACGGTATCGTCGACGCGAGCGGCGCGGCTGCGCCACGGAACACGCTCTTGATGATCGCGTCACGGTCGATGGCGTAATTCAGTGCAAGACGAACATCGCGCTTGCTGAGCGGCGTCTTCGGATCGTTCGAGTAGATGCGCACGTGCAGCGGACTGCCGCCGGGAACTGAAATCACGGATACCTGGTTGTCGGCGCGCAGGCGCTCGGCGTCGTTGGCGCTGACTTCCGCAGCCACGTCCGCCTCGCCATTGACGACCGCGTTGACCCGGCTGGCCGGTTCGCCGATAAACCGATACCGGATCGTCGCAATCGCCGGCCTGGCGCCCCAGAAGCCATCGTAGCGCTGAAGCACCAGCGACTGCCCGACGGTACGCGAGGCGACGCGATACGGCCCGGTCCCGACAGGAGCGAGCGCGAACGCCTCCGGATTCGGCAGCGACTGCGTGTACTTCTGCGGCACGATGTAGAGATAGCCCGCGATCTTGTTGAGGAACGCCCCGTCCCGCCTGGCGAGCCTGAAGACGACCGTACGATCGTCCGGCGCGCTGACCGACTCGACCGTATTGATGAAATAGGGGCGCCGCGTGCTGCGGGTCGCGGGATCGAGCACACGTTCGAGCGAATACTTCACGTCTTTCGCGGTGAACGGATCGCCGTTCTGGAACGTCACGCCCGAGCGCAGCGTGAAGGTCCACGTCAGGCCGTCGTCACTTTGCTTGTACGCAGTCGCCAGGCGCGGCACCAGTTGTCCGGTGCGATCGAAACCATACAGGGTGTCGAACACGTTCCACGCGAACTTGGCGGAGTCCACGCTGGGTGCGACCTGCGGATCGAGATTGCCGGGCTCGGAAGACAAGACGACCACCAGCGTCTGCCGGTCGACCGCAGGCTTTCCGCCCGCGGCGCAGGCCGCGCTCATGCCGTGGAAAAGTCCTGCGAGCAGGACGGCCGATGCCAGCGCACGGCGCGCGTGCGCGGCGGTGAAATGTAAAACCATGAGTGGGTTCCGTTGCGAGTGGTGAAAAAGGCTTGCCGGCGCGAGCCGGCTCCCAGGTTCTTTTTTTCTTCGCGGCCTGGTCAGGTTGCAGCGTGGGTTTCATGGGCCGATTCGTCCCAGAAACGCGCCTGTCTTGCGGGATGAGATGCGGGCAGCGTCGGCGCGCCGTCGAACAGCTTCTCGCGCAGGGTGCCCGGGGCATAGACGCGCTTGTACACGCCACGGCGCTGTAACTCCGGCACCACCAGATCTGCGAAATCGGTGAAGCTCTCGTGCGCCAGCACGTAACCGAGATTGAATCCGTCGATACCGGTTTCTTCGACCCACGCCTGCATCTCGTCGGCGATCTCTTCCGGCGAGCCGACGGCGAACGCCCCGCCCCCGCCGATGGCCGCCCGCTCCAGCACGTCGCGCAGCGTCCATTGGCGGTCGGGGTCGTTCGTATAGCGTTCGATCGCGGACTGCATGCCTTCGGTATGGACGTGCCTGAGCACGTCGTCCAGTCCATAGGTCGAGAAGTCGATGCCGGTCCAGCGCGACAGCAGCGTGGCGGTCCCTTCGAGACTGGCGTGCGCCAGATAGTCGCGATGTTTCGCCTGCGCCTCGTCGCGAGTCGGTGCGACGATCACGGCAAGCGATGCGAAGAACTGGATGTCGTCGGCTTGCCGGCCTGCCTCGACAGCCCGCGCGCGGATGTCCTGCACGATATCGCGCACGACCCGCCGGCTCGGTCCGCTCACGAACACGCATTCGGCGTGCTGTGCGGCGAAGGTTCTTCCTCGCCCTGACGCGCCGGCCTGATACAGCACCGGCGTGCGCTGCGGCGAAGGCTCGCCGATGAACAGGCCCTGACTCCGGAAATACTCGCCCTGGTGATCGATGGCGTGCACTTTCGACGGCTCCACGAACACGCTCGCCGCCTTGTCGCGGCGCGCGGCGCCGTCTTCCCAACTGCCTTCCCAGAGCTTGTAGACGAGTTCCATGTACTCGTCCGCCAACGCGTAGCGGGTATCGTGAGGCCGCGCCGGCTCGCCGTTCAGTGCACGCGTGCCGCTGTCGCCGAAGCTCGTGACCACGTTCCACCCGACGCGTCCCTTCGTCAGATGATCGAGCGTATTCATGCGCCGCGCGAACAGGTACGGCGGCTCGTAGGTCACGCTGCTCGTCACGCCAAAGCCGACGTGCTCCGTCACGGCGGCCATGGCCGATATGAGCAGCAACGGATCAAGCCGGGGAAACTGCACGCCCAGGCGCAGTGCGGGATCGCTGCTGCCCTGATAGACGTCGTAGAGGCTGATGCCGTCCGCCAGGAAGATGCCGTCGAACAGACCGCGCTCGGCAATGCGGGCAAGGTCGGTCCAATAGTCGAGCGTGTGATAGTCGACCGAACGATCGCGAGGATGCCGCCACAGGCCCGCGGAAAGATGCGATGGCGCGGCGAGCACGAAAGCGTTGATGCGGATGGGCTTCGACATCACCGGACTCCGGTTTGCAGGGTGGGACGGGACGGAGCGGAGGACGAGGAAGCGTCCACCGCAGGAAGGTCGACATGACAGGCAATGCGGTGCGTCGCCGAGATCGCCCGCAATGCCGGGAGTTCGTCGCGGCAGCGCTGCAGCGCGTACGGGCAGCGCGCCTGGAACGGGCACCCGGCCGGCAGATCGAGAGGCGACGGAATCTCGCCCCGGGCCGCCGGGGCATCGATCTGCGCCGCGCCCGAAGCAATCAGCACCTGCGTATAGGGATGACGGGCCTGGCGAATGACATCGTCGCGCGTGCCTTCTTCCATGAACTGGCCGAGGTACAGCACGCCGATGCGATGGGCCATGTAGGCCACCACCGCGAGATCATGCGAGATCAGCAGATAACTCAGTCCCCGCGCCGCCTGCAGGTCTTTCAGCAGATTGAGCACCTGGCCCTGCACCGACACATCGAGCGCGGAGACGGGTTCATCGAGCACGATCGCGCGTGGCTCAAGCGCCAGCGCCCGCGCAATCGCCACGCGCTGACGCTGGCCGCCGCTCAGTTGATGCGGCAGACGCTTGCCGATGGCAGGCGGCAGTCCCACGCTTGCCAGCAAGGCATCGACGGCGCGGCCCTGGGCCTCGCCCTGATGCATGCCATGTGCGCGCAGCGGTTCGGCGACGATCTTCGCGACCGACATCAGCGGGCTCAGCGCGCCATACGGATCCTGCAAGACCGGCTGAAGCAGACGGCGCAGCTTCTTTTCAGCGGATCCGCGCAGTTCACTCACCGGGATGCCCGCGACCCGAACCTCACCACTCGATGGACGCTCGGCGGCCAGCACGAGTCTGGCGATGGTGCTTTTCCCCGAACCGGATTCGCCGACCAGTCCATACGTCTCGCCATGCGCGACGCTGAACGAGACACCCGATACGGCGCTCAACGCGCGTGTGCGGCCAAGCCAGCCCCGCCGCACCGGGTAGCGGCGATGCACATCGACGACGCGGATCAGATCGTCGCTCATGCCGGCGTCCTGCGGGAAGCGCGCGCGGACTCCGGACCGGTGCCGCTCGCGTGCAGGTGGACGCGCCGCGGCACGTTCCAGCACGCGGCGGACCGTGCCCCGGCATCGTCCCAGCCGAACCAGTCGGGATACGCGGACCGACACTGTTCATGCGCCTCGCTGCACCGCTCGGCGAAGCGGCATCCGGGTGGTGTCGCCGGCCCCGCCGGGACCTGTCCCGGCAGGGTTGCCAGACGTCCGTTGATCGTCTCGAGGCTCGGCGTCGCACGCAGCAGCCCTTCGGTGTACGGGTGAGCCGGTTCCGCGAAGACGCGCCCGATCGGCCCGCGTTCGACGATACGGCCCGCATACATGACCGCAACATCGTCGCAAAACCTGCTCGCGACGTGCAGATCATGGGTGACGAAAATCACGGTCATGGCGCGCTGGCGCTGGAGGTTGCGCAGCAGCTGGAGGATCTGCAACTGCACGGTGACATCGAGCGCCGTAGTGGGTTCGTCGCACAACAGCAGTTCCGGCTCGCAGGCCACCGCGATCGCAATGCACACGCGTTGCCGCATGCCTCCGCTCAGCTGGAACGGATAACTGCCCAGTCGCTCCGCAGCGCCGGAAATGCCGACCGCCTCGAGCGCCTCGATCGACAGGCGCCGAAGTTCTGCGCGCCGACGCACGCCGCGATGCCGCCTGAATGTTTCGGCCAGTTGCGCGCCGACGGTCAGGACAGGATTCAACGCGGTCATTGCGTTCTGCAATACCATGCCGATGCGTCGCCCGCGCAGCGCGGAGAGCGCCGCGGGCCGCTCCTTCATCAGATCGACGCCATTGAAGCGCACCTCGCCCGCCACGATTTTCGCGCCGGCGGGCGGCAGCCCGACGATCGACGCGCAGGTGACGCTCTTGCCCGAGCCGGACTCGCCGACGAGCGCCAGCGCGCGGCCCCGTATCACCGAAAGATCGACGCCATCCACGGCCGTCACCACGCCTTCGGGACTGGCGAACTGTGTGGTCAGGCCGCGAATGTCGAGCAGGTTATCCATGCGTGCGCCTTCCATCAGATGACCGCACGGTTGCCGGGCAACAGACGATCCCGCAATGAGTCGCCGAGGCGGTTGGCGGCGAGCACGGTGAGTGCCAGCGCCAGGCCGGGCGCGAGCGAAATCCACCAGGCGGTATCGAGCACGCCGCGCCCGTCGGCGATCATTGCGCCCCAGGACGCGAGCGGCGGCTGGATCCCGAGTCCCAGAAAGCTCAGGGTCGATTCGAGGATGATCACGCTGCCAATATCCAGCGTCGCCAGTACGACGAAGACGCCCGCCACATTGGGGGCGATGTGCCGGCACAGCACCGCTATCCGGGAGACGCCTGCCAGCCGCGCCAGCAACACGAAGTCGCGTTGCCGCAGGGTCAGCGCTTCGCCGCGCAGCACCCGCGCAAACCGCGCCCAGTGAGCCAGCGCCAGCAGCACGATCAGATTCGGCAGCGTCACACCCACCGCGCCCGCCACGACCATCGCGAGAATCAGCGCGGGGACCGCCAGCTGGATGTCGGCGATGCGCATGACGATCGCGTCCAGCGCGCCGCCGGCGTAACCCGCCGCAAGACCCAGCAAGGCCCCGACACCGCCCGCAAGCGCGATCGACGCCAGCGCGACGAAGAGCGACACGCGCGCGCCGTACACCGTACGTGACAGCACGTCCCGGCCGATCTGGTCGGTGCCGAACCAGTGAGCGCGCCCGGGTGCGCTCAGCACGTCGGACAGCGAGACGGCGGTCGGATCGGCGCTGACCAGCCATGGCGCGAGCAGCGCTGCGCAGACGATCAGCCCCAGCGTTCCCCCGGCCAGCCACGACCGCCAGTGGCGTTGCCGACGAGGCCGGGCGGCCGGCACGTTCGCGCCCGCGGCAGGCGGCGCCGGCCAGCGCCGGAATCCCGTTGCATCCCCGGCCTGTGGAACGTCATGCATAGCGAATCCTCGGGTCCAGAACGGCATAGAACAGATCGACCACCAGATTGAGCGTGGCGAAGAGCACGGCGGCGAAGGCGACGGCCGCCTGAACCACGGTGTAGTCGAGATTGTTGATGGAGTCGTAGAGCAGCTGGCCGAGACCCGGCCAGCCGAACACCACTTCGACGGAAACCGCCCCGCCCATCAGCACGCCAAACTGCATCGACAGGAACGTGAGCACCGGAAGCAGTGCGTTGCGCCACGCATGGCGCAACACCACCACGTGTTCAGGCATGCCTTTCAGGCGCGCAAAGCGCACATAGTCGCCTTCCAGGGCGGTCGCCATGCTGGCCCGCGTCAGACGCAGCACGCCCGCGGCCACATACCAGCCGAGCGCCAGCGCGGGCAGGATCAGATAACGTACGCTGCCGTAACCGCTCGTCGGGAGCCAGTGAAGACGCAGCGCGAACAGTTTGACGAAGAGCAGCCCGAACAGGAACGGCGGCACGACCTGTCCGATCGCGCTGACCACGGAGCCCAGGCGGTCGGCGATGCCCCCGGGCCGTGTTGCAGAGACGATGCCCAGCGGCAGGCCGATCAGCAGGGCAAAGGCCAGCGCGGCGAGAGCAAGCTGAAGCGTCGGCCACGCGGCCTGCCAGACCACGGCCAGTGCAGGCCGCGAAAACCGGTATGAATTGCCCAGGTCGCCGTGTGACAACTGCGCGAGAAAGCGGACGAACTGCACGGGCATGGGCTTGTCGAGACCCATCTGCTCGCGCAACACCTGACGGTCGGCCTCGGTGGCTTCCGGCGGCAGCATCAAATGAGTGGGATCGCCGATGGCGCGCACCACGACGAAGATCATCGCGATGACCACGAGGACCGTGATGCAGCCCTGCCCGACGCGACGCAACAGATAGCGAATCATGACTGCCCTTTTCTACTGTTTGCCGGGCGCATCGCTGTCTGATGTGAAGGGCATGAACGGCGGTGCATTACGACGATCGAGGGATGTGTCATTCGGGTTGACGTGAAGAGTACGCACGCGCCTGGCGCGCGGTGCGCAGAAGGATCGACACGATCAGACCCGCGCAGAGCGGCTCATTCTAGGCAAAGCAATGCCGTCGGCAAAATGCGTTAATTCGCTTTGCTTTCGATGCGCGCTCGAATAACCAAATGATGCGCGTCTTCATTGAAGGTCGGCCTCGCTGGACGCGCCATGTCGCGGAGGCGCTCCATCTCGCCGCCGGGTCGTGGTCCCCGACGGCGTCAGACTCATCATCGATCTGGATTTCATCGCAGGTGAAGATCGAAGAAGGCCGCTACGCGCGCTTGCGCGGCCTCCGCGGCGGACCGGTGATAGGGAGGGAAGCCCCGGCGGTCGAAACCGTGGCCCGCGCCCGCATACGCTTCGACTTCGAGCCTGCCATTGTCCGATGCGCATGTCTGAATGGCGTCGACCACGGCCGACGGCACCCAAGGATCGGTCTCACCGAACAGATAGAGTGAGGGCGTCCTCGCACCGGCGAGTTCATCCAGATGGGCGTCGAGGCCGACACCGTAGTAGGACACGACAGCTTCGACGGATTCGCGCGTGCCGGCGAGCGCCGCCAGCCGGCCGCCCAGGCAATAGCCGATCACGCCGACCGCGGCCGCCGGGCCCAACCGGTCGCGCAAGGCGTCCGCCGCCACGCCGACATCCGAGACCACCGCATTCGTATCGACCGATGCGCCCTGCTCCCGCGCCGCGTCCGGCTGATCGTACTCGTAGTGCCGGCCCGGCGACTGCCGCCAGAAAAGATCGGGCACCAGCACCGTATAACCCGACGCTGCATGACGCAGCGCAACGGCGCGCGCGAAGGCATTGACGTTGTACACCTCCGGCAAGATGATCAGGCCGCGCCCGTTCGCATTCGAACGAGTCTCGTCAGGCACGGCCAGATACGCTTCATAGTTGCGCCCGTCGCGCGCCGTCAGTGAAATCCACTCAGACATCTCTTATCCTCATCGAACGGGGTTCAGCCCGGATGCGCCGCATTGCCGGGCAATCCCAAAAAAATCCTCAAAGCCCTCTTTGAATGACACGGCACGCATGCTCGCGGGTCGCCGACCGCGTCGGTGTTGACGTGACTGAGCGCGCCGGGGTTCTCGCCTCTGCGCACGCATTCGCTTGTGGGGATCCCTCCGCGTCATCCCGCGACGGGCCGCGCTCCTCATGAACGGGCACGCCCTCAAACCAGGTAATACAGGTCGGCCGAGCGGCCCGCTTCGGCTCGTCCTGCGCAATGCGGGCAGGCGTTGTCGTCGCCGAGCAGCGCGTAGGCTCGGCGCACGGCCCGCACCGTGGCGGACCACGTCTCGTCCTCTTCAGGAAAGAACCGGTCCGCCGGATACCAGTCCGGGAAGCCCAAGCGTTTCAGCAAGCTGAGGAATTCAGGCCGCAGCCCTGCGAGCAACACGACCAGTCCATCACGCTGGGCATCGTGCAGGAAGTGCTCCAGTCGCTCGATGCACACGACATCCGGATTGCGCACCCGCTTCAGACGCCAGATATGCATTGACGACGGGACGAACGCTACGTGCCTATCCTCCGGACGGCGCCCGGTTCTTTGCGAGGAAATCCAGCGAGGCCCACCCGGCCCCGTGAGCGGGACAGAATACCGGCACGAGCACATCGCCGGTCACCGGCTCATGCCATACCCAGGCGCTGTCGTCGAGGTAGAGACAGTCATCGCCCGCCGCGGGCGCGAACCCGCCGGCGCGATCTCCCGCTTCCTTATGGACGAACCGCCGTGCATCGGCTGCGTCGAGTCCCGCGCGGATCACCACGCGATGCGTCCACAACGAACTGCCTCGCGGCGGACCTTGATGACGCCATCCCGTTTCCGCGCAGACGATCAGCGCCGCCAGACCGAAGACGATCAGCGCCGGGACGAACGTTGCACTCCGGGTTTCGGCGGAGCGCGTCTGACCACCGACTTCATGGGCGGTGTCGATTTTCGCGGCAATCAAATTGTCTGACTCCATCGCTGCACGCCCCGGCGTGAACAGTTGCTGACCGTGAGCACAATCTAGCAGCCAGCCGCGCGCCGGCCAACCGAGCGTTCCGAGAATGCATATTCCGATCGGCCAGGTCGCGACGGGTGGCAGGCGTCCGGTCCGTGCATCGGTGTTGAGCACGCGGATGCGCGCCGTCGATGCGTCACCCTATTACTCGGCCGGTTCCATCGATCGGGCAACTCACTGCTCGAGACGCCCGCCTGTTTCGACGGAGGGCGCGGGACGAGCACGCTGGTTGTAGAGAATCTTGCGACGCCGCTCCTGTTCCTCCGGCGTAATGCTGGCCGGATCCTCAGGCTCGCCGGCAGTCACCGCCAGACCTCGCCGCACCGCCGGCCGTTCGGATAGCTCATCGAACCAACGCCTGAAATGGGGGAATTCCGTCAGGTCGATACCTTGTTGCTGCCACGAGACCGTCCAGGGATAGGACGCGATGTCCGTCACCGTGTACTCGTCTCCAGCGATGTACCGGCGGTCGTAAAGCCGGTTATTCAACACGCCGTAGAGGCGATGCACCTCGTCGTCGAAGCGACGTTTCGCGTAGGTCTGATCCCCCGCGCTGTCGGGCAAGCGCGAAAAGTGACCGCGTTCGCCGAACTTGGGTCCCTGATTCGCCATTTGCCAGAACACCCATTGGACGACTTCATATCTGGCGTGCACATCGTCCTGCCGCCAGAAGCGCTGCTCTTTTTCGGCCAGATACAGCAGGATGGCGCCACTCTCGAACACGCTGACCGGAGCGCCACCGGAGCGGGGTGCCGTATCGACGATGGCGGGCATACGGTTGTTCGGACTGATGGCGAGGAAATCATCCTTGAACTGATCACCCCGTCCGATGTTCACCGGGACGATCCTGTAGGGAACGTCCAGTTCTTCGAGCAGGATAGTCACCTTCTTGCCATTCGGCGTCGGCCAGTAATGCACGTCGATCATGAGCGTGTGTCCTTTGAAATTTTTTGGCGAACGACACCTGGCGCCTTGATGTCAATCGAAGAACGCAATCGTGCGAAATTCGATGCTCTGCCGGGGCGGCGTGCCGGCGGGCGTGGTCGGGTCCGCGAAGCCCGTATGCGGCGCAAAGCGCGCGACCGACACGTCCGAGTCCCAGCACTTGATCAGCATCACTTCGTCCGGTTGCAAATCAGGGAGGTATAACCAGCGTTGCGCCGGGTTGAACACCAGGCCATAGGTCTCGCCGGTGCGCCCCGCAAAAATCAGATCCGAGGCGATCAGATCACCCGGGTCGATCGTGCGTGCATCGCCAATGGCCAGCGGCCAATCACGCGCCGGATGGGCGATGGGGCGCCAGACGTTGATGATGGCGGCGCGGCGTTGCAGAAGGTCTTCGGCCTGCTCTCCCATGATTTCGCGCACCCGTTTGGGACCGGACGACACGGTCTGGTCGACATGGACCCGCTGGGCGGGCTGACGCGGCGCGTACGACGTGCGATCCGCCGTGCCTTCCTCACGGCGTCGCAGCGTGTGGTCGAACACCACCACCCTCGATGCACCCGTGATGTCCTTGACCAGTTGCGCCGTTTCCGGATGCCCGAGCGCGAGGGTCTGCGCCTCGTCCCAGAAATCCCGCACGGCGGTCCTGTGCCTCGCCCACGCGACACCTTCGATATCGAGGCTCAGCCTGTCCGCAATGGACCGTGCGTTTTGCACCTGAACCTCGTAGCTCTGGTATTCCCCCCGGGTGCGCGCCACCCCGTCGGGCGGCTCGCCCACATAGGTGTAAGGCTTTTCGTGAGAGCGCAGGATGAACTGCAGATTCCCTCGCACGGTTTCGGAACGGTTGACGATGCTTGCTTCTGGATCGCGGAATTCGGTCGCCATAACTCACCTGTATCGGGACACGACTACATGGTCATCTTTCGGAGCACTGCAGGGCGTGAGCCATTCCAGAACCAAAATGCCCGTCACGAACGACGTCACGCCTCGCGCAAATTATCGCGGAGAGAATCAGAACGAGACTTCACAGTTTGACATCGTGACCTCCGATGAAACAGGCGGAAATCGAGAAAGCACATGCAGATTTGATGGTTCACGTTGCGCTCGAACCATGAGACGCTGGCAAGTTGGCCGGATGCTTCGGGCTGCTCTGCTCGTTCGCGCCAGGCGCGCACCTTGCTGCGTGGCTCGCTGAATTGCCTTCCATCAAACGGAGAAGAACATGTCGGAACACGTATACAAGCAAATTGAACTGACGGGCTCGTCACCGACGTCCAGCGATGACGCCGTTCGCGTCGCACTCGAGAAAGCATCGAAAACGCTGCGCAACATTCACTGGTTTCAGATCACCGATACGCGCGGATTGGTTGAGAACGGCAAGATTGAACATTGGCAGGTGACGTTGAAGATCGGTGTGCGCATCGAGGACTGATGCATACGGACACTCGCGCTGTGCCGGGAAGCGTCGCTTCGTGTTCGGTTATCCACGAACGGCGCCTCGAAGCGAGCGCGTCCGAGCCGGCCCGCCCGAGTCCACGCATGCGCCGCCCGATCGTCGGACGGCCATTGGAGCGTTACCATTCGGGCTGGCAATCCTTGCGCACAGCCTGTTCGGCCTGCAATGGAAAACAGGCGGCACGACGGGCCGCCCCTACGACCAGTCCAATGAAGCAACGAGCAACCGTGATTGTCGAACGAGACGGCCGCGTCCTGCTGGTCGCGCGCGCACGGGGTCGATGGGCCTTTCCGGGAGGACGCGCGAAGACGAGCGAGGAACTCGCCGATGCCGCCTCTCGGGAGCTGAAGGAAGAAACCGGCCTCGAAGCGACCGGGGTTCACTACGCGTTCCAGTTCCGCGGGTTACGTACGAGGCATTTCGTTTTTATCGCCAGCATCAGTAGCGAGAGCGAACCCGTGCCTGCGAACGAGATCGTCCGATGCAGCTGGATGCCGCTGAAGGACTTGCGCCGGATCGAGGCGAGCATTCCGACGAAAGGCATTGCCGAAATTTTCGTCAAGCAAATGCACAGCGGCAAAGCCGGTTTGCTCAAGGAAGCGATCGATGGGTTGCTCGTCTAGACTCGCAGGGCGACGGAGCCGTCCGGGCCCGGGCCATCAGGATCTCATGCGAACGCGTGCAAGCATGCGCTACGTGCGTGACCTGACGAGTCGGGGCGGCCGCGCACTCAGCGCTCATTCCAGGAATCGCGCCACCGCACGCAGCGCGAGCGATGTATGGCTGAGCATGTTGGCCTTCTCGAGAAGATCTCGCTTCATCGCCTCCATCGTTTCCGCACTGAAATACTCGCTCGGACCGGACAGGACGAGAGCCCCTATCGCCTTGGACGCCGATGATTTCAAGACTGCCCCGCAGGCACATATTCCGATCACGTTCTCGTGCTGATTGGTGGCGAAGCCGTCTGCGAGCACCCTCTGCAACTCTTCCTCGAACTGCAACGGATCGGTGATCGAATCGTGCGTTCGCGCGCTCAAGTGTCCCCTGCTCAGAAGGGCCTCACGTTCGGACGGTGACAGATGGGCCAGAAGCAACTTGCCCGATACGGTCGTGTGATAAGGCGCGCTGAGGTGGGTGTCGTAGTACGGCGTCACGCTGTATCTTCCCGGCGCCGATTCCAGCATGGCGCGCTCCTCCCCGAAAAAAAGGATCAGGCTCGCGGACGGTCCGTGCCGGTCGCACAGTCCGCGCAACAAGCTCATCGAGTCGCGCCGCAACGTATTGAGCGGATGGTCCATGACCAGCGGCAGAAGGCTTCGCGCGGATGGCCGATAACGGCCGCTGCGCGTTCGCTCGACCTGGCCATGCTCCACCAGCGTCTGCAACAACCGATAGGCGGTGCTCGCAGGAAGACCCGCTGCGTCTGCAACCTCCGCATGGGCCAGCGCACGCATCGCGTCGTGCAGCACGTTCATGACCTGCAACCCGCGTGCGAGTGAGCCGGTTTCCGTGTTGCGTGCGCTCGCGCGGTCGGCCGTGACCTCCGTCGGCCGAAGCGTCTCTCCCGTCAGACCATTCTCTTCGCTCATTCGTCTCTCACCTGTCTTCGACATCCGGACGACACGGCATCTATCCCGGATGGCTGGTTTCGTTATGACAAACACATGGTTGAACGACCCCATGAATCTCACGACAATGAGAAGAATTATCCAATAAGCGGAATTTTCTTTCCACTCATTCGGATGAACGGCTGAACCGGCCGCTGAAGCCGGTCGACCGAATCGAGGCCCGCCCGCATGGGTCAACGCTAGCCCACCACATGACAACCGACTTCAAGCCGATCACGCGCGCCGCCGCAGCCATCGACACGCCGTCCGATCGAGCCCGGCGTGCGCTCGACAGAGCCCGCACGCTTGCGCTGCGGCTGCGCGGCAGCGCTGCGTCGCGCGACGCCCAGCGCATTCTTCCCCATGACGCGCTCACCCTCTTGCGGGAGCATGATCTGCTCAATCTGCGCACGCCCGCGGCGCTCGGCGGCGACGAGATCGAATACGGCGATGTGGTACGCGTGATCGCGGAACTGGCGCGCGGCGATTCGAACGTCGCGCAATTGCTCGTCCCGCACTATGTGTATCTGGAACGCATGCGCCTGATGGCGGACGAAGCGCTAGGCCAGCGTCTGTGGCGGCGTGTGCGGGACGGCGCGCTGATCGGCAATGCGTCCACCGAAAGGGGCAGCGCCCGATCCGGCGAAATCACCATTCGGCTCGTGCCCGAGCAGGGCGGCTATCGCCTCACCGGCCGGAAGTTCTACAGCACGCCCACGCTCTTCGCGGATGTGGTGTTCGCCACCGTGCGCGACGAGCGCGACCGCATCGTGTATGCGGTGTTGCCGACGGATCGTGACGGCATCACGCGCGTCGACGACTGGGACGGGCTCGGTCAGCGCGTCACCGGCAGCGGCACGACGATCTTCGAGAACGTGCGCGTGAACCCGGACGAGATCATCGTCGTCGGCGACTGGATGGAGCGTCGCCACTATACGAGTTCCGGCGCGCAAATCCTGTTTGCCGCGCTGAAGTCAGGCATCGCCCATGCCGCGCTCGACGATGCGCGCGACTGGGCACGCGATGGCGCACGGCCTTCGCGCACCACGGGCGTCGAGCATGTCACGCTGGACCCCTATGTGCAGGCACTGGTCGGCGAACTGTCGACGGCTGCGCTCGCAGCGCAGCTGGTGCTGCATCATGCCGCCGACGCGCTGACGCAAGCCTCGCACGCCCAGTACGCCGACCTGCCGGCGCAAGCGCTCGAAGCAGTGCTGGTCGACACAGCCGTCCAGACCGCGCACGCGCAGCTCGCCACCGAACAGGCCGCGTTGCTGATCGCACAAAAGCTGTTCGATGTGGGCGGCACGTCGACCGCGCTCAAGCGCCACAACTTCGACCGGCACTGGCGCAATGCCCGCACGATCAGCCTGCACGACCCCATCGTCTACCGCAGCAAGGCCATCGGCGCGCATCTGCTGCGCGGCGATGCGCCGCCGCTCGGATTCACCTACTGACACGCGCCCGCGCCCTTGTCCTCCATGACCTTCGACTATCTTCCCGCCACCGCCGATGAATCCGCAGAGAGCCCGCTCGAGCGCGTGTGCCGCCAGCCGTTCAATCTCGGTCTCTTTCTGCCGATTCAGAACGGCGGCTGGTCGATCTCGACGCTGCCGCGCTCGACCGACTGGTCCTTCGACTACAACGCGCGCCTGACGCTCCAGGCCGAGGCATTGGGATTCGATCTGGTGTTCGGACTGGCGCAATGGATGCCCAAGGGCGGCTACGGCGGCGAGACCCGGTACCGCGAGATATCGCTCGACAGCTTCATCACGACTGCGGCGCTCTCGGCCATCACCCGCCGCGTCCTGCTGATCTCCACGATCCACGTGCTGTACGGACCGTGGCATCCGCTGCATCTCGCCAAGATCGGGGCGACGCTGGATCACATTTCCGGCGGACGCTGGGGCGTGAATCTGGTGACCGGCCACATCGCCGACGAGGCGCGCATGTTCGGTCAGACCCGCGAGGAACACGATGCACGCTATGCGCGCGCAGCCGAGTTCGTCGAGATTCTCGACACGCTCTGGTGCACTGACGCGAACGTGAACATCGAAGGCAAGCACTGGACCCTGCATGATGCCTATGTCTCGCCACGCCCGCGCCACGGCAGACCGATCCTGATCAATGCGACCGGCTCCAAAGCGGGCTTCGCGTTCGGCGCGCGTTATTCGGATTTCGTCTTCATTCCGAGCCCGGTCGGCGTCCAGCTCGAACCGACGCTGGCCGCGCTGCCGGAGTTCACCGGGCAACTTCGTGCCGCCGCAAATGCGACCGGCCGCGCGGTCAGGCCGATCATCAATCCGACCATCGTCAGCGCCGCCAGCAACGCACTCGCCCAGGCGCGCTACGAACGCATGCTCGCCTCGGAGGACCGCGAAGCGGCGGCCAATTTCAATGCCCGCTTCAACACCAAGACCGGCGCCAGCGACGCGCACGCATGGAGTACGCACGAGCGCCGCGCCGGCGAGCGGGCGGTGGGCGGCAATCTGCATCTGGTGGGCAGCCCGCAGCGCATCGTCGATGACCTGCTGAGGTTGCGCGACGCCGGTTGCGCGGGCGTACAGCTGACTTTCTTCGATTTCGAACCGGACCTCGCGCATTTCGGCACGCACATCCTGCCGCTCATGCGCGAAGCAGGCTTGCGGCTTTGAACCTTCGCTGCCGCAACGCGCCGGCGCGTTGCGAACGTCGACTCTCCTCTTCTTCTTGCCTGACATAAACATGCCGAACCGCAGAGAATTCTTCATCAAGGGCAGCGCCGTCGCAGGCGCGGGCCTGCTCACCTCATTGAGCCCGCTCGCATCCCGTGCATTCGGCGCACCGGCCGCTTCCGGCTCGACCGTGCTGGTCGCCAACACGCTGCCCGAACCCGCCGGCCTGGCCGCAGGCTCGACGCCCGCCAATCCGACCAACGTGGTGTCGAGCAACCTGTTCGATGGTCTGATCTCCTACGACGAGAACTTCAAGCCGGTCCCGCAGCTCGCGACGTCGTGGACCGAATCCGCTGATCGCCGCACCATCACGTTCAAGCTGCGGGACGACGTGAAATGGCACGACGGCACGCCCTTTACCTCGGCCGATGTGCAGTATTCGATCATGGAAGTCTCGAAGAAAGTACATCCGATCGCGCGTCCCACCTTCGCGCAGATCACGGCGGTCGATACGCCCGATGCGCACACCGCCGTGTTCCGGCTTGCGCAGCCCTCGCCCGTCATCTGGGCTTATCTCGATACCTCCTCTGCCTTCATTTTCCCGAAACACCTGTATGCGGGCACGGACCCTCTGACCAATCCGTACAACGCGAAGCCGGTAGGCACTGGCGCATTCGTGTTCAAGGAATGGAGTCGCGGCAACTACATCCGGCTCGCGAAGAACCCGGATTACTGGGACAAGGGCAAGCCGCACGTGGACGAACTGATCTTCCGCATCATCCCGGATGCGAGTGCGCGCAGTGTCGCCTTGCAGAACGGCACGGTGCAGTATGCGCCGCTCACGCCGGTGTCGTTGATCGAGGCGCGCCGCCTGGAGAAAGACCCGCGTCTCACGGTCGAATCCAAGGGCTGGCGCGCCAACGCGCCCATGTTCTTCATGGACTTCAATCTGCGTCGCAAGCAGTTCCAGGATGTGCGCGTGCGCCGCGCGATCGCGCATGCCATCAACCTGAAGCAGCTTGCGCAGGCCGTGTTCTACGGCTTCGCCACGCCGGCGACCGGGCCGGTGCCGAGCTATCAGAAGAGCTTCTATACCGCCGATACGCCGCAGTATCCCTACGATCCGGCGAAGGCTGAGGCGCTGCTCGACGAGGCGGGCTACAAGCGCGACGCGAGCGGTGTGCGGTTGCGCTTCAATCATCTGAATCACACGTATGGCGAGGATTACCAGCGCGCCGGCATGTTCATCCAGCAGCAGCTCAAGCGTATCGGCGTGGAGGTCACGCTCGTCAATTACGACCTTCCGACCTATCTCCGCAAAGTCTTCACCGAGCACGATTTCGACACGATGAACGCGTTCTACGCGGCCTTCGCCGACCCGCAGATCGGCGTGGTGCGCCGCTACTGGTCGAAGAACATCATCGCAGGCGCGGCGTGGAGCAACGGCTCGGGCTATGCATCGCCGGAAATGGATCAGGTGATCGAGACCATCCAGAACGAACAGGACCCGCAGAAGCGCACGCAGGCCATCCATCAGTTGCAGGTGATTGCACAGCGCGACGTGCCGTCGATCAATCTCGGCGAGCTCAAGTTCTTCCGCATCTATTCAAGGCGCCTGCAAAACGTCAACACGACGCCGATCGGCGTCTACGCGTCGCTCGGCGACGTGAGCCTGAGCGCGGCGGGTGGCGCATGAAGACGCCTTCCGCCCCGTCCGGCGCTCGCCTGAGGCTGCGTCGCCCGTGGCCTTATCCGCTGCGGCGCGCACTGCAGGCGTTGCCGCTGGTCGCCTTGATCGCCGTGACGAACTTCTTCTGGCTGCGCCTTGCACCGGGCGATCTCGCCGATGTGATCGCCGGCGAAGCGGGCGCCGCCACACCCGAGTACATGGCCGAACTGCGCCGCCAGTTCGGCACCGACCAGCCCTTGGCGATCCAGTTCGTCGCCTATCTCAAGCGTCTCGCGCATTTCGACCTTGGCTGGTCGTTCCGCTACAACGAGTCGGTCGTGCATCTGATCCTCGAACGTCTGCCTGCCACGGCATTGCTGCTGGTGAGCGCGCTGGTGATCGCCCTCGTGGTGGGCTGCGCGGCCGGCACGCTTGCCGCGGTATCACGCTGGCGCACGGTCGATGTCGTGGTCTCCATCATCTCGACCCTCGGATTTGCCACGCCGCTGTTCTGGCTCGGACTGATGCTGATGGTGCTGTTCTCGGCGCATCTGCAATGGCTGCCTCCGGGCGGCATGACCACGCTGGGCGTCAGGGCACACGGCTGGGCTTACGTGCGCGATGTCGCCGCGCACATGGTCATGCCCGTCTTTTGCCTTGCCGCTTACTATCTCGCGATCTATGCACGCCTGATGCGCGCGTCCGTGCTCGAAGTCGCCAACCTCGATTTCGTGCGCACCGCGCGCGCCAAGGGCGTATCGCGCATGCGCACGGTACTGTCGCACGTGGTGCCGAACGCGCTGCTGCCCATTGTCACAATGAGCGCCTTGCAGTTCGGCACGCTGCTGAGCGGTTCGGTCGCGATCGAAACCGTGTTCACCTGGCCCGGCCTCGGACAACTCGCACTCGATGCGGTTTCGTCGCGCGATCTCAACTTGCTGCTGGGCATTCTGTTCATCAGTTCCCTGCTGGTGCTGGCGGTCAATCTGCTGGCGGACCTGGCCTATGGCTGGTTCGACCCTCGCATCGAGGTGCAACGATGAATCGCGCCGTTTCTCCAGCGCGGGCTCGGCCCTTTGGCTGGCTCACATCCTTCTTGCGGATCACGCGGGAAGCGCCCAATCTCGTAGCCGGCGCGCTGCTGTTGCTCGCCATCCTGATCGTCGCGGTCTGCGCGCGGCATATCACGGCCTACGATCCCATGGACATGGTCGGCATGCCGTTCCTCTGGCCGGGCGCGGACGCAGGCTTTCCGCTCGGCACCGACATGATGGGCCGCGACATGCTGAGCGGCATTGCCTACGGCGCACGCGTGTCGCTCGAGATCGGCATCGCGGCGGGTGTGCTCGCGGCGCTGGCGGGCATGCTGGTGGGCGCGGTGGCGGGCTTCTATGGCGGCTTCGTCGACGAAGCGCTGATGCGCCTGACGGAGTTTTTTCAGACCATGCCCGCGTTGCTGTTCACCATCGTCATGGTGGTGGTCGTGCGGCCGAGCGTGGCGACCATCGTGCTGTCGGTTGCGCTGACGAGCTGGCCTCAGGTGGCCCGGCTGGTGCGCGCGGAAGCACTGCGCGTGAGCCGGGCCGAGTACGTCCAGGCGGCGCGCGTGATCGGCATGACACGACCGCGCATTGTCGTCACGCATGTCTTGCCGAACGTCATGACGCCTGCCGTCGTGATGATCTCGATTCTCGCAGGCAACGCCATCCTCACCGAAGCGGTGCTGTCGTTCCTCGGACTGGGGGACCCCAACGTGGTCACCTGGGGCAGCATGATCGGTCTCGGACGCGAATCGCTGCAAACCGCGTGGTACATGACGGCCATTCCCGGCGGCGCAGTGCTGGTCACCGTACTGAGCCTCAATCTGCTCGGCAACGGTCTGAACGATCTGGCCAATCCGCGCCAGCGCGGCAAGCGGCGAGGTGGCGCATGAGCACCTCCCCGCTTCTCGAAGTGAAAGACCTGAGCGTGGCCTTCACGGCGCGCGACGGCTCCGCCGCGCTGGCGGTCGATAGCCTGTCGCTCGACATCGCGCCGGGAGAAACGCTCGCGCTGGTCGGCGAGTCCGGCTGCGGCAAGTCCACCACGGCGCTGGCGCTGATGGGACTGCTCTCGGTGCCCGAGGCACGCGTGACGAGCACGCAGATGCATTTCAACGGCACGAATCTCGGCACGCTCGACGAACGCGGCTGGCGAGCCTTGCGCGGCGGCGGCATCGGCATGATTTTCCAGGATCCGCTCTCCGCGCTCAATCCGGTGCGAACCGTGGGCCGGCAGATCGTGGAAGCGCTGACGCTGCATCGCGGCCTGCGCGGGCGCCCGGCGCGCGCCGAGGCGCTCGAACTGCTGCGACTGGTCGGCATTCCCGAACCCGCGAGGCGCTTCGACGACTATCCGCACCGGCTCTCGGGCGGCATGCGCCAGCGCGTGCTGATCGCCATGGCGCTGGCGGGCGAGCCACGCCTGCTGATTGCCGATGAACCGACCACCGCGCTCGACGTCACCATCCAGGCGCAGATCCTCGCCCTGCTCGCCTCGCTGCAACGGCAGACCGGCATGGCGCTGCTGCTGATCACACACGATCTGGGCATTGTCGGCCAACTGGCGCATCGGGTCGCGGTGATGTACGCGGGACGCAAGATCGAGGAGCGTCACGTCGATGCCCTGTTCGATGCGCCGCTGCACCCCTATACACAACGGCTGTTGCGCGCCCGGCCTGCGCCAGGGAGCGCCGATGGCAAGCACACGCGGCTCTCCGAGATCCCTGGCGCGGTACCCGCGCCCGGACTGGCGCCCGGCGGCTGCGCGTTCGCGCCGCGCTGCGCGTTCGCGCAAACGCAATGCCGCGCCGCCGTACCCGACTGGCAGGCGAGCGGCGAAGGCGCGGGCAGCGGCGTGCGCTGCGTGCGCGCGACCGATCCCGCCCTGATCGAAGCGAGGCACATCCATGCTGCTTGAAATAGAACACCTGAGCGTCCGTTACCGGACGCGGCGCGGCACGCTGACTGCCGTGGATGACGTATCGCTCTCCATCGCGCGAGGCGAGACCGTGGGACTGGTCGGCGAATCCGGCTGCGGCAAGAGTTCGCTCGGCCGGGCGCTGGTGCGCCTCATCGACAGCGACGACGGTGCGGTGCGGCTCGAGGGTGTCGACATCGCGCGGCTCGACGCGCGCCGCCTGCTGCCGTGGCGCAAGCGCATGCAGATGGTGTTCCAGGACCCGTTGTCCGCGCTCGATCCGCGCAAGACCATCCGCAAGACCCTGTCGCTCCCGCTCGCACTGCACGGGATCGGCACGCGCGCGGACCGGCGGCAACGCATCGACGCATTGCTCGAACAGGTCGGACTCGCACCGCATCTGGCCGACCGTCTGCCGCACGAACTCTCGGGCGGTCAGCGCCAGCGCGCGAACATCGCGCGGGCCTTGTCCATCGATCCGGATATCGTCGTGTGCGACGAGCCGGTGTCGGCGCTCGACGTATCCCTGCAGGCACAAGTGCTCAACCTGCTGGGCGAC
Organism: Caballeronia sp. LZ034LL; assembly: GCF_031451215.1. Lineage (NCBI taxonomy): Bacteria > Pseudomonadati > Pseudomonadota > Betaproteobacteria > Burkholderiales > Burkholderiaceae > Caballeronia > Caballeronia sp. LZ034LL. The sequence goes on from NZ_JARUXR010000002.1 coordinate 729,224, forward strand.
CTGCAACGCCAGCGCGGCATGGCCTACCTGTTCATCAGTCACGATCTGGCGGCGGTGGGCCATCTCGCGGACCGTATCGCGGTGATGTACCTCGGCCAGATCGTCGAAATCGTCCCGCGCGACAAACTCTGGCGCGAGGCGGCGCACCCGTACACCCGTCTGCTTCTGGATTCCATCCCTTCGCGGAGCATGCGGCTGTCGGGCACGAATGGCTCAGCCTCGACCGAATTGCCCAGCCCCTACGACCTGCCGCAAGGATGCCGTTTCCGTCAGCGCTGCCCGCACGCGATGCCCATCTGCGCGCAGACCGATCCTGTGCAAACCGTGCTGTCGACGGGCCATGCGGTTCATTGCCATCTCTACCGCGACGGCGCGCCGGTGACGGCTGCCGGCGTCGCCAGCCCCTTGATCGTCAACGCCTGATCTCATCCAACAAGAACGAGGAGTAACCGAATTGATCACCCGCCGCCAGTTTTTCCAGATGGCCACCGCCGCAGCCGCCGCGCCTCTCGTGCCCGGTCTGAGTTTCGCGGCGAGCCCGGACGCCACGCACAACGACAGTGTTCTACAGGCATGTGTCGTGCCGGAGCCATCGGGATGGGTCGCGGGTCTGAGCATCTCCAACCCGGCCGTGATCGTGTCGGTCAACCTCTTCGATGGCCTCATCACCTACGACGACGCACTCAAGCCCGTTCCGCAACTGGCGCGTTCGTGGGAAGAGACGCCTGACCGGAAGACCGTGACCTTTCATCTGCGCGACGACGTGAAATGGCACGACGGCAAGCCGTTCACCTCAGCCGACGTGCAGTACTCCCTGATGGAAGTGACCAAGCGCTTTCATCCTCGTGGCGGCGCGACGTTCGCCACCCTCACGGCCGTGGAGACGCCCGACGCGCATACCGCGATCTTCCGTTTCTCGTCGCCCGTCCCTGCATTGTGGGCGGCGCTCGGCGGCTTTGAAACCCAGATCCTGCCCAAGCATCTCTATGACGGCACGCCGCCGCTCACCAACCCGCTGAATGCGCAACCCATCGGCAACGGCCCCTACAAGTTCGTCGAATGGCAGCGCGGCAACTTCGTGATGCTCGAACGCAATCCGGACTATTGGGACAAGACCAACGAGCCGCATTTCGAACGCATCATCTTCCGCATCATTCCGGATGCGGGGGCGCGGCTGACCGCCCTGCAATCGGGCGATCTCCGCTACGCGCCGACCGACGCGGTCCCGTTGCCCGATCTCGTTCGCCTGCAAAAAGACCCGCGCTTCGTCGTGTCCGGCCGGCCCTTCGATGGCATTGCGCCGATCTGCTTCTTCGACTTCAACATGCGCCGCAAGCAGTTCCAGGATCTGCGCGTGCGACAGGCCTTCGCCCATGCGATCGACCGCAACGCGCTCGCGCGCATCGTCTGGTATGGACTCGCGAAGCCGGCACAAGGGCCGATCCCGAGCTATCAGAAGGCGTTCTTCAAGTCCGATCTGCCGCAATACGCCTTCGATCCGGCCCGCGCCGAAGCTCTGCTGGACGCCGCGGGTCTCAAGCGAGGCAGCGATGGCGTGCGCCTGCGCCTGAACAATCTGCCCCTGCCGTTCGGGAACCAGTACACGCTGACCGCGCAGTTCATCCAGGCGCAGTTACGCCGCATCGGCGTGGAATTGCAGCTGATCGCGACCGACGTACCCACCTTCAATCGCCGGGCGTACGCCGACTACGACTTCGACACGATCACCAACTGGTACTCGGCGTTCGCCGATCCGCAACTGGGCGTCACGCGCCGTTACTGGAGCAAGCAGATCAAGCCCGGCTCCACGTCCAGTAATGCGAGCGGCTACTCGACACCCGAGATGGACCGCGCGATCGAGGGGCTCGTCTCCGAGGCGGACCCGGTGAAGCGCAAGCCGTTCATCGACGCGATGCAACTCATCGCGCAGCAGCAGGTGCCGTCCATCAACCTGCTCGAACTGCATCTGTATTCGATCCACGCCGCAAGCCTCAAAGGTTTCAGCCCGACACCGGTAGGCGCCTATTCGTCGCTCGCCAGCGTGCAGAACACATGAGCGCAGGCTCCACAACGTTCGAGAGATACGACACCATGAACACTGTCACTGACACGCCCGCCGTGCTCCATCCGCGCTGTCCCGCGCCAGGCAGCGCCGAACTGCGCGCACTCATCGACGAAATCGCCGCAGGAAGCGAGGCGCGCGATCGCGGCGAGGCGGAGACGCGCGACGTCATCGAGCGCATACGCGCGGCGCGGCTCGGGCTCTTTCGTCTGCCGCCGTCGCAAGGCGGCGCGGGCGCGACGCTGCCGCAGCTCTACGAACTCGTGCTCGATCTCGCTGCCGCCGATTCGAACATTCCGCATATCCTGCGTAATCACTTTGCGTTCGTCGAAAAGGCGCTGCGCGCGTCGCATCTGCCGCCATACGCGCGCTGGCTCGAGCGTATCCGCAATGGTGAACTGTTTGGCCTGGGCGCGAGCGAGATCGGCACGCAGAACGTGGGCGACGGCGACGGCAACACGCTGCTCGTGCCCAAGGGCGACGCGTTCAGTCTCACCGGCGTCAAGTATTACAGCACCGGCAATCTGTACTTCGATCACATCATGGTCAATGCGAAGACGCCCGAGGGCCGCTTCGTCGCCGCGCGCGTGGGCGTGCAAGCGCCGGGCGTGGACGTGCGCGACGACTGGGACGGCATCGGTCAGCGCCTCACCGCGAGCGGCACGACCGTCTACACCGATGTCGCCGTGCAGCCGCATGACGTGCTGCCGCTCGACGAAGACGTAAAGATTCCGCATCAGGCCACCTTCGCGCAACTCTGGCTCACGACGATCATCGCGGGCATCGTGCGGCGCATCGCCGACGATGCCACGCACCTGCTCGACAGCCGCGTGCGCAACTACTATCACGCCAGCGCCGCACGTCCCGCCGACGATCCGCTGCTGCAGGAAGTCATCGGTGAGCTGCACAGCGCGGCGTATGTCGCCGAGTCCGCGGTGCTGCGCGCGGGCGCGACGCTCGGCGCGGCGTTCGAGTCGTCGCGCGCGGGCCAGCCCGACGAAGCGCTGTATGTGGAAGCGGCCTTGCAGGCCGCGAAGTCGAAAGTCGCGGTGGATGGCATTGCGCTGAAAGCCGCCACGCGTCTGTTCGATGCGGGCGGCGCATCGGCGGCGCGCCAGAGCGCCCGGCTCGACCGTCACTGGCGCAACATTCGCACCATCGCCTCGCACAATCCGGCCGGCTATAAGGCGCGCGCCATCGGCGAGCATGCGGTCAACGGCACCGCCCTGCCGCGCGCGGCGTTCTTTTAACGAGCCCGCAAGGTCCGCTTCTTTCAATCATTCAAGGAACGTCTGATCATGTCTCGCCCGATCTCCGCCGCACACCACAGCCTTGTTGCCGCCGATACCGCCGCCGGACCGTGGCAGCACGTCATTGCCGGAGGCGCTGCCCGCGCCATCCGCTCATTTGATCTGCAGCACCGCTTGCCGGACATCGATGCGCCGCGGAATGACTTTGGTGTCGAACGCGAGATTCGCCGAGTCCTGCTGCGCGCGCAGCACCTCGTCCGGAATGGGATAACCGACGCCCCACTCCAGGCGCGAAATCGCCCGGTCCCAGACTTGCAGCGGCACGCCCGTGTTGCCTGACAGGAACCGCGCGGTGTCCTCCGGATGTGCGAGGTTTTCGCGGGTCTGACGCCCCAGTTCATCGAACAGCAGGCGCAGCGCGGCCGGATACTTCTGCGCAAAATCGCGCGTGGAAATGTAGAAGCCGTATTGCGGCACCGACAGATCGCCGATGGTCAGGATCGTACGCGCGCCCGTGGAAAGTTCGGTATCCGCATAGCGCGGATCGGGCACGGCCCACGCGTCGACGAAGCCGCGTTCGAAGGCGGAACGCGCATCGCCGTAAGACAGGTAGGCGAACTGGGCGGAGTCCGGCGCCATATGCGCGTCCTGCAGCGCCTTCAGCACGAACAGGTGGCCCTGCGAGCCCTTCGCGAACGCGATCTTCCTGCCCTTCAGATCATGCAGGTTCTGCACCGGCGAATCCTTGGGCACGACGATCGCATAGCTTTTCACGAGCTTCGGCGCGTAGGCCACATAGACGACCGCGGGGGCCGCTCCCGCCTGCGCCATGATCGGCGGTGTGGAACCCACGGTGCCGACGTCGACGTCGCCCGCATTGATGGCCTCGACGAGCGGCGCGCCATAGACGAATTCGTGCCACGTCACGTTCACGTGATGCACCGCGAAGGCCTGCTCCAGTTTGCCCGACGCGCGCAGCGCCACCAGGCCGTCGCCCTTCTGGATACCGATGCGTATCCGGGCGGGATAACCCTCGTCCGCGTGTGCGGGGCACAGAACAGCAAGACACACCGCAGCGAGCAGGGACTTCAGGAATCGAAATGCCATCATGAATCGAAGTGAGGATTGACGGGGCGCGCAAGGCCATAGTGGCCGCGCAACGTGGAAGCTTCGTATTCGCGCCTGAACAGGCCACGTTTTTGCAGGATCGGCACGACCTGCTCGGTGAAGACGTCGAACTGCGCGGGCAGCACGGCCGGCATGACGTTGAAGCCATCGGCGGCACGGCTCTCGACCCAGTCGGCGATCACGTCGGCGATATGTTCCGGCGTGCCGGACAAGGTGAAGTGCCCGCGCGCCGCCGCGAGCTTTCGCAACAGTCCGCGCAAGGTCGGCCGCTCGCGTGCAACCAGCTGAGTGATGACGGCCGCGCGGCTTTGCGCCGCCTGCACCGTGGACGGGTCGGGAAAGTCATCGACGGAGAGCGGCTGATCGAGCGGCAGCGTCGAGAAATCATGTCCGCCGAACCGGTTCGACAGGCGCCCGAGCCCGACGCTCACGTCCGTCAGGGAATCGAGCTCGTCGAGCAGCGCGCTGGCTTCGGCTTCGGTCGAACCGATCGCGGCGCTGATGCCCGGCAGGATCACGATGTCCTCTTCCCTGCGGCCCAGCGCCCCTTCGCGCCGGCCTTGAGTTCGGCGTAGAAGTCGAGCGCCGACTCCTTGGTCAGATGAGCGGTGAACACCGCTTCCGCATGCCGCGCGGCGAACGCCTTGCCCGTCGACGATGAGCCGGCCTGCACCAGCACCGGATGCCCCTGTGGCGGGCGAGGCAGATTCAACGGCCCCGCCACGCGATGAAAGCGGCCTTCGTAGCCGATGCGCCGCACGCGCGCCGGGTCAAGAAAGCGACCTGCCGCGGGGTCGTCGATGATGGCGTCGTCGGCCCAGCTGTCCCACAACTGCGTGACGACATCGAGGAATTCGTGCGCGCGCGCGTAGCGTTCGGCGTGCTCGATCTGCTGCGTATAGCCGAAGTTGGGCCCCGCGCCGCCGACCCACGACGTCACGATATTCCAGCCAATGCGTCCGCGCGAAATATGATCCAGCGAAGCAAACTGGCGCGCCAGATTGAACGGCTCGGAATACGTGGTCGACGCCGTCGCGATCAGCCCGATGCGCGAAGTCGCCTGCGACAAGGCCGCCAGCGTCGTGAGCGGCTCCAGCGCGCCCGACGCGACGAATTGCGCGCCGTCGCCGAGGGCCAGCGCATCGGCGAAGAAGATGGAGTCGAACAGGCTTTGTTCGGCCTTGACCGCGAGATCGCGAAAATAGTCGATATCGGTGAGCGCCTGGCGGGTCGCGCCGGGATGACGCCAGCCGGCTTCGTGATGTCCACGTCCGTGAACGAAAAGATTCAGATGCAGGGGTCGGGGCATGACTTGCCTTGTGTCGATCGTCGCTGGCGGACGCGGCCGGTTCGTTGCGCCGGTCAGTCCGCAGGCCCGGAGAATCCTGCCTGACGCTCGTCAGGCAAGCGCCGGTTTCCTGATGACCGGTGTGCGTAGGCGAAGCGTGCGTTGCAGGCGAGGCGGCACAAGCTTACAAACCGGCGCCCCGAATCCAAACCAACGAATCGAGCTATCCATTCCGGGATTGGCGCGGAGGCGGTCGCGCCCTGTTTATCAGGAACCCGCGATTGGTTAGCTTGATCAATCGGTTCGCGCCATGATCCGGCGTTGTCAGGATCGCGGGTCACACATTCCGATAGCGCTCACATGGCCCGTCCTCACCGCTTGGCAAGCGCATTGCCTGCCACCTTCGCCGTCCTGGCGCTCGCACTCGGCACACTCGCCGCCACGCCCGCTCGCGCAGCCGATGCGGCCAACACACTCCGCGTAGGTTTCGTTCCCGGCCCCTATGCGGACGAATTCCGGCAAGGCGTCGAACCGCAACTCGTCAGGAAGGGCTACACCGTGCGCTATGTCGAATTCAGCACGGGGCTCGAAGCGAACCAGGCAGTCTATCGGGGCGAGATCGTGGCGGATGTCATGCAGCACAGCGTCTATCTCAAGTCCTATAACGACCGCAACGGCACCGACCTGGTTGGCGTCGTGCAAGTCCCTACGCCGCCGATGGGACTGTTTTCGACCCGGCACCATGCGTTGTCCGAGGTAAAGAAAGGCGCGACCGTCGCTGTTCCCAACGATCCCGTCAATCTGGAACGTGCCCTCAAGATTCTTCAGCGCATCGGCTGGATCCGCATTCGCTCCAACCCGAATCCCGTCGATGTCACGGAGCGCGACGTGATCGACAACCCTGCCGGCATCAAGCTGGTGCTGCTCGAATCCGCGCAGGCGCCGCGCGCGCTGGAAGATGTCGATTTCGCGGCGATTCAGGGCAATTTCGCGGTGTCGAGCGGACATGCGCTGTCGAGCGCGCTCGCGCTCGAACAGATGACGTCGCCCTACGTCAATCAGGTGGTGGTGAAGGCCGCGAATCAGCATTCGAGACAAACCGAGGATATCGTCGCGGCGTATCGTTCGGATGCGTTCCGCCAGGCGATCACGGGTAATCGCGCCTATGACGGCTTCCGCCTGCCGGATTATTTTCCGCACTGAGGTGCGGACGAAAGGGATGCAGCCCGCGCAGGCGGGCGCGAAGTCCTCCGGCGTTTCAGACCGGGCGCACGCCGACCACGGCTCGCAGAATGACCGGCTGCCCCCCGCGCAGCGATACCGCGCCGAACACCGAGCGCGCATGCACGCCGGCCTCGCCCAGCACCTCGACCAGCACGTCCGACGCACCATCGAGCACCTTGGCATGATCTTCGAAAGCGGCGTCCGCATTCACGAAGCCCTGCACCTCGAGCACCTGCCCGACGCGATCGAGCGAGCCGAGTTCATCGCGGAGCACGAGCAAGACTTCGATCGCGGCCTCGCGCGCGAACGCGACGCCGTCCGCCACCGTGAGCGTGTCGCCGAGCCTGCCTTTGGGCGGCTTGTCATCGACCGCGCCACTGGCGGACTTTCCCGAAACGAAGATCAGGTCGCCCCAGCGCGTGGCATTGCGATAATTCGCTCTCGGTTCGTTCGAGGTTCGGCCCGGTTCGATCAGCCGGTTCAGTCGTTCGTCTGCACTCATGGTGTTCCTGAAGGTTGGCGCGTTGCGGGTGCACGCGTGCGTACCCGGCCAGGCATGGTATGCAAGGGCCGCGCGCACGGAAACCAAGCAAGCGTCATATCGATATGAGCGGGCGGTACCTGTTGCATGAGTACGGCGGCAGATCGCCGCTCGCGTCAAACGCAATCACGAGTCGACATCGAGGTGCGAACGCATCAGCTGGTCCGGCGCGGTACAGCCGAGAAGACCGAGCGTGCGCCGCATTTCGTCGCGCAGGATGTCGAGCACGCCCGCCGCGCCGGACTGGCCGTCCGCGGCGACGCCGTAGAGCGGCGCACGTCCCAGCATGACCGCATCGGCACCCAGCGCAAGCGCCTTGACGATATCGGTACCCCGCCGGAAGCCACCGTCAACCAACAGCTTCATTCTGCCTTCGTTGCATTCGGCGATCCGCTCGAGTGCACGCAGCGTATCGATCGCGCCATCGAGCTGACGTCCGCCATGGTTCGAGACCACGATGGCATCGGCGCCGATCTGCTGTGCCCGCTTCGCGTCGCCTTCACACAGCACACCTTTGACCGCCAGTGGCCCGTCCCAGCGCTGCCTGAAATACGCGACGTCGTCCCACGCGAACGACGGGTTCTTGCGATCGCGCACGAATGCTGCGAGTTGCGCTGGCGTGGCTCGCGGGCCCGCGAACTCGCGGAGATTCTCGAAGCCTGGCATGCCGTGGGGCAACCAGGTTGAAAACAGCCAGCGCGGACGCGTCATGCCCTGCCAGACGCTGCGCGGCGTGGTGCGCAGTTCGTGCGCAAAGCCGTTGCGCAGATCGCGTTCACGTTTGCCGGAAAGCAGTGCGTCCACCGTGACGATCAAGGTGGTGTATCCGGCGGCGCGGGCGCGCTCCATCAGACGCTCGGAGAGCCCGCGGTCTCCCCATGGATAGAGCTGAAACCACCGTGGCCCGTTGCTGGCCGCCGCGGCCGCCGCGGCCGCTTCGATCGATACGTTGGATGCGGAGGACAACGCGAAGGCCGCGCCGGCGCCGTGCGCGGCCTTCGCCAGCGCGAGGTCGGCGTCGGGCCAGAAGATGCCGTTGAGGCCGGTGGGACCGACCACGAACGGCACCGCGAGCTGCTCGCCGAACCAGTCGACAGCGGTGGAGCTGACCGGTGACCCCGGCAACAGATCGGGCACGAAACGGTAACGCCTGAACGCCTCGCGATTGGCGCGCAGCGTCGCTTCATCTTCCGCGCCGCCTTCGAGGTAGTCGAATACGACGGATGGCAAGCGGCGTTTCGCACGCGCACGCCAACCATCGATGTTGAACGGAGCAGACATGAACGGGAGTCGCTGAAAAGGCTGGCCAGTTTCGCACAAGCACCGTCGTTGTCGATACCCGCTGGAGAATAAACAAATCAGTTTACGTTTGTTGTATTTCGATAGTCAGCAACCAATAATCGCGTGTCATGCCCGCAAGACGCCCTGGCGCATCAAGGTGGCGCACTGCGACCGCACGCATACCCAAACAATTGCAATAAATCGCAATTATCCAGATCCACTCGCTTCCACAGACACGCCGCCACTCGAAAGCCATGAGTCAATCCGACACGCTCGCACCCGCATTCACCGCCGACCCGCACGAAGAACAGCATCGTCCCTCCCATATCAGCCCCGAGGAATGGCATGCGCGCGTACAACTCGCGGCGAGCTACCGGTTGATGGCTGCGGCCGGCGTCGACGATCTCACTTACAACCATCTCTCGGCGCGCGTTCCGGGCGAGCCGGATCGCTATATCGTCAAGGGCGAGCGTCAACTGTTCCAGCAAGTCACTGCGTCGTCGCTGCTGAAATACGACCTGGACGGCAACAAGCTGAGCGACTCGGCCGACTCGGTGAGTCGCGGCGGCCAGGTCATTCATGCGGGCGTGTTCGAAGCGCGCCCCGACATCCAGGCCGTATTCCACACGCATACCACGGCCAATCTCGCCGTGTCGATGCAGAAGATCGGCCTGCTGCCGCTGAATCAGCACGCGCTGCGCGTCTACAGCCGCACGGGCTACCATCGTTTCGCCGGCTTTGAATTCGATGTCTCCGCGCGCAAGGCGCTGGCCGACAGCCTCGGCGACAAGCTCTTCCTCGTGATGCAGAATCATGGCGCCCTGATTTGCGGGCGCACGATTCCCGAGGCTTACGTGGAGCATCACAACTTCGAATTCGCATGCCGCGCGCAGGTGGCGGCCCTCACTGCAGGCGGCATCGACCAACTGATCGTGCCGCCCGACGACGTCGTTGCTCACGCCACCGCGCAGGTCGAGAAGTTCCTCACGACGATCACCGAAAACAGCCGCGACTGGGGCGCCCTGCTTGCGCTCGCGCGCACGCTCGACCCGGCGTTCGAGCGATGATTCGCCGGTTCAGGCGCTCGCGCGCTCTTTGCCTGGCCGTCGGCGCCACGCTTGCCGCGCTCGCCTCGTACAACACGCAGGCGGCAACCACCCTGACCTATGGTTATATCGCGCCCGTCGCCTATTACTGGGACGTGTTTGCGGCCAAGGCGCTCAGTTACGACGCACAGGAAGGCATCGACATCCGGCCCATGCGGATCGACAGTGCAAGCCAGTCGGTGCAGACGCTGCTGGCCGGCGCGGTGGATGTCCTGTCGACGCCCGCCGAGCTGGCGATTGCCGCGCGCGAAAAGGGCGCCGATGTCACGATGATCGGCGCCGAAACCGCGCGTGCCTCGTTCGCGCTGATCGCCCGGCCGGAGATCACGCGCATCGAGGATCTGCGCGGCAAGACCATCGGCGTCACGCAGATCAACGAAGCGGTGTCGACCATGGTTGCCCTGCTGCTGGAACAGCACGGCCTGAAGCGCGGCGATTATCAGCTGCTCGCCCTGGGCGGCGGTCCGACGCGCTATGCCGCGCTGAGCCGCGGCGCGATCGCGGCGACCGCACTGAGCCAGCCGCAGGACTTCCGTGCGGTGAAAGAGGGATTGACCCATCTCGGCTACACCTTCGAAGCTTTCGACGGGGTCTACATCGTGTTCGCGACACGCGCGCACTGGGCACAGGAGCATCGCACCGACGTGACCGCATTCCTGCGTGCGACGGTGCGCGCCGGACGCTGGCTGCGCGATCAGGCGCACCGCGCGCAGGCGATCGCGATACTGCGCGATGCGATCGGCATCGACGAAGCAGATGCAGCGCGCACGTACGATCTGTACTTCGGCCCTACGGCGGTGATGGCCAGGGACGGCACCTTGCCGGATGCCGACGTGCAACGCTATCTGACGCTGCGCGGCAGCCGGGACGCCCCCGCGCACTATGTGGAGCGCAGCTATTTGCAGCAGGCGCTCAAGGCGTCGGGAGGCGCGCCATGAGCCTGCCTGGCGTCTCGCACGATGCGCTGCGCGGCAAGGTCCGCGGCGGCGCGCAGACGCTCCATCGGAGGCGTTCATGGCCGGGCGCGCGCGGTCCGCTTGCCGGTCGCGCCGCGTCAGTCGTGCTCGGGCTGCTGGTCTGGGAGATCGTCGGGCGCTGGGTGGTCACCAATCCGATCCTGTTCGCGCCGCCTTCGCGCGTCGCGATGGCCGCCTGGCCGCTGCTTCAGAATGGACGGCTGGCGCGCGACATCGCCATCAGTCTTGGCGAGTTCGCGGCAGGCTTCGCGCTTGCGGCCGTGTGCGGGATTGCGGCCGGTGTCGGGCTCGCGCTATCGAGCCGCTGGCGGACCTTCGCCGAGCCGTGGATCGACATCCTGTATTCGAGTCCGCTCGTCGCGCTCATGCCGTTCTTCATCCTTGTTTTCGGCATCGGGATGGCCTCCAAGATCGCCATTGTCACGACCGTGGCGATCATCCCGATTCTCTACAACACATTGAGCGGCGTGCGCGGCGCGGACCCTGCCTGGCTCGACGTCGCGCGCGTCTACCACTGCTCGCGAGCTCAGGTGCTGACACGCATCCTGCTGCCGGCCGCCCTGCCCTCGATCGTCGTGGGACTGCGGCTCGGCATCGGACGCGGACTGACCGGCGTCGCGGTCGGCGAACTCTTCGCGGCGCAGGGCGGCCTCGGCTATCTCATCACGACAGCGGGCCAAAGCTTCGATACGCCCACGCTCCTGCTCGGCGTCGCGCTGTTCTCGCTGATCGGTATCGTGCTGATCTCGCTGCTCGGCCGCATCCGCACCCACGTCGACCGCAACGCACGCGGAGGAATCAGATGACTGACGCCACGCACGGCAAGCCGCCCGCGACGCCGCGCCAGGCGGTGCGCATCCGCAATCTGCATCGGCGCCATCCGGGCCCGGATGGCTCACGGCACGTCGTGTTCGACGGACTGTCGCTGGATATCGCCGAAGGCGAATTTGTCTGCCTGCTCGGAGCGAGCGGCAGCGGCAAGACCACCTTGCTGCGCGCCATCGCCGGTCTGGATCCACTCGACGACGGCGCGATCCACATTGCGCACGCCGGTGACCACGGCGCGTGCGGCTTCGTCTTCCAGCAGGATGCGCTGCTGCCGTGGCGCACGGTTCACGAGAACGTCGTGTTCGGGCTCGAGATGCAGGGCGCCGGGCGCGAAGCACGCGACGCGCGCGGCACGGCCCTGCTCGCGCGGGTGGGCCTCACACGCGTCGCGCGGCATTATCCGGCGACGCTGTCGGGCGGCATGCGCCAGCGCGTGAACCTCGCGCGAGCGCTCGCCGTCGATCCGGCCGTGCTGCTGATGGACGAACCCTTCTCCGCACTCGACGCGCAGACACGCGAAATCATGCAGCGCGAACTGCTCGCGATCTGGGCGCTGCGACGTCAGACCGTGCTGTTCATCACGCATCAGATCGACGAGGCGCTGTATCTCGCCGATCGCATCATCGTGCTCGGGGCGAACGGCCGCGGCGTGGTGGCGGACCTGCGGGTCGACTTTCCGCGCCCCCGCGCGCTGACCGTCAAGCGCAGCGCGCCCTTTCTCGCGTTCGTCGACCGGCTGTGGAACCTGATCGAAGCGGACGTGGTTCGCGCGGCGAGCCTATGACGCGCGCCGTCGTCTTCATGCACGACGATCCCGTGCTGACCGCGCTCTTCGACGCGCTCGAACATGGGTTGCGCACCCACGGCGTCGAGGTCCGGCGCGACACGCTGGACACGGCGCAACTGGCCGACGCTTGCACCTTGCGGACGATCTTCGCCGATGTGGACGTCGCCGTGTTCTCCTCGCGCTCGCGCTGCCCGCGCGCGCTGATCGATGCCGCGCCGCGTCTGCGCGGCATCGTTGCGCCCACTGTCGGCACCGAGACCATCGATGTCGCCGCCGCAAGCGCGCGCGGCGTGCTCGTCGGACATGGCGCGACGCAGGAAAACGTCGTGTCGATGGCCGAGGCCACCGTCATGCTGATGCTCTCGATGCTGTATCGGCCCGACCACACGCAGCAGGTGCTACGCGGCGAACGGCAACGGCCTGATGGCAAGACGCGCCCGCGCTGGGCGCGCACGCTCGCCGGGCGCACTGTCGGTCTGGTCGGCTTCGGACGCATCGGCCGCGCCGTCGCCGCGCGGCTGCAACCGTTCGGCGCAACGATCCTGGCCGCGCGCCGGTCGCACGCGCCCGATGCACCCGACGCGCCCTACGCGCCCTACGCGCCCTGCGTGGAGTTCGTGCCCCTCGACGTCCTGCTCGAACGCAGCGATGTCGTAAGCCTGCATGCGGACGCGCGCGCGGGCGAGCCGCCGCTCATCGATGCCGCCGCGCTCGCGCGCCTGAAACCGGGCGCCATCATGATCAACACCGCGCGAGGCAGCCTGATCGACGAGAAAGCGCTGCATCGCGCACTGCTGGACGGGCCGCTGGGCGCCGCCGCGCTCGATACCTTCGCCGTCGAACCGCTTCCCGCCGACAGCCCGTTACGCCAACTCGACAACGTCTGGCTCACGCCGCATCTCGTCGGCCACACGGAAGAGATGTTCGCTTCTTTTCTGCCGGTCGCGCTTGACAACGTGCTGCGGCTCATCGCCGGCGATCCACCGTCGATGTGCCGCAATCCGGAGGCGTCGACGGCGTTTTACGCACGGCTCGCCACGCTGCGACGCGCACCTGCCGGCTGACCTTTCGATCTCGTTTCTTCAACTCCCGCCCATCACCATGTCCGATACCTTGCAGCGCTTTCGTCTCTACATCGACGGCCAGTTCACCGACGGATCCGGCACCGAACGCCTGACGAGCCTGAATCCCTATCGCGGCGTGCCGTGGGCCAGCGTGCCCGACGCCACCGATGCCGACGTCGACGCCGCCGTGTCCGCGGCCCGACGCGCTTTCGAGAGCGGCCCGTGGTCGCGCACCACGCCGCAGAAGCGCGCGGCCGTGCTGCGCCGTCTTGCCGCGCTGATCGAGCGCGATGCGGAGAAATTCGCGCGCCTCGAAAGCACCGACAACGGCAAGCTGTATCGCGAGATGCTCGGGCAGTGGCGCTATCTGCCCGAATGGCTTTACTACTACGCAGGCCTCGCGGTGAGCGACATCGGCGCGGTGCTGCCGAGCGACAAACCCAATTTCACCGCAGTAACCCGGCGCGAGCCGATCGGCGTCGTCGCGGCCATCACGCCGTGGAACTCGCCGGGCCTGCTGATGCTGTGGAAGCTCGCACCCGCGCTCGCCGCGGGCTGCACGTTCGTCGTGAAGCCCTCGGAACACACGCCCGTCTCGACGGCCGCCTTCGCCGAACTCGTGCACGAGGCCGGCCTGCCGCCGGGCGTCTTCAATGTCGTCACGGGCGGCAGGCGGGTCGGCGAACGGCTGGCCGGCCATCCGGATATCGACAAGATCGCCTTCACCGGCTCGGACGGCGTGGGGCGCGCGATCGCGCAGAGCGCCGCTCAGCACTTCACGCGCGTTTCGCTGGAGCTCGGCGGCAAGTCGCCGCAGATCGTCTTCGCCGACGCCGACATCGGACTCGCCGCGAATGGCGTGATCTCCGGCATCTTCGCCGCCACCGGCCAGACCTGCATGGCCGGTTCGCGCCTGCTGGTGCAGCGCGAGATCGCAGACACCCTGGTCGATGCGATCGTCGAGCGGGCGCGCGGCATCCGCCTGGGCGACCCGACCGACCCGGACACGCAGATGGGCCCGGTGGCCACGCGTCCGCAGTACGACAAGATTCTGTCGCTGGTCGCCGACGCGACCGCACAGGGCGCGCGCATTGCCCATGGCGGCAAGCCCGCCGCGCTGGGCGGCCTGTTCGTCGAGCCGACTGTGCTGACCGGTGTGGACAACCGCATGCGGATCGCGCAGGAGGAAGTGTTCGGGCCCGTGCTCAGCGTGATCCCGTTCGACGATGAGAAAGAAGCCATCGCGCTCGCCAACGACACGCGTTATGGCCTGGCCGCGGGCATCTGGACCGACGACGTGCGCCGCGCGAACCGCGTCGCGCTCAAGGTGCGGGCCGGCAGCGTGTGGATCAATGCGTACCGGACCGTCGGGCCGTTCGCGCCGTTCGGCGGCTTCGGGCACAGCGGTATCGGACGCGAAAACGGGCTCGCGGGACTGGCCGAGTTCCAGGAAGTCAAGACCATCTGGACCGAACTCGAGGGGCAAGCCCGCGACCCATTCACGCTCGGCTGAACGCGGAACGCCGGCCATCCCCTTCCCGCCCATCGACAGGAACCGTTTCATCTTGCAAGACCACTACGACTACATCATCGTCGGCGCAGGCACGGCGGGCTGCGTGCTGGCCGACCGCCTGAGCGCCGACGGCCGCCACGACGTGCTGCTCGTCGAAGACGGACCCCGCGATTCCCTGCCGCTGCTGCACGTGCCGGCCGGCTTCAATTCGGTGGCGTTCGATCCGCGCGTGATCCATGACTACAAGACCTTGCCTGAACCTGGCCTCGACGGCCGCGTGATCGACTACGTGCGCGGCCGCGTGCTGGGCGGTTCGAGCAGCGTCAACGCGATGGTGCATGTGCGCGGCCATCGCGACGACTACGACGGCTGGGAGGCGTCTGGCTGCGCGGGCTGGGGCTGGAACGACGTGCTGCCCTACTTTCGCCGCAGTGAAACACATCCCGACGGCGGCAGCGCCTGGCGCGGCGACGCGGGTCCGCTGCGGCTATCGCGCGCGCAGCGGCATGCGGCGTCAGATGCGTTCCTGCGCGCGATGGCCGAAACCGGTAGCCCGCTGATCGACGACTTCGACGCCGGCGCGCAGGAAGGCGCCGGCTACTACTTCCAGGCGGTCCATCGCGGCAGACGTCAGAGCGCGGCGACCGCCTATCTGCGGCGCGCCCGGTCGCGCGGCAATCTGCATGTGACGACGGCGACGACCGTGCGGCAACTGAGTTTCGACGGGACCCGCGTGGACGGCATCGTGACGGCCACACGCGACGCGGGCGTGCGGACCGTGCGAGCACGGCGCGAAGTGGTGTTGTGCGCCGGTACGGTGGGCAACGTGCTGGTGCTGGAACGCAGTGGCATCGGCGATGCGAAGCGGCTCGCGCGTCTGGGAATCTCCGCCCGCGTCGACGCGCCGGATGTCGGCGAAAACGTGCAGGATCACTACCAGTCGCCGGTCGTCATGCGCGTGCGGCACGGCAATACCCTGAACCCCCTGGGTCGCGGCTGGCGTCTGCCGCTGCAGATCCTGCGCTATGCGCTGCTGCGTGACGGGCTGCTGTCATTCAATGCGATGCAGGCAGGCGGCTTTGTGCGCTCGTCACCGTCGCTCGCGCGTCCTGATCTGCAGATCCTGTTCGCACCGGGTGCGCTCGACCCCGCCACGCATCCACGCCGCTTCACGCGCGAACCGGGGGTGACGGCGATCGTGTATCCGGTGCAGCCGCAATCGCTCGGCAGCATTCACGCGGGCGGCCTGGGCTTGCAGGACGCGCCGGAGATCGTCGGCAATTATCTGACGCACGAGGACGACCGGCGCACGCTGCTGGCGGGCATTGCTCGCCTGCGGCGCATCTTCGCCTCGCCGGCGCTCGCGTCCTACGGGCTCAGCGAACTCGCGCCCGGTCCGGACCTGCGCGACGACGATGCCGTCCTCGCCTTCTGCAAACGCAAGGGTGACTCAGTGCATCATCCGGTCGGCTCGTGCCGGATGGGCGGCGATGCGCGCTCCGTGGTCGATCCTGCGCTGCGCGTCCGAGGCGTGCCCGGACTGCGTATCGCCGATGCGTCGGTGATGCCGCGCATCGTTTCGGCCAACACCAATCCGGCCACGCTGATGATCGCCGAGAAAGGCGCGGACCTCATCCTCGCCGACGCCCGCTGACGCCCTGAAGCGCAGACATGTTTGCGCGCTTCAGGGCACTCAGGGCGTCACTGCGCGAGACGGCCGTCGCTGCCGATGCGAGTCCAGTCGCCGACGCTCGAAAACCTCCGCGCCACGGCGTCGTAGCGATACAGACGATAGGCGCTCGGCCCGTAGTGATCCGTCGGAGTGAAGCGCACCCGTTCGGCGGTCAGGCCACCCGTGTCTACATCGACTGAGTCGAGCGCCGCGTTGAATTGCTGGCGCGTGCAGTCGCCCGGGCAGCGCCGGAGCGCGTCGCCCAGCACCATGCCCATCACCCAGCCAGCAGCGAGGCTGGAGGTCGGCTGCGGAAAATTCGCGGCCGCGACGGCGCGGCGGTATGCATCGACCTGCGGACCGCTGCCGTCGCCGCCGCTCACGTAGCGGCTGTAGCTGTACACGGTCGTGCCCGATCCGGCCGGCGTGGCGTCGCGCAGCACGTCGTCGCCGATGGCCGAATCCATCGAGAGGAAGATGCCGTGGTAATCCGAATGCGTCAGCGCGGGCAGCAGCGCGGCCACTTGCGCACGCCCGAGGCAGTCGGTCACGACGTCCGGGGACGACGCCCTGATGCGCTCGACGATCGCGCGAAAGTCGTGATGTCCGACCGGTACCGTCAGGGTCTCGACGTCGGTGAACCCTTCAGCGCGCGCGACCTTGCCGAGTGTCGAGCAGGCGAGCATCGAGCCCGCCGATTCGAAGCCGACGCACACGAGCCGCTTTCCCGTGGGACTCACCTTGCGCGCGAGATGACCGGCCACTACCGCCGTGACATTGAACGCGAGTCCGACGCCATATGCGTTGGGCTTCGCGGGCGGCAGCACCACGGGCGTGGTCGCGGGGAACGCGGCGATCACCGGCAGCCCGGCCCGCTGGGCAGCCGCGTAAACCGGACCATGCGTGCTCGACATGCCCATGCCTGCAATTCCCGACACGCCGTCATGCGCAAGACTGACGACGGCATCGAGAGACTGCTGCAGATCGCTGCGCGTGTCGCGCACGACGATCTCGACGGGCCGGCCATTTACGCCGCCTGCACGGTTCAGCTGAGCGATGTAGAGATTCAGGCCGTCGAGCGAAGGCTTGATGGTCTGCTGCTCCGATCCCGAAGCATCGACGAGATAGCCGATCCGGTATGGCGCCGGCGCGGCATGCGCGCACGATACGCCGAGCGCGAACACGAGCGCCGGTAGGGCGGGCAGTGAAAAGCCAGGAAGTTTCATGATGGTGGGGCGGGCCTCAGGTCCCGGCAGGCTGGCACGCGTTGCGAGCCATGCAGAGCGCGACGATGGATCGAAAGCACACTGCGCCGCTCGCGGCGGCGCAGAGCCACGTATTATTTGTTCGGCTGCGGCGTGATGCGCAGATACGGCCGCACCGCCTTGTAACCCTTAGGGAATTTCTGCTTGATGACGGCTTCGTCCTGCAGCGACGGCACGATCACCACATCGTCACCCTGCTTCCAGTTGCCCGGCGTCGCCACCGAGTGGTGATCGGTGAGTTGCAGCGAGTCGATCACGCGCAGCACTTCGTCGAAGTTGCGGCCCGTGCTCGCCGGATACGTGATGATGAGGCGCACTTTCCTCTTCGGATCGATGATGAAGAGCGAGCGCACGGTCAAGGTCTCGTTCGCGTTCGGATGGATCATGTCGTAGAGCGTCGCCACCTTGCGATCGCCATCCGCGAGAATCGGGAAACCGACGCTGGCGGCCTGCGTATCGTTGATGTCCTCGATCCAGGCCTTGTGCGACTCCGCGTCGTCGACCGACAGCGCGATGGTCTTCACCTGGCGCTTCTCGAACTCGCCCGCGAGCTTCGCCGTGAGGCCGAGTTCGGTCGTGCAGACCGGCGTGAAGTCGGCCGGATGCGAGAACAGCACACCCCATTTGTCGCCGAGCCACTCATGGAAGCGGATGCGGCCAATGCTTGAATCCTGTTCGAAATCCGGCGCGGTGTCGCCAAGTCGAAGCGTCATGTCAGTTCCTTGCGTGGTGTGGAGGCGAGCGTCGTCGCCCCGGTGTTGAAATGGGAAGATCAGAAGAAGTGATGCACGCCGATGCGCAGGGCTGTCTGGTTCTGGCTGTCCGATGGCGCCAGCAGCGCCAGCGCCGCATGACCGTTGCCGTCCGCATGCTGATAGACGGCCTGGGCATAGACGATGGTGCGCGGCGACAGCGCGTAGATGTCACCCACGCCGAACGCTGCGTAGCGCGTGCCCGTGAGCCACGATGCGTAACCGCCCAGCGTCACGGTATTGGCCGGCGTGAAGTGGATATCCGCGCCGCCTTCCACATTGCGCATGCGTCCTGCCTGCGTCACGGAACTGAGATTCACCTGGGTCAGTACGGCGTGCACGTCGAGATGCCGGTCGATTGCGTACGACGCCGACAAGCCCGCGATCTTCTGGGTCTTCGCGTTGAAGACCGCCCCGCCCGTGAGCGACGTGCCGAGGAAGCTGCCATAGCCGAGTTGCGAGCCGATATCGATCGCGTGGTTGCGCCAGCTGCTGTACACCGCAGACGCCCGCAGCGGACCGTGCATATACGTCACGTTCGCGGACACCACGTGGCCCGGCTGTGTCGTCGTGTCGTCGAGACCGTACAGCACCGCGCCCTTCAGACCCCGGAAATCCGGCGTCGCGTACTTGATCGAATTGTTGATCGAATCGCCGCGAATGCCGATGTTGTCGAGATTCGCCGGGTGGAACAGATAGAACGTGTATTGCAGCGCGCCGTCGGAGCTGAGGCGCAGGGTTTCGGTCGTGAGATCGAGCTGGCGGCCGAGCGTCAGCGCGCCGTAGGGGCTGGCCAGTCCCACCCAGGCAAAGTGACTGAACGCCTCGCCCGCAATCGTCGTGGCGCCGGTGCTGGAGAGAAAACCGTTCTGCAGCGCGAAGATCGCCTTCCAGTTGCCGCCCAGGTCTTCGGTCCCGCGCAGGCCGAAGAAGTCGGGCACGGCCACCGGGCCGACCGACGCCGTGCCATGCCCCTTGATATTGCTCGTGTAGGTCACGCCTTCGTCGAGGCTGCCGTACAGCGTGACACTGCTTTGCGCGTGGGCGGCGGCCGACAGGAGCGTCAACGCGCCGCAGAACAACTTGGTCTTTTTCATCGTTGGTATGGGCAATCGAAAAGAAGGAACGCTCGGTGCACCGGCGCTCCGGAGTCTTCCGGTCAGGCGGGCCGAGGTGCTTCCCGTCCTGGCCGGGCGTGTGCCGCGCCCAGCCGGTACGCATCAAGCAGCCGGGCGCGGCCGCTTGGCTGCTGCGGATCGTCTATCGCGGCCACGGCGCCGTGATGCAGCACCACGGCGCGTTCCGCCTGCGAGAGCACGAGATCCAGGTCATGCTCGATCCACAGCACCGAGAGTCCCTTGCGGCTGCGCGCGATCCGCACCATCTCGCCGATCAGCGGCCGCTCGTCGTGGCTCAGGCCGGAAGCGGGTTCGTCGAGCAACAGGATGTGCGGCTCGCGGATCAGCGCGCGCGCCAGATCGACACGGCGCAGCACGCCGAGCGGCAAGTCGGCGACCGGCGCGGCGAGCACGTCGGTCAGGCCGCACAACTCGGCCATGGCGTGTGCCCGTTCGCGTGCTTCCCGCTCCTCTCGCCGCACGCGCACCGGTAACAGCAGACTGCCCAGCGCATTGACGCTGAAGCGCGGCGTCCAGCCGAGCAGGATGTTGTCGAGCACGCTTCGTTCGCGCACCAGCTTGAGTCCCTGAAACGTACGCCCTACGCCAAGCTGCGCGATGCGATGCGGCGCGAGTCCGTCGATACGCGTAGCGCCGAGGCTGATCGTGCTGCCGGGTTTCGCCGTGTAGATGCCGCCGATGCAGTTGAGAAGCGCCGATTTGCCGGCCCCGTTCGGTCCGATCAGCGCAAGCACTTCGTCTTCATGCAGGTTCAGCGTGACGTCGCGCAGCACCTCGAGGCCGCCGAACGCCAGATTCACGTCCTCGAGATGCAGCGCCGCGCGCGCCTGCGTGTCATTGCGCGGCATGAGCGCCCTCCTTAGGTTGCGCCGGCGCCGCATCTGGGTCGAGGCCGAGCATCAGGTCGTGAATGGTGTCGAGATCGCCTGAACTCAGCGCGTCGAAGCGGCGCATCAGGCGGCCGCGATCGAGCACCACGGCCCGCCCGGCCAGCGCCGCGAGCCACTGCGAGTCGGACTCCGCGACGATCATCGACAAACTGGTTTCGCTGCGCAGCCGCGCGAGCCGGACGCACAAGTCCTCGATCACCGGCACGGCGAGGCCGAGCGTCGGTTCGTCGAGCAGCAGCAGTTGCGGCGAGGCGAGCAGCGCCATGCCGATGCCGAGCATCTGCTGCTCGCCGCCCGACAGGTTGCCCGCGAGCGAGCGGCTCCGTTCGCCGAGCCGCGGGAACCAGCCGAGCACGTCGTCGAGCTTGATGTCGCGATTGCGCGCACGGGCCGCGCCGATGCGCAAGTTTTCCGCCACCGTCAGCAGCGCAAACACCTTGTCACGGTCAGGCACGAGCCGCACACCCTGCGCGATGCGCGTGCCGATCGCACCCGCCGTCAAGGGGATGCCGCCCAGCACGATATCGCCGGACAAGCGCTGCCGGCCCGGCCGGAGTCCCGCCACGGCGGCGAGCACCGAAGTCTTGCCCGCGCCGTTGCTGCCGGCCAGCACCATGCTGTCGCCTCGCTGCAGGTCGAACGAGACTTCGTGCACCGCAAGATCGACGCCGTACGCGACCGACAGCGCCTTCACCTGAAACCATTCAGGGGCGTTCATGCGTCACTCCCGTTCCGATCGGCAGTCGTAGCGGGTTCCGTGGCCGGAATGGCGGCGGGTCCGCGACGACGTAGCAGCGCACCGCGCACGCGCGCCGGTCCATCGAGCAGCGCGAACACCAGGATGCTGCCGAGCAGCATGTTGTCGATACCGGCGAGACGCGACGTGGCATCGATACCGGCCACGCGCAGCAGCGCGGCGATCGCGTCGGGCAACATCACCACCACGTACGACGCGACGATCGCGCCAATCAGGCGTCCCGCGCCGCCCAGGGCCACCACGGTCAGATAAGTGACGGCGAGATGCAGCGTATAACCCGTCGCTTGTACGTTGCCGAGCCGGTAACCATCCACGGCGCCGGAAGCGGCGATGACGGCGGACGTCAAAGCGAACACCGTCAGGCGCGCCCGTACTGCCGAGATGCCGAGCGCGGCGGCGGCTGTCGGCTCCGCGCGCAGCAGGGCCCACTCGCGTCCCACGTGACCGCGCTGCAGCCACGCGAACAGCATCAGGACCACGGCGATCAGCGCGACCGTGAGCGCCCACCAGCGCCACGGCGAATCGATGGCGATGCCGAAGAGATGCGGCGAATCGAGCATGAAACCGCTTGCGTAAGTCAGCTTCAGGTCGAGATCGGTGGCGACGATGGACACCACATGCTGCAGGGCCAGCGTGCCGACCGCGAGATACAGGCCCGACACGCGCAGCGTCAGCAGCGCGACTCCCGCGCCGGACGCGAAACCGAGCACGATCGCCACGCCGATGGCCGGCAGGATCCCGAGCCCCATTTGAGTGGCCAGGATGCCGGACGAGAACGCCCCGATCGCGAGAAACGCCGCCGTGCCCAGCGACGGCAGACCGGCCGATCCCGACAGCACGGTCAGCGCCATTGCGCCGACGGCCATCAGGCCGCCGCTTGCCGCGACATACAGCCCATAGCCGCCGAAGCCGAACGGCGCGGCCAGTGCGAGCAGCACCAGCGAGGTCCACGCCGCGAGGCGCAGCGGCGAGCGCTGCCCTGCCGCGGGCCTGCTGACAGGCGCGAGGGTCCGCAAAGAGGAACTCGACATGATCAGGTCCTTGAAATGCGCTCGATGCGCCCGCTCAATCCGGCGGGCCGCAGTGCGAGCAGCAGCACCAGTAGCAGCACCGGCACGGCGACGCTGTAGCGAGCGTCGAAATACAGGCTCGTGAGGTTCTCGCCGATGGCGAGCACCAAAGCGCCGGCGAGCGCGCCGAGCGGACTGGTCAGCCCGCCCATGATCGCGGCGACGATGCCGGAGAAGCCCACTTCCGCGCCGGTGATCGACACGGCCGAAATCGCGCCCGAAAAGATCCCGGCTACGGCGCTCAGCATGGCCGCGACGATCCATACCGCCGACAGACGGCTCGACGCGGGAATGCCATTGAGCACCGCGAGTTGCCAGTTGCCCGCGATCGCCTGCAATTCGATACCGATGCGCGAGCGGTAGAACACGAGCAACAGTGCCGCGATCAGCACGCCGCCGGTCACGATGATGCCGATACTCACCTGGGAAATCGACGCACCGGCAAATGCGACGCTGCCATGCGCGAACGGCAGTTGCACCGTCTCGCCCGACCAGACCGCCGACATCAGCCCCTGCAGGAAAATGGACACGGCGATCGTCACCACCGTGCCGATGAAGAAGTCGCCGCTCGCCGACACCTGCCGCAGCAGCGCATACAGCACCCAGCCGAGCAACGCGGCCGCGGCCAGCGCCGCCGCGACCGCCAGAGCGAATCCGGCCGGCGTGCTGCCCGCCCATTGCCAGACATAGCGCAGCACGTAGGCGCTCGTCATGCCGATTTCGCCGACGCAAAACATCAGTACGCGGCTGGTGCGATACGCCAGCACGACCGCCAGCGCGAAAAGCGCATAGGTGATCGCGCTGCTCAACAGATCGACGGAGAAAGACAGGCCGTTCATCGCGGATTCATTTCGCCAGTTCGCCGTTGCTGGCGATGCGCTGCCAGCCGCCGACCGGCACGAACTGCCGCTTGCCGGCATCCACGCGATAGAGGCGGTACGCGGACGGTCCGTAGTGATCGGTCGGCGAGAGCGTGAAACGCGTGCCCGTGAGCCCGCCGCTGTCGATGTCCACCTTCTCCAGCGCGGCGCGCAGCGCATCCGGCGCGCAGGCGCCCGCGCACTGCTTGAGCGCTGCCGTCACGACGAGCCCGAGCGCCCAGCCGCCGGCATGACTGGCGTCGTCGTCGGCAAGCTGCGCGGCTTTGAGCGCATTGCGCAACGCGTCGAGCTGCGGGCCGGCGCCGTCACCCGCCGTAACGAACCGCGTGTAGCTGTACACCTCGAGCTTCGAATCGGCCGGCAGCGCGTTGATCACCGTCTTGTCGCCGATCCCGGTATCCATCGACAGGAACACGCCGCGATACGGCGAACGCGCGAGTACCGGCAGCAACGCGGCGAGATGTTCGCGCCCCAGGCAGTCGGTGATCACGTCGGGATTCAGTGCGACCAGCTTGTCGGCGACCGCGCGGAAATCGCGCTGGCCGATGGGCACGGTGAACAGCTCGCCGCGCTGGTAGCCCTCGGCCTTCGCTTGCGCGAGGATCTTGTTGCAGCTCAGGATCGAGCCGGGCACCTCGAACGCGACACACGCGACAGTCTTGCCTTGAGGCCGCACCTGATGCGCGAAGTGACCGCCCACAGTACCCGCCAGGCTCAGTTCCTGACCCAGCCCGAAAGCGTACGGACGGACCGGCGGCAAGACCAGCGGGATGTTGATGGGCGGCGCGGCCAGCACGGGCAGGCCGAGTTTCTGCGCCGCGGCGTAGACCGCCGCATGGGTGTTGCTCGCGCCGAGGCCGAGGATGCCCGAGACGCCTTCGCCCCTCAGCTGTTCGAGCGCCGTCAGCGAACGCTGTGTGTCGCTCTGGATATCGCGCGTGACGATTTCCACCGGACGGCCATTGATGCCGCCCGCGCGATTGAGTTGCGTCACGTATAACTGGAACGCGTCGTAGGTCGGCTTGATCGTGGTCGCCTGCGGCCCCGATGCGTCGACCAGATAGCCGAGCTTGTAGGGCGCCTCAGCGGCGTGCGCGGCGGGTGCGCCGTGAATCAGGCCCGAGAGCAGCGCCAGGCCCGCGAGCGCCGCTCCAATGTGTTGTTTGAGCTGCATGGTCTTTCGTTATGTGATGTTGTTGTGCGAGAGGCGGTCGATGAATGCCGAATCCTTACGGCTTGCCCTGTTCGATCCACGTGGCGAGTTGCCGGACGGCATCGGCGAGCACGGCGTCCTCCGGATAACGAGCCTGCCTTTCGTGATAGCGACGCAGAAGGCGGAGCGCGGACGGCAGATGCCCCGACAGCCTGTCGATCGCTTCGAGGCCGGCTTTTGCCAGTTCGGCGCGCGGCACGACGCGGCTCAGCAATCCGATCGAGCGCGCTTCTTCAGCCGGCACCGGCCGGCCGGTGATGACGAGCTCCTGCGCGATGCGCGGCGCGATGTAGTACGGCGCATAGGCGGCCACGACCAGCGGCGCGAGACCATGATCGATCTCGTCGAAACCGAGCACGGCATCGTCCGCGCCGATCGAAATCGTGCTGTGCAGCGCGATGCCCGAACCGAATCCAAGCGCACGGCCATTGATGAGCGCAATGCTGACGCCGTCGAACGCGCGCAGCGCGGCGTTGGCCTTCAGGATCAGCGTGAGGCTTTGCTCGCGCGTCAGATTCGGCACGCGCTCCTTCTGGTCGCGGCCCACCGTGAAATCAGCGCCATTCGCGTCGATCAGCAGGAAGCGCGCGCGGCTTTCCTGCGCCGCCTGCAATGCCGCGATGTAGTCGGTCATGATCTGGAACGTGATCGCGTTCGAGGTCGCCGGGCTGTCGAACGTGATCCGCGCGACGTCTTCTGTTTTCGTGTACTTCAGCATGATTGGCCTCACAAACCGAGATTGGATCGCAGCGTCGGGCCGTTCGGCTCGCTGCGAAAAAGATTGCGCCGTTGCAGTAGCGGCACCAGTTGGGCGGTCACGGCGCTCAGGCCTTCGGGCAACACGTCGACCATCAGATTGAAGCCGTCGCACGCGCCTTCCGCATGCCACTGTTGCATCGTGTCCGCGACCTGCTCCGGGCTGCCCACGACTTGCAGGTGCCCGCCGCCATTGCGATAGAGAATCTCCCGCACCGTCAGGTCGGCGCGGATGCCCAGTTCAAGGGCCGCGTTGCGGAATCCTTCGGCGCCCCTGAAGGCGCTGTTCGCGCGAATCCGCTCCACCGGCAGTGGCGCATCGAGGTCGAGTTCGCTGACCGGCACGCCGACACGTAGCGCAAGCTTCTTCAGTTCCGCGTCGCCGCCGAGTTCGTCGAGCGCTTGCTTGCGCGCCCGCGCTTCGGCCTCGCTGCCGCCGATGATCGGCAGCAGGCCCGGCAGCACCTTGATGCTGTCCGGATTGCGCCCGAAGGCCTGCGCGCGTGCCCGGATGTCCGCGCGAAACGCTTTCGCGCCGGCCAGCGTGTTCTGCGCGGTAAACACCACGTCGGCGGTACGGGCGGCGAGCGCACGTCCCGCTTCGGAGGAGCCGGCCTGGAACAGCACCGGTGCGCCCTGCGCGGAGCGCGGCAGGGTCGCCGGCCCGCGTACGTCGAAATGCGCGCCGTGATGGTCGATCGCACGCACCTTGGAACCATCGACGTACACGCCGCTTGCCTTGTTGCCGATCAACGCTTCGGGCGACCAGCTGTGCCACAGCGCGCGCACCACGTCGACGAATTCTTCCGCGCGGGCATAGCGTTCGTGGGCCGGCGGCAGCGGCGCGCGACCGAAGTTCGCCGCGACGTCCGGCACGAAGGTCGTGACGACGTTCCAGCCTGCGCGTCCCGCGCTCAACTGGTCGAGCGTCGACACGCGCCGTGCCAGCGAGAACGGATCGCTGAAGGTGGTCGAAGCGGTCGCCACCAGACCCAGATGCGAAGTTGCGCCCGCTATCGAGGCGAGCGCGAGCAGCGGATCCATGGCGCCGAGGTTCGGGCGCTCGAAGTTCTCCTCGCCCACGGACAGCGTATCCGCGAGAAACAGCGCATGCAGGCAGGCCGCTTCGGCGTCGCGTGCGATCTGTTGATAGAACGGCAGGCCGAGCGACGAGAACGCGGCGTCGCGGCGCAAACGCCAGGCCGCCGGATGCATGCCGACGCCCAGCACGACGGCGTTGAGGATGAGACCGGCCGGCATCGCAAGTCTCAAGCCGCCGGCGCCGGTACCGGCGTGCGCAGACCGCGCGCTTCGAGCAACGGCAACACGTTCCCGGCGAAAAATTCGAGTTCCGGCGCGTAGTCGTAGAAGCCGATCTGCACGCCATCGAAGCCGGCTTCATGCAGACGTTGCAAGGCGTCGGCCACGTCGTTCGGGTCACCCACGATCTGGATATGACCGCCGAGCACGCGATCGGCCGGCACGTGCTGCTTCCAGCCTTGGGCGTCGCCGCCGCTGTGGCGCGCGGTGTACGCGTTGATCGACGCGAGGTCCGCCTGGGCGACGATGGCGTCGCGGTAGGCGAGCGCTTCCTCGCGGGTCGGCTTGCAGATGATCAGCGGGAAGATGATGACCTTGGGCGAACGGCCCGTGCCCGCGTAAGGCGCCCGAATCTTCCGCACGTGCTCGGGCAAGGCCTCGATCGCGCGCTCGAATACCGCGCCCGCGGGGCTCGAGGTGAACACGATGTCCGAGTGTTTCGACGCATACTCGAAACCCGCCTGCGACGCGCTCGCCGACACCATGATGGGTCGCCCGTAGCGGGGACGCGGCGACACATAGGCGCCTTCGAGCTGATAGAAACGGCCTTCGTGCGTGAGATTGTCCTGCCCGTCCCACAACCGTTCCATCACGGCGGAGAACTCGTCCGCGCGCTGATAGCGTTCATCATGGGCGATGCGCTTCATGCCGAACATCAGCGGCTCGGCGGCGTCATAGCCCGTCACGATGTTCAGGCCGAACTTGCCGCCGGAAATGTGGTCGGCGGTGGCCGCGAAACGCGCGAGATACAGCGGATGCAGATCGCCGTACAGCACGTGCACGGTCGAGATGGTGATGAGCCGCCGCGTGAGCGCACTCAGTGCAACCGTCGACATGAACGGGTCGAGAAAATTCTCGCGATATCGGGACTCGCCGCCGAAGCCGCCTTTCGGAATCCATTGCTGCAGGCCGAAGACAAACTCGAAACCATGCGCTTCGGCGCGCAAGGAGAGCGTGCGGTTATAGTCGAACGACCAGTCCGTGCCGCGCGGATAGGTTGATTGCGAAAAGCCTCCCGTCTGCGTCGGCAGGAACAGGCCCAGCATCAGCGGCTGACGCGCGGCCTGGGAGAGCGGGCTATCGGGGAAATCGAGCGGGCCGCGCTGAACGGTGCCCGGTGCATCGGAAACGGTCGACATGGCCGTACGCCTTGAAACGGAATAAGTCATCAGCGAGCCGCGTGGCTCACTCCTTGAACCCGGTCTTTTCCCGGAAAAATTCGATCGCTGCCTGGGCAACCACGAGGTCCTCGTCGGCGGTTCCCGAACTCACGCCGACGCCGCCGACGATCACGCCATCCACCGTCACCGGCAGACCGCCGCCGATGATGCTGAAATGGCCGCCATTGGTGATGTGAATGCCGAACGTGCCCTTGCCCGGCTGACACAGCTGGTTGTAGACGTGGGTGCCCTTGCGCGCGGTGGCCGCTGTGAAGGCTTTATCGACCGCGATGCTGATGCTGCTGACCTTGCCGCCATCCATCCGCTCGAATGTGATGAGATGACCTGCCTCGTCGGTCACGGCGGTGCACATCGGCACGCCCAGTTCGCCGGACTTGAGGCGTGAGCCTTCGATGAGAATGGCCGCTTCGGCAACGGAAAGTCGTTTGATTTCAAGCATGGTGTGAAGTCGCGTGGCTGAGATCGGTGGAAGAAAGGTGGCCGGCAAGTTGCGCGGCTTCGTCGGCGGTGAACGTGCCGAATGGCGGATGCGGCTCGCCGATTCCTCGTCCGAGGGCGGCGAGCGCCGCCTTCATCGTGGGACCGAGGCCGCGATGCATCCAGAGTGCGGGGAACAGCGATAGCTGCTGCTGCAATCGCGCAGCCTCGGGCAAATCGCCCCTGGAAAACGCCGCGATGATCTTGCCGCCCAGCTCCGCCACCGGCGGCGGCATCGTGGCGCCGCTGCCACCGAGTTGAAGCGAGATCAGCAGCATCTGCGCGGTGGTCAGATACTGCGCGTGACCGGCCTTGTCGATCTGCTCGATCAGCCGGCCCACGCGCGCCAGATCCCGCGAGCTCTCCTTCAGGTATTTCACGCGTTCGAGCTTCGCGAGTTCGAGCGTCGCATCGGGAGACAGATCGGCGCCCGGACCGGCGTTCAGATACAGCATCACCGGCAAGCGCGTTTCCTTGCCGATGAGTTCGACGTAACGCACCAGTTCGGCCGTGGTCGGCGCGCCGCCGAACGGCCGCAGCGGTGCGAGCAGCTGGATAGCCGCGGCGCCGATCGACTCCGCCAGCTGAGCGAGTTCGACGGCCGTCCGAAACGACGGATGCGAGACGCCGACCACCACCGGCAGGCGGCCCTCGACGGCATCGGCGGTCGCGCGTATCAACGCCTTGCGCTCGTCGAACGGCAAATAGTGATACTCCTGCGTCTCGACGCCCGCAGCGACGATCATCGTGGCGCCGGTGTACTTCACGACATAGTCGACGTGCTTGCCGAGAAGCGCATGATCTACCTCGAGCGAAGCACTGAACGGAGTGAGCGGCGGAACGACAAGAGCGCGAGGCTGCGGCGGCTTGACCATATTCACTTGCAATAGTTCGTAACTGTAGTTAGATTAGCGACGGCTTCCGCTTGAGAGCGAAGCATGAAGCGGGTATGCGCCGCAGTATCGATTTAACATTTTCGCAAGTCAACGAACGAAAAACACTTTCGTTATTCTTTAAACAGCGTCCTGGCGCTATGACCGAGCATCTGCATGGAAAGCAACGCGGAAGGATTGTCGGGATCACGCCCCCCGTTTCTGTACGAAGCGGCGCCTGACTTCGAAGCGCGCTCGACGATGGGCATGATTTCGTCGGCGTCGTACCGGGGTAAATGGCTTCTGTTCTTCTCACATCCGGCTGATTTCACGCCGGTGTGCACGAGCGAACTGATTGCCTTCGCCCGCATTGCGCCGCAATTCAAGGCGCTCGATTGCGAACTGCTCGCGCTTTCGATCGACGGTCTTTACTCGCATCTCGCCTGGCTGCGCAGCATCCAGGACAACTTCGAGATCGACATACCGTTTCCGGTGATCGAGGACCCGTCGATGGCAGTGGCGAAGGCGTACGGCATGTTGCCGCCGAAGGCCGTGTCGTCGAGTACGGTGCGCGGCATGTTCCTGATCGACCCCGAAGGCATCATCAAGGCCATCAGCTGGTATCCGATCTCGACGGGGCGTTCGGTCGAGGAAGCGTTCCGCCTGTTTCAGGCCGTGCGCATGACCTATCTGGAAAACCTCTACGCGCCCGCGGACTGGCAACCGGGTCTGCCATGCGTGGTGCCTCCGCCGAAGACCATTGGCGACGCCTCCGCGCGACTGTCAGAGGACAACGTTTCTGACTGGTATTACCAGACGCGAACGAGCACGCGCAGCGGCGAGAAGCCGGTCCGCGCAAGAACGCGAAGCGGACGCAAGGAGCCGCGGCGATGAGCATCATCGATCCGAACAACGCTGAACTCGGGGCGGTAGCGAACTGGTTGCGCCTCATCAGTCATCCGAGCCGTCTGGCGATCGTGCTTCTTTTACGGGATGGACCGCGCGCTGTGTCAGAGATCGAGACAATGTTGAATCTGCGTCAGCCGAATCTGTCGCAGCATCTCGGCGTGTTGCGCGACTCGCACATGCTGGCCGCTACCCGGCAAGCAAAATCGGTCGTGTACGAACTGGGCGACGGGCCATCGCTGGCGCTGATCAAGGCTATCGAGACGGCGCTGCAGGCTTCGCAAGAGGCGCCAGCGGACTCGCCCCCTTCGATCGTGGAGCCCGGGCGCGACGCAGCCGCGCAGAGAGTGGACACGCGCAGCGGATCGGCCGAAACCGATGATGCCGCGATGTTTGCGCATGTCGTCATACGGCGCGATAACGCCTGAAGTCGTGCCGGCCTCACCCTGCGCCACTCCGGGTCGCGCGCGCCGTCGAGGCGCGCGGTCTCGTCAAATCGAGTGTGCGTCATCGGCTTGCAACTAGCCCAAGCCGAACGATGGCCGCGACTATCGTGGTCAGGGCAACGAGCAGGCCGATGCCGAGACCAAGCCCGAGCAGGTGCGCCACGCAAGCCTGACGAGCGGATATCCCGCGCCGTCGCCCTTTTAACGCAGACATCATTCGTCACTCCGTGCGAGCAGATGCAGAAGCGGCCGCGAGAGGTAAAGAACGCGATAGGTCGTGCCCGACGCCCGCTCCTCAGGTTCGCGCTCCGTCAGCACGTGGCGCGTCAGCCGCCACGCTGCCGTGTCCACGCTGAGCGTCGCGGCGACGACTCCCGGTTGCGCCGCATAGTCGCGATTACGCGCCACCTCTTCCGTGATGAATGTATCGACGTCGCCGTTGGACGGAAAATCAGACGCTTCGACGCGCGCGAACCCCGCGTGAGTGCCATCGCCTTGGCGTGCATCGAGTGCGATCTGCGTCTGAATGGCCGCGCGACCGAACGTCTTCGTCACGTGCCGATAACGCCCTTCGACCAGAAAGTTGCGAAACGCCGCATCATGGCGCCATAAATACAAGGACGCATAGCGATTGTCGGTCGCGCCATGCTCACCATCCTTGCGAAACAGAAATGCCTTGAAGTGCAATTCGGCCACCTCGTCCCAGAACTTGCCGCGCGCCTGCGCACGTGCGGCGAGTCCATCGGTGTCGTAATCGGCCGGCAGACGATGTTGATAAAGGACCGTGAGCATCGACGCGTTCTCCATGAAGATTGAGTGGACACAGCGTACGGGCAACGCCATCATCGTGGAATGCTACGTTTGCAGTTTCAGTGATTGACGATCTGAATGATTCGCGACGCCCACTCATGAGAACGCTGGATATCGATGCAGTACATGCCTTCGTCCTGACGGCCGATCTGAAAAGTTTCACGCGCGCCGCCGAAGCGCTTGACACCACACAAGCCACGGTCAGTCTGAAGATCGGACGTCTGGAAAAAACGCTCGAACGCCGGCTGCTCGAACGTACACCGCGGCAGGTGCGCCTGTCGGCGGACGGGTCGGCGTTCATTGACCATGCGCGCGCGTTGATCGCCGCACATCAGAGCGCGCTGAATGCGTTCGTGTCGGGGCGTCGGCGGCTGGCGATCGGCGTCAGTCATCACGTCATCGGCAGCGAACTCCCCGCCCTCATCAGGCAACTCAGCGACGAAGATGCGGGCTTGCTGCTGGAAGTCCGCGTCGCCGCTTCACGCGATCTTCTCGATGCCTTCGATCAAGGAACGCTCGATGCCGCCGTGATCCTGCAACATGACAGCCGCCGGCTCGACTGCGAAACGATCGCCACACAATCGTTCGGCTGGATGGGCGCGCCGGACTTCTCGCAGCGACCGCGGGAGCCGCTCCGCGTCGCCACTCAGGCAGCACCTTGCAGTGTGCGCAGCATGGCCGTCGATGCGCTCGACGCCGCAGGCATTGCGTGGACAGAAGTGTTCGTTGGCGGTGGCGTATCGACCATCGGCGCGGCCGTGTCCGCGGGACTCGCCGTCGCGGCGCTGGGCACGCGCGTGTCTCCGGCAGGAACCGTTGATCTCGGGCCGCAATGGGGTCTGCCCGCTCTTCCCGCACGCGACATCGTGCTTTATTCAAATCACACCGATGGTCAGGCGCGTCAGGCGTTGCGCCGCCTGGCGTCGGCCATCCGTGCCGTCTGAGTCCGGTCCATTCTTCCTGCGCCCGCTTCCGCAGTAACAAGATACCGGGCCACCGTCCGAGAAGAGTCAGCCCTCGACACATCCGTAGAAGCGTCGATTGTTGTCATTCGTGTGCGCCGTGTGCCGCGCACGGGAACAGCAAAGCAAATGCTTCGCTCGCATTGCAAAGCATGCTTTCATGAGCATGAAAATCGAGTAGCATCGAACACAACGCTCTTTCCACTGAAAGACGTTGTCGTCAGCAACGCTCGCAGTCACCGCACGCCGAAGCACGCGATATTCCCTGGAAGACTTTGTTTATCTGAAAACGTGGAGAGCACCCATGTCCATCCGTATTGGCGATGAAGCGCCCGATTTCACTGCAGAAACGACCGAAGGCACGATTCACTTTCATGAGTGGATCGGCGATCAATGGGCGATCCTGTTCTCCCATCCGAAGGACTTCACACCCGTCTGCACCACCGAGCTCGGCTATCTCGCGAAGCTCAAGCCCGAGTTCGACAAACGCAACGCGAAGGTGATTGGCTTGTCTGTCGATCCGGTCACGAATCATGCGCAATGGGCGAAGGACATCGAGGAAACGCAGGGCGCCGCGGTCAATTACCCGCTGATCGGCGACGCTGATCTGAACGTGGCGAAGCTCTACGACATGATCCATCCGAACGCGAGCGGCGGCAGCCCGCGCACGGCCAATGACAACGCGACCATCCGCGCGGTCTTCCTCGTCGGGCCGGACAAGAAGGTCAAGGCCACGTTCACTTATCCGATGAGCGCGGGCCGCAACTTCGACGAAGTGCTGCGTCTGCTCGACAGCCTGCAACTGAATGCGAAGCATACGGTTGCGACGCCGGTGAACTGGAAACCCGGCGAGGACGTCATCATTCCAACCTCAGTCTCGGATGAAGACGCAAAGAAGAAATATCCGGAAGGCTTCAAGACACTCAAGCCTTATCTGCGCACAGTGGCACAGCCAAAATAAGTCGAGCCTGGTGGCGCGCCGGAGCGCGGGCCGCATCGCCGGTCAGCGACTCCGCCGCCAATCGGCCCACCCGTCTCGCGCGGCAAATCAACTCGCACATCAAACAAGCCGGCACTGTTGGGGGGCGCAAGGGCGGAAAGGCTGCCCGGCACCGCATCGAGCTTCCGTCTCATTCTCCTTAAGCAATCGCACGCGGCGTTCATATCGATCTCGCAAAAGATTGGTTGTGTACGGCCCGCCGCAAATCTAGGCTCTTCCCGTTTGCGGCTTTCGACGGCACCCGCGTCGCGCGCCATTCAGCTCCTTCCATCCTTCTTCGTATCGATGCCGGGCACTCCATCTGGTTCGCCTCAGCGACGCCGGTAGGGCGAGTTCGTCGACCACGTGGCGCTCGTGCTGCGCGAACGCGGATCTGATGCTGAGGGACAAACGGCTCGGGCGCGGCCCCGCCCTTCCCGATCATCATCCGGGGCGCATGCTGCGGCATCGCGCCCCGGCAATACGTTAGTGAGACGTCCCTTCAACCATCAACACATTTCAGCCCAGATGAGCCACGTATTCCGGCTGGAGCACGTCAGCAAGACCTTCAGCCGCTCCGGTCAAACCTTTCACGCGCTCGACGACGTCACGCTCGACATTCCCGCAGGCTCGTTCTACGGCATCGTCGGCACCTCGGGCGCGGGCAAGAGCACGCTGCTGCGGCTCCTGAACCGGCTCGACACGCCGAGCGCCGGCGAGATCCACTTCCATGACACGCCGCTGTCGACGCTGCAGGGCGCCGCGCTGCGCGACTATCTCAGCAAGGTCGCGACCGTGTTCCAGCACTTCAACCTGTTCCACGGCAAGACCGTCCTGGAGAACATCGAGCTGCCGCTCGCGGTGCGCGGCGTGCCGCGGCAGACACGCCGCAGGAAAGCCGAGGAGCTCGTGCAACTGGTCGGCCTGCAGGGCAAGGAGCACGCCTATCCGTCGCAACTGTCGGGGGGACAGAAGCAGCGTGTCGGCATCGCGCGCGCACTCGTCGCGGACGCGGAGGTATTGCTCTGCGACGAAGCCACCAGTGCCCTCGACTCGGACACCACCACGCTGATCCTCGATCTGCTGCTGGACCTGAGGCAGCGCTTCAACCTCACCATCGTGCTGATCACCCATTCCTGGGAAGTCGTGCGTTATGCCGCCGATTCCGTGACGCTGATCCAGCACGGCAGGATCGTCGAGACGGGCGCGGTGCGCGAACTGCTTCACGACGCCGACTCATGGCTCGGACGCCAGCTCCTGCCGGCGCCCGATCTCGGCCATGCGCCGCCGCATGGCTGGCTGCGCTACGAGCTGATCCTCGCCGATGTGCGCCGGCAGAGCACCTTCTTCTCCGACGTCGCGCGCCGTCTGGGCGTAACCGCCGCGGTCGTGTCGGGCGGCGTCGAGCGGCTCGGCGGCGCGGACGCCGCCCGCTTCAAGGTGGACTTCGATCTGCGCGGCCACGCGCCGTCGATCCGCGAAGCACTCTCCGCACTGTTGCGTCAACAGAGCATCGTGCTCGGCAAGGTGGCCTGATGACGCGCAACTGGGCCCAATACATTCCGGATTTCTGGGAAGCGCTCGGACAGACGCTGTATATGGCGTCGCTCTCGGGCGTGCTGGTGATCACCCTCGGCATCGCAATCGGACTGCTGCTCTATCTGAGCGCGCCCGACTCGTGGCGGCCGCGGCCGGTGCTCTATCACATCGTCAACGGCATCGTGAATGCCGGCCGGTCGATTCCGTTCATCATCATGATCGTGATCCTGATTCCGGTGACGCGCGTGGTGGTCGGCACGCCGCTCGGACCGGTCGCCGCCCTGTTTCCGCTGACGGTCGGCTTCACGCCGTTCTTCTCGCGGCTCATCGAAGCAAACCTGCGCGAGCTCGACCAGGGACGTATCGAAGCGGCCCGCGTGATCGGCGTGACGACCTTCCAGTTCGTGTTCTGGATCCTGTTGCCCGAGTCGCTCTCGGCCATCATCGGCTCGGCCACCATCATCCTCGTCGGTCTCGTGGAGGGCACCGCGGTGGCGGGCGCGATCGGCGCGGGCGGCGTCGGCGATTTCGCGTTGACCTATGGCTATCAGCGCTGGTTCACCCAGTTGATCGTGCTCGCTGTCGTCTCGATGGTCCTGATCGTGCAGTTCATCCAGATCAGCGGCGATACCTGGATCCGCCTGCGCAAGCACAAACGCTAGAAGGCTTCCGGGCCCCGCTTCACTCAATCCCATAAGGAAAACGTTCATGTCTTACGCACCTGATCGCGCCCGTCGGAAGCGCCTGCATGCCGCGCTGGCGCTCGCCCTCGGCATCGTCTTCAGCGGTTTCGCCACGCATGGCGCGCACGCGGCCACCGTATCCGGCGAGCCGCTCAAGGTGTACGTGACGCCGACGCCGCAGGGCGACGTGCTGCGCTACGTGCAGAAACTCGCCGACCAGGACGGCAGCGGCCTGAAACTGAAGGTGATCGAGAGCAGCCAGGGGCTCGATTCCAACGAGCTGCTGTTCAAGGGCGACGTCGACGCCAATCTGATCCAGCACCGGCCCTACTTCAACTCGTGGATCGCCGCGCATCCCGACGCGAAAGGACGCATCGTCAATGTCGCCACCGTGCTCACCAACGTGTTCGGTCTGTACTCGGTCAAATACCATTCGGTGAAGGACATTCCGGACGGCGCGTCCATCCTCGTGCCGAACGAGCAGACCAACCTGCCCCGCGCGCTGTTCATCCTTCAGAACGCGGGCCTCATCAAGCTGAGCTATCCGGGTTCGGATGGCTCCAGCGCCGCCGTGGCGATCGACGAGAAGAACATCACGGCCAATCCGCATCGCCTGAAGTTCGTGCCGACGGAAACCCAGCTGCGCGCGAAGTCGCTCCCCGATGTGCAGGCGTCGTTCATCAACGGCGACATCGCGCTCACCAACGACGTCGATCCCGGCACGGCCCTCGCGATCGAGGAGAAGCAGAACAATCCTTACGCCAATGTGCTGACCACGCGCACGGAACTGGTGAAGGATCCGCGCATCCAGTTGCTGATCGGCTACCTGACGGGCCCGAAGGTCGGGAAGTTCATCGCCGACAACT
The DNA here is from genome assembly GCF_031451215.1 of Caballeronia sp. LZ034LL. Taxonomy (NCBI): domain Bacteria; kingdom Pseudomonadati; phylum Pseudomonadota; class Betaproteobacteria; order Burkholderiales; family Burkholderiaceae; genus Caballeronia; species Caballeronia sp. LZ034LL. The sequence goes on from NZ_JARUXR010000002.1 coordinate 765,709, forward strand.
ACAAGGGTTTCGTCGCGCCCGTTCCGCAACGTCTCGTGCAGTGAGGACATCATGACCAGACCGACCCGCCAGTTCGCCCTGGGCGCCTTTCTGATGCAGACGGGCCACCATATTGCCGGCTGGCGCCATCCCGACGCCCAGGCCGATGCCGGCAGCAACTTTCGTCACTACGTCGAACTTGCGCGCATGGCCGAAGCCGCCAGGTTCGACACGGTCTTTCTCGCCGATTCGTCGGGCGTCCGGAGCCGCCATCTGCCGTCACTCGCCCGCACCGCGCGCAGCGACTTCATGGACCCGGTCACGCTTCTTTCGGCGCTCGCCGCCGTCACGGAGCGCATCGGACTGATCGCCACCGTCTCCACCTCGTTTAACGAGCCCTACAACGTCGCACGCCGCTTCGCCACGCTGGACCAGATCTCGGGTGGCCGCGCGGGCTGGAATCTCGTCACGTCGAGCAGCGCCGAGGAAGCGCAGAACTTCAACCGCGATGCGCTGCCGGAACACGCGACGCGCTACGAGCGCGCCGCCGAGTTTCACGACGTCGTGCTGGGCCTCTGGGACTCGTGGGAAGACGACAGCTTCGTGCGCGACAAGGACAGCGGCATCTATCTGGATACGGACAAGCTTCACGCGCTGAATCACCGCGGCAAGCATTTCCAGGTGCGCGGGCCGCTGAACGTCAACCGCTCGCCGCAGGGACGTCCGGTGGTGGTGCAGGCGGGCGCCTCCGAAGACGGCCGCGCGCTCGCCGCCCGCACCGCCGAAGTGATCTTCGTTGCCCATCAGACCTTCGACGAGGCGCGCACGTTCTACGCGGACATCAAGGGCCGCCTGCCGGCCTTCGGCCGCGATCCCGACGACGTGAAGATCATGCCGGGCATCTTTCCGGTGGTAGGCCGCACGCAGGCCGAGGCCGAAGAGAAGTTCGAGGCGCTGCAATCGCGGGTGGATCCGGTGGTCGGCGTCGCGCTGTTGTCGACGGTGATCGGCGGGGTCGATCTGTCGGGCTACGACGTCGATGGTCCGATTCCCGAACTGCCCGAAACCAATGGGCCGAAGAGCCGCCAGCATCTGCTCGTGGAACTCGCGCGACGCGACCGGCTGACGATCCGCCAGCTCTATCTGCGCATTGCCGGCGCGCGCGGGCATCAGCAGGTCGTCGGCACGCCCGCGAGCATCGCGGACCAATTGCAGCAATGGTTCGAGGAAGGCGGCGCGGACGGCTTCAACATCATGGCGCCGTGGTTTCCCGGCGGCCTGCAGGAATTCATCGATCTGGTGCTGCCGGAGCTGCGCCGGCGCGGCCTGTTTCGCACCGAATATACCGGCCGCACGCTGCGCGAGCATCTCGGCCTCGAACGTCCGGCGCACGCGCGCGCGGTACACGGCTGAGCACCCTTCTACCCACTCTCTTCAGGGACACGACCACCATGACCCAGGCAGACCTGCCATCGTCGGCGAAAGCCGCTGTCGCGACCGACCCGCTCGCCGCATGGGGCGCGCCGCCCAGTGCGCGCTACGAGGAACTGGCCGCCGGCTTCCGGCCGCTGTTTGCGCGGATTCGCGCGAGCGCTGTCGAGCGCGAGCTGCAACATCGGCTGCCTCATGAGGAGATCGCGTGGCTGCGCGAAGCCGGCTTCACCCGCGTGCGACTGCCGCGCGAACGCGGCGGCGCCGGCGCGACCTTGCCCGAACTGTTCGGCTTGCTGATCGAACTCGGCGCCGCCGACACCAACGTCGTCAATGCCGTGCGCGCCCACCTCGGCTTCGTGGAAGACGTCCTGACCGCCCATGAGAAAGAGTGGCGGGCACACTGGCTCGGCCTGCTCGCCGACGGCGCGCTGATCGGCGCGGGACTCTCGGAGGCCGGCGGCGCGAAGGTCGGCACGTTTGCGACCGAACTCACGGAGACTTCCCAGGGGCTGCGCCTCAATGGCCGGAAGTTCTACACCACCGGCTCGCTGTTCGCCGACTGGGTCGCGGTGGCAGCCCAGCGCGGCGAGGAAACCGTGTTCCTGCAGGTGCCGCGTCAGGCGCCAGGGGTGGACGTGGTGGACGACTGGGATGGCTTCGGTCAGGCGCTCACGGCAAGCGGCACGGCCATCTTCGAGGACGTCGCCGTGAAAGCGGAGTGGGTCCGTCCGGGCACCGCGCGCTTCCCTTATGCGGTGCCGTTCTATCAGCTCGTGCATCTCGCCTCGCTGGCCGGTATCGGCCGCGCGCTTGCCGACGACGTCGCGCGTCGCGTGCAGCAGCGCGACCGCGTCTACAGTCACGGCAACGCGGCACGGGTCGCCGATGATCCGCAGATTCTCCAGGTGGTCGGACGCGTGCATGGGGCGGCATACGCGGCGCGCGCCATCGTGCTGCAGGCTGCGAACGCGCTGCAGCGCAGCTACGAAACGCAGCTCGACCCGGCGGCCGCCGACCTGCAACGCGACAAGGCCAACGCCGAAGCGCACGTGGAAGTGGATCAGTCGGTGACGGTGATCACACGGCTCGTGCTCGACGCCAGCACCGAACTGTTCGACGCACTGGGTGCATCGGCCACCTTGCGCACCGAAGGACTGGACCGCTACTGGCGCAACGCCCGCACGATCTCGTCGCACAATCCGCGCATTTACCGGGAGCGGCAGGTGGGCGCGTACGTCGTCAACGGGACGGTGCCGCCAGCGTCTTACCGGGTTGGCACGGGCTCGACATCGTGAAGACCCGGCAGCGCCACACCCCAGCGCTGCCGCAGCGTGTCTTCCTCGTAGTCGTGACGGAACAGACCGCGAGCGCATAACAGCGGCACGACTTCATCGACGAACACATCGAGGCCTTCGGGGAACACGTCCGGCATCAGGTCGAATCCATCTGCGGTCCACGCGGCGCGCCTGCGCGGCGGACCCGCGGCCGGCGAGCGCTGAATCAGAAGAACAACAACGTCCTCAGTTCGATGCTGCGACGCGGCTTCGCATCGGGCAGCGAAGAAGGATCTTTGAATGCGGTGTGCGCGGTGAAACGCGCCACGCCGTCGCCGGCGGAATCATGGATCTTGATCAGCAGCGCCTCGTCCGGCGTCATGTCCGGGAAGTAATACCAGCGGTGCGCCGGGTTGTGCACGAAGGCATAGGTCTCGCCGGTCATCGTTGGATAAACCAGGTCCTGCGCCACCGCATCGCGCAAGTCGATGCTGCGCGAGTCGCACAGCGCAAGCGGGGATGACTCCACCGGCTCGCCGACCGGGCGCCAGAGATTGACGATCGCAAAACGCCCGCTCAACAACTGATCGGCCTCTTCAGCCGGAAGATGATCGCGCACCCGGCGCGGTCCGGAGACGAAGGTCTGATCGTTATGGATGCGCAGCACCGGCTCCCGGACGCCCTGCGCCCGATCGGCATGGCCATCCCGCAGCGTGTGATCGAAGATGACGACGCGCCTCGCGCCGGTCCACGTCTTGAGCAGCCGCTCGGACTGCGCATAGTAGACGGAGCGAATCGCCGCATCGTCGGAGAAATCGTTCAACGCCGGCGTCGAACGGTGCAATTCGAAGCCGTTCCGATCGAGCGACAGCCCTCCCGGCGGCGGCCGCAAGCGCGCATTCGAAATTCTGACCGCGTGCGCGCGATACTCACCGGTGCTGCGCGGTACGCCCGCAGGAGGGTCGTACGCATAGGAGACCGGCCGCACGCCCGTGGGCACGAGGTAGTTCAGTTCGGCCTCGACTTCAGCGAGCCGGGCAGCTTCTCTTTCGACGACAACATCGCTCATGATGTGCTCCGCGATCGGTGATCCCGTCCGGGTAGTCCGCTTGCATCCGGGTCAGTGCAATGGCGCTTCCGTATGCAGTTGGAGCCCGTCGGCGGTGTGGCTCATGCCGAAATAGCCGGCGCGCGCATAGAGCGCAATGCATTCGAGCCGGTCTGCGCGCGTTGCTGCCTCCTGCAGCGGGCTTCTCGCCGCCGCGTCCACGCCGGCGGCACGCGTGCCGAAGCGTCCCCGCAGCCGGGTTGCCGGACCCGAGAGCGCGTGCCAGCAGTGCGTCAGGAAATGCGACATGATCCGCATCCAGAAAGGTTTCAATGTCACCAATCTAGGCCGGTGAGAACGGTTCCACAAACAAGCTTTTCTGCAAAGCAATGCATCTGCCGGCATCAGGATTCCGCAAGAACGCATTGCGCAGGAGAGCGTGTCGGACAGCCCGTATCGCAGCTTCATCGCCGTGAATGCGAAGGACGCCAGCGCGCCCTGGGTGAAGACGATCGTGGACAACTATCTGCACGCCCATGTCGCCTCGACGATCCTGAAGGTCTGTCACGGCGCGACGCTGCTGCCCGCGTGGTACGGCTCAGCGGCGCGCCTGCGGCTCGTGTGCCATGAACATCGCGCACTGGTCGCGCGGCATCACGAGCCGGTCGTGAATCAGGCACAGCCGGCTCCGCCCCACGCTTTCACCGTAGGCCGACCCGAATGACGCCAGCCCCGCAATGCGCAACGCCAGCAACGCGCGATCATCGGCCCAATGTGAAGGCGCGTCGTCAGTCCGATGCTCAGGAAGCAGAACGTGAAGGCCCAGGTGCGCAACGCGACGATCGGTGCACGAAAGTGTCTTATGGGTATTCGAGTCAGCCCGGCGGCACCGGAACGAGATGGGCGTGCTTATTCGGTCCGCACATCGCGCCCGGCGAAAAACTCGTTATCTGGCAGGACGTTCAAGGCGATGGTCAGACGATTGGCATAGTTGAAAAACGCCGAGATCTCAAGGACCTCGGTCACGGCCTGCGACGTAAAGCCGAGGGCTCGCAAGTTCTGCAGATCCGCTTCGCCGATGCTGCCCGCGTCGCGTGTCAGGCGCTCCGAAAGCTCGGCGAGCGCCGCCTCCTTGGGCGCGAGCCGCACATGATGGAAGCCTTGCGCGATGCGTTGCGCGCGCACGGTGTCGCCGAGCACCTTGGCCAGGGCCTGCGTGTGATTGAAGACGCAATAGCTGCAGCCGTTCGCCGCGGACGTCACGACCGCGATCAACTCGCGTTCCGCCGCGGTCAGATGACTGCGGTGCGGCTCGAACAGGTGTTCGTAAAACGTGACGAGCCGGTACGCCGTATCGGGGTTGATCGCGAGGGCCGCGAGCCAGTTGGGCACGAAGCCGTACTGGCGGCGAAATTTCGCGTAGATCTCGGCGACGTGCGGCGGCAGCCGGCTTTCATCGGGCGTGCCAAAACGCGAGACTGGTTCGGCATCGATGACAGCGGGATTCAAATGATGAGCGGATACGGTGGCTTCGGGCGCAAGTGTGGACATCGTGGAGCCTCCCTGCGGGATGAAAAGAGGAAGGTGCTCAAATTAGCGCACTCGCCGATGCTTCGTATGGCTGATTTCTCATAAGCATAGCGATCGCGGCCTCATCATCGTCCATCCGGAATAGCAAATCGCAAATCGATATTGGAACCCGCGTACGGCGGCTGCGCATAATGATTCGCACCTGCTTCCCTGAGCGCGAGGAGTCCGACATGGCAGAAGTCCTGACCGAGCACGTGCGCGAGGAACCCCACGTCCTGAGCCGGCTCGCCGTACCCGCACCCGATACGCTGGACGAAGAGATCCGCGCGCTCGTCGAGCGCCACGGCGGTGACAACTGGATACGGGCGCTCGCCCTGAATCCCGCTACCGCGCGCCGCTTCGCGCAGTATTTCGAAGGGCTCTTCGATCCGGCCGGCGGCCGTCTGCCGATCGAGGAACGTGAGCTGATCGCGGTGATCGTGTCGCGCACCAATGGCTGCGGCCTCTGCGCGATCCATCATGCGCATGCGCTCGGCACGGCGCTGGGCGATCGTGCACGGGCGCGCCGCATTGCGCTGGACCATCACCTCGCCGATCTGTCGCCGCGTCAGCTGGCCTTGGCCGAGATCGCGGAGCGCATCACGACGAGCCCGCGCGAAGTCCGTCCCGCCGACTTCGATCGCCTGCGCGCGCTCGGCCTGAGCGATGCGGACATCCTCGAAGCGGTCGAGACCGCGTCCTGGTTCAACCATACGAACCGCATCTTCATCGCGACCGGCGTGGTGCCGGACGAGAAATATTTCACGGCGCTGGCGTAAAGGAGAGCATTCATGAGCGCAGTACTCGAATCCTTGGACACGCCAACTCCGAAGGCCAAGCCACGTCTGTTGTCCGATACCCTGCTGGAGGCCATCGGCGCGCGCGCCGCCGCCTATGATCGCGACAACCAGTTCTTCTCCGAAGACCTGAGCGATCTGCATGACGCCGGCTTCCTGCGAGCCAGCGTGCCGGTCGAATTCGGCGGGCTCGGACTCACGCTGCCGCAGCTTCTGCGTGAGCAGGCGCGGCTCGCGGCGCGCGCTCCCGCCACCGCACTCGCGCTGAACATGCATCTGTACTGGGTCGGTGCGGCGCTGCACCTGCACCGGCTTGGCGACCCCTCCGGACGATGGATCCTCGAAGAGGCCGGCGCGGGCAAAGTGTTCGCGGCGGGTCACGGCGAACCGGGCAACGACCTCGGTCTCGCCTGGTCGTCCGTGAAGGCGACGCCGCTTCCCGACGGCGGCTACCGCTTCGACGGCCGCAAGATCTTCACCTCGCTCGCGCCGGCCTGGGACTGGCTGGGTGTGCACGGCATCGACGAATCTGATCCGGATAATCCGCGGATCGTCCATGCATTCATTCACCGCGACGCGCCGGGTCATCGTACGGTGCAGACATGGGATGCGCTCGGCCTGCGCGCCACCCGCAGCGACGACACCTGGCTCGAAGGCGCGATTGCACCGCGCGACAAGGTGATCCGCATACTGCCCGCCGGCATTCCGAACGATCCGTTCGTCGACGGCATTCTCGGCGCCGTCCTGCCGGGTCTCGCGGCGGTCTATTACGGCACTGCCAAACGCGCGTTCGATATTGCGGTCGAGTCCGCCCGGCACCGCAAGTCGCCTGCCATCGGCGGCAAGACCTATGCGTTCAAGCCGCTCACGCAGCAGGCGGTGGCGCAGGCGGCCATCGAACTGGACAGCATCGAGGCGCTCTTCGAACGCGCCGCGAATCGCTGGTGGGACGGCTACGACGAGGACGAGCCCTGGATCGCCCATCTGCTCGCCGCCAAGCAGCATGCCGTCGACGGCGCATTGCGCGTGGTGAACCTCGCGCTGAAGATCGCCGGTGCGGCATCGCTGTCGCGCAATCACGAACTCGAGCGGCTCTATCGCGATGTGCGCGCCGGCGCGTTCCATCCGCCCAACGCGGACCTGAGTCACGAGGTCATCGGTCAGGCCTGGCTGGGCGTGCTCGGACAGGTCTGAAGGGCACGAAGCGCGCGGCAACCCGCCCTGCGCCGCATACACGGCGCGGGGCGTTCGTCATGGTGGTTCGAAAAGTTACGCTCGACCCGGATGGTGCGCCAGGTCAGCGTTTCGCCACCTGCTGCAAGCGCTCGACAGCCATGAGAAGACAGATCGTCTCGCAAGACATCACTTACGCGCCGCCTTGCTTCACCCGTGCCTGATCGCCACCGTTTTGAGATTAGCCGGGGCTTCCAGGAAAGAGGATGGTTTCGAGTTCTTCGAAGAGACGATTTCAGGAATTCGCATTCACAGCATCGCCGCGGGGCGTTAGATTGCATGCTATCGCGCGCGTGACCGGCAAGCGCGCGCCCATTCCATGCAACGGGACAGACATGAAACAACGAATCGGCATGATCGGCATTGGTTTGATGGGCCACGGCATCGCCCGCAACATCATCAGGCATGGCTATCCGCTGACGGTGGTGGAGCATCCGGGCAACCAGCCGCTCGCTGAACTGATCGCGGGCGGCGTGAAGACCATCGGTTCGGGCGCGGCGCTGGCGGAGCAAGCCGACATCGTCATCCTGTGCGTCACCGGTTCGCCCGAAGTCGAAGCCGTCTTGACGGGCCCGGATGGCGTGCTGGCAGGGCTCAGGCGCGGCGCCATCGTGATCGACTGTTCCACCGCGGTGCCCGGCTCCACGCTGCGCATGGCGGCGCAGGTCGCGGAAGCGGGCGGCCTGCTCGTCGACGCCCCGATGACGCGCAGCGTCAAGGAAGCCCACGAAGGCCGCCTGAATCTGCTGGTCGGCGCGGATGCCGCCACCTTTGAAACGATCCGCCCGCTGCTGACGTGCTTTGCGGAGAACATCGCGCATGTGGGCGGCACGGGCGCGGGCCACACCATGAAGCTGCTGCACAACTACGTGTCGCTCGGATCGGTTGCGCTGATATCGGAAGCGGCGGCGTGCGCGAAACGCGCGGGCGTCGCGCCCGAGGTCTTCGCCGATGTGCTCGCCAAAGGCGGCGGAGGCGGCGCGGCGCTGGAACGCGTCAGGCCGTTCCTGCAAAGCGGCGAGACCTCGGGTTTGACCTTCCATATGTCGAATGCGCTGAAGGACCTGAGTTACTACGTCGATATGACGAAGGACATGACCGCCACGCACGCCATTGCCGACTCGGTGAAGGCGACTTATGCGAGAGGCGTCGAACTGGGCGGCGCGCATTGCCCGGTGCTGCGCCTTTCCGACCTGATGGGCGAGGACTCGTTCCTGTAGCGCTCGCCGGCCAATCAGGCGCTTGCGTCGGCGCCAAACAGACCGTCTACCGAGAATCGGTCAACCGCTAACCCGGGAGCCGCCGCAAAAAATCACCTGAGGCTGTCGGTCTCCTGTCACAAAGCTTTCGTAGTCTCTCTGCTTCGACGATAACGAGTGGAGAACCTGGGATGACGACGGAACGCAACGCGCTGCTGGCTTTGGCCGTGACCTCGACGGCCCTGCTTGCCGCCTGCGGCAGCAATGACGACAACAGCCCGCCCGCCACGCCCGCCGTCGCCGACGGCACGAAGGCAACGCTCGCGATGCTGGAAACGACCGACATCCACACCAACGTGCTGAGCTATGACTACTTCAAGCTCGCCGAGGACAAGTCGATCGGTCTGGAACGCACCGCGACGCTGATCGCCGCGGCGCGCAAGGAATTCCCGAACACCATGCTGCTCGACGACGGCGACACGATCCAGGGCACCGCGCTGTCGGACTATCAGGCGCTGGTCTCGCCGATCGACTGCAAGACCACGCTGGCCGTCTACAAGGTGATGAACGCGCTCAACTACGACGCGGGCACGATCGGCAATCACGAGTTCAACTACGGCTTGCCGTTCCTCGCGCAGGTGACGGGTTCGAAGCTCGACGTGCCGAACCTGCCGCCGGTCGCGCAGCAGCAGGCCTGCTCGGGTCCCGCGTTTCCGCTCGTCCTGTCCAACGTGTTCGGCGCGAAGAGCGCGCAACCGATCTTCAAGCCCTACACCATCGTCACGCGCAACCTGCAAGCCACCGGTCCGGACGGCAAGACCGTCACGGTGCCGGTTAAGGTCGGCGTGATCGGCTTCACGCCGCCCGCGATCATGTCGTGGGACAAGCGCAATCTCGACGGCAACGTCTACACGCAAGGTCTCAAGGAAAGCGCGGAAAAATACGTGCCGCAGATGCGCGCGGAAGGCGCGCAGGTCGTGGTCGCGCTGTCGCATGGCGGGCTGGACAACTCGCCTTATTCGCCTTCGATGGAGAATGGCAGCTACTACCTCTCGACCGTGCCGGGCATCGACGTGCTGATGATCGGTCACTCGCACCAGGTCTTTCCGGACGCGAGCAGCACGGTCGCGCAGTTCAACCTGCCGGGCGTGGACAAGGTCAAGGGCACCGTCAACGGCATTCCGACCGTGATGGCAAACTTCTGGGGCAAGCATCTGGGCGTGATCGCGCTGTCGCTCACCTATTCGAAAGGCGCATGGGCCATCGATAAGAATGCGACCAAGGTCGAAGCGCGTCCGATCCAGAACGCCGACAAGACCTACGTCGCCGCCGATCCGTCCGTATCCGCCGCGATCGCCGCCGAGCACCTCGCGACCATCAACTACGTGAAGACGCCGATCGGCTCGACGGACTTCCGCATGACCACCTACTTCGCCGATGTCGGCGACGTCTCGGCCGTGGAGATCGTCAACCAGGCGCAGGCGCAATACGTGTCGGACTACGTCGCCGCGAACCTGCCAGAATACGCGGGCATTCCGGTGCTTTCGGTGAGCGCGCCCTTCAAGAGCGGTTTCGGCGGCGGCACCGATTTCACGGACGTGTCGGCGGGCAATGTCGCGATCAACAATGCAGCGGACCTGTACCTGTATCCGAACACGGTCTACGCGGTCAAGGTCACGGGCGCCGATCTGAAGGCATGGCTGGAAACGGCGGCGCAGCGCTTCAATCGCATCGATCCGGCGCAGACGGCCGCCCAGGAACTCGTCAGCTCCTATCCGGGCTACAACTTCGACATGATCACGTCGAAGGACTTCAGCTATGAGATCGATGTGACGCAGGCCGTCGGCAGCCGCATCAGGAACCTGAGCTACAAGGGCACGCCGGTGGCGAGCGACCAGGCGTTCATCGTCGCGACGAACAACTATCGCGCGAGCGGCGGCGGCAATTTTCCGGGCCTCGACGGCAGCAAGACGATTTACGCCTCGCCCGATGCGAACCGCGACGTGCTGATCTCGTACATCAAGAAGGTCAAGGCGATGACCTCGGCGACGAACGGCATCGACCGCAGCTGGCGCTTCACCAAGGTCAGCACGCAAGGCCCGGTCACGTTCAAGTCGGCGCCGAACCTGGCCGCGCTCGCGCAGACGCAAGGCATCGCCAACGTCACGCAGACCCAGGCCGACGACGGCACCGGCAAGGGTCTCGCCGTGTACTCGATCAATCTCGCGCAATGAACCGGCGCCTGATGTGGATCGGCGCGTTCGTGCTGGCCGCTTCGGCGGCGTGCAGCGCGATCGCGCTGTCGCGCACGACCGGGCCGCAGGTCGACGAATGGCGCATGCGTGCGCTGTCCGCTCGTGACTGGACCTCGCTCACGAAGCTGCGCGCGGCCTCGTGGAGCGGCAGCGATACAGCGGCGTTCGCTCTCGGCTCCGTGCTCATCGGCGACGGGGATGCGGCGCGTGTGCATGAGGGCATCGGCTGGCTCGAACGCGCGGCAGGCGCAGGCGACGTGCGGGCGCAACTGCTGCTCGGCCGCGTCTTTCTGAACGGCGCATCGGGCGTCGCGACGGATTATGTGCGCAGCCGCCTCTGGTTCGAACGCGCGGCGCGGTCGCTGCCCGCCCTGCCGCCCGCGTCTGCGCTCGCCGTCGAGGACGATCATGCGGATGAGCACGCGGAGGACCACGGAGATGAGCACGCGCCACCCGCCGGCGCACTGGCCGCGTATTCGCTGGCGTCGATCCATCGCAACGGCTACGGCGTCCCGCGCGATGCCGCCGTGGGCTTGCGCTGGCTCACGCTGGCAGCGACATGGGGCGTGCCGCAGGCGCAGTTCCAGCTCGCCAACGTCCACCGCGAACGCGGCGACGAGCGCCAGGCGCTGGTATGGCTGCGCCGTGCGGCGGCTTCCGAAAATCCCGAAGCGAATCTGGCGCTGGCCATCGCGTATCGCAACGGCGAACTCGGCTTGCGCAAGAACGAAGGCGATTACTGGACCTACGTGAAGGAAACCTTGCACGACTACAAGCATCGCGCGCAGTGATATTTGAATCCGATGCCTGTTCAATCACCCTCGGTCATGACGCTGCGGCAGCAGTGGGCGCAGCGCGTCGATCAGTTCCGTGGTGCCGTAGCAGACCTCACCCACGTTCTCCTCGATGTCGACGACACCTCCTTGATTCACGGCGTCAGTGGCCTTGATCAGGAGATCTGCAAGAGTTGCGGGCATGTTGTGCTTCATGATCTCGGCCCACTGCACGCGAGGCACCGATTGAGCATGAACCGGCCGACCCGCAAGTTCGCTGAGCACCGTCGCCACATCGCCGGCACTGTAGCGCCGTGGCCCCTCTGCATGATAAATATCGACGCCTGTCCTTCCCTCTGCCCGTAACAGCAACGCTGCGGTGATCTTGCCGAGGTCCGGAGCCGAGATGGTGGGAACCAGCCTGTTCACGGGGTCGAGGAAGGTCGGAAGGCGGCCCGACTCGATTGCTGCCGGAATTACTCGCGCCCAGTTCTGCATATGTTCCGCCGAACGTACGACGATCGTATGGCCGCCGACTCGAGCAAGCTGCTTCTCGAACTCACGGAACACGCTCGGCATTCCGATGTCATGCGCGACATGCGCGCCATAGTCCGAGACTGCCAGCGTGCGCCCGGGGCGCGCTTGCCTGAGCGCTGCAGCCAGACTCGCGATTGATCTGCGCAGATCTTCGGCCGGATCCTGGGCCTGCGGCGTCAGCGGAGCGACGACTTGGACGGCGTCCGCGTCGGCGATCGCGCTGCCAAGGGCGTCCGCATCCTGCAGATCAGCGAACACGATTTCGCATCCGATCTCGGCCAGACGAGCCGCCTTTGATTCACTGCGCAGGACGGCTCTTACCTCCACGCCAGCCTGGCGCAGTGCCAACGCCGTTGCAAAGCCAACTTTTCCCGCAGCGCCCACGATCGCATACATTGCAAAATCCTCGTTGAGATGAGGCTTCGACAATGCGGGATTCGAAAAGGCAAGTCGCTCAGATTCGGGCAGGCTCTTCCATATTCGGTCAGGTTTTTAATCCGGGCGACGGATTTCGCCGGGATTCAGGCCGAGGACGCGGCGCATCGTCGTGCTCATGTGGCTCTGACTGGCAAAACCTGCGGCAAGCGCGATCTCCCTCGCCGGTGTCCTTGTCGTCGCGATCAGCGCGCGTGCGTACTCGACACGACGGCGAATCACATATTGATGAACAGGCAACCCGGTGCTGTTGCGGAAGAGCGTTTTCAGCCGCGTGACACTGACACCGGCCAAGGTTGCCAACTCGGCAAGACGCAATGGCTGATCGAGATTCTCTTCGATGAACTCATTCAGCAACTTCAACTGGCGCGGAGACAGCTGCGGCTCGCTGTATCCCTTCGAGCGGGGACGACGGTCCGTGGCTGTCTCGATCAACCGGACCGCCAGCGCGCTTGCCAGGTGGTCGATGAAAAGCGAATCGGACGGTGTGTCTGACTCGAGGTCCGCCTTGATGGCGAAGCCGATCGCTTCGATACGCGCATCGCGAAGCTGAATGCGCGGAATGGCATCGATCCTCGATGGATCGCCACCCAGCTCCTCGGCCGCCTGCTCCAGAAGCGACGGATGAAGCCCAAGCCGCAGGATCTGACATTCCGCATCGTCCTCCCACGAAGAATCCAGCCCCGCGGGAACGAATGCCAGGTCGCCGAGCTTTTGAATACGCCGCAATCGCGTGCCGTCACAAGAACAGTCGGCGTTGACCGGCGGACCGAAGTGCATGGCCAACGTGTGAACGTCGACGCCCCGCACGCGCGACAAGCCGCGTGGAATGTGCACCAGCGCGGCTGACAGCGCATTCCATCCCCGATCCGCGCTGGACTGAATGACTTTGGGCACGGGCTGCAGTGTGGTCTTCATGCTTTACCTCTGCGTGAAACGGCGCGCGGGCGGGTCGCCTTCGGCAACCGCCGAGCATCGCCAAGACTCTCGACCAGCCGGATCTCGCATTCGGAAAGCGAGTATCCGCGCCGCTGCGAGACCATGAAAGTGAGCGGACGCATATGCCATGCACGCCGTTGAAGTTCGACGAGTGTTCCATTCGCGAGATCGTCCGCGACCATGTGATGCGGCATGTGTCCCCAGCATAAACTGCCTCGCAACAGATCGTGCTTCGCGCCGAGATCGTTCACCCACCACTGGCGCACGCTCGCAACCCCTTGCTGGCTCTTTTCCGCATCGGGCTGATTGTCGGTGACGACGAGCTGGATGTGCCGGCCGAATTCCTCTCGCGGAATCGGTCCTTCGATTGCAGCCAGCGGATGCGACGGCGCACAGACGGTCATCAGGTGCGTTTCGCATAGGTGCAGCCTTTCGATGCTCTCCGGGCTCAGCTCCGGCACGTCCGCGATCGTCACCGCCAGCCCGCACGTCCCTTCGAGAACCAGACGTTCGCCGCCCTGCATGGTGGTCATGCGCAGGTTGATTGCGACCGTTGGAAAGTCCGCCTGCAAGGTGCGCAGGCATTCGATCAAGTGCGTACGCGGGAAATAAGTATCGACGGCAATCGAGACCTGCGGCACCCCGGCTTCGGCAATCGAGGCCGCGCGCATCTTCATTTCCTCGGTGCGCGAGATCACGGCACGAGCGTCAGGCAGGAGGCTGCGGCCCGCAGCCGTCAGCGTCGCCTTGCGGGCGTTGCGCTCGAACAGCACGCAGTCGAAGGCGCTTTCAAGCGCGCTGATCGCGTGACTGATCGCCGACTGCGCGCGCCTCAGCTCCCGCGCAGCGCCGGAAAAGCTTCCATGGTCACACACGGCAACGAAAGCCCGCAGTTGATTGATGGTGACGTTGTCGAGCATACGCATCCAAAGAGTAGATGGGAATTATAGATATTTAGTGAATTGGATTCATGCATCGGGCGCTTCAGAATGGCGTGGTCGCTTTTCATTGAAGGACGCATGACATGAACAGACTGAAAGGAAAGACCGCCGTGATCACCGGCGGTGCGACCGGCATCGGCCGCGCTGCAGCACAGCGATTCATCGACGAAGGCGCCTTCGTCTTCATCTTCGGCCGCCGGCAGGAAGCGCTCGACACAGCGGTGGCCGACCTCGGGCCCTCTGCCCGCGCGGTGCGGGGCTCGGTTTCCGATCCGGCCGATCTCGACCGCCTCTACGCTGCGGTGAAGGCCGAGCGCGGAACACTCGACATCGTCTTCGCCAATGCCGGGACGGGTAGCCCGCTTCCGCTCGGTGAGATCACGACCCGGCACATCGACGACACGTTCGACACCAATGTGAAAGGGACCATCCGGACGGTCCAGAAGGCGCTGCCGCTGATGGGCGACGGCGGTTCGATCATCCTCACCGGATCGAGCGCAGGCACCACGGGCGCTCCCGCAATGAGCGCTTACAGCGCGAGCAAGGCGGCCGTGCGCAACCTCGCGCGGAGCTGGGCGGAGGATTTGAAGGGCACCGGCATCCGGATCAACGTGCTGTCTCCCGGCGCGACGGCGACCGAACTCGCGAAGCAGGCTCTAGGCGAGGAAGGCCAGAAGGTCTATGCCTCGATGACGCCGCTACAACGTATGGCCGATCCGGCGGAGATTGCCGCGGCGGCTGCCTTTCTCGCGTCGCCGGACAGCAGTTTCATGACTGCCAGCGAAGTCGCCGTCGACGGCGGCCTGGCGCAACTCTGACGCGCAATATCTAAGGAAAAAACATGAGCTACGCAATCGTTGGATTCGGCAAGATCGGCCAGGCCCTCGCCAGGGCGTTCGCCCGAAGCGGCATCGAAGTATCCGTTGCAACCACGCGCGACCCGGAGAGCTTCGCAGCCGATGCCGCCGCGATCGGACCCGGGATCGTTCCCAGGACGCTGGCGGACGCCGTCAAGGCGGACGTCATTTTTCTGGCGGTCCCTTTCAGCTTGCATGCCGACGTCGCGAAGGCGCTTTCCACCTGGCAAGGGAAGACCATCGTCGATGTCACCAATGCCTATGGCGTGCCTCCCGAAACACTCCGAGGACTGCCCCCTTCGAGGTTCGTCGCGCAGGCCTTCACGGGCGGAAAACTCGTCAAAGGCTTCAACCATTTGGGGGCCTCGGTCCTCGCACAGGATCCGGCCGTGCACGGTGGGAGACGAGTCGTGTTCCTGGCAAGCGACGATGACGGCGCAGCAGCTGACATAGCGGCGCTTGCGGAGCGGCTCGGCTTTGCGCCGGTCCAACTCGGCGGGCTTGCAGAAGGCGGACTGCTGGTCCAGGGGCTCGGAGACCGCTGGGGTCCACTGATCTTCAAGGACTTGCACAAGTTCGATCGATGAACATTGAACAGAACAGCAAGTTCGATACATCCGGATCTCCTACGGCTCCGCGATCGAGTAAGCTGAAGTTAAATCACTACGCCAAGGTTAGTAAGGATATTGAATCAATCATGAACATGTGAGCGCTGTTTGCATCGCTGAGGCCTGAGTTCTTCATGCCTGTCATGCGCGCGACATCGGAGCACGTCACTCTGCGGTCACGAAACCGGAGTGCGTGCTGCCCTGCGCAATGCGCCGGCGATCACCGGACAAGGAGCGTGCGGATGCAGACCCAGGCGGCTGTTAGCGATTTGAAAAAGGCGTCGGTCAAATCGGTCCAGGAATACATCGATGAACATCCGATCTGGCCCGACGGCACGCGCCTTCCTTCCATTCCGATGACGACGATGCAGTGGCGCATCTGGTCGCTCGCCGCCGCAGGGAAGTTCTTCGAGGGCTTCGTCGTATTCATGACCGGTGTGGCGTTGCCGCTCATCTCGCGTGAGTTCGGCATCGGCGCCGCGCAGAATGGCTTCATCAGCGCGGCGAGTCTTTGCGGCATCCTTGTAGGCGCCATCGGACTCGGCGGCATGTCCGATCACTTCGGACGCAAGCGGATGTTCATCGCCGAGATGATCATCTTCGTCGCCTTTCTCGTGCTGCTGGTCTTCTGCACCAACTTCATCTCGCTGGTAGTTTGCCTGTTCGGCCTGGGCATCGCACTCGGTTGCGACTATCCGACGGCGCACATGATCATCTCCGAAAGCATTCCGAGCGCGAGCCGCGGCAAGCTGGTGCTCGCGGCGTTTGCGTTCCAGGCGGTCGGAGCGCTGGCCGGAACGGGTGTGGGTTTTCTGGTGCTGACACTCACGCCGACGCTCGATGCATGGCGATGGATGTACGGTACGGCGATCGTCCCTGCAACCCTCGTCACCATCGGGCGCTTCTTCATCACCGAAAGCCCGAACTGGCTGCATATCCATGGCGCAACCGAACGTGCCGAGCTGGCCGCTCGCCGCTTGCTGGTTCGTTCGCCGCAGTATCCGCCCGAGATCGTGCTGGCGCGCGAATTCGTCGCGAATGATCGAGGTGAGCATCAGAAAGGCAGCTTCCTCGCGCTGTTCAAGCGCAAGAACCTGCGCGCAACGATCTTTGCATCGGCGCCCTGGTTCCTTCAGGATCTGGGTACGTACGGTATCGGCATCTTCACGCCGACGATTCTCGCCGCCGCATTCGGCGCCACCTCCGATCATGTGCGCAGTGTCGCGGATCTGATTCTCAACGATATCCTCGCTGCAAAGGGCGCGGCGCTCATCACGACCCTGCTGATCATCGGCATCGTGTTCGCGGTTGCGCTGGCGGACAAGTTCGGGCGCATCTGGCTGCAGGTCATCGGCTTCATCGGATGTGCGGCGGGATTGCTGATCGCGGCACTGTCCGATAGCTTCGACGGCGCGACGAAAACCGCCATGATCTTCACGGGCTTCATGCTGTTCAACTTCATGACGAACCTCGGGCCGAACGCGCAAACCTATCTGCTCGCAGGCGAAGTCTTTCCCACCTCCATACGCGGCACGGGTGCGGGATTCGCTGCCGCTGTCGGCAAGATCGGCGCGGTCGCTACGGCCTTCCTGTTCCCTGTTCTGCTGGGCAGCATCGGCACCGGTCCGGTTCTATACATCCTGGTCGGTACGTCGATTCTGGGTGCGGTGGTCACGTGGATTTTCCGCATCGAGACCAATGGAGTGAACCTCGACGAGATCGGCCGATAAATCCAGGCAATGACGGAGACACCGCATGGTTGGTCCGCTCTTCACCCGGTTCTCAATTTCACAGTGGCACAAGCTCGGCGCAAACCTCTTCAGCATCGCGACGCTGACGCTGTTGTCCAGTGCCGCTTGCCTTACACAGGACATCACACTCAACGAGACCGGCTCGACGCTGTTGTATCCGCTGCTCCCGACATGGGTCACGCATTACACGACATCGCACCCGGCCGTTCATATCAAGACCGGCGCAACCGGTTCAGAAGCGGGAATCCAGCAGGTCGAGGCGGGCAAGGCCGACATCGGTGCATCTGATGCCTATATGTCCGACGAGCAGATCGCGTTCCCGGCCTGAACGACGTTCACCTCAAGCTGGACGGTCCCACGCTCGCGGGCATTCATACAGGCACCGTGCGTTCGTGGAATGCCTCGCAGATCGCAGCGCTCAATCCGGGCGTGAAGCTGCCCGCTCACGCAATCGTCCCGATCCGGCGTGCCGAGGGTTCCGGCGGAACCTTCGTGTTCACGCAGTTCCTGACGTTCTCGACGCCTTCCTGGGAAAACAATCACGGATACGGCACGACGGCGATCGCCCTTGCCGCCCGGCTGAAAATCAGCCGAGGTGTCAAACACATGACAGGGCGAAGGGACCGACCCGGCGCCTCTCACAAATTGATGAACGATTTATGTCAGAGGCATCAATTTGGGTGCCCGTTGGTCGATTTATCCTTGTCGGCCGCGCGAGTTTTTGTAATAGCATTGAACTAGCTACTGCGCGTGAACGGCCCCCAGGATTGCAATGCCGTTAGCGCGCCGCCGGCGAGATTCACGCGGCGACATGGATAGGAACAACGTGGAGATGAGGTTTGAAGAAACGCGCCACAGTCATCTGCCGAAAAGGAAAACGGATCCTGCTCGTTGCACGCGAATCCAAGTGGGCGTTACCGGGTGGCATTCTGAAACGCGGAGAGCAGCTCTCCGACGCCGCGCTTCGGGAACTCAAGGAAGAGACGCGTATCGCGGGCAAATCGGCCAAGTACCTGTTCGACTTCAAGAGCAAGCAGAAGCATCATCATGTCTTCTACTGCGATATCCCCGAGCGCGCGAAGCCGCGGCCGAGCAACGAAATCTCGAAGTGTCGCTGGGTGCAGCCCGAAGAGGTTGCGCGACTGCTGACGAGTACGCCGACGAACAACATCGTGAAGCTGGCCGGACAGAAGCGCAAAGGCAGCCAGGGGAAATAGCGCGCCCGACAGCAGGACCCGGCCGGACCGCGTCAGCTCGCCATCGCCCGAACCCGTCGTGCTGCCGAACGCATTCGACGGTTCTTCTGCTTTGCCAGCCACAGCAGCGATTCGTGAACCACGCCCGCCGGCACTTCGTCGATGAAGCAGACGCGGCATTCTCAAACTTCGCGAAGACGGCGGAAGCCTCGTGCGCCACCGCGACGAAGGCCTGCGTCTCCGCCGGGCTCACTGCCTTGTTCAGCGCATAGGCCAACGGGCCGTTTTCGCCGCGCGAGGTGAAGACCGGCATCGCCATTCAACAGCAATATCGGTCGATGATCTCGAACAGCCGTCGACACGATTCAGCCACGTATTGTTCAGGCGCCGTCGCAACCCCGAGCAGAAGGCCAGGCAACATCCACGCTCGATCGGCGAACCACACCGACAACGGCGATGGCGCCATGTTCATGGTCATCGCTTCCCGAACGATCTGCTCGTCGGGCGCGCCGTCGGGCAGTCGAAGCAGTACCGCCAGTCCGGCATTGACCCATTGCGCGTCCCGCATGCGCAACTGCTCGCATAGCCCGTCACGCTGTGCGGTGTAGAGACGCTTCAGCCGACGCACGCGCCGGATGTAATGGCCGTCGTGCATGAACCGGGCAGTAGCGAGTTGCACGACCGGCGATGGCGCGGGCGCAAGCGTTGCGGCCACCTCCGAGAAGGCGTTGGCCAGTTCGGACGGCACCACGACGAATCCAAGCCGCAGCGCAGGGCTGACCGTCTTGCTGAATGAACCGATGTGGATGACGCGCTTCCCCTCGCCCAGCGACGCCATGGCGGGCGCCGGCCTGCCTTGCAGTTGCAGCTCGCCGAGGTAATCGTCTTCGATGACCCAGGCGCCGCTCGCGGCAGCCCACTCGAGCACCTGAAGACGTCGCCGCAAAGACAAGGTGGAACCCAGCGGAGCCTGCTGGCCGGGTGTCAGGACGGCTAGTGCAGCATCCGGCGCCTTCTCGATGCCATAGTCCACGTTGATGCCGTCCGCATCGACCGGTATAGGCACGACATTCAGGCGCGCGAGTTCCAGACCTTTGCGCGTGACCCTGAAACCCGGTTCTTCCATCCAGACCTTTTTGCCGTCCAGACCCAGCACCCTCAGCGTCAGGCCCAGCCCGGAACTGAATCCCGATGTGATGAACACCTGCTCGGGATGACAGTGGAAGTTTCTCGTGATCGACAGATTGCCCGCGATCTCCTTGCGCTGTTCCAGTTCGCCTCTGGGATCGGGATAGAGCAGCGATGACAGGTACCCGGTCTTCAACAAGTTGCACGAGCGCGCGCGTGAGAACAGTTTCTCAGGAAGTCCTCCAAACGCCGGCACGCCAAGCTGAAAGATGGCCGGCCCGGCGTTCATCTCCTCATAAGCCCGCATGAACGTGCCGAGCCGAGGCGCCGTGGGTTGTTTCGCGGCAACGTAGGGCCGTGGAGCGACGCGGGTTCCCCCTGCTCCGAACGTTTCGATCATCTGGGCATCGAACAACCGTTCGTACGCTGCCTGCACCGTCCCGCGCGCTACGACAAGCTGCGCCGCGAGGTCCTGCCACGAGGGCAGCCGGGTCCCTGAAGCGAGCAGGCCTGACTCGATAGCCCTGCCGATGCTCTCGCGGATCTGTTCCGTGAGGGACAGCCTTGCCGTCCGGTCGAGTTGAATCTGGAAGTCTGGATTCACGGTCTTGGTACACACAAAATCGGGGTTCTTGGTTCTTCTGCCCGCACCATCGATGGTACAGAATTCCCTCACTTTCGTTGACGCATCGATAAGGTCAACGCAGCGCAAGGGAGTCATGGGCACGAAGCGGATTCTGCCTGCATTCTTCAAGAAAGTCCTGATTTCCGTACGAACGGTTGCATCGACAACTATCCGTACACCGCATCAATGCCTTGGTGAATCTGCCGGAGAAAGACGCATGAACATCCTCCATATCGATTGCAGTCCGCGACGGGAATCGCATAGCCGACGGCTGTCGGCGGCGATCGTCGAGAAGCTTCTCACGATGGTCCCTGAAGCCCATGTTTCCCGGCGCGATCTGGGCCGTGAACCGATCCCTCACACCGGCGCCGCCTATGCCGCGGCACTGGCCACGCCGGCGTCGCTGAGCGCGGCCGGGCGCACAGCCGATGCCGTCCTGCCGAGCGAAAAGCTCATCGGGGAAGTCGAGCGTGCGGACGCCATTGTCATCGGCACGCCGATGAACAACTTCACCGTTCCCTCGGTCATGAAGGCATGGATCGATCAGATCCTGCGCGTCGGTCGCACGATCGATTCGACACCCGCGGGCAAGGTCGGCATGCTCGAGGACCGGCCGGTCTTCGTGGCCATCGCATCCGGCGGGGTCTTCATGGGCGATCGGGCGAATCAGCCGGACTTCCTCACGCCTTATCTGACCGCTGCATTCGGGTGCATCGGTTTGCGTTCGGTCCACTATCTGCCGTTGCAGGCGACGGCCTTTATCGATGAAGCGCGCGCGGCCGAACTACGCCGCTCACTCGTCTCGGCGATCCAGCCGGAGATGGCAGGCCTCTTCGCGGCGCAGCGAATCACAAGCTGACCCGCATGCCCCATGCAAAACGAACCTTTCCCCTTGCACGTCTCGGTCGTAGAAAAGTTGTCGCCGACCACGATCAGCATCTGCTGGAGCGATCCCCGTCTGGGTCACTACGCGAGCCAGATATGGGGAATGGCCGTGGCGCGCATCGAGGCCGTCTGCATGTTGTCCGGCAAGCCGATACGCCGGGGAGACTCCATCTTTCGCCCTCGCGCTTACGGCTCGCGAGTGCCCATCAATCGGCATCGAATGATCCTGGCTTCCGCAGTCTCTGATGCTGCTACCTGAGACAGGCCGACGTCGATCAGTAATGGAGGTTCACGTGACTCTCACTCATGCAATGTCTCACTCACGAGCCGACGCTCCACGCCATCCCGAGCCCACGGTCGACTGGCTGACTCACCTGCTGAAAATGATCACGATCAGCGGACAACTCGAGGTCCGTTGCACCTACGGTGCGCCATGGCGTGTGGCGTGGGCGCAGTCCGCCGCGCATGAAATTCCCTATCACATCGTGCTCGAAGGGCGGGCCATCGTCGAGGATCCGGCGACCGGCACGACCCGGACACTGATCAGTGGCGACATCCTGCTCATGCCCCACGGATCGGCTCATGTTCTGCACGACGGCAGCGGACAGTCCTCCGCGCCCGCGCGCGTCCGTGAGAATCCGGCGAACATGATGGCCGCCTTTGCGCAAAGCCCGATTGCCTTCAACGCATGGGCGAATCTGCTCGGCTCCCTGAGCAAGGCGCTCGATGTGAAGACGCGCGACAGCATCGGACTGGCTGTCTCCGAAGTGAACGGCTGCGACTACTGCCTGACGGTTCATAGCTTCACGGCAGAACACATGGCGAAGCTGCCCGCCGATGAAATCATTCTCGCGCGCAAGGTTATCGAAACGCGTGGCAAGGTCAGTAACTCGGATCTGAACGCCGTTCGCGAGGCCGGCCATACGGATGCGAACGTGATGGAGATCGTCGCGTTGGTCGCCATGTACTCGCTGACCAACTTCTTCAACAACGTGTTCGATCCCGAGAAGGACTTTCCGGCCGTTGCGCCCGCCGGATCGATCTGACCGGACAAGCGTTCGCGGGCCGCGACCGGGTGACGTTGACAGCGTCCGGTCGCAAGGCCACGCCGCTCGAATAGCTTCTGGAGCCTGCCATGGTGTCCTTCGAGATCAAACCCGTCGACAACGACGATTTCCATCGCTGGCTTCCGCTGTGGAAGGACTATCAGCGATTCTACAAAGTCGACATTCCCGAGTCGGTGACCCGCGAGACATGGGCGCGCTTTCTCGACCCCGATGAGCCGATGCATGCCGCACTTGCCACGGCGGGCGATCGAGCCTTCGGGCTGGTGCATTCGCTCTACCATCGCTCCACGTGGACGAAAAGCGACTATTGCTATCTCCAGGACCTGTTCGTCGCGGCCGATGCACGCGGCGGCGGCATCGGGCGCGCGTTGATCGAGTACGTCTGTGACGCTGCGGAACAGCGCGGCGTTTCCCGTGTGCACTGGCTGACGCACGAAACGAATCAGGCCGGCATGCGGCTATACGACAGCGTCGCCGAGCGGTCGGGCTTCATCCAGTACCGCAAGTCAATCGCCTGAACTACCCGAACAGGAAAGCCAAATGAGTACTCGACAAAGTCAGTTCCGTTTCCGTATTGCCGAAAAGGGCCCCGGGCTCCTCTCCAGTCTGGCCTTGCTGCGATGGGCGCTGGTGATCGTCTTTCTCTGGTTCGGCGGAATGAAATTCACCGCTTACGAAGCAAACGGCATCGCTCCGTTCATCATCAACAGCCCGGTCATGAGCTGGTTGCACACCCTGTTCGGCGTTCGAGGGGCCAGTTATGTCATCGGCACACTCGAGTTATCGACTGCACTGGCGTTGATCATCGGCGCCTTCCAGCCGATGTTTTCCGCCCTGGGAGCGGCCATGTCCGCTGCGACCTATCTGATTACGCTCACCTTCCTGTTGAGCACGCCCGGTGTAGCGGAAGCGACGGCGGGCGGATTCCCGGCCATCTCAGCCCTGCCTGGCCAGTTCCTTCTCAAGGATGTCGTTCTGCTTGCTGCGTCGCTGTCGCTCCTTCTGGCATCTGTTCCGAAGGCCGCCTTGTCCTTGAACAAAATGACGAGAGAAGCCACATGAACCAGCCCATTCAGATCGGCGACAGGATCGCAGACAAGTCGTCACAGCCCGATGACCGCACTGTCCGCGACTGGATGGGGCAAGAGGCGTTCGAGCATTGGATCGAACTGCGCCACTGGATCGACGCATCCTATCCCGGGGTCTTCGCGCCTGACTGGATACATGGCGGCAAGAAGCGCGGCTGGTCCTTGCGATACAGGAAGACCAAGGCCCTATGCACGCTGCTGCCGGCATACAGGCTGCTGTCGGTCCTCGTAGTGCTGGGCCGTGCCGAACGAGAGCAATTCGAGGCGCGGCGTTATACGTGGAGTCCACAACTCGTAAGGCTCTATGACGAAGCCCGCGCGTATCCCGATGGGAAGTGGCTGACGATCCCGATCCTGTCCGCTGAGGACCGGGATGAGGTGACGGAATTGATGAGCATGAAGCGCCCTGCACTTTCACGCCGTTGACGTGCGTCGCAACGAAGGCGAATCTCGCAGCATCCCGATGCACACGTCGCTCAAATATTCTGCGTCGCGCGGCAGCTCGATCGAATCCTGGTCCATCAGCCAGTCGCGCAGCACACCGCCGAGAAACGCGTGCACGACGCTTGAAGCGCGCGCGGTATCGAGTTCGAGCGGAAGCTGTCCGCGCGCGATTGCATTGATGAGCCCCAGTTCCAGTTGCTTGCGTCCCCTGCGGGCGGCATCGCGCTGACGCTCGAAGACGATATCCATATCGCCCACGTTGTGCGTGTGCTCGTAATTCGTGAACAGCACTTCGAACACATGGCGGCTGTGCGGCTCGATCGCCACCGTGCCCAGGCAATACACGAGCAGCGCGCGTACCTTGCCGAGCGGGTCCGGTTCGGCTGCATCGACGGCGGCTGCGACGAGCAGCTCCAGCGTCGCATGAAACACGCCGCGCTCGGCGAACACGCGCTCGTCCGCATCGAGGATCTGGTCGCGCGTACTCTGGGCCTGTTGCCGCGTTCTCTTCGACGTTCTTACAAATTCCTCGTGCGCCGATTGATCTCGCGGCTAGCGTCGGTACGCGCGTCGCCTCCCGGTCAGGCTCGTCGGAATTCGGCGCTTGAACCCAACTCCATAGGCATCCTCCCTTGATGGTAATTCCGGGCTAAGTCTGCGCCGATACGATGCGCAGGCAGTCTCGAACTTCACCCCCTCAACTGATCATCAAGGATGTCCAAATGAACCTCGCAAAAAGCCTCGCAGCCGCCCTGTGCGCCCTCACCGTCGGCGTGTCCGGCATGGCTCACGCAGCCGAACAGAAGATCTCCCCCGCCAAGATGACGTGCGCCGACTTCGTTCAGGTTGACGAAGCATACAAGCCGGCGCTCGTTTATTGGGTGGCGGGCGTCGACAAGCTCGGCGTGTCGGGCACCGAAACCACGGTCGTCGATACCATGCAGCCGGTCGCCGCGACCGTCGCGCAGGAATGCCAGAAAGACCCGCAGACCAAGTTTATGACCAAGGTCCGCTCGATGATCAAGTCGAAGCAGATCGCCCTGTTCGACCATCATTGAACTCATGCGCTATCGACGAAGGACCGACATCATGAAGCCGCAACTCATCGACGACTATCCGATCGCGGATAGCGCCATTCACATCCCTGCGATCGGGCTGGATCTGTCGGTCTGCATCGAGCCTTCGGAAACGGAAGGGCGCGCGACGCTCATCGAAACACGGGATGCACCGGGCTTCGGCCCACCGCTGCATCGGCACCGGAACGAAAGCGAAATCTTCCATGTGCTGCAAGGGCACTATCTCTTCGAAGTGGACGGCGTGCTGCGCATCCTGCAGGCAGGCGAGACGCTGACGGCGCGGGCGGGCACCACGCATCGCTTCGTCAATATCAGCGATGACACGTCGCACATGCTGGTGCTGATCTCGCCAGGATTCGACGCCTACCGTTTCTTCGGCGAACTGCGCGACGTCATGGCGCGCGGCATTCCGGCCCCGGAGACGCTCGCGAGGCTGGGTGCGAAGTGGGACATCGAGTTTCTCGGACCGCCGTTGACGGTCGAGGCATGATCCGCTGGACCTGGTGTTGGAGAGATGCGCCATCATCGTGATGGCGCATCTCGCTTTTTAATCGGCTTGAGACAGGCTCGCGCTGCGGCCATGCAAGGCCGAAGTCGGTTGCGCGTGAGGCGCATCCTTCGGCTCGATGTCCTCCAGCGTTTGGGCTCGCGTGTTCACGCCGAGCGCGAGCAACGCGAGAACCTGCAACACGATCAGACCGATCAGGAAATTGGTGACGCCGAAGATCCCGCCCATGCCGAAGATCATCACGATGCCGCCCTGCGCACCCGCCGATGCAAGACGCCCCACGGCGGCGGACAGCGACGACCCGCGCATCCGCAACTCGGTCGGAAAGAGTTCCGGGATATAGACCGCGAACGCCAGCGACGTGATGCAGGACGAACACATCATGATGACGGCGCCGGTCGCCATCAGTTCGACCGGCGAGTGAACCATCGGATAGAGCGCCGTGGCCACTGCTTCGAGCACCAGCACGCCGACGATGCTCACGCGGCGTCCGATGCGGTCCGTCAGCGCCATGCCGATCAGGCAGCCGACCGGCGTGCCGATGCCCATGACCGCCGTGTAGCCCAGCGTCGACGTGACCGCGATGCCCTGCTTGACGAGAAAGGTCGGGAACCACGCGATCAGTCCGTAGAGCACCGACATGTTGACCGCCGACATGATCATCGTCAGCACGGTCCGCGACAACAGCGGCTGGCGGAACAGTTCGCGATAGCCGGGCTTTGCCGCGACGGGCGCCGTATCGGCCGCTGCCGCCGTCACGGAAAACGACACGCTGTCCCATGCCGGAAGGTCCGGAAAACGCGCTTCGATGGATCGCAACAACGCGTCCGCTTCTTCGTGACGGCCTTGCGCTTCGAGCCAGCGCGGCGATTCGGGCATCGACTTGCGCATGAACCAGATGCCGATGGCGCCCAGGCCGACGAGCGCGAACATCGAGCGCCAGCCGAGCGCGGGAATGGCCCAGTAGCCGATGATCCCCGTTGCGGTCACGGACAGGTTGGTGAGCAAGGCGAGGATGGCGCCGAAACGCCCGCGCGCGAGACTCGGCACGAATTCGCCGAGCGTCGCATAGCCGATGATCAGCTCGGCGCCGAGGCCGACGCCCATCACGAAGCGCAGCGCGATCAGCACCGTCATGTTCGGCGCGAACACCGCGGCGATCGAGGCCAGCCCGAAGACCGCGAGGTTGAACTGGTAGGCCATGCGCCGCCCATAGCGGTCGCCGATATAGCCGCCGATCAGCGACCCCAGCCACATGCCGATCAACGTGCTGGAGATGAAGGCAGCGTTGCTTTGCAGCGTCGACCAGCCGCCCTTGACGAGCGTCGCCAGCACGCCGCTTTGCAGATAGATGTCGAATGCGTCGAGGAACAGGCCGGCCCCGATCATGCCCACGAGATACCAATGGAACCGGCCGATCGGCAGCCTGTCGAGGCGAGCGCCGGAATGGGCGCGCAGCGTATGGGATTGGCTCAAGAAACGTCTCCTTTTTTGGCCGTCGGAACCTGGCGGGCGTTCTCGTGGAATCGCTCTCTGTGTCGCTCGTCACTGCTACCGTTCAAGACAAACGGCGATGACGAGCGCCCCACCCGGTCCGCTTGCGAGGCTTTCACGCCATATTAAGGTGCTCCCGCAAAAACTTTTATTGAATAATCGTTAGATTTCACGTCAATTTTTTTGACTTAGCGACGGCATCCGGAAGGCGTCATGGCTTGTCCGAAGCGGCGTCCCTGTCGGCTGCGCGCGTAGCCGCAAGCAGGATTTCCTGTAGTGCGATCAACTGCCGGCTCTCGACGTCCGTCTTGCGCGTGACCAGCGAAAACTGCAGCACGGGCGCATCGCGCAACGCGATGACCGTGACGGGATAGAGCGTGCAGATGGCCGGCTCCATCAGCGGCACAAGGGAAATCCCTAGCCCCGCGCTGACCAGCGGCGCAATTGCACGGACGCTGTCGAACTCCAGGTCGCCCGCCGGCTTGCCGCCGAAGCGCTGCTGAATATACTTGGCGGCCATCGCGCCGGAGATGGTGTTGCGGTCGTAGCGGATCCACTCGTAGCGTTTGAGCAATGCGCCCAGCGAGCGCTCGCGTTCCTGCGGCGGCACCATCAGGGTCAGCCCGCGCTTGATCAGCGGTTGCCAGTGCAGACGGGACAAGCCGCGTTCCGGCTGCGCGACTACGGCAGCGTCGAGATCGCCCGCCTTGACTGCATTGGTCAACTCGATGCTTTTGCCGCGCCTCGTCTGAAGATGCAGCAGCGGATAGCGGGTCTTCAGCCGCTTGAGCAACTCCGGCAGCACGACGGGCAGCATCGATTCGAGCATGCCCAGCTGCACGTGGCCTTCAACCTGAAAGCTGGGCTGACGGCGAAACGCATCGAGGCGCGACAGCATGCCGTGCAGCAACTCCGACAACTCGTACGCAGCAGGCAGCGGGCGCACCTCCAGCCCCGAACGATCGAACAGCTGCCGGCCCACGTAGGCCTCCAGCTGCTTCATCTGCATGCTGACCGCGCTCGGTGTCAGATGCAGGTTCTTGGCCGCGCCGGCGAGCGACCCGACGTCCAGCACAGCCTGCAGGGTATTGAAGATTTCGATCTTCATCAGATTTTTTGTCGAGTTTCGTCAGCAAAACTCCATTTTATCTTACGAAGCGTTGCTCTATCCTTGCAGTCAAAGGGAGTCTATCCCTGCGACAAGGAGATAAGCATGAGCGAAGCATCGGTGAAACCCGAAATCTGGTACAGCGCGGACCTCGAACGCGACACGTCGTGGACCCTGCGCATGAGCGACGAAGCCGCGGAGGGCTTCGACCGTGCCATGCGTCATGCCAAGGCGCTCGGCAAGCCGCTGCTCGACATGACGTCGGACGACTTTCCGCTCGAACCCGCATCCGCCGAGATTCTGCATCGCGCGTTCCGTGCCACGCAGCAACGCTTCGGCATGTGCCTGCTCAAAGGCTTCCCGGTCCACAAGTGGTCCGTGGAAGAAGCGAAGCTCGCTTATTGGGGACTCGGCTTGCACGTCGGCGTTGCGCGCACGCAGAACCGCGCCAGCGAAATCATGAACGATGTCCGCGATTCGGGCGCGACCTACAAGTCGAAGAACGGCCGCGGCTACAACACCAACGCGGCGCTCGACTTCCACGCGGATTCTTGCGATGTCGTCGCCCTCCTCTGTCTTCATGAGGCCAAGTCCGGCGGCCAGAGCAAGATCACGAGTTCGTTCGCATTGGTCGAGGAGATTCGCAAGCGTCGGCCGGAATTGATCGACGCGTTGAAGGGACCCGTCTTCCACAGCTATCAGGGCACGCAGGCGCCCGGCCGGCCGGGTTTCTACAACTGCCCGGTGATCGGTTCGCTGACGGATCACTTCGCGTTGCGCGCCAATCGGAAGAACACCAACGCGGCGCAGGCGGATTTTCCGGAAGTGCCGCGCCTCACGCCCGAACTGACCGAGGCGCTCGACTTGCTGGATGAGCTGGCCGCCGATCCGCGCCTGTGCTTTTCCATGTGGCTCGAACAGGGCGATCTGCAATTGCTGAACAACTACGTGATGCTGCATTCGCGTACGGAATTCGAGGACTTCGAAGACGAGGCGCGGCGTCGCCATCTGCTGCGCCTGTGGATGTCGGTGCCCGATTCGGCGCCGCTGCCGCCCGAATGGGAGTATTACTTCGGCGACGCGCGTCCGGGTTCGGTGCGTGGCGGCGTCCGTGGCAGCTATATCACCGAAGCATTCGTGCGCTTCGAGAAACGCCAGGCCGAACGCATGAACATGCTGCTCAAGCCCGGTCTCGACGGATCCGTTGCGGACACGTCGACAGCGGAGGGAGATGCCCATGTCGCCGCATGAGGACGCGTCGCCGTCCGGCGCCTTGAAGCGCCGTCTCGCTGCGGGCGAAACTGTGCTCGCACCCGGTATCTACGATGCGCTCACCGCGCTCATCGCGGAACAGGCCGGATTTCAGGCGCTATATCTTTCAGGCGGAGCGGTCGCGTACACCTCGCTCGGGCGCTCCGATGTCGGCCTCACCACGGCCAAGGAAGCAGTCGACACGCTCTGGCGCATCACCGACCGCGTGCGCACACCGGTCATCGTCGATGGCGATACGGGCTTCGGCAACGCGTTGAACACGCAGCGCACCGTGCGCGATTTCGAGCGTGCGGGCGCAGCCATGATCCAGCTCGAAGACCAGGGTTTTCCCAAGCGCTGCGGTCATCTCGCGGACAAGACGCTGGTGTCGTCCGCCGAGATGTGCGGCAAGCTGCGCGCCGCGCTCGATGCGCGCCACTCTGCGGACACGCTGATCCTCGCGCGCACCGACGCCATCGCAGTCGAAGGCTTCGACGCGGCCATGGAGCGCGCCGAGGCTTACCTTGCGTGCGGCGTCGATGCGCTGTTCGTCGAAGCCGTTCATACGGTGGAGCAGATGGACATCGTGTGCCGGCGCTTCGGCGAACGGGTGCCGCTGCTGGCGAACATGGTGGAAGGCGGCAAGACGCCGGTGCGGAGCGTCGAAGAATTGCGGCAACGGGGCTACCGCATCGTCATTTTTCCGGGCGGTACGGCGCGCTTCGTGGCGTATGGGTTGAAAGGGTACTACGCAAGTCTGCTGAAGCATGGCACGACGGAACCGATGTGGCCGGAGATGCTGACGTTCGACCAGTTGAACGAGCTGATCGGCACGCCGGAGCTGCTCGCGGCGGGGAAGCGGTACGTTTGAGCCCGCGCGGTCTTCGGCACGCTGGAAAGAACGCCATTACCTGGCGTAGAGACTGTCAAGACTCTTGAAACCCTTCACTTCGATCGGATTGCCGCTCGGATCGAGGAAGAACATCGTGGCCTGTTCGCCGGGCTGGCCTTCGAATCGCAGTGTCGGGGCGATCACGAAGTCCACTCCGCCGGCGCGCAGACGGTCGGCGAGCATGCGCCAGTCGGGCATTTCAAGTACGAGTCCGAGATGCGGCATCGGCACCATGTGGTCGCCCACACGGCCCGTGTTGGTGACCGGGAAGGGTTCGCCCAGATGCAGCGAAATCTGATGCCCGAAGAAATCGAAGTCGACCCATGTATCCGTGCTGCGGCCTTCCTCGCAACCGAGTAGTTCGCCGTAGAATGCGCGCGCATCGTCGAGATTGCGCACGTGATAAGCCATGTGAAAAGCACTTCGCATCTTTTTTTCCAGTCTGTTCAGGTAAGAGTCAGGCGCGCGCCGTCACCACCACGCCACGCGCTGCACCTGTTTCCTCCAGCAGCGCGCCCCGGAGATACACCGCCTTCAGCTCCCAGGACACATGCAAGCCATCGAACGGGGTATAGCGCGCTTTTGAGCGCTGATCACCGTCACGCAAGATCATCGAGCCCCTGGGGTCGAGCAGCAGCAGGTCCGCATCATATCCCGGCGCGAGAAGACCCTTCGTCTTCGCAAGACCGAAGCGTTGTGCCGGATTGCAGGCGCAGAGCCTCGCCAGGTCGCGCAAGGTCAGATCGCCCTTGTCAACGAGATGCAGCATCGTCGCAACAAAGGTCTGCACGCCCGGCATGCCGCTCGGCACGTCGCGGAAATCGTCGTAATGCGCGGCTTTCTCCGCATGGGCGTGCGGCGCGTGATCGGTGACGATCATGTCGATCAGCCCTTCCCGCACTGCCTCCAGCAACGCCGCGCGGTCGCCTTCCGGTCGCAGCGGCGGCAGCGCCTTGAAGAA
Source organism: Caballeronia sp. LZ034LL (assembly GCF_031451215.1). NCBI lineage: Bacteria > Pseudomonadati > Pseudomonadota > Betaproteobacteria > Burkholderiales > Burkholderiaceae > Caballeronia > Caballeronia sp. LZ034LL. The sequence continues at coordinate 797,061 of NZ_JARUXR010000002.1, forward strand.
GTTGCGCCGTTCGTCGTAGGCGTCTTCGGTGAGCAGCAAGGCTTGCGGCGTCGTTTCGATGCTCACATCCGCAAGATCACGCAAGCGCCGCCATGTGTCGATGCCGAGCTTCGAATTCCCCTGCCGCAGATGCACGCGCGTGCCGGTCGCCGCAGCCGCCAGGACCGCATGAGCGATTCCCGCCGCTTCCGCGACGGGCGGACGGCTTGCGAGCAAGGCGTCGAGGCCGGCTCTGCCGGTGTGTGTTTGCGGCGCGCTCTGCAACGCGTGATCGCCCGGGGAAATGCACGCCAGCGTGTTCAGCGGTCTCAGCGCCGTGAGCGAATCGACGAGCGTCTTCTGCGTGTCATGCCGATACGCTTCCGGCACGCCCGCCATGAACAGTTCGAACGACACGGGGTCGAGCGCGCGCACTTCGTCGAGCGCCGGATGTTCGCGCAGTTTCGCAACCTGGAAGCCTACATCGACGTGGATACGGCCATTCGCCAGCGCCATCTTCTCGCGCAGTTCGGAGGCGTGCGTCGTGATCGGCGAGTCTGTCGGCATGTCGAGCAGCGTCGTCACACCGCCAAGCGCGGCTGCGCGCGTGCCCGATTCGAAGTCCTCCTTGTGCGTATAGCCGGGATCGCACAGATGAACATGCGTATCGACGAAACCGGGCAGCGCCACGAGTCCGTGCACGTTGCGGGTTGCGCGCGTCTCGGCCGGCGTATCCGGTGCGAGCAATGCGGCGATCCTGTGACCGACGATGGCGATATCCGCATGACGCTCGCCGTTGGCATCGACGAGCATCGCGCCGCGCAGAATGAGATCGAACATGGTCAGTCCATTCGAATGAGTTGATCGCGTGCGATAGCGCCGGGCGACGCCGCCCCCATCCACGCGCAAATGGCCTGCACCTCGCCGATGAGACCGCGCAGCAGCGCGTGCACCGCCTCTTCGCCGCCCGCCGCGAGCGCATGCACGACCGGCCGCACGATGACCGAGAGATGCGCGCCGAGCACGCGCGCGGCGATGATATCGGCGGCCTGGCGGATCCCGCCATCGACGAGCAGCGCCATGCCCTCGTCAAGCACCTCGCCGATGCCTTCGAGCTGCGCCGCCACCGGCGCCCAGCGGTACGACTGGCGCACGCCGATGTTCGACACCATCACGCCGTCGCAACCCGCGGCCTGGGCGGCACGCGCATCGTCGGCATGCATGACGCCCTTGAGCACGAGCCGCATGCCGAGCGCATGCACGGCAGTCAGCAGTTCGCGCATTTCGCTCGAGCCCCACGACGGAAAAGCCGGCAGTTTCGCTACGCCCTCGCTCGCGCCAATGGTCGCCCAGCCGCGTTGCGCGACCTGCGCGGCGACATCGACGCCGCCCGGATGCAGCCCCGGCACCGGATGCACTGGCGCGAGCACCGTCAGCACGATGCCCCGGCAGCCCGCCTGCGCCGCCTCCTGCGTCAGACGGATCGCACGTTCGAGCGGTCCCGCAGCACGCAGTTGCAGCCAGCAATCGGCACGCGTCAGGGTGATCTGGCCGAGCGGCGTCACCGCTTCTTCCGATACCACGAGCGGCAGGCCAAGCGTCGCGCAGACACGCGCAATGGCGGTCACGCCCTGTTCGCCAAACAGGCGATCCGCCGCGAACGCGCCTACGCCGATCGGCGCGGCATAATCTTGACCGAACAGCCGGCAGGTGACATCGACATGATCGTGACCTTGCAACACGCGCGGCACCAGCCGGTAACGCGACCACGCGAGTTCGTTGGGATCGGTATCGTCGGGACGCATGTCATGCGGACGGCCCACGAGATAGCCGTAGAGCTCCGCGCCCAGTGCGGCGCGCGAGGCATCGCGAAAGTCTTTCATCGCGTGGCCTCGAGCATGGCCGGGGGCAACGGCTTCGCATCGGCGGCATCATCTTCCGGATGACGCAGGAACGCTGCGAATTCCGGCGTCTTCGGCGCACGCAGGATATCGGGCGTGCCTTGTTCGATGATTCGTCCGTCGTGCAGGAACACGATGCGGTCCGCGACGCTCGCCGCGAAATCGATATCGTGCGTCGAGAGCAGCATCGTGATGCCGGTGCGCGCGAGACGCCGGATGGTTTCATCGACCTCGCCGACGAGTTCGGGATCGAGCGCGGACGTGGGCTCGTCGAAGAGAATCACGCGCGGATCGCTCGCCAGTGCGCGCGCGATGCCCACGCGCTGTTGCTGCCCGCCCGACAACTCGTGCGGCATGTGTCCCGCGAAGTCCTTCAGGCCGACCTTCAACAGCGCGATGCGCGCTCTGCGCGAGGCCTCGATACGCGGCACGTGCTGCACGCGCACGGGAATCGACGCGGCGTTATCGAGCGCGCTCAGATGATCAAACAACGCGAAGTTCTGGAATACCATGCCGATGCGCGCATCGGCACGCCCTTTCGCCAGACGTCGGCGGGGCATGGGCGATCCTGTCGCAGTCGAGGTCAGCGAACGGCCTTCGATGCGGATGCTGCCCGCTTCGAGCGGATTGAGCGCGAGGATGGTCTTGAGCAAGGTGCTCTTGCCCGATCCCGACTTGCCGAGCAACGCGACCACTTCACCCGGCGCCACCGACAGCGACACATCCTTCAACACCTGCTTGCTGCCGTAACTGACGCGGACCTTGTCGATCTCGAGTTGCGGCATGGTCGGATCGCCCTTCGCCTCGACCGGCGCCATGCGCGCGACGGGACCCGGATCCTCGAGACCATGCTCCGCATGCGTACCTCGACGCACGCGGCGCCCCGTTCCGACATTGCGCTCGCACCAGTTCTGAATCGCCGCGATCACCGCTGAAAGCACGATATACATCACACCCGACGCGAGCAGCACGGGCAGGAACTCGAAGTTCTGCGAGACGATGGTCTGGCTGCGCAAGGTCAGTTCGCTGACGCCGACGACCGAGGCCAGCGACGTCGACTTGAGCAGGCCCACCGCTTCGTTGCCGAGCGCCGGAATGATCGCGCGCAGGCCTTGCGGCACGACGACATACCCGAGTTCGGTCAATGCGGAGAACCCGAACGCCTGCGCCGCGACACGCTGATCGCGGTTCACCGAGCGAATGCCGCCGCGAATGATCTCCGCGCAGAACGCGGTCTCGTTGATGGTCAGCGCCAGCAGCGCGCTCACGAAGGGCGCCAGCGTAATGCCGGCCTGCGGCAGCACGTTGAACAGCAGGATCAGTTGCAGCAGCTGCGGCGTGCCGCGTATCACGTAGATGTAGGCGCGCACCGGATAGCGCAGCCAGAACCAGCGCGCATCGGCGGCGAGCGCGAGCAGGAAGCCGATCACGAGCCCGCCTGCCAGCGCGCCGAACAACAGTCCAAGCGCGGTGATGCAGCCTTGCAGCAGATAAGGGAAAGTCAGGTAATGCAGAAAGTTTTGCATGTCGGGCACGCTTCGTTCACGTCGAAAACAACCAGCGGTGCGGACGCCTTCCGGACCGCGAAGGCATCCGCTGCGCCATTACTCCGCGTCGGCGGCCGTGCGCTGGGACGCTGCATCTTGTCCCCACTTGTCGAGCAGCGACTTCTCGATGCCCTTGTCCTGGATCACCTTCATCGAGGCCAGCACGGCGCCGCGCAGCGTCGTGTTCTCCTTGGCGATCGGGAAGCCATTGAGAATCGGCAGGTCGACGGTGAAGCCGCTTTCCAGCCCCGGCACCGATGCCGCCAGCGCCTTCGCATCCGAATGCGCCGTGAGATAGATGTCCGCGCGGCCGCTCACCACGGCCTGCACGCTCGCGTCGGTCGCTTGCAGAAGCAGCAGGTTCACGTCCGGCTTGTTCGCGGCCTTGCACTTTTCGGTGGCCTGCGGCACGAGCGTTACCGCTTCATACGTGCCTGCCGCGGCCGCGACGGTCGCGCCGCACAAGGTGTCGAGGGATGTCAGCTTCTTCGGATTGCCCTTCTTGATGACCGATCCGTCGATCACCGCGAACGACGACACGAACGCAACCTGCTTGCGGCGGACCTCGGTGACATAGAGATTCGGGCCCATGTCGAAGCGCTTGCCGGTGATGCCCGTCAGCAGCACGTTGAAGGCCACGTTCTGGAATTCGTGCGTGTAGCCGAGGCACGCGCCCATATACGCGATCAGATCGGGGTCGAGTCCTTCGATCTTCGACGGATCATCCTTCGCGGGCGCTTCGAAGCCGGCCGTGTAGCCGCCCAGACCAACCTTCAGATGCTGGCCGACGAGCGTCGGATACTGCTTGCGCAGCGCAACGCATTCGGCGCTCTTGCCGAATGCTTCATAGGTCGGCAGGCTGGCCGCATGGGCCGGCGCGGAAGAAAGCGCGAAGCACGCGGACGCCAGGGATGCCACAGTCATGAATACGGGACGAAACATGCTTACTCCGGATTGAATGAGTCGATGAGGTGACGTGTCGGCCACAACGTATCGCCGTGGACGATCGCCATGACACGCGGCTTGAAAGACGCGGCACTGAACGGATCGCGTTCGGCATCGATGCCGCGCATGACGCCGCCGTGCGGTGAATCGGTTGAGACGAGGGCGACGGCCCAGTCGGTCGGGTCCTGGCCGAAGAGCATTGCCGGACGGCTCGATGCACGGCCGAGCACCGCATGAGCGGGAACGCCCAGCGACTCGGCCAGCGTCAGCAGCGCGGGCAGGAAGTGATGTTGCGATTGCAGTCCCGGACCCGTGGTCGAGCCGTGCGCGACGTGATCGGTGGCGATCAGATCGATCTCGTCGAAGCGGGCAAGCAGCGAATTGCGCGTGGTGTCTTCGGAAACCGGCGGACGCACGATCAGCGACGCGCGCCGCGAAGCGTCCACCGGCAGCAGATACTGCGGCGAACTCGCGACCCAGCGGGACACGTCGAGCGCGGCATCGGCGTGCATGGCGTCGAGATCGGCTGTGCTGGCGGCGTGACGGAACACGACCGCGGACTGCCGCTCCACGGCCTGCGCCAGCACCGCACGAGGGTCGGCGGTAAAGACGACCGGCAGCCAGCCCGCATCCCACACGGCGTCGAGATTGCGCTGGAAGTGCGGCTCGCGTCCATACAGCTTGCAGGCGCGCAACAGCGTGCCGTCTTCCGTCGGCGCATGCAGTGCGAAGTCCGCGAACCATGCGGCAAAGCCCGCGGTATCGTGATCCGGCATGACCGACAGCAGCAGACGCACGCGCGGCATCACGCTGTCCTTCGCCATGCGCAGCAGCGCCGCCGCATCTTCGCGATCCGCCATGCGCTGCCAGCCGATGCTCGCATTCAGCCGCGCCACCCCGCCCACCAGCGCAATGTCGCGGTCGTTCTCGTCGAGACGGGCATCGCGCAACGAGAGCAACGTATCGGCGTCGTACAGCGCCGGATGCAACTGCCAGCGCGCGGCATCCAGCGTCCGCAGGTTCGCCGGCAATGTGCGCGGCACACGAAACACGCGCCGCGCGCCGAGCAGACCGGCGCTGTCGTTCAGATTTTCGAGGACAAGCTGCATGCTGATTCTGAAGCCTTCAAAGTCCAATTAGACCAAGCCAAATTTCGGCTTACCCGTGATCAAAAATCAGAACTTGTGGCGGATGCCGACTACGCCCAGCATCTGCTTGCCGTTCGACGATGCATTGTTGTAGTCACCCACGTTCGCGGTGGCGGCAACCACCGACGTGCCGTCGGCGGACAGCGTGGAGCCGTTTGCCTTGGTGTAGCCGGCAATTGCATAGACGTCGGTGCGCTTCGAGAGGAAGTAATCGACGCCAGCCGATACCTGGTTGTAGTTCGCGGACTGCGCGCCGCTGGCCTTCGTGTAGCCGTAGTTGACGGCGGCCATCAGCGCCGGCGTGAACTGGTAGGCCACATAGCCGCTGACCACGTTGAATTTCTCGGTGTCGTTGAAGACGGCGGTCTGCGTGTAGGTCTTGTATTGCGAGTTCGAATAGCGCGCGCCGACCGTGAACTTGTTGAACGCGTACGAAATGGCCGCATGCGCCGTCTGGAACGAACCGGGCGCAACTCCGTAGCCCGCGGTGACGAGGCTGCCGTCGTTGATGAAGCCGCCCGACGATGCATTCGCGAGCGTGTCATTCTTCGTGTACAGGTAACCGCCCGCGATATTCAGGCCGCCGTTGCTCCAGGCAAGCGCGGCGCCGATCGAATTGCCGCTGGAGATGCTGCCCGCCGTGCCGCCCAAGCCGTACATGGCTTCGAACGTGAAGCCCGCAAGCGTCGGGCTCGTGTACTTGACCGAGTTGTTGACGCGAATGCTGTTGTCGTTGTTGTCGGCGTCGCCCGGCGTGGTGAAGAACGCGCCGAACACGCCGTCGCCGGTGATGCCCTGCACGAGGTCCACGGTCGGATCGTATTGACGTCCGAGCGTGATGGACCCGAGGCGCGCATCCGTCAGACCGACATAGGCCTTGCGGCCGAACATGCGACCGCCCTGTCCGAGCTTGCCGGTGGAGAGATCGTAGCCGTTCTCGAGGTTGAACACCGCCTTCAGGCCGCTGCCCAGGTCTTCCTCGCCGCGCAGGCCGAAGCGGCTGCCCGACATGGTGCCGCTCGCCGCCGCCCATTGCGCGCCGCCGCCGACGTTGTTGCCATAGGTGATGCCTTCATCGGCCACGCCGTACAAGGTGACGGTGCTCTGCGCAAACGCCTGCGACGAAGCGGTGGCCAGCAGTGAAGCGAACAGCGGCAGTGCGAGACGGTTCATGTTTTCGTTCCTTGTGAATGCGCTTTCGATGGGCATGTGGGTTAAGTCGAGGCCATCATAGGAAGGCGAAAAAATGACAACAAACGAGATTTTCGCGAGCATTCGATGAGTTGAGGTCATGCGTCGAGGCATGACCTCAACTCATGCGCGGCGGCAAATTTATTCGTTTGATATCCGTATCAGCAGGCTCTATCGTGCGAGGTTTTCATCGACGAACAGGGCTCATTCATGGATATCCTGGTGGCAATCGGCACGCCGCAGGCTGCGCGCTGGATGCAGGCGATACGGAGCGTTCTGCCCGATGCGAACGTGCGCGAATGGACCGACGGCGATGCCGGCCCTGCTGACTACGCGCTCGTCTGGAAGTGCAGCGCAGAGGCATTGCGGCCGCGTGCCGGTCTCAAAGGCGTCTTCAATCTGGGCGCGGGCGTGGATGCGCTGCTTGCCATGCTCGACGGATCGCCTGTCGATGCGCCGATCTATCGCCTCGAAGATGCCGGCATGGCGCAGCAAATGGCGGATTACGCGCGTTATGGCGTGCTGCATCACATGCGGCGCTTCGAGGCGTACCGGCAGCAGGCGGCGCGGGGCGAATGGCGGCCGCTGGAGGCGATGCATCGGCGGGACATGCGTGTCGGCGTACTGGGACTCGGAAGCCTGGGCGAGCACGTGGCGCGCACGCTGGCGTCGGACGGGTTCATCGTGCGCGGCTATAGCCGCTCGAATAAAACCATCGATGCGGTCGAAACGTTTGCCTCAAGTGATGGAATCGATGCCTTTATCGATGGCCTTCACGTGCTCATCAATCTGCTGCCCGCCACGGCCGATACGCAGGGCATCATCAATCGCCGGACGCTGGCGCGTCTCGCGGATCACGCCTGCGTCATCAATCTCGCACGCGGCGTCCATGTGAACGAAGACGATCTGCTCGAAGCCCTCGACGCGGGCAGGCTCGCCTTCGCGATGCTCGACGTATTCGCACACGAGCCGCTCGATGCGGCGCATCCGTTCTGGCGGCATCCGCGCGTGATGGTCACGCCGCACATTTCCGCCGCGACCCTGATCGACGATTCCGCCCGGCAGGTCGCGGGCAAAATCATCGCGCTCGAAGCGGGACGTGACGTGTCGGGTCGTGTCGATCCGTCACGCGGCTACTGACGCGATCACGGCTGCGCTTGCAGCCATGCGAAGACCTGCTCGTTGAACACGTGCGGGGCTTCGAAATACGCGGAATGACCGGCGGCATCGATTTCCAGAAAATCGGCGTGCGTCATCGTGCGCTGCGCCGCTTCGATTTCCCGCGGGGGAAACAGGACTTCCTCGCTGCCCGCCACGAACAACACCGGCACCTTGCACGCATCGAGTTCGGCGAGCGAGGTCATCGGCTGGACGCCGCGCAGGGTGCGTACATTGGTGTCGTTGAAGCTCGCGAGCGCCGTGTAGAGATACGATTGCGCAGGCTGCGCCCGCATGAACGTAGGCCCGAGCACGCGTTCGAGTTGCGACAGATTCGCGGTGCGTGCAGCAATGGCCTGCATGCGCGCGGCGAGTTCATCGGGCAGCGTCAGGCCGACGAGCGTGTCGGCGAGCACCAGCGCGCGCACGCGTTCGGGATGGCGGACGGTGAAAGGCACGGCCGCACCGCCGCCCATCGACTGGGCAATCAGCGCAACACGCGGGAGTTGCAGATGATCCAGCAACGCTTCCAGATCGTCGGCGAAGGCCGCGCGTCCGAGCCCTTCCACGTCGCTCGAATTGCCGAAGCCACGCGCGTCGAACGTGATGACCTGTCCCTTGTCGCGCCACGCGACCACCTGATGAAACCAGCTTGCATGATTGCCGCCCACGCCATGCAGCAGCACGAGCGGTGCGCCCTCGCCATGGGTTTCGTAATAGAGGCGGCTCGCGCCACGATCGAGATACGGCATCGGCAGATCCTTCTGCAGCGGTAAAGACCCATTATCGCGAGCCAAAAACGCGCCCGGCAAACGACTTTTGTTGCGCCCTTCGATGAGATCCGATCATGGCGACGCATGACGAGACCTCATCCGTGCGCGCAGAAAATCTCGTTTGTTGCGGGGTTTTGGCGCCCCTAAGATGCGTCCATACCCTGGAGAGACATAGCATGAATCAAAAGCAGGACAAGCAAGCGCTGCGTGTCGGGATTGCCGGCCTCGGCACGGTGGGCAAGTCGATTGCCAAGGCGATCGACGCCGGCATCGACGGTCTCGAACTCGCTGCCGTCAGCGTACGCGATGCATCGACCGCCAGCGCCTGGCTCGCGGGACTGAGCCATACGCCGCGCATCGTCTCGTTCGACGAGATGCCGCTCTACGCCGATGTCGTCATCGAATGCGCGCCTTCGCAGCTGTTGCCGAAGATCGCCGAACCCATGCTGCGCGCGGGCAAGACCGTGGTGCCGCTGAGCGTCGGCGCCTTGCTCGATCACATGGAACTCGTCGACCTTGCCCGCGAGAACGGCGGCCAGATCAGCGTGCCGACTGGCGCCCTGCTCGGCCTCGACGCCGTGACCGCTGCGGCGAAAGGCAAGATCCACTCGGCGCGCATGGTCACGCGCAAGCCGGTGACCGGTCTGCTCGGCGCGCCGTTCCTCGAAGAGAACAACATCCGCATCGACGATATCAAGTCGCCCATGCGTATCTTCTCGGGCACGCCGCGTGACGCGGCCAAAGGCTTCCCCGCGAATCTGAACGTGTCCGTGGCGCTGTCGCTCGCGGGCATCGGTCCGGACGACACGCAACTGGAAATCTGGGCCGACCCCGCACTGACGCGCAATACGCACACTATCGAAATTGACTCGGACTCGGCGCGCTTTACGATGACGATCGAAAACATTCCGAGCTCGAATCCGAAGACGGGACTCATCACCGCGTTGAGCGTCATCGCGCTGCTCGAAAAGATGCGCGCGCCGCTGCGCGTGGGCACCTGATGCACTCAATATAAAGGACCTGACCATGACTTCACGCTTCTTTGCCCCGCGCCGGCTCGCCCATGCCAACGTGTTCGTGGGCGACTACCAGCGCGCCAGCGACTATTACCGCGATATCTTCGGTTTCGAAGAGGTCTACAACCAGCCGGACAACAAGGCGAGTTTCATCAGCAACGGCAACACCTATCACGACTTTGCGCTGGTCGATATCGGCAGCCGCTACGCGAAGCCGGGGCAGCAGCCGGGACTGAATCACGTTGCCTTCGAAGTGGAGAGCGAAGCGGCGCTCGTGCAAGGTTATCGCGCGGCGGTGGCCGCGGGCGTGCTGTATCGCTCGACGGAAGACCACGACGTCGCGCACTCGCTCTATCAGAAAGACCCGGACGGCAACGAAGTCGAGATCTATGCGGACGTCGTGGAGGACTGGCGTTCGGCACGCAAGGGCTCGTTCAGCAAGAAAAAGCCGAAGTGGGTGCCGGGCGAAACCAATGTACCGGTTGCCGAACAACTCTTCCCCGTCGATCCCGAGATTCGCGTGATCGACGCCGCGCTCGTCCATGGCCGCCGCGTGTCGCACGTTGCGTTGATCGCGCAGGACTTCGGGGCCATGTTCGATTTCTATACGAACATCGTCGGGCTGAACGCGCTTGCCGGCGGACGCGATCAACCCTTCGCGCTGCTTGCGGGCACGCATAGCATGGGCGACATCGCGCTGTATCGGAACGATGTCGAATCGCACATGCCGATGCATCACATCGGCGTGGAAGTCAGCTCCGAAGCGGATCTGGACGCGGCGATCGAAGGCATCGAGCGTTCGGGCGGCAAACTGATCGCCGCGCACGAGCACGCCGCGCGCCGCGTGGTGTTCGTGCACGATCCGGATGGCCTGCCCATCCAGCTCTACGTGAACCGCGACTGGACCGTGGATACGATCCGCAGCATCGACGCCAGGCTCGCGCCGTTCCTCATCTGATGTAGATCCTAGAGACCGGCTTCGCTCAAGTCGGTCTCCTTCAGCGCCCGCTCTTCGTCGCGCTGCGCGAACAGCCAGTCGCGAAACGCACGCACTGTCGCGGAATCGGCCTGGTGGTCTCGGCACAGGATGTGATACGCGCCCGCGCTTTCATGCTCCAGCGCCAGCGGCACGACAAGACGGCCTGCCTGGATATCCGGCGCCGCCAGCATGCGCGGCACGAGCGCCACGCCGCGCCCCGCCAGCGCCGCATCCAGCACCATGAAGAAGTGCCCGTAAGCCTGGTTGTGCGCGGCGATATCGTATTCGACGCCGCTCGCGCGGAACCAGTCGGGCCAGGCGTGCACGCGCGTCGCCATGTGCAGCAGCGGCAATTGCAGCAGTTCGCGCGCTTCCTGCACTTGCGGCATGCCTTCCATCAGCTCGGGGCTGCACACCGGCACCAGCACATCCGGCATCAGGCGATACGCCCGCACATTGCTCCAGTCATCCGCCATTTGCAGGCTGATGCGCGGACGCGTCTCGGCATCGGGATCCGGATCGCTGTCGGGAATGACGCCGACGCGAATGGCGACATCCAGATCCTCGCGCCAGAAATTGACAGGCCGTATGGACGTGATGAGCCTCACCTCGATATCCGGATGCTCGGTTGCGAAGTGCGGCAGGCGCGGAATGAGCCAGCGCATCGCGAACGTCGGAAGCACGTTGACGTTGAGGATGCGATGACGGTCGCGGTTCACGAGCCGCAGTGTGGCCTGCTCGATGCGGTCGAACGCGTCGCGCACCACGGGCAGGTAATCGCGCCCGTGCTCGGTCAGTTCGATGGTCCGCGTCAGCCGCCTGAACAAGGGCACGCCGAAGGACTCTTCGAGCAGCTTGATCTGCCGGCTGATGGCGCCCTGCGTCACGAAAAGCTCTTCCGCCGCGCGGCTGAAGTTGAGATGCCGCGCCGCCGCTTCGAAGGCGCGCAAGGCGTTCATGCTGGGCAGACGGCGGGACATGGATTCCTCGGCTTCAGTTGCACATGCAAAAGAAGTCATTATTCCGCGCCAAAAATCGTTTCAAAAATCCTCGGCGCATGAGCTGACGCAATGAAGCACCGATCCGGTCGACACTTTGTCAACGCTTTCGATATTTATCGCAGCCCCCGCTTTCCGTACGATCTTCATCACTCAACTCAACCTGGGAAAGACAATGAAGATCACGGTAGTCGGATACGGCAACGTCGGCGCGGCCATGGTGAAGCAGCTCGAGGCAGCCGGTCACGACGTGCAGGTCACGGGCCGCAAGCTGGAAGGCGCAGAGAAAGTCGCGCAGCAATCCGGCGCAACGAGCGCATCGCTGGCAGCGGCGGCAAAGGATGCAGAACTGGTCGTGCTCGCGGTGCCGTATGGCAATGCCGCGGCCGCGCTCGCCGAACTCGGTCCGCTCGATGGCAAAGTGCTCGTCGACGTCACCAATCCCCTCACCGACGACTACATGGGCCTGACCATCGGCCACAGCACGTCGGCGGCCGAAGAAATCGCGAAGCTCACCGGCGCGTCCGTCGTGAAGGCGTTCAACACGCTCTTCGCGCAAGTGCTCGACGGCGGCGCGGCGTATCCGTCGCAGGCGGCCTCGGTGTTCGTCGCGAGCGACGACGCCGGCGCGAAACAAAAGGTCGCGGCCGCGGCGGAATCGATGGGCTTCGATGTCATCGACGCAGGCGGCCTGAAGAACGCTCGCTACCTGGAAGCGGTCGCCGGCCTGAACATCTATCTCGGTTACGGCGCGGGACTCGGCGTGCAGATTGCGCCGACGTGGATCAAGCGCTGAGCGGATCCATCACGCCATTGCAGCACGGAAGACCGCTCTCGAAGCGGTCTTTTTCATTGCATCATTCCTGCTCGCCCATGCCGCCCGCCTTGCGGCATTCGCGCGGCGTCATCGCGAACTTCGCACGGAACGTGCGGCTGAAGTGGGCGGCATCGTTGAAGCCCCAGCGAAAGCAGATCTCCGATACCGACAGGTTACGATGCGCCGCGCTGCTCAGTTCCTGCCGGCAGCGTTCCAGCCGACGGTCCCGCACATAGCCGGTGAAGCTCATCCGCGCTTCCTCGAACAGCTTCTGCACATAACGCGACGAGACGCGCTGCTGGTCCGCAACCGCGTTGATGGACAGTTCGGCGTCGGCCAGTTGCTGGTCGATCGACTGGCAAATGCGCAGGAAGTGCTCCGAGCGCTTGCGGTCGCCGAGTGCGTGCATTGCATGATGTCTTGCGAGACTCGCGATCATGAACTCCGACAAGGCCACTTCGATCGGGTGAATGTCCTCCGCGTTCAATTCCTCGAGTTCGTCGCCGACGGCACGCAGCATGGCGCCCAGCACGCGCGTCAGGCTCGCGTTGCCGGGCAGCACGCCGCACGTCAGGCGGCGCGGATCGACCAGTCCGGGATGCAGCAGCGTGGTCGGCACGCGCACGTACAACAGGCCGAAGTCCGCGCAAAGTTCCAGGGTCGAATCGCGTCCGCAGGGACCGTACAGCATGTCGCCGCGCGCCACTTCGATCCGCTCGCCGGATTCGAGAAACATCGACCGCCCTTCGAGCAGCAGCGCGATCCATAGCGCCGGCTGCTGGTCGCGGAAGCTGCCCGAGATGGTCATCGGCGTGGCCCGCATGCGCGAGAACTCGATGCCCGTGGGCGACACCACGCCATGCACGTCGCCTTCGAACGCGTCGTGCAGCGGCTCGGCGTCGTGCGGCAGACAGGCCGCGTTCATCGCATCGCGCCAGATTTGCGGGCGCAGTTCCGTCGATGTCGATTGCGTCGAAAAGTGCCAGGACCTCAGCGGCATAGCCTGCTCCACCCTACATTGATATCCGTCGAGGCATGCAAGTCCCGCACCATGTCGAGGGGCCGCCACAAGGCCCTGTTCCACGCGCTTCTGCCCCGCCATCGACTGTGCGCGTGTCGAGCCTGGTGCATGCTGCACCGTCCTGACGTTCAGGCGCGACGTTCAGCCGCAACGTTCAGGCATGGCGGCCCAGCGCGCGTCGCGCCATTGTTCGGCGAGATAGTCCACCGTCACGCGCGTCTTGGCGGGCAATTGCGCGCGGCTCGGATAGACCGCGTAGATGCCGATGGGCGGCGGCGTGAAGTCTTCGAGCACGGGTACCAGGCGTCCGCGCGCGAGACTGTCCATCACCAGGAACAGTGGTTGAAGCACCAGGCCGACGCCCGCTTCCGCGGCAGCCACACAGGTCTCACCGTTGTTGGCGCTCATGACCGGACGGGGCCGCCCGATCTGCTCGCGGCCCGTCGCGCCCTCGCGCAGCCGCCATTCATGGCGTTCACTGAAGTAGCCGTAAGCGACCGACTGATGCGCCGACAGATCCGCGGGCGTCAGCGGCATGCCGTGCCGTTCGAGATACGAAGGCGAGGCGCACATCACGAGCGGCGTGCTGGCCAGCCGTCTGTGCACGAGCGACGACTCCGCCGGCCGCGCGATGCGGATCGCCAGATCGAAGCCCTCCGCGACGATATCGACGAGCGCGTCGGACAAGCTGATGATCGGCCGCACCTCCGGCGCACGTGCGAGCAGACCTGCCCACAAGGGTGCGAGATGCGCAATGCCGAAACTGACCGGCGCGCTGATGCGCAACTCGCCGGACGCGCGCACGCGTTCTCCCTGCGCCGTGCGCTCCGCCGAGTCGAGCTGTTCGAGAATCTCGCGGCACGAGCGATAGTAGGCCTCGCCTGCCGCCGTCAGCGCGATCTTGCGCGTGGTCCGATGCAGCAGCCGCGCGCCGAGCCGCGTCTCCAGTTCCTGCACGGTCCGCGACATCAGCGCGCGCGAGACGCCACCCGCTTCCGCCGCCGCCGTGAAACCGCCGGCATCGACCACACTGACGAACGATTCGATCTCGCGCAGACGGTTCACTTCGTGCCGAGCTTCGGGAAAATGCCGCGCGGCAGGCGCACGTGCGCGCCGAGCGTGGCATCCACGACCTGCGTGATACCGACATCGCCCGCCACGCTCATCAGCGAATAGGCGTCGTTGCGCGACAGGCCGACGTGCTCTTCGAGCAGCAGCATCGTATCGAGCGAAGCATGGCGCAACGCGCGGTCGAGTTGCGGGTCGAAGCCATGCACGATCCAGCTGTCCGCCGTTTCGAGCAGCGGCGTCGGGAACGTGAAGTCGCGGCGCAGGATGATCTGCATCGTCACGTTCAATGACGACTCGATTGCCGTGCCGCTGATCTCGCCGTCGCCCTGCGAAACGTGCGGGTCGCCGATGGAGAACAGCGCACCGTCCACCTGCACCGGGTAATACATGGTCGCACCCGCACCGATGCGCCAGTTGTCGATGTTGCCGCCGTGACGGCCCGGCGGAATGGTGCTCACGCGCCCGTCGACGGCCGGCGCCACGCCCGCCGTGCCCAGATGCGGACGCGCCGGAATGCGCACGCCGTCGAGCGCGGGCTGACGGTCGCAGACGGGACAGTCGGTGATCGTGCCTGGCGTCAGATACTTGCCCTTGAACTCGTAGGCATACAGCGCCGAGGCGTGATTCGCGCCCTCGTCCAGTTCGTAGATCGTCACGCGTTCCTTCTCGCCCATCTCCTTGTAGAGGTAGCCCCAGTTGGCGGCGAGATTCGAGCCGTAGCGGCAGCGCGGCGTCATGTTCAGATAGCGCACTTCGAGCATGTCGCCGGGCTTCGCGCCTTCGACGTAGATCGGTCCCGTCATGATGTGGACGCCGGGATTGCGGTCGTCTTCGGGAATGGCGCGCCAGAGCGCGTGCAGCGCATCGTCCATCATCAGGTCGGGGGCATCGCCGGCGTGGTGCGTGACCGCCTCCGCGTAGATCAGGTCGCCGCTGCGCACCGTCAGCGCCGGAGCGAGCGACGCGTCGAAATAGCCCCAGTGAACGTTCTCGCGCGAGGCGCGCAAGGTGTGCAGCGCACCCGGTTCGATGCTGGCGCGCGCGGCGCCTCCGGTCGGAATGAATGCCATGGCAAAGCCCGTGAGAAGTTAGAGATCGAGGACGAGAAGCGCGGTCTTCGCGCGCGAGCAACATGGCGTGAAGAGCGTGCCGGAAGCCTGCTGTTCGGCGCTCAGAATCCAGTCGCGATGATCCGGCGTGCCGTGCAGCACGCCCGTGATGCAGGAGCCGCAGACGCCCTGTTCGCAGGACATCGGCACGTGTACGCCGGCGCCGGCGAGCGCCGCGCAGACGCTTTGCCCCACGGCGACGTGCACCCGCTGCCCCGTGGAGGACAGTTCGACGTCGAACGGCGCATCGGCCTGGCGGGCATCGTCCGGCACAGTAGGCGCCGGCGCCGAAAAGCGCTCGCAATGCAGATGGTCTTCCTGCCAGCCCAGCGCGCGAGCGGTATCGAGCACCGCGTCGATCATCGCCAACGGACCGCATACATAGAGATGGCGCCCCGGCTCGAAGCCTCCGACGATCGGCGCGAAGTCGTCGCACAGACCCAGATGGCGCGTGACATTGCCGTGCCACGGCGCCTGCGCAAGCTCGTCGCGGAACGCCTGGCGCTCAGGGGACGCAGCGAAGTCGTGCAGGTCGAAGCGCACGCCCGACGCATGCAGCGTCCATGCCATCGGGAGCATCGGCGTGATGCCGATTCCGCCCGATACCAGCAGCGCCGAACGCTGTGCCGCGTGCATCGGGAAATGATTGCGCGGCCCGAGCGCATCGAGGGTGTCGCCGGTCTTCAGGCGCTCGCACATGAAGCGTGAGCCGCCGCGCCCGTCGGCTTCGTGCTGTACGGCGATGCGATAACGCATGGGATCGGCGGGATCACCGCACAGCGAATACTGGCGCGCGAGACCATCGCAGTCGATCTCCAGATGCGCGCCCGCTTCGAACGGCGGCAGCGGCAGATAATCCGCGGCTTCCAGTTCGAATGCAACGATGTTCCGTGCGATGTCCTCGCGCTTCGTGACGTGCAGTTTCAGGCGCGCGTCGGCCTGCAGATGCGGCGCGTCGTGCATGTTCATGCCGCCTCCTTCAGCCCGGCGCGCGCGGGCTCGCCGAGGATGAAGCTCAGCATGCTCAGCGAGCCGTATTCGAGGAAGTCGGTGTGGAACGCCAGGCCGTCATCGGCATGACGGGCGCCGAGCGCGTACAGCACGGGCCAATAGTGATCCGGCGTCGGCACCGAGCGCGCTGAGGGCATGCCCGCCTTTTCATGATCGATGACGTCATCGGGCCGGTCTTCTTCAATGGCGCGCTGGATATGATCGTGGAACGTCTGCGCCCAGCCGTAGCCGGACGACGGCGTGGACCAGTCCATCGCCGGCAGGTTGTGAACGATGTTGCCGCTCGCCGCAATCAGCACGCCTTCGTCGCGCAAGGGCCGCAGCGCCCGGCCGATTTCGTAGTGCTGGCGCGCATCGGCATGACGGTCCATGCCCAGCTGCACGACCGGCACGTTCGCGTCCGGAAACGCCTTCACCAGCACGGACCATGTGCCATGGTCGAGGCCCCATTTCTCGTCGAGCGTGACCGGCAAGGGCGCGAGCAGCTCGGCCACGCGCGCGGCCAGCGCCGGGTCGCCGGGCGCGGGGTATTGCTGGGCGAACAGCGCGGGCGGAAACGCGCCGAAATCGTGGATGGTGCGCGGCTTCGGCATGGCGGTCACGGCCGTGCCGCGCGTGAGCCAGTGCGCCGAGATCATCAAAATGGCGCGCGGTGTCCCGGCTGCGGCGCCCATCGCGGCCCAGGCGCGCGTGGCGCGATTGTCGTCGAGGGCGTTCATCGGGCTGCCATGGCCAAAGAACATCACGGGCATGCGTCGGGTACTGGAAGACATGGTCTATGCGGGAGTGTGAAGAGAGGCGGGCTGCCCGACGTGCGGCGCAGCGTCGATCAGGCTCTGGGTGTACGGGTGCCGTGGATGCGCGAGCACGTCTTCGGTCGGCCCCGCCTCGACGACCACGCCGCGCTGCATGACGATCACGCGCGAACACAGGTAGCGGACCACGGCGAGATCGTGCGAAATGAGCATGAGCGCGATCTTGTGCGACTCGCGCAGCGCGAGCAGCAGTTCCATGATCTGCGCCTGGACCGAGACATCGAGACCGGAGACGATTTCATCGGCGACCAGCAGACGCGGCACGTCGCACAACGCCCGCGCGATATTCACGCGCTGCCGTTGCCCGCCCGACAGTTGCGCCGGAAAGCGCTGCGCGTATTCGGGTGCGAGCCCCACTTCGCCCAGCAGATCGAGCGCACGGCGCGCGCGGTCCACATGCAGGTGCGGACGGCTTTCCATCGGCTGGGTGACGATGCCCGACAGACGCCGGCGCGGATTCAGCGCGGCGCGGGCGTCCTGGAAGATCATCTGAATGGCGTCGATCCGCTTGCGCCACATGTCGCGGCTCGCATCGAGCGGTGCGCCGTCGAGCAGGATCTCGCCCTGGCTCGGCGTTTCGAGCCCCATCACGAGACGGCCGAGCGTGCTCTTGCCGCTGCCGCTCTCCCCCACCACGCCGATGAATTCGCCCGGCGCCACCGTGAAATCGAGCGGCTGCAATGCGGCCACACCGCTGGCGCCGTAGCGCTTGGCGACGCCGCGCAGCACCAGGAACGGCGCGTCCGCCATGGCAACCGGCGCGCTGAACGCTGCGCGCGGCGCTGCGTCGGGCAAGGCGTCGGCGCGAATGCAGCGCACCGCGCGCTCATCGTCCTGACGCAGCACGACCGGCGCAGCCTCGCATGCGGCGGTCGAGTCGGAACAGCGCGCAGCGAAGCGGCACCCGCGCAAACCGCCCAGTTCCTCGAAGCCGGGCATGTGGCCGTCGAGCGGCGTCACGCGCACGCGCTCGCCCCTCAACACCGGATTCGCCCGCAGCAACGCACGCGTATAGGGATGACGCGGCGACGCCACCACGTCGCGCACCGGCCCGAACTCGACCAGATCGCCGGCATACAGGACAGCGACGTCATCGCACGCGTGCAGCGCGAGGCCGATATCGTGCGTGACGAACAGCACGCTGGTGCCGCGGCGCGTCTGCATCGCACGCATCAGTTCGACGACATGGCGCTGCGTGGTGACATCAAGCGCGGTGGTCGCTTCGTCGGAAATGACGAGATCCGGATTGCTGGCGAACGCCATCGCAACGCACACGCGCTGGCACATCCCGCCCGACAGTTCAAACGGATAGCGCGCGAGCAGCGTGGCGGGATCGGGCAGCAGCACTTCGGCGAGCGCGTCGATGGAACGCTGCCTGCGCTCCGGCTCCGCGACGCCGAGCCGCGCCAGATGCAAGGCCAGCTGCTTGCCGATGGAAAGCGTCGGGTCGAGCGCGCTCATCGGCTCCTGCGGAATGTAGGCGATGCGCCGGCCCAGCAGCGCGCGTTGCTGCGCGGCGCTCGCATGCAACAGGTCGATGCCCGCGAAACGCAGCGCGTCCGCGCGCAGTTCGAAGCCGCGCGGCAGGCTGCGCGCCAGCACGCGGCCCAGCATGCTCTTGCCCGCGCCCGATTCGCCGACCAGCCCGAGCGTGCGGCCGCGCCGCACGTTCAACGCGATGTCGCGCAGCAACGCGACGCCATCCCGTTCGACGTTGAGCGCGCCGAGCGTGAGCAGCGCGTCGCCCGAAGCATCGGTGGCGGCCGGCGCGGGACGTGCCGAAGTCCTGAAGAAGCCCATCATGCGCGCCGCTCCGAGCGTTCGAGAAGACGCGCATCGGTCGCGCGCCGCAAGCCTTCGCCGAGGAAAGTCGTCGCCAGCACCGAGAGCACCATGCACGCGATCGGCAGGATCAGGCCCCACGGCGAGGTGAAGACATTGGCGAGGCCGTCGGAAATCATGCTGCCCCAGCTCGGCTGGCTCGCGTCCGCGGTCAGCCCGACGAACGACAGGCTGCATTCCGCGACGATCGCAATGCCCACTTCCAGGCTCATCAGCGTGATGAGCGTGGGCAGGAGCGCGGGCACGACGTCCCGCACGATGGTCGCAACCGGTCCCGCTCCGGCAATGCGCGCCGCCGCCACGTAGTCACGCCGGCGGATCACGACGACCTCGGCGCGCAGCACGCGGCAAAAGCGCGTCCAGTCCACGAAGATCAGCGCGACGATCACGTTCGCCACGCTCGGCGACATTGCCACGACGAGCACCAGCGCGAGCACCACGGCGGGAAAGGACATCCACACTTCGACCACGCGCAGCACGAACCAGTCGGCCTTGCCGCCGCACCAGCCGGCCAGCAGCGCCAGCATGCCGCCGATCAGCGCCGTGCCCAGCGGCGCAATGAAGCCGACCAGCACCGCGATGCGCGCGCCGTAGAGCGCGAGACTGAAGACGTCGCGGCCCAGCGAATCCGTGCCGAACCAGTGTCCGGACGAAGGCGGCAGCAGGGTCGAGAGCAGGTCCTGATCGTCGGGCTTGAACGGTGCGATGGCGGGTGCAAACAGCGCGACGATCACCAGCATCAGCAGCACGCCGGCGCCGAACAGCACGCGCGGCTCCCGCACGATGCGCAGCAGCGCGGCACGCCCGGGCGACGGCTGGCGCGCGAACCGCCGCGAAGAGAGAGGTGTACTCATGCCAGCCTCAGACGCGGATTGAGCAGGACTTCGAGGGCATCGGCGGCGGCATTGGCGCACTGCACGACGACCGCATAGATGAGCGCGAGCGCTTCGATCACCGGCAGGTCGCGCGCGCCGATGGCGTTGATCATCAGCGTGCCGATGCCCGGCATGCCGAATACTTTCTCCACGAGCAGCGTGCCGCCGATCAACAGGCTCACCTGCATCGCCAGGATGTTCAGCGTCGGCAGGGCCGCGTTGCGCCAGCCGTGCTGCCACATGATCTGCGCTTCGGAGAGGCCGCGCAGACGCGCAGCGTGGATATAGTCTTCCGCGTAGGTATCGAGCAGACTGGAACGCAGGATGCGCATCAGCGGCGGCGCGATGCCCATGCCCAGCGCGACGCACGGCAGCACGAGATGCAGCAGCGCATTGCCGAACGCCGCGAACTGGCCGTCGATCAGCGTGTCGAGCAACAGGAAGCCCGTATGCCGCACGACGGTGTAGGCGTTGTCGATGGGACCGAGGAACGGCAGCCAGCGCAACGCAATGCCGAACAGCAGGACGAGCAGGATGCCCCACAGGAAATCGGGCACGGCCATGGCCAGTCCGTTGAGCATTTCGCAGAGGCGCTCGGCGAGCGTATCGCGCCGGCTGAACGCATACACCGCGCTGGCGACCCCCGCGAGCACGCCGAGCAGCAGACCGCCCGCGAGCAGTTGCAGCGTGGTCGGCAATGCACTGGCAATCAGCGCACCGGCCGGCTGCCCGTTCTGCAGCGAGTGGCCGAAGTCGCCATGCAGCATGGCCGCGAGCCAGCGCAGATACTGCACGGCGACCGGCTGGTCCAGCCCGAGCGCATGACGCACCTCGGCAATCTGCGCGACGCTCGCGTTCGGCGGCAGCAGCATCGCGGCCGGGTCCGAGCGCAACAGCCGCAGCGCGCCGAAGATCACGACCGACACCGCAAGCAGGATGACGAGGCGCCGTGCCAGGCGCATCGCCACCCTTGCGATGCGACGCTGCCCGGGCGTCGCCGCGCTCAGTTCGATGGGCGTACTCATCGGCGTCATCCGGCGACGACCACGTCGATGGCGGCCAGCCTGCCCTGCGCGCTTGCGGCGGCCTTGCGCATGCGCTGCCAGGTTGCCTGATAGCGCGGCACGAGCCACGCATTGAGCTCCTGCTGCGCGCGTTCCTGCCACGAATAACGCCCGCGCACCGCATAACGCGATTGCAGTCCCACCTGCACCATTTCATCCACATGCAGATCCTGCGCGATGATGTCCGACACCGCGCTCATGCTCATCTCCACGCGCTTGGCGAAGAGCGGGTCTTTCATGGTGCCCGGCGCATACAGCACGCCCTGGTCGAGGTAATGCGTGCCGGCGGAATCCGCGCGCAGGATCATGAAGATCACGCTGTCGACCGAGACGACCAGCGAGAGCGTCGGCGGCAGGTTGGCGAACAGCATGCGGTTGCGTTCCTCGTCGGTCAGCTTCGGGAACACCGGGAACAACGCCTTCTGCGTCGGATTGAACGCGGCGTCCGCATGCAGCGTGCCGTTGGTGCGGTAATAGCCCGCCGTATCCTCGGGCAGTTCCGCCGGAAAGCGCGCCAGCGCGCTCGGCACGAAATCGTGCAGCGGCCCGTGATGCAGCCGGTTGGCGTGGTAGCCGTCGTTGTTGTTCTCGAACATGACCTTCCAGTTCCACTGGAAATGGAACGGCTGCTCGGGGCGCGGACCTTCGGCGTTCTTCAGGTCGAAGTTCTCGAGCACGGCGTCGAGCGCGGTGAGACGCGGCGCGAGCGGCGGCGCGGCATGATCGAAGTTGATGAAGATGAAACCCTGCCAGCATTCCACCTGCATGGTCGGCAGACAGAAGTCCTTCTTGTCGAAGCCCTCGGTCTCTTCCATCGCGGGCGCGGCGATCAGTTCGCCATCGAGCGAATACGCCCAGTGGTGATACGGGCACAGCAGCGCGCGCGCATTGCCGAATCCTTCGGCCACGACCATGGCGCGATGCTGGCATACGGCGGACATCGCCTTGATCTCGCGCTTCGCATTGCGCGTGATGACGAGCGGCTCGCCGACGATCGAGGTCGTGAAGTAGTCGCCCGCCTGCCGGATCCAGTCCTCGCGGCCCACGCACAGCCATTCGTGGTTGAAGAGCGCTTCCTTCTCGAATTCGAAGAAATCCGCGTCCGTGTAGCACGCGGGCGGCAAGGTCTCGGCGCGGCTGACATGCAGTGTCGAGCGGTCGAGG
Organism: Caballeronia sp. LZ034LL; assembly: GCF_031451215.1. Taxonomy (NCBI): domain Bacteria; kingdom Pseudomonadati; phylum Pseudomonadota; class Betaproteobacteria; order Burkholderiales; family Burkholderiaceae; genus Caballeronia; species Caballeronia sp. LZ034LL. The sequence goes on from NZ_JARUXR010000002.1 coordinate 819,485, forward strand.
TTGGCGAAGAAGGTATCGTCGAACTTGGGGTGCAGCGGCTTGTTGATCATTGCCATCTCTCGTGATGTCCTGGTCTGAGTACGGACGCTCGGGCGCTCATGCGCTCCAGTAATCGGGCAGCATCCAGCCGCTCAGGAACGGCGTGTACTGCACGCCCTTGCGATACGACGCCGTGGCAATGCCCTGCATCAGCGGCACGGCGTAGCCCTCGCCCACCGCCCAGCGGTGAAAGTCCTTGTAGCCGGCGATGCGCTTCGTTTCGTCGAGTTCGACGAGCAGCGGATCGAGCTTGGGCGTCACATCCGCGCTGCGCCACACGGAGAAGCCCGTCTTCGGATTCAGATACGAGCCCGCCGACAGTTCCGGGTCGCCGCTGCCGTTCTGCCACAGCCACAAGGTCGGCCCGGGCAGCGTGCCCGCGACCGCCTGCGCGAAGAATTGCGCGGTCTCGATGGGACTCAGCTCGGCTTCGATGCCGACCTTCTTCCACATCTGCTGGATGGCGCGCGCCAGGTCGTAGTCGCTCGGATACACGCCATTGGTGGCGAGGAATTTCACGCGCACCGGCTTGTCCGCCGAATAGCCGCTCTGCGCGAGCAGCGCCCTGGCCTGAGCCGGATCAAAGGCGAACTTGAAGTCGGGATCGAACGCCGGGGTGCCGGGCGCGGCCGGCGTGGACATCGGCGCGGGCACGTTGTTGAAGAACGCGCGCACCAGCGCCTGCTTGTCGATGGCGTGATGCATCGCCAGGCGCACGTTCTTGTCCTGCGTCGGGCCGCCGTTGACCATGTGGATCAGATAGGAATCGATGGTCGGCGTGATCTTGCTGTCGTGCGTGCCGCCCTGCGAGAGGCGCAGGGCTTCGCGCAGCGGCAGCATGCCGGAGACGTCAGCCTGCGATGCCTGCACGGCGGCGACGCGCGCGGTCGGATCCTTCACGACCTGGAACACGACATCGCGAATCTTCGGCGTGCCGCGCCAGTGCTTGTCGAAGGCGGTGAGCGTCATGCGCGAGTCGCGTTCATACGCGGTCAGCCTGTACGGACCCGAGCCCACCGGCTTCGCGATGAACCCCTGCGCGCCGACCTGTTCGAAGTACTTGCGCGGCAGGATGTAGCTGCCCATGTAGCCCAGGAAGGCGGGCGCGGTGATCATCGGCGCCTTGAAGTGCATGACGGCGCGCGTCGGCGACGGCGTTTCGATCGCTTCCAGCGCCCACCAGATGCCGCCCAGCTGCAACGACTTGTCTGCCTGCAAGCGGTCGAACAGCGTGAACTTGAAGTCGTCGGACGTGAGCTTGTCGCCGTTGTGGAACAGCACGTCGCTGCGAAAGTCCAGCTCCAGCACCTTGCCCGCATTGTCCTTCCAGCGCCACGCGCTCACCACGCCGGGACCGAGCTTGCCTTTCGCGTCGATGTCGAGCGCCGCGTCAAACACGCTGCGGTAGATGGAGATCGGATTCGGCGCGACGCGCACCAGCGGGTCCCACGAGGGCACGTCGGTCGGGAACGCGATCGTCAGCGGACCGTTCGCGGCGAATGCGCCTTCGCTGACCGCCAGTGCGCCGAGCGAGCCCAGCGCGCCCGTGCCGGGCGTTGCCAGCCCGGCCAGCGCGCCGCCCATCATCTGGATGAAATTTCTTCGATTAGTCATGGGGTTATCCGTTTTTATGCATCCCGTGCCCGGGGCACGGCATGACGTCAGATTAAGAGCGCAAAACCGCGCTGTCTTGTCGGCGCGCGCACGGCTTCCTGCCTTTCCGGCGCGCGCGGCCGCGAAACCTCAGAACGTGTGAATCATGGCGATGCGGGTCGTCACCTGCGTGTTCGAATTGGACGGCAGCGAGTAGAAGCCCGCGCCCTGGTTGGCATCGACGCCCGACTGCGCATGCAGGTAAGAGACGTTCGCGTAGAAGCTGGTGCGCTTGCTCAGGTAGTACTGCGCGCCGAGGGTCGGCTGATGCCAGTGCGTGTGATCCCACGTCGTGTATTGATAGCCGCCGAGCACGGCGATATCCGGTGCGATGAAATACATCGCGCCCGCTTCGTAGACGTTCATGGTGGCGCTGCCGGTGCTGCTCGACAGATGCGTCGACGTGAAATTCGCCGAGAGCGTCAGCTTGTCGCGCGTATAGCTCGCACCGATGCCGTACTCCGTCTGCTTCTCGACGAGGAAAGGCGTCGTATAGAACAGGTCGTTGACGCTGCCGTTCGCGTTGCGCGTGGCGACCGTCTGGCCCAGGAAATTGAACACGCCGAACTGCGCATAAGGATAGATGTCGACGTCGTGAATGCGTTCGTAGATGGCCGCCGTGCTGAAGCCGCCGTTCTTGTAGCTGACGCCCAGGCTATACGCGCTGTCCTGGCCGAAGTTGCCCGCGACGTTGCCGAAGCTCCACATGCCGCCGAAGCTGAAGCCGCCGAAGACCGGGCTTTGATACTTCACCGAATTCGGCAACTGCACGGCGGAAATGCGGTCGATGTCGCCCATGTGGCCGGCGTAGACGCTCGCATAGCCGTTGATGTTGAACGGGGTGATGTAGTCCGCGATGAAGTCGTACTGATTCCCCATCGTCAGCGTGCCGTATGGGCTCGACAGCCCGACGAATGCCTGCCGCCCGAACAGCGCGCCGTTGTTGCGCAACTGGCCCGTGCCCAGCGTAAAGCCGTTTTCCAGCTGGAAGATGGCCTTGAGGCCGCCGCCGAGATCCTCGCTGCCCTTCAAGCCGAAGCGGCTGCCGAAGTTGGCGCCGTCCTGGAACTCGAACAGATGCGAGCCGCCCACGTTGCTGATGTACGTGAGGCCTGCATCGATAAGACCGTACAGGGTGACCGAGCTCTGCGCATGCGCGCCACTCATTGCAACCAGCATGGCAGTGCCCGTCAGATATTTTTTCATTAGCGTGATCCTGGGTAGAGGGGAACGTATTCGTTCGTGTTGGAACCGTTGCCGCTGCGCCCCGCGTGCAGCGAAACTCGGTACGTTCAACGCTATCCAGGCAATTTCGGCAAATCTTGACCCTGCGCGCTCGACGAGTTGTTTAATACCTCGTCAAAAATCCTTCCGTTCCCGCGTCAAAATTCGCGCGCATTTCGACAAGCCTCCGGGCGCGCGCAGACAAGCATCGACGACGGTCGCGCCGTAAGCTCGCCGCGTCCGCTCAACGAAAGAGGAAATATGTCGAAAGGTCTCGTCATCATCACAGGCGCGAGTTCGGGCATCGGCGAGGCCACGGCGCGCCTGTTTGCGCGGCTCGGTTATCCGCTGCTGCTGCTCGCGCGCCGTCTGCCAAGACTCGAAGCGCTCGATCTGCCCGACACGCTGTGCCGCCAGGTCGATGTCTGCGATCGCGACGCGCTGCTCGCCGCCGTCAGGGAAGCGGAAGCGAAGTTCGGCCCCGCCGATGCGCTGATCAACAATGCCGGCGTCATGCTGCTGGGCGACATGCCCGCGCAGGCGCCCGAAGAATGGGACCGCATGATCGACGTCAACGTGAAGGGCGTGCTCAACGGCATTCACGCGGTGCTCGCCGGCATGGTCGAGCGACGGCACGGCACCATCATCAACGTGAGTTCAACGTCGGGGCGCAAGACCTATCCGCAGCACGTCGCCTACGTGGGAACCAAGCACGCCGTGCATGCGCTCTCGGAGAACCTGCGCGAAGAGGTGTCGCCGCATAACGTGCGTGTCGTGCTGATCGCACCGGGCGCATGCAATACCGAGTTGCAGACCATCACCACCAACAATTCCATCAAGGAAGGCTTTGCGGCGTGGAAAGATTCGATCGGCGGCGTGATCCTGCAACCGCAGGAAGTGGCGGACGCGATCCGCTTCGCGTATGAGATGCCGCAAAACGTTTGCATCCGCGAAATCATGCTGGCATCGACCAATCAGCCCGTCTGATGCGTCCGCTCACGCTGCTGCTTGCCGCGCTGTCGATGCTCGGCCCCTTCGCCACCGACAGCTATCTGCCCGCGCTGCCCGGCGTCGGACGGCAGTTCGGCGTGAGCGCCGAAGTGGCGCAGACGACCTTGTCGGTCTACCTGTTCTGCTATGCCGTGATGACGCTGTTCTACGGCATGCTGTCCGACTCCTTCGGACGCCGCCGCGTGCTGCTCGCGGCGCTCGCGCTGTTCGCGGCGGCGTCCGTCGGCGCGACCTTCGCGCCCGACTTCGGCACGCTGCTGGCCTTTCGCGGCGTGCAGGGCTTGTCGGCGGGTGCGGGCATGGTGATCGGCCAGGCCATCGTGCGCGACACGCTCGAAGGCCCGGCCATCCAGCGCACGCTCGCCCATATCATGATGGTGTTCGCGCTGGCGCCCGCCATCGCGCCAGTGCTGGGCGGGCAGTTGAACACGCTGCTCGGCTGGCGTTCGATCTTCGGGCTGCTGGCGCTGTTCGCCATCGGCTTGCTGGCCGTGTGTCTGCGCTGGCTTCCGGAAACCCTGCCGCCTGCGTCGAGGCACGCGTTCCGGCTGAAGCTCATCGTGCGTCATTACGCCGATGCCCTGCGTCACCGGCGCTTCGTTCTCGGCGTGCTCGCCAATGGCTGTGCGTTCGGCGGCTTCGCGCTGTATATCTCCTGCGCGGCCAATTTCGTCATGCATGTCCTGCATCAGCCCGATACCGCGTTCGGCTGGCTGTTCGTGCCGCTGATTGCGGGGGTCATCGCGGGATCGGCGTTGAGCGCCCGGTTCGCCGGCCGCCATGGCAATCGCGTGACGGTGCGCGCGGGCCTGGGCGTGACCGCCTGCGCGGCCGCGCTCAACCTCGTCTACAACGCGTGGTGCGTGGCGGCGCTGCCGTGGGCGGTGCTGCCGCTTGCGCTGTATGCATTCGGCATGGCGCTCGCCATGCCCGCGATGTCCGCCGTGACGCAAGCGTGGTTGCCCTCGATGCGCGGCATGGCCGCATCGTTGCAGAACTTCGTGCAGATGTTCATCTTCGCGCTGATTTCCGGCATCGCGCCGCCCTTCGTCTTCGATGACCCGCAACGCATGGCGCAAGGACTCGCGCTCGCGGTGGCCTGCGGCATTGCCTGCTGGATTGCCGGCAGCGCGCGCGAGGATGAGGCGCTGAACCCGGCGCCGTCCGTCGAACGATAAGGCGTCAAGACGCCATACGCACGCGGTCAAGAAGGCCCGCATGAATTTGGCCATGATACGTTCGTGATCGACGATCACGCTTCTCAGTGACCACTCCCACAAGACCATCATGACGACTTCCGTAGCGCTGTCTCCTGTCACCGGCGCCGCAGCATGGCGCGGCGACCGGCTCCTTGACAAGAACGACTGGATCTATCACCTGAACGAGGAACAGATCGGCGAACTGGAAGCGCTGGGCCGGCGCTTCGTCGAGGACGATCCGGACCTGCGCTTCGTCAAGGCGGCGGATTATCCGTTGACGGCATGCGCGGGGGCTGTCGAGGAATGGTGCCGGGATATCGACGAAGGCACGGGCTTCGTGCTCGCACGCGGACTGCGCACGCATTTGTACTCGGATGCGATGTCGGCCGCGATCTACTACATTCTCGGCCTGCACATGGGCGATCCGATCCGCCAGAACGAACTCGGCGATCTGCTGGATCACGTCTACGCCACGTCCGACAAGTCGCTCGACGACCCCGACGCGCTCTCGGCCAAGATCCGCGACCTGCTGCCCTTCCACTCCGACAGCTCCGATGTGGTCGCGCTGATGTGCCTGCGTCCGGCGCTCGAAGGCGGCGCGTCGATCATCGTGTCGGGCGCGGAGATCTACAACGAGATTCTGAGGCGCCGTCCGGACCTGGCGCCGCTGCTGCTCGAACCGTTCCACTGGGACTGGCGTCGTCAGGATCACAACGCGCCGGCGAATACATATGTGTCGCCCATCGTCAGTTTCGTCGACGGCACCTTCAGCATGTATGCGGGATCGCTGTATATCCTGACCGCGCAGGACTATCCGGAAGTGCCGCGTCTCACGCCCGAACAGCGGGAAGTGCTCGACCTGTTCGAACAGATCACGCACGAACCGGGCATGTCGCTGCCGATGGACTTCCGCCCCGGCGATATCCAGTGGCTGTCCAATTACGCCGCCCTGCATTCGCGCACGCGCTTCAGGGACTTTCCGGAACCGCAGCGCCGCCGTCATCTGCTGCGTCTGTGGCTGCGCCGCAATTCGCCGCGTTCGATGATTCCCGGCTTCGGCAAGAACGGCGTCGTGCAGCAGCGCTACGAAGCGCGCGATCAGGAAAGCGGCGACACGCGCGGCAACTTCCGCATCGGCGTGGCAGCGGTGCCGCGCGTCTGATGCACGCGAAGACCAACGTGACCGCAGCGGGCCAGCCGGGACGCGTGCTCGTGATCGGCAGCATCAACACGGATTTCGTCGCGCGGACGCGGCGTCTGCCGCAGGCGGGCGAGACCGTGTTGTCGCATGCATTCGAAACGGTGCCCGGCGGCAAGGGCGCCAATCAGGCGATCGCGGCGGCGCGCATGGGCGCGCGCGTGGCGATGATCGGCTGCGCCGGGCGCGACGCGTTCGGTGCGCAGCGTGTCAGGGAACTGGCGGCGGAAGGCATCGATTGCGCGGGGATCGAGGTGTCGGAGACGCATCCGACCGGCATCGCGATGATCACCGTGTCGGAGGCGGGCGAGAACAGCATCGTGGTGGCGTCCGGCAGCAACGCGGCGCTGTCGCCTGCCAGCGTGCTCGCGCAGACCGACCGCTTCCGTGCCTGCGATGTCGTCGTGTGCCAGCTCGAAACGCCGCCCGACACGGTCCATGCGGCACTGGCGACGGCGCGGCGGCTCGGCAAGATCACCGTGCTCAACCCGGGACCCGCGACGCAGCCACTGCCCCTGCACTGGATGCCGCTCATCGATTACCTGGTGCCGAACGAGAGCGAAGCGTCGATTCTGGCCGACGGCTTGCCGAACGCCGAGGACGCCGCGCTGGCGCTGCATCGGGCGGGCGCGCGGCATGTCATCGTGACGCTGGGTGCGCGCGGGGTCTATGTGATCGGGGATGCCGTCGAGGGCGCGCATCATCCGGCACTGCCGGTGCGCGCCGTGGATACGACCGCTGCGGGGGACACCTTCGTCGGCGTGCTTGCCGCGCAACTGGCGGCAGGTTGCACGCTCGACGCCGCGATGGCGCACGCTCAGATCGCCGCGAGCGTGTGCGTTCAACATCATGGCGCACAACCCTCGATCCCGCGACGCGACGCCTTGCCGATCTCCGCTTCAGTGAGGTAGCGGCTTGCGGTGCAGCGCGAGCCTTCGCGCTCCCGCGTCTATGCAAAGCACAAACGATTGGTTCGCAGCGCGCCTGATCGATGCTCCAATCTCGCCTTTGCGTTCAAGTCCGTCACCACTGAATCATGTCATCCCCGCACGTTTCAACGACCGCGCGCGCCGGTACCGCGCGCGTCGCTTTTGCCGCCTTCATCGGTACCACCATCGAGTGGTACGACTTCTACATCTACAGCACGGCGTCCGCGCTGATCTTCAGCCACACGTTCTTTCCCCCTGCCACCAACCCGCTTGCCGGCATTCTCGGTTCCTTCGCCGCCTATGGCGTGGGCTTCTTCGCGCGGCCGCTGGGCGCCGTGTTCGCCGGTCATTTCGGCGATCGCATCGGCCGCAAGCGCGTGCTGGTGCTCTCGCTCGTGTTGATGGGCGTCGCCACGGTGCTGACCGGTCTGCTGCCGACCTACGCGAGCGCCGGTCTGCTCGCGACCGCCTTGCTGGTCATCTTGCGCCTGCTGCAAGGCGTCGCGACCGGCGCCGAATGGGGCGGTGCGTCGCTGCTGTCGGTCGAGCACGCGGCGCCGCGCCGGCGCGGGCTGCTCGGCTCGTTCACGCAGGTCGGATCGGCGACGGGCATGCTGCTCGCGTCCGGGACCTTTCTCGCGGTGCGCTCGACGCTCTCCGTCGAAGCGTTCAACGACTGGGGTTGGCGCATCCCCTTCCTGTTCAGCGTCGTGCTGGTGGCGGTCGGCGCGTTCGTTCGATCGCGCATCGACGAACCCGCGCCTTTCGTTGCCCTGCAGAACGAAGGCCGCATTCGCCGCGCACCGGTTGCCGACGTGCTGCGTTACCACCGGCGCGCGTTGCTCGTCACGATAGGCTTGCGTCTGCTGCAACCGGCCATGTATGCGATCGTCACGACCTATGCCATCAGCTATCTGAATCTCAAGCGCGGCGGCGCGTCATATGCGCTGACTGCGGTGATCGTCGGATCGGCGTTCGCAGTGATCGCGACGCCGCTGTGGGCCGCGCTCACGGATCGCATCGGGCGGCGCGGTCCGGCCATCTGGGCCGTGGTGGGCACCAGCCTGCTGGTCTGGCCGTTCTTCTGGTTTCTCGATCATGGCGATCTGCGTTACCTGCCGCTCGTCTTCGCGATCGAACTCGCCGTCTTCGATGCCGCCATCTACGCGCCCGGCGCTGCATGGTTCGCCGAGCAGTTTCCGGTGGAAGTGCGCTATAGCGGCATCTCGCTGGGGTATCAGATCGGCACGTTGCTCTCCGGCGGCCTCACGCCGTTCGTCGCTGCCGCATTGCTGGCCGTGGGCGGCAACACGCCCTGGCTGATCTGTGCTTATATCAGTGCGCTCGGCTTGCTGAGTCTCATCGCGGTGCTGGCCGCCGTCGATCCGGCCGCACGCGGCGCACTGCGCGCTCCAAAGCCGCCTGTCGATCCTGCTGTCGCCAGTCCGGGCTGAGCGCCGTCATTACACGAAAGGAAAGTCATGAGTCACGCACGCTCTCATACGGAAGAAGCACGCATCCTGGCCCGGCTCGAACGCGAACATGTCGCGCCGAAGGCGTTTCGCGCGCTGTCGGCGCCGGTCTGGAAGGCCGGCGCGCTGAGCGAGAAGGACAAGCATCTGGTGGCGGTCGCGATCGCGCAGATCACGCGCTGTGCGTTCTGCATCGAGCATCACGCCGAGCTGGCTCGTCACGGCGGCGCCAGCGCGGCTGAAGCGGTGGCGATCAGCTATCTGAGCGCCGCGCTTGCATCGCTGGGTGATGCAGTCGTGTCCGTTGATGCAGGCACGCTCGTGGTACAGGACGATGACGCGGTCGCGGGTTCAGGCATCGCCGAAGCGAGACGACGGTTCGTGCAACAGGTGTTCGAGACGGATGCGCTGACGCCGGCCTTGGTGTGGGTCACGGCGGCCGCAGCCGCGTACACACAATCGAATGACGCGCGCCGACGGGTCTTTCACGCACAGGCGCTCGAAGCCGGCGCGCCACGCGAGGCGCTTGATGAAGCGTATGCGATTGCCGTGGTGCTGCGCGCGGGTGCTGTCTATGCGCACGTGCTGCATGTGGCGGATGCGTTTGCCTGACGCGGTTGAAGCCCCGGCAATAGCAAGCAGTCACGATGCAGCGTTTGTCCCGTCGACAGGTCAGAGCGATTCCCGCCATGCTCGATAGCGGCGACAGCAAGGCTTCGGCGTTCATCACGCAGGCGCCCTGCCGCGCGTCCGCCGCTGGCTGCCAATACAGCAGCAGCGAGAGGCGATCCGCCTCATCCACCCGCTCCTCAGACTTGAAACGAGAAGCGCGCCGCCTCTCCCCCAGACGCCCAAAATCAGTCTCGCGCCGACCGCTAAAACCTGTCGTAAGGTTTACCCCAATTTAAACGCAAACCAACAAAAGGGACATTTTGGCTGCTGCACGTAATCCATGTGAAACCCAATTGACGCCACCTTGAAGCGCCGCCTCCGCAACTGGCGTCGCGCACGCCGCAAAGGAGAGCGATTTGGTCCTGGAACTGGAGCGGGTCAGTGTCGTTTCCGGCGGGCAACCGCATTTGCACGGCGTGGATTTGCGCCTCGTCCCGGGCGCTGTGAACGTGCTGCTCGGCCCTACGCAGGCCGGCAAAACCACGCTATTGCGCGTGATGGCGGGCCTGGACAGGCCGACTGATGGCCGCGTGCTCGTCGACGGCCAGAACGTGACGGGCGTCAGCGTGCGCCAGCGCAATCTCGCGATGGTCTATCAGCAGTTCATCAACTACCCGGCGATGACGGTCTTCGAGAACATCGCCTCGCCTCTGCGTCTGCAAAAGACCAACCCTGCTGAAATCCGCCGGCGCGTGCGGGAAGTCGCAGCCAAACTGCATATCGATCATTTGCTGGAGCGGCGGCCGGGCGAACTGTCAGGCGGCCAGCAACAGCGCTGCGCGCTCGCGCGTGCGCTCGTCAAGCGTGCGTCGCTGGTCCTGCTCGACGAGCCGCTCGTCAATCTCGACTACAAACTGCGCGAAGAATTGCGCATGGAACTGGCCACGTTCTTCGCTGACGACGCCACCACCGTCGTCTACGCGACCACCGAACCTCTCGAAGCATTACTGCTGGGCGGCCATACGGCGGTTATCGATAAAGGCCGGGTGCTTCAGTTCGGCCCTACGCTCGATGTCTATCACGCACCGGTCAACGTCGCGGCCGCCGCCGTGTTCAACGACCCGCCGATGAACATGCTGACCAGCGACTGCGGCAACGGCCGCGCGCGTCTGCCGATCGGTGTGGAGGTTCCGGTCGGACACGGTCCCGCTCTGAGCGGCACGTGCCGCATCGGCATCCGGCCGGCGCATCTGCGTCTTCAGGCGAAGGCCTCTCAAGCGATTGCGGTTCCGTGCCGGCTCGAACTCGCTGAACTGAGCGGCTCCGAAACCTACCTGCACGTGCGCACACTGACCGGCGCGGTCAACCTGGTTGCGCAGTTGCAGGGCGTGCATCAGATCGAGCTCGGCACGCAGCTCGACGTTTTCATCGACCCCCGAGAACTGTTTGTGTTCGGCGCAGAGACCCAGCTGGTGTCCCGCCCGGAGGCAGCCCATGGCGCGCATTGAATTTGGCAATCTCGCCCACGCGTACAGACCGAACCCCGCGACGGCCGACGACTACGCGCTGCAACCCATGAGCATGGTCTGGGACGATGGCGGCGCATATGCGTTGCTTGGTCCATCGGGTTGCGGCAAGACCACGCTGCTGAACATCGTTTCAGGGCTCGTCAAGCCGTCGGAGGGCAAGGTGCTGTTCGACGGGCGAGACGTGACGGCGCTCAGCGCGCGTCAGCGCAACATCGCCCAGGTGTTCCAGTTTCCGGTGGTCTACGACACGATGACCGTATTCGATAACCTCGCGTTTCCACTTCGCAATCGCAAGTTGTCAGGCGCAGAGGTGACGAAGCGGGTTCATGAGGTCGCGGATATCCTCGACGTGACGCGCGAATTGCCGCTCAAGGCGAGCAATCTGGCCGCCGACGCCAAGCAGAAGATCTCGCTGGGGCGCGGCCTCGTGCGCAAGGACGTCGCGGCAATCCTCTTCGACGAACCCTTGACCGTGATCGACCCCGCGATGAAGTGGATGCTGCGTCGCCAATTGAAGAAAATCCACCAGCAACTCAAGCTCACGCTGATCTACGTGACGCACGATCAGGTAGAAGCGCTCACTTTCGCCGATGAAGTCGTGGTCATGACCAATGGCCGCGTCGTTCAGAAAGGGGGAGCCGATGCGCTGTTTCTGCGGCCGGATCACGCTTTTGTCGGCTACTTCATCGGCAGTCCGGGCATGAACCTGTGTCCGATCGAGCTCGACGCCGATGGCGCGACCATCGGCTCGCAACGCTTGCCGCTCGACCCCGGCACCCTTGCGACGCTACGGAACGCGCAACAACAGGCAAACGGCGCGCTCAAGCTGGGGATTCGCCCGGAATTCGTCCGTCTCTCGCAGGAAGGGGGAACGGGCGCGGTGCACGCGCGCGTGCTGCACGCGCAGCAGCTCGGCAACTATCAACTGGTCACCGCGCAATGCGACGGCCATGTTTTCATTGCGAGGATCGAACCGCATGTGCGGGTTGTCGACGGACCGGTCTGGCTGCATCTCGTTGCGCCTGAAACCGTGTACTTCTGCAACGACGAGAGAATCGAAACCCGCAACGTCGAACGGGCCGCGCGATGAACAAGCCCGTCAATCAGAAAGCATGGTTGCTGGTTATTCCAGTTTTCATTTGCGTCGCGTTCTCCGCGATCCTGCCGCTGATGACGGTGGTGAACTATTCGGTGCAGGACATCATCGGACCGACGCAGCATGTGTTCGTGGGTACGGAATGGTTTCGCAACATCATGACGGATCCGGACTTGCGCGAAGCGCTCGGCAGACAGGTCATCTTCTCCGCGTGCGTCCTGCTGTTCGAGATTCCGTTGGGCGTGGGCCTCGCACTCTCGATGCCGGCTTCGGGATGGCGTGCATCGGCCGCACTCATCGTGCTTGCCATGCCCTTGCTGATTCCGTGGAACGTGGTGGGTACGATCTGGCAGATCTTCGGGCGCCCGGATATCGGACTGCTTGGCTACTGGCTCAATCGTCTTGGCTTCGACTACAACTACACGGCGAGCCCCACGGCCGCATGGGTCACCGTGCTGGTGATGGACATCTGGCACTGGACCCCGCTCGTCGCGTTGTTGTGCTATGCGGGCTTGCGCGCGATTCCGGACGCTTTCTATCAGGCCGCGGAGATAGACGGCGCAAGCCGCTTTGCGGTATTCCGCTACATTGAATTGCCGAAGATGCGCGGCGTGCTGATGATTGCCGTGCTGCTGCGCTTCATGGACAGCTTCATGATCTACACGGAGCCGTTCGTGCTGACAGGCGGCGGCCCCGGTGATTCCACGACATTCCTTAGTCAGTACCTGACGCAGAAAGCGGTGGGCCAGTTCGATCTCGGCCCGGCTGCGGCCTTCTCGCTGATCTATTTCCTGATCATTCTGCTGCTGTGCTTCATTCTCTACAACTGGATGAGCCGCGTAGGCAAAGGCGGACCCGCTGCACAAGGAGACGACCATGCAGGATAAGCGCCGCTGGATGCGGACGTTGATGCTCGTCGCCTATATGCTGTTCGCGCTCATTCCGCTTTACTGGATGTTGTCGATCTCGCTGCGAACCAACGAGGAAACCATGTCGACATTCGCCACGTTGCCCCAGCACGTGACGTTCGATAACTATAAGGTGATCTTCAAGGATCCTTCGTGGTACTGGGGCTATATCAATTCGATCATTTACGTGCTGATGAACACGGTGATGTCGGTGCTGGTCGCGCTGCCTGCCGCCTACGCGTTCTCACGCTATCGCTTTCTCGGTGACAAACACATGTTCTTCTGGCTGCTCACCAACCGCATGACGCCGCCTGCCGTATTCTTGCTGCCGTTTTTCCAGCTCTATTCGAGCGTCGGCCTGACCGATACCTACATTGCCGTCGCACTTGCGCACATGCTGTTCAACGTACCCCTTGCCGTGTGGATTCTCGAAGGCTTCATGTCGGGCGTCTCGCGAGAAATAGACGAAACCGCGTACATAGATGGTTATACCTTCCCCGCTTTCTTCGTGAAGATCTTTCTGCCGCTCATCAAGTCGGGCGTCGGCGTTACGGCTTTTTTCTGCTTCATGTTCAGCTGGGTCGAATTGCTGCTGGCGCGCACGCTGACTTCGGTCAATGCGAAACCTATCGCTGCCGTGATGACGCGGACCGTGTCGGCGGCCGGCATGGACTGGGGCGTGCTGTCGGCGGCGGGCGTGCTGACGATCGTTCCCGGTGCGCTGGTGATCTATTTCGTGCGCAACTACATCGCGAAGGGCTTTGCGATGGGGAGAGTGTGATGTTCACCTGGATGTACTGGACGCCCGAGGTGGCGATTTTCTTTGGGTGCATCGTCGTCATGCTGGGCGGCATGACGGTATGGGAACTGCGCTCGCCCACTCATGAACGCAAGGGCTTTCTGCCTATCGCGACAACCCGTGGTGACCGACTGTTCGTCGGCCTGTTGATGGCCGCGTATGTCAATCTCGCGTGGCTTGGAATCAGCGCCGAGGGCTCGAGTGCGTGGCCGGGCTTCACGGCCTCGGTACTGGTGTTGCTCGCGATCATGTGGAAGGGCTAGCACGCGGACGCATGCAATGAAGACTGGCAAGCCGGTTCCGCTGATGCCCCCGGCGGGCGCTGACACGGTCGAAGGGGCACCGAAGACACAGGAGAAGACCATGCATCAGAGGAGACGGATCGTCGCGCTGGCATCGGCAAGCATCGTGTCAGGCGCCTTCGCGAACCAGGCTCTGGCGGGCACGCCCGAGGCACAGAAATGGGTGGACAGCGAGTTTCAACCCAGCACGCTTTCGAAACAGCAGCAGATGGACGAGATGAAATGGTTCATCGACACCGCGGCGAAACTCAAATCGCAGGGCGTCAAGGAGGTTCATGTCGTGTCTGAGACCATCGACACGCATACCTACGAATCCAAGACGCTTGCCGCAGCGTTCAGTGAAATAACCGGCATCCAGGTGAAGCACGACATCATTCAGGAAGGCGACGTCGTCGAAAAATTGCAGACCTCGATGCAATCCGGGCAAAGCATTTACGACGGCTGGATTTCGGACTCGGACCTGATCGGCACACACTATCGCTATGGCGTGATCGTGCCGCTCTCCGATTACATGGCGGGCGAAGGTAAGGAATATACCAACCCAGGTCTTGATCTGAAGGACTTTATCGGCATCAGTTTTACGACTGCGCCTGACAAGAAGCTCTATCAGCTTCCCGACCAGCAGTTCGCGAATCTTTACTGGTTCCGCGCGGACTGGTTTGCACGCAAGGATTTCCAGGACAAGTTCAAGGCGAAATACGGCTACGATCTGGGCGTGCCGGTCAACTGGTCCGCGTATGAGGACATCGCCGAATTCTTTACGAACGATGTGAAAAACATCGACGGCGAGAAGGTTTACGGTCATATGGATTACGGCAAGAAAGATCCGTCGCTCGGCTGGCGCTTCACGGACGCCTGGCTTTCCATGGCGGGCGAAGCCGACAAGGGGATCCCGAACGGAATGCCCGTCGACGAATGGGGCATTCGCGTGACGCCTGATGGCTGTCATCCGGTGGGCGCGTCGGTGTCGCGTGGCGGCGGCACCAATAGTCCGGCGGCCGTCTACGCGACGACCAAGTACATCGACTGGCTCAAGAAATATGCGCCGCCAGAAGCGTCAGGCATGACCTTCAGCGAAGCTGGTCCCGTGCCTGCGCAAGGACGGATCGCGCAGCAGGTGTTCTGGTACACGGCGTTCACGGCGTCGATGCTCAAGCCCGGCAACGTAACGAATCCGGACGGTACACCGAAGTGGCGCATGGCGCCGTCTCCGCATGGAGCTTACTGGAAGGACGGCATGCAGAACGGTTATCAGGACGTTGGCTCGTGGACGTTCTTCAAGTCGACGCCGCCGAATCAGCGGGCCGCCGCGTGGCTGTATGCGCAGTTCGTGACGTCGAAGAGCGTGTCGCTCAAGAAGTCGATCGTGGGTCTCACGTTCATTCGCGACTCCGATATTCATAGCGACTACTTTACGAAGAACGCGGACAAGTATGGCGGGCTGATCGAGTTTTATCGCAGCCCGGCGCGCGTCGCGTGGACACCGACTGGGAACAACGTGCCTGACTATCCGAAGATGGCGCAACTGTGGTGGAAGAATGTGGGCACTGCTGTCGCGGGCGAGAAGACGCCGCAGGCTGCGATGGACAATCTCGCGAAAGAGATGGATCAGGTGTTGGCGCGGTTGCAGCGGGCCGGGATGAAGGTTTGTGCGCCGGAGCTCAATGCGCAGAGCGATCCGTCGAAGTGGCTGTCCGATCAGCACGCGCCCTGGAAGCGGCTCGCTAATGAGAAACCTAAGGGGGAGACGGTGAAGTATGAGCAGTTGTTGTCGGCCTGGAAGGCGGGGAAGGTGCGGTAGGAGGTTTGATGGCGGTTTGTGGAAGGGGCGGCGCTGGATGGCGCCGCTTTTTTTTTGTGGGTGGGACGGTCTTGGCGAATCGAGTCGTCCGCAGCCTCGGGAGCGCTACGGGGAAGTTCAGCTCTTGATCCAACTCCGCCTCCCAATCTAATGCATGCTCAGCGTCTGGCATGGCGCCGCATTGCGTGCAATCCGACCCCTCACTCAATTCGACCGCCCCGTGACATGCGGCAACTCCCTCGCCGCCTTTGTGATGTCCATATTCCAATTAATTATTTGTAATTCGCATTATTGACGAGCCAGAATGTGAAAACCACATCCTTCCCGCAACCTCGAACCGCATGGACCTACGCCAGCTCGAAGCTTTCGCCGCAGTCGTCACCACCGGCAGCATCACCGCCGCTGGCCGCCTGCTGAACCGCTCCCAGCCTGCCATCACGCGTCTGATCCAGGACCTGGAAGCCGACGTACGCTACGCGCTGTTCACCCGCAACGGCCCCCGCGTCACGCCAACCGAGCAAGGCATCCAGTTCTACGAGGAAGTCGAATCCATCCTTGCAAGCCTGCAAGGAATCCAGAAACGCTCTGACGAAATCGCGCGTGGCGACGGTCGCCCGTTACGCATTGCCGCGACCTCGGCACTCGCTGCGGGCCTCGTCCCGCTCGGACTCGCCCAAGTCCAGATCACCAACGCCGCGCGCAATATCCAGTTACGCAGCGTGACCCCGGAGCAAGTGGTGCACGCCGTCCTCACGGGAGCGGCCGATATCGGCGTAGCCAGCCTGCCACTCGAACATCGCGGCGTGCTCGTGCACTGGATCGGCCAATCGGCGTGCGTAGCGGCGCTGCACAACAACGATCCCCTAGCGCAACACGACCGCCTACCCCTGTCAGCCTGCGAGGGTCGCCCCATCGTCACGATGCAAAACCCGTATCGCCTGCGCCGCCGTCTCGACCACGCATTCGCGCAAGCGTCGGTCAAACCCACAGACCTGATCGAAACAAACTCGTCGCTGAATGCACTGACCGCCGTGCGCGCGGGCCTCGGCATCTCCGTTCTCGAACCGGTCACCGCCTACGGCACGCCCTTAACCGGCATCACAATCCGTCCAATCGACGCCGACATCCCATACTTCTTCGGCGTGATCTCACGCGACGCAGCCCCACTGCCGCCCATAGCCGCAAACCTCGTCGACGCGCTCGCCGACGCCGCCCGCGCCCTGCTTCCCGATTTCACGCTGCGCGCGGGCACCGAGCACGCCCAGGTCCTGCAGTCGCTCTATGGCGACCTGCCCGCCATCAAGGAAAACTTGCTGTGATGAACCCGAGCACTCCATCGACCGCGGGTCTCGCGGCGCTCGAAGCCCGCTTGCGCCAGGATCTCGCCTGGCTCGAACTGCCCGCGAAACGCTGGATCCCCGAGCGGACCGTCGACGGCCACGCGCTCGTCAACGTCGCCATCATCGGCGGCGGCATGGCCGGGCTCGCGGTATCGGCGGCACTGGGCCATCTCGGCATCGATGCCGTCATCTACGATCAATCGCCGCGCGGCTTCGAAGGCCCGTGGGCGACCACGGCACGCATGGAAACCCTCCGCTCGCCGAAGCAGCTCACCGGCCCCGCGCTCGGCCTGCCGTCGCTCACCTTCCGCGCGTGGTTCGAAGCGCAGTTCGGCGCACAGGCCTGGGACGCGCTCGACAAGATCCCCCGCCTGCAATGGATGGACTATCTGCGCTGGTATCGCGATGTGCTGGACATCGACGTGCGCAATGAACACCGCATCACCGCCATCACGCCGCGCGCGGACGGTTGCGTGGCGCTGTCCGTCACGAATGCCGCGGGCAACGAGACGGTCTACGCGCGCCACGTCATCCTCGCGATGGGCCGCGACGGACTGGGCGGCCCCGCCGTGCCCGCGTTCGTGCGCGACCTGCCGCGCCGCTTCTATGCCCATTCCTCCGATGCGCTGGACTACGGCACGCTGCGCGGCAAGCACGTGGGCGTCATCGGTGCGGGCGCATCGGCGATGGACAGCGCGGCGACCGCGCTCGAAGCGGGCGCAGCGTCCGTCGATCTGCTGATTCGCCGGACGGACATTCCCCGCATCAACAAGGGCAAGGGCGCGGGCAATCCGGGCCTCACGCACGGTCATGTCGTGTTGCCCGACGACTGGAAGTGGCGCATCCGCCATTACATCAACGTGCAGCAGGTGCCGCCGCCACGCGGCAGCACGCTGCGTGTAGCGCGTCATGCCAACGCGCGCTTCAATCTCGGTACGCCGATCACCGATGTCGAAGTGACCGGAAACGCGTTGCAGGTCCATACGCCGAAAGGCGACTTCGCGCTCGACTTCCTTCTGTTCGGCACGGGCTTTCGTATCGACTGGACGGCCCGTCCCGAGTTCGCGCCGTTCGCGCGTCATGTCCGCGTATGGAAAGACCGCTACGCGCCGCCTGCCGGTGACGATGACATCGAGCTTGCCGATTCGCCGGATCTCGGACCTGTCTTCGAATTCCAGGAAAAGACCGCGGGCGAATGCCCCGGCCTGGAACTCATCCATTGCTTCTGCGCGCCTGCGACCCTCTCGCATGGCGCGCTCTCGGGCGACATCCCGGCCGTGAGCGACGGAGCGAAGCGGCTTGCCCAGGGGCTCGCGGCGACGTTCTATCGGGAAGATGTCGAATTGCATTACGCCAACATGGAGACGTTCGCGGAGCCTGAAGTCGACGGGACCGAGTGGACGCCCGCGCCACCGCCGCCGGCACTTGCCGGGCAAGCTTTCGGGAGTTGAACATGACACAACACATTGATCAGGACGTGATCGATAGCGTCGCGGGCCTCGCGCCCGACTCGAGCACTTACGCGCTGCGGCACCAGCGGGCGAAGGTCGTCGACGCGACCCAAGGCAGCTACGACGCGCTGTTCGATCCTGCACTCGAAGGTCTCACGCTGGTCGAACGATTGCTCGTCGCGCTCTACGCAAGCCGTCTCACGCCCTCGCCGGCGCTTGCCGCCCATTACCGCGCCGAATTGGCTGCGCACGATGTCGATCAAGCGACGCTCACCACCGTGGAACGCGGCACGCCTGGTGATCTGACCGACCCGCGCCTGCGTGCAATCCTCGCGTTCACGCGTACGTTGATCGAGAATCCGGTCGCCGGCGACGAGGCCGCCCTGCAGACGCTGCCCGCTGCCGGACTCACCACACCCGCTGTCGTCGCGCTTGCGCAATTGATTGCCTTCCTCTCGTACCAGACGCGCCTCGTCGCGGGTCTGCAAGCCTTTGCACAACTGGAGCGCGCAGCATGACCGACTTCATCCGTTCGAACGGCTTCACGAACGAGTCACTGGGATGGCGCGCATGGCTCGACGTCGTGAACCTCGACCAGGCGACCGGGGAACAGATCGCCGTCCTCGAAGAGAGTCACCCCAAGGCAAAGGAGTCGGATTACTACCGCTTCCTGGTGCATCAGCCGGAGATCCTGCGGCAGCGCTCCGCGGCGTTCAACGCGATCATGTACGCGCCCGGCGGCCTGCCTCGCGCGGAGCGGGAACTGTCGACCACCGTGGTATCGCGGATCAATGGCTGTGTGTATTGCGCGTCGGTCCATGCACAGCGTTTCGAACAGCTCGCCAAGCGCAACGACGTCATCCGCCAGGTCTTCGACGATCCCCACAGCGCCGGCACGACGAGCCGTGAACAAGCGATTGCCCGCTTCTCGGCCGCGTTGACCGAGCATCCGGACAACATCGAACCCAGTCATCTGCGCGCGTTGCGCGAGGCCGGTCTCTCTGATGCCGAAATTCTCGATCTCATCCATTCGATCGCCATCTTCGCGTGGGCCAACCGGCTGATGCTCAATCTCGGCGAGCCTGTGTTTCCCGGGCAGACACCGGCCGCATGATCCGACGCAGTCGGACTGTCCTTCCAACCTTGTCCCGAGATAGCCGATGGATACTCAACCTGGCCTGAAGCCCGTCATCGTGGCCGCGGTGCTGGCCAATGCGATGGAGTGGTTCGACTTCACCATCTTCGCCGCGATGACGCCGCTCATCAGCAAGCTGTTCTTTCCCGCCGCACCTGCCGATTCGGGCGCGAGCCTGAATGCCATCCTCCTGACCACCGCGCTGTTCGGCGCGGGATTCTTCATGCGGCCGGTGGGCGGCGTGCTGCTCGGTCTCTATGGCGACAAATACGGCCGCAAGTCGGCCATGACGCTCGGCATGGGCATCATGGCGCTGGCCGCGGCCATCATGACCTTCGCACCGACCTACGCCACGGCGGGCGTCGCCGCGCCGCTGCTGATGCTCGCGGCCCGGCTGCTGCAAGGCTTCTCGATCGGCGGCGAGTTCGGCACCTCGACCGCCTTCCTGATCGAACTCGCACCGCCCAGGCGCTCCGGCTTCTATGGATCGTGGCAGATGAGCGGCCAACTCATGTCGACGATGCTGGGCGCCGCGCTCGGCGTGCTGGTCACCCAGGTGTTCACGCCCGAGCAGCAGATCGCGGGCGGCTGGCGCCTTCCCTTTGCCGTCGGCCTGCTTATCGCGCCGCTGACGGTGTATCTGCGCCGTCACGCCAGCGAAACCTACGCGCGCATCCACGCAACGCCGCATGCGCGCTCGGCGGATGCGAGCGCCGTCAAGCGCGGACTGTCGGACTATCTGATCGGCATGGGCATGGTGGTCGCGAGCACGGTCACGTTCTATGTCACGTTCGGCTATACCGTCACCTATGCGAAGCAGGTGCTCAAGCTGCCCGTTTCCGAGAGCTTCATGGTGCAGATGATCGCGGCCATCGTCATGCTGATCGTCACGCCGATCGCCGGCGCCCTGTCCGATCGTCACGACCGCAAGACCCTGCTGGTCGGCTCGCTGGCCGCCTATCTCGTCGCAATCTATCCGCTCTATGCCTGGGTCGTGGCCGCGCCATCCGTCTCACGGCTGCTGGTCGCGCAGATCGTGATCGGCGTGATAAGCGCCACCTTCCTCGGCGTCTATTGCACGACGCTCGCGGAAATGTTCCCGAGGCGTTCGCGCGCGACGTCGCTCGCCGTGGTCAACAACGTGGTCGTTTTGATTTTCGGCGGCTTTGCGCAGACCTTCGTCACGTGGCTCATCGCGCTCACGGGTTCGCCGTTGGCGCCCGTGCTCTACGTGATGATCGGCATTGCGCTGAGTCTCATCGCGGTGCTGGCGCTCAAGCCGGGCCACTTCGCGCAAGGCCGGGCCCGCGCAGCACAAACCACGGGATGACCGTGCGCGGGTCGAGCGGCGTACGGCCCGCGTTCACGCCGCCTTGACCGCTGCTTCGTCCCGCGCGGCTCGCTCCAGATGCCGCAGCAGCAGGTTCACCATCACGACCACGGTCAGGCCGATCGCGACGAAGAACAGCGCCAGCGGCGCAAGAATCTGCACGGAGACGAAGCCGGCCAGTCCCATCATGACGGACGAAACCAGCAGCAGTGCGCAACCGAGAATCGCGCTCGTCAGACCGGCAATATGCGGAAACAGCGAGTTGCCCTTCGCCATGAAGGTCGGATACATGGCCCCGGCACAAAAGCCCATCACGAGCACGGGCAAGGCAAGCGACCAGACCGTGAGTCCCGCGGTGAGCGAGAAGAGCAGCATCGCGATCGCGGCGCCTGCCATGATTCGCGAGCCCAGGCGCAAGCGCGTTTCGGGGCTCGGAAAGCGCGGCCCGTGCAAACGGTTCGAGAGGCCGCCGAGAAAATACATCATGCCGATGGCCAGCGCGAGATAGCCGAAATAGGTCGGCGGCTTGTGCAGCGTGTTCTGCACCATGAACGGGCCAACGATATTGAACACCAGCAGAATGCTGTAGCACAGGCCTTGCGCCAGGAAACAGCTTTGAAACACGGGGCTTGCCAGGACCTTCCCGGCATTGCTGATCAGCGTGCGCGGCGCCAGATGCACGGGCTTGCGCAAGGTCTCCTGGTATCGCCAGACGAACCCCCACATCACGATCGAATAGATCAGCAGGAACACCAGACAGGCTTTCCAGCCTAGCCATTCCTGCAGGTGCGCCCCGATGACCGGCGCGACGATCGGCGCGAACCCCCAGGCAATCGACATGTAGGTGAACGCGTGCAGCAAGCGCTGGCCACTGAACGAATCGGTGATGATCGCCTTGGCAAGCAGGTTGGTGGCCGCGATGCCGAAGCCCTGCAGGACGCGTGCGAGGATGAAGGTTTCGAGGCTGTTCGCCGTGAGGGAGAGCAGACAGCCGACGGTATAGACCACCAGCCCGAAGGCAAGCACGTGCTTGCGTCCGTAGGCATCGGCGATGGGACCTAGCACGAGCTGGCCGATGGCGTAGGCAGCCATATAGCCGGACACGCTCGACTGAATGGCTTGCGCCGACACGCTGAAATAGCGCGCCATCGCGGGCAGCGCGGGCACATAAATGTCGATGGCGAGTTGCCCGGCGGACGCGAACAGGCACACGAGCAACAGCAGAAAACGCGGCGAATTCTGCCTGGAAGAAGCTTCAGTCATGGATGAGCGGGGACGAGGAACAGGCGGCCGCGCGCGGACAACCCGCAACGGGCGGCGCTGCGTATTGTGCCTGCTATCGTGGGCGTCGTCCCAATACCCCTGCTTCAGCCGATGTCGGCCACCGGCATCGAACGCGCCCATTCCCGTTCATGCAAACGCAACGGCCCTGCGCGTCAGGCCGCCTTTTCCTTCCTCGCCAGCTTCCTGCCCTCTTCAACCCGCGCCTCACCCTTCAGCTTCTTCCTCGTCTCCCGCAGCACGCCCGCCAGCTCCGACGCCTTGGTCGCATCGAGCAGCACGAAGCTCCGCAGCGCCGCCGTGGCGTCGATCTCGAAGCAACGCTTGCCGCTCGTCGTCGCCTTGGCGTCGCCCGCCTCGATCCCGGCGATCTCCTCTGCCAGCGGATGAAGCTGTCTCTTGAGCAAGGCGCCAAGGCGCGCGTCGACCATCACCCGATTCATGCTCCAGGAGCCACGGTTCGACAGCGCGTTTTCGCCGGCCAGCACGCTATCGGCGACGACCTGAAGACCCATCGCCCTGAGTCTGGCGAGATCGGCGCGCAGGCTTTCCGTGTTCACGCGAGCGGTGCCGCGTTCGAGCCGCAGTTCAAGGCGGTTCGCGTCGATGCCGCTCTCGCGCAGCGCCAGTGTCAGCGTCTCGGTGAAGTCGCTCGTCAGAAGCTGCTTGGGGTAGACGGGCACGCAAACCGTCACATCAGGCAGGCGCGTGGCGAGCTTGCAGGCCTCGCGCAAGACCCATTCTCCGAGCGGCACGACAAGCCCGCTCTGCTCCGCAACGCGCAGATAACTTTCCGTACCGAGCCGGCCGAGCGTCGGATGATTCCACCACGGCTGAACCTCGACGGCGATCGCGTTCGTCGCCGAGACGCGCACGCTGCAGGCGAGATCGAATTCACGCGCCTTGATCGCGATCAGCATGTCATGCGCGAGATGCCGTTCGGTCTCGGCGGAGGTTTCCGCATCCTCGGCGTAGAAGGTGTAGGTGCCGCGCTGGTTGCCCTTGGACCGATACAGCGCGACGTCGGCGAAGCGGAACAGCTCGTCTTCTTCGAGCGTATCCTGCGGCGTCAGCGCGATACCGATTGAAAGCCCCACCTCCAGCCACCGTTCGCCATGAGCAATGGGCTGAGACACCGCCTCGATCAGGCGTTCCGCGAGTTCGACGACTTGCGGCCGCGCCAGATTCGAGGCGGCAACAACGAACTCATCGCCACCGATCCGCGCAACCAGTTGCCCTTCCCTCATCTCGCCCGTCAGGCGCGCGGCGACCGTGCGCAGCACGAGATCGCCCACGTCATGCCCGAACGTGTCGTTGATCGGCTTGAAGTGATCGAGGTCGAGATAGAACAGTGCAAGTTCGCTGTCGGTCGCCTTGAGCACCTGACGCATGAACATGCGCAGGCCGAGCCGGTTCGGCAGGCCCGTCGCCGGGTCGTGCTGCACTTCCTTCTGGGCACGCGATAAATCGGCGGCGAGGGACACGTCGGCGGTGATGTCGGCGGCGATCTTGACGATCTTGAAGGGCTTGCCGTTCAGGTCGTAGATCGGGTTGTAGGAGGCCTGGATCCAGACCTCCGCCCCGTTCGCCGCGATGCGCTTGAACTTGGAAGACAGGAACGTGCCCGCGCGCAGTTCGGTCCAGAAGCGTGCGTAATCGGCATGCGCGGCGGTTTCCTTGTCGACGAACATGCGATGGTGCCGGCCCACCACGTCCCGAAGCGTGTAGCCCATCAGCGTCAGGAAGTTGTCGTTCGCTTCGAGCACGTTGCCGTCCATGTCGAACGAGACCACGCTCTGCGACTTGTTGATCGCGGCAATCTGGCCTTCGTAGTCCCCTTGACGCAGCTTCTGCTGGGTCACGTCGACGGCGTTCTTGACGACCTTGAAGGTCCGCCCGTTCATGTCGAGGATCGGATTGTAGGAAGCCTGCAGCCAGATCTCCCGGCCATCGCGGCCAAGGCGCTTGAATTCGCCCGCCTGATACTGGCCTGCGGCGAGCGACTGCCAGAATTTCCCATAGCTTTCGCTGCCCCGCTCCTCGTCCGAAACGAACATCGAATGATGACGACCGATAACCTGTGACAGCCGATAACCCACGAGGTCGAGGAAGTTGTCGTTGGCGTCGAGGATCGTCCCGTCGACATTGAAGGCGACGACGCTCTGCGACTTGTGGATCGCGGCAATCTGGCCTTGATGGTCTGCCTGGCGAAGCTTCTCGCGCGTGACGACCGTCGCGTACTTGACGATCTTGAAGGGCCGGCCGTCCTGGTCGAGCACCGGGCTATAGATGGCCTGCAGCCAGATCTCGCGCTTGTCGCGGCCAATCCGCCGGAACTCGCCGCTGCGATGACGGCCTGCAGCCAGATCGCTCCAGAAGATCTCGTAGTCGAGACTGTGGGCATAGGCCGGATCGACGAACATGCGGTGATGGCGGCCTTCGAGTTCCTCCACCGTATAACCCACCGCTTCGAGGAAGTTGCGGTTGGCATCCAGAATGGTGCCGTCGGGCGCGAAGGTCACGATGCACTGCGACTTGTCGATGGCCGCAATCTGCCCTTCGAAATCGGCGTTCTGCTGCTTCTCCGACGTGACGTCGACTGCATACTTGACGATCTTGAACGGACGCCCTTCGAGGTCGAGGATCGGATTGTAGGTCGCACGCAGCCAGACGGCGCGGCCGTCCTTGCTGAAGCGCCGGTATTCGCCTGAAGCGTGCAGACCCTCGCGCAAGCGTTCCCAGAACGCGGCATACGACGGGTCGCTGGCTTCGTCGGCGGCGACAAACATGCGGTGATGCTGGCCGACGACTTCATCGAGACCATAGCCGGTCGCGTCGAGAAACTTCTCGTTGGCGTGCAGGATGGTGCCGTCCATCGCGAAGTGGATGACGGCCTGCGAGGTATTGATGGCGGCGATCTGGCCGGCGTCGTCCACGGCCGACATCATGCGGGCGGTGACGTCGCGCACCAGCATGACGATCTCGCCGACCGTGCCGTCCGCGGCCGCGAACGGGATGCAGGAAACCTCGGTCCAGAACGACGAGCCGTCGCGTTTAAGCTGCTGCATTTCGCCGAAGAAGGCTTCGGCGGTTTCAAGGACCGTATCGATCTCGTCCCGCACAGCGGCGCCCGCTGCGAGCGGCCGGAAGATGCTGCGATTGCGTCCGACGAGTTCCCATCCCTGGTAATCGAAGAGCTCCAGGAAGCGCTCGTTCACACGAAGAATGCTGCCGTCGGGTGCAAAGGCGATCCGCCCCACGGTTCGCTCCATGGCTTCCGCGTCGGCGGGAGTGAAGGAGGACTTGATCGAATTGTGAAGCATCATCACCCCGCCAAAATGAGTTGCGGCGACATGTGCTGATGACGGGTTGCAACGGCGTTGGCTTATGCACGAACACGATGATCGCTCAACCCCTTCGCTCAGCACGAACTTTCCGCTTATCGGCACTGAACGGGAAAAGTTGAGTGCAATGGCACCAACTATTCGACCAGAGGCAGGAACTACTTCCTCGCAAACCTTTGCGATGCTTCCGGCGTGACCGGCGTGAAGAAGTTGATGAGGTTGCCGTCAGGGTCGCGGAAGAGCAGCGAGCGGTTGCCCCATGGCTGCGTGATCGGCGCCTGCTCGATATGCGCGCCCATTGCCTGCACCCTCTCGTAATCGGCGTCGGCGTCCTCCACGCGGAATTCGATGATGACCGAGCGATTGCTCGCCCCCACCGCAGCGCCGGCAAAGAACTGCTGCATGCTTCGGGTGGTGCCGATCGCAAGCGTGCAGGACGGCGACCTGAGTTCTGCAAACTCGTCGGCCAGCCACGTGGCGGTCAGGCCGAGCTGTTCATAGAAGCGGACGAGTCCGGCAATGTCGTCGGTGATAATGCGGGTTGAAACGAAGTCCATGTTTTCTCCGTGATGGGATCGCACCAGAATGGTGTGCGACGTCACAGCCATCCTACAAAGGTGCTGTTGCCACCGTGTTGTCAGCAGCGAACGCATGCGCCGATCCGACCGCCTCTTCCAGCTCATCCAGATCCTGCGACGCGCACGGCGTCCCGTCATCGCCCGTAGTCTCGCCGAGGAACTCGAGGTGTCGACCCGCACGGTCTATCGCGACATTGCGGACCTGATGGCGCAGCGCGTGCCGATTCGCGGCGAGGCCGGGACAGGATACGTACTCGATCGCCAATACGACATGCCGCCCTTGATGCTGACCGCCGAGGAACTGGAGGCCGCAGTGCTCGGCGCTCAATGGGTTGCGCAGCGTAGCGACGCGGTGCTCTCGCGCGCCGCGAATGACCTCATCGCGAAGATCACGGCCGCGGTGCCCGACCATCTCCGGCCCTTCATCGCGGACCCGACGATCGGCGCGGTGGCGCCGCTCACAGCTTCTGCCGACACGCTCGACATGAGCCGGTTGCGCGAGTGGATCCGTGACGGCCGCAAGCTGCGGATCCGCTATCGCGACGAAACAGATCGCATGAGCGAGCGAACGATCTGGCCCATCCTCATTGGCTATGCGGATGCCGCGCGTCTGCTGGCGGCATGGTGCGAGTTGCGGCAGGCGTTCCGTCACTTCAGGACCGACCGGATCGCGAGCGTCCACTTCCTCGATGAACGGCACGGTGAACGCAGGCTGATGCTGGTCGCGCGCTGGAAGCGGTACATGAAGGAATCGCGTGGCGTGGATCTGTCGTGAGCTTCACGCGGCGTGTGCCTTGGGAAAGCTGAGAGCACATGGCGTGAATCTACGCCACGTGCTTGCCGATACACCCACTTGCCGCATCAGGATGCCTGGAGCGCCGACTCAGTCAGATCGACGCGCGCACGGCTGACCCGCTGGTTATCTACCCCGGCCACCAGCGGTGTCAACGTGAAATTGAATACGATTTCCTTGTAGCCGTCCTCCTTCAATCCAAGCGCCTTGCCGCCGGTCCGCTCGGTCACCGGCGGAATGAGGTCTTCGCGCGTCGCGTAGGCGAAGTCGTCCCAGATCAACGGGTCGCCTTCAATGTTGATCTGCGTCGTCAGCTTGCGCGTGGCCGGATGCGTGACGAAAAAGTGCACATGCGCCGGACGGTTACCGTGACGCGCAAGTGAGTTGAGCAACTGCTGCGTCGCGCCCTGTGGCGGGCAGCCGTAACCCACCGGCATCAGCGTGCGGAATTCATACTTGCCGTCGACGCCGGTCTTCACGGCCCCGCGCAGATTGAAGTCGCTCTGCGCGCCAGTCGGATCGAAATGCGAATAGAAGCCGCTGGAATTGGCATGCCAGCACTCGACCAGCGCATTCGCCAATGGCTTGCCATCCACACCGCTCACCGTGCCGCGGATGACCAGCGGGGCCGCCGCTGCGTCGGCATCGAGATCGATGCGGGACATGCCATCACGCGCCGGCGCGCCCGCCACATACAGCGGCCCTTCGATCGTGCGCGGCGTGCCGCCGTGAATCTCGGCTTCGCGATCCGCCGCATCCATGCGGAGATCGAGAAACTTTTCGAGTCCGAGACCTGCCGCGAGCAGTGCGGCCTCCCCGTCCTGCCCGAGCTTGTTGAGATAGTTCACGCCGGCCCAGATCTCGTCGGGCGTCATGTCGAGTTCGTCGATTGCCCTGAAGAGGTCGCTCAGCAGGCGATGCGTAATGGCCTTGGCCCGTGCATTGCCTCCAGCGGCACCGAGATTGGCGGCCGCCTTGAGCAGGTCCTGCACTTCATTCGTTTCAAATATCTTGACGCTCATGATTCATGTCTCCAGTCTTGTGAGGATGTTCCAACCGCTTCTCAGTCATGCAGGGTCATGCGTCGTCATCGCGAATGGACGACGGATGGCGACACAACGGCGTCACCGAAATCTTCATATAGGGAAACAGCGGCAAGGCGGTCAGGATGTCGTGCAGTTCGGCGTTGCTGGCCACGTCGAATACGCTGTAATTCGCGTATTCGCCCACCAGCCGCCAGATATGGCGCCACTTGCCGCTGCGCTGGAGTTCTTGTGAATAGGCCTTCTCGCGCGCCTTGATTTCGTCAGCGACACTGGCCGGCATATCAGCCGGAATGGTCACGTCCATTCGTACATGAAAAAGCATCGTGCGCTCCTGGTGATTGCTACCGCGCTGCGCGGGTAACTTTGATGAGGCCCTCGCGAGTGAAGCGCTTGATCACCGCTTCGTCGAGCTCGATGCCCAGGCCCGGACCATCCGGCACGGTAAGTTCGAAGTCGCTGTAGTCGAGCGGCCTGGTCAGAATCTCTTCGGTGATCAGCAGCGGCCCGAACAACTCCGTACCCCATTGGAGATTCGCGAAGGTCGAGAACAGATGCGCCGACGCCACCGTGCTGAACGCGCCTTCCAGCATCGTGCCGCCATAGAGTTCGATGCCGGCCGCATCCGCGACGGCAGCCACGCGCTGCGCGGCGAATACGCCTCCGCTCTGCTCGATCTTGATGGCGAACACATCGGCGCCGTGGCATTGCGCGATATCGAACGCGCTTTCCGGGCCTTGCAGGATTTCATCGGCCATCAATGCCACGGGAAAGCGACGCATGAGACGCGCGAGTGCGGCTGCGGACGCAACCGGTTGCTCGACCAGTTCGCAGCCCGCATCGGCCAGCGCGGGAATGGCCCAGGCCGCCTGCGTCTCGCTCCACGCCATATTGACGTCGACGCGCACCGAGCCACGCTCGCCCAGCGCCCGCTTGATCTGCGCGACATGCCCGATATCCTGCCGGATGTCCTTCGCGCCGATCTTCAGCTTGAAGATGCGATGACGGCGCGCGTCCAGCATGCGTTCGGCTTCCGCGATGTCCTTGGCGGTATCGCCGGACGCAAGCGTCCACGCAACCGGCAGACGCTCGCGCCTGCGACCGCCCAGCAACTCGCTGACCGCCATGCCATGGCGTTTGCCCTGGGCATCGAGCAGCGCGGTTTCGAGCGCGCTCTTCGCGAAGTGATTGAGCTTCACCAGCTTGCCAACGTGGGCCATCAAGGCTTGCACACGCGTCGCGTCGCGGCCGATGACCGCGGGCGCGAGATAGGCGTCGATCGCCAGCTTCATCGACTCCGGGCTTTCCGGACCATATGCCATGCCGGCGATCGTCGTGCCCTCGCCCATCCCGACCACGCCGTCGCTGCAGAACACTTTCACGAGCATCAAGGTCTGCCCGTACATCGTGGCGACCGAGAGCTTGTGAGGGCGGATCGTCGGCAGATCGACAAGACGGGTTTCGATGCGTTCGATCGTCGCGGTAGTCATGGGGAAGGGTTCGATTCGTTGTGGGACAGCGTGAAAACGGTAAAGACCACGCTGCCATCCGTCAAATCAATCAAATGTGCCCAATCGAATCCATGGCGCTTATCGAGTCATGCGGGCATGGCTGAACGAAGCCCATGCAGCGAATTCATATCGCGCATTTTTGGCTCGAATTTGACCGGTGCGCGCGCTGCTCATATCGTTCGAAGCACCACGCGAACCATCGAACATCATCGATCAAGAGGTATCACGCATGCATGCTCTTCAGAGCGACTCGCTCATCGACTCGCAAACCGATTACCCGGCTTACGCCGGCCCGCTGACGCTGGATGCGCTGATCGAAGAAGTCGTGCGGCGCCGCGACGAATTCGACACGCTGTCACATGTGCCCCGCGACATGGTCGCGAAAATGAAGCGCGCGGGCATCTTCCGCGCCAGCACGCCGAAGCGCTTCGGCGGCGATGCCCTACCACCGCCGCGTTTTCTGGAAATACTCGAACGCATCGCCGTTGCCGATGGCTCGACAGCATGGGTCGCCGCGTTCGGTTCGGCCAACACCTACCTCGCGTCGCTGCCCGTCGAAACGCAGGCAATCATCTACGCGTCCGGTCCGGATCAGGTGTTTTCCGGCGGCCTCTATCCGCTGCAAACGGCCGCGCGCGCGGACGGCGGGTTCCTCGTCTCGGGACAGTGGCACTTCGCAAGCGGCTGCAAGGGCGCCGACTGGATCGGCGTAGGGATCGGCGGTGCGTCGGCCAGTTCCGACGACAAGAACGCAGGCAAGCCCTTCACCGCGGTATTTCCCGCGAACGAAGTCGAGATCGTCGATAACTGGAACGTTGTCGGCATGCAGGGCACGGGCAGTCATGACCTGCGGCTGAAAGACAAGTATGTCGCCGAACCATGGACCTTCGTGCGCGGCGGCGGCGCGCTGATCGATGAACCGCTTTATCGCTATCCCGCCATCGCCTATCAGGCGCAAGTGCATGCAGCGGTGAACATTGGCCTCGCGCGGGCGGCGCTCGATCTGCTCGCCGGCATGTCCGGCGTCACGAAGACCACGACGGGCGCTCCGCGTCTTGCCGACCGCGCTTACTACCGTTCGGGCATCGCGCAAGCCGAAGCACAATTGCGCAGCGCCCGGGCTTTCTTCTTCGAATCCGCCGAGAACTCGTGGCGCACCGTGCTCGCCGGCGATCCGGTGCTGGCGCCGGAAGCCAATCTGCTTCGGCTCTCCGCCACGCATGCCGCGCACACCTGCGCGGAGATCGTGATGAACGCCTACAAGATGGCGGGCATCGGCGCAATCTACCGCACCAGCAGAATGCAGCGCCTGGTGCGCGATTCGATCGTCGTCACGCAGCATGCCTTTCTCGGCGAAGGCACGTTCGACGCGTCAGGCGCGGTGTTCGTCGGCATTCCGCCGGTCACGCCCTATCCCTGAAGCACCACAGGACCGACAGCCATGACACACGATGAACGACGCATGCACTTCCGCAACGCGATGGCGAGTCTTGCTGCAGCCGTGAACGTCATCACCACCGACGGACCGCGCGGGCGCTGCGGCATCACGGCCAGCGCGGTCTGCTCGGTGACCGATTCGCCACCCACCATGCTTGTCTGCATCAATCAGTCGAGCTTCGTGCATGACGTGCTGCACGACCATGGCAACATCGGCATCAACGTGCTCGGCGGACGTGGCCAGGAGCCGGCCAGCGTATTCGCGGGCATGACGGGCTGCACGATGGAGGAACGCTTCGAGCGCGTGCTATGGCGGCCTGGTCACCTTGGCGTCCCGGTGCTCGACGATGCGCTCGTCACACTGGAAGGCCGCATCGTCGAAAGCAAGACGGTCGGTTCGCACTCGGTGATTTTTGTGCAGATCGAGCACATCGATCTGCGCGGCCAGGCAGGCGGTCTGGTCTACTTCGACAGAAGGTTTCATCACCTCACGTGTGAGACGGCGTGACGCGTCGCGGGGCATTTTGCAACGGGGCGTATCTGCGTTAATCTCGGGGGCACCCTGACCGGCGCGCCGCGCAATGCGCTGTACGCCTTTGTTCGCGAGCGACGTGCATGACCAAGCCTTCATCCGGCATAGCCGATCTGAACCTGCTGCGCGTGTTCCTCGCCATCTGGGACCTGCGGAGCCTGACCGCGGCGGGCGACCGGCTCGGCCTCACGCAACCGGCGGTCAGCCACGCGCTGCGCCGGCTGCGCGGCCTCTTCGATGATCCGCTGTTCCAGCGTACGCCCGGCGGCATGGTGCCCACCGACGCCGCCTTCCGGCTCTATCCGCCGCTCGCGCAGGCCTTCGCGATCATCAACGACGCCATGCAGCAACTCGCGCAGTTCGATCCGGCAACCGCGCAGCGCGTCTTTCGCATCTCAATGTCCGACATGTCGGAGTTCTATTTCCTGCCGCCGCTGGTCGCGATGCTGGATCGCGAGGCGCGCGGCATCCGCATCGAAGTGGCGAACGTGCCGGTGGAGTCAGTGAGCGCGGCCATGCGCGCCGGTGAAATCGATCTTGCGCTGGGCTACGTGCCGGGGCTCGACGCGGGCTGCGTCAGCCAGACACTGTTCGTAGACGAGCACGTGTGCGTGGTGCGCGCCGGTCATCCGCTGCGCAAGACCCGGCCGTCGCGCGAGGACCTGGCGACGCTGCGCTATGTCTATGCGAGCACCAATGCCACGGGCCACCGCATGGTCGAGCAATGGCTCGATGACCTCGAACTCAAACGCGATGTCGTGTTGCGGCTGCCGCATTTCGTGGTTGCGCCTGAGATCGTGATGAACACCGACCTCGCGGTGATCTTCCCGAAGAGCATCGCGCAGCGCTTCAATCGCGGCAAGACATTCCGGATCCTGCCGCTGCCCTTCTCGCTGCCGCCCATCGAAATCAAGGTGCATTCGCACACGCAGTTCGCCTCCGATCCCGGCATCGCATGGCTGCGCGAGTCGCTTCACGCCATGTTCCACCAGCCCGGTGCGTAATGAGGGAAGACATGCGTGTATTTGCGTGACTGATACAGCACGTCGTTTTCTGCCTATTTGACGCCCGTTTCCAATGAATCGACACTGCGCGGCATGCACGGCCCATTGACTGCGTTCACCGCATGGACCGGCCGGCGTCCCTCATTCATTGAAGCGAGCATCCATGTCCACGGTTCAACCCTCGTCCCGCACCCGTTCTGGCACTGCGACGCCTGATCGTTCATTGAACCGCATCGTCGTCGCGTCAGTGGCGGGCAACGCAATGGAGTGGTACGACTTCTTCGTGTACGGCACCGCCGCCGCGCTTGTGTTCGGGCAACTGTTCTTCCCGGCCAACGCCGACCCGCTCATCGGCACGCTCGGCGCATTTGCCGCCTTTGCGATGGGCTTCGTTGCGCGGCCGCTGGGCGGCATCGTATTCGGCCATATCGGCGACCGCTACGGACGGCGCACGTCGCTCGTATGGACGCTGCTCATCATGGGTTTCGCTACTTTCGGCGTCGGTCTGCTGCCCACTTATGACCAGGTTGGCCTGTGGGCGCCCGCCGCGCTCGTCTTCATGCGCCTGCTGCAAGGCATTGCCTCCGGCGGCGAATGGGGCGGCGGCGTGCTGATGATCAGCGAGAACGCGCCACCCGAAAAGCGTGGCTACTACGCCGCGTGGAGCCAGCTGGGCGTGGGCGGAGGCTTCGTGCTGTCTTCGGCGGCCTTCCTCGGCGCGCAGGCGCTGCCGCACGACCAGTTCGTATCGTGGGGCTGGCGCCTGCCGTTTCTCGCGAGCATCGCGATCTTCGCGCTCGGCGTCTATATCCGCCGCAATCTGCCCGAGAGCCAGGACTTCGAGAAGGCCGACCAGGCCGGCAAGACCTCGCACATGCCCGTCATCGAAGTCCTCAGGCGCCATCCGAAGGAAATCCTGATGGCCATGGGCTTGCGTGTCGCCGAGAACGGCGGCGCCTATATCTTTCTCGCGTTCTCGCTGGTCTACGGCAAGTTTGCCGGCATTCCGAGCTCGACCATGCTCACCGGCGTCATGATCGCAATGGTCGTCGAAATGTTCGCGATGCTTCTCTGGGGCAAGCTGTCCGACCGCATCGGCCGCAAGCCGGTGTACCTGATCGGCGCGGTATCGCTCATGGTGATGGCGTTCCCCTTCTTCTGGCTGCTCGATACGCATGTCACGCCGCTCGTCTGGCTCGGGCTCGTGCTCGGCACCTCGCTGTGCCATGGCGCCATGATCGGCACGCTGCCCGCGCTCGTCGGCGAACTGTTCAGCACCGAAGTGCGTTACTCGGGCGTGGCGCTGGGACACGAAGTGGCGTCCATCTTCGCGGGCGGGCTCTCTCCGCTGATCGCCATCGCGCTGCTCTCGCGCTTCCACGCGTACTGGCCGGTTGCCGTGTTCCTGATGCTGCTCGGTCTCGTCACGGTCGTGACGCTCGCCTTCACGCACGAGACTCGCGCCCGAAAATAAGCTCCATTGATGGAGATGCGGCTTTTTAATCTATTTTGCTTATCGGGCGTGGATCGCTAATCTGGACGCATCGCCACTGGAAGAAACATCGGAAGTCATCATGCAAGCACAAGTCCTCAAGGTCCGCGTCGACGCGCTGTGCGAGGAAGCGCACGGCGTACGCTCCTTCAGCATCTCGCGTCTCGACGGATTGCCCTTCGTGCGTTACGAACCCGGCGCGCATATCGACGTCACCGGTCCATCGGGCGTCACGCGGCAATACTCGCTGTGCGGCGATCCCGAATGCGTCGAGACGCACACCTTCGCCGTGAAGAAGGAAGAGCAGTCACGCGGGGGGTCGCGTTCGCTGCATGAGGATGTGAATGTCGGCAGCGAACTGTCGGTAAGCGCGCCGCGCAACCTCTTCAAGCTGGAGGAAGGCGCGGGCGAGCACGTGTTGATCGGCGCCGGCATCGGCATCACCCCCTTGCTCTCAATGGCATACCGGCTCGCCGCACGCCAGGCGCGTTTCACGTTGCACTATTTCGCGCGCAGCGAGGCGCATGCCGCCTTCATGAGCTTGCTCACCCGCGCGCCCTTCGATGCGCACGTGAAACTGCACTTCGGCATCGAGCGCGATGCGCTCCCGGCCGCGCTCGATGCCTGCGTCCGCGAAGCAGGTGCAGATGCGCATGTCTACACCTGCGGTCCGGCGCCCTTCATGGACCTCGTCGTCGAAACGGCGAGCACGCGCTTGCCTGCCGAATCCATCCATCTGGAACGCTTCAAGGCTGAGCCTGCGCCCGTGAGCGACGCGTCGCTCGACAGCTTCGAGGTGCAGATTGCGAGCACGGGACAGACGGTGCACGTGGATGCGGAGACGTCCATCGTAGGCGCGCTTGCAACGCTTGGCATCGAAGTGGATACGTCATGCGGCGAAGGCGTGTGCGGCACCTGCATGGTCGATGTCGTAAGCGGTGAGCCGGAGCATCGCGATCATTGCCTGAGCAAGGCGGAACGCGCGAGCAACAGCGTGATCTGCTGCTGCGTGTCCCGCTCACGAACGCCGGTGCTCGTACTCGATCTGTGAGCGTCACATCGCCGTGAAGCTTGCGAGGATCTCGGTCATCAGGCCGCGCATCCAGGCAATGCCTTCGTCCTCGTGAAAATGCTCATGCCAGTGCATCGTCACGGCCGCTTTCGGCAAATGCACGGGCAACGCATAGATACGGAACGCATCGCCGCGATTGAGAATATGCGCGAGGCGCTCAGGCAACGTGGCGAAGAGATCGGTGGCGGCGAGCACGCCCGGCACCGCGACGAAATGCGGCAGCGCCAGCGCGATATTGCGTCCGACACCTTGCGCGCGCAATGCGTCGTCGAGCGAATGGTGGCTATGTTCGAGCGAGCGCACCTGCACATGCGATGCCGACAGAAACTGTTCGAGCTTGAGCGTGTCCCCCTTCGGCAGATCCTTGCGCTTGCGGGTCATGCATACGTACGACTCCTCGAACAACAGTTCGTGCCGCGTGCGCGGCAGCAGGGACGGCAGGTTGCCGATCGCAAAATCCAGCCGGCTTGAACGCAACGCCTCTTCGATGTCCTCGACCGGCATCGGCTCGACCACCACTTTCACGCGCGGCGCGGCCTCCTGAAGCGCGGCACACAGCGCGGGCAGATACGCCATCTCGCCGGCGTCCGAAAGCGACAGGCGAAACGTGCGCGTGCTGGTCGTGGGATCGAAACGCTCCGCATAACGCAGTGCCTGACGCACGGTGTCGAGCGCGCGCCCGACGATCTCCGCGAGTTCCAGCGCAACCGGCGTAGGCTGCATGCCGGAACGCGTGCGGATGAACAGCGTGTCGTCGAACAGCGTGCGCAAACGGCCCAGCGAGTAACTCACGGCGGGCTGCGAAAGCGCCAGCCGTTCGCCCGCCTTGGTCAGGCTGCGCTCTTCCACGATGGCCTGAAACACGCGCAGCAGATTGAGATCGATGTGGTCGATGGATGTCATGGGGACTCGCGAGATATCGGCCGCACTTATCCGGCGACCTCTTTTTAATCGATTTGACGCATGATCCGTGCAAAGCGAGACTGCTGTCAACGAGAGGATGCGCGGATGTCGAATGGCGCTCCTCGTGTTAGCCACTCAACTTCCCCACGATCACGATGAGTACGCCGACCTACCAAACCATCGACACGAGCGCGCTCGGCAAACGTGCCGAAGCCGATCGCATCGCGCCTTCCCTCTACACCGACCCGCAACTGTTCGAGGAAGAGCTCGAACGCATTTTCTACAGGACCTGGGTCTGGGTCGCGCATGACAGCGAGTTGCCGAAGCCGGGCGACTTCATCACGACGACCATCGGCCGCCAGCCGGTCATCGTGGTGCGCGACAAGGCCGGCACGGTGCATGTGCTGCAGAACCGCTGCCGGCATCGCGGCGCCACCGTGTGCGAGGAACACAAGGGCAACGCCAAGGGCTTCACGTGCCCGTATCACAGCTGGTCCTATGCGCTCGATGGCACATTGCGCGCCCTGCCCTACGGCGACGGCTATGAAGGCGTCTGCGAGAAAGGCGATCTGCCGCTCAAGAAACTGCGCGTCGGAATCTACCAGGGGCTGATCTTCGCGAGCTTCAACGAAGCGATCGAACCGCTCGAAGACTTCCTCGGCGGCGCCAAGCCGTGGATCGACCTGTTCATGAAGCAGGGCGCCGGCTATCCGGTCAAGGCCAACGGCGAGCACAAGTTCAAGTTCAAGGGCAACTGGAAGATCCAGCTCGAGAACACCACCGACCTCTATCACTTCCCGGTCGTGCACAAGTCGTGGATGAAATCCATCGATGAGGAAACCGCCGCGGCCATCACCAGCTTCATGACGAGCGACCAGGCTTTCTGCCGCTCGCTGGGCAACGGTCATAGCCTCGCCGTGCTGGTGCCGGAAATCGTCGATCTCGACAAGGACGACGGCGCGCCGCTGCCGGAGCGCTTCAGCGAACTCGCCGCGCAACTCGCGCAGAAGCATACGCCGGAAGAAGTGCGGCGCATCGTGCGTTCTTTGATGGGCGTGGGCTTCAACCTGAACCTGTTCCCGAACCTCGCGCTCTCGATGGCGTTCTTCCGCGTGCTGCGTCCCATCTCCGTGAATGAAACCGAAATCCGCCACGTTGCGCTGGCGATGGACGGCGGCCCCGACGAAGCGAACCGCGTGCGCCTGCGCATACACGAGCACTTCCAGGGTCCGTTCGGCTTCGGCAGCCCGGACGATGCCGAAGCGTGGGAGCGGGTGCAGCGCGGCTCGCATGCCGGCCCCGATGTACCCATTCTCGTGAACCGCGGCCTCAACCGCGAAACCACCGCTCCAAACGGAGAGAAGACCGCGCACGCCACCGACGAAACAGGCATGCGCGAAGCCTACAAGCAATGGCGCGCAATGATGGAGCAGGCATGATGGACGACCGTAACGCACTCTTGACCAACCAGACCTTCGCGCGCGCGGTCGAATTCATCTGGCGCGAAGCCGAGCTGCTGGATCGCCGCGACTATCACGCATGGCTCGAACTGTGGGACCCCAAGGGTCACTACGTCGTGCCCATCGATCCGGATACGACCGACTTCGCCGCCACGCTGAACTATGCCTACGATGACCAGCACATGCGCGAACTGCGTGTGCAGCGCATGACCTCGGGCTATTCGGCCTCGGCCTCCGATGCGGCGCGCACCGTGCGGACCGTGTCGCGCTTCACGGGTTCAGGCGAGAGCGCGGGGCTCGTGGAAGTGAAATCGTCGCAGGTCATCGTTGCGTACAAGCGCGGCGAGTCGACCCTCTTCGCCGCCAATCTGACCCACAAGCTCAGCATGACGGACGACGAGCCGCGGATTGTGGAGAAGGTCATCCGCCTGATCAATTCGACTGAAGCATTGAACGCCATCGGCTTCCTGCTCTGATTGTCCACCGCGCATCGCGGCAACCGTCGCCCCGATGCGCTTTCGCACGCATGTCATGCCCACACTCGAAGTCTTCCTGCCGCAAGGCCAATCCGACGCACGCAAGGCATCGCTCATTCATGGGCTGACGCAGGCGACCGTCGATGCCATCGGCGCGCCCGCTGAAGCCGTGCGCATTCTGCTGTCGGAGTTGCCTGCATCGCACATCGGGCTGGGCGGCAAGCCCGATTCCGCTGCCCTGCCTGTCATCGTGGCCATCCTGATCGCGGGCCGTACCGAGACGCAGAAACAGGCGCTGATTGCGCATCTGTGCGAAACGAGTGCAGCCCTGCTCGATGTTCCCTTGCTGTCCACCCGTGTCATGATCAAGGACATCCCCAACACGGATTTCGGCATCGGCGGACAGACGGCACGCGCGCTCGGCAGATAGCCTCTGCCCGAGACGGCGCCTCTGCCTGCACGATGACACTCTATTGACTCAAGGAATGAAGGAACCCAGCATCGTGACCGATACCCGACACCTCCCGTTGCGCGTGCTCTTCTGCTGCGGCGTATCGCAGAACTTCTTCGACCTGCCGCGCGAGCAGATTGGCGAAGTGTGGCAGGCCTACGGCAAGATGCTCAACGCCATCGAAGCCATGGACACCGTGCGCGTGCTCGGCATCATGGATGATGACCGCCTGGTGGTCGGTCACGCCGACGGCGCACCCTGGACCTTCTACATCATGGCGGACGTCGCCGACTTCGATACCGCCACCGCCGTGTGCAATCTGTATCGCACGACGCCGGTCGGTGATTACAACCTGTGGCGCTACGGCAAGATCGAGGCGCGTGTGGGCCGTGCGTTGACCGTGCCGCCCGTCGCCACAAGCAACGGATGAACGCATGACGGATACGATCATCGAAGCGCTGCAGGCGCGCCTGCGCGCGCTCGAAGCACACGCGGCCGTGCGCAAGGCCATCGCGCGCTACATGTCCCTGTGCGATGTGCCCGCCCATACGCTGGACGGCGAATCGCTCGCCGCGCTCTTCAGCGAAGACGCCGTATGGGAAGGGATCGGCCCGCAGTATGCGAACAAGTTCGGCCGCCTGCAGGGGCCGGCGGAGATTGTCGCCATGCTGCAGCGCTACCTGCCGCCCACGCCGCATTTCGCCACCAACACCCATTTCCTGACGAGCGAGCACATTGAAGTGAACCGCGACACGGCAAGAGGCCGCTGGATCATGCTGCAGGCGTCCGGCTACGTGGACGGCAAGGCGGAACTCGTCTGCGCGCGCCTCGAAGTGGACTTCGTGCCTTCGCCACGCGACGAGTGTCGCTGGCTGATGCGCCACTTCCGCACCGAACGTCTCTTCGACGCACCCTGGCAAGTCAATCCCGCCAAAGGAATTCCGGCATGAGCGCCTTCCTGCAACAGTTCGATCTCGCCACCCACGCGCGCGCCGATGCGCCGACCATCGCGATCAAGGACAGCATCGATATCGCTGGCTACGCGACAACGGCAGCAAGCCGCGCGCTTGCCGATGCGCCGCCCGCGCCGCGGCATGCCGAGGTCGTGCAGCGTCTGCTCGATGCGGGCTGGCGCATCACGGGCAAGACCAACATGCACGAACTGGCGTTCGGCATGACCGGTATCAATGATTTCCACGGTACGCCGCGCAATCCACAGGATGCGACGCGCATACCCGGCGGCTCGTCGAGCGGCTCGGCATCGGCGGTCGGCTTGCGCCTCGTCGACGCTGCGCTCGGCACCGACACCGGCGGCTCGGTGCGCGGGCCCGCTGCCTGCTGCGGCGTGATCGGCCTGAAGCCGACCTTCGGCCGCGTCTCGCGTGACGGCGTCGCGCCGCGTGAAACCACGCTCGACTGCGTCGGACCGTTCGCGCGAGACATGACGACGATCATCGATGTGATGCTTGCGATCGATCCGTCGTTTCAGGGCGGCCAGGCGCGCCAGCCGGCGAGCAACGCTCGCATCGCCGTGGTCAGCGTGGAAGCCGATGACGACATCCAGAGCGCCGTTGCGACCGCCGTTGCGCGCAGCGGCCTGGCGTCGCACGACATCAGGCTCGAAGCCATGCGCGATGCCTTCGCAGCGGGACTCGCCGTCATCAACGCGGAGACCTGGCGGGCGTTCGGCCATCTGGTCGGCGGCGGCAAGCTCGGCGTCGATATCGAAGCGCGCCTGCAAGCGGCGGCGAATACGAGCGAGGCCGATCTCGCGTCAGCCGAGCAGATCCGCCGCAGGTTTGCAGACGAAGTCGATCGCGCGCTCGCTCAGGCAGACGTGCTCGTCCTGCCGACGATGCCCTCGCTGCCCATCACCCTCGAAGCCGCCCGCAGCGGTACTTCGGTGATCGCCATGTCGTCGCTCATCCGGCCGTTCAATCTCAGCGGACATCCCGCGCTCACGCTCCCCGTCCCGATCGAAGGTTCAGCGCTCAAGGCCGGCTTGCAAGTGATAGGCCGCAAGCGCGAGGACGAAAAGGTGTGCGCCGTCGGCGCACATATCGAGTCCATGCTCGCGCGCGCCACATTGAACGTTTGAGGAGGTCCGCACCATGCCGAACAGAGTCGTACTCGTGACCGGCGCCGCACGCGGCCTCGGTGCCGTCCTCGCACGCCGCTTTCACGAAGCGGGTTACCGGGTCGCCCTGGCGGACATTGCCGTCGCGGCGGCTCGGTCGCTTGCGCAGGACTTGAGCCTCGACGGATCGAGCGCATGCGCCATCAAGCTCGACGTCACGTCGAAAGCGGATTTCGAAGCGGCACGCGATACATTGCTCGACCGCTGGGGCGCCATCGATGCACTGGTCAACAACGCGGGCGCGTCCAAGGTCGTGCCCGTGATGGAGATCACGGCGGAACAGTTCGATGAGGTCATCAACATCAATCTGCGCAGCGTGCTGTTCGGCTGCCAGGTCTTCGGCCAGCATTTTGCGACGCAAGGCGCCGGACGCATTGTGAACATTGCATCGCTCGCGGGGCAGAACGGCGGCTCGGCAACCGGCGCGCACTATGCCGCCGCCAAGGGCGGCGCCATCACGCTAACGAAGGTCTTTGCGCGCGACCTGGCGCCCCATGGCGTAACCGTCAATGCCATCTCGCCCGGACCGCTCGACTTGCCGGTTGTGCACGAGAGCGTGCCGGCTGGGAAGCTGGAGCAGGTCATCGCCAGCATTCCAGTGAAACAACTCGGGTCAGCAGCTTATGTCGCGGACGCGGCCGTGCTGCTCGCTTCCGCCGAGGCCCGGTTCGCCACCGGTGCGTGCTGGGACATCAACGGTGGTCTCTTCATGCGCTGACTCGACGTTCCTGAACCGCCAGACGCCCATTCAATCCCCCAATCCGGCTGCATCGAAGCGCTGCCGCCATCCAGGCCAGCCGGCCACACTCAAACGACGAGGCATTGCAATGAACGAACGACACCTTTCGCCGCCCGGTGCCGCACCGCGCAACTGCAGCGAGGCCGAATGGGAAGCGCGGCTGAAACTCGCGGCGACGTATCGCGTGTTCCACATGATTGGCTGGCACGAACTGATCTTTAATCACATCACGCTGCGGGTGCCGGGCGAGCGCGACCAGTTGCTGATCAATCCGTTCGGGCTGGCGTATGACGAAGTCACTGCTTCGAATCTCGTCAAGATCGATCTGAAGGGCACTATCCTGAGCGAGAGCGCCTATCCGGTGAATCCGGCAGGCCTCACCATTCACAGCGCCCTGCACGAACACGTTGCCGACGCCCATTGCGTGATGCACATCCATACGACCGAAAGTGTCGCGGTGGCGTGCATGGAAGAAGGTCTGGTGGATCACAACATCTATTCGTCGCAGCTCTACGACAAGATCGCGTATCACACCTTCGAAGGCACGACCGTCCATGACGACGAAAAGGACCGCCTGGTCGCCTCCCTGCGCGACAAGAACCTGCTGATCCTGCGCAATCACGGCTTGCTTTCGCATGGCGTGTCGCTCGGCCATGCGTTCGTGCTGATCTGGACGCTGAACCGCGCATGCGAGATTCAAGTGGCGACGCATTCGATGCGTGGCACGATCCTGCCGGTGTCGTCGGCGATCAGCCGGCGTTCGACGAAAGACGCGCTGCAATACGACCCGCGCTTCCGCGGCGGCGATCAGGTGCTCGACGCACTGATCCGCCGTCTGGACCGCTTCGACACCAGCTATAAGCAATAACGCCGTGGCGCGCCGCTTCAGCCGTAGCGGCGCGCCACGCTTGCCATCGGATAGTGCGAACTGCCGCCCGCGAACGGCGGAAACCGCAGGCCGTCTTCCCGCATCTCGTGCCTGATCTCCGAGGCCAGCGCCCGGTGCAGTGCGGCCGGATCGTCGAATACCACTTTATTCCGCTGCATCAGATCGGCCCGCCGCACGTCGAGCGTGTTCGGACTGTCCACGCGCGTAAAAATCTCCGCTTCGCGAATCCCCGGAAATTTCGCCATGATCGGCGGATGGTGGTCGATGTAATGCCGCAACCAGAGATGCAGGTCATCGGCGGGGCCGGGATAGGCGACCAGATAGGTGCAGTGCGGGCCGGCAGCCGGTGCGGCCAGAAGCACATTGGTCTCAGGCACGGCGAAGCTGCGCGCGGCCATGGTCTGCTGTGTCCAGTCATAATCGGCGCGCGTCCGCGACGCCATCGCTGAGAGCAACTCGGCGACCGGACCCTTCGCGCGGCAACTCCGCTCCAGCCCATCCAGTTCCGA
This sequence comes from Caballeronia sp. LZ034LL, assembly GCF_031451215.1. Taxonomy (NCBI): domain Bacteria; kingdom Pseudomonadati; phylum Pseudomonadota; class Betaproteobacteria; order Burkholderiales; family Burkholderiaceae; genus Caballeronia; species Caballeronia sp. LZ034LL. Next base: position 862,164 of record NZ_JARUXR010000002.1, read on the forward strand.
AAAATACAGCTGCACCACGCAATCCGGCGACGCCTCACGGCCGTGATAGGGGTCGCTTACTCCGTCCGCGACCGGCGTGTGGACGATGGCCTTGGTCAGCCCGTCGAAAGCGGCGTGGCGCGACGCCAGCCAGGCGTGCATGGCGACGGCGTCCGCAACGGTGGGACGGCTTTCGCCGGCCTGAGCCTTCCGGATGGCGCCTTCGAGATAAAGAGTGAAGCGCATGTAACCAGCTCCTCGAACATGAAAAACGAAATGCGCCTTGCGTCGCTCAGGCTCGATGCCTGCAACGGCGCAAGGCGCATGCATGCAGCAAACCGGACCGCGTCAGTGCGTGAGCGCGCCCGTCTTGTCCGCGGCGCCCGGTTCCTGCGCGCGCTTCGGCACGAGCGCGACGAACACGCCCGCGCACACCGCCGCGGCGGCGAAGACATAGAAGTTCCATCGGACGTCGATGCCGCCGCGCAGGATGAAACCGCCGACGAGCGGACCGGCCATCGCGCCCACGCGGCCGATGCCCACCGCCCAGCCGATCGCGCTCGAACGGACATGCGGCGCGTAGTAGTTGGAGATCAGCCCCAACTGCACCATCGCGACACCGCCCGTGCCCAGTCCGGCCAGTCCGATCAAACAGTAGGTGACCAGCAGCGACGACTTCACGGACAATGCGATGAGGCACGCCGCACCGATCAGATAAGTGAGCAGCACCGACTTGCGCGGGCCGAGCCGGTCCGCGTATCGGCCAATCAGGATGCCGCCGAGCGCCGAGCCCATCATGAAAGTCGCAAGGAACGCGAGACTGGAGCCGAGGTTGTAGCCCATCTGGCGCATGATCTGCGGCAGCCAGGTGCCAATGCCGTACAGGTTCAGCACCGCGGCGACCTGCGCGACCCAGAATGCGATCGTCGCGTAGAGGTTGCGCGACGAGAAGATCTCACGGAACAATTCGCCGATCGACAGCCGGGTCCCGGCCGACCCGCTTTCGGCAAGCAGCGCGTCGAGCGACAGGCCGTGCGATGCGGCGATGGTCCGCGCTTCGGTGCTGCGATCCCGCGACACCAGATATAGCGGCGATTCCGGCATGTACTTCCACAGCAGCGGCACATACAGCAGCGGCAGCGCGCCGACCGCCACCACGAAGCGCCAGGAATACTGCTGCATGAACGCCAGCGCCACCAGGGCTGACAGCAGCGCCCCGACGAAATAGCCCGAGTACATCAGCGCGAAATTGAAGTTCTTGCGCTGCGGGGCCGAGAACTCCACTGTCAGCGCGGCGCTCACGGAGATGACGCCGCCCAGCCCGATACCGCCGATGCCCCGCGCCAACGTGAAGAGAAACGGCGTGGGCGCCACGGCCGAGACGAGCATGGAGATGGAGAACATCGACACGCACGCGAGCAGCAGCGGCTTGCGCCCCATGAAGTCGCTGATAACGCTCATGACATAGCAGCCGACCAGCGTGCCGAGCAAGGCCGCGCTGCTCATCGCGCCGATCTCGGCGGCATTCAGATTCCACGGCGCATAGTTCATCAACGCGGGAACGATAGCGCCCATGATTGCCGCGTCATAGCCTTCCGATACGATCACGAAAAAGCACAGCAGGACGACGGTGTTGATCCTGCCGTCGTATCCGCTCATGTAGCTGCCTGCCTTGCCACTGACGTTTGACATGTGAGTAACCTTGGTTGCTGAAACTGACTGATCGACAGCCCACCTCGTGAGGCGGGCGCACATCGGCGACACTGCGCATTCCATCCCGCGCGCACGCTCAGAACTTGCTGCGAATCCCCACGCGGGCAATCAACTGGTTCTTTCCATCCGACGCGCCGATCACGGGCGCCAGCCCGGCGACGGTCGCGTCGCCGGCTGCGCGCATCCAGGTCGTCTGGAAATAGACGTCGGTGCGTTTGGACAGGAAATAGTCCGCTACGCCGCCGAGAATGTGATACCGCGGCGTCGCACCGGTCGCGGACACTTTCCCCGCCGTATAGCTGTATGCCCCGCCAATCTGAAACGATGGTGTGAAGTTATACGCTGCGACCAGCTCGCCAATATTGAAGGTCACATTTCCGTCGATGCGCGCGCCCAGGCTCGGGTCAAGGGAAGAAAAGCGGGTGTTGGTGTACACCGCCGCGATCTTGGCCTGACCGAACGTGTACTGAGCGGAAATGCCCGTCGAACGATAGTGGCCGGCAGCGATGCCGTAGTTGCCGTCCACTGGATTACTGGCGGTCCAGACGCCTTCCGGCACGGCGGTGGCCGGATGATCGATGGCCGTGTACGCGGCGGCCACGCTCAAGGGTCCACTCGAATAGTTGATGCCGAACGACTCGACCGCATTGAGACCCAACTGTCCCGGCGTGCCGCCGAAGCTATAAAGCGCACCTACCGTCACGCCGGCCAGCGTCGGCGACACGTAGCGCACCGCGTTGCTGACACGAAAATCGATGCCGGTGTTGTCGAGGTCGCCGGCGTGCGGCAGGAGAATGCCCCAGTTGCCGTTCGCCCCATACGCGCCGACGTACTCCCCCATGAATTCGTTCTGGCGTCCCAGCGTGAGCGTTCCGTAGCGCGTATTGCTCAAGCCGACGTAGGCCGCGCGGCCGAACAGGCGAGAGCCTTGCCCGAGCGTTCCGGTGTTGACGTTGAAGCCGTTTTCGAGGCGAAACACCGCCGCTGTGCCGCCGCCCAGGTCTTCCTTGCCGACCATCCCCCAGCGGCTTCCCTGAGCGATACCGTTCTGCATTTGCCACGCGCTCTTGCCGCCGACGTTGGTGGTGTAAGTCAAGCCGTCATCGATGATCCCGAAAAGCGTCACCGCACTCTCTGCATGAGCGACGCCGCAAAGTGCCAGCGGAGCGCTGAGCCACACACACGTCTTTTTTTTCGATATCGCCTTGAGTTTGCTTGTCATGTAGGGGTTCGGTATCTGTTCTTGGTTGAGACTCATTGAGCGCTTGACGCCCGGTCAGACGATGTGGCAACGGCACGAGGAACAACGAGTGGGACGTGACACGAAGGCAAGTCTCGACTCTCATTTTTTTTGACGCAAATCAACCAAAACTCCGAATCAAAATAAACCCGGCTTATTGCCCGCATAACGCTAAGCAGGCTTATCAAGGCGGTTCATGCGGGTCATTAATGGCGTGAATTGGCGACTACGGTTTCAACGCGTTAGGCTTCGTACCCAACCTCCAAAAAACTTCGATCGGTCAACCATGCGGATTCTGATCATCGGCGCGGGTGCGCTCGGCGGCTATTTCGGCGCCCGTCTGATCGACAATGGCGCCGGCGTCACCTTTCTGTTGCGCGACCGGCGCGCGCGGCAAATCCGCGAGCGTGGCCTGACGGTTCTCAGCCCGTTCGGGAACACAACCATTGCGCGGCCCGCAGTCGTGAGCCGGAATGCCCTCGCGCAGGAACCGGTGCACTACGACGCGATCCTCGTCGGCTGCAAGGCTTACGATCTCGATGACACCATGGAGGCCTTTGCTCCGGCAGTCGGCAAGGACACGGCCATCGTCCCGCTGCTCAACGGCATCGCGCATCTGGAGCGATTGAAGACACGCTTCAGCGAAGCAAACGTTCTGGGCGGGTTCTGCCTCATCTCGGCCGCACTCGACGACGAGGGCACAGTCCAGCATCTCAACGACACGCATCAGCTGTATTTCGGCGAACTCGACGGACGCGTCTCGACCCGCGTCAGGCAACTCGAAGCCTGTTTCGAGGGTGCGCGATGTGAGGCGATTGCCAGCGGGCGCATCGTCAGTCAGATGTGGGAGAAGTGGGTGCAGATCGCCACCGCGGCCGGCATGACGACCTCGATGCGCGCCTCCATCGGAACAGTCATCGCTGCGGGCGGCCTGGCGTTCGCGAACGCCCTGTTCGACGAATGCGCGGATGTCGCGCGCAAAGCCGGTTATCCGCTCAGTGACGCCGCCGAGGTGCGCATCCGGTCGGTTGTGACGGACGCGGCTTCCGGAGTAACGGCATCGATGATGAAAGACATCGAGCGCGGCGAGCAGATCGAGGCGGATCACCTGATCGGCGAGATGATCCGGGTTCGCGACGCCGAGATCTTGATCGGGCAGGCAGAGGCAACACAGCACTTTGCGTTGCTCGATCTCGTATCGCTTCATCTTGCGAGCTACGGACTTCGGCAATCTGCCGAAGCCGGCTTGCAGTGATCGACTGAGAAGACGAAGGCGGCCACCGACAATCCGCCGTGGCCGCTCGCGCCGGGACAAACCAAGGCATGCACGGTCCGTTCGCATGAAGGGCAGCGATTCGTCCTGCCCGGCCGTGCCGCCTGACCCTTCCTTTCACAGCGCCACCGCGCTCCCCTGATGCCGGATACCCGCGCACAGTCGCCCCGCTCTTCCTCCCAACCTGCGCTTCAGCCTTTACGCCCCAGTTAACGGACCCACGCGAATATTCAATGGACGCGCGTCTTTCAAGGGTTCATCGTTGCGCTCGTCTGAACGGAGCCCCATCCATTCAGCGCAAGCACGCGTTGCCCAATGCTTTCGCACGCGTCGGTCGTATCAAGGAGACATCCCTGCGCCCATGCATGGTGCACGGAACAAAAAAACGAGATCAACTGGATGAACAGGAAATGGCATGTCTGTACCATCGCAATGGGAGCATTGGCTTGCAGCGCGCATGCGCAATCGTCGGTGAGTCTGGCGGGTAATGTCGACGGCGGAGTGCGCTACATCAGCAACGGCAAGACGCATGACGTCACGATGAGCTCATACGGCTGGTACACGGCCAACCGGCTCGACTTCACGGGCCAGGAGATGATTGGCGACGGTTGGAACGTCCATTTCCAGCTCGAATCCGGCTTCAACACGGCGACCGGCGCGTTCGACAACACGAGCGGCCTGCTTTTCAATCGCATGTCATACGTGGGCGTCGCAAGCCCATATGGGTCGCTCGACCTGGGTCGTCAGTACACCCTCGGTCACGACGTGCTGCACGACTTCGATCCGTTCTTCTTCGCCTATCCGGCCATCATTCCGCTTACGCCCGCCGTGGATGGCACGCACTTCAGCAACGACATCAAGTATTCGGGCACGTGGGGGCCGTTCCGGATCGGCGCCGAACTCGCCCCCGGCGGTGTGGCCGGCGACTTCAACGACGGCACCGCGCGCGGCATCGGCCTGCAATACAAGGTCGGGTTCTTCAATGTAGGCGGAACCTATATTCATCGGACGGTGCTGGCAGGCGCAGCCTATGAACCGGACGATTACGTGGCATTCGGCTCCGAACTGAAATTCGGCGCCTTGCGTTTCGCCGGCGGTTACATGAACGAAACCACGGCAAACGCCGCACCGGCGACCGCCTCGCGCACCGAGAACTACTGGGGCGGCATGACGTACAACGTCAGCTACGACATCAATCTCGGCGCCGGATATTACGTGACGAATCTGCCCACCGCCAAGGGACGCAAGAACCTGGCGATCCTGAGCGCGGTCTATGTGTTGTCGAAGCGCACGCGCCTGTACCTCGAAAGCGATTACACGACCTATCACGGAACTTACATCAGCAACGCCACGCTGAATGCGGCCCACGCTTCGCATCAACTGGCTGTCACCACCGGCCTCAACATCCTCTTCTGACGCACACGACTTGCGGAGACTTGCAGCTTGGAACACTCACAGCGCGACAACGAAACGGCCGGCGTTGCGGCGACGCGGGCATCTCCATGGACCGAGCTACGCACGCACTGGCAGGTGATCGCCGCCGCCACTGCCGGTTGGGCACTCGACGCATTCGACTTCGCGATGCTGCTGTTCCTGCTGCCTCATCTGCAAAAGGTATTCGATGTGGGCCTGCCGGCCATGACCCTGATCGTCACCGCCACGGGCCTCGCCAAGATCGTCGGCACGATAGGCTGGGGCATGGCGGCCGACCGCTTCGGCCGCAAGCTCGTGTTCATGGCCGCGGTGCTGTGGTTCTCCTGCGCGGCAGGCCTGAGCGGTCTCGCCTGGAGCTATGCGTCGTTCATGGTCATGCGGGTTCTGTTCGGTGTCGGCTTCGGCGGGGAATGGACCGTGTCGGTTTCCCTCATGATGGAGACCGTGCCCGAATCGATCCGGCCTTATGCCTCGGGCATCATGGTTTCAGGCTATGAGATCGGCTACATGGTCGCGGCGGGCGTGTTCCATCTGCTGTTCCCGCTGCTCGGATGGCGCTGGATGTTCGTGGTCGGCGCGCTGCCCGCCTTGCTGACGATCTTCATCCGCAAGAACATCGCTGAATCGCCGGAGTGGTTGCGCGAGCGGCGGGAGCGTCCGCAGCGCACGCGCTTCGACGCCTTCGAGTTCAATCCCGCCGCCGTCCAGGCGTGGCTGTTCTCGGGTGCGATCAACTTCATGCTATGGTCGGTGCAGGTGCTGTATCCCACGTTCCTGATGTCGGCGCGGCATATCGATTCGAGCCGCATCTATCCGTTTCTCGCGGCGTATTCGGTCGGGTCCATCAGCGGCAAGCCGATCTGCGGTTATGTCGCCGCGCGCCTGGGCGAACGCCGGACCATCGTGCTGTTCCTTTGCATGGTGATTCCGCTCACCGTTCTCTACACGCTGGTGTCGAACCTCTGGCTGCTGGCGCTTGGCGCCATCCTGATGGGACTGTTCGCGAGCGGACTCTTCGGCATCCTGCCGCTTTACCAGTCCATGCGTTTCTCGGTCCGCGGCCGCGCAACCGGCATCGGCATCAGCTATGCAATGACCGCGGCGAGCTCGGTCGCGCCCTACGCAATCGCCCGCCTCGCACCGTCGATGGGTCTGAGCGTCGCTATCGCCGCGTTCATCGCAGGCAGCGCTGTGCTGCTGATGGCGATCGCGTCATGGAACACGAACCGCTGGCAGCCGGCCCGCGTGGAGTTCAGCGACGATGACGTCAACCGCGAACCCGACACGGCTGCTCGCATCACGCATGAGGCAAGCGCGCCTCTTCAGGGAGCTTGAAACGTGACTGATTTCATCGAAGCAACGCTTTCGCCCCGGCGGCCCCGCTTCACGTTGCCACGCGGTGCGTGCGATACGCACTGTCACGTGATCGGACCTGCTCGCAGCTTTCCGTATGCGGCGTCACGGCCCTATACACCGGAGGAAGAGACCGACAAAACCGTCCTGAGCGCGCTGCATGAACGGCTGGGCGTCGATCGTGCCGTGATCGTCCAGGCCACCGTCTACGCGACGGATAACCGCATCGTGCTGGACGCCATCGCCGACCGGCCGCACGCGCGGCGCGGCGTCGCGCTGGTCGACACATCCATCTCCGATGCTGCATTGCAGGCGCTTCACGATGGCGGCATCCGGGCCGTGCGCTTCGGCTTCGTGAGGCAGCTCTGGACGCCTCCCGATCCGGCTGAATTCCAGGCACTGATGCACCGGATAGCCGGCCTGGGCTGGCACGTGCTGTTGCATCTGGACGCTACGGCGCTCGTCGAACTACAGACGATGCTGGACGCCTTGCCTGTCCCCTTCCTGATCGATCATATGGGCCGGATCGACGCCGGCGCCGGGCTGGACCAGCCGGGCTTCGCGCAGCTGCTCGAATGGGCGCAACGCGATCACTGCTGGATCAAGCTTTCGGCACTCGACCGCATCTCGGCAACGGGCGCGCCGTTCGTCGATGCTGCGCCGTTCGCGCGCGCCTTGCTGGAGGCTTCGCCTGAACGCGTCCTGTGGGGCACGGACTATCCGCATCCGAATCCGCGCCATCCGGTGTTGCACGATGCCACCCTCGTCGACGTGCTGCCTCTGTGCGGCGATGCCCGCGCGCTGCACAAGTTGCTGGTGGCGAACCCGGCACGCCTGTATGGCTTCGTCGACTGACCCTGCAAAGCGCCGCTACCTACGCCACGTGCGCTCCACGCCGCACTTCCGCTGAATGTCGCTCGACCCGGTTCCTGCCCTTGCGCTTCGCTTCCAGCAGCGCCGCGTCGGCGCACTGGATGAGCGACGTCCTCGCGCATTCCGCAGGCGCGCTCGCTACACCAATGGATGCCGTGACCGGACCCAGCGGCTGACCGTCGTGATCGACCACCAGCGCGGCGATGCCGGCGCGCAGCGCTTCCGCCCGCCGCACGGCTTCTGCGGCGTTCACCCCGACCATCAGAACGGCGAACTCCTCGCCCCCATAGCGGAACACGAGGTCGGCGTCATCCGTCGCCTGCCGCAGCACGCTGCCCACCGCACGCAGGACGGCATCGCCCGCGTCGTGTCCGTGGTCGTCGTTGAACTGCTTGAAGAAATCGATATCGACCATCGCGCACGCTGTCTCCTGCCCCGTGCGCTCCGTCTTCGCGAGTTCATCCTGCGTCCACAGATCCAGTTGCCGGCGATTGCGCAAGCCCGTCAGCGGATCCGCCATCGCCAGTTCGCGCAGCGTGTCGCGCAGATGCAGATTGTCCAGCGCAAGACCGATGTTCTCCGCCAGCATGCGCAGATATTCGTCGAGCGAGCCATCGTGCGGCGTGCCTTCGCTGAACTCCAGGTACAACATGCCCAGCGCACCATGCTGTCCTGCAAGCAGCAGGCAGCAGGTATCGGGTACGGCGCCGTCGGCAAGCTGCAAATGTGCGCACGGCACATCCACTTGCTTGCCCGCGGGACGATGCAGGCTGCCGCGCCGGATGCCCCAGCACGCATCCGGCGAGAACGTCTCCGCGGTGTGCCTGGGCGACTTCCACGAACAGGCGGCGTGCATCGCAGCGCGTTCGGCGTCCAGCAGATAGAGTTGTCCGCGCGTATCCGGCAGAAGCTCAGGCGTGAAGCGTTCGACTACATCGATCAGATCCTGAGTGTCGTTGCAGCCGTGAAGCCGCTGCGTCATGCGCGACAGCGAATCGCGCAAGACACGGTCTGCTTCCCGTTCGCGTTCGAGACGCTGGCGCACCAGTCCGTTTTCACGAAAGACGCGTAGCGCTTGCGCCATGTCGCCGATCTCGTCGATGCGGTCGTAGCGCGGCGGCTCGACAGCGAAGTCCTGTGCGGCCAGACGGCTCACCACGTCGCTTAACTTGACGACAGGATGCAGGACTCGCCGGCGGAAGATGAAGTACAGCACGAACAGGAAGACCAGCCCGGTGACGACGAGCATCGACTCCGCCACCGTGCGCCATACCCTGGAGACTTCCTCCGCCCGTTGCACGGCGAGGTCGGTGCGTTGATCGAGGCGATACTGGAATCGTTCGACATCCACCCGCGCGCGTTCGAGCGAACGTCCGAAGTCGGCGGAGAAGGCGATATCGATTGCTTTTGCGCGGTCGCCCGCCTTCGCGGCAGCCAGCGCGGCTGCTTCGATGTCACGCATGCCGTCCGCCAGACGCAGGGCATCGTGCAACGCGTCGAGTTCATCGGCGAGCGCGCCGGCATCGCGGATATGACGCGTGCGCTCCTCGACCGCACCGAGCGACGCCAGTTCCCTTTGATAAGCGGCGAGATCGGCGACACTTCCGCTCACCACATATTGCCGCGCAAGCGAACCCAGCGCGTTGACCTCGGTGTCGAGGTTCGACGTGGCCTGATCGAGCGCGTGGCGTTGCGCCACCGCTTCCCGCTCCGTTTCCTGGGCGTTCGATGCCAGCAGCATGGCGGCGCCCGAGGCAAGCGTGAGCGTCACGGTGACCGCATAGGCCCAGTTCGTTATCGTCGATAGACGCATGCTGCTCCTGCTGTTTGACGGCCGGCTCAATGCATATTTCCGCCTGACTTCGCGGAACGCCGGCCAAGCGGATAGATAACGCCATTATCCGCGCATTTCTCATACCTTACGGGATCAGCGGGTCCAGCACTCGCCGCGCGTTGCCCCTATGCGCCGAGCGCCGCCCACGTAAACACCTACCCGCTTCTATTGACGCCCAACATACGCGTCAGTATGATTTCCTCCACGACATACTCATGAGTATGTCTCTGCAAATGCCACTTCGCCCGCCAGCCGGGCTTCCTCGTTGTCTGATGTTCAAGGAGAGCTTCCGCCGTCATGGATCGCATGCCCACAATGTCGCTCTCCGGCAGCGAGCCGCGTGCGCCGCTCCCCGCCCTCATCCAGATCGACGGTCTGCAAAAGCATTACCGCACCCGCAGCGGCGAATCGGTGCAAGCCCTCGGTCCCATCGACCTGACCATCGACCGGGGTGAATTCATTACCGTCGTCGGTCCCTCGGGATGCGGCAAGTCCACGCTTCTCAAGATGCTGGCCGGTCTCATCCCGCGTACCTCCGGCACCATTCGCGTCAATGGACAGGCCATCGACGGTCCGCAGCGCGATATCGGCGTCGTGTTCCAGAGTCCGGTGCTGTTGCCGTGGAAAACCACCTTCGACAACGTCATGCTGCCCGCCACGGTGCTCAAGCTCGATCGTGAGGCGACCGGCGCGCGCGCCAGGCAATTGCTCGACATGGTCGGTCTGGCAGATTTCGCGAACCGCTATCCGAACGAACTGTCGGGCGGCATGCAGCAGCGCGTCGCAATTGCCCGCGCGTTGGTGCACGACCCGGCCGTGCTGCTGATGGACGAGCCCTTCGGCGCGCTCGACGCCATGACGCGCGAAACCATGAACGTCGAAATCCGGCGCATCTGGCGCGAATCCGGGAAGACGGTGCTGTTCGTCACGCACTCGATTCCCGAAGCGGTGTTTCTCGGCAGCCGCGTGCTCGTGCTGTCGAGCCGTCCGGGCTGCATCGCTGAAATCGTCGATGTCGAGCTGCCCGCGCAACGCGATCTCGATGTCATGACCACCGAACGCTTCGGCTCGTACACGCGCCGCATCCGTCAACACTTCCAGGCCAGGGGATTCATAGAATGAGCGCCGAACTCGCGATTCCGCATTCGCCGCCGACGCCGCGCCGTCAGGCATTCGCCATGTTGAAGCAACATCCGGAATGGATCTGCGTGCCGGCGCTGTTCGTGCTGGTCGTCGCCGTGTGGGAAATCGGCTTCATGCTGGCAGCGGTGCCCATCTACATTGCGCCGGCGCCTTCCGACATCTTTCATGCGCTCGTCAACGGCCTTTCATCCGGACTCTTCATCAGCAACGGCCTGACCACGCTCGCTGAAGCACTGCTCGGCTTCCTGCTGGCGACGATCCTCGGCATCATGCTCGGCGCGGTCATCGCGCAATCGCGCTTCGTCGAGAAGACGCTCTACCCCTATCTGATTGCCATCCAGACCACGCCGAAGGTGGCGATCGCGCCGCTCTTCATCATCTGGTTCGGCTTCGGCATGACGTCGAAGGTCATCATGGCGGCGGTCGTCGCGTTCTTTCCGATTCTGGTCAACGTGATCGTCGGGCTGCGCTCCACCGATATCTCCCGCATCGAGCTGATGCGTTCCCTGCAGGCGAGCCGCTGGCAGATCTTCACGATGGTGCGCCTGCCGAGCGCCGCGCCGATGATCTTCGCCGGCCTGCACATCGCGGTCATCTTCAGCGTGCTGGGTGCGATCGTCGGGGAGTTCGTCGGCTCGCGCAAAGGGCTGGGCAATCTCATCATGCAGCTGAACAACAATCTCGACACCGCCGGCGTGTTCGCTGCGCTCGTCGTGCTGTCCGGGATGGGCATCGTGCTGCATCTGCTGATGCACATGCTGCAGAAGAAGCTGTTGTTCTGGTCCGAGCAGCAGCAGATCGCGCAGGTCTGATCGCACCCGGTCCAACGTCACATCACACGGATTCCATCATGACGTTCACGTTGAAACCTCTTGCGTCGGCGATCGGCGCGGAAGTGGTCGGGCTCGATCTGCGCGCAGCAATCGACGACGACACCATCGCCGCGCTGCGCGACGCCTGGCATCGTCATACGATCCTGCTGTTTCGCGGCCAGTCGCTCGATCATGCGCAGCATGTTGCATTCAGCCGCCGCTTCGGCGCGCTCGACGACCACGCTTCCATTCCGCGCTTCCGGCATCCGGAGCATCCGGAAATCCTGCTGGTGACCAATCACGAAGCGGGCGGCAAGCGGCTCGCGGTGGGCCGGCAATGGCACTCCGATCTGTCGACCACCACGCGTCCCGCCAAGGGCTCGCTGCTGTATTGCTCGGTGCTGCCGCCGGTCGGCGGCGACACCATGTTCTGCAACATGGTGCGGGCGTGGGAGACGCTTTCGCCTGGCCTTCAGTCGATGCTTGACGGCCGCTGGGCGCTGCATGACATGACCGTCGCGCGCGAGACGCGGGCCAACCGCACGCCGGAAGATCTCGCCGACATTCGCCGGCGCAACCCGCCCGTGTTTCAGCCGGTCGCGCGCGTGCACGATGAGGCAGGTCACAAGGCGCTCTACGTGAGCGAGATGACGACAATTTCCTTCGAGGACATGACGCGCGCCGAAAGCCGGCCATTGCTCGAATACTTGTATCAGCACAGCGTGCAGCCGGAGAATGTCTATCGGCACCGCTGGCAGGTCGGCGATCTGATGATGTGGGACAACCGCAGCGCCATGCATATCGCGCTCTCCGACTACGACCAGACGCAGCCGCGCATGATGTATCGCACCACGCTGCTCGGCAATCCGAGCGGACGCGTCGCCGAGGAAGCGGCGCTCGCCCTCACCGCCTGACGCATGTCCGCACACGCGCCGCTGGATCCGGCGCAACTGCAGAACTGGCCGATCGATACCCTCTCGCAGCGCTACACCGCCCGTGACGTCATGTTCTATGCGCTGTCACTGGGCATCGGCCAGGCGCCGCTGGACCCGGCACAACTCGCGTACGTCTATGAGGAAGGCCTCGCTGTATTGCCGGCCTTCGCCACCGTCCTCGCCGATCCCGGCCCCTGGCTCGGCGATCCGCGTCTCGGGCTCGACTGGCCCGGCATGCTGCATGGTGCGCAGCGCATCGAGCTTCATCGTCCGCTTGCAACCGCTGCACATGTGCGCAGTGAAAGCCATGTGATGGCCGTGGAGGATCTCGGCCGCGAGCGCGGTGCGCGCGTCGTGACGAGACGCAAGCTGTTTGATGCCGACGATGGCGCGCCCATCGCCACGCTCGACATGACTTCGATCCTCCGCAGCCATGGAGGATTCGACTCCACACCTCGCGTGCGTGAATCAGCGCAACGCGATGAGCGAAGAGCCGCAAGCCGTCATGCATTCGACTACACCGTGCCGCCGCAAACCGCGCTTCTGTTTCGCCTGAACGGCGACATGAACGGCCTGCATGCCGATCCCGCCATCGCCCGCGCGGCAGGATTCCCGCAACCCATCCTGCACGGCATGGCGAGCTTCGGCATCGCGGGCTACATGCTGTTGCGCGCGCTGGAACGGCGCGCCGTCGAACTCCGCGAAATGGAAGCGCGTTTCAGCGTGCCCGTGTTTCCAGGCGACACGCTGCGCATCGAAGCATCCAGCCTGACCTCCGTTGAAGGCGAGCAGCTCTCTTTCGACGTGTTCGCCCTCGAACGCAACGTGAAGGTCATGACGCGCGGGGCCGCGCGCTTCGGCCCCGCCTGACGCCTGAGTTTCAGTACCGGCCGCCGGAGACGTGCAGGAGATCGCCGCTCACATAGCTCGCGCGCTCGGACAGCAGGAACGCCACCGCGTCCGCGACATCGGACGGATTGCCCATGCGCGGCACCGGCGTGGTCTTCTCCGCAGCTTCGCGCACCTTGTCGTAGTGAGGCAGATCGCGCACCGCCTGCGTGTCGATGATGCCCGGCGCAATCGCATTCACGGTCACGCCAAAGCGCCCGTTCTCCAGCGACATCGCCCGCGTGAAACCGATCAAACCCGCCTTGGCCGCCGAGTAGTTCGCCTGCCCCGGATTGCCCAGATGCGCACGCGACGAGATATTGACGATGCGTCCCCAGCGCTGGCTTTCCGCCGTCATGTGCGGCAACACGGCGCGCGTACACAGAAAGGCGCCCTTCAGGATGACATCCACAACGCTGTCCCAGTCGCCGACGCCCATCTTCGTGATGCGCATGTCGCGGGTGAATCCCGCGTTGTTCACGAGCAGGTGCACGCTGCCCCATGTGTCCGCCACCGCCTCGACCATGTCGTTGACCGATGCTTCGTCGGTGACATCGACGGCATACGCGCGCGCCTCCACGCCCATCGTCTGGAGCTTGTCCGCTTGTGCTCGCGCACCGGCTCCATCGCGATCGACCACCGCGACGCGCGCGCCCTCCATCGCCAGACGCTCGCCGATTGCCGCGCCGATGCCGCGCGCGCCGCCGGTGACGATCGCCACCTTGTCCCTGAGTCCGAGATCCATTCCGCCGTTTCCCTGTTTTTATGAAGTCATGACGCCGCGGCACGCCGGGCGAGTTCCTTGCCGATGATGATCTGCTGAATCTGCGTCGTGCCTTCGTAGATGCGGAACAGCCGGACGTCGCGGTAGAAGCGCTCCACGGCGCTGTCGCGCATGTAGCCCGCGCCGCCGTGAATCTGCACGGCGCGATCCGCGATGCGGCCGACCATCTCCGAACAGAACAGCTTGCAGCACGACGCTTCGAGCGAGACACGCTCGCCCGCGTCATGGCGCCGGGCGACGTCGCGCAGCATGCATTCGGCGGCGTAGAGATCGGTCTGGCTGTCGGCGAGCATGGCCTGGATCAGCTGGAAGCTGGCGAGCGGCTCGCCGAACTGCGTCCGTCCGACCGCATACTGCGTGGCCTCGTGAAGAATGCGCCGCGCCTGCCCGACGCATACCGAGGCAACATTGATGCGGCCGCGATCGAGCGACTTCATGGCCGTCACGAATCCCCGGCCCGGTTCGCCACCGATGATCGCGCTCTGCGGCACCCGCACGTTTTCGAAGTACACGTCCGCCGACCAGGCGCCTGCCTGACCCATCTTCTTGTCCTTCGGGCCGACCGTCACGCCCGGCGTGTCCGCCGGCACGAGGAACGCGGTGACGTGCGCATTCTTCGGCAGCCGTTCCGGATGCGTGCGGGCCATGACGAGGAACAGCCCCGCGACCGGTGCGTTGGTGATGTAGCGCTTGCTGCCGTCGATGACCCAGCTGTCGCCGTCGAGCACGGCGCGCGTGCGCAGCGCGGCGCTGTCCGAGCCCGAATCGGGTTCGGTCAGGCAGAAGCTCGTGATGACTTCGCCGCTCGCGATCTTCGGCAGCCAGTGATCCTTCTGCGCCTGGGTGCCGTCCATCAGAATGCCTTGCGAGCCGAGCCCGAGATTGATGCCCACCGCCGAGCGGAAGGCCGCCGAGGCCCACGTCAGCTCGATGATGATCTCGATCTCTTCCGCGCAGACGAGCCCGAGGCCGCCGTACGCTTCGGGCGTCGAGAGTCCGAACAGGCCCATCTGGCGAAAGTCGTCGATGATGCCGGGCGGGATGCGGTCTTCTTCGGCGACCTGCTGCTCCAGCGGCACCAGTTTCTCGCGCACGTAACGGCGCACGGAGTCTTTCAGTTGTTCGAGGGTTTCGCGGTCGAGCATCGTCAGGCTCCGGCCAGGCCGACAATCGCGACCGCACTGACGTTCTGGTTCGGCATGCCGCCGAGGTTGTGCGACAGCGCGAACACCGGCGGCGTGCGCACCTGCCGCTTGCCCGCGCGGCCCAGCAATTGCAGATAGTTCTCGTAGATCATGCGCAGTCCCGATGCGCCGATAGGATGCCCGAAGCATTTCAGGCCGCCGTCGATCTGGCACGGATTGGCGCCGTCCGCGTCGAAGCGGCCGTCGAGCACGTCGCGCCAGCCTTCGCCGGGCTCGCTCACGTGCAGGTCTTCCATCGTCACGAGTTCGGTGACGGAGAAACAGTCGTGGACTTCCATCAGGCTCAGTTGCTCGCGCGGCTTCGTGATGCCCGCTTCGTCGTAGGCGCGTTGTGCGGCAATACGTGTGGTATGGAAATAACTGCCGTCCCAGCCCGCGCCCTGCAGTTCCCAGCCGTTCGATACCGCCAGTTGCAGCGCCTTCACCGTCACGAGTTCGCCGCCCTTGCCGAGCGCGCGGGCAATCTCCGGCGTCGTGACGATCGCGCAGGCCGCGCCATCCGAGACGCCGCAGCAGTCGTACAGGCCGAGCGGCTCGGCCACCATCGGCGCGTTCAGCACGGTGTCCATGTCCACGGCACGGCGCAGATGCGCCTTCGGATTGTTGACGCCGTTCGCATGGCTCTTGACCGAGACGTGCGCCATCGCGCGTTTGAGATCGTCACGCGAGACGCCGTGCCGCGCGCGATACGCACCGGCAAGCTGGGCGAAGTTGCCGGGCGCCGATCCCACCACGCCGATCATGTCGAACGTGGTGCCGCGCGTGCGCACCGGCAGGCCGCCGTAACCCGTGTCCTTCAGTTTCTCGACTCCCAGCGCGAGCGCGATGTCCGCCGCGCCGGAGGCCACCGCATAGACCGCGCCGCGAAAGGCCTCGGTGCCCGACGCGCAATAGTTCTCCACTTTCGTGACCGCAATGTCGTGCAGCCGCAGCGCCATGGCGAGCGGAATGCCCGACGGCCCGATGTTCATCGCGTCGAAGCCCACCGACAGCCACGCCGCGTCGATCTGCGCGGTCTCGACGCCCGCATCGGCAAGCGCCTCCGTATAGGCTTCGACCATGAGATCGTCGGCATCGTCGTTCCAGCGCTCGCCGAAGCGCGCGCAGCCCATGCCGAGTATCGCTACCTTGTCCCGAATGCCTTTGGGCATGTTGATTCGCTCCTTGTCAGGCGGGCATCGCCTTCCAGAAATATTTGACGAAGCCGCGCCGCTCATCGACGGACTTGATTCGAAAGCTCATGCGCATGGCCCGGCCGACTTCGATCTGATCCGCATCGGCGTCCGTGAACTCCGCCAGCATGCGGCCGCCGCCGTCGAACTCGACCATGCCGTAGCAACCCGGCGGATCCGGCGTGAAGGCCAGCCGATCCGCCGTGAAGGTCAGCACGCGCGCGGTGCGTTCGGCGAGCGGATAGGGTTCGAGCGTCGCGCTGCGCGCATCGTGCGATCCCACGGCGATGCCGGTCGGCGGGTATTGCACCGCGCCGCTTTCCGGATCGCGCCCGCCGACCAGACCGAGCACCGCCGACCGGTTGCGATACAGCGCCGTGAGCGGCTGCTTCTGCTCGAACTCGGCGCGCATGCCCGTGTCCAGGCCGATGCCGCCCGTGAAGAACAGATACTTGAGGTAGTTCGCTTCGGGCTTGCCGCGCGCGAGCCAGCCCGACACGCCGCGTTTCGTCGCGTGCGCCTGGGTGGCGATGGCGGGCGTGGTCTCGAAGATCAGCACGTCCGCGCCCTGTCCGAAGCCGAGCAGCACGATCCGCTCGCCCGGCTGCGCGCGTTCGAGCGCATGCGCCAGCAACACGAGCGGCTGCGCGCAGCCGGCATGGCCGAGCGTGGCGCCGAGCGTGTCCACGATGGCGCTCGCCGGCACGCCGCAGGTCCGGGCCAGCGCTTCGGCGACGCCACGCACCGGAATCGGCACGATCAGGCGATGCACGTCCTCGCCGGCCAGGCCGAACTTTGCGAGCGCCTGCGTCAGCGCGTCGCCGGCAATGCGGCCGTAGCCTTCATCGCGCACCCAGCGCGCTTCCCAGCCGTAGTCGAAACTGGCGTCGCTGCCGCGAAAATGATCGACGAAATCGATCGAGACCGAATGGCTGCCGATGAAACGCGCAATCGGTTCGCCGCGGCCCAGCACGAACGCGGCGGCGGCATCGCCGTTGATCAGTTCCGCCTCCGAGGCAGGCTTCGCGGCCGCGCGCTCGGATGCGATGCAGAGCGTGTGCGCGGCATCGGCCGAGGCTGCCCCGCGCAAAGCCTGGATCAGCGCGCCCGTGCCCGCTTTCTGGCTGCCGGTGATGTCCTGGGTGAACACGTCGTCGGCGAGATTGAGTGCTTCCTTCACGATGCCGGCGTTCTGCCGGTCCGCGAACGGCAGACTCGTCGAGGCGAGCATCAGCGTGCCGATTTCCCCGCGCGCCGCTTCGGGTGCGGCGTCGCGCGCGGCTTCCACCGCGAGCGTGAGCGCGTCTTCGTCCCAGTTCGCCATCGCCCGCTCGCCTTTGCCATGCGCCTTCAATGCCGGCGCGAACCACGCGTGCGCCGCGCTCACCGACGCGCGCTGCAGGCGCAGACGCGGAACATACGCGCCGCAAGCCAAGATTCCAATCATTGCTGTATCCGTCAGGTTGAAGGCTTCAATGCCATTGAAAGCGGCCATTGCCGAGGACGACCGCATCGCGTTCCGCGACGCGCGCGACGAACGACGCCTCGCCAGCGCCGGTGACCCAGATGTCGGTGACGATCGTCTCGCCCGGATAGACCGGCTTCGAGAAGCGGCAGTCCATGCGCGAGAAGCGCGCGGCATCGCCGTCGCACAAGGCGTCGGTCAGCGCGCGTGCCGCCACGCCATAGGTGCACAGGCCATGCAGGATCGGCCGCGCAAAGCCCGCCGATTCGGCGATATGCGGATCGATATGCAACGGATTGCGATCGCCGCTCAGCCGGTACAGCAACGCCTGATCGTCCCGGGTGGCGAGCGCGACCGACTTGTCCGGCGCGCGTTCCGGCAGCGCGTGGGGCGTCGGCGCTGCATCGTCATGCGGGCCCGCCGAGCCGCGTCCGCCGTCGCCACGCAGAAAGGTGGCGCGACGTTCGGTCGCGAGCAACTGGCCGCTCTCGCTCGCATACAGGTCGCGCCGCGAGTACAGCAGCGCACCCTTGTCGGCGCCCTTGTCGACGATGCGCTCGACCCTCAGCACGCTGCGGATGCTGCCTTCGCAAGGCAAGGGCGCGAACACTTCCAGCGACTGCTCCGCATGCAGCACCTTGCGCCAGTTCACGCCATATTGCGGCTCCTTCAACCAGAAGCCGGGCCAGGCGAGCACCACGGCCATCGTCGGGCAGACCTGCAGCCGGTCTTCGTAGACGTATCGCAAGGTGGAAGCCGAGGTCGCCGCATCGCTGCCGACACCGATGCCCAGCGCATACAGCATCACGTCGCGCACATCGTGCGTCGCGACGGTCTCGCGCGGCGGCGCTGCCACCAGGCGCGCCGGTTCGAACGCGGCGTTCATGCCGGATCCCACGCGAACACATCCGATGAGCGCTGCAAGGGCTGCAAGGTCGGGCGGAAAGCGGGCAGCAGGTCCGAGGCGAGCGTATCGACACTCCAGCCTTCGGCGCGCTGCATCGAACGCACGGGGCGCGGCAGGGAAAACAGGAAGATTTCGTTCTTGCGCGCGCAGAACACCTGCCCCGTGACGTCCTTCGAAAGGTCGGAGCACAGGAACGCGGCAAGCGGCGCCACCTTGTCGGCGGACATGGTCTTGAGCCGCTCCACGCGCGCCTTGTCCGCTTCGGTTTCCGCCGGAATCGATGCCGTCATGCGGCTCCACGCGAACGGCGCGATGCAGTTGGAACGCACGTTGTAGCGCTGCATGTCCAAGGCAATCGACGTCGAGAGGCCGACGATGCCCATCTTCGCCGCCGCATAGTTCGCCTGGCCCAGGTTGCCGACCAGTCCTGACGTCGACGTGAAATGAACGAACGCGCCGCTGCCCTGTTCCTTGAAATGAACGGCCGCCGCTTTCGATACATAGAAATAGCCGTTCAAATGCACATCGACGACGTCGCGCCATTCGGCATGGCTCATCTTGTGGAACATGCGGTCGCGCAGAATGCCGGCATTGTTGACCACGGCGTCGATGCGGCCGAAGTGCTGCACCGCATCCTCGACGATGGACGTCGCGCCCTGCTCGTCGGCGATGCTCGCCGTGTTCAACACCGCGCGCCCGCCGGCCTTCACGATCTCCTCGACCACCTCCGCACCGGGATTCGGCTCGTTGCCGTCCGCACCGCCATAGTCGTTCACGACCACCGCCGCGCCCTCGCGCGTGCACAGCAGCGCAATCTCCCGGCCAATCCCGCGTCCCGCCCCCGTTACCGCCACTACCTTGTCGATCAGCTTCACGTCGTCTCCGTTGTTGAAAGCATTATTTGTCGTCGTCCCACGCTTTTTCGGGCAGCGGCAGGCCGGCCAGGTCGGCGGGCGTGAACGGCTCGCGGACCGCATGGCCTTGCGCCTCGATCACCGCCGTCAGTTGCCGCGCATGTTGCATCGCATGCCAGGTCGTGCGTTCGAGCACTTCGTGCAGGGATTGCTCGCCCCAGTAGGTGGGCTGCATGGCAGAGAAGTCGTCGTCGCGATGCATCTGCCACCAGCGGTTGAAGCGCGCGAGCACCGCTTCCCCGTAGGTCAGTACGTCCTGACCCGGCACCACTTCATGCGTGCCGCGCATCGTCATTTCGTACGTGAGTTCACGCTGTTCCTCGACCGCTTCGAGATACGCCTCGACCACGCGGAACACGTGATGAGCCAGTCCGCGCGGCGGCGCCCAGCTGTTGCGGAACGGACCGTCGAGCACGTCGTCCGGCAACTGCTTCACGAAGCCACGCGCCTTTGTAATGGTGAGGTTGACCCGCTCCGCCAGCGTGGCCGGCGTCAGCCGCGTGTCGTCGGGGATATCGAGTTCGAGGAAGGTCTTTATGTCCGCAAGCGACTGGCAATACACATAGCGCGTCCCGATGGCGAGCACCGGCACGCTGCGGGCGCCGAGACTGCGCAACTCCTCCATGGCGCCCGCCTGCGCCGCCACGTTCACCGATTCGAACGCGATGCCATGCCGCGTCAGAAACTCCTTGGTACGCAGACAGCTTGAACAACCCGGCGCCCAGAACACCCTGAGCGGCTGTGCAGCCGTTTCCTGTGCGTGCATCGCGTGTCTCCTGTTGATCGGTTTGCAGCCTTTGGGGCGGGCTTTCCCTGCCCTGCGCGCTGTTGACCGAAAACATACTCGTTAGTATGATGCGCTGACCGAGCATACTACACAGTATTTTTTTGGGTCAACCGTTTCGAACCTGGCAGGGTCCTGGCGAATGAATATTTCCGAACGCGCAGCCGTTGCAGCACAGAGTGAAGAGAGGGCGCATGAAGGGCCCGCAAACGGCGCCACGCGCGGCATCCGTCCGACGCGCGAAGTCGTGTGGCAGCCACAGCTGAACGCTGCGGAAACGCATTGGCGCGATCTTGCCGCTGAGTTGTCCGCCACCTACTTCGCACCGCTTGCGGCCGAGATCGACGCGAGTCAGCGCTATCCGCTCGAGACCGTGCAGCGCCTGCGCGACAGCGGCATCGCCAGCATGGTGCTGCCCGCGCGCCACGGCGGCGGCGGCGCGAGCCTGGTCGCGTATTGCGCGGTGGTGGAAGAGATCGCGCAGACCTGTGCTTCGACGAGCGGCATCGTCGCCACCATCCAGCTCGGCGCGGCGCCTCTTCTGCTGCTGCGCGACGAGGCGCTCAAGAGCGAACTGCTGCGCGGCCTCATCGAGCGCGGCGAAGCCATTTCGTTCGCGTTGAGCGAACGCCACGCGGGCTCCGATCCCGCGTCGATGCAGACCCTGGCGACACCTGAAGACGGCGGCTGGCGCATTCGCGGCGAGAAGTGCTGGATCGGCGGCGGGGGCGCTGCGCACTGGTACGTCGTGT
This sequence comes from Caballeronia sp. LZ034LL, assembly GCF_031451215.1. Lineage (NCBI taxonomy): Bacteria > Pseudomonadati > Pseudomonadota > Betaproteobacteria > Burkholderiales > Burkholderiaceae > Caballeronia > Caballeronia sp. LZ034LL. The sequence goes on from NZ_JARUXR010000002.1 coordinate 883,624, forward strand.
TCGCGCAGACCGAGGCGGGCGCGGGCAAGCACGGCATCGCCGCGTTTCTCGTCGATGCAAAGGCGCCCGGCGTCGACGACAGCCAGCTCGAAGACAAAATGGGCATGCGCGGCACCCGCACCGCGACGATCGAACTCGATACCTGGGTCGCACAGGCGCGCATGCTCGCGCCGCCGGGCGATGGCTTGCGCATGGCGTTCGGCTCGCTCGATGTGGGCCGCATCGGCGTGGCCGCACAGGCTTGCGGCATGGCGCTGGCCGCTTTCCGCCTGGCCGTGGAGTATGCTGCGAAGCGGCGCACGTTCGGTCAGTTGCTGATCGATCATCAGGCGCTCGGTTTCAATCTCGCCGATCTCGCGGCCCGCCTGTCCGCAGCCCGCGCTCTCACCTACGAAGCGGCGCGCGCCCATGACAACGGCCTCGACGTTTCCGTGCTGGCCGCCCAGGCCAAGCTGATCGCGAGCGAAACGAGTCACGACGTGATCGATGCCGCGCTGCAGATCTTCGGCGGCGCGGGTTACGTGAAGCCGAATCCGGTGGAACGTCTGTACCGCGACCAGCGTGTCACTGAAATCTACGAGGGCACTTCCGAGATCCAGCGCCTGCTCATCGCGCGCGCGATCCGTGCCCAGGCAACAGGAGAATCCGCATGACGGTCGAAGTCGAATCCCGCCCGGCGCGCAGCCGCGCGGCTCAGCCGAAAGCATCGAAGTCCGCCGACGACGACAGCAGCAGCGTCGCCCAGATCCTGCACGCGGCGGCGAGCGCGTTCATGCTCAAGGGCTACGCCGCCACCAGCATCGACGATGTCGCCGAGGTGCTCGGCTGTACCAAGGGCCGCATCTATCACCACTTCAAGAGCAAGGCCGACCTGTTCTTCCAGGTGCATGGCGCGGCCATGCAGATGGTCACGAACGCGGTTGCCACGGCGGCGGAAGGCGTTGCCGATCCCATCGCCCGCATTGCCGCGATGTCCCGCGCGCATGTGCTGATCATCATGAGCAACATCGAGTTCCAGTGCGTGGTCGTGCAGGGTCTCGACATGCATCTGCACGGCCAGACCACGCCGGCGCAGCGCAAGGTGCTCAAGGAATTCCTGGCCATGCGCGACCGGTATCAGGCCTTGTTCGTCGGCGCGATCGAAGAGGCGATGGCGGCGGGGTCGCTGCCGCAGCAGGACACGCACGTGGTCGTGAAGGCGCTGCTCGGCGCGCTCAACTGGACGACAATCTGGTATCGCCCGCGTCGCACTGAAACGGTCGCGGAACGCAACGCCACCGCCGACAGCGTGGCCGCGTTCTGCGTGCGCGGATTGGGAGCGACGTATGCAGGCTGACACGCTCACGCCGGCGGATACGCCGCGCGACGCCTGCGAGACCTGGACGCGTGAAGCAATCAGCGCCTATCAGCTCGGGCGCCTGCGCGAGCAGCTCGACTACGTCGGCGAGCACAGTGTCTACTACCGTCGCCTGTTTGCGGAACACGGCTTTCGCGCCGCGCAGCTGACGAGCCTCGACGATTTGCGCGCGCTGCCGTTCACCCGCAAGCGTGACTATGTGGATTCGATCGGCCGCGTGCCGCCTTATGGCGAGTTCCAGGCCGCCGCGCCCGCCGACGTGCGGCGCATCCACTTTTCCTCGGGCACCAGCGGTGCGCCTGCGCCGCAATACTGGACCGAGGCCGACCTGGATCGCTGGGCCGGACTCTACGCACGTTACGCCCATGCGCAAGGCGTGCGGCCCGGCGACGTCTACCAGTGCCTGTTCGGCTATGCATGGTTCGTTGGCGGTCTTGGCGCGACGGCGGGCTATCAGAAGCTGGGCGCGACCTGCATTCCCGGCGGCAGCGCCGACTCCGAGAGGCAGATCCGCTCGATCTTCGAATACGGCGTCAGCGTGATCACCGCGACGCCATCCTTCGTCGCGCATCTGGCCCAGACCGCGCGTTCGATGGGCCTCGACGCACGCGAGTCTCCGGTCCGGCACATCATGCTCGGCGGCGAGACCGGTGCGAGCGTGCCGGCTACGCGCGAGCGTCTCGAAGCCGAATGGAACGCGAAATGTTTCGATGCGTACGGCAGCCTCGAATTCCAGACCATCGGCCAGGACTGCCATGCGCAGAGCGGCCCGCATCTGGCGGAAGACTTCGCCTACGCGGAAATCGTCGATGACGAGGGTCAACCGGTTGCCGACGGCACGCCGGGCGTGCTGGTGCTCACGCATCTGGACAAGCAGGCGGGTCCGCTCGTGCGCTGGTGGACCGGCGATGTCGTCGTACGCGACAGCAGCCGCTGCGCCTGTGGACGTACGCACGCGCGTCTGCCGGGCGGCGTGCGCGGCCGTGCCGACGACATGTTGGTCATTCGCGGCGTGAACGTGTTTCCCTCATCGGTCGAGCAAATCGTGCGCGGCTTCGAGGGACTCAGCAGCGAGTATCAGATCGTGCTCGATCCCTCTGTATGCGATGCCCGCACCGGCTTCCTGACCGGCTTCCGCTTGCGCGTCGAACTGGAAGGCGCGGCACTCGGCGCGGACGTGGCAGAAAGGCTCGCGCATGAGATCCGCGAGAAGCTGCAAGTCCGCGCGACCGTCGATATCGTGCCGGCCGGAAGCTTGCCGCGCAGCACGCACAAATCGAAGCGCGTGGTCCGCGAAGGACTCGACACGTGAATGCGTCCGCACCGGTCCTCGCCCCGTCCGCACTGCGCGGCAAACGCATCTATGTGACCGGAGCGGGCTCGGGCATCGGACGCGCCATTGCGTGCCGGGCCGCGGCGCTGGGCGCCACGGTCGGCGGTTGTGGCCGGCATGCCGAAGGCCTTGCCGAGACCGGACGCATGATCGCGGACGCGGACGGTGCGTTTCTTTACGACATCTGCGACGTGCGCGACGCCGGGGCCCTGCGTTCCGTGTTGCATGCCTTCGCGGGCGACCACGGCCTGGACGGCCTCGTCAACAATGCGGGCGGCCAGTTTGCCGCGCGCGCCGAACAGATCTCGCCCAAGGGCTTCGCGGCAGTTGTCGATCTCAACCTCAATGCAGTGTTCGCCGCGTCGCGTGCCGCGCACGACGCGATGCCGCACGGCGGCGCCATCGTCAACTTGTCGATCTGTCCCGCCGAGCGCGGCGGTCTCGGACTGGCGCATGCGGTAGCGGCGCGCAGCGGCGTGGCCGGACTGACGCGTGCGCTCGCGCTGGAATGGGGTGGACGCGGCATTCGCGTGAACAGCGTGGCTCCGGCGGCGGTGGAAACAGACGCGTTCGTCGCGTCCTATGGCGCCGATGCAAAGGCGCTCGGCGCTAAGACGCCGCTCGGCCGCAATGCGAGCGTCGGCGAGATTGCCGAACTCGTGTCGTTCCTGCTGAGCGATGCGGCAGCGCTCATCACCGGACAACTGCTGCGCATCGATGGCGGCGCGTTTCTCGGCGCGCCGATCGACCTTCGCCCCGTGCACGAGGAGACACTGGCATGAGCGATGAAACTGCAAGCGACACAAGCGCTCCCGTGCGCTGCGAAACGCATGGCGCCGTCCTGCTGATCCGGCTGAACCTGCCGGACAAGCGCAATGCGCTCGTGGCCGAACTGCGTGAAGGCCTGATCGCGGCGCTCGAGTCCGCGCAGCAGGACGAGGCGTGCCGCGCGATCGTCGTCACCGGCAACGGTACGAGCTTCTGTGCGGGCGGCGATCTCGACGGCCTGCGCGATCACGATCCCCTCAACGTGCGTGCGCGCATGCGGCGCGGCCAGCAGCTCATCCGCCTGATCGCGGCCGGCGACAAGCCCGTGATCGCCGCCGTCAACGGCGCAGCGCACGGCGCGGGACTGTCGATCGCGGCGGCGTGCGATTTCGTCGTCGCAAGCCAGACGGCGAAGTTCGGCGCCGTGTTCGGCAAGCTCGGCCTGATGGCGGACTTCGGTCTGCTGTGGACGCTGCCGCGTCGCATCGGCATGGCGCAGACCCGGCGCGTGCTGTTCGCGAGCCGCGTGCTCGATGCCCGGGAAGCAGCCACGCTCGGCCTCGTGGATCAGCTTGCCGAACCCGCTGCGTTGCTCGCCGATGCCCTCGCGCTCGCCGAGTCGTTCAGCGACGCCGCACCCGTCGCCGTGGCGATGACGAAGGCCGCGCTCGCCAAGCCCATCGAGTCCCTGGACGCCGCACTCGCGCTCGAACTCGAAGGCCAGACCCTGCTCTTTTCCACCGAGGATTTCGTCGAAGGCCGCAGCGCATTTCGTGAGCGCAGAACGCCGCAATTCAAAGGCCGATAACAGACACCACGGCCCCATTCATAAAAAGCAAGGAGACACGCATCATGACCCGTTCGACCCGCGCCCGCCTGACGCTGTGCGCCCTCGCCGCTTCACTCCCGCTCGTCGCGGCGCCGGGCATCGCTCTCGCGCAGGACATGCAGAAGATCACGATGGCGGTGGGCACCACGGTCATCGATGCATCGCAGGCCAACAACACGTCCATCCCGCTCTACACCAAGTGCTGGCAGAAGCAAGGTCTCGACGTCACCATCCAGCCGATCAACTCGACCGCCGGCATGCAGGCGGTGCTCTCGGGTCAGGCGCAGTTCGTCAACATGGCGCCCGGCGCGGCGATCGTTGCGCGGTCCAAAGGCGCGCCGATCAAGGCGGTCTATCTGAACATCCGCCACAACTTCCAGTTTCCGGTCGTGCTGGATTCGAGTCCGATCAAGAGCATCAAGGACTTCAAGGGCAAGACGATCGGCGTGATTTCCTATGGCGCGGTGCTCGTCAACATCATCAAAGGACAGATCGCCGAGGCGGGTCTCGATCCGGACAAGGACGTGACCTTCGTCGAGACCGGCACCGGCGCGCAAGCCATTACGGCGCTGCGCAGCGGCAAGGTCGATATCTGGGGAACCTGGGACTCGCAGATCGCGCTCGCAGAAGACATGGGCCTCAAGCTGCGTGTGTTCAAGTCGCCTTCCGCGGAGAAGCTCACGTTCGGCAGCGCCTATTTCGTGCGCGACGACTACACGAAGTCGCACCCGGAAGTGATCGAAAAGCTGCTGCGCTGCGTCGTGCAGGGCACGCAGATCACGATGGCCGATCCGCAGGGCGCCATTCGTGCGCACTGGGAAGAGTTTCCCGCCAGCAAGCCGACGGGTCTTTCGGACGCGGCCGCGATGAAACAGGCACTGGCGCTCGTCAACATGCGCATGAACTACCTGAAGACCGACTCGGGCGAAAAGATGGGCGAGACGCCTTCAGCATCGGCCGCCGCCATGGTCGATTTTCTGAAGGCGAACAAGCAGCTCGCCGGGCCGCTCGATCCGAAGGACGTGTACACCAACCAGTTCATTCCCGCCGCCAACCAGTTCGACGCGCAAGCGGTCAAACAGGCAGTGGCGACGCTGCCGAAGTCGTGAGGCCAGTCATATGAGTTCTTCTTTGTCGCAGGATGCAAGCAAGGGGGCGCGCGTGCGCGCGATGCTCGCGAGACGCGAGGCGGTGGCGGTGCCGGGAACGCACGACGCACTCGGCGCGATGCTCATCGAGGCCGCGGGCTTCGAGGCCGTGTACATGTCGGGCTATTGCGTGGCGGCGAGCCGTGGCAAGCCGGACATCGGCCTCATCAGCGGATCGGAGATGATCGCGCAGGCGGCGCAGATTGTCGCGGCAGTGAATGTGCCGGTAATCGCCGATGCGGACACCGGTTACGGCGATGTGTCCAACATCGCGGAAACCGTTCGCGCGCTCGAACGCGCGGGCGTAGCGGCGATGCACCTCGAAGACCAGATGTCGCCGAAGCGTTGCGGCGCGATGTCAGGCAAGGCGCTCGTCGACGATGCTGAGATGGCCGGCCGGCTGCGCGCCGCGTTGCTCGCACGCCGTTCCCCGGATTTCCTCGTCATCGGACGCACGGACGCGGTGGCGCTGCACGGCATCGGCGAGGCGATCCGCCGTCTGAAGGCCATGGCCGCGCTCGGCGTCGATGCGGTGATGGTCCCGTCGCTGTCGTCGCTGGACGAGTGCCGCGCGGTGGCCGAGGCGGTGAATATCCCGGTCATCCACACGGTCGCTGAAACCATCCGGCCGCTGCAGCCGCAGCGCGAACTGGCGCAGACGGGACTGGGCATGTCGCTCTATCCGATCACGCTCATTCAGGGCATCGTCGGCTGGCAGCGCACGCTGCTGCAACGCTTGAAAGAGGAAGGCAGCACGGCCGCGATGGTGCCGGACATGGCGCCGCTCGCGCAGATCACCGAGATGCTCGGCGCGTCGCACTATGCGGCGTTCGAGCGCCAGGTCGTGAAGGGAGCATGATTCATGGTCGCGACGCTGCTACAAAAAATCCTGGCGCGTGCAAGCGGGCGCGCGCACGTCGAACCGGGCGAGGTGATCTGGGCAACGCCCGATCTGACGACGATGCCCGAGGTGTCGTATCCCGCGTATGTGAAGCGGCTCGCGGATATCGGCATCGACACGCTTGCGCATCCCGAGCGCCTCGTCGTTGCCATCGACCACGAGACGCCGGCCCACAGCGTGGCCGCCGCCGATCGCAACCGTCTCACGCGGCAACTCGCCGTGAAGATGCAGGTCGGCCATCTCTTCGACAGCGAAGGCATTACGCATCCGCTGACCATCGAACGCGGGCTGGTGGCGCCCGGCATGTTCGTCGCGGGCGCGGATACGCATACGCCGGGACTCGGCGGCGTCGGCGCGCTGGCGATTCCTTTCGGCATCGAAGTGACCATGATCATGGCGACCGGCCGCATCTGGCTCAAGGTGCCCCGGACGATTCGCGTGCGCGTGCACGGCGTGCTGCCTGCGGGCGTCACGGCGCGGGATGTCGTGCTGCATGCGATGCGGCTCATCGACGCAGACGAGGCGAACGAGAGCGTCATCGAATACAGCGGGAACGCTATCGAAAGGCTTTCCGTGCCGGAGCGCTGCACGATCTCCGGCCTGAGTGTCGATATGGGCGCCGATGCGGGCGTGGTACCCGCGGATGCACGCACGCTCGACTATCTGCGCGAAGCGGGCATGCAAGCACCCTCACTCCTGCGCGGCGATGATGACGCGCCCTGCCTGCGCACGATCGATATCGATGCCGGCACGCTCGAACCGCTCGTCAGCATTCCGCCCTCGCCGACGCACGTGCGCACGGCGGCGGAACTGGGCGGTGTCGAGATTCAGCATGCGTATATCGGTTCCTGTGCATCCGGGAGTCTCGCGGAACTGCGCGCGGCGGCTGATGTATTGAAGGGCCGAAAAGTCCACGACAACGTGAAGCTGCTGGTCATTCCCGCGACGCGGCGCGTGCATGAACAGGCGATGGCCGAAGGCGTGCTGGGCGTGCTGATGTCGGCCGGCGCGCAGATCGCGCCATCGACGTGCGGACCTTGCTTCGGCGGCCTTGCGCAACTCGCGGCGGGCGAGGTGCGCATCAGTACCAGCACGCGCAACGACCCTGGCCGCATGGGCAGCCCCGATGCGCATATCTATCTGGCGAGCGCGCTGACGGTCGCCGCTTCGGCGCTTGCGGGCCGGGTAGCCGATCCGCGAGCCTTCCTGCAGGAGACGGTTGCATGACTGCCCCGCTGACGACGACAGGCCGAGTCTGGAAACTGCCCGACGATGTGTCGAGCGACGCGCTCATCCCCGCGAATCATGTTTTCAACTACGACCCGCGCGTGCTGCGCAAGCACCTGCTGCATGAGGTGCGTCCCGAGATCGCCGATGAAGCCCGGCCCGGCGACATGCTGATGGCCGGAAGACGCTTCGCTCACGGCAGTCAGCATAGCCATCCGTTTCTTGCCATGAAGGAGATCGGCCTGGGATTGCTGGCGATGCAGCTGACCCGTGCGCCGTACCGCATCTCGGTCTACATGGGCGTGCCCTTCCTCGAGATATCGGCGGCTGAATACGATGCCATCGCCGATGGCGAGACGCTCGAAATCGACTATCGAAACGGCGTGATCCGGCAGACCGCGAACGGCGTCGTGCATCGCGTGCCGACCTTGCCGCCGTTCGTGATGGACATCGTGTCGGCGGGCGGCGGGCTGGCTTATTTGCAGGCCCAGGCGTCGCCGGTGGGTAACGGGGTGCGTGGTGCCTGAGCGCACCGGCTCGTAGCGACGCATGTACTCATACCGTGGAAGATGCCGAAACAACGAAACCCGTTTGCTGTATTACCGGCTTGCTATAGCGCGAAGGCGCGCTCAACGCGAAGACCAGCCTGGATGCGTTCTGCATGGCGGCATGGCTCAGGCCGAACGCGTCCATGCCATTGGCGAAGTGTTCGCGCCAGAGAGATACCCAGCCCGGTTCCTATGCTCACCTTTTGCCATGCGCTCGCGGGAAGCACACGACTTCACGCGCGCCCTTCGAAGCCCAGAAGTACGTTCACCGCATTGACCTCGATCTCGTCGACTATGTAGCCGCCTTGACCTGACGGAGTATCGCTTGCACGGACGGGTTGTTCGAAGGATTCGGAGATTGCACCGTCCTTCAGTTCCACACCTTGACGAAGACTGTGATCGCTGCTGTAGATGGTAAGCATGGTGACTGCCGCGCTGGGACGGCCTAGGTCTAGTCACGCGTAGACGCACTCATTTTGCTTTTGGATGCGCGAAAGCCTACACTATTAGAAGGTTTGTCTAAGGATCGGGCCCAATGAGCACAAACCGCTCAAGACCTGTCATGGATCTGGTCGACCGGTCCATGCTGCGCCTCCTTCAGAATGACGGCACGCTTTCCAATGCCGCGCTTGGCGAACAGCTTTCCTTGAGCGTCACGCCGTGCTGGCGGCGACGCAAGCACCTCGAAGACAAGGGGTGATCACAGGCTATCAGGCCAACCTCAATCGACGCGCCATTGGCCTCGACCTGCTGGCCTTCGTGCATATCCGCATCAATATCCATTCCGACAAGACCGCCGATAACTTCGAGGCCGTCATGCGCGGCCGGCCGGAAGTGTTGTCGTGCCACAAGATCACCGGCGACGCAGACTACATTCTTCAGGTGGTGACGCCCGATCTCGACGCATACGGCGACTTCATCGAGCGTGTGTTGCGCAAGCAGGCGGGCATTGCCTCGATACAGTCGAGCGTCGCGCTGCGTGAGGTCAAGTCATCGTGGAAATACCCGATACCCGACGAGTCGTGATGGCTCGTTCATCGCAGGAGAAACAGCTTGCCTACGGAAAAAGTCACCATCGCGACCGCTGATGGAATGTGTCCCGCGTATGTCCTGTCGCCGGACGGCGTCGGACCCTGGCCTGCCGTGATCTTCTACGGCGATGCCGGCGGCATCCGGCCCGCCATGCTGGAGATGGCCACGAAGCTCGCGGACGCAGGCTATGTCGTCTTGTTGCCGGACCTTTACTATCGGTTTGGTCCTTATGAGCCGCTTGTACCGAAAGAAGTGTTCAAGGGCGATGTAATGGCCATCCTCGGCCCTCTCATGGCGACGACAGGAATCGACAAGATCACCCGCGATACCGGCGACTTCCTCGCCTGGCTCGACACGCGCAAGGACATTACGCACGGCAAGCTGGGCGCGGTGGGGTTCTGCATGGGCGGCGGCATGGCCATCGCGGCGGCGGCCACCTTCCCTGAGCGCTTCGCAGCGGTCGCCAGCTTCCACGGCGGCAATCTCGCGACCGACGCGCCAACGAGCCCGCATTTGCTCGTGGCCAATCTCAACGCGCAGGTGTATATCGCGAGTGCCGACAACGACGACAGCTATCCACCGGCGATGGCTGCCCGTCTCGAAGAGTCGTTGATCCATGCAGGCGTCGACTATCGCGCCGAGACCTACCCTGGCGCCTTGCACGGCTGGATGGTCCCGGACTTTCCCGTGTATGACCCGGACGCGGCTGAGCGAGGCTGGCAGGCGCTGTTCGACTTGTTCAAGCAGACGCTGCGAGCTTGAATCGGCATCAAAGCCAGCCCATCGCCGATGCCTTCAGCGTCGCGGCCGCGCGGGTCGAACATTCGAGCTTGCGAAAGATATTCTCGATATGTGTTCGCACCGTGCTCGGACTCAACGTGAGCTCGCGTGCGGCTTCCTTGTTGCTCGCGCCCCGCGAGATGGATCGCAGGACTTCGATCTCCCGTACCGAGAGCAGCACGCGCGCAGGCGCTTCGTTGACGGGCCGTCGGATCGGGCTGTCGGCGTCGGCGAGGAGCGCATCGACTGCGTCGCCATCCAGACGGCCGCCGGCCACGTCTTCGAGCAACTGCCGCGCGGCCTCGTCGGACGATAACGCGGGACGCCAGGGACGCGGCAAGCGCAGCGCAACCCAAGCCACCGACGCCGCCAGAACGCGTGCCTCCATGCTGATCGCCCGGTCGCGCACGCCGCGAAAATAGCCGGAGCCGTCGAGCCTTTCATAGGCATACGATGCGAGCTCGGCCGCTTCGCCGATCGCGCCCGCCAGACGTCCCGCACGCGAGGTCCAGTACGGCACCAGACGCACTTTCTCCCAGGCGCTTTCAGTGAGGCGCTCGCGCTGATTCCATACGGCATTGGGCACCGATGCCCGTCCGATCCCATGGATCAATCCGGCGTGATACACGCGCGCATGCGCCTCCGTATCCGGCGTGAGGCGACTACACGCCGCTGCCGCGGTGGCCGCAACCGTGCGCGAGAAGCCGGTCATCCACGGCAGTTTCAGATCGATGACATCCGCGACCAAAGCCGGCGACGTGCTGTGCTGCATGTGCCGGGTCAGCAATGCGGCATCGACCTCGGCGGATGACAGTTCGCTCAGTTGCTTCAGCCATTGCCGCGCATGCGTTGTCGCACGCTTCACGAGATCGGCGGGATAGCGCATGTCCGAGCGTTGCGCCAGTCGGGCCAGCGCGCCCTCCACGCCGAACACGCGGCTGTAGATCTCGAGATCGCCCGCCAGCGCGACGATGAAGACCGCCGCGGGCACAGCGTCGCCCGCGAGATGCGCAGGCAGGCCGCGGCCATCCCACGTCTCGAAGACATGGCGCAGCGCGGTCTCCGTGGATGCACTCAATCCGAGCATGCGCGCCACTTCGCCCGCGACCTCGCAGTGAATCACGGCGAGCGGCGTCAGCGCCGCGCCCGCGTCGCCGAGCGCTTCGAGCGGCTCTGCCCAGTCCGGGTGCTCTTCGAGCATGGCCTGGCGAAACGCCACGTCATCACCGAAGACCTGCGCGAAGCCTGCCGCGTTTGCCGTACACCCCGACCAGCGCAGCAAGGCCGCTTCACGAACCGCATCGCGATCCGCCGCAGGCAGCCCGGCCGCATCGGCGAGACGCGCGGCGAGCCATGCGGTGCGAGGCGAATGATCGGTGGGCTGGCCCATGCTCAGATCGCCGATGAAAGCCAGCGCCTTCACGCAATCGAACACGAGCAAGGGGAGACGGCTGGCTTCCGGAGGGGTCATGGATGTCAGCGAGGAAAGGGGCATCGGAAAGGCCCCACTATACGCGACAACGGTTTCCGGCCGCCTCGGTCATTCGACCGATGGCCGCGCGGCGCCATAACTGAGAACCTCTCGATCATCATCTTCAAGGGAGTTTCACATGTCGGAGCATCGAGTCACACAGGGACTGCAAGCCGCGGCTGAGCAATGGCTCAAACACTATTACTTCACTCGCGCGGCGGTTTCGATCATATGGGTAGGACTGGCGTTCGCAGCGGGCATGCATTCCACACTGGGCGCGGCGATCCTGCTGGTCCTTTACCCCGCATGGGACGCACTCGCCAACTATCTCGACCTCTCGCGCAGCGGCGGCAAGACGGACAACCGCACGCAGGCCATCAATGTAGCGATCAGCGCAGCCACCACCGCCGCCGTGATCATTGCATTGAAGACCGATCCGGCCTGGGTGCTCGGCGTCTTCGGCGTCTGGGCCATCCTGTCCGGTCTGCTGCAACTGGCTACAGCGCTGCGTCGCTGGAAGGAAACGGGTGCGCAATGGGCGATGATCCTGAGCGGCGCGCAATCCGCAGTCGCCGGGTGCCTGTTCCTCACGCTCGCGCCTACGCCGCTTCTTGCGGCCATTGCGAGAATCGCCGGCTATGCGGGCGTGGGAGCGGCGTACTTCCTCATCTCGGCGGTATGGCTCTCGGTCGGGCAGTTTCGACGCAGCCGGGCAAGGGTCTCGTGAACGAGCGGTCCAAACCTATACCGGAAGCTTCGCCATGCATGAACACGCCACCGTCGAGAAGATCTGCATTCTGGATGGAGGGATAGCGCGCGTCGAAGACGGCTCGATCTATTCGCCGGGCGTGAATGCCGGCGTGCCCGTGACGCTAAGTTGCAATGCCTATCTCATCCGCCACAGGAACAAGTGGCTGATGTGGGATACGGGCACGCCGGACCGCATCTACGCGGAGCCCGGCGGCGCGATCATGGCGCACGGCATTCGCGGCATCGTGACCCGGACGATCGCCTCGCAATTCGAAGTCATAGGCGTGTCCCCCGATGACATCGACATCATTCTGTTCTCGCATGCGCACTATGATCACGTGGGCAATGCGAAGCTGTTCAGGAATGCCCGATGGATCGTCCAGCGCGCGGAACACGATGCCATGTTCGGACCGCATCCCGAAGCATGGGGCTATCTTCCGGAGCTATACGATACGATGCGTCAGACCGACATCGAGATCGTGGAAGGCGATTGCGATGTGTTCGATGACGGCGCCATCCGCCTGCTTCATACTCCTGGACACACGCCGGGACATGGCTCCTTGCTGATACGCCTTCCGCAAACGGGCCCGGTTATCCTGAGCGGCGACGTCGCGCATAGCTGTTGCAACTTGAAGCATCGCAGGATTCCGCAATTCAATGCCGCGCCCCACGCCTCGCTCGAGTCAATGAGAAGAATCGAGGCAATCGCTGCAAAGGAAGGCGCTCGCATCTGGATCAATCACGATATCGCGCAGAGCGCCACGCTGCCCCACGCACCTGCTTGGATTGTTTGATCGCGCGTCAATTCCCTTCAAGATATGACAGCATTTTTTCAACCCTCCTTGAGCGGGGTGCAATTCACCACGCGAAAAGCTTGCAGCGCATGAGAGACCTGTTTATATTACGTAACGCTCTGTAAGCACTTACCAAGAAAAGGAAGTTAAACATGTTCAAGAGAGTTATGTTTTATGGCGCGGCTGCTTCTGCAATGTGTCTTGTTCTTTCAGCCTGCGGGGGCACACAGCTGAACATGACGGAGATGCAGACCACGACAGCAAAGACCTTGGGTCTTGCGTCTTCTGACGAGATCACGGTCACCAATGTCCAATACGTGAAGAAAAACGCGATTGGCGGCAGCAAGATCAGCTACGACGCCACCACGGCGCGCGGCCGCAAGTTCACCTGCACGGCTTTTGTGATTCCGGGGCTGACGCCTCTGGACAAGGCAACGTACACGGACGGCGAATGCCATCCGAGAACGTAACGCGAAGGTTGCGATTGTCCCGAGTCCATTTTCAGCGCCGCTAACATGAAAAAAATCTTTCTGATCGCCCTGCTTTTCTCTCTGGCTGCGTGCTCCACGGGTGGCGCAATGGGAGTGGGCAACGAGAAATTCGATCCGGTCTGGATCAAGCAGCATGTCGTGATCGGTAAATCGACGCAGCAGGATATCTATTCGCTGTATGGAGAACCCGAGAGCAAGCAGACCAGCGCGAATAACTCGGATACATGGATTTACTCCAAGAACCGCTCGGGGAATAACCTGCTTTCGATGGCCTCAGGAATGATTCCGGGCATGTCGACGGTGAATCAGGCCACCACGGTTGCCGACGTCCACACGAAAGAAGGCTATGGCAATACGCTCTGGTTCTGGTTCAAGAACGGAACCGTGACGAACTGGCATAACTGATCATCGCTGGCCGGTTGCGCGCAAGTCTCGGGATTAGCGATAAAGCTGAGACTTCGCGCCATTGCCGGCGCGGCTCCAGATCTCTGCATTGGTCAGGCTCGTCTGAATCAATTCAATCGGCATTCCGCCGTTGTCGATGACGGCAACGCGGAAATCGTCGAGCGGCTCGTAGGGTCCAAGAATGACAATATGCCCTTCAATCGCCGCTTCAAGATTGTCCACCTTGTAGGCAATGTGCGGCTGACTGCGCATGGGCTCGGCCAGCGTGCAGTTCGGGCCGAAGCGGTGCCATTGAATCGGCAGCGGGCTGGTGAGATCGTCCGACGTGTACATGTCGATGCTGGCCGCGTAGCGCTCGCCGGGCCGGTGTTCGCCGGTCGGGATGCCGATGTGATGCAGTTCGTAGGTCACGCCTTCGCGTCGCATGATTCTTCCCTTCTTGTCGCCGATGAGCGCAGTAAGCGAAGCTTACGCAGTGAGAATTAGCCAGGGATTACCGCCGTCACGCGCCCTCACACCGAGCGCAGATTCCACACGACATCCAGCACGTGCTGTGTTGCGCGCTCGACGTGCCCCGCACGGTGCGCCACGCCGAGCCGACGCCACAACGCCGGCCGCAGCGGTCGCATGACGATGCGTTTCTCCGGCAAGGGCGTCGCGGCCTCATGAGGCAGCAGCGCCGCGCCATAACCCGCCGCCACCAGACTCTTGATCGCGTCGTTGTAGTTGAGCTGAATGCGCGGCGCGGGATGATGCCCTGCCGCCGCGAACCATTCCGTCGTCAGGCGCGAGAGGCGCGTGGTCGTGTCATTGAGGATGAGCGGCTGGGCGGCCAGCCATGCCGGCATGACGCGCGCGGGGCACGGCCAGTGCGCCGGCACGAAGGCCATCACCGGATCGCGGCGCCAGGGCTTGATGACGAGTCCCGCCACGGGCGGCTGAGGCAACGCGACGAGCCCGACATCCAGCGTTCCGTCCGCCAACCGGGACAGCGTCTCCTGCGACGTCAGCACGGCAAGCTGGATATCGATGGCGGGATGATGCTGGCGCAATGTGTCGAGCGCTTGCGGCAACAAGTATGCAATCACGCCCGTGGATGCGCCGATCCGCACGCGCCCTTCGAGCCCCTGCACCTGACGCTGGATATCGTCGAGCGCCTGCTCGGCATCGGCCAGCAGCCGACGCGCACGCTCCACCAGCACCTCTCCTATCGCCGACGGCCTGACCTGTCCACGCTTGCGTGACAGAAGCGCCGCGCCAATGCGGTCTTCGAGCTCGGCGATATGAAGGCTGACGGTTGGAGGCGCAAGGTTCAGGGCACGAGCTGCATCGGCGAACGAACCGCGCTCGGCGATGGCAACCAGCGTGCGCAGGCGGTCCAGACTGATCTCTCGCATGGCGGCGTCCTGATTCAGGAAAAGTGAACGACTTAGTCATGAAATTCAACTTTTCCTATTCTAGCGATTCGGTGAACATGAGCGCTCGTTCCGCCTCTTCCCTCTACTCCGAGTCTTCCGCATATGAGCGCACCCATTGTCTTTATCGACGGCGACCAGGGCACCACCGGACTGCAAATCCACGAACGCTTGCGTAACCGGACCGATATCACGCTGTCCACGCTTCCCGCCGCCGAACGCAAGGATCCGCGCCGTCGCGCGGAAGCGATCAATGCCTGCGACATCGCCATTCTTTGCCTGCCCGATGCCGCCGCGCGCGACGCGGTGGAGGCTATCGTCAATCCTGCGGTGAGGGTCATCGATGCCAGTTCGGCCCATCGCATACAGCCGGGCTGGACCTACGGCTTTCCGGAAATGACGCCGGGCCAGGCCGCACGTATTGCCGACGCGCATCGCGTCAGCAATCCCGGCTGCTATCCGACGGGCGCCATCGGCTTGCTGCGGCCCTTGTTGCAGGCCGGGCTCATTCCGGAGAGCTACCCGGTCAGCATTCATGCGGTGTCCGGCTACTCCGGACGCGGTCGCGCGGGCGTCGAGGAACACGAGGGACAGGATGCCGTCAACGCGCGCTCGTTCCAGGTCTATGGCCTGGGGCTCGCGCACAAGCACACGCCCGAGATCCAAACGCACGCGGGACTCGCGCAGCGGCCGCTTTTCATCCCGGCCTATGGCTCCTATCGCCAGGGCATTGTGTTGACGGTGCCGCTGGAATTGCGACTGCTCGCACCCGGCGTGGACGGCGCCACGCTGCATGATTGCCTCGCGCGTCATTACGAGGATGCGGCGCATGTGCGCGTCCTGCCGTCCGATGAATCCGCAGCGCTGACGCATCTGGATCCTCAAGCTCTGAACGGTACGAATGACATGCAATTGAGCGTGCTGTCCAATGCGGAACATGGGCAAGTGCTGTTATCCGCCGTGTTCGACAATCTCGGCAAAGGCGCGTCAGGAGCGGCGGTTCAGAATCTGGACCTGATGCTGGCGCGTGAATAAAAGACCTACCTTCACTGCCACTTTCAACACGGCGAGTCGGGGGTCAGAAAGAGGCTTTGACTCGCTGTCAGACATCGCTATGCCTGCGCAAAGCATGCCGATGTTACCCACCCTCCCACGTCGTGATATCGGCTTCGGAAGATATTCCACAGTATTAAGTGTTCACTTGAAAAATCGAAAGGCTTTCTCTATCCTCGGCGCTGGCGATAAACAGAAGCGATAACCAGGACACGTCGAAGGCACGCGAAGGCACACACGCGCGGCCCCGACGACTCGAGGAGACAGCTCATGCGTTGGGTCAGCGTTGCCACAACTCTGATGCTTGCCATCACGGCCGCCCATGCGGACGAATCCAGCGTGCCTGCCACGCCCGCGCAAGGCGCGCAGAAGCCGGCTCTCAAGGTCTATGACGCCAATCACAAGGCTATCGGACTGCTGGCTTCCTACAACGGCGCAGACGGCGTTTATATCGCGATCAACGGCGCCACGACCTTCGTGCGCATCGCCCGCCCGATGGATGCGGCCGGCACCAGCACCCGCATTGGCGCGCCGGCGAATGCATTCGCCTGGTCGACACTCAACGCCGCCTACTTCGACAGCGCGGATTGCAGCGGACAGCCCGTCATCAACTACGACTCGAACTGGCCGCGCTCGTCAGTCGCCGTCCGTCAGGGCGACGATGTCGTGGTCTACGTCGGCAGCGATACGAACACGACGCCCATCTCCTCTGCTTCCATCCTGAACGGCACCTCCTGCGTCGTACAGAAATCGACCATGCAGAGCGTCAGGCCGGAGTCGAGCTTCGACGTGTCGCAGCGCTATCCCGAACCGCTGACGATCGACTACTGAGTCACTCCCGCATAACGACATCGAGGAGCCACTGATGCGCCGCATAACCTTGCCCGCCCTGCTGCTTCTGAGCGCGACGGCCGCGCATGCGCAAGTCGCAACGCCCGCCTTGAACCCGCCCGGACAGACAAGAGTACTGAAAGTATTCGATGCGCAAGGCAAGCCGGTGGGTCCGGTCGAAAGCTATGAACGCACGCAAGGCGTCTATATGAAATTTGGACGCACACCCGTGTTCATGCCGGTGCGTCACAAGAAGGTCTCCGCCACGCAGTTCTCGGAGTCGCAGTTCGAATGGGCCGATGACACCGGCGCCACTTTTCCGTCTGCGAATTGCAGCGGTGCGCCGCTCATCATGATGGGATCGTCGCCGCGGCCCGTCGACCTCGTTAGAACAGGCGCGGACGTGACCGCGTATATCGCGGGTCCGGGTTATGGCAGTCCGCTCACCGCGAACTCTTATATCTCGTATGACGGCTCGTGCGTGACGGCCACCCGCTCGGTGCCTTCGTACTGGACGCCGGAGACAACCTACTCGCTCACGCAGCACTATCCCGAGCCGCTGACGGTTCGTTACTGAGCCGGATCACCGTGATTCATGCTTCGAGGAGACTGACCATGCACAAGGCGTTTATCGCGATGCTGACCGTGCTCGGCGCGAGCCTCGCTCACGCGCAGACGTCGCCGGAGACCGTTGCGCCGACTACACCGGATACACCGGATATGCCGCCCAATGTGCTCGATGCAGCCGGCCACCCTGTCGGCGCACTTTCTCACTTCCAGTACAACTATGGGCCGATGATCACGCGGGGCAACACGCGCTTCGTCGTCCCCTTGCAGCGCAAGACGACGACTGACGATCCCAGCGATATCAAGGCGCCGTCATCGGCATCGCTATTTCTTTATCACACCGTTGACTCGCTGCTCTACTACACGTCCGCCGATTGCAGCGGCGACCCCGTCGTGATTCCCTCCGAAGGTCCGGCGCCCGCCGTGGTGGTGCGCGAAGGCGCGACCGTCACCGCCTATGTCGCAGGCAACACGGCTTCGCAGTCGTTCAGCATCGCATCGCAATGGAGCACGCAGACCGAAGCCTGCACGCCGCTGTCCACACCGTCGCAACGCACGGGATGGCCCATGGGAAGCAAGATCGTGTTGACCCGCGAGCATCCGGAATCCTTGACGGTCAGTTACTGACGTACCGGCGCGCCTTTCGAGGCGCTTATTTTTTATATTGCGACGCACCTTCCAACCAACCAGTCGAACATGCGCACACGTCATCTGTCTTCCCTGACTCTCGCCGGCATCGCCATTCTCATGAGCGGATGTGCCGCTACGCTGCAAACCCAGGACGCCGCATCGCCGACCGCGAAGACCACGCAAGCGGGCGTCGTGGTGCCGGCAGCGTCCACGCATACCATCGTGCTGCGCATGAACGGATCGTCGGTTGCCACGTCCGCATCCGACTGGCCGCGTGTGCAGACGGAATGGCGCGAAGCCATGGAAGGCGCATCCAAGGACGCCAGTTCGACCTTCTTCGACGAAACCGTCAAACGCACCGCGCGTCAGGGCGCGGGCACGGTGGTCGATGTCTACGTGGAAGACTTCCACTTCGTCGCGCCCGGTGCGCGCTACACGCTGGGCATCATGACGGGCAATGCGTTCATGCAGGCCCGCGTCACCTTCCGCGATCTGCAAAGCGGGCGGGTGTTCGGTGAACGCAACTACAACACTTCGTCGTCGGCGTGGCAGGGCATCTTTGCGCCGACGTCGGACAAGCAGGCGCGTGCCATCGCCGCCGATATCGTCAAGCAGATCAATCCGCGCTAGGCACTCCTCTCACGCGTCGGCGATCTGCGCTTCCCCTGCTCGCCACACGTTCGCTGCATAGAACGATGAGTCGAAGTCCGCGGGCACGTCCGCGTTCAGGCGCGCGGCGTGTGCATCGAGATCGGCGTGGAACAGATCCCGGCTGATCCGCCGCACCACGGCGGGAATGTCGCGCCGCATGCTCGGCACGTCGCCCACCGGCACGCCCGCACTGACGAAGGCCGCCGGATTGTAGACATGGATGTCGCGCAGCCAGGGCGCCGCGCCTGGCTTCTTCTCCAGATATTCGAGCGCCTCGCCGAGATAGGGATGCGCGCCGAGGGCGGCGTCGGCTTCGGCGGGCGGCGGCGTGTACTGATCGCGCCACAGGCGCACGTGCGGCGCAAGCCCCGCGAGTTCGGGCCGCGCGGACAGGTCGATGGCGTAGCCGGTCCCGGCGATGACGAACTCGACTGCGAACGACTCGTTACGCGTTCGCAGCGCAACGCGTAACGAGTCGATGTGCGCCGCCTCGATCTCCGCCCCCGGATGCAGATGGAAGTTCGCGAAGCGCGTCACGCGCTCGACCGAGTCGCGCGGCGGCGTCGAACCTTCGTTGCGAAAACGCCGCGCCTGCGACCAGCGCAGCGCGTCGGGCAAGCCCGGATAGTTGTCGTACGCGCCGGGGTAGCCACGCGTGCGCGAGACCGGCTTCGCGGCGAGCACGGCGCGTCGCGCGAACAGATGCACGTTCGCAGCGCCTGCTTCGAGCGCCGTGGCGGCCGCATCGAACGCCGAGGCCGCCGCGCCGATCACGGCCACCGAGCGGCCTCGCAGCGCGTCGAAGTCGATGGCCTGCGACGTGTGCGCAAGATAACTCGAAGGGAGTTGCGCGAGCGCCTCGGGCACGAAAGCCTTGCCATTGCCCGCAACGCCGTTGCACAGCACGATCTTGCGCGCGGTTTCGATGCGCGCCTCGCCATCGACATCGAGATGCAAACGGAAGTGCGCTTGCGCCGGCTCGATGCGCACGAGACGCACGCCATAGCGCACCGGAATGTCGAGGAACGTGCGATACCACGCGAGATACTCGGCCCACAGTGTGCGCGGCGCGCGTTCGATCGACTCGTATGCCGTGCCGCCGAAACGCGCCTCATACCAGACCCGGAAGCTCAGGCCCGCGACATCGCCTTCGGGACCGACGAGTGTTTTCGGCGTGCGCAGCGTGTTCATCCGCGCGCGATTGAGCCATACGCCCGCACCCGCCGCATCAGCGGCCGCATCGATGACGCTCACGCGCCCGATGCCCGCGCGCCGCAGCGCGAACGCCATCGCGCAACCGGTCTGTCCGCCGCCCACGACGAACACATCATGGTCGATGCCTTCGCGAACGGGCACCCAGTTATCAGGAAACGGCCCGAGGAGATCCAGCGCGCGACGCGCTTCGGTGTCCACGTCGAGAGCATCGTTCATGTGTCAGTCCTGTTTTGCGCTGGTCTGCGCGGCGGCAGCCTGCTTGCCTGCGTATTGCTGATGCCACGCGAGCAGTTGCTTCGAGGGCGGCATATGCCACTTGTTGCCTTCGTCGATCAGAAAGCCGCTGCGATGCCAGTCCTTCACGATGCCGTCGAACGCCGCGACCGTATCGCCCTGTCCCTTGCGCACCCAGATCACCGAGGGCGACGGAATCAGTTGCGTGCTGATCGGCGCTTCATAGTCCTTCCATTCGCCGGGCTCGTTCAGCAGCCGCGCCTGGATGCCCGGCGTCACATGCACCGACGCGACACACGCGCCGCCGCGCAACGCCAGCAGTGCTTCCGGCATGCCCTTGAAGCCCTTGACCTCGGCGCCGTACTGCTCGATCAGAGGCTTCGTGTAGTTGCTGCCCTGCGAGACGCACACCGGCTTGCCGCGCAGATCGGCCCAGTCGTGAATGCCCGCGCCCTTGCGCACCATCGCCGAACCGCCGATCTCCTCGAACGGCGTCGGCACATAGCTCAGAATCTCGTCGCGCTCCTTCGTGTACTGCATGCTGGCGATGAGCGCATCGACCTTGCCTTGCTGGAGGAACTGCACGCGGTTCGGCGGCGTCACTTCGACAGCTTCGAACTTCACGCCGAGATGCTGCGCGAGGCTCTGTCCGAGTTCGACGTTGTAGCCGACGGGCCGGCGCGTCACGGGATCGAGCGAGCCATAGGTGCCGTCGAGCACCACGCCGACGACCAGCACGCCACGCGCCTTGATGCGGTCCAGCGTGGCATCGGCATGCGCCGGGCTGGCGGCGAGCGCAACCGTGAGAGATGCGATGAACAGCGCGGCAGCGCGCGCGCGTAAGCGATGCTTCATAAAGTGGTCCAGTCAGGAAGCCGGCGGCCGTTCTTCACGAACAGGACGTCCGGCGATGAAGAGAGAGTCAGCGTGCGATGCGCGAGAAAGCTTGTGCGAGATCGTCGATCAGATCGCCCGGATCTTCGAGCCCGACGTGCAGCCGCACCACCGGCGCAGCGCTGCGCCATGAGCCGTGCATCGCGAGCCGCGAGGCGGGCGCGATCAGCGCGAGGCTCTCATAACCCCCCCATGAGGCGCCGATGCCGAACAGCCGGAGCGCATCGACGAAGGCGACCGCATCGGCGTGCACGGCATCGCGCAATGCAAACGACACCAGCCCGTTCGCGCCATGGAAGTCGCGCTGCCATAGCCCATGACCCGGATCTTCCGGCAGCGCCGGATAGAACACGCGGGCGACGTAGCCAGTGGTATCGGCGAGATAGCGCGCCACGTGCAGCGCATGCCGCTGATGCTGCGCGAGCCGCACGGCCAGCGTGCGCACGCCGCGCAACGCGAGCCAGGCATCGTCCGCGCCGACTGACAAGCCCAGCGCCTCATGCGTATCCCGCAGGCGCCGTGCGACCTCGCGATCCTTCACGGCGACCGCGCCCTGCATCAGGTCCGAGTGGCCGCTCACGTATTTGGTGATGGCCTGGATCGAGATATCCGCGCCCAGTTCGAGCGGCCGAACCAGCACGCCCGCGCCCCAGGTGTTGTCCGCCGCGAGCAGCGCGCCATGCTGCCGCGCGAAGGCGGCGAGCGCGGGCAGGTCGATCACTTCGTATAGAAACGACGACGGCGATTCCGCGTATATCAGCCGCGTGTTGGCGCGCACCGCATCATGCGGCAGGCCCGCGCTCGCATTGAAGTACGAGAACGCGACGCCCAGCCGTTGCAGCAAGGGCTCGATGCGCTCGCGCACCGGCCCGTACACGCTGTCCTGAACCAGCACGTGATCGCCCGGCGAGAGCAGCGCGAGGAACGTCAGCGTGATGGCCGCGAGCCCGGACGGCGCGAGCAGGACATGCTCCGTGCCTTCCAGTTCGCCGAGGGCCGCTTCGAGCGCGCGATGCGTTGCCGTGCCGTGACGTCCATAGGTCGCGACCGCTTCGCCGGCCTCCCGCCGATGATGCAACGCGGCGCGCACGGCATCGTTCTCGAAGCGGACCGTGCTCGTGCGCACGAGCGGTGCGTTGACGGGCGCAGCGCCGCCGTCGAAAGCGGGTGCGCCCACATGCAGCACGCGCGTATGCAGATGATCGCGGCGCTCCGGCATCAGCCCACCGCCTGCGTTGCGCGCTTCATGTGCTCGGCGTTGTAGCGCACGACGCGGCCCGTGTCCGGCTCGAAGCCGAGACGGCCCGTCAGCGTTTCGAGCGGCCTGCCATAGAGATGGAAGTGCAGCGTGGGCGCGCTGCCGTTCACATGGATGCTGTGAATGTCCTCGGGCAGGAACGCGATGGGCGTACCCGGACGCACCAGCACCTCGTGCGCCACTTCGAGCTGCGCGCGGTCGGGATCGGCGCCGTCATCCACGCGCCGATACACACGGTTCAACTCTTCGCCCTCGACCGCGACGATGACCGCCCACGTATCGTGGTTGTGCGGGATCGTGGTCTTGCCCGGCAACAGCGAGTTGAGATAGAGCGCGAAGCCCTCTTCACCCGGGTTCAGCCGGTAACGCACCGAGGTATCGCCGCTGTTGAGCTGCGGAGGCGGGAAGTCGGCGGCATCGAAGAGACCGGCTTGTGTGGCGAGCGTCGCGAGACGCGCGCTCAGGCGTTCGAGCGCGGCGCGCGTCAGCCCGTCTTCCTCGACGATGCCGCGGGCATCGGCAAGCAGCGCCTGCACCGCTGCGCGGCGGTGTTGTTCTTTCTGCGTGGATGTCATGTTTCGTGGGGAAAGGTTTAGACGGCGCGCAACGGTGAACGGCTCCGGTCTTCGCCGCGCGCACGCTGGAGAAACAGCCGCGTGCGCTCGTGGCGCGGCTGGCCGAACAGTTGCGCAGCGGGACCGTGCTCGACGATCACGCCGCGTTCCGTGAAGAAGACTTCATCGCTGATCTCGGCGGCGAAGCGCATCTCGTGCGTGACGAGCACGCAGGTCTGGCCTTCGTCTGCCAGTTCGCCGATCACGTTCAGCACTTCGCCGACGGTCTCGGGATCGAGCGCCGACGTCACTTCGTCGAACAGGATCAGATCGGGACGCATGGCCAGCGTGCGGGCAATCGCGACGCGCTGCTGCTGTCCGCCCGACAACTCGCCCGGATACACGCGCGCCTTGTCGGCGAGCCGCACCTTGGCGAGCAGCGCGTGCGCTTCGCTTTCGGCTTGCGCGCGGCTCTGGCCCAGGACGCGGCGCGGCGCGATGGTCAGGTTGTCGAGCACGCTCAGATGCGGAAACAGGTTGTACTGCTGGAACACGAAGCCCACGCGCTTGCGCAGAGCCAGGCGCTGGTCCTCGGTCTGCTGCGCGCATACGTCGATGCCGTCGATATGGATCGCGCCGCGCTGGGGCGTCGCGAGGCCGTTGATGCAGCGCAGGATCGTCGATTTGCCGGAGCCCGATGGTCCGATGATCGATACGGCCTGACCGCGCTTCACCGTCAGGTCGATGCCGTTGAGCACCGGCACGCCGTCATAGGCGAGATGCAGGTCGCGGATCGACACCAGCGCTTCATCGGCGCGCGGTGCGGCGGCGGGTGCTTCGTCGAACGTCGATGCAAATGCGGCGCGGTTCATGCAGCCTCCTGTCGCAACGTGAGATGCGAACGCCGCAAGGCCGCGACAGCCGTGGCGAGACGTGCGACGCCTTCGGTCAGTTGCGCGGGGTCCGCGACCATCGACAGGCGAATGTGATCCGGCGTGCCGAACGAGGTGCCGTCCACCACCGCAAGACCGTGTTCATGCAGAAGGTAAGCGACCAGATCGATGTCGCTGGCGATGGTCTCGCCGTTCGGCGTCACGGCGCCGATCAGCTCACGCACATCGACGAACGCGAAGAACGCGCCTTGCGGCGGCACGCAGCGCACGCCTTCGATCTTCGCGAAGGCGGCCAGCAACAGGTCGCGCCGCTCGCGATACGCCGCTACCGAGGTCGCGACGAATGCCTGGTCGCCGCGCAGCGCGGCAGCGAGCGCCGCCTGTCCGATGGAGGACGGCGACGAAGTCGATTGCGACTGCACGACCGTCATCGCGGCGATCAGCTCGGCCGGACCGGCGCCATAGCCGACACGCCAGCCGGTCATCGCATAGGGTTTGGATGCGCCGTTGACGATCAGGGTGCGGTCCGCGAGATCCGGCGCAATGCGCAGGAAGTGATCGCGCGCATGGTCGTCGAAACGAATGTGTTCGTAGATCTCGTCAAGCAGCACCCAGACGTGCGGATGACGCCGCAGCACAACAGCGAGCGCGGCGAGTTCGTCGGGGTCGTACACCGCGCCGCCCGGGTTCGACGGCGTGTTCAGGATCAGCCAGCGCGTGCGCGGCGTGATGGCCGCTTCCAGCGTGGCGGGCGTGAGCTTGTAATCCTCTTCGGGCCGCGACGCGACGATCACCGGCGTGCCGTCGTTGATCGACACCATCGCCGGAAACGACTGCCAGTAGGGCGCGGGCACGATGACCTCGTCGCCTTCGCTCAGCGTCGCGGCGAACGCGTTGTAGATGACATGCTTGCCGCCGCCGCTGACGATGATCCGCTCCGGCGCATAGTCCAGCGCGTTCTCGCGTGCGAGCTTGTCGCGGATGGCGGCGCGCAGGTCGGCGGTGCCGGCCGGCGGCGTGTATTTCGTGTCGCCGGCCGCCAGGGCTGCGATGGCGGCTTGCTTGATGGACTCCGGCGTGTCGAAGTCGGGTTCGCCGGCAGTCAGTTCGACGATGGAACGCCCGCTGGCCGCAAGCGCTTGCGCCCGGGCCTTGGCCGCTGCATTCGGCGCAAGGCCGATGCGCGCGGCGCGGCGGGAAAGAATCAGTTGAGCCATCGGCGGGTCCTGTGCAAGTCGGTCATGAATTCTATGAACCGGCCGTGTGGCGGCGAACCATCGATTGCGCACATGCTTATCGCGATTTTTTCGATGCCCATCTGCAGGCCGGCGCCATTTGCTTAGCAGATTCGCTTCGTTGGCCAGGCACGGGCATGCCGCTATCGTCGGGTGCTGCCCTGCTCCGCATCCATCAACGTCTCGCATGATTACAACTTCCCTTCTTGTTCGCGCAAACCGCGCAACCCGCGCCACCGCAAGCGCGCTGCTTGGTTCGCTCAGCCTTGCCGCCCACGCGGACGCTACCCTCGACCGCATCGCATCGCGTCATCAGATCGATGTCGGCGTGATGATCGCGGGCAGTCCGTTCGGCTCGCTCGATCCGCAGACGCAGCAGCCACGCGGCATCAACGTCGATCTGGCGAATGACATCGGCCAGAAGCTCGGCGTCAAGGTGAATCTCGTGTCCGTGCAGCCTTCGACGCGCGTGCAGTTCCTTCAGCAAGGCAAGGCCGACA
This sequence comes from Caballeronia sp. LZ034LL, assembly GCF_031451215.1. Lineage (NCBI taxonomy): Bacteria > Pseudomonadati > Pseudomonadota > Betaproteobacteria > Burkholderiales > Burkholderiaceae > Caballeronia > Caballeronia sp. LZ034LL. Next base: position 909,388 of record NZ_JARUXR010000002.1, read on the forward strand.
TCCTGATCGCCAACATGGAGTACACGCCGCAACGCGCGGAGATACTCGACTTCGTGCCGACGCCGTATTACCGCGTCGGCGGCACCGCCATCACGCCCAACAACAGCGGCATCACGCGCTGGGAAGACCTGCGCGGCAAGCCTGTCTGCATCTCGCAAGGCAGCAGCTATATCCGTCCCGTGGTGGAGCGCTACGGCGCCGTGCCGCGCGCGTTTCCGGGCGCGTCGCAGTCCTTGCTCGCGCTGCGCGGCGGCAGTTGCGTCGCGGCCGTACACGACGCGGCGCCCCTGCTCTATCCGTTGCAGCAACACGATCCCGAATGGCGCGACTACCGCACGTTGCAACCCGAACTGATTCCGGCATCGTCGGTCATCTGGGTGCGCCAGGGCGAGAAGGACACGGCGGCGAAGCTCAATGGCATCGTCGAGGCGTGGCATCGCAGCGGCTTTCTGATTGCGTCGGAGGCGAAGGCCGGATTGCCGCCTTCCGCAGCGCTCGCCGAATGGCACGCGAATCCGCCGAAGGGACCGTGAGATGAGCGCATCGTTACATCCGGTTCTCGACTGGGCCGCGCGCGGCGGCTTCGACTTTCGCTTCCTGCTCGATGCCTATGAACGCGATCCGTTCCTGCAAGGCATCGGCGTGAGCATCGGGATCATCGTTGCGACGATGATCGGCAGCGCCATCGCGGGACTCGCGCTGCTGCTCGCGGTGCGCGGCCGGCGCGCGTGGCTCGCGAACGCGGCGCGCGCGTTCATCGAACTGACGCGCGCCACGCCGACGCTGGTGCAGCTGTATTGCGCGTTTCTCGTCGTCAACATGCTCATCACGCAATGGTTGCAGATGCATCATGTCGACAATCCCTTCAAGCCGTTCTTCTGGATCGTGCTGGTGCTGTCGCTGCACAAGGGCGCGTTCCATGCGGAAGCGCTGCGCGCCGGATTCGATGCCGTGCCGGCGCAGACCATCGAAGGCGCACTGTCGCTCGGGCTGGACCGCACCGAGCGCTTCTGGCGCATCGAACTGCCGCTCGCGCTGCGCACCGCGCTGCCCACACTCGTCAACAACGCGGTGGAACTGGTGAAGGCATCGGCACTGGCGTCGGCGATCGCGGTCGGCGACATCACCTATCAATCGATCATGATCTGGACGCAACGCGACAACGTGCTTGCGCTCATGGTGCTGATTCTTCTGTTCTACGGCGCGCTGACGTGGCTCGTGAGCCGCGCGGGCCGCTGGCTGGAACGCCGTTTGTGGATCCCCGGCTATGGCGCATGACGCACTCGTTTCTCCTTCGGCACGGCCTGTCTCGCGCGGCGGGACGCGTCCGCTGACCGGCTTCGCGTCGGGCACGGCAGCGATCCTCGGCGTGCTGGCGTTCGGCGCGCTGTTATGGGCGATCGCGCCCGAAGCCGGGTCGCGCATCGACACGCTCGGGCAACTGGTCCAGTGGGCGCCCGCCCTCGCGCACGGCTTCTCGCTCAACATCCTCATCAGCCTGGGCGCGGTGGCGCTCGGCACGATCGGCGGCGTGCTGGCGGGCGCCATCGCGTTGTCGGGTTCGCTTGCGGGACGCATCGCGCGCGGGCTGATCCAGGCCTTTCGCAACGCGCCTTGGCTCGTGCTGATCTATTTCACGACCTATGTGTTTCCGTTCGAATTCACGGTGTTCGGCACGACGCTGCCGTTCCCGGACTGGCTCAAGGTAACGTTCGCGCTGGCGCTGCCGGCGAGCGCGAACATCGCGGAGATCTTTCGCGGCGCGATCGCCTCGACACCGACCGCGCAGTGGGAAGCCGCGCAATCGCTGGCCTTCACGCGGCGCCAGGTGCTCGTGCATATCATCCTGCCGCAATGCGTGCGCCGCATGCTGCCGCCGTGGACGAACGTCTACGCGATCATCACGATGGGCACGGCGTTGTCGTCGCTGGTCGGGATTCACGATCTGATCGATACCGCGCAGATCGCCAGCAGCACGGTCGCGCGATCGAGCTTCACGGTGCTCACGTATGTCGCGACGCTGGTGGTGTTCTTTGCCTACTGCTATCCGATCTCGCGCTTCACGCGCTGGCTGGAGCGGCGGTAGCGTGCTCTTGCGAGATGCGGCAACGCGCAGCCGCGCTCAGGACGACTTCAATCGCTCCACGACATACTGGCTGACGAGCAGATCGAGATACGCGCCGCCGGCGTTTTTATAGACCGTGCGGTCACCGGCGCCGCGATGAAAACCCGTGTCCTGACACAGCTCGAACAGATCGGCCTCGATCTGCTGCGCTTGAATGACCTGCGCCTGCATCGGAATCAGGATGTCGCCTGAAACGCTCGCATTCTCGCGATCGTCGACGAAGATGCGCGCACCCTTGAGCGCATCGCAATCGGCTTCCTGCATGTCCGGGCGATAGCCGCCCACCAGATCCACATGCGTGCCCGGACGAACGAGCTTTCCCCGAATCACGGGTGTGGCTGCGCCGGTGGCTGCCGTCACGATATCGGCGCGAGCAACGGCGTCATCCAGATCCTCGACTACGCGCACCCGAACGTCTCTGCGCTCCAGCGCCACACGCATCTCATCCAGCTTCGACAACGTGCGATTCCACAGCAGCACCTCGCGCAGCGACGGCCGAATGTGCAGATAAGCCTCCGCCAAGGCGAGCGCAACCGGCCCCGCACCCAGCACGAGCAGCACCTCGCTGTCTTCCCGGCTCAACTTCGTGGCGGCCAGCGCGGAATCGGCGGCGGTCTTCCAGCGCGTGATCTCCGGACCGTCCAGCATCGCGACGATGTTCCTGCTGTGCTCGTCCACCACCAGGAAGGCGGACTGCTCGGTGGGCCGCGGCGGACTGGCGAACTGATTGGCCGGACAGAGCGACGCAACCTTGAACCCCGCGCCCTTGCCTGGCAGGATCACGCCCCGGCTGAACAGACCAAACCCGGCATCGCCGACGAAATAGCTGTCCCCGATCGGCCGCGCCCCCGCATGTCCTTCGCGCAATGCGTCGAGCACGCCGGCCCAGTCCAGCACTGACCTGATCTGCTGCGCCGTCACGATCTGCATCTTCAATGTTCCTGTTGGTGCGGCCAGATATCGCCGACGATATAGCCCTCGGGGAAGGGATCATCGTGATCCAGCACGATGGTGTTGATGCCGTGAATCCAGCTGGTGCCCGACAGCGTCGGAATGACCGCCTCGTACCCGCCGATGCGCGCCTGCTCGACCAGCCGTCCTGTAAACACGGTGCCCAGGATGCCCTGGTGCCGGAAGTCCTGATGCAACGGCAACTCGCCCTTCGCGTGCAGCACGGCCATCTTCGCGCAGGTGCCGGTGCCGCAAGGACAACGGTCGATCGCGCCGGTCCAGGTCGAGGGATCGTCCCAGGAGAGCGGACCGGTCGGCATGGTGACGGCGTTCTTCCAGTCCGCGCGTGGATCATCCGACGGACCCGAAAGCTGCGAGATGGTGATGCCCACGCCCGGATAATCCGGATGTGCGACCGGCAATTGCTCGATGGCCGCCTGCCGGATCATCGCCGACACCCGCGCAATCTCCTTGCCATGTTCCGGCTTGAGTTCGAGCCCCTTGAACTGCCGCACATCCGCGATGACATAGAACATGCCGCCCCAGCCGACATCCACGCGCACCTTCCCCAGATCCGGCACGTCGATGACGGCGTCCAGATGCGCGGCGAACGCCGGCACGTTCCTGAAGGTCACTCGTTTGACCTTGCCGCGCTCGCATTCGGCGACGACCCGGATCAGTCCTGCGGGCGCTTCCAGCGTGAGCTCGGTGACCGGCTCGCGCATCGGCAGCATGCCCATTTCCAGCAGCACCGTGACGACGGAGATGGTGTTGCCGCCGGACATCATCGGATACTCGACCTGTTCGAGGATGATGAAGCCCGCGTCCGCCTCCGGATGACACGGCGGCACGACGATGTTGCAGCAATGCGCCGGATAGCCTCGCGGTTCGCGCAGCAGCAGCTTGCGCAAGCCATCGTCGTTCGCGGCCAGCCAGTGCATCTTGGCCCGGACCGTGTCGCCGGGAATGTGGGGAAGTCCGCCTGTGACCACGCGCATCGGTATGCCCGAATGCGTCTCCACCGCGTGCAGGGTTCGCTTGAAGCCCATCGATGTTGTCCTCGTTCATGCCGCACGACAGGCGCGGCGCATGAGGCAATCTATGCGAGTTCGCGGCGCAACCCAAACGACGTTTTCTCCGGCCTTGCTTCAACTTTTGGTTGAAGCGGCATCGTTGGTGTTTGCCAAAAGCGCAAGCTGCGGCCTGAGCCACTCGCAGAACTTTCTGCATACGACGGCATCGGTCTTGTCGCGGCGCACGGAAAGATAATGGCCGCGATTCTTCATCACCGTCTTGTGCGGCAGCGGACGCACGAGGTCGCCGCTTGCAACCAGATGTCCGACCAGGTGATGCCAGCCAAGCACGATGCCCTGATGCGCCAGCGCCATCTGCACGATCGCGGGGTAATCGTTGCTGGTGAAAAGCTGACGCGGAATGTCGGCGCGCCAGACCGTGTCGACGTCATGCAGCGCCAGCCAGACCTTCCAGTCGATATGCTCGGAAATCTGCGACCGGCCATAGGCGCTGATATCCAGCAGCGACATGCCCAGCAGCGCTTCCGGCGTATCGATCGGGCCATGGCACTGCAAGTACTGCGGCGTGCAGACGGGATACACCTCGTCGTCGAAGAGGTGCTCGGTATCGTAGCCGTCGCGCATGCTCGCGAGCTTCGCGATGTAGACGTCCGGCTGCACGCCCGCTTCCATCGCGATGAAGTTCTGCGTCGCCAGCACCGTGAGTTCGATGTCCGGATGCGCCTGGATGAACTCCGGCAAGCGCCTATGCAGCCACAGCGCAGAGAACGCCGGCGAACAGCACACGATGAGCGTCTCTCGCGCGGAGATCTTCCTGCGCAGGCGCTCGGCCGCCTGATGAATGTTGATGAGTGAAAGCTGGGCGGCATCCTTGAACATCTCGCCGTCGGAAGTGAGCGTGACCGCCCTGCCCGTCCGCACGAAGAGCGTCGTGCCCAGATAGTCTTCGAGTTCCCTCACCTGCTTGCTGATGGCCGCGGGCGTCACGCACAGCACGTCCGCGGCCGCCGTGAAGCTTCTGCATTTCGCGGCCGCGAGAAAGGCCTTGATCGCTTTCAGCGAGAGCGCACCGGACAGGCTGTCGCTGACATCGAAACGCGCCGTCATCGCCGTGGGCCCATTCAGATGTCCTTCATCAGCCGCAGCGCGTCGTAGATCGCCGCATGCGTGTTGCGCGCGGAGACCGCATCGCCGATGCGGAAAAGCTGGAAGCGTCCTTCGGGATTGCGCTCGACAACCTGCGCCTTGCCGTCGATCAGGTCCTCGTAATCGACCGCGCCGAGATTGCGCGACAAAGGCTTCAGCTCGAAGTACAGCTCGTCCATCGGAATGGTGCCGTGATTGACGACGATCTGGTCATAGCGCTGTTCCTTCGTCACGCCGCCATAGTCGCTGCCGATGGTCGCCACCAGTTCCTTGCCTTCGCGGCGCACGGCCTCGAGCCGGAAGGTCACGGTAAAGGTCGCCGCGAGCTTCTGCAACGCGCGCATGTAGGGCACCAGATTCATGCTCATGACTTCCGGCGAGAAGGAGCGGTCGGGCGTCATCACCTCGACCTTGCCGCCGGCCTGCGCAATGGTTTCCGCCGCCTGGAGCGCAGCATGATCGCCGGCATCGTCGAAGACGAGGACATTGGCGCCCGGCTTCACGTCGCCCGAAATGATGTCCCACGACGACACGACATGCTCGTTGCCCGTGCTGCAGACTTCGGTATGCGGCATGCCGCCCGTCGCGACGATCACCACATCGGGACTGTACGACAGCACCGTCTCCGTATCCGCCCACGTATTGAATGCAAAACGCACGCCGAGCTTCTCGCACTGCGTCATGCGCCAGTCGACGATGCCCATCATCTCCTTGCGGCGCACGTTCTGCGCGGTCAGGCGAATCTGCCCGCCCGGATCGTTCATGGCTTCGAGCACGGTCACGTCGTGTCCACGCTCGCCCGCCACGCGCGCCGCTTCGAGTCCCGCCGGCCCCGCGCCGACGATCACGATCCTGCGCTTCGTCTGCGCCGGTGCGATCCGGTGGGGCATCTCCAGCTCGCGCCCGGTCGCGGCATTATGAATGCATAACGCCATGCCGCCCTGATAGATGCGATCCAGGCAGTAGTTCGCGCCGACGCAAGGCCGGATATCGTCTTCCCGCTTCTCGATGATCTTGCGCACAATATGCGGATCGGTCATGTGCGCGCGCGTCATGCCGACCATGTCGATCCTGCCCGACTCGATCGCGAAGCGCGCCGTCGCCACGTCCTGGATGCGTGCGCCATGGAACGTCGGAAAGTCGGTCGCCTGGCGAATCTCGCCCGCGAAGTCCAGTTGCGGCGCACTGCGCATGCCCATGATCGGGATGACATCGGTGAGGCCGGCATCGGTATCGATATGACCGCGCACGATGTTGAGAAAATCGACCAGCCCGCTGTTCTTCAGCCGTTTCGAAATCTCGACGCCCTCTTCCTTCGTGATGCCGCCCGCCATCATTTCGTCGGCGGTATAACGAATGCCAAGCAGAAAGCGTTCGCCGACCCGTTCACGCATCGCGCGCATCACGTCGAAGGTGAAGCGCAGGCGGTGATCGAGCGACCCGCCGTACGGACCCTCGAGCGTGTTCGTCAACGGCGACCAGAACTGGTCCATCAGATGCCCGTACGACTCGATCTCCAGGCCATCGAGACCCGCGGCCTTCATGCGTTCGGCGGCATCGGCGAAATCCTTCACGATGCGCTCGATGTCCCACTCTTCCAGCTTCTTCGGAAACGCGCGATGCGAAGGCTCGCGCTGATGCGAAGGCGACACCGCCGGCAGCCAGTCGCCCTTGTCCCAGCGCGTGCGCCGGCCCAGATGCGTGAGCTGGATCATCACCTTCGCGCCGTGCTCGTGGCATTCGTCGACGAGATCCTTCATCCACGGCACCACTTCATCCCGGTACGCGAGGATGTTGTTGAACACGGGCGGACTGTCCTTCGACACCGCCGCGGAACCCGCCGTCATCGTCAGCGCGATGCCCGCGCGAGCCCGCTCGACGTGATACGCGCGATACCGCTCCTTCGGCATGCCGTCCTCGGCATACGCGGGCTCGTGCGACGTCGTCATGATGCGATTGCGAAACGTGAGGTGTTTGAGCGTGTACGGCTGGAGCAGCGGGTCCGTGGACATGAGCGCCTCGTGGGGGACGATTGGGGGATTCGAAAGAGGTTTCGTGCGCTCATATTAGGTCGCATGTACACTGGTTTAAAGTGAAACGACAGTGGTGTACATTACGGGTATCGCACGCAAGCAAGAATGAAAGGGAATGCCATGGATCAGACCGTCGATACCGTGCGCGGCTCGGCCGACATGTGGCTCGATTGCGCCTACGAAAGCCTGCTGGAAGGCGGAGTGGAAGCCGTGCGCATCCTGCCGCTGGCCAAGAAGCTGAATCTCGCGCGCACGAGCTTCTACTGGTTCTTCCGCGACCGCGACGAATTGCTGAACGCGCTGGTCGCGCGCTGGGAAGAGAAGAACACGGGCAACTGGGTCACGCGCAACGAGGCCTATGCGGACAGCATCTGCGAGGCGATGCTGAACATCTTCGACTGCTGGTTCGACGACTCCTTGTTCGACACCCGCTTTGAAGCCGCCATCCGCAACTGGGCGCAGCAATCGCCCGAGATCACACGGCTCATTCAGAAAGACGATGCGCTGCGCATCGACGTCCTGACCGCGACCTTCGTGCGCTTCGGCTATGACGCCGACGTCGCCGACGTGCGCGCCCGCACCACGTATCTCACGCAAGTGGGCTATGCCGCGATGCGGGCGGAGGAATCGTTCGAGACGCGCATGAAACGCATCCCTGCATTCGTCGAAGTATTCACCGGCGTCCGTCCACAAGAACACGAAATGCAGCGCTTCTATGCGCGCAGAAACTTCGAGGGCTGAAGCGTCCTCCAGCGCGTTTCGCATAACCTGAAGTAATGGCGTCACAACTTCAAATCACGTTGACAGCCCTTTAATGCACTCGAATACTCAAGCCCCATTGCGTTGCCAAGCGTTTTTGAAGCACTAATCAGGGTATTCCATCAATCAGCAGATCGATGCAGTTTCTTCGTCGCGGCAAGAACTCCGGGAGCCTCACATGAAGAAGTCCACGCTCGTACGTTTCGTTCTCCAGGCTGGCATCGCGGTCTCCACCGCCGCATTCGCACTGACCGCCAGCGCCGCCGATCCGCTCAAGATCTCACTGGCCAACTGGGCCGACACCCAGGCGGTGACCTATACCGCCAAGTACGTGCTCGAAACCAAGCTGAATCAGCCGGTAACGTTGATCGTCGCCGATCTGGGCATTCAGTTTCAGGGCGTGGCGCGCGGCGACGTCGACCTGATGCTGGGCGCGTGGCTCCCCGTGACGCACGCGGCCTATTACGCGCGCTTCAAGGACGAGATGGACGATCTCGGCGTGATCTACACGGGCGCGAAGATCGGCTGGGCGGTGCCCGACTATGTGCCCGAAAGCGAAGTGGCCTCCATCGCCGATTTGAACAAGCCGGAAGTCAAGACCAAGCTGAACAGCACGATCCAGGGCATCGAACCGGGTGCGGGCGAGATGGTGGCGTCGGAGAAGGCGCTCAAGGAATACGATCTCGCGGGCTATAACCTGATTCGCGCCAGCGAGGCCGGCATGCTCACGGCAATCTCGCGTGCTTATCCGGCGAAGAACTGGATCGTCGCGACGGTATGGAGCCCGCACTGGTTATGGCAGAAGTACAAGATGCGCTATCTGAAGGATCCCAAGGGCGTGCTGGGCGGCGACGAACAGATTCGCGGCTTCGGTTCGAAACAGTTCGCGACGAAGTATCCGCGCGCCTACACCTTCATCAAGCATTACAAGCTGACGCTGGCCGAGGTCGAACAGATCGAACTCGACGGCAATGCATCGAACGACTGGAATGCCGCCGCGAAGAAGTTCGTCGACGCGCATCCGGAGAAGCTCAAGGAATGGCTCCAGCAATGACGGCTTCAGCGAACCAGCCATCATGAGAATGGCGCGGCTTGCGTTTGTCTTGCTGGGTCTGTTCTGGGGCTCCAACTTCATCTACATGAAGTGGGCTGCGTCATCCATCACGCCGATGCAGATTGCCTTCGTGCGCGTGCTGTTCGGCTTTCTGCCGCTGGCGTTCGTCGCGTGGCGCACGAAGGTCATCGAGCGGCGCCAGTTGCGTCATCTGCATCACTTCTGCGTGATGGGCGTGCTCGCCACGGCGTTCTACTATGTCGCGATCACGCGCGGCACGGCGCTGGTTCCCTCCGGCATGGCGGCGATGCTGGCGAACGCCGCCACGCTGTTCACCGCGATCTTCTCCGCGCTGTTCCTCAGAAGCGAGAAGCTCAACAGCACGATGACCTTCGGCGTGCTGCTGGGCTTCCTCGGCATCACGCTGATCGCGCGGCCCTGGGAAGGCGCCGGTGGAGCGATCGACCTGACGGGCGTGCTGTGGCTCCTGACGAGTTCGATGGTGCTCGGACTCTCCTACGTCTATGTGCGCGTCTTCCTGACGCCGCTGGGCCTGCCGCCGCTCGCACTCGCGACCTGGCAGATGGGCATCGCCGTACTCGTGCTCGCAGCCGTGACGGATTTCAACGGCGTGAGCCATCTGCTCAACGATCCATTCGCCGCGGTGGCGCTCGTGATCGGAGGCGGCGTGCTGGGGACCGGCGTGTCGTTCTTCCTCTACTACTACCTGCTGGAGCGCTTCGGCGCCGTTGCTTCGTCCGCCGCGACCTATCTCGCGCCGGCGGTTGCGCTGGTGATCGGCTGGGCGGTCGGCGAACGCTTCGGCTGGCTCGAGTTGACGGCGTTCGTGCTCGTCATCCTGAGCGTGGTGACCCTGCATCTCGGCCGACAACGAACCGTTCAGCGCGCTGCCGCCTGATCAGTCGGATGCCGCCCGGGCACGGACACGGGCATCGTGAACGACTTCTGCATCAGGAACGAGGCATCCAGCTGATCGAGCGACGTGATGCCGAGCATGCCCATGTCGCGCGACACTTCATCGGCGAGCAACCGGATGCCATGCTGCACGCCCGCCTCGCCCGCAATCGCCGACGCATACGCGAAGGGCCGCCCCACGAAGGCCAGCTTCGCGCCGAGCGCGAGGCACTTCAGCACATCGGTGCCACGCCGCACGCCGCTGTCGATCATCACCGGCACGTCCCGGCACGCGTCCACGATGCCCGGCAGCACACGCAACGGCGCCACGCTGCCGTCGAGTTGCCGTCCGCCATGATTGGACACGATGATGCCGTCCGCGCCGGTCTGGCAGGCCTTCGCGGCATCGTGCCGGTTGAGGATGCCCTTCACCACCAGCGGCCCCTTCCACATCTGCCGGATCATCGCGAGGTGATCCCACGTGAAATGTCCGCGATCGGAGAAGTCGCGCAACACGCTCGGCGACAGAATGGGCGCGCCGCGCTTGGCGTAGTTGTTCTCGAAGTGCGGCATGCCGTGCTTCAGCACCGTCTTCAGGAAGGTGCCCAGCAGCCACGCGGGATGCGTCACGCCATCCCACGCGAGACGCAAGGTGGGCCGCAAGGGCGTCGAGAAACCGGTGCGGATGTTGTTCTCGCGATTGGCCGCCACGGGCGTATCCACCGTGATGACGAGGGTCCCGAAGCCCGCCGCGCGCACGCGGTCGATCAGTTGCGTGATCTGCGCGGTCTGTCCCGGCAGATAGGCCTGCAACCAGGTTCCTTGCGCCACGCTTGCGACGTCTTCCAGACGGATCAGCGACGACCCGCTCATGATCATCGGCACATTCGCTTGCTGCGCCGCGCGCGCGAGCACGATATCGCCCCGGTACGCGGACAACGCAGCCAGCCCGAACGGCGCAATGCCGAATGGCGATGCATACCGGACGCCGAAGAGCTCGACCTGCGATGAGCGCTTCGATACATCGACGAGCACGTTCGGCACGAAGTCATAGTCCTGAAAGCTCAGGCGGTTCTGTGCGAGCGATGCGTTGGTTTCCGCCGCCCCGGCGATATAGCCGAACACCGGCCGCGGCAGGAAGCGCTGGGCGGCGGGCTCGAAGTCATCGAGGCTGAGGATGGGCTTGAGTCTTCGTGATGGTTTGCGTGCTTGCATGCCGTGAGCGGTTCAACGCGATATCGATTTCTGATGTCCGGCACATGTTAGGCGCGGCATGACAGTCAGTCCAATCAATTGGCGATGCCTTTCATCGAGTTTGACGCGCGGGCTCGACGTCGAGCGGTTCCGAGATCGTCAGCAGGATGATGAAGGTTAGCGCCGAAATCGCCGACATGAAGCCGAACACGTAGTTCCAGCCGAAGTGATCGAGCAGCAGGCCCGCGATGAACGGCGTCGCCGCGCCGCCGAGTTGTCCGCCCATGTTGACGATAGCATTCGCCAACGGAAACTTCTCCCGCGATACGAACGAAGTCGGATACACCATGTACGCCGAAAAGCCGATGCTCAGCGTGACGCCGGTCATGAAGATCAGGAAGCCGTACACGACGGGCGATGCCGGCGACTTGATGAGCGCAACCATCATGACGGCGGTCGCGATGGCGGAGAACATCATGCCGGGCTTGCGCCGCTTGCCGAGCGCGCGGTCCGAGAGCAGCCCGCCCGCGATGTTGCCGAACACTGCGCCCACCCACGGCGCGGCGGCCACGAAGCCCATCCCTGCGACGCTGAAGTGCTTCACGTTGAGCAGATAGGTGGGGATCCACGCGAGCAGCACGCTCGAAATGCCGAGCTGGCAGCAGTAGCCCAGCGCACAGCCGTAGATGTTCCACGAGGTGGCCACGGCGCGGCTCGTCTCCAGCGGCTTCTCGCTGCGCACGCGTGTCAGGCGGTCGAGTAAGGGCATCGCGCGGGTGCGTTCGATCTGCGTCGCGGACGGCGTGCCGGGTTTGGCCGTATCGATCAGATCGCGTTCGGCCTGATTGACCGCGCGGCTGTCGGACGGACGGTCGGCCACCATGAGCCACCACACCAGCGAGAACAGCACGCCCGGCACCGCGAACACGATGAAGATGGCCTGCCAGCCCCACAACGAGATGACCGCCGCGCCGATGATCGGCGTGATGACCGGGCCGAACTTCACCGCTGAAAGAAACAGGCCGGATGCCGTGCCCTTCTCCTTCGCCGGGAACCAGCGGTTGATCGTCGCGGCAATGCCGAGCGGCAACGGGCCTTCCGCGAAACCGAGCGCGAGCCGGCACATCTTGAGCGCGAACAGCGAGCCCACCACGCCGGTGAGCGCGGTGGCGACTGACGTGAGGATCATCGAGATGGGCAGCGTGCGGCGCACGCCGAAACGCGACACGATCCACGCCGAAGGCAACTGCGCGCACGCATAGGCAATGAGGAACACGCTGACGAGCGCGCCGGCTTCCGCGTTGCTCATCGCGAACTCGCGCCGCAGGAAGGGCAACGCGATGCCGAGGTTCGCGCGATCGGCGGCGGCTACCGTGTAGATCAGGAAGAACAGCGTGGCGACGACCCAGCGATAACGCGTCGGACGTGCGGTGGCGGCCACGGTGTTCATCGCGGGCATTCCGGTTGATTCTTTCATGTTGTCTCGCTCCATACTGGCGGCTTTTATGCGGTTCTTGTCGGGTTCATCTACAAACAGGCGCGCTTGAACTCAATCCAGGCCGAGCCGCTCCAGCGTGTCCTGCAATCCCAGCAGTTCGACGGTGCTCGCGCCCTCGCGGATCCGTTGCCGGAACACGCTCTCCTTCTCCTCGCGCGCGCGGCTGACCTGCACCACGCGTTCGACGTCATGCTTCGGCACGATGACCACGCCATCGATGTCGCCCACGACGATATCGCCCGGCTGAATCGCCACATCGCCGATGCACACCGGCACGTTCACGCGGCCCGGCTGGTTCTTGCCCGTGCCCTTGATGCTCAAGCCACGGCTGAACACCGGAAACCCCATGTCGATGATGCTGCGCGCGTCGCGCACCGCACCGTGGATCACGAGTCCCGCGAGGCCCTTTTGCAGCGCGAGTTCGGTGAACACGTCGCCCCACGGACCCGCTTCGAGAAAACCCTTGGCGTCGACCACGAGCACGTCGCCGGGTTTCACCTTCAGCATCGCGTAATGCAGCATGAGGTTGTCGCCGGGACGGGTATCGACGGTCACGGCCGGGCCGGCCATGCACATCGACGGATGAATGGGCTTGATGCCGCTGTCGAGCGCGCCATGGGCGCCCTGGGCTTCGTAGACGGTGGCGCTGCCGAGTGCGCGCAGCGCCGCGATGAGATCGGCGGATGTCTCTTGACTGCTCATGTCGCTTGATTGGAAGTTCGGAAGTTTGATGCCAGCGACAGTTTTAGATAAAGTTTCTCCGCTATCAAACATCGATTTCTGAGCTTAGGCTCAATAAAAATGAATCTACGTCAGGTCCGGTACTTCTGCGCGGTGGTCGAAGCCGGCAGCGCGACGAGCGCCGCGGACGCGCTCCACGTCGCGCCGACGGCCATCAGCATGCAGCTTGCGCAACTCGAAGCGCATCTCGGCGGCGAACTGTTCGACCGCTCGCGCCGCCCGATGGAACTCACCTCGCTCGGCAAATACTTTTATCCGCGTGCGAAGGAATTGCTGTCCCACGCCGGCAGGCTCGACGACGAAGCGCGCGGCATTGCATCGGGGCAGCGCGGCTGGCTGGGTATCGGTTTCGTGCGCTCGGTCTCGTACTCAGTGCTGCCGGCTGCGGTGCGGCGCTTTCGCCAGAGCTGCCCGGACGTGCATCTCGATCTGGTCGAGGCGCTGTCCGAATACCAGCCCGAGCGCTTGCGTCAGGGGCGTATCGATGTCGGCATCTCGCGCTTCATCGGGCCGCTGGAACCGAGTCTGGATCTCGACTGCGCCTTGGTGCTCGACGAACCGTTCGTCGCGGCAGTGCCGGCCGGCGATCCGCTGGCGAAACAGCGCTCGGTGACGGCGGCGGAGCTGTCCCGCCTGCCGTTCATCCACTATCCCAAGGATGAGCGCAGTCCGTTCGGCCAGCAGTTGCTGACCGCGCTCAAGCGCGCGGGCGGCGCGCCGCGCGTGGCCCACGAAGCCATCGAGATTCATACGGCGCTCGCACTGGTGGGTGCGGGACTGGGCGCGACGCTCGTCGGCCGTTCGACTTCGAAGAACAACCGGCGCGACGTGCGCTTCATTCCCGTCGCCGATCTCGATCTGCGGACCAAGCTCGTCATGCTCACGCGCGCGGGCGAGGACAACCGGCTGGTCGAAACCTTTCGCGAGGCGCTGTCGAAGTCGAGTGGACGGCGCTGAACGGCAAGGAGCGACACGGAGCGCGCGACGCGTCATCGGGCGGCTTTCGTTAGAATCGTTCTTCACCCCTTTTCCCCAAGTGCAGGAGGCGAGCGTGCCAGCGTTACTCCCTGATGTCGACCGCGAGGGGCTCCTCGAATATTCGGTCGTCTACACCGACCGGTCGATCAACCACATGTCGCAGCTGTTCCAGGGCGTCATGCGCGATCTCTCCGCCGGTCTGAAGAAAGTCTATAACGCGCATGCCGTCGCGATCGTTCCCGGCAGCGGCACGTTCGGCATGGAAGCCGTGGCCCGGCAGTTCGCCACGAACCAGAAATGTCTCGTCATCCGCAACGGCTGGTTCAGCTTCCGCTGGACGCAGATCTTCGACATGGGCGGCATTCCGTCCGAATCCGTGGTGCTGAAAGCGCGTCCGGTTGAAGCCGGAAGGCAGGCCGCCTACGCACCCGCGCCCATCGAAGAAGTGGTCGCGGCGATCCGCGAACACAAGCCGGATCTGGTCTTCGCGCCGCACGTGGAAACCGCCGCCGGGATCATCCTGCCCGATGACTATCTGCGCGCCGTCGCGGACGCGGTGCACGAAGTGGGCGGCATGTTCGTGCTGGACTGCATCGCCTCGGGCACGGTCTGGGTGGACATGCAGGCAAGCGGCGTCGACGTGCTCATCAGCGCGCCGCAGAAAGGCTGGAGCGCGTCGCCGTGCTGCGGGCTGGTCATGCTGAGCGCGCTGGCTCGCGAGCGTATCGACGGGACGACCAGCACCAGCTTCGCCTGCGATCTCCGCAAGTGGCTGCAGATCATGGAAGCCTACGAGAACAACGGCTTCGCGTATCACGCCACGATGCCCACCGACAGCCTCGCGATCCTGCGCGACGTCATCAAGGAAACCGAGGCCTACGGCTTCGACAAGGTGAAGGCCGAACAGCTGGAACTGGGCCGGCGCATCCGGGCCGTGCTGGCCGACAAGGGTTTCAGGAGCGTGGCGGCGAAGGATTTCGAAGCGCCGGGCGTCGTGGTCTGCTACACGGACGACGACGGCATTCGTTCCGGCAAGAAGTTCGCCGACGCGGGCGTGCAGATCGCGGCGGGCGTGCCGCTCCAGTGCGACGAGCCGGCGGATTTCAAGACCTTCCGCATCGGCCTGTTCGGCCTCGACAAGCTGCATGATGTGGCGGGCGCCGTGGCCCGCTTCGAGAAGGCGCTGAACGAAGTCGTCTGACGCACGACAGAACGACAGCACGCAGGAGCCGATTACTGCGCCTCGTGTTCCGCGGCGGGGGCCGGCTCCGTATCGTGCGGCGACAGCTGCTCCCACGTGCTGTGCACATGCCGGCGCAGGAACTCGCCGAGCTTCGCGCCATCGCGGGCCGTCAGCAGGCGAATGATGACCTCGTGCTCGTCGATGGCGGTATGCCACGTCTCCGACGTCACGCTGCCCTGAAACCGGTAGCGATACAGCTGCCGGTTCAGGCGCTCGTGCACCTCCTTGAGCGTCGCGTTTTTCGCGGCCGCGATGATGCTCGTATGGATCGCCTGATTGAGCCGGAAGTAGTTCATCCGGTCGCGCCGCTCGTATGCCGCATGCATCTCGTGATGCAGCGCGCGGATTTCGGCGATCTCCTCGCCGCTCGCCATCCGGCAGGCCGCCTCGCCGCCGAACGCCTCGATCACCCCCAACACATCCAGCTTCTCGGCGATTTCCGCCGCGCCGAGATCCGCCACGATCGCGCCGCGTTTCGGCAGCACGACCACTAATCCATCGCTCGCCAGCTCCTTCAGCGCCTCGCGCAGCGGCGTGCGCGATACGTCGAGCCGCTCGGCCAGCGTGCGCTCGCGCAGGCGCTCGCCGGGCTTGAGTTCGTCGGTGGCGATGAGCGTGCGCAGACGCTGCGCGATCTGCATCGACAGCAGTTCGTCGGGCGCTTCGCCGTTATCTGAAGCTTCGGTGTCGTCTTCGGAATCCATCATGGGGGCGATCCTTCTTGGCCGAAACGCATCGTCGGCGCTTTCGGTATGCCACTTTACCAGCGCGGGATGGGCGACGACAGCCGCGCAGGCCTTTTGTCTTCCATGGTGTTATCCCGCACTTGACCGGACCGTGACCTCCGGATAAATTTTGGTATACCAAACCGACCGTTTCATCATGCAAAAGCGGATGAAGCGCTATCGCGAACAAGAATGAAACAGGGATGAAGCCACGCCCGGAGACCTCTGAAAGCCTTATCTGATATGGCTTTCCGCCCGATTTCAGGGTGCCTCGACAGAAGGTCTCCATCAGGCCGCCACGCCCGCTCATTGGTATACCGCGCCAGATCGCAAGGCAGACCGCTCAACCGGAAACCGGCCGCCGCTTCAGGCCGTCATCCGCCGGAATGTGCGGCACAGCACACTTCCCGCTCGCCCAAGGACGAACACACATGAATTACGAACATCTCTTCCAGTCGCTCGGCAGCCGCACGATCCGCATGGCGCTCGTCGGGCCGAAGGGCGGCTTTGGCCGCTCGCTGCTGGTGCAATGCCGCGTGCTGCCGGGCATCGAGATCGCCGCGCTGTGCGACCTGGACGTGGACGGCACGCTCGCCACCCTCGCCTCGCTCGGCTACGACGCCGGCGCGGTCGCCGTCTGCAACGACGCCGCCGATGTCCGCACCGCGCGCGCCGCAAGCCGCATGGCGCTCGTCGCCGATTACCGGCTGCTCGACGGCGTGGAACTCGACATCGTCGTCGAGGCGACCGGCCATCCCGAAGTGAGCGTGCAGATCGCGGAGAACGCGTTGCGGCGCGGGGTGCACGTCGCGATGGCGACCAAGGAAACCGATTCGGTCGTCGGACCGTATCTGAACCAGCTGGCGCTGGAGAACAAGGTGGTCTACACGACGCCCGACGGCGACCAGCCGAGCAACCTGATCGGCCTCGTCACATGGGCGCGGGTGCTCGGCTTCGAGGTCGTGGCGGCAGGCAAGTCGAGCGAATACGACTACATCTACGATCCGGCCGCGCACAGCGTCGACTATCTGGAGCAGCGTCACGGGGTGTCGCTGGATGCGTGCTGGACGCTCGGCGACGACATCGCCGCGACGCTCGCCGCACGCAGCCAGGCGCTTGCGATGCTGCCGCAGAGCGCGACGCCCGACTATTGCGAGCTGAACGTGGTCGCGAATTCCACCGGCCTGCTGCCCGCCGCCGACGCGCTGAACTATCCGCTCGCGCGCATCAGCGAACTGGCGGACATCTTCGTGCCGAAGGAAGACGGCGGCATCCTGGAGCGCACCGGCGTGGTCGATGTCTTCAACTGCCTGCGCCGTCCGGACGATGTCAGCTTCGGCGGCGGCGTGTTCGTCATCGTGCGCTGCAAGGACGACGAAACCTGGCAATTGCTGAAGCAGAAGGGCCACGTGGTCGGCAAGAACGGACGTTACGCGTGCATCTACCTGCCCTATCACCTGATGGGCCTCGAAACCCCGATGAGCGTCTTCTCCGCCGTGCTGCTCGGCCAGCCGACGGGCAGCGCCGCGCAACGCCCGCACGCGCGCATGGTGGCGCGCGTGGAACGCGACTTCAAGGCCGGCGAGACGCTGGCGATGGGCGGCCATCACCACACCATCGAGGGCGCGACGCCGCTGCTCGTCGATACGGCCAAGGCCGGCGGCGCCGCGCCGTTCTATCTGGCGGCCAACAAGCGCCTGCTCGCCGATGTCGGGAAGGGCGAACAGGTGCCGCTCGCCGCGCTGGATCTCGACGGCTCCGCGCTCTACGCGGCCTGGCAGCGCAACTCGGCGCACTGAGCGTTGGTGCACTCGAATCAGAAATAGAGAGAAGAGACATGCAAACCGAAAGTCCCGTCGCGGCTTCGTCCGGATCGATCCGTTCGCTCGCGTCCACCACGCGCTGGCGCATGGTGCTGCTGCTGTTCGTGCTGTACACGATCAATTGCGTCGACCGGATGTCGCTGTCCATCGCGATGCCGACCATCGTGCACGAGTTCCATCTGGCGGCGACCATGCAGGGGCTGATCCTGTCGGCGTTCTTCTGGACCTACAGCACGTTCCAGATTCCCGCCGGCTGGGCCGCCGACCGCTTCGGCGGACGTCGCATGATCGGCATTGCGGCGGTGCTGTGGGGCGGCTTTCAGTGTCTCGCAGCCTTCGCGGTGAACGGCGTGACGCTGCTGCTGTCGCGCATCGGCCTCGGCGTGTTCGAAGCGCCGTACATGCCGGCCGCGACCAAACTCACGGCTGCATGGCTGCCGCCCGCGGAACGCGCGCGCGGCGTCACGCTGATCGACAGCGGCGCGCCGCTCGGCTCGGCCATCGGCGGGCTGGCCATCAGCGCGCTGCTCGCGTTCACGGGCTCGTGGCGCACGGCGTTCCTGATCGTCGGCGGGCTGACCATCGTGTTCGGCCTGGTGGTGTATCGGCTGCTGCGCGAGACGCCGGAGCAGCATCCCGGACTCGATGAAAGCGAAGCCGCCTATATCCGCGCGCAGAAACTCGCCGCCGGCGAAGCGCCCCGCGCGAAGAAGGCGCCGCTCTCGCGCGGCACGATCGCGGCGATGGTGGTCGGCCGGATCGGCTGGGCGATGGTGTTCTTCGGCCTCGTGACCTGGGGACCGAATTACCTCTCCGCCGGACGCGGTCTCGATATCCGCAGCATGGGCTTCGCCACCTTCCTGATCTTCCTGGCAGGCGCCATCGGCGAAGTGCTGTCGGGCGTGACCGCCGACTGGCTGCAAAAGCGCTTCTCGCGCAAGGTGGCGTTCCGGATTCTGTTCGGTCTGTCGGGCGGCATGTCGCTCGTCTGTCTGCTCGCGCTGCCGTTCGTGTCGGATATCCGCTATGCGGTCGCGCTGCTGTCGCTCGGCGTGTTCTTCCATCTGTGGGGCGGCCTCTACTGGCTGATTCCCGCAATGCTCGCGCCGCGCGAACAGGTCGGCCTCGTCGGCGGCGTGATGAACTTTGCGGGCACGGGCGGCGCCATCGTGGTGCCGATCGTCGTCGGCGTGCTCGTCGATGCCACCGGCGGCTTCAACGCCGTCATCCTGTTCTTCGCCGCCGCGGCGTTCGCGTATCTGGTCGGCTCGCTGCTGATTGACTTCGGCGGCGGCAAAGCCGGAGAGCGCGCATGACGACGCTCTACGACGGCCCGATCATCGACGCCCATCAGCACTTCTGGGATCTCGAAGCGAATCACTATCCGTGGCTCGCGGGCGACACGCTGGTGCCGCACCGCTATGGCGACTATTCGGCGATCAAGCGCACCTATCTGCCGGCCGACTATCTGCGCGATGCCGCCGGTCACGACGTGGTCGGCAGCGTGTATGTCGAAGCGGAATGGGACCCGGCCGATCCGCTCGGCGAGACGCGCTATGTGTCGCAACTGGCGGCATCGAGCGGACGGCCCAATGCGATCGCCGCGCAGGCGTGGCTCGATCGCGACGACACCGAAACCCTGCTCGCCGCGCAGGCCGCGTTCGAGCGCGTGCGCAGCGTGCGCCACAAGCCCGGCGCGCCGGATGACGCCGGCCGTACGCTGATGTCCGACGCACGCTGGCGGCGCGGCTATGCGCAACTCGCGCAACACGGATTGCATTTTGAATTGCAGGCGCCGTGGACCCAGATGCACGAGGCCGCGCGCCTCGCCCGCGACTTTCCCGAAACGCTGCTGATCGTGAATCACTCGGGCGTGCCGGGCGACCGCTCGGCGGACACGCTGCGCGGCTGGGGCGACGCGATGGTTGGGCTCGCCGCGCTGCCGAACGTCGCCGTGAAGGTGTCGGGCTTGTGCGAGCGCGGCCAGCCGTGGAGCGTGGCGGCGAACCAGCCGGTCATCGATACGCTGCACGCGCTGTTCGGCGCGGAGCGGCTCATGTTCGGCAGCAACTTTCCGGTCGATGGCATGTTCATCACGCTCGACGGCCTGCTGAACGGCTTCAGGCAACTCGTGCGCGCGTGGCCGCAGGCGCAGCAGCGGGCGTTTTTCCATGACACGGCCGAGCGTGTGTATCGCCCGCTCGGACTGGCTTCCTGATCACTCAAAGGACTTCCGCATGACCACCCGGACCGACAACGCGCTCGGCTTCACATTGCCGATCTTCGACGCGCATCATCATTTCTGGGATCTGTCGGACGGCACGTTCCCGTGGCTCACCGACGAATACGACGACAGCTTCTTCCTCGGCGATTACCGCCAGATGTGCAGCGACTTCCTGCCCGAGCAATATCGCCGCGCGACGGCGGGCTTCGACGTGATCGGCACCGTGCACGTGGAAGCGGAACGCTCGCGTAAGGAACAGGTGCGCGAAACCGATTGGCTCACGCAACTGAACGTCAAAACGGGGCTGCCGAGTGGGATCGTCGGCCATGTGTTTTTCGTGCAGCCCGATTGCGATGCGATTCTCGCGGGCCACGCAAAAAGCCCGCTGATGCGCGGCGTGCGCTCGAAGCCGGAGATCTCGGCGGGCCCGCGCGATTCGGTGCAAGGCCGCCCCGGCACGATGCAGGACGACGCCTGGCTGCGCGGCCTCGCCCTGCTCGGCAAGTACGGCTTCTCGTGGGATTTGCGCGTGCCGTACTGGCATCTGGAGGAAGCGGCGGCAGTGGCGCGGGCGTTTCCCGACACGCCGATCGTCACGAATCACCTGGGCCTGCCGCTCGACCGTTCGGAGGAAGGCATCGCGATCTGGCGCACGGGGATGGAAGCGCTCGCGGCCTGCCCGAACGTGTTCCTGAAGGTGTCGGAACTCGGCCTGCCGAACGGCACGTGGGACAGCGCGAGCAATCGCCGCGTGATCCGCGAAGCCGTGGAGCTGTTCGGCTATGACCGCTCGATGTTCGCGAGCAACCTGCCGGTGGGCAATCTGTCGGCGACGATGACGGAGATCGTCGCCGATGTGCTCGCCGCCGTGCCGCAAGCCGACGAAACGCAACTGCGCCAGCTGTTCGCCGGCACGGCGAAACGCTTTTACCGCATCGATTGACCTGGGCTCGACCCAATAAAACCATTACGAGACAAGCAATGCAGACCATCGACGAAAACGCGCTGTTCCGGAAAATATCGATACGGATCCTTCCGGTTTTAATGCTCGGGTTTTTCTTTTCTTATCTGAACCGCGTGAACGTGGGCTTCGCCAAGCTGCAAATGGCGAGCGACCTGAGCTTCAGCGACGCCGTCTATGGCTTCGGCGCGGGCATCTTCTTCGTCGGCTATTTCCTGCTTGAAGTGCCGAGCAACGTGATCCTGCACAAGGTGGGCGCGCGGCGCTGGATCTCGCGCATCATGGTGACGTGGGGATTGCTGTCCTGCGCATCGATCTTCGTGCGCACGCCCACGCAGTTCTACATCATGCGTTTCCTGCTCGGGCTCGCCGAAGCGGGCTTCATTCCGGGCGCGATCTACTACATGAGCCAGTGGTATCCGTCCGCGCGACGCGGCCGCGCCTGGGGCGTGTTCTATATCGCGCTGGCTTCGTCGGGGGTGATCGGCGGGCTGGTGTCGGGGTCGATTCTCGGCTTCATGTCGGGACTCGGCGGCCTGCGCGGCTGGCAATGGCTGATCCTCGTCGAAGGCTTGCCCACCGTGCTGCTCGGCATCTATATCTTCTTCCGCATGAGCGAGGACATTGGCCGGGTGAAGTGGCTGTCGGACCCGGAGAAGGCGCACCTGACGAGCCTGCTCGCCGCGGAGAACCGCGACAAGCTCGGCCACGGTTTCGCCGCGCTGCTCGGCAACGGGCGCATCTGGGCGCTGGTCGTCATCTACTTCGTCTACAACATGGGGCTGTATGCCATCAGCTTCTGGATGCCGACGCTGGTGCAGAAGATGGGCGTGAAGGATGCGTTCACGATCGGCGTGATGACGGCGATTCCGGGCGTGTGCGCCATCGTCAGCATGCTGGCCTTCGGCTACAGCGCGGACCGGCACAACGAACGCAAGTGGCATCTGATCGTGGCGTTCGCAATGGCGGCGGTCGGCTTCTCGCTGTGCGTGCTGTGGCAGACGCAGCCGGTCCTGGGCCTCGTTGCACTGTGTATCGCCAACATGGGCGTGCTGTCGATTCCGGCGCTGTTCTGGAGCCTGCCGACCGCGTTCCTGACCGGCGTCACGGCGGCGGCGGGTATCGCAATGATCAACTCGATCGGCAATCTCGCGGGCTTCGTCTCGCCGTACATGATCGGTTATCTGAAGGACCTCACCGGACGCACCGATACCGCGTTGTTCGTCGTGGCGGGCGGACTCGTGCTGGGTGCCCTGCTGGTGGCGGCGATCGTGCGCTCGCGTTCGCATGCGCCGCAGGTGAGCGTGGAAGCGCGTTGAGGCATGGACTCACTGCCGCGCACTGCGCGGCAGTTGCGTTCAATCCTTGCGCCGCCTTGTCCCGAAGTGCAGATCGACCACGCTGCGAATGTGATACGTCATCTCCGCGATGCCGATGGTGGCATCGCGACGTTCCAGCGCGCTCAGCACGCGCGAGTGTTCGTCGATCGAATACTTGAGCCAGTTGGGCACGTCGTATTCGCGGCCGCGCGTCAGGCGGATCTTTTCGTGGATGGCCGTCAACTGCTGCAACAGCAACCCGTTGCCCGCGCCTTCCGCGAGCGTCAGATGGAAGGCCGAGTCGAATACCGAGAAGCGTTGCCGGTCATTTGCCGCCAGCGCCTCCACCTGCCCCGCGATGGTTTCCCGCAGCCGGTCGAGGATGGAATCGTCGGCGCGCTCGACGCATAGCCGCACCGCCGTCGTTTCCAGACTCTCGCGCACCTCGTACAGGTCGCGGACGTCGCTGGGCGTCAGATCCTTCACCTGATAGAAACGCCCCTTGCGCTCGACGAAGCCTTCGTCGAGCAACTGCCGCAAGGCCTCGCGCACCGGCGTGCGGCTCACGCCGTAGTGCGAGGCCAGCTCCACTTCCTGCAGCGGCGCGCCGGCCAGCAGGCGCATCTCCAGGATCCCGGCCTTGATGCTGCCGTACACGCTGCCGCGCAAGGGCCCATTGCCCGCGCCTTCGGCAATCACGTCGTCGTCCGACATCTTCTTCCTCTCTGTCGCTCGGGCCGCCAGTCGGCGTTACCCATCGGTTCAGCATACCGAAAATCTGTCCAAACGGGAAACTACCCACCAAAAACCCGCAATTTAAGCTTGTTATGCTTTTTTGACGTGGTTAATGTATACCGAAAGCCGCATGAAATCTGGATACGGCAAGCGACATCACGGTAACGACGACTTCAAAAGGGGAGCTTCGCAATGAGGAACTGGCTTGGATTTTTCGCGGGTATCGCGATGGTAGCGGGGGTCACGCTGAGCGGCACGGCAGGCGCCGAAACGCTGAAAGTGGGCTCCACTCCCACGGGCGTGCCGTTCACGTTCCTCGACACGAAGACCGACACCATCACCGGCGTCATGGTGGACAACATGAGCCTGGTCGGCAAGGAAGCGGGCGATAACGTCACCACCGTGCCGCTGGCGTGGTCGGCACTGATTCCGTCGCTCACCACCGGCAAGATCGATGCGGTCGCCGCCGCGATGTTCATCACGCCGGACCGCCAGAAAGTGGTCGATTTCACCGACCCCGTCTACCAGTACGGCGAAGGCCTGATCGTGCCGAAGTCCGACACGAAGAACTACGTGAGCTTCGCGGACCTGAAGGGCAAGGTGGTGGGCGCGCAGATCGGCACGCCGTTTTTGAAGGCGATGCAGGACTCCGGCCTGTTCGCCGAAGTGAAGGTCTATGAAACGCTCCAGGATCTGCTGCGCGACACCAACACCGGCCGCGTGGATGCCGCCGTCGCCGACTATCCGATCCTCGCCTACCAGGTCTCGCACGGCGGTTTCAACAACACGCGTCTCGTGACCAGCTACAAGCCCGTGATGCCGGGGCAGATCGGCATTGCGGTGCAGAAGGGTCATCCGGAGCGCATCGCGAAGCTCAACGCCGCCATTGCCAAGGTCAAGGCCGATGGCCGGATCGACGCCGTCGTGAAGAAGTGGGGTCTCTGATCTCCATCTGGCCGGGGCCTGTCCGGCTCCGGCGCGCCGTAGATGTTCGAGCAACCCTGCTCTGGCCGGCAACGGCCAGGAGAAGCTGATTCATGCAAGACTTTTTCCAGCACTCGGCCGAGTATCTGCCGATCCTTCTACGCGGCGTCAAGCTGACGATCGTCGTCACGATCGGCTCGCTGCTGCTCTCGACCGTGCTCGGCATGGTATGGGCGCTGATGCGGGTGTCGGGCGTGCGCTCGCTCGACCTGATTGCGCGCGGCGTCATCAACTTCATTCGCGGCGTGCCGATCATCGTGCAGCTGTTCGTGATCTATTTCGTGCTGCCGGACTTCGGCATCTCGATCACGGCCTTGCAGGCGGCGATCATCGGTCTGGGCGTCGCGTATTCGGCGTATCAGGCGGAGAACTTCCGCGCTGGTATCCAGGCCATCGACAAGGGGCAAATCGAGGCGGCGCATTCCATCGGCATGCGCGGCGCGATGACCATGCGCCGCGTGATCCTGCCGCAGGCCTTCCGGATCGCGCTGCCGCCCTACGGCAACACGATGATCATGATGCTGAAGGACAGCTCACAGGCATCGACCATCACGGTGGCCGAACTCGCGCTGCAAGGCAAGCTGATCGCGTCGTCCACCTTCCAGAACACGACGGTGTTCACGCTGGTCGCCGCGCTCTATCTGGTGATGTGCATTCCGCTGTTCCTGCTCGTGGGCCAGCTTGAAAAGAGACTCGGGAGCGGACGCAAATGATCGAACTGCACGACATTCACAAGAGCTACGGTTCGCTCGAAGTCATCAAGGGCGTGTCGGCCACGGTATCGAAGGGCGAAGTGGTGTGCCTCATCGGTCCTTCGGGGTCGGGCAAGTCCACCATCCTGCGCTGCATCAACGGGCTGGAGAACTATCAGTCGGGCACCATCACCGTCGAGGGGCGCAAGGTGGACGCCGCGCACCGCTCGATCGCCGAGCTGCGCGCGAGCGTGTCGATGGTGTTCCAGCGCTTCAACCTGTTTCCGCACCGGACGGTGCTCGAGAACGTGATCGAAGGGCCGATCTTCGTCAGGCGCGAGCCGCGCAAGGAAGCCATGGAACGCGGCCGCAGCCTGCTGGCGCGCGTCGGCCTGTCGGCCAAGGAGCACGCGTATCCGGCGCAACTGTCGGGCGGCCAGCAGCAGCGCGTGGCAATTGCCCGGGCGCTGGCCATGCAGCCGAAGGCCATTCTCTTCGACGAACCGACCTCCGCGCTCGACCCCGAACTCGTCGGCGAAGTCCTCGCGGTGATGCGCAGCCTCGCCGACGAGCAGATGACGATGATCGTCGTCACGCACGAAATGGGCTTCGCGCGCGATGTCGCGGACCGCGTGCTGTTTCTGGACCGCGGCACGATCGTCGAACAAGGCGCGGCCAAGGAGGTGCTCGGCAACCCGCAGCATCCGCGAACCCAGGACTTTTTGAAGCGAGTCATCGAGCATGTCTGATTCCACGCTGACGCCCGCCGCGCAATTCCGCGCCACCGCGCCCGGCGAACTCTTCCCGCTGGCCCCGTCGCTGTGGGCTCACACGGCTGTTCCCGCCGTCTCCACGCCCGCGCTCGGCGCAAGCTGCACGGCGGATGTCGTGATCGTCGGCGCGGGCTATGCGGGCCTGTCGACGGCTTGCCATCTCGCGAAGAACGGCGTGAATGTCGTCGTGCTGGAAGCGCGCGAACCGGGCTGGGGCGGCTCGGGCCGCAACGGCGGGCAGATCATTCCGGGCCTCAAGTACGACCCGGACGAACTCGAAGCGCGCTTCGGCCCCGACGCGGGCCGCGCGGTGGCGGCCTTCGCCGGCTCCACGACCGAGCACGTCTTCAGGATGATCGACACCGAAAAGCTCGCGGTGCCGCACGTGCGCCACGGCTGGGTGCAGGGCGCGCACAACGACGCCGCGCTGCATACGGTCGAGTCGCGCATGCGTCAATGGGAGCGGCGCGGCCTGAAAGGCGCGCAACTGCTGGACGCCGCGCAGGTGCGCAACCTGCTCGGCACGCAGGCGTACAAGGGCGGCTGGCTCGACCCGCGCGCGGGCGGCCTGCAACCGCTGACGTATGCGCGTGAACTCGCCCGCGTGGCGATGGCCTCGGGCGCGCGCATCTTCGGCCAGACGCCCGTGACGGGCTGGCAGCGGGAAGGCAATGCGTGGAAGGTGAACACGGCATTGGGGCCGCATGTGACGGCCAGGACGGTCATCGTGTGCACCAATGCCTACACGCGCGAACTGTCCTCGAAGCTGTCGAGCACGGTGATCACGCCGAACTCGTATCAACTCTCCACGGCGCCGCTGACCGCGCAACAGGCCGAGAGCGTCATGCCGGGCGGACAGGTGTCGTCGGACACGCGCAACCTGCTGCTGTATTTCCGCAAGGACCACACGGGCCGCCTGCTGATGGGCGGACGCGGGCCGTTCCGCCAGCCTGCATCGAACAACGACTGGGCGCATCTCGAACGCGCCGTCGTGAAGATGTTCCCGCAGCTCGCGGGCATTGCATTCGATCATCGCTGGTGCGGCCATGTTTCGGTCACGCGCGATTTCCTGCCGCATGTGCATGAACCCGAACCCGGCTTGCTCATCAATATCGGCTGCATGGGCCGCGGCGTCGCGCTGGAAACCGCGATGGGCGATGCGCTCGCCCGCTACACCCTGACCCGCGATGCGCGCGCCCTGCCCTTCCCGCTGACCCGCATCTCGCCGATCCCGTTCCACGGCTTGCAGCGGCTCTATCTCGCGGCGGTGGTGAGCTGGTATCGCATGCGCGACGCCGGATTGCTGTGATCGCGGTTATCGCTCCCGGTTATCGCTCTTTCTGACACGACCTTTTAAAACGAAGCCCATGTCCCTGCTCGTCTCCCTCGACACCGCGCCCGATTTCGCCCCGCAACCCGGCGCGCCGCTGCCCGAACGCCTGATCTCGGGCAATCCGCAGAACCAGACCTGGCTGCTCGACGAAGCCTTCGACGGCAAGATCCAGACCGGCATCTGGGAATCGACGCCGGGCGCGAACCGCTCGATCCGCGGCGAGATGTTCGAGTTCTGCCACATCCTGTCGGGTGTCGTGGAAATCACCGAGGATGGCGGCTCGCCCGTCCGCTACGGCCCCGGCGACAGCTTCCTGATCAAGCCCGGTTTCACCGGCGTGTGGCGCAACATCGAGACGGTACGAAAGATTTTCGTCATCTACGAGTAGTCCCGGAGGCCCGCTGCACCGCACTGACGCCGCCCTATTCGCTTTCCGGATAGCCGACCAATTTTGACAGCGTTGAGTCGCCCGATTTCGCGACTCACCATGCTCTACACGACGCCGCTTCACACCGGAGCGGCGAGATGAACGGCAGCACATGGAGGTGTCGGAAATGACGAAGGACGGCAAACTCAGACTCGGTCTCTCGATGCGGTATCTCGGCTATCACGTGGCCGCGTGGCGGCATCCGTCGGTGCCCGCCGATGGCGCGCTCAGCTTCGAGCATTTCCTGAACACGGCGCGCAAGGCGGAAGCCGCGCACTTCGACATGATTTTCTTCGCGGATGGCCTCGGCATCCGCGCCAACGACAATCCCAAGGGCTCGCTCGCCCGCGACATGCGCAACGCGGAACTCGAACCGCTGACGCTGCTGGCGGCGCTCGCGGCCACGACGCGCAACATCGGCCTGGTGGCGACGGCATCGACCACGTATAACGAGCCGTTCCATATCGCGCGCAAGTACGCATCGATCGATCACATCAGCGGCGGGCGCGCGGGCTGGAACGTGGTGACGTCGTGGTCGGACGAAGAGGCGCAGAACTTCAGCCGCACCGAGAACCTCGCCTACGCGGACCGCTACGAACGCGCCGACGAATTCGTCGACGTCGTGCGCTCGCTGTGGAACAGCTGGGAAGACGATGCCTTCGTGCGCGACAAGGACTCCGGCCTGTTCTACGACGAAGCGAAGCTGCACACGCCGAACCACAAGGGCAAGCACTTCCAGGTGCGCGGGCCGTTGAACTCGGCGCGCACGCCGCAGGGACAGCCGGTCATCGTGCAGGCGGGCGCGTCCGAAGCAGGCCGCCGGCTTGCGGCGCGCTGTGCGGAAGTGGTGTACAGCAACTCGCACGATCTCAGCAGCGCGCAAGCCTATTACGCCGACCTCAAAGGCCGGCTCGCCGCTCATGGCCGGCAGCCGGACGACCTGCTCATCATGCCGGGCATCGCGCCCTTCGTCGCGGCGACGCGCGAGGAAGCGCGCGACAAGTACGAGGAACTCCAGGCGCTGATCCATCCGCTGAGCGGACTGGCGGCGCTGTACGGCCAGCTGGGCGACCTGTCGGCCTATCCGCTGGATGGCCCGGTGCCCGATCTGAATACGGCGAACACGAAGAACATCGGCAGCATCGCGCAGAACCTGGTCGAGGTCGCGCATGCCGAGAACCTGTCGATCCGCCAACTCGGTCAGCGCGTGGCGTCGACGTTCGGCGTGCGTTTGCTGATCGGCACGGCGGCGGATATCGCCGACGAAATGGAGCACTGGTTCCGCAACGACGCCGCCGACGGCTTCAATATCTGCCCGCCGATTCTTCCCACCGGCATGGACGACATGAGCGACTTCCTCGTGCCCGAGTTGCGTCGGCGCGGGCTGTTCCGCTCGCGCTACGAGGGCACGACCTTGCGCGCGAATCTCGGCCTTGCGCCGAGCGTCTTCCAGCGCATCGGAGGCGCGTGATGATGCCGACCGCAACCGCAACCGATTCGGAACACAGCTTCCAGGACGCCATGGCGCTGTTCGCGGCGGGCGTGACGGCCGTCACCACCTTGCGCGACGGCAAGCCCGCGGGACTGATCGCGACGTCGGTGTGCAGCCTGTCGTCGGATCCGCCTTCACTCGTCGTGTGCGTGAACAAGAACGCCTCCGCGCACGATGCCATCGTTAAGCACGGCACGTTCGCGGTGAACCTGCTGTCGGTGGAACAGAGCGACATCGTCGACCGCTTTCGCGCGGCGAAGGGCGATGCGCGCTTCGAGCCCGGCCAGTGGACCACGCTCGAAACCGGCGCGCCCGTGCTCGCCGATGCCGCTGTCGTGCTCGATTGCCGGCTCGACAAGTGTCACGACGGCTACACGCATTCGATTTTTGTCGGCGTGATCGAGCGGATTTCGTCACGCCGCGATGTCGATTCCGCTTGTCTGCTCTGGCATGGCCGGAGCTTCGCGCGCAGCACGCCATTGGGTGCGGCGCAACGCGTTTCAAAGGCAGTTGAGGTCTGAACCAGCACTATCGCTATGAACGTTGGCACCACGGCATCCGGCGGCCGCTCCGCCTGCTCAAGACTGCAAAGGATGAATATGTTGAACAAGGCCAGCACCCTCGACGCCCCCGTCGTGGACCAACCCGCTCCAAACCGCGTGCGGGACGTCATCGCCGCGAACTTCGGCACGTTCTTCGAATGGTTCGACCTGCTCGTGTACGCGATGTTCGCGATCACCGTGTCGAAGCTCTTCTTCCCGACCGGCGACGGGCAATCCGCGCTGCTGCTCAGTCTGCTCACCTTCGGCAGTTCCTTCGTCATCCGTCCGGTGGGCGCGATCGTGCTCGGCGTCATCGCGGACCGGCGCGGGCGGCGCTTCGCCCTCAGTCTGGCCGCCTTGCTGATGCTGCTCGGGACGGCGTCGATCGCCGTCGTGCCGACTTATGACAGCATCGGCGTGCTCGCGCCGGTGATTCTCGTTGCCGGACGCCTGCTGCAAGGCTTTTCGGCGGGCGGGGAATTCGGCGCCGCGAACTCGTTCCTGACCGAACAGGACAAGCGCCGCATGGCCTTCTTCGGCAGCCTGCAGTTTTCGGCGTCGGGCCTCGCGGTGCTGACGTCGTCGCTGTTCGCCTACTGCATCAACCACTTCCTGACCGCCGAGCAGGTCAATTCGTGGGGCTGGCGCCTGCCCTTCGTGTTCGGCTGCCTGATCGGGCCGGTCGGGCTGTATATCCGCCGCAAGGTGAGCGAGACCGCCGACTTCGAACAGGTGAAGAAGACCGAGCATTCGCCGCTGCGTGAAACCGCGCGCTCCCACAAGTCGGCCGTGCTGATTGGCGCGATCGTCGCGGGTGCGGGCGGGCTGGCGAGCTTCATCAACATCTACATGCCGACCTTCGCGATCAACAATCTCGGCGTCAGCAAGGATGCGGCGTTTTCGTCGTCGATCGCGAGCGGTCTCGTGTGCGTGCTGCTGCCGCTGGTCGGCGGCATGGCGGCGGACCGCTTCGGCACGGTAAAGGTGATGCGCGCCGCGCTCCTCACCGGCATGGTGCTGATCCTGCCGCTGTTCTATATGCTGACGCGCGCGCCGGGCCCGGTCACGCTCGTCGCGTTCCAGTGCATTCTTTCGCTGGTGTTCTACAGCTTCTATTACTCGCCGGTCGGTTCGCTGCTGTCGCAGCTGTTCCCGGCAAGCTGCCGCACGACGGGCGTGTCGCTGGCCTATGTGATCGCGATGACGCTGTTCGGCGGCCTTACGCCGCTGGTGACGAGCCTGCTGGTCAAGACGACCGGCAGCATCATGTCGCCTGCGTGGTATCTGATCGCCGTCTCGGCGCTCGCGCTCTGCGGCCTGGCCGCGAGCCGGAAGCGCCTGGCCTGACGTCCGGGCCGCATCACTGACTCATTTCGGAGCACGCGAGTTGAAACCGGATCTGCCCAAGCAAGTGTCCGTCGCCATTGTCGGCGGCGGGATCATCGGCGTGAGTTGCGCGCTGGCGCTGGCCCGCAAGGGCATCGACGTCGCGGTGTTCGAAAAGGGCACGGTGGCCGGCGAGCAATCGTCGCGCAACTGGGGCTGGATTCGCAGCGTGGGCCGCGATGTGCGTGAGTTGCCCTTGTCGATGCTCGCGAACGAACTCTGGCAAGAGATCCAGTCGCAGGTCGATGTCGGCTATCGCACCACCGGCCTCGCCTATCTCGCCGCCTCCGATGCCGACATGGCCGCGCACGAGAAGTGGCTCGGCGCCGCGCAGACGAAGGGTGCGCACGCGCGGCTCATGGACCGCGCCGCGCTGGCGAAACTGATCCCGCCTTCGCAGCGGCCGTGGGCAGGCGCGCTGTACAGCGATTCCGACGGCGTCGCCGAGCCGCTCGCGGCCACGCGCGGCATCGCTGATCTGGCGCGAGCGCACGGCGCGCGCATCATCGAACACTGCGCAGTGCGCGGACTCGACGTGGCCGCCGGACGCGTCGCGGGCATCGTGACCGAGCACGGGCGCGTGCAATGCGCGGACGTCGTGCTGGCGGGCGGCGCGTGGTCGCGGCTGTTCTGCGGCAATCACGCCATCGACTTTCCGCAGCTCAAGGTGCATGCCTCGGTGATGCAGACCGCGCCCATCGACGCCGGCCTCGACGTCACCATCAACGGCGGCGACTTCACCTGCCGCAAGCGCAGCGACGGCGGCTATACGGTGTCGAAGCTCGGCGCATCCGTCGCGGACCTCACGCCCGACAGCATCCGTCTCAGCACGAAGTTCATGCGCGCGTGGCTCAGCGAGCGCAAGTACCTGAAGCTGCGCCTGGGCCGGCGCTTCTTCGAGGAGATGATGATTCCGCGCCGCTTCGGCCTCGACCGTCCGTCGCCGTTCGAAGCGTGCAGGACGCTCGACCCGGCCGCCAACCTGCCGATGCTGCACGACGCGCTCGCGCGGCTCAAGGCTGCGTTCCCGAGCTTTGCGGGCGCGACGATCCAGCGCGCGTGGGCCGGCATGATCGACGTGACGCCGGACGCCATCCCGGTCATCTCGAAGGTCAAGGCGCTGCCCGGCTTTCATCTCGGCTCGGGCTTCTCAGGACACGGCTTCGGCATCGGGCCGGCCGCCGGGCAAGTGCTGGCGGATCTGGTGACGGGCGACCGACCGCGCGTCGATCCGCGTGACTTTGCTCTCGAACGGTTTTCCTCCTAGGATGGGGGCTTTCGTTTGCAGGGCGGTTGCGCCGTCGTCATCATGAACATCCGGCAACTCGAAGCATTCCAGGCCACGATGAAAGTCGGCACGATGATCGGCGCTGCCGAACTGCTCGGGCTGTCGCAGCCGTCGGTCAGCAGGCTCATCAGCGACTTCGAACGCGCGCTGGGCGTCACGCTGTTCGACCGCGCCAACGGCAGGCTCGTGCCGACGCCGGAAGCCCGCATGATCCGCGAGCAGGTCGAGGCGACCATCCGCTCGCACGAACGCATTGCCGAGCTCGCCGCCGACGTGCGCAAGCTGCGCGTCGGAAGCATTGCGATTGCCTGCATGCCCGCGCTCGGCATCACCTTCATGCCCACCGTGATCGCGCGCTTTCGCGAGGCGCATCCGGAAGTGGACGTGTCGCTCGACGTGCAGATGTCCTCGAAGATCGAGGACTGGATCGCGGCGCAGCAGATCGATTTCGGGCTCGCCGAACTGCCGGCCGTCGCGGATGACCTGACCGTCGACGAGTTCTGCAACGTGCCCTACTACGCGGTGATGAAGAAGCAGCACGAGCTGTCGGCGAAGGACGTGCTCGCGCCGCAGGACTTCGAAGGACGCACCTTCATCTCGATGACCGGCCATTACCAGCCGCGCGGCCACGTGGACCGTTTCTTCGACAGTCACGACGTGAGCCGGATCACGCGCATCGATACGTCGCTGTCGCATGCCACGTGCGAGATGGCGGCGCTGGACCTGGGCATCGGCTTCGTCGATCCGTTCAGCGTGCATGGCTATCTGGATCGCGTCGATGCCCGGCCGGTCGATCCCTGCATTCGCTTTCGCGTCGGGCTGATGTATCCGACGCACCGTCCGCTGTCGAAGCTCGGGCGCACGTTCGTCGCGTTCATGAAGGAGTTTCGCGACGAATGGCTCGCCGACGTGGCCGCCCGATGCCGTCCGGCCGCCTGACGCGGCTTCTTGTTTTCACGATTGCATCGCACTATCGAGGAGAGGCGTTTTCATGTTGTTACTGGTCAATTCGGGCGGACCCGGCGCGGTCGGCGAGTGGCAGGATCATTTTGCGAAGTGGCTGCCCGAACTCGAGGTGCGCGGCTGGAACGATCCCGAAGTCGACGATGCCCAGGTGGACTTCGTCCTCGTCTGGGAACCGACGCCGGGACGTCTGGCGCGCATGCCGGCGCTGAAGATCGTGTTCAGCGCGGCGGCGGGCGTCGATCACATCATGGCCGACCGTTCCGTGCCCGCGCATCTGCCCATCGTGCGGATGGTCACGCCGGAGACCACCGAACGCATGTCGGACTACGTGATGGCCGCGTGCTTCGGCATCACGCGGGACTTCGCTGCGCTTCATGATGCGCAGCGCCGGCGTAGCTGGAAGGACGAGCTGATCGGCAGGCGCTCGGGCGAGACCAACGTGGCCGTGCTCGGTCTCGGCGAACTCGGCGCGGCCTGCGCGCAACGGCTCGCGCTGAACGGCTTTCAAGTCCGGGGCTGGTCGCGTTCACCGAGGAATCTGCCCGGCGTGACGTGCTTCAGCGGCAATGAAGCCCTCGATGCCCTGCTCGACAACGCGCACATCGTGGTCAATCTGCTGCCCGACACGGCGCAGACGCGCGGCATGATCGACGCGGCCTTGCTCGCGAAACTGCCGGTGGGCGCGTCCATCGTGAACGCGGGCCGCGGTCCGCAAGTCGTGCTCGACGACGTGCTCGCCGCACTCGACGAAGGCCGCCTGCGCAGCGCGTGGCTCGATGTCTTCGAACAGGAGCCGCTCGATCCCGAGAGCCGCCTGTGGTCGCATCCGGGCGTGGTCGTCACGCCGCATGTGGCTTCGCTGCCTTCTCGCGGCGCACGCGCGGAACAAGTCGCGCGAGCGCTGCGCGAGCATCTCGAAGGCAAGCCCTTGCAGCATGTGTATGACCGGGTGCTGGGATATTGAGTCCACCGAAGTCCGGAAGCGGCTGAACCGAACGACTGAACACTTCCTCTGCAGCGCGTTTTCGCCACAAACGCGAACAACGAGCGGAAACGCGCTGCATTTTGACCTTGTTTAGAGACAGGTCATCGCCTAGTTTCATATCTAACCGACGTCCATCCCGATACCGCGCGCATCGTTCTCTTTCCTTCACCTGTGCGTTTCTTGCATGAGCAGTAGAAGCTGAAGTCGCCGCTGCACGAACGGCTATCGTGCAGGGCCATCCTTGCGGTTGCGAAGAACCCTGAGTCGAGGGCAGCATGGACGGTCGATTTCCGGTTACACGGCGGGTCTTCCTCAAGGCTGTCGGCGGCGGCGCCGCGACGGTCACGGTCAGCGGAATCGCGTCGCTGATGAACGGTTGCGCGACGCATGCCGTCGATGACGCGTCGCCACGCACCGCCGACAACACGTTGCCGACGCATGCCGGCAACCCCGACTGGGCGCCTGAACCCGGCAAGGCGCGCTGGCGGATCGAGGGCGTGAGCAAGGTCACCGGCGCGAAGGTCTATGCGCGCGACTTCAAGGCCGCCGACTTCGACGGCTGGCCGAAAGAAGAAAACTGGCTGTACGCGCTGCGCTGCGACCGCGTCGATCAGGTCATCGACGATATCGACCTGAGCATGTTGCCTCGCGCGCTGAAGCCGCTCGTGGTCATCACCAGCGAGACGCTTGCGGAACACAAGATCCCTTCTTCCGCCGACAGCAGCGGCGTCGGCCATCCAGCCGCCGAGTTGTTCGCGCGACGATCCGCGCCGGCAGGATGCTACGGTCAGCCGGTCGCATTGCTGATCTTCGAGAACTTCGATATCTATCGCCGGGCGAAGAAGATCCTCGACTTCAATCCGGCCGTCATCCGCTACGGCGCCGTGCAATCCGACGCCGTCAAGCCGTATCCCACGCTGGATTCGAATGTCTTCGACAACAGCAAGATCTACGTCCGGAACGACCAACGCGGCTTCTGGAACACCAACATGGAGCCCAACGATCAAGGCAATCCCACGGACGAATTCAAGCAGCGCGCGCGTGCCGAACGCCAGCGCATCCTCGATCTGACCCGCGATCAGGTCAGCAAAGGGAAATGGCTGCAATTCGGCACCGCGGACGGACACATCTTCCAGACGCCCGCGATGGACCCGGTGTTCATGGAACCGGAATCGGGCCTCGCGTGGTTCGACCCGGACACGCGCGTCATGAAGATGGTGCTGGGCACGCAATCGCCGCGCGACGATGGTTTCAGCGTCGCCAATCTGCTGACCCCGAGCGATCTCCCACTCGACCACGTCGACATCATTGCCTGCTATCCCGGCGGCAGCTTCGGCGGGCGCGACAAGTCGCCTTTTCCTGCCTACCTTGGGCTGGCCGCGCGCTTCGCAAAAGCGCCGTTGCGCTGGCAGTTGTCGCGTTACGAACAGTTCCAGGTGGGCCTGAAGCGCACCGAGTCGAGATTCGAGGAATCGATCTGGCTCGATCACGGCGGCAAGATCCAGGCGCTCAGCAGCCGGTTTTTGCTCAACTCCGGCGGCAGGCAGAACCTGACGGGCGCGGTCGGCGATCTCGCGGCAATGAGCGCGATGAGCTGCTATGACATTCCGCGCGCCAGCGCCGAAGGCGCCACCTTCTTCTCACCGGAAATCTATGGCGGCTCGCAGCGTGGCTTCGGCGGCCCGCAAGCTTTCATGGCCATCGAGACCCTGCTCGACGAAGCAGCTCACGCGCTTCGCAAGTCCCCGTTCGAGATCCGGCGCATGAACCTGCTCGGCACGCCGGGCAGCCGGACCATCACGGGCGGAAAGATCCTGTTCGATCTTCAGCTGAACCAGCATCTGAAGCGGCTGGAAACGCATCCGCTCTGGACCGGACGCGCGCGGACACGCAGCGAGCGCGCGAAAGACGGGTTGCGCTACGGCGTCGGCTTCGCCATGTCCAATCAGGCTTATGGCACGGCGAAGGATGGCGTGTTCGCGCTGGTGGAAATCGGCCAGACGGGCGTGCGCGTGATGACGCACTACACCGACATGGGCAACGGCGCGGCCACCACGCTCGCGCTCGCGCCGGCCCGGCAACTCGGCCGCAACGCGCAGCAGATCAGGATGAGCGACGCGGCCGTCTTCACGGCCATCAAGGATTTCGATGCCACCCAATCCGGCCTCTGGAGCAAGTTCCGCAACGCCAAAGGGCTGTCCAGCGCGTTCGGTTCGTCGAGCGCGTGTCTCGGCGCGTTTCATCACGTTCAGGCAGTGGATCGCGCAGCGTTGACGCTGATGCTTCAGAGCATCCTGCCGGCCGCCCGTTCGATCTGGCGCGATGACAAGGTCCAGTCCGGCGACCTGAAATGGATCGACGGGAATCTCACCGCTCCGGGACACGAGCCGCTGACCTGGTCCAGGCTGCTCGACGCCATCAACCGCCAGGGCCTGCACACCGTTGCCGCTGCCCACCTCACCTATGCGGGCGACTTCTGGAAGAGCAACTATGTCTTCAAGTCGGGCGTGACCATGATGGACTGCGATTTCATCGCAACGGGGCCGAGCGTGAAGGAACTGCGCCCCGTGACGCACGGCGTCCTGCGCGAGCCGAAGGAGATCATCGTCGGCTATGGGCGCACCAACTATGCGCCGGCGGCGGCGCTGGTGTCCGTTGCGGTGGATGCGCAAACGGGCCGCGTGACCGTCGAGCAGGTCGTGAGCACGCTGAGCGCCGCGCGTCTGTTGTGTCCGGAGATCGTCAGCGGGCAGTCGCACGGCGCGGTGGCGATGGCGCTCAGCAACGTGCTGAGCGAAGCGTGCCCTCCCGGACCGCGCGGCCCGGGCAACGGCAGATGGAATCTGGACCAGTACCGGATCATGAGCATGCAGGAGGCGCCCAGGCAGGAACTCCATACACTCGATCCGCCCGACGACGGCCAGCAACACGCGGCGCGCGGCATCGGCGAAGCGGTCATGTGTCCGATCGCGCCCGCCCTGCTCAATGCGCTCGCCATGGCGACGGGACACCGCTTCAGGCAGACGCCGGTGACGCCGGCAGTGATCCGCGAGGCGCTCAAGTGAACGGCGCGGTAATCAGGCTGCACGTCAACGGCCAGCCGCTCACCGTCAGCGCCGACGATGCCGACATGAGCCTCGCCGATTATCTGCACGAGCGCCTCGACCTGACGGGCACGAAGGTCTGCTGTGGGATCGGCGTGTGCCGCGCGTGTACGGTCGGCATTCGCAACCGGCCCGATGCTCTGCTGGAGAAGACGCTTGCGTGCGTCACCACCGTCAGCACGCTGGCGAACCAGCACGTCTATACGGTCGAGAGCCTGGCGCAGGGCAGCCGGCTTGCGCCGCTTCAGCAGAGTTTTCTGGAGGCGTTCGCGTTCCAGTGCGGCTACTGCACGCCCGGCTTCCTGATGGCCGCGACGGCCATGCTGGAGCATCTCGGCCAGTACGGCGCGTCCGCCGAACGGATCGACGACGCAATCGATACCTGGGTCGGCGGCAACCTGTGCCGCTGCACCGGCTACGTCAGGTACAAGGAAGCGATCCGCCGGGTCGCGCAGGCGAAGATCAAGGGCGGAGCGGGATCATGAGACGCGCGCTTGTCATTGCTGCGGTGACTGTGGTGGCCATGGTGCTTGCTGCTGAAGCGGCTCCGCCGCAGCAGGGCATCCTCGACTATGGTGCGCAGTGTTCGCGGGAAATCGGCGAGATTCCGCCATTCGATTGCGCCAGCGGCACCGAGATACCCGTCACTGTTGACGGC
Source organism: Caballeronia sp. LZ034LL (assembly GCF_031451215.1). Lineage (NCBI taxonomy): Bacteria > Pseudomonadati > Pseudomonadota > Betaproteobacteria > Burkholderiales > Burkholderiaceae > Caballeronia > Caballeronia sp. LZ034LL. Next base: position 947,476 of record NZ_JARUXR010000002.1, read on the forward strand.
AGGCGGATCGGGCTGGACGAGCATCCCGACCGTTGCGACCGGCCGTCGCTGCTTTATCCTCGGGATGACAAAGTGCAGCAGTGCATGCCTGGCGCGAGGATTCTCGATCTCTCGCGCGGGGCGACGCAGATTTCCGCCTATTGCCGCAAGAACGATCCGGGCAATACGGTCGCGGCGCATTTCGACGAGGTCGTGATCGTGCTGCACCACACGGGGAACGGCAAGACGTGCTGGTTTGCATCGAAGAATCCGCCTGATCCGAAGATGGGCTGGGACACGTCGCGCGTGCCGCCGCCCGACGAGAAGACGCCGCCCGCGGCGAAGCTCGCGGCGGTCGAGTTCTGGCAGACGCCGGGCATCCTGGCCGGCAAGAATCCCAACTGCATCAAATGTCACGATGCCGGGCCGTTCATCATGAGCCCGTTCATCGCGCAGGTGTGGGACAAGGTGCCGACCGATCCCTGGGGCAAGTATTCGAGCATCGGACCGGCCTTCCAGATGGAGCGTCTGAAGACGATGAGCACGCCGGGCAATACGTGTGTCGGCTGCCATCGGGTGGGCACGAAGCAGACTTGCGAGGTCTTTCTCGGGCTTTCAGCAGGCGGGCACGCGCCGGGTAACGATCCGCTTGCCGATCGCTTTCCGCTAAGCCACTGGATGCCCACGGACACCAACCTGAGCGAAGCACAGTGGAATGCGGTGCATCGCGACTCGATAGCCGCGTTGAAGGCCTGCTGCAGTGATCGGAGCACGCCTGGCTGCACCTTCACGCCGATGCCGAGATGACTATGCGCAAGCGCCCGCTCACTTCGCGCGCAACGGCCTGAAGAATGCGCGGATCTCTTCCGCAAGCAAGGCCGGCTGTTCGAGCGCCGCGAAGTGTCCGCCGCGCGGCATCGCGTTCCAGCGCTGCACATCGAAGACGCGTTCGAGCCACGAACGCGGCGGCATCGGCAACTCGCGCGGAAACAGCGCCACGCCGAGCGGTGTCGCCACGCGTTCCGCGGGATCGAAGCTCAGCGGCTGACGACGGTTCTCCTTGTAGATGCGATACGACGCGTCGAGCATGTGGCCGAACCAGTAGATGGACACGTCGGTCAGCACGTCGTCGAGCGTGAACGCGCGTTCGATGTCGCCGTCGCAATCGCTCCAGGTGCGGAACTTCTCCACGATCCACGCGGCGAGGCCGACGGGAGAGTCGGTCATCGCATAGGCGAGCGTGAGCGGCTTCGTGCTCTGCAAGGCGGCATACGCGCCTTCGGCTGAGGCCCATGCGGCTACGGTGTCGAGATAGGCCTGTTCGTCTGCGCTTGGAGGGGGCAGGTCTGCTGCGAGTGCCGGACGATAACTGGCGGGGATGTAGTTGACATGCGCGCCGATGACCTCTTCCGGGAAACGGCGCGCCAGCCACAGGGAAACCGTGGCGCCGATGTCGCCGCCCTGCGTGCCGAAGCGTTCGTAGCCGAGGCCGTGCATCAGCCCGCGCCACAGTCCGGCGATGTGGCGCGCACTGCAGCCGGGGCTGGCCGGTGGCGCTGAGAAACCGAAACCCGGCAGCGACGGCACGACGACGTGGAACGCATCGGCTGCCTCTCCGCCGTGCGCGGCGGGATCGGTCAGCAGCGGAATGATCCGCTCCATTTCGATGAAGGAACCCGGCCAGCCATGCGTCAGGATCAGCGGCATAGGCGCGGGGCCTTGGCCGGCTTGGTGGATGAAGTGGATGTCCTGGCCGTCGATGGTTGCGTGGAACTGCGGCAGACGGTTCAGGCGGGCTTCCTGGGCGCGCCAGTCGAAATGGTTGAGCCAGTGGGTGCAGAGGCGTTGCAGGTAGGTGAGGCTCGTGCCGTCTTCCCAGTCGTCTGCATCGAGCGAAGATGGCCAGCGGGTCTGGTGGAGGCGCTGTCTGAGGTCGTCGAGCTGGGCGTCGGGGATGGCGATGGTGAAGGGGCGCGGGTTCATGGCGCGGTGCGGGCGTGGGCTGGAGAGGAGGTCAGCTTAGAACATTTCGGACGCGAGAGCAGGGTCGCCATGATTCAGCACAGTCCGCTTCGCCAAACATCCGGCCAGAAAAAAAGGCCGCCTTGCGGCAGCCTTGAAAAGCTCTGGTCGAGGGCAACCAGAACCTGAGAGAACAGTCACGGAACACGCAACAGCGCTAGCGCACCACGATCACCGACGATGTGATCGCATTGAAATCCGCGCGAAAATGCACCGAGCTCTTCAGCGCGAGGACGCTCATCGTCGCCGGTTCAATACCGACATGACGGAAGATGGACTGGTCCGCAGCCTGCATCGTGCGTGTCGAGACGATCACGCGCACATCGGTATGTTCAACGAGCAGCAGCGCCATCGGACCGAGATCGATAGGCGAGTCGCGCCACATCGGACCCGTTCCGGTGAAGCGCCCGTCGGTCGTGCGTTCGACAATAAATGCCGCCTCATAAGGCGTATTGTCCGGTGCGTCCGCACGGCCGCCCAGCGCCAGTTCAATGCGTCCGCCCACGCCCGCGGCATGCGCGGCGCTTGCCGCCTGCGCGTCGCACAGCACCGCAACCACCGCGCGAGACGCCGCCCGCTCGACCAGCGCGCGCAGAATGCCCGGGTTGTCCGATGCCGCGCCCGCGCCCGGATTGTCCTCGGTATCGCAAAGCACCACCGGCAAGCCCGCCTGCGCGGCCACGCGGCGCAGCGCTTCGTTCACTGCATCGCCGGCGGACAAAGGCGCTTCCGTGAACCGATCGCGCTCCGCTTCTATCGCTGCCGCAAAGGCCAGCGAAACGCGCCCCGCCGCTTTCGCATCGTCGCCATAGACGAGCACGGTCTGCTGCCGGCACGAGACCTCGGCCAGCGGGAAGCCGCTCGCCCATGACATCGATGCCAGCCCCTCTTCAACTTCCAGGCGCTCTAGCCGCGCCATCAGCGATTGCGCCGGCTCCGCGAGCGTGCATTGCGCCGTGAGCGGCGCGACGAACGCGACTTCCGCCATCGCCTTCTTCCACGGCCTGCCGCGCACGATACGCTCGATCAGCAGACGCGCCGCCCGCGCCCCGCTCTCGTCCATATCGACGTGCGGATAGCTGCGATAGACGACCATCGCGTCGCACAGCTCGAACGAACGGCGGCTCACGTTCGCGTGCAGATCCAGACTCACGACGAGCGGCAGCGCATCGCCCACCCGCGCCCGAATGCGCGCGAGCAGTTCGCCCTCGGCGTCGTCGTGCGAGACCGTCGCCATTGCGCCGTGCAGGTCGAGATACACGCCGTCGAGCGGACCGGCAGCCTCAATACGCTCGATGAGTTCATCAGCGAGCGCATCGAAGGCAGCATCAGCGACGCGTCCCGACGGCGTCGCCGCCGCCCACATCAGCGGCAGGACATTCGCCGCGCCGACGCGTGCATCCGCGCTCAACGCGGCGATCGCACCGCTCACCGGCAGGTTCATTGCCCCGAGCGTCGCGGCAATCTGCGCGCCCTTCTGCCAGCCCGGCCAGCCGCCGCCGAGGATGAAGGCATCGAGCGGCGTGATGGCGGCGCGCGTGTTGGTCTCGTGCTGGATCCCGCCGACAGCGATTCTCATCAATGCGCTCACACCACGACGAGACGGCGCGGACTGCGCGTCAGCAGGTCGATGCCGTCGTCCGTGACGAGCACGGTCTCGCTGAACGCGATCCCGTTCGCCGACACGTACATATGGAAAATCATGCCCTGCTCCAGCACCCACTCCGCGTTGTTGAGGAACACGCGCGTGAAGTCGCTCGTATGCGGCGTCGATTGCGGGTAATAGCCGAGCGTGTAGCCGGTGATGTTCGGGAAGGTGCTGCGCAAGCCGGCAGCCAGGATCGCATCACGGGCGATGGCGTCAATGTCCTTCGCCACCGCACCGGGACGCATCGCCGCAAACTGGCTGTCCTGGATCTCCAGCAGTTGCGCCGCGATGCGCTGCTGGGCGTCGCTCGCCTCGCCCATCACCGCCGGACGCATGATGCGCGCACTGTAGCCGTTCACGAACGGCAGCAGTTCCATGTGCAGAATCTCGCCGCGCTCGAGCGGACGGCTGTGCAGATTGCCGTGCAGGAAGGCATCGCCGACGCCGTTCGTAATCGGGCCCGCGCGGCCGGAATCCGCGCCGTGGCGCATGAACGCATAGCTCACGGCGGCCGCCGCATCGCGCTCCGACTTGCCGACGCCCGACACCGCCAGCGCCTCGCTGATCGCGATGTCGCCGATGGCCGCCGCACGCCGCACATACTCGATCTCGGCAGGCGACTTGCGCGCGCGCAACACTTCGAGCACGCCGGAGAAATCACCGAACCGCGCCTGCGGCAACGCGCCCTTCAGGCGGTTGAAACGGTTGAGCGTCATGCAGTACGAGTCGCCGTCCAGGCCGATATGGCTCGCGTCCCAGCCGCGTTCGCGCAGCAGTTGCGCGAGCACTTCGATCGGATCCTGCCAGTCGGAGAAGCCGACATGCTGCGTGAGCCACGTGGTTTCGGTATAGGGCAACTCGTCCATCGAGCGCAGCATGAACACCGGCTCGCCTTCGAGCGGCACCACGCACGCGCGGTACATGTTCTCCGAAATGCCGAAACCGCTGATGTAGAACAGGAAGTCGGTCTGGTCGATGATGAGCGTGTCGAGCTGCCGCACACGCATGGCGGCGCGCACTTTCTCCAGGCGGTCGCGATACTCGTCGAGGGAAAACAGCAGGTTCTTGTCGATAGTCATGGAAAAGAGCGCGGGTCGCGCAAAATGAACGTCATGCAGTGGAATCAGGCGCGGCGGCCGGCCAGCGCGCTCAGGCCGAGCGTCACCGCCGACACGATCACGAGCAGCGCACTGACCGCGGCGATCTTCGGGTCGAGCTGGAACAGCACGGCGTTCCAGATGCGCACCGGCAGGGTTTGCGACAACGTGCCGGCCATGAACAGCGCGATCAGCAATTCGTCGAACGAGGTCAGGAACGCAAAGATCGCGGCGGACATCACACCGGGCGCGATCATCGGCAGCGATATGCGGCGGAATGCGGTCATGCGGCTTGCGCCGAGGCTCATCGCGGCGTCTTCGAGACGGCCGTCGAACGCCTGCAACGTGGACGACAGGATGATCACCGCGATCGGCGACGACACCACCGCGTGGCCAATCACGATCGAGCCGATATTGCCGAACACCGCGACGTCCGAGAAGAAGAAGAACATCGCGATGGCCGCGATGACGTTGGGCACGATCATCGGCAGCAGGATCAGCGCATACACCGCGCGCTTGAGCGGAAAGCGGTGCCGCACCAGCGCGAGCGATGCCAGCAGCGCCAGGGTCAGCGTGATGAGCGTCGAGACGAAGGCAATGCGCACGCTCAGCCAGATGGACGCGAGCCAGTCGGGATCGGTCAGCACCGAGACGAACCAGCGCATCGAGAGCGTCTTGGGCGGAAAGGACAGATAGCCGGCGTCATTGAGCGCAAGGGGAAAGACCAGCACGATGGGCGCGGCCATGAAGATGAGCACGGCGATCGCGAAGATCGCGAGCGGCAGGCTGGTTCCACGCGGTTTCACAGTTTTGCCTCGAAAAGCCGGTTGAGTCCGATCAGACGCTCGTACAGCGCGAACAGCACCAGCGTGCTCGCCAGCAGCACGGCGGCGAGCGCCGACGCGAAGTTCCAGTCGAAGTAGGTTTCGATCTGCGCCTCGACGACCATGGAGATGAGGCTGTCCTGCTGGCTGCCCATCAGCGCGGGCGTGATGAAATAGCCGAGCGACAGGATGAAGACCAGCAGCCCGCCCGAGGCCACGCCGGGCATCGACAGCGGAAAGAAGATGCGCCAGAACGCCCGCGTACGGCCCGCGCCGAGACTCTCGGCGGCCAGCAGCAGGCGCGCGTCGACCGAACGCATCACGCTGTAGAGCGCCAGCACCATGTACGGCAGCAGCATGTAGGTCATGCCGATCAGCACGCCGGTGCGGTTGTACAGCAGCTTGACCGGCGCATCGATCAGACCCAGGTGCATCAGCAGGTCGTTGATGATGCCGTGACTGCCCAGCAGCACCATCCACGCGTAGGTGCGCACCAGCACGCTCGTGAAGTACGGAATGACGACGAGGATCATCAGCAGCGTCGCCGTGCGCGGCTTGCGCTGCGACAGGAAGTACGCAAGCGGATAGCCGATCAGGAGCGTCAGGACCGTGACCAGCGCGGCGATTACGAAGGTCGTGCGCAGCACGATCAGATAAGCCGGCTCGTGCAGGATGCGCAGCATGTAGACCGGCGTGAAACCGGTCTTGTCGTAAATGGCGCGTACCAGCATTGCGCCAAGCGGATAGATGAAGAACACCGCGACGAACGCGATCAGCGGCAGCAGGAGCCAGAAGGCGGGCGCGCGCGGGCGGCGCATCGGCATCGCACTCATGCTGCCTGCTCCGCCTGTGCCACCTGTGCCGCAGCCGTGGGCATCAGCCATGCGCTCTGCGCGTTGGTATGCAGCGTGACGGCGTCGCCTGCCACGGGCATGCTCGCCGCGCCCGTGTTCGGCAACTGCACCGCGAGGCGCTGGCCGTCCGCCAGCGCCACCGTGTACTTCACCGTGTGACCGAGGTACAGGGAATCGATCACGGTGGCGTCGAGCGTCGCGCCCTGGCCTTCATGCGCCGCGCCGCGACGGCTCAACACGATGCGCTCCGGCCGCACCAACGCACTCGCGCGCGCACCCTGACGCAGCGACGGCGCGCATGCGCCATCGAGCGCGGCGCCATTGGCGAGCCGCAGCACCGCGCGCCCCGCCTGCACGGATTCGACGGTGCCATCGAGCAGGTTCGACTGCCCGACGAACTCCGCGACCCAGCGCGTGAGCGGCCGCTCGTAGAGATCGGCGGGCGAGCCGATCTGCGCGATCGCGCCGTCATGCATCACCGCGATGCGGTCCGACAGCGTCAGCGCTTCTTCCTGGTCGTGCGTGACCAGCACCATCGTCGTGCCGAGCGACGTATGCAGCGCCTTGATCTCATGCTGCATGTGTTCGCGCAGATTCTTGTCGAGCGCGCCGAGCGGTTCGTCGAGCAGCAAGGCGCGTGGGTCAAAGATCAGCGCGCGCGCCAGGGCGACGCGCTGCTGCTGTCCGCCCGACAGTTCGCGCGGGTAGCGCTGGCCCTTGTCCGCGAGCTGCACCGTCTCGAGCAGCTGCGTCACCTTGGCGGCAATCTGCTTCTTGCCAAGGCGGCGCATCTGCAACGGAAACGCGAGATTCTGCGCGACCGTCAGATGCGGAAACAGCGCGTAGTTCTGGAACACGACGCCGAGATTGCGCTGTGCGGGCGCAAGGCCCGTCACGGTCTCGCCGCCAATCATCACTTGCCCCGAGGTCGGCTCGACAAAGCCCGCGAGCATCATCAGCGAGGTGGTCTTGCCCGAGCCGCTCGCACCCAGCAGCGTGACGAACTCGCCTGCCTCGATTTTCAGATCGAGGTCGCGCACGGCCGCGGCTCGGCCATAGGTCTTGGTGATGCCGCGCAGTTCGAGACTGGCGCCGCCGCTCATCGACTTGCTCATGCTCACCCCTGAAGCACCCACGACTGCCATTGCTGCCCGACCGACGCCAGGTTGTCCGCCCACCATTGCGGGTCCTGCTGGAACGACTGCGCGAAGTGCTCCTTCGAACTCGGCAGGCGCGACAGCTCTTCGGGCTTCAGCAGCGCGAGCGCGGCGCGGTTGGTCGGACCGTAGGCGAGATGGCGCGCGATTTCCGCCTGCACCGAAGGCTGCAGCGCGAAGTCGACGAACTTCTGCGCGTTCGCGGCGTTCGGCGCGTTCTTGATGACGCTCAGACACTGCGTCTGACGCTTGGCCTCGTTCCATTCGATGGCGAGCGGCGCGCCCTTGTCGATCAGATCCTGCGCGCGGCCGTTCCACAGCCCGCCGAGCACGGCGTCCTTGCGCTCCAGCAATTGCGCCGAGGCAGCGCCGGTGGTCCACCACGTGGTGATCTGCGGCTTGACGCGCGAGAGCGCCTTGAGCGCGCGCGGGATGTCGAGCGGATAGAGCTTGTCCATCGGCACGCCGTCGGCGAGCAGCGCGAATTCGATCTCGGCGGAACCGGATTGCTGGTCCGCCAGGGTGCGCGCGCCGGGGAATTTCTTCAGGTCCCAGAACTCGGCCCACGACTTCGGATGCGCGCCGTTCTTGAAGACGTCCTTGTTGTAGACCATCACGGTCGAGAAGAACAGGCTGCCGGCGTAGTTCGGCTTGCGCACGATGGGCTGGATGTCGTCCGGGTGCGTGAACTTCATCTTCGCGTAGTCGATGGGCGCGAGCGCGCCGATCTTGTCCAGCGCGACCTGCGCGATATCGGTCAGGTCCACCACGTCGATCGACACGCGGCCGGCCTGCACCATCGCGCGGATCTGCGCGGCGGTGGCGGGCTGCACGACCACCTCGATGCCGGTCGCGGCCGTGAACGGCTTGTGCACGGCCGCGGCCATGACGTCCTGATAGGCGCCGCCCAGGCCGCGCACGACGACCTTGCCGGCGTCGGCTGCGCGCGCAATCGACGGTACGGCGAACGGCAACGCGCTCGCGGCGGCGAGGCCCGCGCTGGTGGCCAGGAAGCGGCGCCGGCCGGTATCGGGCAGATCAGCGGCGTTTGCGCCGTTTCGGTTCTTGGTCGGTTTCATGGGTTGGTCTCTCTTTCGCGGATGTTCGGACGGGTTTGACGGACGGGTCTGGAGTGTCGGCTGCTTGCGCGGACGTGCGCGTCTGACGCAGACGGTCATCCAGTTGCGCGGCAAGGGATGGCGTGTCGCGGGGGTCGTCGTTGGCGTTCCAGTGCGACAGCAGGCGCCAGGCATCGTCGGAGCGCTGCAGCAGCGCGGTGGCCTTCTCGCCGTTGCGGGTCATCGTGAGCGCGACCAGCCAGTTGATCAGGCCCAGCGTGCCGGCCTGCGACCACCAGCCGAACGACGTGCCCTCGCGTCCCACGAGGAAGGTGTCGGCGGCAATCTGCGCAAGCGGCGAAGACGGCTTGTCCGTGATGGCGACGACATGCGCGCCATAGCTGCGCGCGATCTTCATCAGTTCGATGGTGTAGGGCAGATAACGCGCGTAGCCGATGCCGATGAGCACGTCCTCCGGCGCCACCTGGCGAATCCGGTCGGCGATGTCGCCGTGACCCACGGTCAGCGTTTCGCAGGTGCCGAGCGTCTGGTTGAGATGCATCGAGAGGAGCAGCGCCAGCGGATACGTGGTGCCGTGTCCCGTCACCCAGATGCGCCGTGCGCCGATCAGGCGGTCGGCCACGGCTTCGCCGGAGGCCACGCGGTTGAGGCGTGCGGTGGCGTCGAGCAGCGCGGCGTCGGACGAGAACACTTCGTTGCGCAGATCCTCGCCCGCGGCCGTTCCTTCCGCCGCCGCGCGCATGCCGCCCGCGCCGACGCGCTCCAGCAAGCCTTCACGCAAGGCGCTGCGCATTTGCGGAAAGCCCGGATAACCGATGGCGCGCGCGAAGCGCACGACAGCGGCGTCGCTCTGTCCGGTGGCATCGCCGAGCTGGCGTGCGGTCATGAACGCGGCCTGTTCGGTGTGGTCCGCGATGTGCCGCGCCAGCGCCTGCTGGGCCCGCGTCAGCGAGTCGAAGTGCAGGCGGATCGCTTCGAGAAAAGTTGCCGGCATGGCCGTGTCAGGATCCATATGTCGCATTTGCTACAATCAATGTGCGTAATGTAGTGATTGCGACAGGCGGTGTCAAGCGTTCAAAAATTCCGCTTTTCAAGCACGCCAGTGAGACGGGAATCGCTCGCCGGAAGCGTCCTGTCCGGCGCCTGTTCAGGGTTTTCCACCCCCACCCCACTGCATAGAACCTATTCCTCCCGCCCCCTGAATCCCTCGAAACTCCGCTCCTATACTGGCTCCTCACCCCACACGAGGAGACGTATCGATGCTGATGGACGCCAAGGATTCGATCTACAGTCCCACGCAAAACGGCCTGATCTTCCCGCAGGAACCCAGCTTCGCCAGTTCCGCCGAAGAACGTCGTTATCGCAAGGAACATCTCGCCGCCGCATGCCGGATCTTCGCCCGGCACGGCTTCAGCTTCGGCTTCGGCGGCCACCTGACGGTGCGTGATCCCGAACACCCCGAACTCTTCTGGACCAATCCGATGTGCGTGCCGTGGTCGCGCACGAAGACCTCGCAACTCGTCCTGGTCGATCATTCGGGCACCGTGATCGAAGGCCAATACGCGGTGAATCGCGCGGGCTACGTGCTGCATTCCGCGATCCACGCCGATAACCCGGACATCATCGGCTCATGCCATGCGCACACCGTGCACGGCGATGCATGGGCCGCGATGGGCAAGCCGCTCGACTACGTGACCCAGGATGCCTGCATGTTCTACGGCAGCCATGCCGTGGTCCGCGACGGCGCGGGCAAGGTGCCGGTGGCGGACGAATCGGGCAATCCGATCGCGCGCGCCTTCCACGATCACAAGGCCATCATTCACCAGAACCATGGCCTGCTGACGGCGAGCCGCCACAGCATCGACGACGCCGTGTGGACCTTCATCGCGCTCGATCACTGCTGCAGGATGCAGTTGCTGATGGACGCGACCGAATCGCGCCCGGTCGAGATCGACCCGACCTTCGCGGAGTATTCGCATCAGCATCTGGGCAATTCGTTCATCAGCTGGCTGCACTTCCAGACCATGCTGTACGAGATCAACGAACAGGAGCCCGATTACCTCGACTGACGCACCGGCGTTCCCCCAGTACATCGGCGGCATGAGCGATCCTGCACGTCGCGCATGCCGCACGAAAGCGCTCGAGAATACTTATATCGGAGACATGCATGGAAGCGCTCTATGGTGAAGACACCGTCCGGCAGACAGACACGAGCCGCACGTATTACCGCGCCTACTGGCGGCTCCTGCCGCTGCTGCTGATCTGTTATCTGGTCGCCTATCTGGACCGCGTCAACGTCGGCTTCGCGAAGCTGCAGATGCTCGATGCGCTGCACTTCGACGACGCCATCTACGGCCTCGGCTCGGGCATCTTCTTCGCGGGCTATTTCTTCTTCGAGGTGCCCAGCAATCTCGTCATGCGCAAGGTGGGCGCGCGAAGGTGGATCGCGCGCATTATGCTGACCTGGGGCGTGATCTCGGCGGCGATGATCTTCGTCAGGACGCCCACCATGTTCTACGTCGCGCGCTTTCTGCTCGGCGCCGCGGAGGCCGGCTTCGCGCCCGCCATCATGTATCTGCTCACGCTCTGGTTCCCGGCGCGCTATCGCGGCCGCGCCATGTCCATCTACGTGATGGGCGCACCGCTCGCGTTCGTCGTCGGCGGGCCGATCTCCGGCTATATCCTGCACGCGTTCTCCGGCAACGAGCACCTCGCGGCATGGCAATGGCTGTTCCTGATCGAAGCCATTCCGGCTGTCGCGCTGGCGTTCATCGTGCTCGCCTTCCTCGATGACGATCCCGCGCACTCGCGCTGGATCAGCGAAGAAGAACGCCAGAACGTGCTCGCCGAACTGCGCGCGGAAAACGCCGGCAAGGTCGATCATTCGAGCGTGCGCGCGTTCCTCGCCAACCGCAAGCTGTGGGAGTTCTGCGGCATCTACTTCTGCCTCATCATGGGCCTCTACGCGCTGGGCTTCTGGATGCCCTCGCTCATCAAGCGCAGCGGCGTGATCGATCCCTTCGCCATCGGGCTCTACTCGGCCGTGCCCAACATCTTCGCTGCCATCGCGCTGTATGTGTCGAACCGCAGCGCCGATCGCACCGGCGGACGCCGCGTGCACTTCGCGCTGTTCATGCTGATCGGCGCCGCGGGACTCGCGGCCAGCATGTGGTTCTCGGCAGGTCCGCTCGTGACGACAGCCTGTCTCTCCGTCGCCGCCGCAGGCGTCTACTCGTGCATCGCGCTGTTCTGGGCCCTGCCGACGAGTCTCTTCGTCGGAGCATCGGTAGCCGCCGCGCTCGCGTTCATCAATTCGGTGGGGAACATCGCCGGCTTCATGTCGCCGTATCTCGTCGGCATGCTCAATGTCATGGCCGGGCACGCAGAAGTTGGCATGTACGTGATCTCCGCGTTTCTCGTGCTCGGCGGAGCGATGACCATGCGCCTGCCGAAGACGCTCGACGACCGCTGACCACTGATGTCATCTCGCGCTCAGGCGGCCCATGGCGGCCGCCTGAGCCGCTCCGCCACATGGTCGATGAACGCGCGCACCCGTGGATGCAGCGACGCATCGCGCGGATACAGCGCATAGATGGCGGTCTCGTCGCTGGGCTGGAAGTCGGTGAGGAGCGGCACGAGCATCTTGCTGCGGATCGACGGCAGCACCATGTGCTCCGCCATGCGCGTGATGCCGACGCCCGCCAGGCACATGTTCACCGAACTCACGCCGCTGCTCGTCTGGAAGTTGCCGCTGATGAGCATGGAAGTGCGCTCGCCGTCGATCATGAACGGCCAGTGGTTCAGATGATCCATCGGCGGTTCCCACATCAGGCAGTTGTGCCGGGCGAGATCGGCGGGCACCGAAGGCACGCCGTGCCGCGCAATGTACAAGGGCGACGCGGTGACCACGCGTTGCAGATGACACAGCTTGCGGCTCACGAGGTTCGAGTCCTGCAGGCTGCCCATGCGTATCGCGACATCGAAGCCTTCGCCGATGATGTCCGCCAGCGTGTCCGATAAGGAGAGCCGCACGCGCAGCCCCGGATAACGTTCGAGAAAACCGGGAATGAGCGGCACGATCTGGTCCATGCCGAACGACGTCGCCACCGTCACGCGGATGCCGCCTGTCATGTCCTGACTGGCGCGCGCAAGCTGCGCCTCGGCGGTATCGATGTCATCGAGCACGCGCCGGCACAGCGCGAGGTACTGGTGCCCTTCCTGCGTCACCTGAAGACTGCGCGTGGAGCGCCGCAACAGCGCGACGCCGAGACGCTTCTCCAGCGCCGACACGGCGCGGCTGACATACGGCTGCTGGAGATCGAGCAGGAGCGCCGCGGCGGTGAATCCGCCGCTTTCCGCGACGGCCTTGAAGATCTTCATTTCGACGAGACGTTCGTCCTTCATGTTCGCTATGCGCGCTGGAGCGGGATCAAAGCGAGCATCTTAGCCAGCGGTCGCATGCCGTCCTACCGGGACTTGCACTGCCCTCTGCTTCAATATACGATTCATATATGTTTCATATAAGGAGAAGAGCATGGGCATCGTCAATATCGACGACGATCTGCACGACCAGATCCGCAAGGCCAGCGCCGTGTCGTGCCGGTCCATCAATGCGCAAGCGGCTTTCTGGATCAAGGCCGGCATGTTGTGCGAGATGAATCCGGGCATGACGCTCAACGAGATCGTCGCGCGGGAACTGCGCGCCGCGGGCGTGGCGACCGATGCGGCTGGGCTTGCCGGAGTCGCGTCAGCGTGACCAAGCGTCCCGAGGAAATCGCCTTGCTCGCCGAGTCGGGCAGGCTGCTGGCGCAGGTGTTCGGTCATCTGGACCGCCTGGATCTGATCGGCATGTCGACGATGCAGGTCAACGATCTGGTGGACAGCCTCATCGTCGATGAACTGAGCGCGCGCCCCGCAAGCAAGGGGCAGTATGGTTATGCCTACGCGCTCAACGCATCCCGCAACGACGTGGTATGCCATGGCGTCCCGTCGCACGCGGAGATTCTGCAAAGCGGCGACATCGTCAACTTCGACATCACGCTCGAGAAGAACGGCTATATCGCGGATTCGAGCAAGACCTATCTGATCGGCGACGTTGCTGCGCCCGCCAGGCGGCTCGTGCAGGTGACCTATGAAGCCATGTGGAAAGGCATCAAGGCGGTGCGTCCCGGCGCCACGCTCGGCGACATAGGTCATGCCATCGAGCGGCATGCCCGCAGGAACGGCTATTCGGTGGTCAGGGAGTATTGCGGGCACGGCATCGGCCGCGAGATGCATGAAGATCCGCAAGTGCTGCACTGGGGCCGGCCGCGAACCGGCCTGCGCTTGCAGGAAGGCATGGTGTTCACCATCGAACCCATGCTCAACCAGGGGCGGTCCGCCGTGTGGACCGAGAAGGATGGCTGGACCGTGCTCACCCGCGACGGCCAGCTCTCCGCGCAGTTCGAGCATACCGTTGCGGTGACGCGCAATGGCGTGCGCGTCCTGACCTTGCGTGCTGATGAGACGCGCGTGAACTGATCGGGACCTCGCGTAACACAACGCCTCGGCATGGCGGTCGGGCACGGACGCATTCGCGCCGGTGACATCGACTCAACACCTGTTGCGTTTTTTGAGTTTGAGCGGCCACACGCGGGCCGGTACGCTGGGATGAGTTGCCGGACGCTCGATCCGGCGCCCGCACACGGCGCACCGACCTCCATGAAACTCGACCATTCCATCGTGCTTCTGCACGCGACGCCCGTCGCGATCGCGCCGATTCAGGCCGCGTTCGCCACCGACTGGCCCGAAGCGAAACTGAGCAATCTGCTCGACGACGGCCTGACGGCCGCCCGCGGCAAGAGCCGGGACCTGGACGACGCGCTGCGGCAGCGCTTCGTCCGCCTCGCGCGCTATGGCAGTGAGACCGGCGCCAATGCCGTGCTTGCCACCTGCTCGGCCTTCGGTCCTGCCATCGAGGCCGCGGATGAAGCGTTGCCCATACCGGTCTGCAAGCCGAACACGGCGATGTTCGCCGACGCGCTGGCGCAAGGTCAAAGCATCGCGATGCTCGCGACCTTCGCGCCCGCCTTGCCGACGATGGTCACGGAGTTCTTCGAGGAAGCCGAGCGCAGCAATCCGGGCGCGACGCTTTCGACGTTCTTGGTGGACGATGCGATCGATCATCTGCGCGCTGGCGATGCCGCGACACACAATCGTCTGGTCGCCGACAAGGCCGCGAGCCTGCACGGCTACGACGCGATCATGCTCGCGCATTTCTCGACGGCGCAGGCCCTCGATGCCGTCACGGCCGTGGCGGCGTGTCCGGTGTTTTCGGCGCCGCGCAGTGCGATCGCGCATTTGAAAAGACGGCTTGGCGTGTCCTGCTGATGCGTCCGATCCCCGACTCTTCCTTTTCGCTGATGAGCACGCTGGCCGTGAAACGCGCGCTCGTCGATACGGTGATCCCTTCCTTCGAGACTGAACACGGAATCGAAGTGCAGACGCTCTTCGATCCCACCAACGTGCTGCAACAGCGCATCTCGGGCGGCACACGGGCGGACGCGCTGATCGCGACGCACGCCTGCGTGCAGCGCCTCGCGGAAGAAGGCATCGTTGCAGCGCCGAGCGTGCGTGCGCTGGTCAGGACGGGCGTCGGCGTTGCAGTCGCCGGAGATATGGCCCTACCGTCCCTGCACGACGTCGATGCGTTGCGCACGCTGCTCCTCGACGCCCGCTCGGTCGCCTACTCACAAACAGGCGCGAGCGGTGTGTATTTCGCGTCGCTGCTTCAGAGACTGGGCATCGCGGAACAGGTCGAGGCGCGCGCAACCATCATCGATAAAGGCCTGACGGGCGAGTGCATCCTGCGCGGCGAGGCCGATGTCGCGATCCAGCAGATGAGCGAACTGGCGATGGTGGACGGCATCGCGCTCGCCGGTCCCTTGCCTGAAGAGATACAGCACTACACCGATTTCGATGTCGCCATGTTCGACGCAAGCGCCCGTGTGCCCGCCAGCGCCGCATTCGTCGAAGCCTTGTTTTCCGCTACGGCCCGTCACGCCTACGCGCGATTCGGCCTCACCGTCTTCTGACTCGCGAGCACGATCCAATGGACCCCAATCAGCACACGCCCAGTTCACTCATCACGCCCGTCACCGTGTTCGGCAATCTGGCGTTCGTGAGCGGCCAGTTGCCGCGCCAGAATGGCGCCGTGATGTATTCGGGCAAGGTCGGCGCAGACCTGTCCGTCGACGACGCCCGCCACGCCGCCGTACTGTGCGCGCAGGCTTGTCTCGATGCCCTCGCCCGCGCACTCGATGGCCACGCGCGCGTTGCACGGATCGTCAAGATCACGGGATTCGTCGCGTCCGCGCCGGATTTCACGCAGCAAGGCGCGGTGATCGACGGCGCGTCGCGTGTGCTGATCGATGCCCTCGGAGAGCGCGGACGGCATGCGCGCAGTGCGATCGGCGTGCAGCAGTTGCCGCATGGCGCGGCGGTGGAAGTCGAGATGATCGTGGGGCTGACATGAAGCGCCGCTTCGCCGCGAATCTCAAATGGCTGTTCACCGAACTGCCGTTAATGGAACGCTTCGAAGCGGCTGCTCGGCAAGGCTTCGAAGCGGTCGAGTACGCCTCGCCCTATGAGTACGACCCGACCGAGCTTCGACGCGAACTCGATCGCTGGAATCTGACCCATCTGCTGATCAACACGCCCGCCGCGCAGCCGGGCACGGCTGGCGCGAACGGTCATGCGTGCCTGCCGGGCCATGTCGATACGTTCCGCGAAGGCATCGATCAGGCGCTCGATTACGCCAGCGCCCTCGGCTGCGGCCTCATTCATCTTCTCGCCGGAAAGCGGCCGGATGCGTGCCCGCAAGAAGAAGCCGAAGCGGTCTTCCGCGACAACCTCGCATGGGCGGCCGAGCGGGCATCGGGAAAAAACGTGACCTTCGTGCTCGAATGCCTGAATCAGCAGGACGTGCCTGGCTACTTCCTCCGCAGCCTCGACCACGCGAGCACCTTCCTGCAACGCAATGTGAGACTGCTGTTCGATTGCTATCACGCCGGCATGAGCGGTGTGGACGTGGCACGCGAGTTCACCGCTCATCAGGAAGCAATCGCGCATATCCAGATAGCCGATCCGCCGGGCCGCCATGAACCCGGATCAGGCCGTCTGCCGTGGCACGCGATCCTGCGCGCCATCGACGACAGTGCCTATGCCGGATGGATCGGCTGCGAATATCGTCCGCGTACGACGACGCTCGCAGGCCTCGACTGGCGCAACGACTTTCCGGCTACAGCACGCTGAGCAGCGCGGCGCTCAGAACATCGTCCGCAGGTGCGCCGTCTCGAGTTCCGCGCGCAACCACTTCTCGAACACGGCGGCCTCGGCCGAGTTGCGCAGGCTCGAAGACCGCAGCAGGTAGTACGAGATATTGTCGACGTGGTACTTCGGGTCCGGGAAGGGCTCGATCAGACGTCCGTCGCGCAACTCCTCTTCCGCGAGAATCTCGCTCTCCAGCACCACGCCCAGTCCCTCGACCGCGGCTTCGATCGCCATGGCCGAACGGTCGAGCCACAGGTCGTGCGCCGGCTTGACGACCAGGTTGCCCACGCGGCGAAAGTAGTCTACCCAGTTCAGCGGATTGTTCGAATGGATCAGCGTCGCCCTGGCGAGGTCGCGCGGGCTTTCCAGCGCGAGCTCGCGGGCCAGCTGCGGACTGCACAGCGGCCTCAGCCGTTCGACCAGTAGCGGCTCGGCCAGCTTGAGACCGGGTGTCTGCGGACCATGCGCGATGGCGATGTCGTAACGGTTGGAATCGAGTTCGTGGGTATGCAGCGTGGCGAGGCGCACGCGGAACAGCGGATTGGCCTTCAGGAAGGTTTGCAGGCGCGGCTGCAGCCACTTGACCGAAAAGCTGTTCGGCACGGCAATCGCCAGATAGCCGCCCCAGGACTGCGGCGCCAGCGCATTGGTCGCGTTCGCGATCAGGCCGAACGCCTTCTCGAGTTCGCGCGCATACGAGCGGCCGGCGACCGTCAGCACCGCGCGGCCCGCATGGCGCTGGAACAGCGGCACGCCGAGGAAGTCTTCGAGTTGCTGGATATGGTGGCTGACGGCGGACGTGGTGATGCCGATCTCGTCCGCGCCCTGCGTGAAGCTGCCGTGACGCGCGGCGGCCTCGAAGGCGATCAGGGACTTGAGCGGCGGAAAGCGCACGCGGCGCGCATCGGCGGCCGCATCCGCCGGTTCGCCGTTCTTCTTCCTCGACTCAGCCGTCATGAACCTGTCCTTCGCTTTTCGATGACGGCCAGCATAGCGCAGATCAAGTCAGCGACCCAGGCACAGACTGAAGAAGCGCATCAGCTCGTCGGCCAGCTTCTGAGGCTGCTCTTCGGGTATGTAATGACCGCACGCTTCGATCACGCCGCCGTCAAGCCGCTCGCACAGCGGCTTCATCAGTTCGTGGATGGTCGGCGCGCTGCCGACGTCGCCGCCGAGCGCCAGCACCGGCGGCCGGATGCGTTTGGCGAACAGCTCCCGGTTCTGGCGCATGTCTTCCTCGACGGCGCGGTAGTAGCCCAGCATGCCGCGCAGTCCGCCGGGCGACGCATAGGCTTGCACGTATTCGTCGACATCGGCGGCTTCGAAGGTGGTCATCGCATTCGCGGTCTTGCGGTTGAAGAACCATTCGATCAGGATGCGCTCACGGCCCGCAATCAGGGCCTCGGGCAGGTCTTCCACCGCATTGAACAGGAAATGCCAGCTGCGCCAGTTCGACGGCGCCGTGACCGACACTTCCGGCTTGAGCGTGATGCCCGGAATATTGCCGTCGATGAACACGATGCCGTCGAGATCGTCCGCATAGTGATGCGCATACGGGTACGCGATCCACGAGCCGATGTCGTGCCCCACATAGAAATGCCGGCCCACGCCCAGCGTCTTCAGCAAGTCGTGGATGCGGGCCGCCGCGGTTTCGGTGTCGTAGCCGCTCATCGGCTTGTCGGTATAGCCCTGCCCCGGCAGGTCGATGGCGATGGTGCGGTACGCGCCCGCCAGCAGCGGCTGGACGCGGCGCCACGCGTACGCCGTTTGCGGGAAGCCGGCGAGGAGCACGACCGTCGGCCCGGTTCCGCCGTCCACCATGTGATACCGGATGTCGCCGCTGCGGACGAAGCGGCGCTTGAACGGCTTGCCGCCGAGATCGATCACGCCTTCCATGAGAGTCCTCTTCGTGAATGAAGTGAAGCCTTGCATGCCGATTGTATCGGCGCTCTGCCAACGTTTCAGACGATGGCTTCAGGCAAGCTCGCGCGCCTGCCGCGGGTAATGCGCCGCGACGAACTGCGCGCTGACGAGGCCCGCATCGAGGTCCGCCGCAATGCGAGCCACCGGCCGCCGGGCGGGATCGCCGAAACCGCCGCCGCCCGCATCGCGAATCTCGACGATGCCGCCGTCCGGAATCAGCACACGCGCCTTCGGATCGGTTTCCACGCCATCCACGATCACCCGCCGGTGCGCGCCCGGCTGTGCGCCCGCGAAGCCCTTCGCCGCAATGCGCGTGCGCGACGCCATGAACGACGCTTCCAGCGGCCGTCCGGTGTCGTTGCGGATCGCGAACACCTGGCCGTTGCCGCCCTGATACTCGCCGGGTCCGCCGGTGTCCTCCAGCACTTCCTTGCGCAGGAACGTGCAACTGATCTGCTGCTCCCAGAACTCGACCGAGCCGCCGATGATATTGGCCGGCGCCGGCAGTGCCGCGCGGCCGTCGTAGCCCAGCAGCGCGCCATAGCCGCCCGCCGAAAAGTAGATGGACGAATACGGCTTGCCCGCGCGCGTCTGGCCGCGCAGGTTCATCTGGAACACCATGCCCGAGTCGGCCTGCACGTCGTGCGGAAAGGCATCGGCGAGCGCATTGAAGATCAGCGGCCCGACGAAATGCCCGAACACATGGCGCGCGCCGGTCGGGTTCGGACGCAGCGCGTTCAGGATGCAGTTGTCCGGGGCGTCGATGGTGACGAAGTCCAGAATCGCCTGGTTGTTCGGGATGTTCGGCGCCACCAGCACCTTGGTGCAGAAGTAGCAGAACGCGCGCGTGTAGCACAGCGGCACGTTCACGCCGCGCGCCACCACGGGGTCCGTGCCCGCGAAGTCATAGGCAAAGCCCGCGTCGCTCAGCGTCACCGCGACGGCCAGCGTAATGTCCGGGAAATCGCTGCCGCCCTCGACCGGGATCGTCGCCGCATAGCGCCCCTTCGGCATCGCTTCGAACTTCGCGAGGATCGACTTGCGCGTCAGGGCGAAGATGGCGTCGGCGGCGTCCGTCGTCGTCGCGAGCCCGTGCTCCGCAAGAATCCTGACGAGCCCCTGCGCGCCCACGTTGCAGGCCGCGATGTTGCAGTAGATGTCGCCGAGCACGTAATCGACGGTACGCACGTTGTTCCGGATGAACTCGATCACAAAGCGGTTCTCCACGCCCGCCTCGTACAACTTGACCGGCGGGAGCGAGAAGCCTTCTTCGTAGACATCGCGCGCAACCGAACCCATCCCCACGCCGCCGACATCCGCCAGATGCGACACGGTCAGGCAATATCCGACGAGTGCGCCCTCATGAAACACGGGCTTCATCACGTTGATGTCGAAGGTATGACCGGTGCCGATCCACGGATCATTGGTCACGATGATGTCGCCGTCGCGCAGCGTGGCTGCATCGAATGCGTCGAGCATGTGGCCCAGCGTGCTCGGACCCGTGCCGGTGAACGACGGCACGCTGGTCGCACCCTGCGCGATCAGACGGCCGCGTGCGTCGAACAGCATGCAGGAGAAGTCGCCGCTGGCCCGCACCATCGTCGAGAAGGCGGTGCGCTCCATGGCCGAGACCATTTCATCGGCGACGGAAACGAAGCGCGACCAGATGATGCCGGCATCCACCGGGTCCATGTTGATTGGGGTTGTCACTGCATGATCTCCGCGATGAGGTCCAGCGTCGGCGCCACACGAGCGTGCGCGTACGCGGGTATGTAGAGGGTCGTGTCGTTCTCCTCGATCAGCGCCGGACCCGTCCGCGTCCAGCCGACCGGCAATGCATAGCGGTTGAACACGGGCACGTCGGTCCAGGTGTCGCGCTCACCGTCGCTGATGTAGCAGGCGCGCGGCGCCTTCTCCTGCTGCGCGGCGGGCGTCAGCGCGTCGTAGGTGAAGCGGCGCACGGACTTGAGCTGCTCCGGCATCGACACCTCGACCTCCCAGGTGCTGATCTCGATGCCGTAGTCGGCGAAGTTCAGGCCGAAAATGTCCTTGTACGCGGCAAGAAAGCGCGTGCGAATCGCGGCGGCATCGAGATAACGTCCTTCAGCGGATATCTCGACCGTCACCTCGGAGTCCTGCCCCTCGTAACGCATGCCGAGCTTCACGCTGGTCTGCGCGCCGCCCGACACGAGTTGCCGCGCATACGGCTCGGCAGCAATGAGCGCATCGACTGCGCGGCGGATCACTGCATCGTCCACGTCCGCGAGGTTCATCTTGCGCGTCTGTTGCAGCACGATGCCTTCGCTGCTCGCGAACTGACCCATCGCCGATGCCACGCCCGCGGCGAACGGAAAGATCACCCGGCGGATCGACAGCAGACGGGCAATGGGCAGCGCATGTACCGGCGACGAACCGCCGGTGCAGACCAGCGTGGCCCGCCGGTAATCGACACCGCGTTCCGCCGCATGCACGCGAAAGGCGCGCGCCACGTTCTCGTTGATCGTGCGGTGGATGCCGAGCGCCGCGCGCTCCACGGCGATCCCGAGCGGGCGCGCGATCCGTTCTTCGATGACCCGCTGCGCTTCCGTCCGCGTCGCCTCGATGCCGCTGTTGCGAAAGTTGGCTTCGCCCAGAAAGCCGAGGAACAGGTTCGCGTCCGTGACGGTGGCTTCGGTGCCGCCGCGCGCATAGCACGCCGGTCCCGGCGCCGCGCCCGCGCTGCGCGGTCCGACCGAGAGCGCGCCGCGTTCGTCGATCTCCGCGATGCTGCCGCCGCCCGCGCCGATCTCGATCAGATCCAGCGCCGGGATCATCAGCGGGAAGCCGCTGCCCGCTTCGAACGCCCCTTCACGCGCCACTTCGAGCCCGGCCTGCACATCCACCTTCCCGCCGATCAGGAACGCGCCCTTGGCGGTCGTGCCGCCCATGTCGTAGGCGAGCACGGTGTGCGCGTCCGGCGCGGCATCGTCGGGCGCGTTGCGCGCGGCGATCTCGCGCGCCGCCAGCACGCCCGCCGCCGGCCCGGATTCGATCAGCCGCACCGGCGCGCGCACACAGTGATCGATCGGCAAGGGCAAGCCCGAGGACGTCATCATCAGCAGACGGCCGTCGAAACCTTTCTCGCGCGCGCCGGCATCGAGGCGCGTCACGTATTGCGCCAGCAAGGGCTTGGTGAACGCGTTCACCGCGCAGGTCATCCAGCGTTCGTATTCGCCGGAACGCGGCGCGAGCGCGCTGGACACCGAGACGACCGCATCCGGAAACGCTTCGAGCAGCCAGGCTTCGACGAGCCGTTCGTTGGCGGGATTTTGGAACGCATGCAGGAAGCAGATGGCGAAGTTGCGGATGCCGGTGTCCTCGGCCAGCCGCTGCACCTCTGCCAGCAGCGTGTCCCTGTCGGGCTGCCGCACGACTTCGCCGTCATAGCCCACGCGCTCCTGCACCGGCACCTTCAGCCGATGCTTCGTCAGTGGCTTCGGAAACGCGAGCCGCAGGTTGGACACGTTGTAACGATGCTCGCGGCCGGTCTCCAGCGTCGTGCCGAAGCCTTCGGTATGCAGCAGGATGAAGTCGTGACCGCGCCGCTCGATCACGGCATTGGTAATGACCGTAGTGGCATGCAGGAACACGTCGCAAGCGGCGAGATCGAGGTGCGCGTCGTCGCGCAGATGATCGAAGCCCGAGAAGATGGCTTCTTCCGGGCGCGGCGGCGTGCTCAGCACCTTTGCGGTGGTCACGCGGTGTGTCTCGTGGTCGAGCACGACGAAGTCGGTGAAGGTGCCACCGATATCCACTGAAACAGCAAACCTGGACGTCATGGTGTTTTTCATTTGACGATGCAATGGGCGAAGGGTCGTGGCGTTCATTTCATGCCGAGGTGTTCGGGCAGCCACAGCGCGATCTGCGGAAACGCAATCAGCGCGATGCCGAACAGGATGAGCAATGCGAGGTACGGCAGCGTGGCTTTCGTGATGACGGACAGCTTCTCGCCGGTGATGCCCTGGATCACGAACAGGTTGAAGCCGATGGGCGGATGCACCTGCACGATCTCGACGGCAATCACGAGGAAGATGCCGAACCAGATCGCGTTGAAGCCGGCGGCGAGCACCATCGGCAGGACGATGGGCAAGGTGATGACGATGATGGAAAAGCCTTCCAGGAAGGAGCCGAGCAGGATGTAGCCGATGAACAGCACGAACAGCAGCGCGAACGGCGACAGATGCAGCTGATGCACGAAGGACGCCGCCGCCTGCCCGACGCCGAGGAACGCCGAGGCGCTGCCGAGGATCGAGGCGCCCAGGATGATCAGCGCGATCATCGAGCAGGTCTTCACCGCGCCGAGGCCCACTTCCTTGAGCTTGGCGATGCTCAGGTCGCGCTGAAACCCGGCAATCGCCAACGCGCCCACCACGCCGGCCGCCGCGGCCTCGGACGGCGTGACCAGCCCGCCGTACATGCTGCCGAGCACCGCGCCGATGAGCAGCGAGACCGGCGCGAGATGCCTTAGCGAAGCCCAGCGCTCGCTCCACGGCAGCGTCGCCATGCTCTCTTCCTCGGGGATCAGCTTCTTGTTCCAGGTCGTGTGAATCATGATCCACGCCATGAAGCACGAAGCCAGCAGGATCGCGGGCACGAGTCCGGCCGCGAACAGCTTCAGCACCGACACCTGCGCGAGCACGCCGTACACGATCATGATGTTCGAGGGCGGCACCAGGAAGCCCAGCGTGCCCGCGCCCGCGAGACTGCCCATCGAGATGCGGCGGTCATAGTGACGCCGGTCGAGTTCGGCGAGCGTCACGCGCCCGACGATCTGCGTCGTCGCGGCCGAGGATCCGGAGATCGCCGCGAAGAGCGAGCAGCCGATCACGTTCGAATGCAGCAGCTTGCCGGGCAACAGACTGGCCCATGGCGCGAGTCCCTTGAACAGCGAAGTTGAGATGCGCGTGCGGAACAGGATCTCGCCCATCACGATGAAGAGCGGCAGCGCCAGCAGTTCCTGCGTGGTCATCACGTTCCACGCGTACTGCGCGACGAGGCGGTCGACCGGAATCGACTTGAAGATGAAGAGCGCGAGCGAGCCGGTGATCGCCAGCGTCAGTCCGACCCAGATGCCGATGGACAGCCCGCCGAACAGCAGGACGCCCATCGTGGCCAGTACGGTTCCCATATGCGTTACCTCCGTGTGATCGCCGCTGCGCTCAGCGGATCAGGTTCTTGTCTTCGACCGGCTCGCCGAGCAACAGCTGGCCAAGACGCGCGAGCAGTTGCAACGCGAGCAGCATCGCGCCGAACGCAACCAGCGCTTCCGGTATCCACAGCGGCGTATTGCTGGCGAGCGAGCGTTCGTCGAGCGTGTAGGCCTGATACGAGAAGTGCGTCATCGCGATGGAGAAGAAGGTGGCGAAGGCCAGGCCCGCCGCGCTCGAGATGCATTCGAGCGCCGTCACCACGGCAGGCGACGCATTCGACAGCAACACCCGCACACGAATGTGGCCGCCGGCACGCAACGTGAGCGCCGCGCCGAACGTGAAGGTCACGGCCATCAGGTACGAGCTGTATTCCCATGCGATCGGAATGTCCTTCGGCAGCCAGCTGACCACGCTCGACAGCGTCCGCACGACGATGCCCGCGATCATCAGCAGACACAGCAGGAACAGGCACAGCGCGCCGAGCCAGCCGTCGAGCCGCGCGAGCGTGTCGATCGCGAGCAGCGCCTTCTGCGCGAACGTACGGCCCCGGGAGCCCGTGACGTGGGCTCCTGATTCGATGTTTTCCATGATTGATTCGCTCCGCTTCGGTCCGTGGCCGGTGCGAGAAAGAAGATGCGGCGGCTTACTTGCCGGCTGCCTTCAGGTATCGATCCAGCAGCGGCCGGGCAGCGGGCACGGCCTGTTCGAAGGCGGTCCAGCTCGCCTTGCCCTTCGCCGCCATCGCATTGCGCACGTCGGCGGGCGGCGTGTAGATCGCCATGCCTTTTGCCTTGAGCATCGTGAAGTTGCGCGTGTCTTCTTCTCTCGCCGCTTCCCAGAACTCAGGTTCGAGCTTCGCGGCGAGTTCCTCGATCGCTTTCTGGTCTTTCGGGCTGAGCTTGTTCCATGCGTCGAGATTGACCGTGACGCCTTCGAAGTTCGACTGCCAGTTGACGACGTTGCAGAACTTCTGGAAGTCCCAGAACTGACCGTCCACCGCCGACGATGTAGACGTCGACACACTGTTGATCACGCCCGTCGACAGCGCCGGCACCACTTCGCCCCACGGAATCTGCGCAGGCGATGCGCCCAAGCTGCGGAAGAAGTCGCTGCCGTTGCGGTCGGTGGTACGGATCTTCATCGAGCGGAAGGTATCCGCATTCGCCAGTTCGGCCTTCGAGAAGATGTTCTGGCCGGGCCACGGAATCGTGAACAGCAGCTTCTGGTTGAACTTCTTGAATTCGGCGTCGTAGTAGGGCTTCGAGACGGTGCGGAAGGTCTTCATCTCGTCGAAGCCGGACACCAGATACGGCACGGACGACGCGCCGAGGACAGGCGAGACGCCCACTTGCTGCGCGAACTGGAACGAGCCGATCGGCACGAGTCCGTCGCGGATCACGCCGAGCATTTCAGGGCCCTTGAAGCCGAGTTGTCCGCCGGCGTGAACGGAAATCTGCACGTCGTTCTGCGTGGCCGCGGCCACAGCGGCCGCGAATTTTTCGTCCAGTTTCGTCTGGTAATTGCCGGGCGCGTTGGCGGTCGCGAAGTCCCAGTTCACGGCATGCGCGGGCATCGCCGCAAGCGATGCAACGGCGCACGCGCACGCCGCGCCCAGCATTTTTAATCCGTTCATGTCTCACCTGTTCGAAGGGGTTCATTGGCGAGATCGGGCTTCGCCTGACTCGACTTCGATCAGGTTAATCAGCCGGTATAGGGCCGGCCAGTTCAAAAAAGAAATGACTTGTTGAATGAAATTCAACGGCGCGGAGGGCATGCTTCAAGCAGCATCAGCCGCCCTCCATCAGGGCGTCTGGCGCTCAGGCCTTGCTCACCCGCACGCCGCGCGCACCCGGCGTACGCGCCGGCGCGGTCTTGTAGTGCGTGCTATAGAGCGTCGCGCCGACGAACGTCAACCCGCCGACAAGATTCCCGAGCACCGTGGGAATCTCGTTCCACAGCAGATAGTCCATCAGCGTGAAGTGACCGCCGAGCATCAGGCCCGACGGAAACAGGAACATGTTGACGACCGAGTGCTCGAAGCCCATGTAGAAGAACACGAGAATCGGCATCCACATCGCGACGACCTTGCCGGTGACCGAAGTCGACAGCATCGCCGCCACGACGCCGGTGGACACCATCCAGTTGCACATCACGCCGCGAATGAAGAGCGTCAGCATGCCCGCCGCGCCGTGCGCCGCATAACCCAGCGTGCGCGCCTCGCCGATCCCGCCGATCTTGTGCCCGATTGCGTTCGGCGCCTCCGAAAAGCCGAACGTGAAGATGATGGCCATGAACAGGGCCACGGTCAGCGCGCCCGCGAAGTTGCCGATGAACACCAGCGACCAGTTGCGCATCACGCCGCCCCATGTCGCGCCGGGACGGCCATCGAGCACCGCGAGCGGCGCGAGCGTGAACACGCCCGTGAGCAGGTCGAAGCCCAGCAGATACAGCATGCAGAAGCCCACGGGAAACAGCAGCGAGCCGACCAGCGCATTGCCCGTGTTGATGGTGATGCTCACCGCAAACGCCGCTGCCAGCGCAAGGATGGCGCCGGCCATGTAGGCGCGGATCAGCGTATCGCGGGTGGACATCAGGAGCTTGGACTCGCCGGCATCGATCATCTTCGGAACGAACTCGGCGGGAGACAGGTAGGCCATGGTTGTACTCGCTTTGAAAAGCCAAAAAAAAAACCGCGCACGGGCGACGCATTCACATGCGTGACCTTGTGCGCGGACTTCGTTATCCACGGGTTGACGCGCAGCGTGTTGCGTGCGCGACGATCAAACCACCGTTAGCTTGATGGCCTCTAAAAGCACCTTCCATACCAGGCGACATTCATCACGGTATGGCGGGGCGCGCGTGCCGATCATGCGTTCGCGGCTGCACTGAGGATGTGCTTTGTCGAATCGCGCGGGACCAATCTAGTGCAGGCGTGCTCAGGAAGAGCGCTTGTCCGGCCGTGCATGACCCGGCGAGAAGCTCACCGTCTCCGGCGCGATCAGGAACTCTTCGGCAAGCTCCACGAGCGAGCGGTTGCGGTCCATCGAGGTCTTCTGCAACAGTCTGAAGGCGACGTCCTCGCTGAGACCATGACGTGCCATCAACGCATGCTTCGCCCGCTGCACGAGCTTGCGTTCATGCAGTGCGCGACGTGCTTCGTCGAGTTCGACTTCCATGCGCGCCAGCCGTGCCGACTGCGCCTCCAGCACCGACTTAAGGCTGCTGACCGTCGCGCGGTCCGCGCCGGTCAATGTATCCGACGAGACCGGAGCGCCATCGCCGGCGAAGAAATGATCGAGCGCCTGCGCGTGCGTGGGCGGCGTGTCGCGCAACGCCTGCAACAGCGCTTCGGAATCACGGAGCGCCTGTTGCGCGAGCGCGATGGAGGCATCGCACGCGGCGCGGCCGAGCGCCGTCAACGCGAGTTGCAGATGCCACAGGTCGGTGATGCGCGCACTGCTGGCATCGAACCAGGATTCGGTCAGCGATGCATCGAGCGTCTCGCCCGCCTGCGCGCCGCACAGGATGCGCCGCAGCCGCATCAGCGCGCCGGCATGCGGTGTGAGTGCCCGGCTTGTCCACCAGTCGGCCTGGGCGGCATCGGCGAAATTCTCGAAGACTTCGAGACTGCGGTCCTGTGCGTGGATCAGATGCAGCAAGCGTTGCTGCTGGTCCGCCGGGAAGCCGCCCGACGCGAACATGTGCGCGCCCACCGCGCGTTCCTGTCCGGCTTCTTCCTTGCCCTGCACCACATGCACCAGCGCGACGAGCAGCCGCGAGATGGCCGGCTCGGGCGCGCCGTCGGCGAGCTGGAACACGAGTTCCATCAAGCCGCCGATCACCTTGCTGAAGGCCAGCACGGATGCCGGCGCGGACATGCCGCGACGGTCGATCCGTCCGCGCAAGGCATCGAGCGAGTCGAGGTCGAGCAGCACCCATGCGATCAGCGCCAGCATGCGCGACGACGCAGCGCGCTCCGGCGCGAGCTGGAGTTCGAGATGCGCCTGCAATTGCGCGATGAGCGGCGCAAGCTCGCCGCGCGCCGTCATGCGTTCCTCGCTGAAGCGCTTGCCGCCGGATGCGAGAAAAATGCTCGTGATGCCGCGCTCGCGTTGCAGGACGTGAATGGTGCGGCCGATGAGATCGACGAGTTCGATACGGTCGGCCAGCAGCTGCAACGCGGCAATCTCTCGTTGCTTGGCGCGCAGCGCGAACTGCGAGGCGGGTGCGAACATCGTTCCGGAAAAAACTGAATGCTGGTTGCACGGATTGTAAGCCGGACAATATTCGCCGCGGTTCAGCGTGGCTTCAAAACACGGACGCACGGATTTTTGAAGTGTTCAACTGTGCATCCCGCTGTTTGAATCGACAGGAGGAAACGTCATGCAATCGCAGATCTCGCAGTTGTCGCGCGCCACGCTGAGCGAGGCGCTCGTCGCCGCCAAGGCGCGTCTTGGCATGACCTACGCCGAACTCGCGGAAGGCACCGGCCTGAGCGTGCCCTACGTCACGGCGGCGATACTCGGCCAGCATCCGCTGCCGGAACAGGCCGCGCAGAGCGTCGCCGAAAAGCTCGGCATGAACGGCGATGCCGCCGCGCTGCTGCAGACCATTCCCCTGCGCGGCAGCATTCCCGGCAACGTGCCGACCGACCCGACCATCTATCGTTTCTACGAAATGGTGCAGGTCTACGGCACGACGCTGAAGGCGCTCGTGCATGAACAGTTCGGCGACGGCATCATCAGCGCGATCAACTTCCGTATCGACATCAAGAAGGTGGAGGATCCGGAAGGCGGATCGCGCGCGGTCATCACGCTGGACGGCAAGTTCCTGCCGTACAAGCCCTTCTGAGCGGGCGCGCGATGGCGCGACGACGAGCTTGCTCGTCGCGCCGCCGTCACTCGGCCAGAAGCGACCCGATCACCCGATCCATACTTTTAGCTTGTCTGGTTAGTTCATTTTAAACGATAATGATTCTCATTGATGCAGAAATCCATGCGCGTGACCTTCACCCGTCCCCTGGATCGAGCCCGGACAAACCAACTCTCTTCCAGTGGTCGAACGCTATTACCGCGAGCTGTTGCGATTTCTTTCACGGCGAGTGAAGGACACGGACACGGCATCGGACATCGCTCAGGAAAGCTACGCCCGCGTGCTGGCGCTGCATGCGTCGGGCACGGCGATCAATGATGCGCGCGGCCTCCTGTATCGCACGGCGCGCAACCTCGTCATCGACACGTTCAGGCGCGCCAGCGTGCGCACGCAGCATGTCGTCGAGCTCGACGACGACCATGAACCGCTCGCCGACCCCTGCACCCAGCCCGAACATGCGTGGGAAGCGTCCCAGCGCACGCGGATGCTGATCGGGGCGATCGAGGCATTGCCGCCGCGCTGCCGTGAAGCGTTCATGCTGCATCGGTTCGATGGCCTGAGCCATCTCGAGATCGCCGCGCGCATGGGGATTACGCGAAACATGGTCGAGAAGCACATCATTCGCGCCGTGCTGGCCTGCCGGAGGGAACTGGCGGCCTGGGATGGTACAGTCCGCACCGACGATTGATCGCACCCCCGCCCCCACGATGTCAGGTATTCGCCTCGTCATGCGTCTTCATCCTCATGCGCGCTGACGACAAGACCATGAGACGACCCACTCCTCCCTCCGACGCTTCCTCACACGACGACGACGTCGAACAGCAGGCCGCGACCTGGTTCGTGCAGCGCCGGGAGCGAACCGACGCAGCCGGCGACGCCGCGTTCGCCGCGTGGCTCGCGCAACGCGCGGCGCATCGTGAGGCTTACGACAGTGTCGCGGCGACCTGGGCAGCGCTCGGCGCTCTGCGTGACGAAGACATTGCGCGCCTGACGCCCAGGCCCGCGTCGCCGGGCCGCCGTCTCTTCGTGCCGCGCTTCGCGATGGCTGGCACGGCGGTCGCAGTGGCGGGCGGCGCGCTTGGCTGGAAGCTCCTGCGCGACGAATGGCTGCGCACGCCCGCCTACGCACAGCGCTTCGAGACGCGCCGTGGCGAGCTTCAGGCCGTGTCGCTCCCCGACGGCAGCACCGTGCAACTCGATACCGGCACGCAACTCGAAGCGCGCTTCTTTCCGGACCGCCGCGACGTGCGGTTGACGCACGGACAAGCGATGTTCACGGTGGCATCGGATGCACGGGCGCCGTTCAACGTGTTCGCGCGCACCGTGACAGTCACGGTAATCGGCACCCGCTTCGCCGTGCGCTGCACGGACACGGGCCTCGAACGCGGCAATGTGCGGATCGACGTGGAGGAAGGACGCGTGCGCGTGGCTGCGGCGTCGCCGTCCTTGGTCGAACTGGTTGCGGGGCAGACCGTTGCCACCGATGCCGCAGGCCGCCTCGAACAGGTTGCGTCCGTTTCACCCACCGATGTCGGCGCATGGCGCGAAGGCCGCGTCAGTTTCGACGACACCACGCTCGCGCACGCGCTCCAGGAATTCGAGCGCTATGCGCCGCTGCATGTGGTTATCGCCGATCCCTCGGTGGCCGCGATGCATCTGACTGGCAGCTTCGACGTCAGGCAGGCTGCGAGCTTCATTCGTGCGTTGCCGCGCGTACTGCCGGTGCGCGTGCGCAGCCATGGCGACATGACCGAGATCGTGCGCGCCGTCTGAGCGTTCCATTCGCAAAAAAATTTTGATATCGATGTCAGGGTCCGCGGCAGCGCTGCGTCTTCTCCGGTAGTGCCTTTAATTCATTACCGTTGGAGATGTCGTTGATGCTGCACCCTCGCCTTCCGCTGACCGCCATCACGGCGGCCGTCGTTCTTGCCGTCGCGTCGTTCAATGCGTCCGACGCACGCGCTCAAACACCGTCCGCCGCAACCGCTCCCGCGAGCTTCGACTTCGCGATTCCGGCGCAACCGCTCGGCGGCGCCTTGAACCAGCTTGCACGCACCGCCCGCGTGCAGATGCTGGTCGAGCCTTCGCTGGTGGCGAACCGCATTGCGCCTGCCGTGACAGGACGCATGACCGTGTCGCAGGCACTTGGACGCGTGCTTGACGGCAGCCCGCTCGTCGCGGACACGGAAGGCAGCACGGTGATCATTCGCCATGCAGCGCCCGCCGCACCGACTCAAGCCAGCAGCACGGATGCAACCTTGCCTGCCGTGAGCGTGACGGCAAACGCGGACAACGTGCAGCCGCCCACCGAAAAGACCGGCGCTTATACGATCCGCTCGACCACGGCAGGCAGCAGGATTGCGCTCGCACCGAAGGAAACGCCGCAATCGGTATCCGTGCTCACGCGCGCCGAGATGAACGACTTCCAGCTGAACAGCGTGAACGATGCATTGCGTCACGTGACAGGCGTGACCGTGGAGCCGTACGACTCGTATGCGACCGACTTCATGTCGCGCGGCTTTCACATCACGAACCTGCAATTCGACGGCGTCGGCACGCCGCTCGAATACACGTCGCAGTATGGCGACATCGACACGGCACTGTATGACCGCATCGAGGTATTGCGGGGCGCGGATGGACTGAATGCGGAGACGGGCAACCCGTCGGCTACGGTGAACTTCGTCCGCAAGCGGCCGACTTACCAGTTCCAGGCATCAGGCAACGTGTCGTATGGATCGTGGGACACGAAACGAGTGGACCTCGATCTCTCCGGTCCGCTCAATCAGGCCGGCACGGTGGCGGGCCGTCTGGTCGCGGTGCATCAGGACGGCAATTCCTGGACTGACCGCCTGCAGCCGAGCAAGGATATCGTCTACGGCGTCGTCGA
This sequence comes from Caballeronia sp. LZ034LL, assembly GCF_031451215.1. Classification (NCBI taxonomy): domain Bacteria; kingdom Pseudomonadati; phylum Pseudomonadota; class Betaproteobacteria; order Burkholderiales; family Burkholderiaceae; genus Caballeronia; species Caballeronia sp. LZ034LL. Next base: position 979,317 of record NZ_JARUXR010000002.1, read on the forward strand.
GGCGAACCTCACGCCGGGCACGCTCGCCACCGTGGGCTTCAGCTACGAGTCGAACCGTCTGAAGGGCGCGAGCTGGGGCGGCCTGCCCTTGCTCGATGCAGCGGGCAATCAGCTCAGCTACGGCGTCGGCGCGAGCATGGCGCCGAAATGGGCCTACTTCAACACGCAGGAACAGCGGGCCTTCGCCGAACTGAGCCAGCAACTCGGTTCGCGCTGGACCTGGAAGACGACCGTCAACTACAACGACATCTACAACAACGCCAAATTCTTCTATCCGTACGGTGCGCTGAACGCCGACGGCTCCGGCGTCAATTCGTACACGTCGTCGTATGTGTCGTCGAACCATCAGCTGGTGCTGGATTCGAACGTCACGGGCAAGATCGATCTGTTCGGCCGCACGCATGACCTCGTGTTTGGCGCCAACTTCTCGCGCTCGCAGTTCTCGAATCCGTCCGCTGAAGGCGATGGCGACGGCGTGCCCGTCGCCTACGCCGACCTGCTGGCGGGCACCTATCCGGAGCCGTCCTTTGGCGCCGCGACGTCGCACGTCAACTATCTCGACGTGCGCCGCTCGCTCTATGCATCGTCGCGCTGGAGCCTGACGGACCGCGCGCATCTGCTTCTCGGGATCAACTATACGCAGGCCGCCAGCAGCGGCAGTTCGGACGGCGCGGGCTACAATCAGCAATCGGTAGGCTCGGCTCCCTATATCGGCCTGACCTACGATCTGACGCGGCAAATTACTGCCTATGCCAGCTTCACGAAGATCTTCAATCCGCAGACCGATCTCGACGTCAACAACCAGTTGCTCGGTCCGGCGCGCGGACGCAGCGTGGAAGCAGGCATCAAGGGCGCGTTCCTCGACAACCGCCTGAACACCTCGCTGACGGTGTATCGGATTCACCAGTCGAACATCGCGACGCAGGCCGGCTTCAATCCGGACACGGCGAACTACTATTACTCGGCGGGCGACGCGACCTCGCAAGGCATCGAAGCGGAGATTGCCGGGAAACTGACGCATGACTGGAACGTCAGCGCGGGCGCGACCATCCTGCGGGTCTACGACAACACCGGGCAATCCACGCAGTTGTTCGTGCCGCGCAAGTCGGCGCATCTCTCGACCACATACCGGCTGCCCTGGCTCGATCACAAGCTCATGCTCGGCAGCAGCGTGCGCTGGCAGAGCGCCACACGTTATGTGGAGGAAGGTGTTGGCACCGCCTATCAGGGCTCGTATGTCGAACTCGATCTGATGGCCCGCTACGATGTGAACCGCCACTTCACCATCACCGGCACGTTGAACAACGCGCTCAACCGGAAGTACTGGGCCACGACGGAATACAGCTATGGCACGTATGGCGCGCCGATCAATGGCAGTGTCAATCTGACCTGGCGGTACTGAGCGCAGCAAGCGGCGCTTCGTGGTTCGCAGCGCCCTGCGCGGGCGCGAGACCCATCAGCCGCGCGAGCGTCGTCCAGCGTCGCAGCGCCGCGCGGTATTCATCATCGGCCTGGGCATTGATATAACGCGCGGCGTCGAGCCCTTCCAGCTCGTGCGCCAGCGCCGCAACGTCATGCTGTCCGCGCGGCGGCTTCGCGCCCTGCAACGCATCGCTCATTTCTGCTCCAGCCATACGCCGTCCGGCGTCTTCACGACATAGTCGTTCGCCGTCTTCATCGTGACGGTGCCTTCATTCTCGCCGATCATCGGCGTTTGCGGCAGATTGGCCGCGTATTGCGAGAGCGTCACGCGCGGCTTGAACGGGCTGTTCGACACCAGGTTCGACAGCAACTGCGCAACCGCGAGGAAACTGGTCGGCTGATCGACGACGGTGGTCGGCCCATGATTGCCCGTGAAGCCGACCAGACGCACGCCCACCGGTCCATGCACGACGGAAGGCGTCGGAATCTCGCGCAGGCCGGCGACCTGATTGTTGTCGCCGCGCAGGGCCGCACCGTGTTCGGGCACGAACAGGATCACTGCGCGCCGGCCCGATTGCTGGATCAGATCGGCGAAACGGTCGAAGTCGCTCATCAGCTTGTTGACGCGCACCGGATACGACTCCAGGCTCGTGAGCCTGCTGTTGGGGAGCTTGTTGCCGTCGTGCAGGCTGATGGTGTTGTAGTAGAGCGCGACCGGCCCCGGCACCTGCGCGCGTTGCGCATGCCAGTTCGCCAGCGTGCCGTGCCCCGCGAGCGGCGAGGTTCCACGACCAAACCGAGACCGCCCGTCGAGTGATCGCTCGTGCGGCACGCGACCGTGCTGCCGTCGTTGAGCACGAGCGTGGCGGGCATGTTCATCGCGATGCGGTGCGTGACGCGCACCTGCCGCGCCCAGCATCACGAGGTTGTAGAGCGTCCAGAAAACGTTCATCAGGATGGTCGCGGCTTCGTCGCCGGCATCGAAGGCGAGGCGGTAGAGACCGAAGGCCATCGCCCCCGCGTTCAGGCCGAGCAGGATCAGGTACGGCTTGCTCATTGCCCAGTCGAGATAGGTCTGGTCGATGCGACCGCCCTTGTCCGTCACGTTGAACTTGCCGTGCTTCGGGCTGAAGAACGCGATGGTGGTCGGCAGCGCGATGTACCACGCCAGCACGGACTCATACACCTCGGCCCAGAACGAATGTCGGTACTTGCCCTGCATGCGCGAGTTCGCGATGTTGGCGATCACGATGTACGGCAGCACGAATCCGGCAATCGTGGTCGCCGCCGCGTTGATGAAGTACACCTGGAAGAACAGGTACCACCTCGGCATGGTGAGGAACATCAGGCGCGGGATGCCGTAGAAGAAGTGCAGCATCGCGTTGCCGTAGCACAGACGCTGGAAGAAGCCGAGGCCCCGCCCGATGAACGGATTGTCGATGCGGAAGATCTGCGCCATGCCGCGCGCCCAGCGCGTGCGCTGCTTGATGTGGCTCGCGAGCGATTCGGTGGCGAGACCGGCGGCCTGCACGGTCGGCAGATACGCCGTCGTATAGCCGAACCGGTGCAGCTTGAGCGCCGCATGCGCGTCTTCCGTCACGGTTTCCACGGCGATGCCGCCCACCTCTTCCAGCGGCGCGCGCTTGATGACCGCGCACGAACCGCAGAAGAAGGTCGCGTTCCACAGGTCGTTACCGGCCTGCACGAGGCCATAGAACAGGCTGCCTTCGTTCGGGACGCGGCGGAAGGTGCCGAGATTGCGCTCGAACGGGTCGGGCGAGAAAAAATGATGCGGCGTCTGCACCATCACGCACGCCGGATCCGCGAAGCAGGTGCCCATCGTCGCTTGCAGGAAGGAGCGTGTGGGCACGTGATCGCAATCGAAGATCGCGATGTAGTCGCCCTGCGTCTTCGCCAGCGCGCGGTTGATGTTGCCCGCCTTCGCGTGCTGGTTGTCGTCGCGCGTGAGATAGCCAATACCCGCCTCACGCGCGAGCGCCTCGAACTCGGGCCGGTGGCCGTCGTCGAGCAGATAGATGCGCAACTTGTCCGCCGGCCAGTCGATGCCCTGCGCCGCGAACAGCGTCGGCTTCACGACAGCAAGCGGTTCGTTGTATGTCGGGATATAGACGTCGACGCTCGGCCACAGAGCGGGATCGGCGGGCAGCATCGACACCTTGCGATCGAGCGGCCAGGCTGTCTGGATGAAGCCGAACAGCAGGATGATCCACGTATAGGCTTCGGCGGCGAAGAGCGCGTAACCCACCACCGCTTCGCCCGGCGTGCGGAAGTCGAGCGTCTGCGTGCTGCGCCACCAGACATAGCGCGCGGTGACGAGCAGCGCGATGCCCGCGAGAATCAGCACCGGCATGCGTCCGGGAATGCGGCGGATGACCAGCGCCACGCCGATCAGCACGGCAAAGAAGCCGAACTGGCCGGGCCCCGCGAGCGGCGAGGTACCGACCAGCGCCCACAGCAGCAGCCCGATGGCGGCCAGCACAGGCAGCAGGAAATGCACGCGGCGGAGGCCGTTCGCACCGCCTTCGAGATGCGCGCCCCAGCGGGACCATGGCAGCTTGTCGATCTGTGCCTCGATCTTTGAAGGATCGCGCCTGATCGGCATTGCAGGCGTGAAGCGCGAGACTCTTCGGAAGTTGAGCCACAAGGCTTTCGTCTGGGGCGTGTATGTCGCACAGGACATGCGAGGCAAAAGCGTCAGCCGAAGCCTGCTCTCGCGAAGCCATCGCCTTTGCGCAACGAACGCCGGGCATCACCCAGTTGAACCTGACCGTGAATGCAGACAATGCGGCCGCGATACGGCTCTATGCATCGCTCGGCTTCGAGCAGTTCGGCCCTGAACGCAATGCGATCTTCGCCGAGGGACGCTTGCACGACGAGATGCTGATGCAGCTCCTCCTCGACCCGCAAAGCCGCTGAAGACACGAGCGCCCGCGAACTTTGGTGCGACCGCTTCATGAGCGGTTGTGTAAGCGCGCGTTCCAATCGTTTCCATTCCGAAGTTCTTCCCTCCTCCAGAGTATCAATTTTCGAAACGCATTCCGCTATTTATCGGCGAAAAATATTCCGTTACACGAAAGCCCTGACGGACGCGACGGATCGCAAAGCACAGCCACGTTAAAGAGCCATTGCCGACGAAATTGCTGTTCGAGGTAATACGCACGATTGGCTGAGGTCATGTTTGCGCGCGGTTTTTTTTGGAACGGCTCACCACCGTTTCGAAAAACGTATCGCCCGTAAATGTGATTGCGCAAATCAAGTCGAAGACGTCCTACGAGGTTCAACCGATCATGAAAGCCACCGTCACCCTCCTCGCGCTTGCAGGCGCTTTTTATCTTTCCAATGCCCAGGCGCAGGTCATCGTGGCGCCGCCGCCGGCTGTCGTCGTCGCACCGCCGCCTCCTGTCGTGGTCGCCCCGCCGCCGGTGGTCGCGCCAGCGGGCGTGGCCTATATCGCGCCCGTGGGCGTGGCGCCGGCCCCCGGCTATCTGTGGCGCTATCACGTCGGCGCCGGCTGGGGATGGTGGCATCCGCATTACGGATGGCATGAGCATTACTACGGATGGCATGCGCCGGTCGTTTATCACCGGGGCTATCGCCGGTGGTAAGCCGGGCAAGGGCGCAAAAACTGACCACACCGTATTTTTTATTTGCATTGGAACTCAGATGAACAAGCTATTCGCATTACTCGTCACCTCGACTTTGTTGGCCGGAATGCTCGGCGGATGTGTGGTCGAGCCCGTGCCTGCCGCGCAATGGGTGCCGGCGCACTATGGTCCTTACGGCGGCTGGATCCCGGGGCACTGGAGATGATCGGGCCAATCGGTTCTGACGCACGCGTGCATGCCGCCGGACCTCGCGAAGAGGCTGGCTCGACTGTTTATCGCTGGAGTGGCGAAATCTTGAAAACTCTTTTTGTAATCACCGCGCTCGGTCTGGGCGCAGCACTGGGCGGGTGCGCTGTGTACGACACGCCCGGTGGCCAGCTGGTCGGCCCCATAACGGCCGCGCCCGTGGCGGCATCCACCGCTGTCGATACGACCGTGACGCCCGCGCAGACCGCACCTGTGGTGGCGCCGGCCACCGTCGTGACGGCGGCTCCGCCCGCGCCGGTCGTGGTCGCACCGCCGGCGCCTGTGGTTGTCGCACCGCCCGCGCCTGTGGTGGTTGCGCCAGCGGTCGTGGCGCGGCCCCCTTATGTATGGGTGCCTGCGCACTATGGGCCTTATGGCCGCTGGATACCAGGACACTGGCGCTACTACTGATGGGCATCATGCCGGAGGCGGTTCGCGTCCTTGCAAGGCGATGCACGCGCGAACCGTCCTCACCCGCAAGGCATCACATTCAATCCGAATACTTCTTGATGAGCCGGTGCAGCTCATGCACCGCCTGCCCGCCCTTCAACGCGCTGCCCCACAGCGTTCCCGTCAGATGATCGTGCTTGGCCAGCGCCTCCGGATCTTCCGTGATGGTGCCCACGCCATAGCGCAGGTTGGTTGGCTGGCCGATCCGGAACGGGCTGTTCACGAGATACCGCCGCCCTTCCGCATGGATGATCTGATAGCCGGAGGTGGGCAAGGGCTGTGTCGTCAGGCCGATCTGAACATGCATCGGCGGCGAGGCGATCAGGTCGGCCATGTGCCCGATCTCGCGCGCGGCCTCGCGCCTGAGTTCGGCGCGCTCCGCATACGGCTTGTCGGCCGTCACCGCGAGTCCATTGGCGAGATAGCGTTCGATGCTGCTCAACGGAACGATGTTGACCATCGCCGGTTGTCGGAAACGGAAGATCGCCTTGCGCCGCTCCAGCACCTGCAACAGCCGCTTGCCTTCGGCGGGCGTGAGCGGATCGAGGTCCTGCGGATCGTGCAGGCTGCGCGCGAGCGAGCGGTCGTAACCCGCCGAACTCAGCACGTAGATCAGCGGCCCGAACACCACTGACACCCGGTCCGCCTTCTCTTCCAGACTCGCGACCCGCTCAAAAAAGCGGAACCCATCGGTCAGGTATTCGGCGCCGAGCCCGAGCAGCGTGCTCGGCGACATGCCATATACCCGCGCGAATTTTTCGAGCGTTTCCAGCTTGACGATGTTGCCCGCTTCATACCGGTGCAGCAGCGCGCGCGAGACGCCGATGGCCTCGGCGACTTCATCGGCGGTCATCTTCAATTGCTGGCGATGCCATTTCAGGCGCTCCCCGATGGCGCGAAAACTCTCCATGCGTTCCGTTTTTTAGTGGTGGTCCGTGACTCAAAAAAGTTACATGCGCCATAAATATGCGTCAAATCATAAAAATGAGCGTTGGCCCGCTGGTTTTGCCGCCCGATACTCGCTCCATCCAACCAGGAGCACTTCATGCCCATCATCCGACTCGACGGCGCCCGCGTTCACTACACCGACAGCGGTGGCGAAGGCCGCCCGGTCATCTTCCTGCATGGCGGTTTCGGCAGCTCGTCCGAACTCTGGCAACGCACCATCGACGCGCTGCCGCCCGGATATCGCGGTCTCGCCATCGACAACTTCCTGCGCTCCGATGCGCCGCCCGATGGCTTCACCATCGAAGCGCTCGCGCGCCGCGTGGCGGCCTTCATCGACCGGCTCGAACTGGAGCGGCCGGTGGTAGTCGGTCATTCGATGGGCGGCGTCGTCACCCAGATGACGGCCGTGCGCTATCAGGAAAAGCTCGGCGGCATCGTGCTGGTCTGCACGGGTCCGTCGATGACCAATCACGCGCTGGGCCGCGCGCTGCTCGCGCAACTGGAGAACGACGGCATCGAAACGATGCGCGAGATCAGCGCGCACTGGTTCCGCGAACTGCCGCAACCGTTCTTCGACGGCTACGTGGAGCGCGCCAAGGCCGCGCCGCTGACGGCGATGATCGACATCCAGTCTTCGCTGATCGAGACCGACATGCGCCCGCATCTGCCGGGCGTGCAGCTTCCCGCGCTGGTGGTCTGGGGCGCGCACGACAGCGGCCGCACGATGGAGCATGCGCAGCGCCTGTTGGATGGCCTGCCGAACAGCACGCTCGCCGCCATGACCGACAGCGGCCATTCGCCGATGCTGGAAACCCCCGCCGTATTCGACGAAGCCTTCCACGCTTTCCTGAAGTCCATTCCGGAGTCTGCACGATGAGTTTCACCGCTACGTTCAAGCGCCGCCTGGGTGCGGCCATGTTGTCGGTTGCCGGCGCGATGGCGCTGCTGAGCCACGCCCCGGCCGCGCATGCCGACACGCTCGACACCGTGAAGAAGACCGGTGTGATCCGCGTCGCGGTGCCGCAGGATTACGCGCCGTTCGGCTCGGTGGGCAGCGACATGGAGTTGCACGGCTACGATGTCGAAGTGGCGAAGCTGACTGCCGCCGCGCTGCATGTGAAGCTACAGATCGTGCCGGTGACGATGGCCAACAAGATTCCGTTCCTCGTCACCAACAAGGTCGATCTCGTGCTGAACCTCGGCAAGAATCCGCAACGCGCCGAAGTGATCGACTTCACCTCGCCCTACGCGCCGTACTACACGGCGGTGTTCGGTCCGCAAGCCGATGCACTCACGGACGTCGGCGGCCTGAAGGGCAAGAAGATCGGCGTGGTGACGGGCTCGCAGGAAGACCTCTTCATCACGAAGAACGCGCCGGCCGGCACGCTGTTCTCGCGCTATCAGGACAACAGTTCGGCCGTGGCGGCCTTCCTCTCCGGGCAGACCGAATATCTCGCGACGGGCAACATCGTCGGTGCGAAGCTGCTGGCCGACAATCCGCAGAAGCATTTCGCACAGAAGCTCCTGCTGATCGATTCGCCGGTGTGCGCCGCCGTGCGCAAGGGCGACAGCGCCATGCTGGCCGCCGTCAACAGCGTCTTCGCGGCACAGAAGGCCAGCGGCCAGCTCGACGCGTTGTCGCGTCAATGGCTCAAGCAGCCGCTCGACGCAAAACCCTGACGCACTCCGCTGCCTCATCCGCTTCCCACGCGTTGCATGAGGCAGTGAAGCGCCCTTCCGCCGCATCCTGCTTCGGATAGCCTCAGACCATGTCCTATCAATTCGACTTCGGCGCCATTGCGCCGTATCTGCCCCTGCTCGCCCAGGGCGTGGCAATGACGCTTGCAGTCAGCATCGCCGGCGGCCTTGGCGGCTTCGCGCTGAGCATCGCCGGTGCGTGGATTCATGCGGAAGGCAAGCCGTGGGCCCGCGGCATCACGCGTGCCTATGTGGAGGTGTTCCGCAACACGCCGTTCCTGATTCAACTGTTCTTCATCTTCTTCGGCTTACCGCAACTGCATGTCAGGCTCGATGCCGTCGAGGCCGCGCTGTTGGCCGTGATGATCAACTTCGGCGCCTACGGCACGGAGATCCTGCGCAGCGCGATTGCAGCGACGCCGCGCGGCCAGCATGAAGCCGCCGCGAGTCTCGCGCTGACGCGTCTGCAAACCTTCCGTCACGTGCTGCTGCGGCCCGCATTGCAGAAGGTATGGCCCGCACTCACCAGCCAGTTCATCATCATGATGCTGACGACTTCCGTCTGCTCGCAGATCGCGCTGATGGACCTCTCGCATGTGGCGGACTTCATCCAGGGCCGCACCTTCCGTTCATTCGAAACCTACGCCGCCGCAACGCTCACGTATCTGCTGCTCGCCCTCGCGCTGCGCCATGCGCTGCGCACGCTCGGCAAGCGCTTCGTGACCGCGCGCCCCGCGAGATAAGCCGCCATGGACTTTACTCTGTGGGACATCCTGCGCGTGCTGCTCGCCTCGCTGCGCTGGACCGTGGCGCTCTCGTGCGTCGCCTTCGTCTGCGGCGGCGCGCTGGCCTTCGCGATCATGTGGCTGCGCCTGACGCCCGCACGCCTGCCGCGCGGCGCGGCGGCCGGCTTCATCGAACTGTTCCAGGGCACGCCGCTGCTGATGCAGCTGTTCATCGTGTTCTTCGGCATCGCGCTGTTCGGCTTCGACGTGCCCGCGTGGCTCGCGGCAGGCCTGGCGGTGTCGCTGTGGTCGGCGGCGTTTCTCGCTGAAATCTGGCGCGGCTGCATTGAAGCGGTGCCGCGCGGACAGTGGGAGTCATCCGCTTCGCTGGCGATGACACGCATGCAGCAATACCGTCATATCGTGCTGCCGCAGGCCTGCCGACTCGCCGTCGCGCCGACGGTCGGCTTCTGCGTGCAGATCGTCAAGAACACCTCCGTCACGTCGATCATCGGTTTCGTCGAACTCACGAAGGCGGGCACGATGATCAGCAACACGACCTTCCGACCGCTCGAAACCTTCGGGCTCGTTGCGCTGATGTACTTCCTGCTGTGCTCGGCGCTGTCCGCGCTGAGCCGTCATCTGGAGAAGCATTTCAATGCCCCTTATCGCAATTGACCAGGTCACCAAGCGCTTCGGCGGTCACGAAGTGCTCAAGGGCATCGATCTGAACATCGGCGCCGGCGAAGTCATTTCGCTGATCGGCAGAAGCGGCTCGGGCAAGAGCACGCTACTGCGCTGCATCAACGGACTGGAGAGCATCGATGGCGGCCGCATCGATGTGGCAGGTGCGCCCCTGTCCGACGACGCCGCCGCGCTCAAGCAGTTGCGGCTTCAGGTTGGCATGATCTCCCAGCAGTTCAATCTGTTTCCGCATCTGAGCATTGGCCGCAACGTGATGCTCGCACCGATGATCGTGCTCGGCATGAAGCCCGCCGAAGCACGCCGGCAAGCGGGCCTGCAACTGGAGCGCGTCGGCCTCAGCGACAAGTTCGATGCCTATCCCGATCAACTGTCCGGCGGGCAGCAACAGCGTGTGGCGATCGCGCGTGCGCTGTGCATGTCGCCCAAGGCGCTGCTGTGCGACGAGATCACCTCCGCGCTCGATCCGGAACTCGTGCAGGAAGTGCTCGCCGTGATGAAGCAACTCGCGGCGGGCGGCATGACGCTCGTGATGGTCACGCACGAGATGCGCTTCGCGCGCGAGGTCTGCGACCGCGTGGTGTTCCTGCATCAGGGGCGCATTCATGAAAGCGGCACCCCCAACGTGCTTTTCAATCAGCCGCGCACCGACGAACTGCGCCAGTTCCTTGCAGCGGCCCACGATGCATGAGCGCACTCGCATGACGGCATCGACTGAATACGCGCGCATTGCGCAGCATCTCTTCGACACGGTGCGCAAAGCCACCGCTGAAGGTCGTGGCGTGACGCGCGCATCCTACGGCACGGGCGAGAGCCGCGCGCTCGACTTGCTGACGTCATTCGCACAGGAGCAAGGCTTCGCTGCACATGTCGATCGCGCGGGCAACGTCACCTTCTCGCATCCCGATGACGCACGCACGCGGCCCATCCTGTGCGGCTCGCACATGGACTCCGTGCCGGAGGGCGGCAACTTCGACGGCCTCGCAGGCGTGATCGCGGGCCTGCTGTGCCTGATGCGACAGCGCGACGAAGGACAGCAAGGGATGCATCCGCTGCGCGTGCTCGCGCTGCGCGGCGAGGAAAGCGCGTGGTTCGGCAAGGCGTATATCGGCTCCAGCGCGCTCTTCGGCCGCTTGCCGCATACGACACTGGGCGCGCAGCAGCGCTCCACAGGCGAGACGCTCGCGGCCTGCATGCGCGAAGCAGGCGCCGATGTGGAGGCCATCGCGGCGGGCGAAGTGCTGCTCGACGCGAACGACGTCGCGGGCTATATCGAGTTGCATATCGAACAGGGTGCGCTGCTCGACGATGCACAACGCGCGGTCGCGATCGTGCCGTCGATACGCGGCAACGTGCGTTATCGCAATGTGCGCTGTATCGGCGAGCCGGGTCATTCGGGCGCGGTGCCGCGCGAACGCCGTCACGATGCGGTGTTCGCGGCGGCCCACGTGGTCAGCGCGCTCGATGCGTACTGGAAGCGCGCGCTCGCCGAGGGCGCGGACCTGGTGATCACGTGCGGCGTGTTCGGCACGCGCGCGGAACAGCACGCGATCTCGCGCATTCCAGGCGAAGTCGATTTCAGTTTCGAAGCACGCAGCGCGGACCCCAACGCGCTGGCGCAAGTGCTCGACGTGTTCGAACGCACGCTCGCGGACACGGCTGCATCGCATGGCGTGCGCTTCGAAACGGGCGCGCTGTTGCAGACGGCGCCCGCGCACATGGATGCGGGCTGGATCGGCTTGCTCGAACAGCATGCGCAGGCACTGAACCTGCCGGCGCCGCACGTGCCGAGCGGAGCGGGTCACGACGCCGCCATGTTCGCCGCAGCCGGCGTTCGCAGCGCGATGATTTTCGTGCGCAACCAGAACGGTTCGCACAATCCCGACGAGGCCATGCGTCTCGTCGATTTCATGGACGGCGTGGCGCTGCTGTATGAAAGCATCAACGCCTTCGCCTGACTGGTCGCATGACGCGACGCCTCATCTTTGGAGAAGGAACTATGAACCTGGAACTGGCAGCGGCATCGCTTTCGCGACGGGGTCTCGGCTTGACCGATATCCGCGAGTTCGCGCTGCAATGCCGTGACGGCGCCCGTCAGCCCGGTGGCGATGCCGCCGCGCTGATCCTGCTCGCGGAGAAGGCTTCGGCGTTCTTCGAGCGGCATGAAGGCATCGCGATGACCAACGACTCGCTGCACGGTTTCGTCGAGTCCCTCAGTGGCGATGTCACGCGTCTGCGCACGGCCACGACGGCAGGCGATGCCGCGTTGATCGAGGCGTTGAATACGTTCGCCTCGGCCTTCTCGAACGACGTGGTGATCTGAGCGCGGCGGTCTTCAGCGCATCAGGACGATATGAGTGGCGCGCTCGGTCGGAACATGTTCGACGGTCCGGTATCCCAATGCATGGAGATCCAGTCCGTCGAAGAGCGGTTCTCCGGCGCCCAGCACAACCGGCGCCATCGCGAGATGAATCTCGTCCACATGGCCCGCCTGGATGTACTGCTTCACCGTGGAAGCCCCGCCGCCGATCTTGACGTCCCGTGCGCCCGCCGCTTCGCGGGCCCGCTGCAGCGCTTCATCGATCCCGCCGGTGATGAAGTGAAACGTGGTGCCGCCCAGCATCTCGATGGAAGGCCGCGCGTAATGCGTCAGCACGAACGTGGGCGCGTGATAAGGCGGATCTTCGCCCCACCATCCTTTCCATTGATCGTCGGGCCATTCTCCACGCACCGGTCCGAACATGTTGCGGCCGAGAATGAAGGCGCCGAAGTTATCCATGGCGCGGTGGGCGAAGCTGTCGTCGGGACCGGTTTCGCCATCGTCCTTGCCTTGCATCGCGCGGAAGGTGCGCGTCGGGAAGAACCACTGGAAGATTTCGTGGCCCCGCACGCCGAGCGGATGGTCCAGGCTCTGCGCGGGGCCCGCAGCATAGCCATCGAGTGAAACGCCGAAGCCGGCAACTTTTACTTTGCTCATTCACGTCTCCGTGTCAGGTCGTGCATGTCGGTCACGAGAGCATGAGCACGAATCGACGCGGACGCAATAGAGGTTTGTCTTTTCAAGGCTGCCCTTCGAAAGCCTCCGCCGTGCCGATATCCGGGAGCCAGTCGAAGCGTCGCCGGGTCCACGACTGCCGCTTCGGCACGCCGAGTTCGTAACGCTGCTTCAGCGCGCCTATTCGCAACGAATAAGAAGCAGGGTTCTCTTCCGCCGACGAATACACCGGCCCGCCGCACTCGGCACAGAACGCGTGGATGCGGCGCGCGCCGCTGTCGGCGGTCTTCAGATAGCGTTTGGGCTCGCCCCTGAGGATGCGAAAGCTCTCCGCCGGCGCGGCGATGTTCACGCGAAACGCCGAGCCGGTCAGCGTCTGGCAGTCCGCGCAATGACAGATGGCGACGGTGCCAGGCGTGACGTCGGCTTCATAGGCGATCGCGCCGCAATGACATTGCCCTTCGACTTTCATGGACACCCTCCGATCAGATCTTGAAGCTCTCCAGCGTCGCGGGATGGAACAGTTCTTCCGGTTGCAGCAGCCGGCTCGACAGCCCTTCATCATGATGCCGCTGCAGGAAGCGCGACAACACATGCCGGTTGGGCGCGAACCCATACGACCAGAAATCATGCCCCATCAAGCGGCGCGCATTGCTCAACTGTTCCTCGACGAAAGGCAACGTCACCTTCGTGGCCGACGTGTCGCTCAACTTTGCAAGTGCTACTGCCTTGCTCTTCTCGAACGCCTTGGCCACCGCGCCCGGCAGCCACGGATGCCGCTCGGCGAGCGTGCGCCGCACGCCCAGCAGATGCATCACCGGAAACAGCTTCGTGCGCGTGTACCAGTCGGCGGCGGCTTTCTGCGGATCGTCGTAAAGATACTTCACGTTCGGATGACCGTTCGTGAAACATGACGGCGCGCGCGGACCGATGACCGCATCGATTTCACCGGATGCCAGCATACCCGTGATGGTCGCGTTCGACGGCGCGTTCTCCAGGCGTACATCGACGGGAAGATTCAGCGTGATCTTTTCTTCACGGCCGGTCTCTTCATAACCGCCACGCACCCATGTCACATCCGACGCTTTGACGCCGTGGTCTTCTTCGAGAAACAGACGCGCCCATACATTGGCGGTCAATTGATACTCGGGCACGCCGATGCGCTTACCTTTCAGATCTGCAGGCGTATCGATGCCGCGATCATTGCGCACATAGATGGACGTATGACGAAACGCGCGCGACGGAAACACCGGCACGCCGATATACGGACTCGTGCCCGCCGCCGTCTTCACGCTGTAACTGGAGAGCGACAGTTCGCAGATGTCGTAATCCGCGTGACGGAATGCGCGAAAGAAGATCTCTTCCGGGTCTTGCAGCATGAACACCGGATCGACGCCGTCGATCTGCACTTCGCCATCCACCAGCGGCCGCATGCGGTCGTAGTTGCCCACTGCAACCGACAGATTGAGCTTGCTCATATTCAATGTTCCTGTGTTGTAAGCGTCTCGTCGCCGATGAGTACGTCGCGCTGTTCGGCGCTCGAACGCAGCATGGCAAGGCAGATTTCCAGCGTGCCGCGCGCCCACACTCCGTCATGCAGCGGCGCGACATCGCCCTGCACGGCGGCGATCAGTTCGTCGATGACTTCGGCGCGCGGGACCTGTGGCGCATCCAGCGCGATGCGTTCGCAGCGCTCGTCGCCATACACGGCGATGGCGTCCGGCAACGGCCTCAAGTCGCCCCGTTCGCAAGAGACGATGAGCGGGCCGAAGTGCTGATGCCAGCGTGCTTCGGAACGAGTGGGCGAATACGCGGCGCCGCCATACGTCCCCGCAGCCTTCAACTGCGCCTCTTCATCCCGCGACTGCACACGAGCCAGCTTGCGGCGAGCAGCGCCATAGTCCGCGGCGTGCTTCGTCTGCCCCATCTCGCCGATCCAGCCGGTCCATTCATCGGAATCGAAGTGCGCATAGCCGTTGTAGGAGAGCGTCGCGAACGCCCCGTTCTCGAACCACAAGGTCGCCGTGTAGGCGCCTTCGGTCGGACGCGAGGCGTCCCATCGGCCGACCGCTGCACGAATGCGCGTCACGCGGCTTCCGGCGAGCATTCGCACGATATCGACCTGATGCGCCGCCTGACTGAACACCGCGCCGCCGCCCTCTTCCGTCTGCAATTCCTCGGGCCTGCGCGGCCGGTACAGATAGTCGGTGAAGTTCAGCGCCTGGATCATCTTCACGTCGCCGAAGGCACCCGATGCAATCAGTTCGCGCGTGCGCAGATACGGCGTGTCGAAGCTATGGCAATGACCGACGATCAGATGCACGTGCGCTTCACGGCATGCGTCGATCATCGCGTCGCATTCAGCAAGCGAGAGCGCCATCGGCTTCTCGACCAATACATGCTTGCCATACCGCGCCGCCACCCGCGCATGCGCTGCATGAAACTGATGCGGACTCGCGATGTACAGCGCATCGATGTCCGTCCGGCGCGCGAGCGCTTCGATATCGGCGAAGGTGGGCGCATCGAAGTCGGCGGTGAACTGCGCACGCGCCGTCTCGCGCGGGTCGCATGCCGCGACCAGACGCACGCGCGGATCCGCGAGGAAGGTGGGCAGCATCAACGAGAACGCGCGCCCGAGTCCTGCGATGCCAAGCCGCAGCGGCTCCATCAGACCTGCACCTGATAGTTTGTTTCAAGCTCCGGCGCCGCTTCCGCAGCGGGCTCGATCCACACCGGATGCGCTGGATATTGCTTCCAGTCGGTGTCCTTCGGCACCATCGCCTGGAACGAGCACACGTGGCGCGGAATCGCCTGCTCACCCGTACCGATACCGGCCTTGCCCGCCTGAAATTCCCGCAGCGCGTCGAGCATGCGGCGGCGGAATTCCACCACGGCCACATCGCTGGCGCCGAGCCTTTCTTCCGTACGATCGGCGATCGGACCCATCGTCACCCACATCGCGATGTCCTGATTCGGGAAGCCCTTGATGCCGGTGAAGTTGCCGTTCTTCATCGCCTCGCGATCCTGCCAGAAGCGGTTGTCGTGATTGCGCAGCGGCCGGTATGTCGCATCCAGATCGACGCCCACCTGCTGCCCGAGAAACTTGCGCCATGTTTCGGTTTCCGGCGTCTTGTCCGGATGCCCCCACGCCATGAAATAAAAAGCGGTGCTGGTGTCGTCGCAGGGCACGTTGATGTTCGCGACGTTGTAGAGGTTGTTCGGCGGAATCAGCGCGGTGGCCGGCGCGACGAACACCGTGGAGCGCACATAGTCATGCGTCGCGGCGTTCTGGATGGGACGGCGCAGCGCGGCATAGCGGAAGCCATAGCTCGTGCGATGCACTTGCAGGCGCGGCGCCTTGTCCGTCGAAGGACGCAGCCAGTTCTTCGCGGTGGCTTCCGCGCCGCCCACGCGCGCAGGCACGAAGTCCGACGAATGCAGACTCGAGCTGTGCGCCGAATCGATCGCGCCTTCGAGAATCTGCGCCCAGTTGCACGGCACGATGACCTTGGCGATGCTCACGCGCGTGTCCTCGGTCGGCGCCCACGCGGGCGCAACGAACGCGGGAATCGCGTCCTGCGGGCCCATGTAGGCCCAGACGAAGCCGCCCCATTCCTTCGTTTCATAAGCCTTGTGGCGGACCTTCTTCGTCATGTCGCTGCAGGAAGGCTCCGAGACCATTTCGATGACGTTGCCCTTCACGTCCATCTTCCAGCCGTGATAGAGACAGCGCAGGCCGCAGTCTTCGTTGCGTCCGTACACGAGCGACACGCGGCGGTGCGGACAGTATTCGTCCATCACGCCGACGTTGCCATCGGTATCGCGAAACACGACGAGATCTTCGCCGAACAGCCGCGCCTTGACCGGCGCGCCGTCCGGCTCGCTCACTTCCTCGATGAGACAGACCGGCGTCCAGTGACGACGCATCAACTGGCCCATCGGCGCGTCGCCTTCGACGCGGCACAGCAATTCGTTTTCTTCATGCGTAAGCATTTGCGCTTCTCCTGACCTGCGTATCTGCAATCAATGCAATGGGGATGAATTCAAAGATCCAGCACGAGTTCTTCGCTCCGGGCGCGCGACACGCAGATCATGATCTGGTCGTGCTGCTCGTCTTCGCCGAGCACCATGTCGCGATGCTCCGCCACGCCCGCGCACAGCTTCGTGCGGCACGAACCGCACGTACCGCTCTCGCAGGAACTCGGCGCGCGGATGCCGTTGTCGCGCAGGATTTCGAGAATCGAGCGGTCGGCGGGAATGGCGAAACTGCGACCGGTCCGTTCCAGTTTTATGTTGAACGGCGTGTTCTCCGCCGCGCGCGACTGATCCACGCCGAAGCTTTCGAAATGCACGCTGCCGGTCGGCCAGTGACCCGTCATGTCACGCACGCCATCCATCAGCGCGCGCGGACCGCAGCAGTAGACGTGTGCTCCGCTGCCGGGCTTTTCGAAAACGGGCCAGAAGTCGAAGGCCTGGGCGAGGTCGCCGTGATCGTGATGAACCACCACATGCGGCTGCCATTCCTCACTCGAGAGTTCATCGAGGAACGCCGTGGTTTCGGGGCTGCGCGACACGTAATACAGCTTGAAGCGCGGGCCGCCCGTGGCCTTGAGATGACGCATCATCGAAAGAATCGGCGTAATGCCGATGCCGCCTGCGACAAACACGAAGCTCCGCGCGCGCTCGCTCAATCCGAACTCGTTGCGCGGCTCCGAGACCTCGATGCGCGCGCCTTCCTCTACCTTGTCCGCCATGCTCACCGAGCCGCCGCGACCGGCTGCTTCGCGCTTCACGGCGATCACATAGCGGTCGGTTTCGGCGGGATCGCCGCACAGCGAATAGTTGCGGTTCGCCCCGCTCGGCACCCGCACCGTGAGGTGCGCGCCCGCCGTGAACGGCGCCAGCTCGCGCCCGGCCTCTTCGCGCAACTCGAAACGGAAGATGCCTTGCGCCACGCACTCCTTCTTCGTCACCACGAGCGTCCTGAATGACAGTTCGTGGTTCGCCGACTCGTTCATTGCACCTGCTCCCTTGCTGATCTCCATGGTCTTTATGTTAGATATCTAATCATTTAAGGGCAAGCGGGTTTTCCCTGAACGCGTCATTTTTTACTGGTGCGCCGTTGCAAAAAAAACGGCGCCTTCAAGACGAAGACGCTGTGCTGCCGCAAAAAAACGGAACGTCAGGAGAGCTTTTCCGCGTGCTCGCGCAGCGTGTTCGCCGGCACGCCGATCAGCACCGCCAGCCCGCCGAGCATCACGATCGCCGCGATGGCCGCAAGCCCGATCGCCAGGCTGCCCGTCATGGTCTTGATCCAGCCGAGCGCGATAGGCCCGCAGAATGCGCCGACCTGGCCGAGACAACTGATCGCGCCGATGCCCGCAGCAGCGCCTTCG
This sequence comes from Caballeronia sp. LZ034LL, assembly GCF_031451215.1. NCBI lineage: Bacteria > Pseudomonadati > Pseudomonadota > Betaproteobacteria > Burkholderiales > Burkholderiaceae > Caballeronia > Caballeronia sp. LZ034LL. The sequence goes on from NZ_JARUXR010000002.1 coordinate 997,525, forward strand.
TCGGAGAGATAGGCCGGCGGAATCGACCAGATGATGGCCGCCGCGCCGAAATACGAAATGGAGATCATGCCGAGACAGATGATCGCGGCCGCCGTGTTACCCGACAGCACCGGCAACAGGAAGCCGCCCAATGCGCCAATGGCCGTGCAGGCAAAGAAGTGCCAGCGGCGTTCGAGCGTGACATCCGAACTGCGCGCCACCGCGAACATGCCAAGCGCGCCGATGATGTACGGCAACGCGGACAGCAGGCCCACGTTGAGCACGTCCGATACGCCGGCCTGACGAATGATGGTCGGCGTCCAGTAGTTGAGGATCGTGCCGCATAGGGGCACCGTGCCCCAGCCCGCCGCGAGGATATACACGCGCGGATCCTTCAATGCGACCAGCAACTGGTGGCGCGTGTGCTTTTCCGTTTTTTTCTCGGCACGGTCGGCGGCGAGCGCATCGAGGATGATCCGCTTTTGTTCGTCGTCGAGCCAGCGTGCGTCCTGCGGGCGATCGACGAGATAGAAGAACGCCACCACGCCCATCAGCAACGCGGGCAGGCCTTCGAGAAAGAACAGCCATTGCCAGTTGCGGAAGCCGAGCACATCGACGAAGTTATGCAGGATCCAGCCCGACAGCGGCCCGCCGATGATCCCCGCCGCCGCAATCGCCAGCAGGAAGCGCGAGGTGATGCGTGCACGCCGTGCGCCCGGATACCAGTAGGTCAGGTACAGGATGATGCCGGGCCAGAAACCCGCTTCCGCTGCACCGAGCAGAATGCGCGCGATGTAGAACTGCATCGGCGTGGTCATGAAGGCCATCGCGGTGGAGATGCCACCCCACAGGATCATGATGCGCGAGATCGTCAGCCGCGCGCCGATCCGCTTGAGCCACAGCGTGCTCGGCACTTCCAGCAAGATATAGCCGATGAAGAACAGGCTGACGCCGAGGCCGTAGGCGGCATCGGACAGGCCGAGATCCTGCTTGAGATGCAGTTGCGCGAAGCTCACGTTCACGCGGTCCAGGTAGTTCAACACCCAGCAGACGAAGATGAACGACATCAGCCGCCAGGTGACCTTGTGATAAGTCGCCTCGACGCGCGCCGCTGCTGCGTCCGATTCCGACATGAATTGCGTGACTGTGGATTTGGCCACCAGACTCTCCGTTTCCCGCATCGATGAGGATGACGCGTGAGCCGGCTCGATCGTCCGGCTCACGCTTTGGTTTTTATTCGATATCTAATCATAATGGTAAGGAGGCGGCGGTTCGCGAACAAGTTCGGGTTTGCACGGAGAGCGTCGCGCGCGCAGCCGGACGGCTGATTGAAGGGAGCAACTGAAGGGGCCAGCGGCTATCATGTCGGGAGATACCCGCTTTCATGAAAGAAGACATCGCCATGACACGAAAGAAGACCGTTGAAGGCGCGCCGCGCGAAACCGTGGAAATGCTGCGCCACTGGCACGAGTCCGTGCCGAACGACCGTCTCGCGCACCTCGTCAAGGACGCCGCGCGCTCGATGGTCCGCGCATTGCAGATGCGGCTCGCGGAACACGCGGTGTCGTTCGGGCACTGGACCTTCCTGCGCATCCTGTGGGAGACGGACGGGCTCACGCAGCGCGAACTGAGCGAACAGGCCGGCGTGATGGCGCCCACGACGTTCGCGGCCGTCACGGCGATGGAGAAGCTCGGACTGGTCGAGCGTCAGCAACGTCCCGAGAACAAGAAGAACACGCATGTGTATCTCACGGCCGAGGGCCGTGCACTGAAGGACAAGCTCGTGCCGCTCGCGGAGGAAGTGAACGACATCAGCGTGACCGGACTGAGCGAGCGCGAGATCAAGGTCGCGCGCAAGGTGCTGTTGACGATCATCGAGAATCTCGCGGATGACGAGTCGGGTTCCACCGATCCGCGACGGCGTGTACTGTCCACGCGCGAATTGGGCAAACTGATCGCCGAACGCGGCGAGAGTCTGGAAGACGCTTGATTCGGCATATGCACAACTGGATCACCACGCCCATCGACGCCGCGCTGCTGCGCGGCGCCATCGAACTCGAACACACGCCGTATGGCGTGCGACCGCATCGCCTGCCGGCCTGGGCACGCAAGCAGTGTCCCGATCCGCAACTGATGCTCGCGGAGGCCAAGCCCTCCGGCGTGCGGCTCGTGTTCGATACCGCCGCGACCGACATCGAACTCGACGTCCTGCCCACGCGCTATGTCCATGCGGGTGCGCCGGTGCGTCCTTCGGGCCTCTACGATCTCATCGTCGATGGCCAGCTCACGCAGCAACTTCGCGCCAAAGGCGGCGACACCGTCACGGTCGATGCAGCGACGAACACCACATCGGTGCAATCCGACGGTCCTGTCACGCTCGCGTTCCAAGGTCTGCCGGAAGGCCGCAAGCGTATCGAGATCTGGCTGCCGCACGACGAACTCAGCGTGCTCGCCGCGTTGCGCACGAACGGCCGCATCGAAGCAGTCGGCACGGAGGGCAGGAAGACATGGATGCACCATGGCAGTTCGATCAGCCAGGGCTCGAATGGCGACAGCCCCACGTCGATATGGACCGGGCTCGCGGCCCGTCGCGCGGATGTCGAGCTGACGAATCTGGGCTTCAGCGGCAGCGCGCTGCTCGACCCGTTCACGGCGCGCGTCATGCGCGACACGCCGGCTGACTTCATCAGCGTCAAGATGGGCATCAACGTGGTCAACTTCGATCTGATGCGCGTGCGCGCCTTCGGTCCGGCGATGCATGGCTTCATCGATACGATCCGCGACGGTCATCCGCACACGCCGCTGCTGATCGTCTCACCGCTCTATTGTCCGATCCACGAAACCACGCCCGGTCCGGGTGCATTCGATTTCGCCGCGCTGGCCGAAGGCAGGATAGCGTTTCGCGCGACCGGCAACCCGGACGATGTTCAGGCCGGCAAGCTGACCTTGCAGGTGATTCGCGAGGAGTTGCGCCGCATTGTCGAGCAGCGCGCCGACGACGATCCGAACCTGCATTATCTCGACGGCACGCGTCTGTATGGTCCTGAAGACCATGTCGCGTATCCGCTGCCCGATGCGTTGCATCCGGATGGAGCGACGCATCGTTTCATCGGCGAGCGCTTTGCACATTTCGCGTTTGCCGATAACGGTCCTTTCTCGCGGCGCGACGCCCGCTGACGGTCACGCGCTACGCCCCTATTCCGGCATCTGCGCCCCGCGCCATATCCGGCACTGCTGACGCACGACCTCATGCAACGAATCATGCGCGCCGTACACACGGCGCAGCCATGCGGCATCGCATGCGCCTTGCGTCACGGCGCGCCGGATGTCCACCAGTCCCTCTTCCGCGCCCAATGCCTGCGCATGTGGCGCCAGGACGTCCAGCGTGGCGAGGATGCGTTCGTGGATCGGCGCGCTTTGTCCGGTCTCGGGATCGACGCAAGCGCCGTCCATACCGAAGCGGCATGCCATGAAGCGGTTCGTCCGATACACCTCATAGTCGCGCTCGCTGAGACGTAACGGCCGGTCGACCAGCAAATAACGCGAAAGCGCCTGGATATACGCGGCGATGCTGGCAGCCCATTCGACGCGCAATGGCGTATCCATCACACGCACCTCGACGGTGCCATAGCCCGGACTCGGGCGAATGTCCCAGTAGAAATCCTTGAGGCTATGCACCAGCCCGGTATTCGTCATGCGCTCGAAATAGGCCTCGAAGTCGGACCAGTTCGTCACGAATGGCGCCTGACCCGACAGCGGAAACGGCGCAACCGAGTTCAGCCGTGCGCACTGGAATTGTGTGTCGCTGCCCTGCACGAAGGGCGAAGCAGCAGCCAGCGCGATGAAATGCGGCACATAGCGCGACAGCGAATGCAGCAGGACGAGTGCCGAATCTGCATCGGGACAGCCCACGTGCACATGCTGGCCAAAAATCGTGAATTGCTGATAAAGCGCGCCGTACAGACCCATCAAATATTCGGAACGCTCGCGCCCGTCGGAACGCTGGTCGTACCAGTTCTGGAAGAAATTGGTGCCGCCGCCGCATACGCCGACGTTCAGGAAATCCGCCGCGCGCACCAACGTGTCGCGCAGTGTCTGCAATTCGCTGCGCGCCTGATCGAAGTTCCGGCAGACGCCGGTCGACAACTCGATCATCCCTTCAGTTGTTTCGGGATTGATCGCGCCCGCGAAGCGCTCTTCCCGCACGCGCGTCAGGAGTTCGGTGGTGGCCTTGGTCAGGTTGTAGTCGTGTGTGTTGACGACCTGGATTTCAAGTTCAACGCCGATCGTGAACGGATCTGATGATGCAAAGGCTTGCAGCATGGGATGTCCTGTGCGGTCGGGAAGCGCGTGTTTTCATTCTACGCGCGCCGTCCCTACGCGATGGCCATCCGCGACGCACGTCCGTGCCATTCCGATTCAGGTCTGAAGCCAGGCATCCGCGAGCGTCGAATAGAACAGCATCGGTCCCTTGCGCAATCCCTTGAGCCGGCTCGAATAGAAGCCGAAGAACTTCAGTTCGAGAAGGTTGATCGAGGGCACGTCGGTCTGCACGAGCAACTGCATCTCGTCGATGAGCGCCTTGCGCTTCGCGACATCGCCCTCTTCCTGAATGCCTTCGATGATCCGGTCCATCTGCGGATTCGCATAACTGGATGCATTGCTGGACGGCACGCCCTGCTTGATGTTCTTGCTCCAAAAACGGCGCGTGACGCCGATCTGCGGATCCGGATAGGCGGAATACCACATCGAGGCCGTGTCGAAATCGCGTTCTGTATAAAGCTTGCGGATCACGCCCGGCAGATCGAGATTGACCAGCGTCATCTCGACGCCCACATTGCGCAACTGCTGGCGCATCAGTTCCGCCGCACGCAGGTACACCTGACCATAGGCCACCTCGGTCACGTGATCGATACGCAAGCGCACGCCGTCCGCACCGCGTTTCAGTCCGGCTTCATCGAGCAGACGCTCGGCTTCCTTGGGATCGAACGCATGTTGCGGCAGTCCTGGCTTGAAGAACTGCTTTTGATAGCTCGGCACGCAACTCTGCGCGACATCGGCGAGACCGAACCAGACGATGCGAGCCAGCGCGGCCCGGTCGATGGCATGCGCGAACGCACGCCGCACGCGGATATCGTCAAAGGTCTTGCGGCGGTAATTGAAGTCGAAGAAGAACATCGGCGCGGGCGCCTGCCAGCCGACCGTATCGAGCACGAGCTTGGGGTTCTTCTGCAAACGCGCGACATCCACTTCCGGCACCGGGTTGTTCGCAGCGAACGTCAATTCGCCCGTCTCCAGCGCGACCGCACGCGCCGCCGCGTCCGGCACCATCTTGAAGATGATCTGCTCCAGATAGGGCTTGTTGTCCTTGCCCGAGGCACCCTTGTCCCAGTAGTCCGGATTGCGCTGCAAGATCACATGACTGCCGCGCACCCACTCCTTGAACATGAAGGCGCCGTTTCCGATTGGCTTCACGTTCCATGGATTCGTCAGCGGATCGGTGCCCTCGTACAGATGCTTCGGGACGATCTGCGTTTCAGTGCCGAACAGTACGGCCCACAGCACCGGCGAAGGACCGCTGAGCCGGAACACGACGGTATGCGGATCGGGCGTATCCACGCCGATCACCTTCGCCAGATTCGACGCGCCACGCGGATGCGTCTTCTTGACGACGTTGAGGATCGAATACTGGACGTCGGCGGAAGTGAACGGCACGCCGTCGTGCCACTTGACGTTCTTGCGCAGCCGGAAGGTGATCGACTTGCCATCGGGCGCGGTGTCCCACGATTCGGCCAGTTGCGGCTTCGGGCGATAGTCGCTGTCGTAGGTCAGGAGGCCATCGAAGATATTCGCCGAGATCACCACGGCCGGACTGGAGATATTGATACCCGCCACGAGACCGCCCGGCTCGGGCGTCACGTTGGCGATCAGCGTTCCGCCCCGCACGACGGCGCCAGGCAGCGAGGCTGCTAGCGCCTGCGCCGCGCTAGCGGAGGACACGAGGCCGGCTCCGGAACTGGCAAGCAACAATTGCAGCATGCGGCGGCGTGTGATGAGGGGCGAATCCGGATTCATGGGCAGATCGGCAGGCAAGGTTATGCGCGGCTGGACGCCGTGCTTTCGAAGGACCGAAAGCGTAGGCCATGCTCGCCGTCGCGCGAACCAATCTGATCTGCTATGCAAAGCTCGCGTGCTGGAAACGCGGTTTGCGCGCGTATAAGGTTGTGACGAATGCTTGGTTCGGAAAGCCGCGTGGCATTTCTAGAATGGGGCTCTCCGCGGAATGCAGCATGCTGCATGCAAAACGCATAACGCATAACGCAAAATGCAAAACGCGACCTCTCTCGAACACCGTGACCGGTACCCACCCATGCCCTTTGCCATCGACGCTTTCCGCTTCATCGACGCTGCCACCCTGCGCGCCTGGCTCAACGATGGCCGCGAACTCGCACTGCTCGACGTGCGCGAGGCCGGACAATTCGGCGAAGGCCATCCGTTCTTCGCGATCCCGCTGCCGTTCAGCCGGCTCGAACTTGATGCGCCGCGCCTGCTGCCACGCACCAGCGTGCGCATCGTGCTGATCGACGACGGCGCGACGGCCAGCGGCGCAGACATCGACCATGCGCCGGTCGCGCAGCGGGCCGCCGCGCGTCTGCATGCGCTGGGCTACGGCAATCTCGCGGTGCTGGAAGGCGGCGCGCCGGCCTGGCAGCGCGCAGGCCGGACACTGTTTCGCGGGGTCAACGTACCGTCCAAGACATTCGGCGAACTCGTCGAACACGCATACGGCACACCGCATGTCAGTGCATCGCAACTGGCACGCTGGCGCGCCGAGCGCGGCGGCTGTCCGCTCGCGCTGATCGACGGACGCACCCGCGAAGAGCATCGCAAGATGGCGGTTCCCGGTGCGGTATGCGTGCCGAACGGCGAGCTGTCTGCGTGGGTGGACGCGTTCGCGGGACCGCCCGACACCACCATCGTCGTGCATTGCGCAGGCCGCACGCGCAGCATCATCGGCGCGCAGACGCTGCGCAATCTCGGCGTGCGCCGCGATGTGTTCGCACTGGAAAACGGCACGCAAGGCTGGGCGCTCGCGGGCCTGGCGCTCGAACACGACAGCACGCGCAGTTATGCCGATCTGCCGCCGTTGAGCGAAGCCGAACGCGATACCGCGCGCGAACGGGCACGGGCGCTGGCGGAGCGCTTCGGCGTCAGCGCCGTGGACGCCGGTACGGCGCGGCAATGGCTCGGCGATCCCGCCCGCACCACGTATCTATTCGATATCCGCACCGCCGAAGAGTACCGCCGCGATGGCCTGCCGCTGGCCCGGCACGCGCCCGGTGGCCAGTTGATCCAGGCAACGGACCAGAGCGTGGCCGTGCGGCATGCGCGCATCCTGCTGGTGGATCATGACGGCATTCGCGCACCGGTGGTGGCGCACTGGCTGGTGCAGCTGGGCTATGACACGGCCCTCGTGGAAGCGGGATCGCTGGCGTCGGCGTCGGGGCAGGCGGGCGCTGAGGCCGAGTCATCTTCCACAGTGGACGAAGACCTTCCCGTCGATCCGGCCGCCCTCGTGCTCGATCTGCGCGCCAGCGAAGCGCATCAGATATCGCGGCCGGCCGGAAGCATCTGGACGAACCGCGCGCGTGTCTTCGACACATTGCGCGCCCGCGACGTGCATCGCGATGCGCCGCTGATCGTATTCGCCGATGCCCGTTCGCGCGATGCCGCGCGTCTCGTCGTGCAGGATCTGCGCGATGCCGGCCATGCACGTGTGACCCTCGCGGCATACGAGATCGCAGGCTGGCCCGTGGATGACACGCCGCTCCGTCTCGCGCCTGAAGACCGCATCGATTTTTTATTTTTTGTACACGATCGGCACGACGGCAATCTCGATGCCGCGCGCGCCTATCTCGAATGGGAAACCGGCCTGATCGCGCAATGCGCGGAGGATGAACTCGCGGTGTTTCGCGTGGGCGAGGCGGCGCTGAGCGGGCGCTGATTCACGCCGCATCCGCTCCACGCTCGTACTGACTGCGTGGACGCGGCAAGCCCAGATGCTCGCGCAAGGTCGTGCCTTCGTACTCGCGTCGAAAGATGCCCTTGCGCTGCAACAGCGGCACGACATGATCGACGAACGCCGCCAGGCCGGACGGAAACACATCCGCGTTCAGATTAAAACCGTCCGCGCCGCGTTCATGAAACCAGCGCGCGATATCGTCGGCGATCTGCTCCGGCGTGCCGACGATCATCCTGTGCGCACCCGGATTGCGATCGAGCAGGTCGCGCACCGTGAGACCTTCGCTGCGCGCCAGCGCAACTGTCGAATCGATGAAACCGCGCGGCAGGTCCGAGCGCGACACCTTCGCGATCAAGTCATACGGCAGCGGCGCATCGATGCGCAGATCGTCCGGTGCGAGCCCCAGCGCACCCGCAAGCCGCGCGATCTCGCGCTCCGTATCGAGCAGCGCATCGAGTTCGGCCTTGCGTTGCCGCGCTTCGGCTTCGGTCCCGCCGATCACCGGATACAGCCCCGGCAACAACAGGAAATGATCCGGATTGCGCCCGTGACGCCGCACGCGCTCCTTCATCTCCGTATAAAAAACCTGCGCGGTAGGAAGCGTGGTCTGGGCGGTGAACACGGCATCGGCGAAACGGGCAGCCAGCGCCCGCCCGCCTTCCGACGATCCCGCCTGCACCAGCACCGGCCGTCCCTGCGGACTGCGCGGCACCGTCAGCGGCCCGCGCACCGCGAAATGAGCGCCGCGATGCGCGATCGCATGCACGCGAGCCGGATCGGTATAACGCCCGCTATGCTGCTCGGCGATGAAGGCATCGTCTTCCCAGCTGTCCCACAGCTTCGTGACCACCTCCACGAACTCCTGCGCACGCGCATAGCGCTCTTCGGTGGAGAGCGGCACGTCGTGACTGAAGTTCGCCGCAGCGGACGCGTCGTATGTCGTCACCGCATTGAACGCCACGCGTCCGCCGCTCACGTGATCGACGGATGCGAAACGCCGCGCGAGATTGAACGGATCGTTGAACGTCGTCGATGCCGTGCCGATCAGCCCGACATGCGACGTCGCGCCCGCGAGCGCCGTCAGCAGCACGGTCGGCTCCAGCGCCTGCGACGGCCCTTCTGCGTGATTGCGCAGCGCCAGCAGGTCGGACAGGAAGATGGCATCGAGCTTGCCGCGTTCCGCCGTCCGCGCGATCTCCTTGTAGAAGTTCAGATCGACGATCGCGCGCGGATTCTCGAGCGTGCGCCATCCCGCCGGATGACGTCCGACGCCCGTGACATTGGTGTTCAGATGAAGCTGACGTGGCTGGCTCATGACGTTGCCTGAAGTGAAGCGCGAAGCGGCGCTGCGGGCACGCGCAAGCCCGCTTCCACGAGCAGCGGCAGCACGGCTTCACCGAAATACTCGAGGTCCGGCTCGAAGTCGAAGAAGGTGAGCTGGACGCCGTCGCAGCCTGCCCGCTTCAGCGCGATCAGTTGCTCCACGATCTGTTCCGGTGAGCCGATCAGATGCAGGTTTCCGCCCAGCACGCGCTGCTCGCGCTTGTGCTTCGCCCACGCTTTCGCATCGCTGCGGCCATGCATGCCGATGAAACCATCGAGCGCGCCTTCGTCCGGATGCGCGACGATGGCATCGTGATACGCGCGGGCTTCGCGTTCGGTCGGCCGGCAGACGATGGTCGGATTGATCAGCGTACGCACGCGCCGTCCGACGCGCGCCGCGCCTTCGCGGATCTTCGCCGTATGCGCGGGCAGCGCGCCGATCGCATCCTTGAAGTCGGCTCCGGCCGGGCTCGTGATGAAGATCAGGTCGGAATGCCGCACGGCATAGTCGATGCCTGCCGCCGAGCCCGTCGCGTTCACCAGCACCGGCCGATGAAAACGCGGACGCGGACTGACGAAGGCATCGTCGAGTTGCCAGTGCGGCGTGCGGATGGTCAGGTTGGCATCGCTGCGCCACAGCGTGTCCAAGACGCCGACGAACTCCGCCGCGCGCACATAGCGTTCGTCATGCTCGATCATCGGCTGGCCGAACATCGCCCATTCGCTCGCGACGTGGCCCGTCACGAGATTGATGCCCCAGCGCCCGTTCGAGATGTGATCGAGCGTCGCGCCGAACTTCGCCAGATGCAGCGGATGCCACGGGCCGTAGAGCGCGTGCACCGTCGAGATGAGCAGGATGCGTTCGGTGATGGCGGCGAGCGCGCTCGTCGCGATGAACGCATCGAGCGACTGCTCGCGATATTTGAGCGTGCCGCCATGCCCGTTCTTGCCGAGCCACTGCGCGAGGCCGAACACGAGATCGAAGCCGAGCGCTTCGGCCTGCTTCGTCAGGCGCGCGTTGTAGTCGAAGCGCCAGTCGGTCCCGCGCGGCAGCGTCGAGATCGACCAGCCGCCGTTCTGGATCGGCAGGAACAGACCAAGCATCAGCGGCTGCGCGAAGGCCGCCGCGAGCGGACTGCCGGGAATGTCGGCGGGGCTCGTGGCGCCGTCGAAGACGGGCGAGATTGTCGTGGTCATGCGGCCCGGGCCTGGCTGGACTTCAGTTCATCGAGCCGCGCATGACTGCGCTTCGCCGTGGCCGTGCCGAAATCGAGCACGTCGATGGACGCAATGGCGTCGCGCTCCAGTTGCTCGACCAGTTGCAGTTCCCATGCAAGATACGCGTTCATCTGCTCGGCGACGCGTTCCGGCGCAGCGTGATAGGGGCTGTACCAGGCGTCGTCGTCGCCAGTGAGATTGCCGGTGTCGCCGGATGCTTGCGGCAGGCCCAAGGACAACCAGCGCCGCGTGCCGCCGGCCAGCGCGGCCACATTCGCGCGCTGTTCCACCAGTTCCGCCGCAACCAGCGCTGCCAGCGTGCCGTCTTCCGAAGTCAGCACCAGATCACGATCCGACGGGAGATCCGCGAGCTTCGCCTGAAGTTCGCTCGCCGCGATGAAGCGCGCGCCCTCGATATGCGCGCGCCTGAACCCGAGACTGCTGTCGATATCGATGACCTGCGCCGTGCGCTGCTCCAGCGCATCGGCCAGCCGGTCCGCCTCGATCCAGCGCGTGCGCACGCCGTGCGGCCGCACGTTCAGCGGCTCGGGGCCGGCCGCGTAGCGATCGTTGCTCAGCGCAGCGCTGGCGGTGTCATCGAGGACGCGGACATCGAGATAGCCAAGCTGCTTGAGCCACGACGCGGTCATGCGCGCGCGCACGCCGTCGTCATCGCGCAGGACCACGCGTGCATGCAAAGTACCGATGTACTCGTCCGTCGCCTGAACCAGTTGGCCGCCCGGCGCCGAACGCCAGCCCGCCGGATGCCCGGCTTCGTATTCCAGCGGATCGCGCACGTCGAAGCGGTACAGCGTGCGCGTGCCGCTTTCCTGTTCCAGCGCGGCGAGCGCGGCGCCGTCGATGACCGGCACGTCGGCCTTGCGTGCCGCCGCGGCGGCAAGCTCGCGCGCGGCTGCGAGCGTCGCGCCTTCCGGGCGTGGCGCCGTGCGCACTTCGCCGTGTTGCAGTTCGAGGCCTTCGAGCAGCCACGCCATCGAGCCGCCCGTGAGCGCCGCAACCGGATTCGGCACGCCTGCGTTGATGAGCGATTGCGCGCCGAGAATGCTGCGCGTGCGCCCCGCGCAATTCACCACGATCAGCGTGTCCGGCGAAGGCACCGCCGCCAGCGCTCGATACACCAGTTCAGCGCCCGCGCAGTCGATGCCGCCCGGAATGTTCATCGTGTGATATTCGCCGAAGGGACGCGAATCCAGCACGACGAGATCGTCGCCGGCATCCTGGCGGGCCTTGAGCGTGACAGCGTCGATGTTGGGCGTATGCAGGCGATGCTCGATCAGTTCGCCGAATGCCTTGCCCGGCACATTGGTGCCGCTGAACACTTCGAAACCCGCCTGCTCCCAGCCGTCGATGCCGCCCGCAAGCACCGCGACGTCCGTATAGCCCCAGCGCGCAAGCAATGCGGCAGCGCGCGGCGCGTGCTCCCCATGACTGTCGACGAGCACGACCGGCGTGCCACGTCGCGGCACGAGCCGATCGATCAACAGGCCGAGCCGCCCCACCGGCGCAACCGACGAATAGAACAACCGCCTGCGGGCAGACACGCCTTCCTCGCGGACGTCGAGCACCGCGAGTTCGGAGCGTTGGGCGATGAGCGTGCGCAATTGCGCGGGAGACACGGAGCGGGACATGAGCGCTGGATCCTGGGTAATGAATATCAATGAAGGTTGGCCGGACACGGCGCGTCAGCGCGTTGCCACTGCCTGCGCGTCGAACACCGGGTTGAACTCGATGTCGACCTTGATGGGGTGCTTGATGTCGCCCGACTTGTGAAGCGTGTCGGCGATCTTCTGCTCGCGTGCGACCAGCGCGCCATCGAGCGGATAGAACACGGAGCGGCCGTTCTCCGCCGAGAACTTCGCGCGCGCCGGGCTCTGCTTCATCTTCTCCAGATAGATCTTCTCGACGGCCGGCACGTTCTGCGCCCACCAGGTCCACGAGTTCTTCAGACGGCCGAGAAAGTCGCCGAGCGCGCGGCTCTTTGCCGGATCGCGCAGCACGTCGGTGCGCGCCGCGAACACTGAAAGCGCAGGGATCTCGAGTTCGTCGCTCTTGATGATGACGCGCGCCTCGCCCTTGTCAACGGCTTCCTTCACCGGCGCATAGCCGCCCGAATACACCGCGACCTGACCGGCATTGAAGGCCGAAGCCGACACGTTGCCGTCGCCGAACTTCACGCCTTCGAAGTCCTTCGGCTTCAGATCGGCCTTGATGTACGAGAGCACGTATTGGAGATAGTTGAAGCCGCCGAAGTTATAGCCCCAGGTCTTGCCGCGCAGGTCCGCAATGGTCTTCACATTGGCGTTGTTGCGCACCACCGTGACAATGGGCGGATAGCTGCTGTCCGGATTCCGCCATCCCGCGATGATCTGCAACGGCGCGGTGTCCGCAGTCCATGGCGTGCGCGCGTTGCCTTGCTCGATGATGAGCGAGGTATCGCCCATCAGGCCCACGTCGAGGCTCTTCGAATACAGCGCGGAGAGCTGCGCGGCGGGGCCCGTGAGCACGGCCCACTTGACCTTGTAGGGCGCGCCGTCGAGCACGTGCGACTGCTCGACGATCAGCGGCCACGCCGCATCCTGCGTGCCGATGGTAATAGTGAGCGGTTCATCGGCGAACGCGGAAGAGGCGCCCGCAAGCAGGCTCGTGAAGAAGACAGCGGCAAGACGTGTTCTGATGCGCATGGTGCTTGAAGAAGAGTGGAGTGAGAGGTTCAGGCGGCGTCGGCATGCGTGACGCCAAGCTCAGCGAGCAGCCTTGTTCTAAGTGCGACGGCGGCGGCATCGCTGCGTGAGCGCGGGCGCGGCGTGTCCACTTGCAGGTCCGCGCTGATCTCGCCTTCTGCCAGCACGACGATGCGGTCCGACAGCAGAATGGCTTCGTCGATATCGTGTGTGACGAGCACCACGGCCGGCGTATGTGCACGCCACAACCGCGCGACGAGTTCGTACATGCGGATGCGAGTCAGCGCGTCGAGCGCGGCGAAAGGCTCGTCGAGCAGCAGCAGCTTCGGCTCACGCACCAGCGCACGCGCCAGCGCGACACGCTGCGCCTCGCCGCCCGAGAGCGTCTTGGGCCAGCCATCGGCATGACGCGCAAGGCCGACTTCATCGAGCGCGGCGAGCGCCGCCGCCTTCGCGCTGCCCAGCCGCGCATGACCGATCACGACGTTCTCCCACACGCGCCGCGCCGGCACGAGGCGTGGCTCCTGGAACACCACGGAGCGCGCGCCCGCGACGCGCACGCGGCCGCTGTCGGCCTGATCGAGTCCGGCGAGGATGCGCAGCAGCGTGGTCTTGCCCGCGCCCGATGCGCCGAGCATCGAGACGAACTGGCCGCGCCGCACGTTCAGCGAGACGTCCTTCAGCACGGCGCGGCCGTCGAAGACGCGGCTGACGGCTTCGAGCGCGAGCGCGTCGTGAGCGTGGGTATGCGTGCGTTCAGGCGAGTTCAAAGCGCGGCCTCCATGGCAGGGCGAGATGTTCGAGCGCGCGCATGACGAGGTCCGTCACGATGCCGAGCGTCGCATAGACCAGGATGCCCGCGATGATGATGTCGGCGCGCTGGTTCTGGTTCGCATTGACGAGGATGTAGCCGATGCCGTTCTGCGCGTTGATCTGTTCGGCGACGACGAGCGCCAGCAGCGCCACCGCCGACGCATAGCGCACGCCGACGAGGATCGCGGGCAGCGCGGTCGGCAGGATGATGCGCCACGCGACCTGGCGACCCGAGAGGCCGAACACGCTGGCCGCTTCGAGCAGTTTCGGATCGACGCCGCGCACGCCGGCATAGGTGTTGAGATACATCGGGAAGATGGTGGCCGCGAGAATCACCGCGACCTTCGCGCCCTCGCCGATGCCGAACCACGTGATGAACAGCGGAATCAGCGCGATGAAGGGAATGGTGCGCAGCATCTGCAACGGCGCGTCGATGACTTCTTCGCCGATGCGCCAGAGTCCGGCCAGCAGCCCCGCAATCAAGCCGATGCCGCCGCCAATCGCGAGTCCCGTCGCCGCACGCACCAGCGACACGCCGATGGCGCTCTGCAACTCGCCATCGGCGATCAGTTCCTTGAGCGCGGCAAAGATGACAGTGGGTGGCGGCAGCGTTTCAGGCGTGACCAGCTGCAAGGAAGAGGCAAGTTGCCATAGCACGACAATCGCCACCGGCACGCCGATGCGCAGCGAGCGTGAGCGCAATGCCGCGCGGCGTTGCGTGCCGCGTCGGGCGGCGGCGCGCGTGGGGAGATCAATCAGCGAAGTGTTCGTGCCGCGCGCGCCCGGGCGTTCGAGCGGCGTGCCGGGATCGAGTCCGAGCGCGGCGGAGGGAAAGCGGGGGACGGTCATCGGTGTTCATCGGCGGATGGGTGAACAACCGATGGTACGGCTGCCCTATCCCGTGCCCAACCAACGAATTACCAGATGCTATGCGCATGAATCGTCATTTGGAATCCCGCGTAGGCGCAATGGACGCGCGCGCCTATTCCACCGTCGATACCGCCTTATCCGCGAGCGCCGGCTCAAACTCCGGCATGCGCATGCCGCCCAGCGCGAACAGCGCGAGCGCCGCGACGAAAGCCGGCACCGTGAGCAGCATGAACACCACCGACCGCGGACACATGGCGGCGGGACTGCCGTTGCTGATCACGCTCTTCGTGCATGTCGGGCGCCTGTGCGAAGCAGCGCCGGCCTCGCGCACGGCGGCCGGCGCCAGCCTGTCCGCCACGCAACGGCGCGCCGGGCAGATCAGGCGCTTCAGGGAACTGTTGGTCAAGCATGCGCGGGAACATCGTCCGGTCGATTTCTATGCGCAGACGCTCGGCACGACCGTGGCGCAGTTGGGACGGATCTGCCGTGAGGAGATTTCGAGTTCTCCGCTCGCAGTCATCAACGAGCATCTCGTACGCGAGGCGCAACGGGCTCTCGTCTACTCGCATATGTCGGTCAAGCAGATTGCACATGACCTTGAGTTTGACGATATCGCCTATTTCAGCCGCTATTTCCGCAAGCAGACCGGCGTGACGCCGACCCAATTCCAGAAGGAAGCGATTCGCGCGCTGGCGATCGACCGGCGCGGTGCATGACGCGCCGGTCCTGTTGTCCGGTTACGAAAATGTCCGCTCAACGCACGCCCTGACTCCTCGCCGCCGGCGGCGTGGCCTCCCGCTCCGGCGCTTCATCGTTGACGTCGTTCACCTTCGGCGCCCACTTGCGCCGCATGAGCACAATCGTGCTCGTCGCGCCGACCAGCAGGAACACGAAGATCGCCATCATCGGCAGTGTGTAGCTATGCCCCACATGCAGCAGCCAGCCGGAGAGACTGGCGGACACGCCGCCCGCGAGGCTCGTCGCGACCTGCTGCAAGCCGGTGTTCAAGCCCACAGCCTGCTTCGGAATCAGCGTGAGCTTGACGAGCGCGAGGTTGTTCGTCGTGACGAGACCCACCAGCGTCAACGACAGCACATTCCAGAACAGCGCCATCTGCACGCTCGGTGCGTAGGCCCCGAACAACACCGTCATGCCGCCGATGAAGCCGACCACCATGAACGACTTGCGCACCACGACGGCATCATGACCGCGGGCAATCAGCCGGTCCGCCAGCCAGCCGCTGAGCGCGGCCGTGACCGCCACGCCGCAGAAGCTGAACGCCGTGTACAGGCCCGACTGCTGCAATGAGAGCCCCCGTTGCTCCACCAGATACGCGGGCATCCACGTCATGCAGTAGAACGCGAAATAGGCGTAGCAGAAGTTGGTGAGCAAGCCGCCCCACACCACCGGGCTCGCAAGCAGATTGCGCAGCGGCACCGAGGCGGCGCGCTGCTTTCTCGATGCGAGTTCGGTCGCATCGGGGAAGTCGTTGCGCACCATCAGCAGCCAGGGCAGAAGCCACACCAGTCCTGCGAGACCCGTCACGATGAACATCATCTTCCACGACGTGCCCGCGATCAGCCACGCGGCAGCCGGCGCACCGAGCGCCGGACCCATCTTGCCGCCGACCGAATAGATGCCGAGCGCCGTGCCCTTCTGCGTTTCCTCGAAGCGGTTGGCGATATAGCGATAGGTAGCGGGCACGACCACCGCTTCCGCCGCGCCGATCAGCACCCGCACGATGATGAGCGCCGACAGCGTGGTGACGATGCCGGTGACCGCCGCCGCGACACACCACAGCAGGAAGCAGATCGCATAAGGCCATTTGACGCCGTAGCGGTCGACGAGCCAGCCCATCGGCAATTGCAGCAGCCCGTAGGCCCAGAACACCGATGAGCCGAGCCAGCCGCGCTGCACCGACGTGAGCGTGAAATGCTGGACGAAATGATGATCCGCGAGCGCGGCCGACATGCTCGTGCGGTCCATGAACGCGATCATCAGGCCAAAGGCGAGCAGGAATACGACGCCCCAACGGCTCTCGAGGCGTGCCTCTCTTCGAATAGTCTCCATCACTTCGTCTCCGTCTGATTTTTTTGTTATCACTGCGCGCCTGTGCGCGAGTCTATCCGAGGCTGCCGGTTACATCGTCGAACAGTTCGTCCACCGAGAAGCGGCGCGGAATGATCTTCTGGTCGAGTGCCCAGTCGATGGCGAGCTGGATACCCTTGCGGTTCGCCTCCAGACCGAAGGGCGGGATGACGGCGGGCACGCCCTCGCCCAGTGCGCGGCTCTCCACGATCATCCGGTACAGCTCGCGCACGATGTCCGGCCGCTCCTTCGACAGCCCGGCATGCACGACGAACATATGGTTGATCGGCACCACGCCTTCGCGCGCGAACCAGTCCTTCGCGGCGGCCTGCGCATCGGGCACGAGCGTTTTCACGCGCGGGTCCTTCGGCATGTCCTCGCCCGCCAGCACCGCCGCGAGTTCACCGTCCAGCATCATCTGCCCGACCGACGATCCCTTCGGCAGCCGCTGGCAATTGGCCGGGTCCGTGTATTCGGCGAGATGCCCCTCGCCTTGCGTCATCCACGTGACCTTGTCGAGATCCACGCCGTACTCGTGACGCAGGATGCCGCGAATCCACAGGCCAGTGGTCTGTGCATAGGTGCGCACGCCCACCCGCTTGCCCTCGATGTCCTTCGGGTCGAGATGACCCAGCTCACCGTTATAGCCCGCGCAATGATGCTGGAAGCGGCCCGAGATCGGCGCCGGAAGCAGCACGTAAGGCTTGCCGTAAGCCTTCGCCTGCAGATACGTGACGATGGCCAGCTCGCCCGCATCGAAGGCATTCTCGCGCAGCATCGGCTTGAAGCCGTCGTGCGCGCGTGCCGGACCGCAGTAGTCGAGATTGACCACGCTCGACGACACGCGGCCGTCTCTCATCGCTTTCGTGGCCGCGTATTCGGCCAGGTTGACCCGCAGCGTCGGCAGGTCGGTTTGAATCGTCGCCATCTGGTTGTTCCTCACGCTTCGTTCACTGAAGATCCGTCGTCACGCCGCTCAGGCCAGCGCCGGATACAACTGTTGCGCTGTCTTGCCGAAGATCCACGCGCGGTCGTCTTCGTTCAGGCAACGGAGGCCCGCCTCGGCTGTCGCGAGAATCTCGGGCAGCGTGCCCTTCGAACTCGGGAAGTTCGAACCCCACGCCAGACGCTGCGCGCCAAACACTTCGATCAGCCGCGGGAAAAAGGTCTCGGCGTTCGCATCGCCCTTCTGCATGTCGTCGAAAATGCGCGGCGTCAGCTTCATGTAGATGTTCGTGAGCGGCGCAAGGTCGAACATGCTCTGTGCCTTCGCGTAAGGCGCGCCGTCGGTCACGTCGGGACGGCCGAGGTGATCGAGAATGATCTTCACGTTCGGAAAGCGCCGCGCCAGATCGGCGACCTGCGGCAGGCCCACCGGACCCGTCTGGATGCACATCGGCAGATTCAGTTCCACGCAGGTTTCCCAGGCAGGCCAGGAGCGCGGATCTTCGAGCTCGCTCGGATCGAAATCCTTCGTGCTGCCGCCCGTGAACATGCGCAGGCCCGCGAGGCCACGCTCCACGCAGGCGCGAATGGTGCGCGGGGCATCGGGCAGCGTCACATCGACAGAGCCCACTGCGACGAGACGGTCCGGATAGGCCGCGCACGCGTCGAGCACATAGCTGTTGTCGAAGCCATACGTGGTCGACGAATGCACGACGGCGGCCTTCGCCACGCCGGCTTCGTCCATTGCTGCGATCAGCGACTCGACGGTGGAAGGACGCTCCTTCGACCAGTCGGAACGCTTGCCGCCCAGCGGCGCGACGGGATAGCGCGCGGTATCGTCGGAGATGATGTGCGGATGAATATCAACGATGGATGCCATGAGTCGTTCTTTGATTCGGTTGAATGGTTATGCGGTGGTGGCTATGAATTAAGCAAGCGGATCGACGAACAGCTCGGCCATCGACATCCGGCGCGGCGTGAGCCGCTGCTCGAAGGCGGTGGCTTCCAGTGCCTCGATGGTCTTGCGATTGGCCTCGATTCCGTACGGCAACGGATCGTGTCCGACGATCTTGCGCAGTTCGAGGTACTTCTTGTCGCTGGCGTTGGCCGGGTCGTTGCGGTCGAGCGTGGCGAGCCATGCCTGCTTGGCCTGCTCGAATGCGTCGTAAAGCGACTTCGCGATCCATGGATGCTCGGCGAGCACCGCATCCTTCACGACGATGGTGCCGTGCATCGGATACACGCCCGTGCGGCGGTAATAGTCGGCTTCGAGTTCGGCCGCGTTTGGCAGCAGGTCGGGATAGTTGGCTTCCACTTCCTGCCAGCCGCCGTTCGGGTTGCCGGTGCGGCCGATGCCGGCATTCGCCGCAAAGCCCGCCGCGAGTTCGCCCGAGGCCATCAGGTCAGCAAGCGACTTGCCTTGCGGTGCGTGAATCACATTCGACGGAAGCTTGAGTTGCGTGACGTGTTCCTCGTCATCGACGACCCATGTGACCTTCGACGAATCGAGACCGAACTCGTCGATCAGCACTTGCCGCGTCCACACGCCGGTCGTGACGGAATACGCGCGCACGCCGACCTTCTTGCCTTCGAGATCCTTCGGTGTAGCAATGCCCGCATCCGGGCGCACGAGCAGGCCGCCATGATGAAAGCGCCGCATGACGAAGATCGGCAGCGCGACGAACGGCGCGCCGTAGGCTCGCGCGATGATGTAGGTGGTCGGTGCAAGCTCGCACACGTCGAACTCGACATCGCGCACCATGCGGCGAAACGCGCCGATCTGCGGCTTGACGGTAACGATCTCCGCATCGACGCCTTCGATGGGAATCGAGCCGTTGCGAATGGCCGACGTATGCGGATACTCTGCAATGGCGATCTTGAGCGGGACTTTCCTGGTCAACGGGGTCTCCTGTTGGATTCGAATGATGTTCGGGGACCGTCGGGCGATCCGGTCAGCAGATCATCGGGTAGCGTGTGTTTCCCGTCTATTGAAATAAGCCGTGGGTGCGTTAACCAACTGGTAAATGCTTCGGGATCCGTACATGTCCGCTTCGCTAACGCAACTGCGCCACATATCGGGCCACGTCCCGCACTTCTTCATCGTTCAGGACGTGCGGATAA
The DNA here is from genome assembly GCF_031451215.1 of Caballeronia sp. LZ034LL. Lineage (NCBI taxonomy): Bacteria > Pseudomonadati > Pseudomonadota > Betaproteobacteria > Burkholderiales > Burkholderiaceae > Caballeronia > Caballeronia sp. LZ034LL. The sequence continues at coordinate 1,017,607 of NZ_JARUXR010000002.1, forward strand.
AGGCGCGGCATGATGCCCGAGGGTTCGCGAATGCGCCCTTCGATGTCGCTGGTTCCATAACGGCTCGCGATGCCGCGCAGCGCGGGTCCCACACCGCCCTCGCCACTCGCGCCATGACACGCCGCGCAATTCGCCGCGTAAATGGACGAGCCGTGTCCCGGCGGCGCCGATGCTTGCGCCGTGGGCGCCGCGCCATCGTTCAGCAACGCGAGACTCTCGGCGGGAGGATTCGGCGGCAAGGAGGCGAGATAAGCGTGGATGCGGGCGATCTCGTCATCGGAGAGAATCCGCTTGCTGTAGACCGGCATCTCGCCCTTGGGATCGTGCACATACGCTTGCATCGCCGATAGCGGGACAGGATGCGGTGCGAGCGCAGGCCCCGTCGATGCGCTGCCCTGCCCCAGCACGCCATGACATTCGTAGCAGCCCTTCTGCATGAAGAGCGCGCGGCCGGTTTCAATATCGGCGTTCGTGTCGGCGTGTGCTCCCGACGACACCGCGAACGCGATGCACGCCAGTGCCTTCATCGGCAAACGTGAATAGAGAGGCATTGCGGCGTCCGTCATCGAGGTTGGGTCAGCACGTCGAGCAGCGCGGGCTTGCCGCTTCTGACCTGCGCCATCGCGCGCGTCAGGGCCGGGCCGAGATCGGCGGGACTGGAGATCGGGCCTTCCGCCCAGACGCCCATGCTCTTCGCCATCGATGCGTAATCGATCGGCGGATCCTGCAACACGGTGCCGATGCGCCCGCGCTCCGGATGACGATCACGCCGTCCCGCCATGCGCTGGATATGCATGGTCTCCTGATGCCACGCGCGGTTGTTGTGCATCACCATCAGCAAGGGCACTTGATGATGCGCGGCCGTCCACAGCACGCCGGGCAGCACCATCAGATCGCCGTCGGTCTGGATGCTGACGGCGATGCGCCCGGCATCGCGATGCGCGATCGCCGCGCCCACGGCAGCGGGCGCCGCATAGCCGACGCCATACCCTCCGCCCGCGCCGATGAACTGATACGTCTTCGTGAAGTCCCACAGGCGGTTGGGCCACTGGCTGCACGCGCCGGGCGGCGAAACGAGCGCCCAATCATCGTGGCGGATGACGTTCCACACTTCCTGCGCGAGACGTGCGGTGCTGATGGGCGTGCCGTCCCATCCGCGTGCGGCGGCTTCCCGCGCGGCGTGCAGCATGCTGTCGTGCGAAGCCCGCAGCGTTGCCGCACGCGCCTCGACGACCGTGCGTTGCGCAGCGGTCATGGTCGTGCGGATGGCCTCCGTCAGCGCCGGTATCGACGCCTGGGCATCCGCGCCGATGGGCAAGGTCGCAGCGTAATAACGCTCCGCATCCTGCATGTTCGACTTGCCGTAGAGATAGGACGTCGAGATGCTGATGACGCGCACGTCCGGCTTCGCGCGCCGCTTCGACGCGCGGCCGATCGTATCCGGCACGCTCTGTGTAAGACCCCAGACATCGCCCACTTCGAGCGCGAGGATCACGTCGGCATCGGCCAACAGGCGCGCCTGCATCGACGAATGATTGAGGGGATGCCGCGTGGGGAAGTTCATGCGGCCAAGCAGGTCGATCACCGGCGCGTTGAGCGATTCAGCCAACGCGACCAGCGACTCCAGGCCCGCCTGCGTACGCACCGCGCGATCCGCGACGATCACCGGCGCCTTCGCCGCGCACAGCATCGTGGCAGCGGCTTGCAAGGCATCGGCGCTTGCGGCGGGTGGCGACACTTCGCGCAGCGGCGGCACCGTGATGCCATGCGGGTCCGCGATCGGCTGCTCCTGCAACTCCGCATCCGCGACGATCAGCACAGGCGCCATCGGCGGCGTGACGGACATCGTGTAAGCGCGCATGAACGATTCGGCGTAATGCTGGAGCGACACCGGATAGTCGTCGTACTTGGTGTAGTCGCGTACCAGCGCACCGAGGTCCTGCGCCGTGTGATACCACTCGACACCCGGACGGCGCTTGGTCGCATCGGCGATATTGCCGGCGATGACCGTCATCGGCACGTGATCGCACCAAGCGTTGTAGAGCGCCATCGACGCATGCTGCAAGCCTACCGTGCTGTGCACGAGACAGGCCATGGGCTTGCCCGCGACTTTCGCGTATCCGTGCGCAATCGCCGCCGACGCTTCCTCGTGGGTGCAGACGATCATCTGCGGATGCGTGTCGCCCGCATAGTTCACGATCGACTCATGAAGGCCGCGGAAGGTCGAGCCGGGCATCGTCGCGACATAATCGATACCCGCGATGCGCAGCAGATCCACCATGAAATCGGAGCCGGGATTGCCGATGTGCGCGGCATCCGTGGCAGGTGCTTCGTCGAGCGACGGCGCCAGGGCATCGCCTTGCGTTTCCGCCGCCACCAGCGCCGGCGATGGCCTGCTCACTGAAGGCCGCTGCGGCGCGTTGGATGTCGGCGTGGCCGCCGCGGGCTTGACGAGCGCCGCCGCTGTGCCGGTGATGAGCGCTTCCTTCAGAAAGGTGCGTCGGCCTGTCATGCAGGATCTCCCCCTTTTTTTTATATCGTCGAAATGTGATGGCCGTGCGTGCAGGCGTACGGAGGCCGGCCGCGAATGCGCCGGCGGAGATGGAACTCTGATTGACTGGAACGGGAAGCGCCTTCGGATAGCGAAGGCTAGCGTCGCGGCTGGCTCAGATCGTCCATGCCGAAGATGGGGATCAACACCGGAAATTGTCCCGGCCAGGCACGCGCGATTTCTTTCGTGATGCGCGCCGCCGTGCCGCACCATGCCGCCGCGCGACGCCATGCTCTCATGATCGGGATGGGCATCCGTCTGTCTCCTTTACGGTGAAACGCCGGCGCGTCAACGCGCTCTTGATGCGGGTTCGATGAGGACATCATCGCGCCGCCTGCGTTTCCCGTCCATTGAATAAAAGGGCAGATCCCTTAACCTTTCGGTTAAGCCCCTTGACCGGATCGGGCGGGCTCGGCCATCCCGGCGAGGTCGGCTTCATCCTTGACATCGCTCGGCGGACATTCACGTTCGAGGCATTGCAGAAGTAGCATGGCGCTGGGCGCGAGCGGCTTGTCGGCACGCCAGATCACGCCGAGCGGCCGGGTCGCGAGGTTCATGTCGAGCGGCAGCACATGGAACGGGCTGGCCCCCGAATCCGGATACAGCATGTCCACCGTATGCAGCGCAATGGCGTCATTGATCTGGATGTAGGCGCGGATCAGATGCGTCGAAAGGGTTTCGATGGTGTTAGACGGCATCGGCAGACCATGGCGCGCCAGCGTGTTTTCGATCGGCTCACGCAGCAGCGAACCCGAAGGCGGCAGGATCCACGGATAGTCCTTGAGGTCCGACCATTGCACGGTGCTTCTGCTTGCGAGCGGATGCTGCACGCCGGTCACGAGCTTGATCGGCGTGTTGATGAGCGCTCGTTCGTGCAGGCCCACGGTGTCCGCGCGATTCGGCAGGCGGCCGACGATCATGTCGAGATCGCCGCGCCGCAAGTCCTGCAACAGCCCGGTCATGCGGCCTTCGAGAATCGATACGTTGGTCTGCGGCGCTTCCTGCTTCAGGCGCGCGAGGGCGCGCGGCATGAGCGTGGAGATGAGCGTCGGCAGCGCGCCGACATGCACCTTGCCGGCGCTGCCGGTCTGCAGCGCCTTGATCTCTTCGGCCGTCTGGCTCAGGCTGCTCAGAACGGCGCGCGCGTGGCGCACCACGCATTCGCCATATGCAGTGGGACGCAGGCCGTTGACGGTGCGCTCGAAGAGCTTCACGCCCAGAGCACTTTCAATCTCGCCAAGCGCCTTCGATACCGCTGGAACCGTAATGTAAGAATTCGACGCCACTTGCCGCAGGTTGCGGAAATCATAAATGGCGACGAGCAGGCGCAGATGACGCGCCTTCATGTTGACGCTCAAATACCAGTCCAGCTGACTCATAATGTCTCCGATGCGCCTTGCGCATCGGACGATGACACGCTTCGACGCTAGTCGTTCTGCGTGCGGCTTTCCGCTCGCGCCGTCGCGCGATTCTTATGCCGCACTTGTTCCACTGCCCGCCGCGCGAGAACCGGCCGCGCGGCGGTAAAGAATAACGCAGCAGGATAATGGAAACGACAGGGAGCGTGCAGAACCGGCATCGAAGATGTGCTGACCGCGTTGTCAGAACCCATGGTTGATCCCCACGGTGAAGGCGAGCTGATGCGGCTGCTGGGTGGCGTTCAGGGTCTTGTTGGTGATGTAGGTTCCTGAGAACTTCGTGTAGTCGAACTCGGCGTAGAGCACAGTCTGCTTCGACAGAGAATAGGCGACGCTCGCCAGACCCTGACTGCGCTTGCCGCCCGTATTCGGCAAGTCCGTGATGTAGTACGCCGCGCCCACGCGCGTGTACGGCGTCAACTGATACGTCAGGCCGCCCCAGTAATTGAGCGTGCGCACGTCGCGGTTCGGCGCGGCCACGTCGACGTTATCGTTCATGTAGCCGCCCGCGAAGCGCAGATCGCCGAAGGTCAGCGCCGCGCCGAGCGTGTAGTAGTTATCCGGCTGATAGGTCGTGCCTGACAGCACCGATCGATGGATATAGACGCCGCCCACGTTCACCGGTCCCATTTTGTATTGCAAGCCCACGCCGCGTGCCGATCCCGCGTTGAAATCGCCCGCCACGCCGCCGAAGGAATTCTCCGCGCGGAAGCGGAACGGTCCATACGTGCGGCTGTACTTCACGTCGTTGTTGAAGCGCGTGCCCGCGGTCGCGGGCGTGAGCGGGGTGATGCCGGGATACTCGAAGTTGAAGGGATCGTAGTCGTAGATCACGTCATGCGCGATGGTGTACTGGCGGCCGAAGTCGAGCGAACCGAACCATCCGCCCAGGCCGACATACGCGCCCCGGTTGAACGCGACGTTGTTCGTGTTGTCGTACGCGCCATTGCCGAGATTGAAGCCGCTCTCGAGCCTGAAGTGCGCGTTGTAGCCGCCGCCGAGATCTTCCTTGCCGATGAAATCGAGCCGGTTCGAAGTGAAGAAGCCGTTCGAGTTCATCGAATACTGGTTGCCCAGTCCCGTGTGCGTATAACGAATACCGCCGTCCACCACGCCTGCCAGCGTGACATAAGATTGCGCGTGAGCCACGCCCGCGAACTGACAGGCGGCGAGAACGATTATTAGTTTTCTGATCATGAGATTTGTTCGGTGAGATGCGGTATCGCGTTCCCATGCCGTCCGCGCGACCCGGACGGCATAGGCCCGTCTGTCAGTCATTCGGCGTGCTGCTCCGCGCTCTTTCCCGATGATCCGATGTGTGTCTCGTTCGCTTGCTTGCATGCATGGCTGTCTCCAATATGGCGCCTTGTTTCAGGCTTCTTTTATTGCGGGCGTGAGTGCCCCTCACCGCCTTTTCGGGCAGTGATTCCTGCGTTGATGCGTGACGGGGGTACAAAGGCCGAGGGCCTCCGCAAAGCGCGTATCGGCCTTGAATGAAGGCGTCAGCCGCCCTGCGCGATCTCGCGATGCATGTGCTTGTCTCCTTGCGCGGCTGCATACGCCACACTCTTATGCTTGTAGCTCAAGACACTGTCTTGCAACGTGGCTTGCAGCGAGTCGTCTAAGGCTTTCGATGCTTGCATCGTCTCATCGCGACCCGGCAGCGTCCATTGAATAAATTTCTCGACGCGTTAACCTGCGGGTAAAGGCGCCTGCCCGATTCAGTGCGGGAAGTGGACGATCGCACTCACGCGGGCAGCCCGCATTCTTCGCGCAAGCATTCGATGAACGCCTGCTGCACGGCGGTGCCGAGCCAGTCGCTTCGCACCGTATAGCCCACCGCGCGATCCGCCTCCGGCGTCTTCAGTTCGAGCGCGACCATGTCGCTGCCAGGATAGGCCTCGCGTATCTGCGAGCGCGACAGCAAGGTGATGCAATCGCTCTCGACGAGCATCGCGATCATCATCGCGAGCGAACTCGTTTCGACCACGAGCGGCGGCGTGGCGGGCAGGCGCGCGAAGAGGCGGTCGATCACCGCGCGGCGCGGCACCGTGCGCTGCGGCACGACCCAGTCGTAGTCGGCGAGATGGTTGGGCATGATCGACTTCTGCCGCGCAAGCTTATGGCCCTTGCGCACCGCGACCACATACGGGTCCGCGAACAGCTCGGTTTCCTGCACTGCGCCGGTGAGCCGGGGCTCGCGCAAGCCGCCGACGATGATGTCGATGCCGCCCGCGCGCAGATCGCGCAGCAGCGGCGCGTGCGAGCCTTCGTCCACCGTGATGCGGGCCGCCGGATAGCGTGCGCGCAGCCGTTGAATCACGCGCGCGACGAGCCGCGGCGGCAACAGCGGCAACACGCCGATGGCCACGCGCCCGGTGCGCTGGCCGCGCGCATAGGCGAGATCTTCACGGGCCTGCGCGATCTCATACAGCGCGAGACTGAGCCGCCGCGCAAATTCGACGCCCGCCGGATTCGCCGCGACGCTGTGCACGCGCCGTCGATACAACGACACGCCCACGCTCTGTTCGATCTGTCGCGCCGCGCGATGCACGGCCGGCTGCGAGATGCCGAGTTGCTGCGCCGCCTCCGCCGCCGACCCGGCCTGCGCGATGGCGATATGACAGCGCACCTGGGCGTCCGTGAGGTGCCGGCAGATCGTCGCGCTGTGCGGGGAAGGCTCCTCATGGCCGGTCAAGGCCGCGACCGCGCGCTCCATCTGATCGAGCATGCGCCGCGTGCGCCGTTGCAGGATGCGCCCTTCCGCCGTCAGTTCGCTGCCGCCGTAGCCGCGTTCGAACAGTTGCCCGCCGAAGCTGGCCTCCAGTTTGGCAATGGCAAGGCTCACCGCCGGCTGGGTGCGTCCCGCACGCGCCGCAGCCTGTCCGATACCACCCGATTCGCACACGGCGTCGAACAGGAACAGGCGCCGCAAGCGCGTCAGATCGTCGTTCGACGGGTCGTCTTCGCGGTTCGCCATGGCGTTCGACCCCTATGTGAAAACCCTTAGCTTAACCATAATTTATGCCCAAGCGCAAAGTTCATATTGCGGGATTCGCTCGCAACCGGCTTACAGTGACGTCCATTCCACTGCAAAGAAGTCCCCCTGGAGCCGCTTCATGTCCGTTGTCATCGATACTCACACTCACGCCATTTCCCCGGATAAACAGCGTTTTCCGCTCGCACCGGTTGGCGGCCACCAGTCCGAATGGTCGGCCAAGCGTCCCGTCAGTTTCGAAGGCCTGCTGGCCTCGCTCGACGATGCCGGCATCGACCGTGCCGTGGTCGTGCAGGCGTCCACCGTGTACGGCAACGACAATAGTTATGTGGTGGAAGCGGTGCGCAGTCATCCGGACCGCTTCGCCGGCGTGTTCTCCATCGACGTGCTTGCGAACGACGCCGTCACGCAACTGCAACGCTGGCTCGACGCGGGCCTCTGCGGACTGCGCCTCTTCACGACGGGCAGCACGATGCCCGGGCAAGCGGGCTGGCTCGACGACGAGCGCTCGTTCCCGGTGTGGGAATACGCGGAACGTCATGGCGTGTCGATCTGTCTGCAAATGACGGCGCAAGGCATTCCCGCGCTGCTGAACATGCTCGCGCGGTTTCCGAAGATCCGCGTGTTGCTCGATCACCTGGCGCGTCCCGACCTCGCGGGCGGAGCGCCGTATGAAGCGGCGGCACCGCTGTTCAGCCTGGCATCGCATGAAGGGGTGTATCTGAAGCTCACGAACCGCACGATCGCGGAAGCGTCGCGCGGCGCATCGACGCCGGAGGCGTTCTTCCCGCGCGTGCTCGACGCCTTCGGTGCGCATCGTATTGCTTGGGGCTCGAACTTTCCCGCAGCGGAAGGCGCGCTGCCGCAATTGCTCGCCGATGCACGCGCCAGCCTCGCGATGCTGCCCGCCGATGCGCAGCAAGCCATCTTCGGCGGCACGGCGCTGACCGTCTATCCGGCGCTGGCCGTCTGAATACGCTTTTTATGAGTCATGACATGCAACCGCTGCTGCTGAAAACCGCCCTCAAGACCTACCCGCACACGCGCGCCCTGAAGCGTGGCGAACTGACCGATCCCGCCGTACAACTCGTGTTCGACGAAGTCGAGCCGATTCACAACGCGTTCGCGCCGATGGCGCGTCGCCAGGCTTATGACGTGAGCGAGCTCGCCATCGTCACGTACTTGCAGGCCAAGGCTTATGGCAAGCCGCTTATCCTGCTGCCCGCCGTCGTGGCCGCGCGGTTCCAGCAAGGCTGCATTATTTATAATGCGCGGCGCGGCAAGCTCGATATCGATCAGTTGTCGGGCAAGAAGATCGGCGTGCGCACTTATACGCAAACCACCGGCATGTGGGTGCGCGCCATCCTGTCGGGCACGTACGGCGTGCCGGTCGAAGCAAACGAATGGATCACCATCGAAGGCGCGCATCTCGAAGAGTATGCGGACCCGTCGTTCGTGCAACGCGCCGCGCCCGGCAAGCAACTGTTGCCCATGCTGCGCGCCGGTGAACTCGATGCCGCCATCCTCGGCAACGACCTGCCCGACGAAGCGGGTCTCGAACCGCTGATTCCGGAAGCCGCGACAGCCGATCTCGCGTGGTACGCCGCGCATCGCTACGTGCCGATCAACCATGTCGTCGTCGTGACGCAAGCGCTGGCCGATGCCCATCCGCAAGCCATGCGCGCCGTGTACGACCTGCTGTGCCGCGGCAAGGCCTCGGTGGCCGCAGAGAATGCCGGCAAGCCCGACAAGCTGCTGTTCGGTTACGACGCATTGCGCGCGCCGCTCGAAGAAACGCTGGCGTTCTGCGAGGAACAGGGTCTGCTGCCGTGCAAGCTGACCGTCGATGAAATCTTCGCGGACAGCGAACGCATTCTGGGCGACGCGGGGCGCTGAGTCGCCTCGCATGCCGCCTTTTCACTTATTTCATTTTTAGAAGCGAATCCGAATTCGCCACCCGCACCGCAAGGAGACACCCATGAGCTTGCCCGGCAACGCCGCCACGCAACCCAGGAAACGCCGGCCGTTCTATCGCGACCTGTCCTTCCAGGTCCTGGCCGGCATGGCGCTCGGCATCGCCACAGGCTATCTGTTCCCGAAGTTCGGCATCAACCTGCAACCGGTCGGCGACGCCTTCATCCGCATCATCCAGATGCTGATCGGCCCGATCATCTTCTGCACGGTATGCAGCGGCATCGCGGGCGTGAAGGACTTCAAGAAAGTGGGCCGCGTCGCGATCAAGGCGCTGTTCTACTTCGAAGTGGTCACGTCGCTCGCGCTGGTGCTCGGGCTGGTGGTCATCAACGTGCTGAAGCCGGGCGTCGGCATGAACGTGGACATGCACAGCGTGCATTCCGCCGCCGTCGATGCGTATGTCGCGAAGGCTCATCATGTCGTCACGACGAGCGAGTTCCTGCTCAATGTAATCCCGCACACCGCGTTCAGCGCGTTCTCGGGCGGCGATGTGCTGCAAGTGCTGTTCTTCTCGGTCCTGTTCGCTTTCGGTCTTGCCGCAATCGGCGACCGAGCGAAACCCGCACTCGATTTCATCGACTCGGTCTCGGGCGCGCTGTTCTGGATGATTGGCCTGACGATGAAGATCGCGCCCATCGCGGCGTTCGGCGCGATCGCGTTCACGGTCAGCAAGTTCGGCTTCGGCACGCTGCTCTCGCTCGGCAAGCTGATCCTCGAGTTCTACCTGACCTGTGCGCTGTTCATCGTGCTGATCCTGTGGCCCATCGCCCGTGTGAACGGCTTCAGTCTGCTGCGGCTGATGCGCTATATCGGCGCGGAGTTGCTGCTCGTGATCGGCACGAGTTCCTCCGAAACCGTGTTCCCGCAATTGATCGACAAGCTCGAACGACTGGGATGCGAACAGTCCGTCGTGGGTCTCGTGCTGCCGACGGCCTACACCTTCAATCACGACGGAACCTGCCTGTACTTCGCCGCTGCCGCCGTGTTCCTCGCCCAGGCCACCAACACGCCGATGGGCTGGCACGAGCAACTCGTCCTGCTCGCGGTGCTGCTGCTCACCTCGAAAGGCGCGGCGGGCGTGTCCGGCGCAGCCATCGCGGTGCTCGCGGCCACGCTGGCTGCATCGAACACGATTCCTGTCGAGTCCATCGCGCTGATTCTCGGCATTCACAAGGCGATGTCGAGTGCGTTCGTCTTCACGAACATCATCGGCAACAGCGTGGCGACGATTGTCGTCGCGAACTGGGAAAAGGCCCTCGATCGCGTAGCCCTGACGCGCGAGCTGAAGTCCGGATTCCGTCCGTCCGACGTCCAGATCGGACCGATCAAGCAGGCGAGCGGCGGCTCCGCCGGTCATTGACTGACCGCCGCCGGCATCGACTCGATTCCGGCGGCCTTATTTTCGGAAAGAAAAGTTCCGGAAATAACTAGTCATACCGATCGCAAAAAATTCTAATGAAGTTGGAGACACGTTGTGAAAAAGATAGCTTGGAAAAGGCTAGGACTGACCCTGTCCGCAGCCGCCGGAATGTCGTCGGCATTCTCTGTACATGCGCAAACCAGCGTGACGCTGTACGGCACCGTGGATGGCGGCATCCGCCATCAGACCAGTGCGGCCAAGGGCGGCGGCACCGTGACCACGATGAACTCGAACGGTTACTACAGCTCGAACAAGCTCGGTTTTCGGTTGAAGGAAGATCTGGGCGATGGCTGGAACGCACACGCCCAGCTGGAAAGCGGCTTCAATCTCGGTAACGGCCAGTTCGACAACACGGCCAACCGCGAATTCAACCGGCAGTCGTTCGTCGGTATCGGGCATCGGACTTATGGCTCGATCGATCTCGGCCGGCAGTACACGATCGCGCACGACATCATCAGCATCTACGACCCGTTCAGTTTTCATTTCACGCCGATCCTGCCGCTCACCGTCGCCTCTGACGGCACGCGCAACGACAACGACGTGAAATACAGAAACCGGATCGGTTCGTTGCTGTTCGAAGCGGACAACTCGTTCGGCGGTGTCGCGGGCAATTTCAGCAGCGGCGCAGCCCGTGCCGTGGGCATGAGCTACGCGGCGGGCCCCGTGGCCGTGGGCGGCGTGTATGGACACCGCAATGTGCTGAACGGCACGCGCTACCTGGGCGACAGCTACTACATGCTCGGCACCAGCTATGCGATCGGACCGGTCAAACTGTCCGGCGGCTTCATGGCCGAAGACCTGCAGGACCCCGCCGCGCCGCATACGGTGACGAACAATGCGTTCGGCGGGCTGGCATGGACGATCACGCCGTTCATCGTGTTTCGTGGCGGCTATTACCAGACCAACGTCTCCACCGACAAGGCCGGCCGCCGCAGCTTGTCAGCCCTGTCGCTGGCGTATCTGCTGTCCAAGCGCACGACGCTCTATGCCGAAGCCGACTACACGTCCTATCGCCACGCTGTTGTCAGCACGCTGAACCCGGCCGGGGCGAACAGTCAGACTGCGTTCACCATCGGCATCGATCATCTGTTCTGAAGTGACATGCGCTGTTCACGCCGGATGCGGGACAGCGCATAGCCGCCAACCGATACGGCGGCGAACCCCGACAGCGCGCCGATCCCCAATGCCCAGCGCGGCCCCAGGTGGTTGGCGACCCAGCCGACCACCGGCGCGCCAATCGGCGTGCCGCCCAGCGCAATGGCCAGCCGCAGCGCCATGACGCGCCCTCGCATCGCGGGTTCGGTCGAGATCTGCATCAGACTGTTCGTGGTGTTCGTAAAAGTGAGCGCCGCCACGCCGATCACGACCAGCGCACCGGCGAACAGCCAGTAGGTGGGCGCTACGGCCGCGAAGGTGCAGCCCACGCCGAACAGGCCTGCTCCGGCCAGAATGGCGCCGAAGCGCGGCCGGCCGCGTCCCGCCGCGAGCAAGGCGCCGGAAATCGTGCCGATCGCCATGAACGACGAAAGCAGGCCGTAGCCGCGCGCGTCGGTATGGAAAACGCCGACAGCCATCGTCGAAATGAAAATCGGAAAGTTGAGGCCGAAAGTGCCGATCAGGAAAAGCATCACGAGAATCGCCTTGAGGTCGGGGCGTGACCACGCATAGCGGAAACCTTCGGACATGCCCTTGCGGGCGCGCCCGGCCCGCGCGCTCTCGCGCAGCTCGGACCTGCGGAACCACGACATCGAAACCAGCACGGCGACGAAGCTGACACCGTTGACGAGAAAGGCCCAGCCTGTGCCGATCGAGCCGATGACCAGCCCCGCCACCGCCGGGCCGATCATCCGTCCCGCGTTGAACGACGTGGAGTTGAGCGCGACCGCGTTGTGCAGATCCGCGTCGCCCACCAGCGAGCCGACGAAAGTCTGCCGAACCGGCCCGTCGAAAGCCGATGCACATCCAAACAGCAGCGCGAACACATACACATGCCACAGCACGACGACGCCGGTCACCGTCAGCACGCCCAGCGCCAGTGCCAGCGCGCCCATGGTCGCCTGGGTGAACATCAGCAGCTTGCGCTGGTCGTAGTGATCCGCCGCATAGCCCGTCCACGGCAGCAGGACGATCTGCGGCCCGAACTGGAGCGCCATCACCGTGCCGACCGCCGAGGCGTTGTGATGCGTCAACTGCGTCAATACGAGCCAGTCCTGCGCGGTACGCTGCATCCAGGTGCCGACGTTGGAGACGAGCGCGCCGGCAGCCCACAGGCGATAGTTGAAAACCTTCAGGGAACGGAATGCCTGCACTGCTCGAAACCTCACGTCCGCGTAGTCATCCGGCCACCATGGAAGCGGCCGAAGTGCCTGGCTAGAAACAGCCCGATGACCAGCATGCCGAGGCCGAATGCCAGGGCATCAAAGCTGTTGCGAAAATCGAAATGACCGACGTGACACACCAGCGCGTAGCCGATGACGAGATTGAAGAAGCCCCACACCACGTTCACCGTCGATGAGGAAAGCCCCTCGCCGGGTGGTGACGCAAAGGGGCTCTGGAACGGTTCGCCTCGGACGCCGCTGACCAGATGCGGCAATGCGTTGCAAAAAAAGACGCCGCCGAAGAACCAGGCGATGAGATCGAGCCATTCCATTTTTTCAAACGCCTCGTGTGTCGAAAGGGTCAAGGCGTCGCGCTTTCCGGCGACGCAAGAAGACAAGCAGGTTCACTCGTCCACCAGCCGCGCGAGCAATGCCACGGCCGCTACGACTTGCGCCTGCTCGGTGGCGGACAGCCGCGCGCGGATGGTGCGGGACAACCAGTCCTGCCGCGCGCTGCGCCCTTTGCGGATCATCGACAGACTGGTTTTGGTGAGGGACAGGATGGTGCGGCGTCCATCCTCCGGGTCCGGCTTGCCCACGACATGCCCGCCGGCCATGAGCGCCGCAACCGCCGTTCCCATGGATTGCGTGCGGATGCCTTCGGCTTGTGCAAGCTCCGACACCGAGGCCGGGCCATCGCGCTCCAGACGCAGCAGCACGGCTGTCTGCGTGCCGGTCAGATCGCCGTAAGTCGACTGCGCGCGCATGTTGCGCTTCAGCCTGGATACGACGGAACGAAGCGCGGCCGCGAGTTCGTCGGCGCTGTCGAGCTTTGGGTTTGCGGATTGATCTGCCATGGCGTCACTCTGACAGATGCAAAGCAAACTGCCAAGTTAACTTACTAATTTGGGCGAAGCGAAAAGCCGTACGCCCTTAACCAAACCGTCAACTCACACGCCGATAAATTCAATAGACTAGGTAATTACCCTAGTGTGAAATACGACCTGTCGCCGCCGAAAACAATCACGCGGCTCTCATCACGCAGAAAGGTCAAAACATGAAACTCGCCATCCACGCCGTATTGGTCGCCGCCGCCATCCTCGTTCCCGCAGCCGCCTTCGCTCAGACGAGCGAGCCGCTCACGCGCGCACAGGTCCGGGCAGAACTCGTGCAACTCGAGAAAGCCGGCTACAACCCGCTCAGCAACTGCGACGGCAATTGCCCGGACAGCCTCCAGCGCGCCGAAGCCGCCCTGCTGCGCAGCCGGAATGAGGCGACCGCCGCGTACGGTCCCGCATTCGACGGCACGCAACAAGCCGGCCGATGAACCCCTGGCGAACACTCGGCGCTGCGTTCAATGCAGCGCGTCGCGCGTGGCGAGCGGCTTGAACAGGCGGCTCCACGCAAGGCTCACGAGGATCGTCGCAACGCCGCCCGCGACCACTGAGCCGATCACGCCGAGCCCTGTCGCCGTGACGCCGGACTCGAATTCCCCGAGCTGATTGCTGGCCCCGATGAAGAGCGTATTCACCGCCGCCACGCGACCGCGCATGCGATCCGGTGTCTCCAGCTGAATGAGCGTCTGCCGCACGACCACGCTGATGGTGTCCGCACCGCCCGAAACGGCCAGCAGGATGAGCGACAAGGGAAACCATGTCGACAGCCCGAAGCCGACGATGGCAACGCCATAAATGCCCACCGCAACGAGCAGCTTCTTGCCGACGCCGCTGGCAATCGACCGTCGCGACAGGAACACGCCGACACACAATGCACCGACGGCGGGCGCCGAGCGCAGCAGTCCGAGCCCTTGCGGTCCAACATGCAGGACTTGCCGCGCATAGACCGGCAGCAACGCAGTCGCGCCGCCGAACAGCACGGCGAAGAGATCGAGCGAAATGGCGCCGAGCAAAAGCGGATGGCTCCAGATGAAGCGCAGGCCGGCGAGGATCGAATCGGCGGTGACGGGTTCACGCGGCGGCGGCGTGAAGTCATAACGCACGAAGAAGTACAGCAAGGCGCTGAAGCAGAACAGCGCCGCACTGGTCAGATACACCGTGACCACGCTGATAGCGAACAGCACGCCGCCCAGCGCAGGCCCGGCGATGACGCAGGTCTGCTGGACCACGGTGCTCAGCGCCATCGAGCGTGCAAGGAGCCTGGGCGGCACGAGCATCGGCAAAAGCGCCTGCTGGCCAGCCATCTGGAACGGCCTGATGGCGCCGAGCACGAGCGACAGCGCCAGCAACGCGTCGCGCGTGACATGGTGCGTGGAGGTAGCCGCCGTGAGCAGCGCTGCCGCAACCGCTTGCAGCGCGAGACACGCGGCGACCATCCGCCCGCGATGCAGGCGGTCCGCGCAATGACCGGCAACGAGCGTCGTCGCGAGTCCCGGCGCGAACTGGAACAGACCGACGAGGCCAAGGTCCCATGCGCTCGATGTCAGGTCATACATGTGCCAGCTGATCGCCAGCATCAACATCTGCTGGGCCGTGATGGAGCCGATGCGCGCGATCAGGAAGCGCGTGAGCGGTGCGTGGCGCAGCAACGACGTCACGTCATCGGAACGGGTCTGCATGGCGGGTGATGAAGTCATCTCTTGTATCGCGGGGCGCAGCCGCTCACGAGCCTCGTATCAACCGAGGCTGCCGGTCACATCGTCGAAGAGCTCATCCACGGACAGGCGCCGCGGAATGATCTTCTGGTCGAGCGCCCAGTCCACCGCGAGTTGCAGACCCTTGCGGTTCGCCTCCAGCCCGAGCGGAGGAAACACGGCCGGAACGCTCTCCGCAGCCGCGCGGCTCTCGGCCACCATGCGATACAACTCGCGCACGATATCCGGCCGCTCCTTCGACAAGCGCTCGTGCACCACGAACATGTGATTGATCGGCACGACGCCCGTGCGCGCGAACCAGTCTTTCGCGGCGTTCTGCGCATCGGGCACGAGGGTGCGCACGCGCTCGTCCTTGGGCATGTCCTCGCCCAGGAGCGCCGCCGTCAGCTCGCCGTCCATCATCATCTGCGGAATCGACGAACCGGCCGGCAGACGCTGGCAGTTCGAAGGATCGCTGTATTCGGCGAGGTGACCGTCGCCGAGCGTCATCCACGTGACCTTGTCGAGATCGACACCGTACTCATGGCGCAGGATGCCGCGAATCCACAGCGCAGTAGTCTGCGTGTAGGTGCGCACGCCAACCTGCTTGCCCTCGATATCCTTCGGGTCAAGATGACCGAAGTCGAGGTTATAACCCGCGCAGTGATGCTGGAAGCGGCCCGAGATCGGCGCGGGCAGCAGGACATACGGCTTGCCATAAGCCTTTGCCTGCAGGAAGGTGACGATGGCGAGCTCGCCGGCATCGAACTGGTTCTCGCGCACCATCGCCTTGAAGCCGTTGTGCGCGGGCGTCGGTCCGCAGTAGTCGAGTGTGACGAGGTCGGACTTCACGCGGCCATCGCGCATGGCCTTCGTCACGCCGTATTCGGCGAGATTGACGCGGAGCGTCGTTGTCATGATGTGTGCTCCTTCATTGCTTGTATCGTGCTTTGATGGGTTCAGAGGCGCACTTCGATCAGGCAAGGTCCGTCCGCGTGCGTCGAATCGGTCAAGGCCTTGTGGAAGCCCTCGGCTGTCTCGACCGCCACCGCCGGCACGCCCATGCTCTTCGCCATCGCCAGCCAGTCGATGCGCGGCTTGTCGATGTCGATCATCGACAGCGCGCGCTCACCCGGCGCACCCGCGCCCATGTTCGCGTACTCGGCCTTGAGAATTGCGTAGCTGTTGTTGGCGAAGATGATCGTCGTGACGTTCAGGCTCTCGCGTGCCTGCGTCCACAGCGACTGGATGGTGTACATCGCGCTGCCGTCGCCGACCATGCAGAACACGCGGCGATCGGGACACGCTAGCGCAGCACCGGTGGCTACCGGCGTCGCATAGCCGATCGACCCGCCCATGTTGTTGATGAGATCGTGCGGACGCGCGCCCATCGTGAGATTCATCGACTCGCGCCCGGTCGTCAGCGATTCGTCGACGACGATGCAGTGTTCCGGCAACGCCGCCGCCAGCGCATGCGCGATGCTGGTCGGATTGAGCGCGCCCGTCGGTACCGGCGTCTCGATGCGTGCCTGCAGCAACGGCGCCGTGCGGGATGCACCGAGCGCATCCAACAGCATGTCGAACGCGAGTTCGCTGTCTTCGTCGGCTTCGACGAGCGCATGCACCAGCGTGCCTTCGGGTTTCAGCAAGCTCGGCTTGTCCGGATACGCGAAGAACGCCACCGGCTCGCGCGTCTCCACCGTGATGATGTGCTTGAAGTCCTTGAGGAACGCCGTGGCCTGCGCGACCGCATACGGAATGCGCGCGAGCGGCACACGCCCCGCGCCCCGCTCAATGCGCGCCGTGAAGAACTGCGAGCCGAGCACGGCGCCGGTCGCGGCGGCGACACGGCCGGCCTTGTCCAGCGCCACGCCGCGCGTCGCCTTGTTCGCAAGCACGATCAGCGCGGGCTCGCCCGAACGAAGCACGCGCGCAATGTGCTCGATGCGTTGCGCGGACGGCGCCTTGCGGCCCGTCGCTCGCGTCGGCAAGGCTTGCGGCGCGGCACCGGCTTGCTGCCAAGAGGTGTCGCCTGGAAGAATCAGCGTCGCGATCTGCCCCGGATGCTCGCTTGCCTTGGCCACCGCTTGCGCGGCATCCCAAGCGATGGTGTCCGCGGATTCGGCACGCCGCACCCAATGACTCAACGGCCGCGCGAGGCCTTCGATATCCGAGGTCAGCGGCGGATCGTACTTGAGATGCGACACCGAATGCTCGCCGACCACATTGACCATGCCCGACGATGCGCGCTTCGCGTTGTGGATGTTTGCGAGACCGTTCGCCAGGCCCGGTCCGAGATGCAGCAGCGTGGACGCGGGCGTGTCCTTCATGCGATACCAGCCGTCGGCGGCGCCTGTGGCCACGCCTTCGAACAGGCACAGCACGCTGCGCATGCGCGGGTTGTTGCCGAGCGCGGCAAGGAAGTGCATCTCCGAGGTGCCCGGATTCGCGAAGCAGATATCGACGCCCTGATCCACCAGCGTCGCGACGAGACTTTCGGCGCCGTTCATCAGTAGCCTGCCAGTTCGCGTGCGAGACCGACGACGCCATACGTGCGCGCCGGCGCCGACATCAGGAAGCGATAACCTTCTTCCTGCAAGCGGCGATGATTCTTCGCGGTCACATGCGGATTGCCGACGACCACGTTGTGCTTGTGACAGGTCTCGGCAATCTGGCGCATCGCGGCGACCACTTCAGGATGTTCATACTGACGCGGCAGCCCCAGTTCCTGACTCAGATCGCCCTCGCCGATCAGGATGAAGCCGATGCCCGGCACGTTGGCGAGGATGTCGTCGAGGTTCTCGATAGCCTGCGTGCTCTCGCACATCAGGCCCACGAGAATCTCGCCTTGCGGCGCGAGCGGCCAGACATCGGCCTTCTCGTAGTACTGCTGCATCGACAGGCCCCAATAGCGCGCGGCGTTCGCGGGGCCGTCGCCGCGCACGCCCTTCGGCTCGTACAGCGGCGCGTTCTTCGGGCGCGCATAGCGGCACGAGGCCACGGCGTTATAGGCCTGCTCGACCGTCGCCACGTGCGGCCAGATCACGCCGTATGCGCCGCGGTCCAGCACCTGCTTGGCGAAGCTCTGGTTCATCTCCACGCCGTTCGCGGGAATGCGCGCCAGCGGCGTCACCTTGGGCGCGACCGAGCCGGATTCTGCAATCTGCTTGCGGTTCAACATGTACTGGAAGGCATCGCCGAGCGCGGCCACGTCGTACGGGTTGTGCTCCATCTCGAAGACGATGCCGTCATACGGCGAATCGCTCATCTCGATGGCGGTCTGCTTGTCGAGCTTCGCGAATGCCGCGTGCGCGGCCTTGCCCGATTCGAAAGCGCGAATGATGCTGTTCAGGCGAGTGTCTGACATGATGGTCTCCGTTATTGGCTCAATGCCGGATAGAGCTTCTGCGCGGTCTTGCCGAAGATCCATGCGCGATCTTCTTCGCTGAGGCACGCAAGCCCTTGCTGGGCCGTCGCGAGAATCTCGCTGAGCGTGCCGGGCGACGTCGGGAAGTTCGAGCCCCATGCAAGACGTTGCGCGCCGAATGCCTCGACCACGCGCGGAAAGAACGTCTCCGCGCTGGCCTTCTCCTTCTTCACGTCGCCGAAGATGCGCGGCGTGAGCTTCATGTACACGTTCGACAAGTCGCCCAGTTCGAACAGTCCCGCTGACTTCGCATACGGCGGGCCGTCGAGGACATCGGGACGCGCGAGGTGATCGAGAATGATGTTCACGCCGGGAAACTTCTCCGCGAGCATGCGCACCTGCGGCAAGCCGACCGGGCCCGTCTGGATGCACATCGGCAGCCTGAGTTCGGCGAGCATCTCCCACGCCTTGAACGACTTCGGGTTATCGAGCTCGCTCGGATCGAAATCCTTGGTGGAGCCGCCCGTGAAGATGCGCAAACCCGCAAGACCCTTGTCGGCCCATCCCTTGATGACGGCGGCCACGTCGTCGGCCAGCATGTCGACGGAACCCACCGCGATGAGCCGGTTCTTGTACTGGTTGCAGCCATCCACCACGTAGCTGTTGTCGAAACCATAGGTGGTCGACGAATGCACGACGGCGGCCTTCGCAACGCCTGCCTGGTCCATCGCTGCGATCAGCGCCTCGACGGTGTTCGGGCGTTCCTGCGACCAGTCCGAGCGCTTGCCGAACAGCGGCGCCGGCGGATAGCGCGTCTCGTCGTCCGAGATGATGTGCGGATGAATGTCGATAATGTTCATGTCTTCATTCCTGGTCGGGTCACAGGCCGCGCGCCTTGAGTTGCTGGTCCAGGCGCGGATAGACGCGGCGCGCGTTGCCTTCGAAGATCGCGTGGCGGTCCGCGTCGCTGAGCGCTTCGCAGGCGTCGATATAGCGCTTCGTATCGTCGAAGTACTCGCCGGTGTTCGGATCACGCCCGCGCACCGCGCCGATCATCTCCGAACCGAACATCACGTTGCTCGTCGGCACGACCTTGGTCAGCAGTTCCACGCCCGGATGGTGATAGACGCAGGTATCGAAGAAGATGTTGTTCAGCAGGCCTTCGAGCGGACGCTTGGCGATCTCCAGCGACATGCCGCGATAACGTCCCCAGTGATACGGCACCGCGCCGCCGCCGTGCGGAATGACCAGGCGCAGCGTCGGGAAGTCCTTGAACACATCGCCTTGCAGCAACTGCATGAACACCGAGGTATCGGCGTTCAGATAGTGCGCGCCGGTGCCGTGATGGCACGGATTGCACGAGGCAGCGACGTGGATCATGGCGGGCACGTCGAGATCGCACAGCGCTTCATAGACGGGATACCACTCGCGGTCCGTCATCGGCTTCCCGGTCCAGTAGCCGCCGCTCGGATCCGGATTCAGGTTGCAGCCGACGAAGCCCATTTCCTCGACACAGCGGCGCAACTCGGGCACCGAGTTCTTCGGCGGCGCTTTCGGCGATTGCGGCAACTGGCACACCGGCGCGAAGTTCTCCGGATACAGGTCGCATACGCGCCGCACCAGATTGTTCGATACCTCGGCCCATTCGAGGCTCGTGCGCTCGTTGCCGAGGTGATGGCTCATGAGGCCGGCGATCGGCGAGAACAGCGTGAGGTCGCCGCCGCGTTCCTGTTGCAGACGCAGCTGACCATTGCCGACGCCTTCGCGGATCTCGTCGTCGGACACATGCGCGCCGGAGAGCGGCGGCGCATTGGAGGGGTCGTCGGCGGCTGCGATCTGCTTGGCGCGCCAGTCGCGGAAAGAAGCGGGGACGGTCGTGAAGTGACCGTGACAGTCGATGATCATGTTCCTGGCCTTACGTGTGATTTAGACGCGGGGATCGACGAACAGCTCGTTCATGGACATGCGGCGCGGCGTCAGGCCTTGCTTGAACGCGGTCGCTTCGAGCGCTTCGATGGTCTTGCGGTTCTCTTCCACGCCATACGGCAGCGGATCGTTGCCGACGATCTTCTGCAGCTCGATGTACTTCTTGTTCTTCTTGTCGGTCAGTTCGCCCGCGTTGAGCTTCGCGAGCCAGTCCTGCTTGGCCTTGTCGAAGGCGTCGTAGAGTGACTTCGCCACCCACGGATGCTCGGCCAGCACCGAGTCCTTGACGACGATGGTGCCGTGCATCGGGTACACGCCGGTGCGCGCGTAGTACTCGGATTCGAGTTCAGCCGCATTCGGGAACATGTCCGGATAATCCGCTTCGACTTCCTTCCAGCCGCCCGTCGGGTCGCCGGTGCGGCCAATGCCCGCGTTGCCGTGGAAGCCCGCAACCAGTTCGCCCTTGGCCATCATCTCGGCAAGCGACGTGCCCTTCGGCGCATGGATCACGTTCGGCGGCAATTGCAGCTGCGTGACGTGCTCTTCGTCATCGACGACCCACGTGACCTTCGAGGGATCCAGCCCGAACTCGTCGATCAGCACCTGGCGCGTCCACGCACCGGTGGTCACCGAATACGCGCGCACGCCGACCTTCTTGCCTTCGAGATCCTTCGGCGTCTTGATGCCGGCATCCGGACGCACCAGCAGACCCGAATGATGGAAGCGGCGCACGACGAAGATCGGCAGCGCAACGAACGGCGCGCCATACGCACGAGCGATGATGTAAGTGGTTGGCGCGAGTTCGCAGACATCGAATTCGACGTCGCGCACCATGCGGCGGAACGCGCCGATCTGCGGCTGCACCGTGATGAATTCCGCGTCCACGCCTTCGATGGGAATGGAGCCGTCGCGGATGGCCGAGGTATGCGGATGCTCGGCGATCGCGAGCTTGAGATGGACTTTCTTGGTCACTGGAGTCTCCTGGGAGGATTGATCGTGCGAGTCGAACTCGTGTCGGTGCCGACATGATCTTTCGAGACGCCCTGCTCCGTCTATTGAATAAAGAAGCAAGGGGCTTAACCGTTTGGTAAAGAGTGGGGCGAACGTAGCAGATACGGAACCCTAACTAATTGGCCGATGCAAAACCGAAAACACGTCGCCGTGCTTTCGGCAGTCAGGCCTTCGCGCTTTGCAGCTGTTGCGCAGCCTCCTCCAGACACGCGACCATGAGTTGCGCACTCGGCGTCAGGCCGCGATTGCGGTTCCACAGCACGCCGGAGGGGCGCAACAAGCGCGGCAAGCTCAGGGGCAGCGCATACAGCGGTTGCGTGGGATCGTTCGCGGGCGTGCCTACCATGACGGCAATGAAGTCCGATATCTGCAGATGCGCCCGCGTCACGTGCACGGACAAGGTCTCGATGTAGTTGTTGGTCAGCGGTACGTCATGCGCTCTCAGCGTGCGTTCGAGTGAATCCCGCAGGATCGAGTTCTGCGGCGGCAGGATCCAGGGATAGGGAAGAAGGTCGGACCACTTGATCGTCTTCGCCCGCGCCAATGGATGATGCCGCCCGGTCATCAGCGTCACGGGCTCTTCCAGCAGCGGCTTTTCCTCGAAGCTGCCGAGCGTATCCGGCGCGGGCAGGCGCCCGACGATCAGGTCGAGACGGCCCTGCCACAACTCCGGCAGCAACGCGCCGCGCGTGCCCTCAACGACTCTCACGTTGGTGCCCGGCGACTTGTTCTTCAACAGGTTGAGCGCGAGCGGCAGCAGCGCGGACGCCGAAGCCGGCAACATGCCGATATGCACCTTGCCCTCGGTGCCCGCGCTCAGTGCCTTCATTTCATCGCGCGCCTGATGCAGGATGGTCAGCATCTCGCGCGCATGACGGATGAGGCATTCGCCGTGCGGCGTGGGCACGAGCCCTTGTGCCGTCCGCGCGAACAGCGTGAGGCCGAGCCCGCGTTCCAGCTCGGCCAGCGACTTCGATACCGCCGGCATCGTGACATGAGTGACTTCCGCCACCTGCGTCAGATTGCGATAGGTATCGATGGTCACGAGCAGGCGCAGATGTCTCGCCTTGAGATTCACTTGCAGATAACCGTCGAGTTCCGACACGATCTTTCTCCTACTGCCTCATAACCTGAGCTGTTCAGTCTTTGGGCTGCAATGCATGCAAGGTCATGCCGAGCGAGATCGACGTGAAATAACCGATCGTGACGAGAAGTTCGGCGATCACCGCCCGGCCCAACTCAGCATCGTACTGGGCAAAGCGCGCATCGTCGACCGCGCCGCCTGCGAGCAGCGCACTCACCGCGTCGCACACCAGCGCAAGACGCCCCTCGTCCGCCTCGGGCTTGCGCCGCTCCAGGATCGCGGCGACGACCGTTTCCGGAACGCCTGCCTTCAGCGCGTGCCGCCGATGATTGGCGATCACATACGGGGCATTCCAGAACACGGCGGTGGCCAGGATCGCGACCTCGGTTTCCGCTTCGCTCAGCACGGGCGAATGATCCACATGCGTGCCGATGATCTCCATCCCCTCGGCCAGACGCGGGTTATGCAGCCAGATGTTGAACGGCGTGGGAATTCGTCCGCGCCCTGCGCCCAGTTGCGCGATGACGCGCTGCTGATGGTCGGTGGCCTGCTGCGCGTCGATGCGCGCCAGTCGGTCTTGCGTCATGCTTCGCTTCCTTTCGATGATGAATCAGGCTCCGCCCAGTCCAGGCAACCACTGTCCGAGAAAGCTCTCCGGCCAAGGGATATGCAGGATCTGATCGAAGACGATGTACAGGAACACGGTCACGCACGCCGCGAGAATCAGGCTCAGCTTCCACGACTCGCGGCCTTCGATGCGCATGTACGCAACGATCATCAGCGGCACCGTGGGCAGCATGCCGATCACCGACATGCAGGCGAGAAACGCGAGAAACCAGCTGAAAAAACGGGCCGCGCGCTTCAGCACGGTCCTGACGGGAAGCTTCTCGTCGTGGTCGCCGGATACGTCCATGTGAACGCCGCTGCTTGCCCGCGCCACGCCATGCGCCGGAATCACGAAGACCTTGTACGCGAGACTCAATGTTCCCGCGATGACGAGAATGCTCGCGACCACCGTCGGCCCGATGCGCGCCATCAGCAGCCAGTCCTGCGAGCTTGCCAGCATGTAAATCCCGACGACGATGAAGAACACATGCACCAGATCTTCGCGCTTGAAGTGCACCGAGCCGCTCGGCTTGAACTGCGCGAAGCCGCCGCTGCGCAAGGCCGTGAAGAGCGGCTTGAAGAACACCAGCGCGGCGAGCCCCAGCAACACGATGACGACAGGACGCGCGAGCCAGTCGGTGCCGTAGCGGACGAAGGAGATCGACATGTAGCGCTCCATCAGCACGCCGAGCACGAGGCCGAGGATCAGCGGCGGACGCGCCCACCTGAGCCGCTTCATGGTCCAGCCGATGACGCCCGCGATCAGCAGCACGAAGAGGTCGCCCCAGCTGCGCGAACCCTGGAACGCGCCGACATAGATGACGGGCATGATGACAGGCAGAATGAGCGTGTAGCGCAGCGTCGATACCTTCGCGAACTGGCCGCTCAGCAGGAAGCACAGCCCCGCGCCGAAGATGTTGGCGAGCGCGATGGACCAGACCATCGAATAGGTGAAGTCGAGATGCTTGGTCAGCATGTCGGGGCCGGGGATGAAGCCGTGCACCATCATCGCGCCGAGCAGGATGGCCTGCGCCGCGCCGCCCGGCACGCCGAAGGACAACATCGGCACGAGGCTGCCGCCTTCGCGCGCGTTGTTGGCCGCTTCAGGCGCGATCACGCCGCGCACGTCGCCCTTGGTGAACGTCTCCTTCGCGCCCTTCGCGGTCTGCAATGCATGACCATAGGCGATCCAGTCCGTCACCGCGCCGGTGATGCCCGGCACCGCGCCGAGAATCGCACCGAGACCGCCGCAGCGCAGCACCAGGAACCAGTTGCGGAAGCTGTCGAGCACGCCTTCGCGCATGCCTTGCCGCGATGTGAACTGCACGTTCTGCGCAATGGCCGCGCGGCGGATGGCCAGTTCGCACAACTCCGGCAACGCGAAGATGCCGAGGATGATGGGCACCAGCGGAATGCCGTCCTGCAGATAGAGCAGATTGCCGGTCCAGCGCATCTGTCCGGTCGCGACATTGGTGCCGATCATGCCGACCAGAATGCCGAAGCAGGCCGCGACAACGCCACGAAGCGGCGCGTTGCCGGACAGCGCCGACACCATCGACACGCCGAACACGGTCAGCGACAACATCTCCGGCGTGCCGATGGACAACACGAACGGACGCACCAGCGGCAGCGACACCGCGAGGATGACCGCGCCGATCAAACCGCCCATCAGCGAAGACATGTAGCACGCGCTCAGCGCGCGCGAGGCTTCACCGCGCTTGGTCATCGGCAGGCCGTCGAGCACCGTGGCCTGCGACGCCGCATGGCCGGGCACGCCGAACAGCACGGCCGGAATCACATCCGAAGTGGTGATGACGGACGCCATGCCGAGCAGCATCGCGAAGGCGGAATACGGGTCCATCGTGTAGGTGAACGGCACCAGCAGCGCAAAGCCCGTCAGCCCGCCGATGCCCGGCAGCAAGCCGATCGCGAGACCGACCGCCACGCCGAACACGAGAAACATGATGCGGTGGAATTGCAGGAGCGTCGACAGCGCATGTCCGGCCGCCATCAACGTTGCATCGTTGAAGAACTCCATGTCTCATCCTGATGGAATGGCGAGCTGCACAGGCTCGCCTGTTATCGGTCGTGCAGGAACGGACTCAGCCGGCCAGCATCGGATACAGCTTCTTCGCGGTGCCGCCCCAGATCCAGGCGCGTTCGTCGTCGCTCAAGCCCGCGAAGCAGGCATTGCCTTGTGCAACGAGATCCTTCAACGGGCCGGCCGAAGCCGGATAGTTCGAGCCGAACGCGAGATGGTCGGCGCCGAATACCTCGACGAGCTTCGCGAAGAACGGCTGCGCGCCGCCCGGCGCGGCCTGTGCGAGATCGAAGGTACGCGGCGTGATCTTCATGTAGACATTGGGGAATGCAGCCAGCGCGAACAGGTCCGCGCAGTTCGCATACGGCGGTCCGGCTTCGAGGTTGGGCCGGCCGCAGTGATCCAGCACGATGTTCACCGCAGGAAAGCGATCGGCCAGTTCCGCCACCATCGAAAGGCCTTCAGGCGTGGTCTGCACCGCCATGGTCATGCCGATCCCGGCGCAGCGTTCCCAGATCGGAAAGGTCGCGGGATTCACCAGCCAGCTGCCGTCGCTCTGATGCGTGGCGCCGCCGGTGAAGAGGCGAATGCCGCCCATGCCGCGAGCAAGCCAGTAGTCGAACGTCTGCAGCGCGTCGGGCGCCAGCAGGTCGAACGAATAGACGCCGGTGAAGCGGTCCGGATGTTGCGCGACGCTGTCGGCGACGTAGGCGTTGTTGGTGCCGTAGGTCGTCGATGAATGCACGATCGCGGCCTTGGACACGCCCGCCTCATCCATCTCGGCGATCAGTTGCTCGAACGTGATGGGCCGCGTCGCCGACCACTTCGACCGGTGTCCGTGCTGAGGCGCGATCGGATACCGTGCCGTGTCGGTCGAGATGATGTGCGGATGAATGTCGATGATGTCGGGCGTCATGGGAAGCTACCGTAAGGGTGTTGATGTTCTCTCAGGTTCTTTCTCGCTGCGGCTGCTCAATGCGAGCTGAAGATGAGCTTGCGTGCATCGTCGAGCTGACGTTGGGGCGTGGCATACAGCTTCGCGATGATCTGTTCCACCGCATCGCCGCTGATGGGATCGATCGGATAGCCCGACTGCTTCATCGCGTCGATGAAATCCGGATCCGCGATGGTCTTCGCGAACGCCTCGCGCAGCGCATCGAGCCGGTCTTGCGGCACGTCCTTCGGCACGGCGATGGGACGGCCCGCCTGGAACGGCAGGATGAACAGGTTGAACAGCGCCTTCACGTCCGGCTGCGTGATGTAGGAAGAGAGGTTGGGCACGTCGGTGTACCCGGCCGGGCTTTGCCAGCCCAGATGCAGCAGCACCTTCATCTTGCCGTCCTTGAGGAGCCGCACCGGTTCGCCCTGTTGCAGCCCGTCGATGGTGGAGGCCCAGCCATCGACTTCACCGCGCTGCATCGCCAGATACACTTCGCCGCGGCCCGTATAGCCGGGCACGATGCTCATCTTCGCGCCCATGTATTCGTTCAGCAGCGCGGGCAGCGTGCGGTCCTCGTTGGCGAAGCCGGTCGCGCCGATATACATTTTCTTCTTGCTCAGATCGTCCGCCGTGGTGACGCCCGAACGGGTCATCGAGACCAGGCAGTACTCCACCTTGTTGAGGCTGCCGAGCCATCTCACCTTGCGCGGATCGAAGCGGTTCTGCCGCTCATCGAGCAGCGGGATATACAGGTTGTTCCGTTGCAGGAAGCCGATCACGGTACCGTCGCTCGGCTGCCGCGATTGCAGCGATGCCGCTGCCACCATGCCGCCCGCGCCCACCACGTTCATCACGATGGCCTTCGGATGACCTGGAACATACTTGACGAAGAAGCGTGAGAACTGGCGCGCGACGATGTCCGTCACCGTGCCTGCGTCCGCGCTGACCAGAAGCGTCAACGCCTTGCCGCGATAGAAGTCCGCGACCGACTGCGTGGATGCCGGGGCCGCGCATGCATGTGCGGCGAAACCGAACAGCGCCGCGCAGGCGCAGAGCGCGGTCCTCAGATTCATCATCGTTCTCGTCTCCGTGTAGATGCGCGGAACTGTCCGTGGAATGGCCGGGAAAGCGTGCTTCCCGGTGGCAGTTCGCGTCGTCGCCCGTGTCGTTGAGCGTGAATGAATTGTGCCAGCGCCTCGAATGGCCCGGTTTGAGAAAAACTGCGGGCCGGTTGAGGAAATGGTTAAGGGGGCGACGGGACGACGTCAGCCGCGCTTCTGGCCTTCCTGGGACAGGTGCTGCGCGGTTTCTTCGAGGCAGGAGATCATCAGTTGCGCGCTCGGCGTGAGCGTGCGGACGCGGTTCCAGAGCACGCCGGCGGGCCGCAGCAGGCGGGGAAGCGTGAGCGGCAGCGTATGGAGCGGCTGGGGCAGCGTGGCCTCGCGCGCGGAGGTGTCGGCCATGACGGCGATGCAGTCGGACACCTGCAAGTGCGCGCGGATCACATGCAGGGACAAGGTCTCGATGTAGTTGTTGGTCAGCGGCACGTCGTGTACTTCGAGCGCGCGCTCCAGCGGATCACGAAGAATGGAGCCCGCGGGCGGCAAGATCCACGGATAGGGCAGCAGGTCCGCCCACTGCACGTTTTTCCTGCGCGCCAGCGGATGCTGCCGGCCCGTGACGAGCACGACGGGCTCTTCCAGCAGTTCCTTCTCTTCGAAGCTGCCCGGCGTATCCGGAGGCGGCAGGCGGCCGACGACGAGATCCAGATGGCCTTGCCACAACTCCGGCAACAGCGACTCCGCGGACCCTTCGACGATCTTCACGTTGGTGCCCGGCGAGCGCTGCTTGAGCAGGTTCAACGCATGGGTCAGCAGGCTGGACGCAGAGACAGGCAGCACGCCGATCTCGATCTTGCCTTCCGTGCCGGCGCTGAGGGCCTTCAGTTCGTCGATGGTCTGGTGCAGCACATGCAGCATGGCTCGCGCGTGGCGCGTAAGACATTCGCCGTAGGGTGTCGGCACCAGTCCCTGTGCCGTGCGCGTGAAGAGCGTGAGGCCAAGTCCGCGTTCCAGTTCAGTCAGCGACTTCGAGACCGCGGCCAGCGTGACGTGCGAGACCTCCGCCACCTGGCTGAGATTGCGATAGGTATCGATGGTCACCAGCAAGCGCAAGTGCCGCGCCTTGAGGTTGATCTGCAGGTACCAGTCGAGTTCCGCCGACACGTTGCCTCCTCTCCCGGTATGAGTAATTCGTTAAGTCGTTGCCCATTTTACTCAATCGACCCGGCCGCGACGGTTCGGCACAATGCGCCCTCGTGCCAGCGCTCCTCGATTGATAACGACCGGCATCCGGAGACACAAAGATGACCTGTGATTTGAACCGTCGCGGCTTCTTGCGCAAGGCGGGCGCCCTTGGCGTGGGCCTCGCCGCGGGTCCGTTTGGCGCGCCTTATGTCGCACGCGCCGCCAACAGCGAGATCCGCATTGTCAGTAACCCGGGTCTGGAGAACGCGACGCTCAACGCGCTGATGGACGAGCTGGAATACTTCAAGACCTATGACGTCGATGCGCGGATCATCCAGATCCCCGGTCCCACCGGTCCGTTCGACGCCATCGCACGCGGCGCGGCCGATGTCTGCATGGTGTCGGGCTACAACCTCGTGCTCACACGCATTGAACAGGGCGCGCCGGTGAAGATCGTCGGTGCAGGGATGAAGAAGTGTGCGCTGACGGTGTACGCAGGGCCCGGCGGCATGCGGACGCTGGAAGGGTTGCAGGGGAAGACCGTCGCGGTTGGCCCGCAACATGGCCTGCTGCATACCCTGATGCTTCAGCTATTGAAGGAGAAAGGCGTCGATGCTTCGCGCATCACGTTCGCCGATCATGGCAGCAACGACCACTGTTTCGATGCGGTCGCAAGCGGCGCCGCCGATGCCTGCCTCGCCAGCATCTCGCATCTGAACGATGATGCAGGGCCGCAGGTCATCAGCGCAGGAAATCTGTGGCAAGCCTTGCCGGATTGCGTGTTTCAAACGGCCTATGCGGCGGACGCGGCGCTTGGCGCGAAGCATGAAGGTCTGGTGGCCGTCATGGCCGCGTATGGCGCGCTCTATGACTATCTGATGTCGCCCGCCTCGCACGATGCCTTCCTCGATGCCCGCAAACGGGCGCAGAAGCGTTTCGATGCTGCATCGGCCGAGGCGATCTGGTGGTTCAATCAGACGCAACGGCCGTATTCGCGCAACCTGACGCTGAGCGAGCGCGAGATCGGTTATCTGCAGGACATGGATATCGGCGTCGGCAGCCTGAAGCGCAAGCAGGCGTTCAGTGCGGTGGCGGATATGTCGGTGGCACGCGCGGCCGCAGCCAGGTTCACGGCTTAGTCCTTCCTTGCCGAACGCTCCGCGATCTCGCGCATGATGGCCGCGAATGCGGCTGGATCTTCTGCGCAGGACGTGTGGCCCGTATCGAGTACATGCAGCACGGCGTGCGGCATGCCCGCCGCCAGTTGCTGCGCATGGGCCAGCGTGCGCGCGGCGTCGGACTTTCCATGCACGATGGCAGCCGGCAAACCGCCAAGCTGGCCGAGCAAGGGCGTGAGATCCGTCTCCATCTGACTGCGGATGGCCGCCGCGACCGCTTCCTTGCGCACGCGCGACGGGTAGCTGCGCACCTCCTCCAGCAAAGGCTCTTCGGGAAGACGCAGGAAGCAACGCGCCAGGAAAGCCTCCCAGAACTCGACGCCCCATTCGGTTTCGATGCGCCTCACGATGGCATCGGCATCGCCATGACCGCGCGTATTGGCGCCGCTGTTCGACAGCACCAGCCCACACACGCGCGGGTCGTCGCGTTGCATGTCCTGCAATGCGGCGAGCACCGCGAGCGGCGTGCCGAGCGAGTGGCCGACGAGCACGATGCGCGGTTCATCGGCGACGCATTGCAAAGCACGCCCGGCGATGGCTTCCAGCGAAAACGGACCATCATCCTCGAGCCATGCGAGCGCCAGTGCGCGCAGGCCGGACAGGCGCGCGGCCTCCGCGAACACGGCGGGACTGCACATGGCCCCGGGCAGGCAAATCAAGGTAGGCAGCGACCGGTCTCCGTCGCCGATAGGAAGGATGCGCATGCTGTTCGATGGAAGGATGGGCCGCAAGGGCGCCCGAAGGTGACCGACTTTATCAGATCGGTTTGCCTAATGCGTCCGCGCCGGCACTAAAGCTCTCTATGCCTCACGCATATCGCATGCAGAACACAAAATGCCATCCGGCATCTCGAATGCAAACGTAATGCGCTTTCTTCGACGGATCGCAAGGCATCGGAAACCACGCTGAAAGCCTTGACGGAACAGGATCCGGGCGGTGCGAGGGCCGGGCCACGTTCTTGCTGGCAGCGCCTCGGACGTCCTGTGATCCATCCATCTCTTTTACTCGCCAAGGAGCCCTCTTGCGACGCTACACTTCCCTCATTCTGATGTTCGTCACCCTGTTCTCCGGCTGTGCGGCTTACCGGACCCACGAGGCCCGCAAGGACTCCGGCGCGCTGATCGGCTCGAACGTGCTCGACCTGGTGGCCGCTGTCGGCATTCCCGACAAGACCATGAAACTCGTGGACACGAACTCCCCGAATGACCGCATGGTCATGCAGTGGAATTTCTCCAATTCGGATGCCGCATTCGACCTGAACGTGATCCTGCTCGACCTGAAGATCGGCGGCGCGGGCAAGTGCAGCATGACCGCCACCGCCGACCGCTGGGGTGGCAAAGTCCTTTCGGTCAACTTTCCCCAGGCACACAGCGACAGCATGAATTCCGACTACAGCGCGTGTGAGCCGCTGGTCGAAGAAGCGCTCCAGCATCTGGCCCATACGCCCGTCGATCCGTCTTTCGACGCCTTCTCGCTCGTTGGCGCGGCGAAGTAACGATCGCATGGCGGAGCATCGCAAGGGTGCTCCACGCCCCGCTTTCCGATTCGAATAGCACGAGAGAGCCGGCCCGAAGCGTGCGCTTTCTCGTGCTTCCTGCATGCAGCAAGTGTTGTTTTCTGCATGCAGCATTAAAAAACCATAAGCCCCGAACTGGTTCCTCACGGCCCTCGATCAGTGCATCACGGGTGAATCATGCATCGCTTGCGGGCAATTCCACCAGCGCAAACGATCGCCCGCAATCCCTTATGGTGCATGGCTTTGCACGCGGCCGCACGCACTCTTTCGAGCGCATTCTTTTCCGGTTGACGCCAAAAAATCGACTTCATATCGTTCGTCGTCGCGTGCAGTTCTGCATGCAGAAAACAACGACGCAGGGGTGTTTCCATCGCCCCGCAATGGAGCTTCGATGAACTTCGACGTCCGCGAGTGCAGGACCACACTCGCGCAGCAATTGCCCGAGATGACGCACACGCTCGAGCGCCTCGTGAATATCGACAGCGGGTCGTATTGCGTCGAAGGCGTGAACCGGGTCGTCGACATCATGGAAGCCGAACTGCGCGCGCTCGGCTTCACGATCGACCGCCGGCCGATGTCCGCATGCGCAGATCAACTGGTTGCCACGCGCACGCTGTCCGGCAAGGGCCGCCTGCTGATCCTCGGTCACGCCGATACCGTATGGCCCGAAGGCACCGCCGCCGAGTGGCCCTTCAGCATCGACGGCGACCGCGCGACCGGTCCGGGTGTCGGCGACATGAAGGGCGGACTCGTGATGGCGCTGTCGTCGCTGCGCTATCTGCTCGCGCACGGCTTCGACGACCTCGCCTCCATCACCTTCTTCCTCGTCCCCGACGAAGAGCTCGGCAGCGTGCACAGCCGCCCCGCCATCGAAGCGGCGGCGCAAGAAGCGGACTTCGTGCTGGTGCTCGAACCGGGACGCCCCGGCGGCGGCATCGTCACCGCACGCGGCGCGCTCGGCGCGTTCCAGCTCTGCGCGCATGGCCGCAGCGCGCATTGCGCGGTGAACTATGCAAAAGGCGCGAGCGCGATCCGCGAACTCGCCGTCAAGGTCGAACCGCTTGAAGCGCTGAGCGATCCGGAACACGGCGCAGTGGTCAACGTCGGCATGTTCCATGGCGGCGCGGCGCGTCAGGTGGTGCCGCCCGAAGCGCGGATGGATATCGACCTGCGGGCGCGCACGCAAGCGCAAGCCGACGCGATGATCGCGGAGATTCGCCGTATCGGCGCGGAACGGCGCAATGAAGGCGTCGCGCTCGATCTGCGCGGCGGCCTGACGCGCCCGGCCTTCACCGACGCACACAACGGCCCGTTGCGCGACATCGCGCTCGACCTGGCCGCGCAACTCGACATTCCGCTGTTCGAAGTGCCGCCGACAGGCGGTGGCTCGGACGGCAATTTTTCGGCCGCACTCGGCATCCCGACGCTCGATGCGCTCGGCCCGGTCTGCGAGAACATCTGCGCGCGCGATGAATCCATTTCGCTCGCCAGTCTCGCCGAACGTGGCGCGCTCTTTTGCGGCCTCATCCTGCAACTCAATAACACCAGGAAGATTTGACCCATGGCACTGATGACGGGGGATCAATATCGCGCTTCGCTCCGCGATGGACGCGAGGTCTATATCTCGGGCGAGCGCGTCACCGACGTGACCACGCATCCGGCAAGCAAGCCGATGGTCGATGCAATGGCGCGCATGTACGACCTGCAGCACGACCCGCGCTATGCCGACGTCTTCGGCTATCGCACGGAAGACGGCGAGATGGCGAGCCGCGTGTACAAGCTGCCCGACACGCTCGACGACCTGCGCAACCGCCGCGAGATGACCGCCGCGGTGCTGAATGAAGTGAGTCCGGTGATCGACCGCTTCGGCGACGAAACCGTCACGCCGCTGTTCGTGATGAAGGACCGCAAGGACCTGCTCGACCGCTTCGACACGCGTTATGCGCAGAATGTGGAACGCTGGCTCTCGAAGCTGCAGCGCGAGAACCTCTTCATGACGAGCGGCAATACCGATCCGAAGGGCGACCGCAGCAAGCAGCCGTATCAGCAGGACGATCTCGACATGTATCTGCGCGTGGTCGAGGAACGCGACGACGGCATCGTGATTCGCGGCGCCAAGTATGAAACCGGCGCGTGCTATGCGCACGTGGCGTTCTGCAAGCCGACCGTCGGCAACTGGATTCCCGAGAACCGCGACTACGCAGTGGCCTGCATCGTGCCGCTCAATGCGCCGAACGTGCGCCATATCTGCCGCGCGCCGCTGGAAGAAAAGCAGTCCGCCTTCGATCATCCGTTGTCCGCCCGCTTCGACGAACTGGACACGCTGATGGTGTTCGACAACGTGTTCGTGCCGTGGGAGAACGTGATCTTCTCGCGTCAGCCCGAACTCGCCAACCTGATTCGCCAGGACCTGCCGAAGTGGGCCGCGCAAGGTTTCCTGAACCGCTCGTATGCGAAGGCGGACCTGCTGGTCGGCACCGCGTTGCTGCTCGCCGAACAGACGCGCCTCATCAACGTGCCCGCGATCCGCGAAAAGATCGCGACGCTGATGGGTTTCCGCGAAGGCATCCGCTCGTTCATCCTCGCGTCGGAAGCCGCGTATGAAACCAGCCGCACCGGCATGATCATGCCGAACCAGTCGATCCAGAATGCGGGCCGCGTGTTCGCGTCGTCGAACTACTACACGATGACGCAGATCCTGCGCGACCTCGCGGGCGGCGCGGCCGTGATGGCGCCGGACGAAGCCACCTACAACAACCTGGACCTGCGCCGCGATCTCGAGAAGTACTACCGCATCGGCGAAGCGAGCGGCGCGGAACGTCTGCGCACGCTGAACCTCGCGGCCGAACTCACCGCGACGTCGTTCGGCGGCCGCATGCAGGCCTATCAGATGTTCGCCGAAAGCCCACCGCCCGTGCAGGCGATGGCGCTCTTCAATTCGTTCGACAAGCAGGCCTCGGTGGCGCGTGCCCGCGCGCTGATCGGCGCCTGACGAGAAAGCAACGGCCTCGTCCGAAACCGCTTCCGGAGACACGTTCATGAACAACACGATCGACACGCAGGCCGGTGATGCCGCGCTGCTGCTGCCGCCGAGCGACGCCGCGCCCGAACGGGTCGCGGACCAGCTGTATCGCAAGCTGCGCCGCGCGATCATCGAAGGCCAGCTGCCCGCGCGCAGCCGGCTGATCGAAGTCGAACTGGCGCAAGCGCTCAACGCGAGCCGCACGCCGGTACGCGAAGCGATCTCGCGTCTCACGAGCGATCAGCTCGTGCGGCCGCTGAAACACGGCGGCGTGGAAGTGGTGGATACGTCGAGCGAACTCGACGAGATCTACATGATCCGCGAGGCGCTCGAAGGCTGCGCGGCGCGGCTCGCTGCTGAGCGCATCACGGACGAGGAACTGAAGGTGCTCGATGGCCTGATCGACGAGACGCATGCGTCGATGCATGACATCGATGCACGCGTGCAGATCAACCAACGCTTTCACGAAACGATCACCCGCGCCGCGCGCTCGGAACGGCTGGCGCGAATGGTCGAAAGTTTTCAGGAATTTTTCCTGAACGAAAAGATGCTCGCGAGCTACAGCCCGCGCGAAAGCCAGGCGGCCATTGCGCAGCACAGCGAGATTGTCGCCGCGCTGCGGGCCCACGACAGCGCACGTGCCGAGAAGCTGGTGCGCAAGCATCTCGAACAGGACAGAAAGCGCGCGCTGAAGGAAAAGGCCAAGGCCGCCTTGCGCTGAAACAGAACAGCTCGATTTTTATCAACGATTTCCACTACGGGGTAATGCAATGAACCTGAAGCTTGCAATTTCCCGCCGCGTCGCGCTTGCGACGGCGGCCGTACTGACCCTGCTGGGCGCCACCACCGCGCAAGCCGACGAAACCCGTTCCATCACGGTGCTGTCCTGGGGTCTCACGTGGCAGACCGCGCTGCAGGCCGCGAGCGAGGCCTATACGAAGAAGACCGGCGTGAAGGTGAATCTCGTCACGCAGTCGTCGTCGGGCGAAGGACTCGTCAAGCTTCAGGCGATGAAGAGCGCGCCGAGCGTCGATGTGTGGCTCACCACCTCGTCCGTCGCGGAACGCGCGGTGACCGACCAGCAGTTGTTCATGCCGCTGCCCGCCGCGCAGATGCCGAACCTGAAGGACGTGATGCCCGGACTCGCGACGCCCAACTATGTCGCGCTGTATTCGTATCCGCTGTCGATCGTGTATCGCAACGACCTCGTGGACAAGCCCATCACGTCCTGGAAGGAACTGTGGGATCCGCGCTTCGCCGGCAGGATCGCCGTGCCCGCCATGGGCTTCTATCAGGGCCGCATGCTGATGATCGCAGCGAACGTCGGCGGCAAGCCGGGCTCCGCGGACACCGGCTTCGACATGCTGAAGAAGATCAAGCCGAACGCCGCCATGTTCTACAACTCCGATGCACAGGCACGCCAGGCGCTGGCGCAGGGTGAAGTGTCGGTGCTGATCGCGCCGCCGTCGCAGGCCAAGCGGGTCGCGGACGCGGGACGCCCGGTGAAGATCGTCAGCCCGAAGGGCACGCCGATGAACTCCGACGTCGCCGTGCTGGTGCGCACGCCCAACAGCGCGCTCGCCGCCGACTATCTCAACTTCTTGTTGAGCGCAGACATCAACGGCCAGATCGCTGAAAAGCTGAACATGAGCGCGATCAACCGCAAGTCGACGCAGCCCGCCGCGCTGGTGGACGCCCTGCCCAAGCCGGGCGACGAGATGGTGATCGACGAGAAGAACGTCAACGCCAACATCGGCGCATGGACCGACCGCTTCAATCAGGAAATCGCACGATGAGCACCCAACTGTCGGCCGCCGTGACGGCGCCGGATATCGCATCGCCCGTTCGCGGCGAGCCATTGTCGGTCATCGGCGTGCGCAAGCGCTACGGCGATTTCACCGCGATCGACAGTGTCTCGCTCGACGTTCCTGCCGGCGCGCTGCTCACGCTGCTCGGTCCGAGCGGCTGCGGCAAGTCCACGCTGCTGCGTCTGATCGCGGGCTTCGTCACCGCCGACGAAGGCCGCGTGACGCTCGGCCAGCGCGACGTGCTGGGTGTCGCACCGCATCGCCGCGACACCGCGATGGTGTTCCAGAGCTACGCGCTGTTTCCGCACATGGACGTGCTGACCAACGTGATGTTCGGCCTGAAGATGCGCCGCGTGCCCACTGCAGAGGCCCGCAAACGCGCGCTCGAAGCGCTCGAGATGGTGCGGCTCTCCGCGCTGGCCGGACGCTATCCCGCGCAGCTGAGCGGCGGCCAGCAACAGCGCGCCGCACTGGCGCGCGCACTGGTCACGCAGCCGAAGGTCCTGCTGCTCGACGAACCCTTCGGCGCGCTCGACAAGAGCCTGCGCGACCAGATGCAGGTGGAACTGCGCAAGCTGCAACGCGCGGTGGGCGTCACCACCATCTGCGTGACGCACGACCAGCAGGAAGCCATGGCGATCTCGGACCGCATCGCCGTGATGAACGCGGGCCGCATCGAGCAATGCGGCGCGCCCGCCGACATCTACGACCGCCCGGCCACGCGTTTCGTCGCGCAGTTCATCGGTACGTCGAATACCGTGACCGGCATGCTGGCCGCCATGGAAGGTCAGCGCGGCGTGCTGAACCTGCCCGACGGCGGACGCCTCAGCGTGAGCGGGATCGCCGAGCGGCGCGTGGGCGACGCTGTGGACGTGACGATCCGTCCGGGCGCGATACGTCTCGCGGCAGCCGGCGCGGCACGGACCGCCGTGCAGTCGGGCTCGCGTCTCAGCGGCCGCATCGCGCTCGCGATGAATCTCGGCGACAAGGTGACGTATGAAGTGGAATCGCATGGTCTGCGTTTGACCGTCGACGCACCGCGTCATGCCGGCGAGCCGGTCTTTCCCGAAGGCGCGCCGGTCGAACTTTCGATCGCCGTCGCGGACTGCATGGTGCTGCGCGCATGAAGAACCCGCCCATCATCGCTCCGGGCATTGCGCCCATCCTCGATTTCACGCCGCGTGTATCGCGCTGGAATCTGGCGCCGGCCGCCGTGGTGCTGATCGTGTTCTTCAGCGCCTATGCGATCTTCCTTTATACGAGCCTGCTGCATCGGTCGCCGGGACAGGCGGCGAGCGTCGGACCCGTCAGTCTCGACAACTACACCCGCTTCCTGCGCTCCGCCTCCGAGTGGCGCATTCTCGGCGCGACGCTCGGCATCTCCGCCGAACTCACCGTCGCCGCCGCGCTGGTGGGTTTTCCGATGGCGTATGTGATGGTGCGCTGCGCGTCGAGCGGCCTGCGCCAGTTCCTGATGGTGTCGCTGGTCGTAACGTTTCTTTCCGGAACGGTCACGCGCGCTTATGCGTGGGTCATCATCCTCGGCAACAGCGGGCTCATCAATTCGGTGCTGCGCAAGCTCGGCGTGATCGATTCGCCGCTGCACCTGATCTACAACCAGGGCGGTGTCTTCGTGTCCCTGCTGCATTTCGTGATTCCCTTCTTCGTGCTCACGCTGCTCGGCCCGCTGAAGAACGTGCCGCGCGTACTGGAGGAATCCGCCATCAATCTGGGCGCATCGAGGCTGTCCGCGTTCTGTCGCGTCACGCTGCCGCTCAGCGTGCCCGGCGTGATCGCGGCGAGTGCGTTGACCTTCGCGGTCTCGCTGAGTTCGTTCCTGTTTCCGCTGGTACTGGGCGGCGGACACGTGCGCCTGCTGTCGAATGAAATCTACGAACTGATCTTCGTTGCATTCGATCTGCCGTTTGCCGCCGCCACGGCGACTCTCTTTCTTGTTGTTTCGCTCGCGTTCGTGTGGCTGTTCTCGCTGTCGCAACGACTCGCCGGCGGTCATGTTGCCAGGAGCGCCACCCGATGAGCACCGCCCGTGAAGACTATCTCGCCTATGGCCCCGGCGTGCGTCTGTTCGCCGTCCTGGTCGGGTTGTTCATGCTGACGCCGGTGGTGTTCATCGTGTACTACGCGTTCAGCAACGACAGTTATTTTTCGTTGTCCCCTTCCGGTTTTTCCCTGAAGTGGTTTCAGCAATTTTTTTCCAGCGATTCGTTCCGCACGGCGTTCGGCACCAGCCTGCTGATGGGCGCCATTGTCACGCCGGTGAGCCTCATCATCGCGGTGCCGACGGCATGGGCGCTCGTGCGCGGCCGTTTCCGCGGCGTGGAGGCGATCAATGCGCTGCTGATGTCGCCGATCATCATTCCGGGCGTCGTGACCGGCATCGCGTTCCTGATCCTGCTGTATCACACCGGCATCGGCCCGGGATTCACGGGACTCGTGATCGCGATGATCTGCTTCACGCTGCCCTATTCCGTGCGCGCGCTCGTCGCGAATCTGCACGGCATGCGCACCGATCTCGAAGAAGCCGCGCGCAACCTCGGGGCGTCGAACTGGCAGGCCTTTCGCCTGGTCGTCCTGCCGCAACTGAGACCGGGACTGATCGCGGGCGGCACCTTCGTGTTCGTCGAGGCCATCGACAACTTCTCCGTCTCCACCTTCCTCGCCGCGCAGCACAGCACGACGCTGCCCGTCGCCGCCTATGCGTATATGCGCGACTTCGACGATCCCACCGTCGCGGCGATGTCGGCGGTGCTGATCCTGCTCTCCACGCTGCTCGTGCTGGTGGTCGGCCGGCTGATCGGGCTGGAGAAGATCTTCCGTGTCGAATGATCGCGCTGCCCTTCACTGAACATCTGTCGACATGACCTTCTCTCTCGTTGCCCGTTGCGCCGAAACCGGCGCGTTCGGGATGATCGTCACCTCGTCGAGCATCTGCGTGGCCAGCCGTTGCGCATGGGTTCGCGCGGGCGTCGGCGCCGTGGCCACGCAGAACCTGACCAATCCGGCGCTCGGCAACATCGGCCTGGATTTGCTCGCGCAGGGCATTCCCGCCGCGAAGGTGCTCGACGCGCTGCAACGCATCGATCCGCAACCGGACTATCGCCAGTTGAGCGTGATCGATGCGCGCGGCGAAACCGCCGTGTTCACGGGCGCCGCCGCGCTGCCGACTGTCGCGTCGGCGCGCGGGCTGAACTGCGCCGCGGCCGGCAACCTGCTCGCGTCGAGCGAGATTCCCGCTGCGATGGTCGCGGCCTTCGAGGCATCGAATGCGCCCTTCGCGGAGCGCCTGCTCGCTGCCGCCGATGCCGGCCTTGCCGCAGGCGGCGAAGTGCGCGTGCTGCGCTCGGCCGGCCTGCTGTGCGCGCAGGCCGAGCCTTGGCCCGAAACCGATCTGCGCATCGATTGCGCGGAGATGCCCTTACGCGCGCTGCGAGACCTATGGACCGTCCACGCACCGCTGCGCGACGGTTATGTGAGCCGCGCGCATGCGCCGCAACTGACCGTCGTCTGAACCTGTTTCGCCACGAGGACAACTTCACATGCAACTGATGTACGCCGCAACTTCGCCGTTCGTGCGCAAGGTGGTGATCGTCGCGCACGAACTCGGGCTCGATGCGCGCATCGAGAAAGTCGCCGCCACGGCCAGTCCGGTCAGGCGCAATGACACGCTCGGCGCGCTCAATCCCTTGTGCAAGCTGCCCACGCTCGTCACCGGCGACGGCCTCGCACTGTTCGATTCGCGCGTGATCGCCGAGTACCTGTGCGCACAGGCAGCGCCCGAAGCGCCCGTACTGCTGCCCGAAGGCGCGGCGCGCTGGACCGTGCGACGCGCCGAAGCGCTCGGCGATGGCCTGCTCGACGCGGCCTTGCTCATCCGTTACGAGGCGGTGCGTCCTGAAGCCTTGCAGTGGGAACAATGGTCCGCCACGCAATTGCTGAAAGTGACCGCCGCGCTCGATGAAATTGAATGCATGTCGAATGCATTCAATATGCCCGTCGACCTCGGCCAGATTGCCATTGCGTGCGCGCTGGGCTATCTCGACTTCCGCTTTGAATCACTGGACTGGCGCGTGAGCAGACCCGCAGCGGCCGAGTGGTTCGCGCGCTTCGCGCTTCGTCCGTCGTTCGCCGCGACTCGTCCTGCCTGACCTGCCCTGACCAAGGAACCAGAACAATGCTCATCAAAGACCGCCCGCCGCTGCTCGTCCCGATCGAAACCGAAGCCGATGCGCGCCTGCATCTGTGCGCGCTGTATCGTCTGCTCGCTCACTACGGACTCGATGACACCATCTTCACGCATGCCTCGGCCAAGGTGCCGGGCAAAGAGGCCTTCCTCATCAACCCCTACGGCCTGCGCTTCGAGGAAGTGACGCCGGGCGGCCTGCTCAAGGTCGATTACTCCGGCTTCAGCGACGATCCGTCGAACCATCCCGCCAATGCCGCCGGCTATGTGATCCACAGCGCGCTGTTGTCGGCTCGGCCGGATATCGGTTGCGTGGTGCATACGCATACGCGCTCGGGCGTCGCGCTGTCGTGTCTCGAAGATGGTCTGCTGCCGATCAACCAGTTCGCGATCGAGTTCCATGACCGCATCGGCATGCATGAATACGAAGGTCTCGCCTTCAACCTCGACGAAGGTGAACGCCTGCGCCGCGATATCGCCGGCAAGGTGGGGCTGATCCTGCGCAATCACGGCTTGCTTGCCGTGGGTCCGAACATCCCCGCCGCGTTCTATCTGATGTACTACCTGGAGCAGTCCGCCCAGGTGCAGATGGACGTGCTCGCGTCGGGCCGGCCGTTCGTGACGCCGTCGCAGGCGCTGATCGAGAAGACCGTGAGCCAGTTCACCAGCAGCTTCAATCCCGAAGCGGCCGGTCACCGGATGTGGCCTTCGATGCTGCGTCTGCTCGATGAAAAATATCCCGGCTGGCGCGAGGACTGATCCACACGACGCCGAAGGCATGCACGCGGCTCGCCTCCGCTCAAATCACTCGCAGGAGCAGGAATTGCAGATCACCGATCCGGTCATTGAGTTTCAGAAAGCGATGTCGCTGTTCGCCGCCGGCGTGACGGTCATCACCACGATGAGCGACGGCAAGCCGGCCGGTCTGGTCGCGACATCGGTATGCAGTCTTTCATCGACGCCGCCTTCCATCGTCGTGTGTGTCAACAAGAGCGCGGCCACGCACGACGTGCTGATCCAGGAAGGGAAGTTCGCCGTGAACCTGCTTTCGGTGGAGCATCGCGGCGTGGTCGACCGGTTCCGCGACGTGCGCGGCGAAGCCCGCTTCGACACGCATCCGTGGCGCGTGAGCAAGACCGGTTCGCCGATGCTCGACGATGCCGTCGTCGTGCTCGATTGCGAAATCGCCGGGCGCCACGATGGTTTTTCGCATTCAATATTCATCGGCGTGATCCGGGATATTGCATTCGCGCGGCAGGACGATGCCCCGGCGTGCCTGATGTGGCATGGACGGACTTTCGCGCGTTGCAGTCCGTTGAGTGCCTGAACCTTGCATGCAATTCTGATCAGACCCACGCCGCGACGACGGACGCGCCCAGCATCGCGCCCATCGCGAGGTTGAGCACGCGCCATTGAAGCGGCGTGCGGAAGACCCGCGCCAGCACGGCGCCGAGCGCACACCACAGCGCCAGCGAAACGCACGCGGCCACGCCGAACGCCACCGCGAGCAGCATCGCGAGGCGGCCGGGACTGCTTGCGAGCAACTCGAAGGACGCCGCCGCGCCAACGGTCATCGCCCAGCTCTTCGGATTGAGCCAGAGCAGCATCACGCCGTTGATGAGCGTGACCGGCCGTGCGGGGCCCGCTTGCGCGTTCAGCGGGCCGCTGCGCGCAATGCGCCACGCAAGCCACAACAAATATGCGGAGCCGAATGCCTTCACGGCGGTTTGCAGCATGGGCATCGCCAGCAGCATGCCGCCCAGGCCGAGTGCCGCCACCGCCGCAAGCGAAGCGAGACCGGTCGCGATGCCGAGCATCAGCGGCAGCGAACGCGTGAAGCCAAACCGTGCGCCCGATGCGGTGGCGAGCGTGGTGGCGCCGCCGGGCGTGACGGTCGCCACGACGACAAAGAGGCAGAGCGGGAGAATCGAGGCAGTCATCGGCGCAAATCGGGTAATCGATATTTGCACTCTAGCGACCGCCTATGCATCATAAAAGCCAATAATATTGATGCCGTCCATTACCGCGCTTAATGCATCGATGATCCGTAATCTCGACCTCGACCTGATCCGCACGTTCGTGACCGTCGCCGACAGCGGCAGCATGACCGTGGCCGCGCACCTCCTGCACATGACGCAGGGCGCCGTCAGTCAGCAGGTGAAACGTCTGGAAGAGCAACTGGACTGCCCGCTGTTCGTGCGCAAGACGCGCAAGCTGGAGCTGTCGCGCCAGGGCGAACCGTTTCTCGTCAAGGCGCGTCAGCTGTTGAAGCTGAACGACGAGATCTGGGCCGACATGAACGCGCAGCCCTTGCGCGGCAGCCTGCGCGTCGGCGTGCCTTACGACCTTGTCACTCCGCTCGCACCCGCACTGAAGGCGTTCGCCGAAGCCCATCCGCATGTGGACGTGTCGTTGGCGTGCGCAGCCTCGTCCGAAGTTGGCGAAGCGCTGGATGCGGGGCGCGTCGATGTGGCGCTGGTCGAATCCGTCGCAGGCGAAGCCGAGGGCGACGTGATCCGTATCGAACCGCTCGTCTGGGTGAAGGGGCGCGACAGCGTCGCTTGGCAGAAGCGGCCGCTGCCCCTTTCGATGGTGGATGAACGCTGCGCCTTCCGGCCGCTCGTGCTCGGCGCGCTCGCGGACGAAGGCATCGCATGGCGCACGGTCTTCGAGAGCGGCAACATCGAGGCGACCGCCGCCACGGTCAGGGCCGGCCTTGCGATT
Source organism: Caballeronia sp. LZ034LL (assembly GCF_031451215.1). Classification (NCBI taxonomy): domain Bacteria; kingdom Pseudomonadati; phylum Pseudomonadota; class Betaproteobacteria; order Burkholderiales; family Burkholderiaceae; genus Caballeronia; species Caballeronia sp. LZ034LL. The sequence goes on from NZ_JARUXR010000002.1 coordinate 1,060,546, forward strand.
ACGGCATGGCTCGCATCGACGGTGCCCGCCGACCTCGAAACGCTCACGCCGCATCTTGCGGGCTTGCCTTCGCTTCCGCAGTTCGCCATCTGTCTGCGCTTGCCAGCATCGGCCCCGCCTTCAGCGCAGGCCTTCGCGCGCTGTGTGCGGGAAACGATGCCCCAGGAAGTTGCTTCATCAGGGCGGATCGCGAAGATCGCGTGAACGTGAAGCGGCGAACGTATGCTGTCGCTCAATACCCCGCATCCGCATCCAGCGGAAACACCGGACGCTTCAGATTGACGAACGGGAACAGCGCATAGTCCGAACTCGTCGGTCCACGACTGTCGCACTCCACCAGCCCTCCGGCGATCGGCACGAACACCGGCCGGCAATACATGCGCGACTTGAGGATCAGAAAGCGAGCGCCGCGCGGATCGATGCCCACGCTTTCAAACACGCCCAGATCCCACGGCTCATGCGTGCGTTCGGTGAGGAGAATGCGCGCAGCAGGCGTTTCGATAACAGCCGCACGTCCCATGTACGCGCGCTGCCCGGTATAAGTCGGGCCGCTGATCACATACTCGCCGTCCGTCAGCGCACGCACGACGCCGGTCACTTCGAACGGCGGCTTGCCGCGCGAAGTCACACTCGCCAGCTTGTTGCCGATGCCCAGCGTGACCGTCGCGCCTTCGCCCGCCGCAAACAGTTTCGCGACCGCTTCCGGATCGCACAACGGCCCGACGACGATGCCTTCGAGCCCCTGCCGCAACGCTTCCTCGAACGCGTCGGTGGTGTCGCACGTGCCGCCCGACATGCAGTTGTCGCCATGATCGAGCAGCAGGATGGGCTTCGTCGCATCGCGCGCAAGCGCCGCCCCTTCGGCGATGGATTCCGCAAGCGGCGCGCTGCGATACACGAAGTCTTCGCGCTCGTCCCAGATCTGCCGTGCGATACGGTCCGCCACGTCCTGCGCCTTCGCCCGATCGCCGTCCGCCACCACCACCACGCTGATGCACGGCGACGCGATGTCTGCCAGCGAAAAGCCCGACAACACCGAGACGGCCAGCACGCCGTCGCGTCCTTCGGCAGCGCGCGCGGCATCGACGGCCCGCTTCATCGCCCCTGCGGCCGTCGAACTCCTGAGCGTGTGCGTCAGGAGCGGCGGCTGCGCCCATGCGATGACAGGCTTCGCCTTGGCATGAACCAGATCGAACACGAGCCGCGCCGCAAGCTCGCCACTCTCGTACATGTCCACGTGCGGATAGGTCTTGAAGCTCGTGATGACATCGGCGTTGTCGATCATCTTCTGCGTGACGTTCGCATGCAGGTCCAGCGATACCGCAATCGGCGCATGCGGCAGCGCTCGCCGCACGCGTTCGAGCAGATCGCCTTCGCCATCGGGCGAATTCTCGGCGACCATCGCGCCATGCAGATCGAGCATCACGAGGTCGCAGCCTTCGGCGGCATCGACGATGGACTGGCAGATCGCATCGTAGGCCGCCGCATCCACGCGACCGCTCGGATTCGCCGAAGCGGAGATCGGCGTAACGATCTCGGCCTGCGCGCGTTCGGCGGCGTCGATGAACGCGGACATCGCCGTGCGCATGCCCGCATTCTCGCGATAAGCCTCCGCGTCATAACAGGGACCGTCGCGGCCGAAGGCTTCGAGCGGCGTCGGCACCGGCGAGAACGTGTTGGTCTCGTGATTCATGCGGGCGATGAGAATCTTCATGCGCGCGCTCCTTTAACCGATGCATTGGCGGCGCGCAGCATCGCCTGAAGCAGCACGTTGCAGCCCGCTTCCAGATGATCGGCGCGTGCGTCCTCGATCTCGTTGTGACTGATGCCGTCCTTGCACGGCACGAAGATCATCGCGGCCGGCGCGACGCGTGCCAGATACACGGCGTCATGGCCCGCGCCGCTCACCACGTCCATCGATGTCAGACCGAGCGCATCGGCGCCTTCGCGCACCGCCGCCACCAGCGATGCTTCGAAAGGCTGCGGCGCGAAGTAGACGACTTCGTCTACCGTCACCGGCAAGTCCGCCTGCGCGCACAACTCGCGCAGCGCGCGGTCCATCGCGTGCAGCGTGGCATCGTCGGGGGCGCGCAGATCGACGGTCAGCTTCACGCGCCCCGGAATCACGTTGCGCGAGTTCGGATGCACATCCACCCAGCCGACCGTGCCGCGCGCATGCGGCTTATGCGTAAGCGCAATACCGTTGACCGCGCGAATCAGGTCCGCCGCGACGAGCAGCGCATCGCGGCGCAGTTCCATCGGCGTCGGCCCGGCGTGCGCTTCCATGCCTTCGATGGTCACGTCGTACCAGCGCTGCCCGAGCGCGCCCTGCACCACGCCGATCACCTTGTCATTCGCTTCGAGCACCGGACCCTGTTCGATATGCGCCTCGAAATAGGCGCCCACCGCATGCGCCGCAACGCGCTCGCCCGCATAACCGATCGCCGCGAGCGCGTCCTTCACCGTCACGCCTTCGCGATCCGCCTGCGTCAGCGCATGCTCCAGCGTGAACGCGCCGGCGAACACGCCCGAACCCATCATCACCGGCACGAAGCGCGAGCCCTCCTCGTTGGTCCAGACCGCGACTTCGAGCGGCGCCTGCGTGCGCACGTCGTTGTCGTTCAGCGTGCGCAGCACTTCCAGGCCCGCGAGCACGCCATAGTTGCCGTCGAACTTGCCGCCGGTCGGCTGTGTATCGATATGACTGCCGGTCATCACGGGCGGAAGATCGTCGCGCAATCCCGCGCGGCGCGCGAAGATGTTACCGATCGCATCCACACGCACCGTGCAGCCCATGTCCTTCGCCCAGGACACGAACAGATCGCGCCCCTGACGGTCCAGGTCCGTCAGCGCCAGACGGCACACGCCGCCCTTCTCCGTCGCGCCGATTTGCGCGAGTTGCATCAGGCTGTTCCAGAGACGCGCACCATCGATGCGCAAGCCGGCGTGCGCCGGCAGATCGTGAGCTTGCATGCCAGGTTTCCTTCGCTGTGTGCTATGTAGGCGGCGCTCAGACGACGCCGACACCGAGATAACGGTCCTTGACGGATTCATCCGCGATGAAGTCCGCATTCGTGCCTTCGTAGACGATGCGCCCTTGCTCGATGATCGTGTGCCGATCAGCGAGCTGCGTGCAGACTTCGAGGTTCTGTTCGACCAGCAGAATGGTCACGCCTGCCTGCCGAATCAGCTTCAGTTGCGCGACGATCTCCTCGACGATCACCGGTGCGAGACCTTCCACCGGTTCATCGAGCATCAACAGGCGCGGATGATTCATCAGCGCCCGGCCGATGGCGAGCATCTGCTGTTCGCCGCCCGAGAGCTGGCCGCCGCCGTTCGTCCTGCGCTCTTTCAGGCGCGGAAAGATGCGGTAGATATCGGCGAGTTGCCACGGCGAATCCTTGCGCGCGCCGAGCCTCAGGTTCTCTTCCACCGACAGCAGCTTGAAGATGCCGCGATGCTCCGGCACGAAGCACACTCCTCGCGCCGCGATCTTGTGCGGCGGCAGTTTCTCGAGCTGCGTGCCGTTGAAACTCACGCTGCCTTGCTTCGGCGTCACGACGCCCGCGATGCTCTTGAGCGTCGTCGATTTGCCCGCGCCGTTGCGGCCCAGCAGCGTGACCGTCTCGCCCTCGGCAATCTTCAGCGTCACGCCTTGCAGGATATGGCTCTTGCCGTAGTAGCCGTGAAGGTTCTGGACCTCGAGCATCATGCGCGGCCTCCGGTGATCATGTTGCCGAGATAGGCGCTGCGCACGCGCGGATCGCCGCGAATCTCGGCGGGCTTGCCTTCCACCAGCACGCGGCCCTGCTGCATCACCGTAATGGTGTCCGAGATGTCCATCACGATGTCCATGTTGTGCTCGATCAGCACCACCGTGTAGTCGTCGCGCAGGCTGCGGATCAGGTGCTTCATGTCGTCGAGATCGTCGATACCCATGCCTGATGTCGGCTCGTCGAGGAAGATCGCCTTCGGGCGCGCGGCCAGCGCCATGCCCACTTCCAGACGGCGCTGCTGGCCATGCGACAGCACGCCGGCCTGTGTCTGTGCGAACCGTTGCAACGCGAGGCGTTCGAGAATGCCGTCCACCGTGTCGCGATGTTCGAGCGCGCCGCGCGGCGGCGTCCAGGCGTTGAGCGCGCGCTTCGAATCGACGCCCTGTGCGGCGAGCCGCAAGTTCTCGCGTACCGGCAAATTGGTGAACAGACTCGTCACCTGGAACGAACGCGCGATGCCGCGCTTCACGCGCCGATGATCCGGTTCGCGCGTCACGTCATGACCGTCGAACACGATCTGCCCCGCGCTGCTCGGCACGGTGCCGGTGAGCACATGGAACAGCGTCGTCTTGCCCGCGCCGTTCGGACCGATCACCGAATGCACGGTGTTCTTCGCGATGCTCAGGTTCACGTCGGTGAGCGCCGCGAACTTGCCATAGCGCTTGCCTAAGTCTTTTGCCTCCAGTAACACGCTCATGCCGGCTCTCCTCCTTCACGCTTCACCGCGCGCCAGATGCGCTCGCCCAGGCCCCACAGGCCGCGCTGCATGAACAGGCTCACGGCGATCAGCACGAGGCCCAGCAACAGCAGCCATCGCGGCCACAGCGTGGCGAGCCAGTCGGCGAACAACACATAGAAGGCTGCGCCCAGCACCGAAGAAAACAGATTGCCCGTGCCGCCGATCACCGTCATCACGAGGATCATCTCGCTCGTGTGATAGTCGATGTTGGACAGCGGCGCGATGCCGGTCATCAACGCGTGCAGCGCGCCGGCCAGGCCCGTGACCGCACCCGACACGACGAACGCCGCGAGCTTGAAGCGCTTCACGTCATAGCCCACGGCGGCGGCGCGCGCTTCGTTGTCGCGGATCGCGAGCAGCGTGCGGCCAAACACCGAATGCGACACGCGCAGCATGACCCAGAACGCGATCAGGAACAGCACCGCGACGAACGCGTAGTACTGCCACGGCGACGCGATGGATACGAGCGGATGCCCGAGAATCGACAGCGCGGGACGCGGAATGTCGAGCAGGCCGTTGTCGCCGCCGGTGAGGTCGGGCGTCGTGTAGGCGAGGAAGTAGAACATCTGCCCGAACGCCAGCGTGAGCATCACGAAGTACGCGCCGCGCTGACGGATCGAGAACCATCCGACTACCGCCGCCGCCACGGCGCCCACCACGATTGCGCCAAGCAGCGCAGCGGGAACCTGGAGTCCGGCTTTCGTGAGAATCAGCCCGGCGCTATAGCTGCCGAGGCCGAAGAAGATGCCCTGGCCGAACGAGAGCAACCCGGTATGCCCCAGCAGCAGATTGCAGCCGAGCGCCGCGAGCGCGAAGACCAGCACTTCCGTTGCGAGCGATCCGGAGCGGATGGTCAGCGGCAGAATGCAGACGACCACCGCCGCGAGCAGAAGAAAGCGATAGCGGTGCAGCACATGTCGCGGGGAAGGTCGTGACTCGCTCACGTTCAGCGCCTCCGATGTCGGTTTGGAATTCACGCGGCCCTCCCGAGCAATCCGTTCGGACGCAGCAACAGCACCGCCGCCATGGCGACATAGATCATGAGCCGCGCGCCCTCGGGCCACAGCGTGCTCATCACGCTTTGCACGATGCCCACCAGCAGTCCGCCGACGAGCGCACCCAGAAAATTGCCCATGCCGCCCACCACCACGACGACGAAGGCCACGCCGAGCGCCTCGATGCCCATGAAGGGATCGACGCCGCGAATCGGCGCCGCCAGCACGCCGGCAAGCGCTGCGGTGCCCGCGCCCAGCGCGAACACGAGACTGAAGATGCGCGTCACGTTGATGCCGAGCAGCGACACCATCTCGCTCGATTCGCTGCCCGCGCGCACCGCGCTGCCGAGCCGCGTGCCTTCGAGCACCCACCAGAGCAGCGCCGCGAGCACGGCCGTGAACGCGATCACGAAGAGCCGGTACTTCGGGTAGATGAAGCTGCCCCACATCACCACGCCGTTGAGGATGTCCGGCACAGCCACGTTGTCGCCGATCGGCCCCCACGCGATGATCGAACACTCCTGGATCACGAGCGCGAGTCCGACCGTCGCGAGAATATGGAACTCATGCTGTTGCGCGTAGACGTGCCGCAGCACGACCTTCTCGACGACCCACGCCAGTGCGCCCACGATCACGGGCACGATGACGAGCGCGGTCCAGAAGTTCATCGACCATTGCATGGCCTGATAACAGAAGTACGCGCCCAGCAGATAGAACGCGCCGTGGGCGAAGTTCACGAAGCGCAACAGCCCGAACACGATCGACAAGCCGACCGCGAGCAGAAAGTACAGCATGCCCACGCCGATGCCGTTCACGACCTGCAACAGATAAACGTTCATGGCCTTGCGTCAGAAGAGTGACGGAGCGAATGCGGGCCGCACCTGCATTCGCCTGGAAGACACACACGCCACGCGCTTTACGCGAGCTTGCACTGCGTCTTGTCGAGCGGGAGGAACGACTGGCCGGAGCTGACGATATCCGCGTAATCGTCCTTGTCCTTCATCTTGCCCTTGGCCTTGCCCTTCAGCAGATAGTAGTTCTTCAACACCTGATGGTCGCCCGCGCGGATCTCTTCGGCACCCGTCAGCCCCGCGTACTTCATGCCTTCGAGCGCCGCGATGACCTTCTTCGGATCCGAACTGCCCGCCTTCACGATGCCGTCCAGCAAAATCTTCGTGCAGATGTACGAGCCGGCGAGACTGTAGTTCGGGTTCGATTTGTAGGCTGCGTTCACGCGCTTGACGAGGTCATGATTCAGCGGCGAGTCAATGGCATGCCAGTACTGTGCGCCGAAGAACACGCCTTCGCAGATGTCCGGGCCAAGCGCTTCGAACTGTTCGAGGCCCGATGCCCACGCCATCAGGATCGTGCAGTTGTTCTTCATGCCGAAGCTCACGGCCTGCCGCAGCGTGTCCGACGATTGCGAGCCAAAGTTCAGGATCAGCAGGACATCGGGCTTGGCGGCCACCGCGTTCGTCAGATAGCCGCTGAACTCCTTTTCGTTGAGCGAGTGATAGCTGTTGCCCACATGCTCGATGCCCTTTTCCTTGAAGATGTTCTTCGCGGCGGACAGGAGGCCGTCGCCGAACACGTATTGCGGCGTGATCGTGTACCAGCGCTTCGCGTTGGGCATCGTCTGAATCAGCGGCCGCACGGTCTGCTCGATGGCGCCGAAGGTCGGCACGGACCAGCGGAAGGTGGCGCTGTTGCAGTCCTTGCCGGTGAGTTCGTCCGCGCCTGCCGTCGTGATGAAGATGCCGCCGGCCTTCTCGGCTTCCTTGCCCATCGCCAGCGCCTCGGACGAGAGAATGCCGCCCGCGAAGAAATGCGCATTCTTCTGCTGCGCAATTTCCTGAACGCGCCGCACCGCGATTGCGGGTTTTCCCTCGGTATCGAGCGTCGTGTAGGCGAGCGTCTGGCCGAGCACCTTGCCATATTGTTCGATGGCGAGCTTCATGCCGAGGTCGGCGTACTTGCCGTTGGCCGCGAAGGGGCCGGACATCGGCACCGGACAGGCGAACTGGAGCGGCGACCCCTGCGCCAGCGCGCTTCTTGAGACGAGCGCTTCGAACGATCCAGGAATGGCCGACAGAGCGGCCAGCTTCAACATGTTTCGGCGATTCAAAATTGACGCTCCTTGAGAGATGACCTTCGCGACCGCCGCGCTTTTTTTTCGTGATACGTTCAGGCATCGGCTGGCTTCATCCTATTTATCATGATAAATAGGATGAAGCTGATGCTAGGAACAATAAATTCGGGTGTCAATAAGGCAATATTCCGGTCTGCGCGAAAGCGCATGCGAATGAAGGTGCCCGGGACAGGTTGAACGGCCGGCGAGTCGAGAGGAGCAAGGAATGGTGATGGAGCGTGCCAAGCGCGCCGGCGCGGGAATCGAGCTCGCGCGGCAATCGATCAAGCAGCCCAAGCGCGCGGATCTGGTCGCCGAGGAAATCAAGCGGCTGATCACGGAGAAGGACCTGAAGCCCGGCGACAAGCTGCCGCGCGAAGTGGAATTGCAGCAGCTCTTCACGGTGAGCAAGAGCACGATTCGCGAGGCGCTCAAGTCGCTCGAAGTGCAAGGGCTCATCAAGGTGACGACGGGGCCGTCGGGCGGCGGGACCATCGTCGAGGTGCCGCTCGACCGCACCTTGCAGTTGCTGCAGAACTATCTGTTCTTCAAGGACGTGACCATCGACGACATCTATACCGTGCGCCAGTTGCTCGAACCCGAACTGGCGGCCGGTGCGGTGCCGCATCTCACCGAAGAAGACTTCGCGGCACTCGAAAGCAATATCGCCTGTTGCGACGAGCCGTCGTCGGCGCTGGCGGGCAAGGATATCGTCAGGCAGCGTCAGGAAGACGTGAACTTCCACGATATCCTCGCCGCCGCGAATCCCAATCCGTTCCTGCGCTTCAGTTGCGAGCTGATCAACGAGATGATCCGCCAGCTGATCGAATACCGGAACGATACGCCGCAGGCCGAACATGAACGGTTCGGACGCGCCAACGTGAAGATTCATAAAGCGATCACCGAAGCGGCGCGCGCGCGGGACGCCGAAAAGGTGCGTGAGCTGATGGTGATTCACATGACTGAAGCGCCGCGATATGTGAAGCGCATGAAGGGCAAGCTGCGCGGGCGGCTGATTCTCGATTCCGAGATCCGCAAGCGCATGCGCGCGCGCAGCGAGTGATCCAGGAGCGACATGCCATGCCCGGCGAACTGACTTCCTTCTTCTGGAGCGGCGACACGTTGCGTAGCCGCTCGGTCAGCCGCATCGTGCTGTCAGATACGCTCGACGTGCCCGTGCCTTCGGCGCGCGTGCTCGCGGACTGGCAACGGGAGATCGCTTCGCAACTGGATCTGGAAGCCGGCGATGTCGAACCGATGTCCCTCGCGCGCACGCAGGCGCGCTGGCCGGATTATCGCCGCTGCGTGCAGGCCATGGTTGCGTGGACGGATGCGCTCGGATTGCCCGGTGCGCTGGCGTCGAGCGATGTGGCGCTCATGGCCTGTCGTGGCGCTCGCTATCACCATGACGGCGCGCAATACGGCGGCGCGGCGTTCTGCAATCTGTTCCTGAGCGAGGACAAGGGACTGGACGTGCATTTCCCGGTCACGGGCCAGCGCATTCCTTTGGTGCGCGGGACCGCGATGATCTTCGATACGGGGCAGCCGCATGCGGTCATCCCGCGTGGCAGCAGCGGCTTCTGCGAAGCGGACTTCGCGCCGGAAAAGGACCTCACTCAAGTATTCCTGACCTGGGAACTTCCCATCGAAGATGCGCGTGTCGCGCGAGTCTTGAACGTGACCTTCGATACGGCCCGCTCCACTGCCCTGCAACTTGATGACGAGCAAGTGTGGGTGGACGGCGCGCCTGCCAGCTTGTGCCCGGAGACAGGAAGCTGGCGACCAACCGAATAGCCCGGCTAACGCGTACACACGTCAACGCGCTGCCGCGCCCGATGCGGGCGGATATCAGAGCGCGTCGGCGTTATCGTTCGCCAGTGCGCTGAGTTGCTCGAACAGTTTGCGGTTCAGCACGATGCCCGAGCGCTCGCTGGCCGCCGCAATCTCGTGCCGCCGATACCCCGGCAGACGCACGTCGTCATCCGCGAGCATCAGTTTGATCAGCGTCTCGATGCGCTCCTGATAGACCCGCGATCCCGCCAGCGCATCCGGATCGAGCAGCCAGAACAGATGGCCCACGCCCGAGCGCGGACCCTCTTCGGTCAGGAACGATCCCGCCTCCGAACCGAACTGCGCGCCCGACAACGCCGCCGCCAGCAGTTCCACCATCAGCGCCAGCACGGCGCCCTTCGCGCCGCCGAAGGGCAGCATCATGCCGCCGAGCGCGGCGTGAGCGTCGGTGGTCGGCGCGCCATCGGCGGTCGTGGCCCAGCCTTCCGGAATGGGCTTGCCGTCGCGGGCCGCGAGCATGATCTTGCCGCGCGCCACCTGCGACAGCGAAAGGTCGATCATCAACGGCTCGGCCTGCGCGCGCGGAAACACGGCGGCAATCGGATTGGTGCCGAGCAGCGCGCGCTTGCCGCCCCATACCGGCATGGAACCCGGCGCATTGCTGAACGCGAGACCGACGAGTCCCGCCTGCCCCACCGCTTCGAGGTGATACGCGCCCGCGCCGAAGTGATGACTGCGCGTGACGCTCGCCGTCGCCGTGCCGAACGTGCGGGCGCGTTCGATGCCCGTCGCGATGGCAAGCGCGCAGGCGTGGAAGGCGAGGCCATCGGCGGCATCGACGAGAAAAGCCGCGCCCCGGTCGCGCACGATAGCCGGCACGGCCGCCGCATCCACGCGGCCGTTGCGCAGTTGCGCGAGGTACATCGGCAGGCGCGCGACGCCATGTGAAGAGAGACCGCGCGCGTCGGCATAGACGAGCGCCTTTGCCGTGGCTTCCGCGGCCGATGCGGTGGCGCCCGCCGCCAGCAAGGCGCGGCGCGCGAGTGCGTGCAGTGTGTCGGGAGCGAGCGTGATGTCTTCTGAAGCGGTCATTTCTGCAGATCCTGCGCGGGTTCGATCAACATGCGCGTGTCCTCCTGGAGGGCCGCGCGCGGGTCCGCGAGTATCGCACGCGCGGTTTCGACATCACAGTGTGGCCGTCAGCGCGACCCGCGCCGCGCCTGCGCCGCCGCTGTCGATAGTTTTCGCGACGGCGGTCCGCTCGATATTTCGAAAGCTGAACGTTCATTTCCGAAAATTTCTGGTGGGTAGGCGACGCGCGGGCTTATCGTCCGTCCAGGCATCCCGGCCTTTATTGTTGGCTCCGGCCAGGCTGCGGGCGGCTTTACTTTCCATGCGATATTCGATAGATTTTTCGGAAACGAATATTACTGTTCGATTCCGCTTATTTTTGTATCGCACGCTCGCTGGAGAATATCGGAACCATGCAAGGCTTGATCTACGACCTGCTCGTGGCGGGCGGCGGCATTAACGGAGTGGGCATCGCGCGCGACGCCGCCGGACGCGGGCTCTCGGTCTTGCTGGTCGAGCAGGACGATCTGGCGTCGCATACGTCGTCGTCGAGCACGAAGCTCATTCACGGCGGCCTGCGCTATCTCGAATACCGTGAGTTCGGTCTGGTGCGCAAAGCCCTGCAGGAGCGCGAGACCTTGCTGCGCTCGGCCCCGCACATCATCTCGCCATTGCGCTTCGTCATGCCGCACATGCCGGAACTGCGCCCGGCCTGGCTGATCCGCGCCGGACTGTTTCTTTACGATCATCTGGCGAAACGCGAACTGCTGCAGGGGTCGAGCGGCATCGACATGCGCCGCCATCCCGCCGGTGTCCCGCTGGTCGACAGCATCGAGCGCGGGTTCATCTACTCCGACGGCTGGGTCGACGACGCCCGCCTCGTCGTGCTGAACGCCCTCGATGCACGCGAACGCGGCGCAACTGTGCTGACGCGGACGCGGCTCGTCAGCGCGTCGCGGCAGGAAGGCGAGTGGCACGCGCGCATTGGCGGCGGTGAAGGATCGGTCTCGACCGTGCGGGCGCGTTCCATCGTCAACGCGGCGGGTCCGTGGGTCGGCGAGTTGCTGCGCAACGGCATCCACACGCGCGAGAAACCGCAGCATCGCGTGCGCCTGGTGAAGGGAAGTCATATCGTGGTGCGCCGTCTCTTCGCTCACGATGACGCGTACATCTTCCAGAACCCCGACAAGCGCATCATCTTCGCGATTCCCTACGAGCGCGACTTCACGCTGATCGGCACGACCGATCTCGAGTTTCACGGCGATCCGGCGCGAGTGTCCATCGACGCCGAGGAAGTGCGCTATCTGTGCGAATCCATCAATCGCTATTTCAAGCAGAAGATTGCGCCGGCCGATGTCGTATGGAGCTACTCGGGCGTGCGTCCGCTGCTGGAGGACGAGCACGCGCAGAACGCTTCCGCCGTGACGCGCGACTACCGGCTCGAAACCGATCATCCCGATGGCGAAGCGCCGTTGCTTTCGGTTTTCGGCGGCAAGATCACGACCTATCGGAAGCTGGCGGAAGAAGCCGTCGATACGCTCTGCGGCGCGCTTCGGCACGACGGCCGGACCTGGACCGCCGGTGTGCCGCTGCCGGGCGGCGACCTGCCTCATGCGGACATACACGCGTTCATCGCGGCGCTGCAGTCGCGTCATCCATGGCTGCCGGAGTCACTGGCGCGCCGCTACGCACATGCCTACGGTACGCGCGCGGACACGCTCATCGGTGCGGCGCGCAGTCTCGACGATCTCGGGCCGTCGCTCGCGCCGGGCCTCGCTCTTCACGAAGCCGAATTGCGCTATCTGCGCGACGTCGAATGGGCCAGGACTTCCGAAGACGTGCTGTGGCGCCGCTCGAAACTGGGCCTGCACATCGAGGCGGATTCGCGCGGCACGGTCGCTGCCCGCATCGACGACTGGTTCGCCCGGCAGGATGCGGAACACGCGGCCTAGAGCGTACGCGCGGGTCACGCGGGTCAAGAACAATATGCGGAGACGGACAATGAAACGGCGCTTCATCCTGAGCCTCGACCAGGGCACCACCAGTTCACGCGCGATGCTGTTCGACGCCCAAGGGCGGGTCGTGGCATCCGCGCACAAGGAGTTCACGCAGATCTATCCGCGCCCCGGCTGGGTTGAACACGATCCGTGGGAACTCTGGTCGACCCAGTCGGGCGTCGCCGCCGAAGCGCTGTTGAAAGGCGGCGCGGAAGCCGGCGATATCGACGCGATCGGCATCACCAACCAGCGCGAGACGACCATCGTGTGGGACCGGGAGACCGGCAAGCCGATTCACAACGCCATCGTGTGGCAGGACCGCCGCACCGCCGACCTGTGCGACACGCTCAAGGCGGACGGTTTGTCGGCGATGGTGCGCACGAAGACGGGCTTGCCCATCGACGCGTATTTCGCCGCGACCAAGATCCGCTGGATCCTGGACAACGTCGAGGGCGCACGCGAGCAGGCGGCGCGCGACAAGCTGGCGTTCGGCACGGTGGACAGCTGGCTCATCTGGAATTTCACGAAGGGCGCACTGCACGTCACCGACATCACCAACGCGTCCCGCACGATGCTCTTCAACATCCACACGCTCGACTGGGACGACGACCTGCTCGACGCCTTCGACATCCCGCGCAGCCTGCTGCCCGACGTGCGCGCGTCGTCGGAATGCGTGGGGCGCACGGCAGCCGGCGTGCTGACCGCCGAAGTGCCGCTGGCCGGCATCGCGGGCGATCAGCATGCAGCACTGTTCGGCCAGATGTGTACACGTTCCGGCATGGCGAAGAACACTTACGGCACCGGCTGCTTCCTGATGATGAACACCGGCACACAGCCGATCGAATCAAAGAACGACCTCGTCACGACCATTGCCTGGAAGCTCGGCGACGAAGTCCATTACGCGCTGGAGGGCAGCATCTTCATCGCGGGCGCGGTGGTGCAATGGCTGCGCGACGGACTGGGCATCATCCGCAGCGCGGCCGAAGTCGAGGCGCTTGCGCGCAGCGTGCCCGACTCCGATGGCGTCTTCTTCGTGCCGGCCTTCGCGGGACTCGGCGCGCCGCACTGGAGCGCCCGCGCGCGCGGCACGCTGTTCGGCGCTACGCGCGGAACGACGGCGGCGCACATCGCGCGCGCGGCGCTGGATTCGATCGCGTATCAATCGGCGGATGTCCTCAAGGCCATGGAAGCCGACTCGGGCATGCATATCGATGAACTGCGCGTCGATGGCGGCGCCTGCGCAAATGATCTGCTGATGCAGTTCCAGTCCGACCTGCTCGGCATCGATGCGGTGCGCCCGCGCATCATCGAGACGACCGCGCTCGGGGCAGCCTGTCTGGCGGGACTGGCAACGGGATTCTGGCCTGACCTTGAAACGGTGCAGCAGCAGTGGCAGCAAGACCGGCGCTTCAACCCGTCCATGCAACCCGCACGCGTGGCGGCCAATCTGAAGGACTGGCGGCGCGCGGTGGCGGCCGCCAAGGCCTGGGGAGACGACACCGCGTCGCCTGATTCATCACGTCAGAGGGCGTGACGGCGATCGCCCCGGCGAAGCTTATTGCGTCTTCTTGTGCGAAGTGAGATAGGCCAACAGCATGTCGGTATGCATCGCCGCGATGGCTTCGTAACGCGGCTGCTCGCTGTAGTTGCGTCCGGTGAACGCACTGATCGAGAAGCGGTTCGACACCACGTAGTAGCCCATGCCGACCACCGTGATGTAGAAGTCGAGCGGATCGATGCCCGGCCGGAACTCGCCCGACGCCATGCCGCGTTCGAGGATCTCGCGCATGATGGCGATGACCGGCGAGATGGTTTCGCGCAGCGTGCTCGACCGCTCCAGGTATCGACCTTCATGCAGGTTTTCGTTATTGATCAGACTCAGCCATTGGGGGTTTTCACGCAGATGATCCCAGATGGACTCGGCCAGCTTGCGCACGGCTTCGGAAGGCGGCAGACCCGTCAGATCCAGACTGACTTCACGCTCTCCGAAGCGCCCGTACATTGTTTCGAGAACCGAAACGTACAAGCCTTCTTTACTCGCAAAGTAGTAATAGAGCATGCGCTCATTGGTTTCGGCCGCGGTGGCGATGGCATCGACTCGTGCGCCGGCCAGCCCGAACCGGGTGAACTGTTCGGTGGCCGCCTCCAGAATGCGCCGCCGTGTTCCCTCCGGGTCTCGCTTTATTTTTGGTTCGCTCATGATAGCGCTCGCTCAGTTATCAATCCGGAAACGGATTATCTGCATTATGCCGCGCATCATTCGATAGTTAGTCAAAGTATGCATGCGGATTGTTGCTGCCTTGACGTCTCTGTGACAAGACGTTCTCTTATGGCGAATCATTCCTTCACTCACCCCTTCGCAATGCTTGCCGCGACCGCCTCGTCCGCGCAGCGCAGCAAGCCCTGGATCAGCCGCGCGCGCGGCGACGAACGTTGCCACACCATGCCGAAGCGGCGCGGCTCCACTTGCATCGGCAGAGCAAGGCGCGCAATGGAGAGCGCGGCGGTCATCGGCGAAACGATGTCCGGCACGAGCGAGACGCCCAGTCCTCGATCCACCATCATCGCGATGGCCATCAGCGAGTTCAGTTCGAACAGTTCGCGCGGCACGATGCGTGCAGCCCGCAGATAGTTGTCGGCCTGCTTGCCGCCGCCGAGCGTTCGGTCATAGCGGACGAACGGCTCGCGCCGGAGCAACTCATGCGGATCCTCGCGAGCCAGCCTTCCGGGCGCCAGCACGACGAGCGGTTCCTCACGCAGCAAATGCCAGTCATAGGCCTTCGGCAACGCGAACGACGGATGCAGGCAGATGGCGACATCGAGATCGCCGCGTTGAAGCGTGTCGTAGAGCTCCATCGACGTACCCGCGCGAATCAGCACCTTGGCGCGCGGAAAGGCGCGTGCAAAGTTGGCGAGCACATCGGGCAGCAGACTCAGCAGCGCCGTCGTGATGGTGCCGATCCGCAGCTCACCGGTCGGCTCGCCTTCCAGCGCGTGCGCCTTGAGGTCTGCGATATCGGCCACCAGGCCGCGCGCCCGCTCGATCACGCGATGCCCCGCCTCGGTCGGAATCACCGTGCGGCCCGAGCGCACGAACAGCGTGATGCCGAGCTCGCGTTCGAGCGACGCCATTTGCTGCGCGATCGCCGCCGGCGTCACGCCGACGCGCCGCGCCGCTTCCGCCATCGAACCGGTATCGACGACGAGCAGCAAGTTGGAAAGGAACGCTGACTCCATAACGTAGATTTGCTTTTGTTTGAAGATAGACGTGGATAGTTTATCTAAAACCTGAGCCTGCGTAGACTGTTTGATAAAGCAAATACAGTTCAGAACAGTTGGGAGACACATGAGAAGCAAGCTCTTTGTGCCGGCATCGCGCCCGGAACTCTTTGCCAAGGCGCTCGCCGGCGCCGCCGACGCCCTCTCGTTCGACCTCGAAGACAGCGTGACGCCCGAGCGCAAGCCGCAGGCGCGCGCCGACTTGCGCGTACTGCTCGAAAGCAGCGACGCCCTGGCAAGCGACAAGACGCTGATCGTGCGCGTGAACGCGCTGTCCACGCCGCATTTCGCCGCCGACATCGACGCAGTCGCGCGCAACGGCGTCTCCCTCATCAACCTGCCGAAGCCCGAACATCCCGACGACGTGCTGGCGGCCGCCGCCGCGCTGGAAGCGGCCGAGCGCGCCAACGGCGTGAGCGCGCCGATCGGCCTGCTGCTCAACGTCGAGTCGCCGCGCGCGTTGCGCCACGCCGCCGAACTGGCTGCCGCGCATCCGAGAGTCGCGGGCCTGCAACTCGGGCTCGGCGACCTGTTCGAGCCGCTCGGTATCGCGCGGCGCGAGAACGCGGCCATCGAACAGGCGATGTTCGCGCTGCGCATCGCGGCGGGCGAAGCGAACGTCTTCGCCTATGACAGCGCCTTCGCCAACATCAAGGACGTCGACGGCTTTCGCGCGGAGGCGCAACTGGCGCGCGCGTTCGGCTTCATCGGCAAGAGCTGCATTCACCCGAGCCAGATCGCCATCGCCAACGACGTCTTCCGTCCTTCCGACGAAGACATCGCGCACGCGGTGCGGGTCGTCGTTGCCGCGCGCGACGCGGATGCAAAAGGTGTCGGCGCGTATGTCGTCGATGGCCGGATGATCGATCCGCCGTTCGTCGAACGCGCGCGCGTGCTGGTCAGCGACGCCGCCCGGCTCGGCCTGCTCTCCGAAGAGCAGCGCGCCGCTGCAGGAATTTGAAAGGAGAAGGTTTCATGGAACAGAACATGGGGCGCGGCGGACCGCTCTCCGGCGTGCGCGTGCTCGACCTGAGCGCGTACATCGCCGGTCCTTATGGCTGCACGCTGCTGGCGGACCAGGGCGCCGAAGTCATCAAGATCGAGCCGCCCACGGGCGACAACCTGCGCAAGTACCCGTCGACGCTCGAAGCGGAAAGCCGCGCGTTTCTCGGCGTGAACCGTGGCAAGCGCGGACTCGCGCTCGACCTGAAGCAGCCGGAAGCGCTGGACGTGTTGCTCGCGCTCGTGAAGCAGGCCGACGTGCTCGTGCATAACTTCCGTCCGAGCGTGCCGGCGCGGCTTGGCATCGCTTACGAGCAGTTGCGCGAAGTGAATCCGCGGCTCGTCTATTGCGCGGTGACGGGCTATGGCGAAACCGGTCCGAACAAGGACAAGGCGGGCTATGACCAGGTCCTGCAGACGATGACCGGCATGTGCACGCTGCAAGGCCCGGCCGACGGCCCGCCCGAAGTGCTGTACGGCTCAGTGGTGGATTACTACGCGGCGGCGCTGGTGGCGTCGAGCGTGGCGTCCGCGCTGTTCGCGCGCGAGAAGAGCGGCGCAGGACAGTACGTGGGTGTATCGCTGCTGCGAAGTGCATTGACGATGCAGTCCGCGCGACTCATCTGGGCCGACGGCGAACCGAAGGACGTGGGCCGCGACATGCGTTCGGGCGGCATCACGGGCATTCATCCGACGCGCGAAGGATATCTCTACCTCTCCGCGAACACGCCGCATTTCTGGAAGTCGCTGTGCGAGCTGACCGGCCTCGACGCGCTCGCCGCCGACGAACGTTACGACAGCGTGCGCAAGCGTGCGATCCATCGCGACGAGATCGTGCCGCAACTGCATGCGGCGCTCGCGCAACGTAGCGCGCTCGAATGGGAAGCGCGCTTCGGCGACGCGGTGCCCTGCGCCGCTGCACGCAGCGTGGAAGACATGTTCGACGATCCTCAAGTCCTCGCCGAAGAGATGGTCACGCATTTCGAGCATCCGGGCCTGGGCGGCTATCGCGGCTTCCGGCATCCGGTGCGCTTCGGCGCGACGCCGCTGCCCGAGCCGTTCGCCGCGCCCGCCTTCGGCCAGCACAGCGATGCGCTGCTGCGCGAAGCCGGTCTGAGCGAAGCGGACATCGAAGCATTGCGTGCGAAGCGCGCCGTGCTGTGAACGGAGACCTGCCGCGATGAAGTGCGATTCCCACATTCACATCTATGACCGCGCGTTCCTGAAGCAGCCGGCCGCGCACGGCTTCGTCGCCGATGCCGATGTCGCCGCGTACCGCAAGGTGCAGGCGCGCATCGGCACGGAGCGGGTCGTGATCGTGACGCCGCGCGTGTACGGCACCGACAACGCCGTCACCGTCGATGCCATCCGCCAGCTCGGCATCGAGCATGCGCGCGGCATTGCCGTGCTGCATCCGGACGTGACCGACGACGAACTCGCCGCGCTCGACCGGGGCGGCATACGCGGCATCCGCTTTACGCTTTATACGGCGGCAAATGCGGCGGTCGGCTTCGAGATGGTCGAGCCGCTCGCGCGGCGCGTCGCCGAACTCGGCTGGCACGTGCAGCTGCACTGGACCGCCGAACAGATCGTCGAGCATGAAGCGCTGTTGCGCCGCCTGCCCGCGACGATGGTGTTCGATCATCGCGCGCGTCTGCCGCTCACTGACGGCGTGCGTCACGCGGCCTTCGACATCGTGCGCGATCTCGCCGACGCGGGCCGCGCCTGGATCAAGCTGTCCGGTCCTTATCTGGATTCGGCGGCGGGTCTGGAGCAACGCTACGCCGACATCACGCCGATGGCGCGCGCCTGGGTCGATGCCCTGCCCGAGCGTCTCGTATGGGGCAGCGACTGGCCGCACGTGACCGAGACGCACAAGCCCGACGACGCCATGCTGCTCGATCTGCTCGGCGAATGGGCCGAGGACGACAGCACCCGGGAACGCATTCTCGAAACCAATCCCGCCGTGTTGTACGGCTTCGCGATCTAAAAAAGAACAAGACTCACAGGAGACACCGCATGAAATCCACCGCCGCGCCGACGCCCGTTCGCAAGACCCGTTTCACCGAAGCCACCATCCGGCTGTTCGAGCGCACCATTCCCGATCCGTTCGTGCTCGCGATCCTCATCACCGCGATCGTCGCGGCGCTCTCGCTGATCTTCGCGCCGCATGCGTCCGTGCCGGGCATGATCGGCGGCTGGTACAACGGCTTCTTCGGCATCTTCACGTTCGCTTTCCAGATCACGCTCGTGCTCGTCACGGGCCACGCGTTCGCCCACGCGCCGCCGGTGCAGCGCCTGTTCAAGGCGCTCGTGTCGGTCGCGCGCACGCCCGCGCAGGCTGCCACGCTGACCTTCGTGCTGGTGGCCGTCACCTCGTTCTTCAACTGGGGCATGGGGCTGGTCGTCGCGGCGCTGCTCGCGCGTGAAGTGGCCAAGCGCCTGCGCGTGGACTTCGCGTGGATCGTCGCGGCAGGGTTCTCGGGCTGGGTCGTGTGGGCCAGCGGCATTTCGAGTTCCATCGCGCTGGCACAATCGACGCCGGGCAGCGCGATGAACGTCGTGCAGAAGCTGACGGGCGCGGTGCTGCCGTTCGGCGAGACCGTGTTCACGCGCTTCAATCTCGTGCCGACGCTCGTGATGCTCGTCGTCATGCCCTTCGTGCTCACGTGGCTCAAGCCGCGCGACGAAGACGCCGTCGTGCTCGACACCGACAAGCATCCCGACGCCCCGGTGCGCAAGCGCCCCGAAGGCAAGCTGAGCTTCGCGCAGGCCATCGAGCATTCGTGGCTCGGCAGTGCGTTCATCGGCGCGATGGGGATTGCGCTGATCGTGCTGGCGCAGGTTCAGCACATCCCGTTCTCGGGCGTGAATGCGGTGATCTTCGTGATGTTCATCGGCGGCGTGATCTGCCATGGCTATCCGCTCGCCTATGCCGATGCCATCAAGAACGCCGCGAAGCAGACCGGCTCGATGATGCTTCAATACCCGCTGTACGGCGGCATCATGGGCATGATGGACGCCACCGGCCTGCCCGACGTCATCTCGCACTTCTTCATCACGATCTCGAATGCGCACACGCTGCCGTTCTGGAGCTACATCTGCTCGCTGATCGTCACCTTCTTCATTCCGAGCGGCGGCGGTCACTGGGCCGTGCAAGGACCGTTCGTGGTGCCGGCGGCGGTTGCGCTGCATGCATCCGTGCCGGCGACGACGATGGCCGTCGCCATGGGCGAGCAGGTCTCGAACATGTTGCAGCCGTTCTGGGCCGCGCCGGTGGTCGCGATGGCGGGCGTCGGCGTGCAGCGCGTGCTCGGCTTCACCGTGATGACCTTTGCCGTGGGTTTGATCGTGTATGGTGCGGCCTTGCTCATTTTCATCTGACCCGCGATGAACGGAGAACCCTCGATGAAGTCCGCCGCACCCTCGGTCGCCACGCGCGAGAATCCGGGCCTGAAAGAACGCTGGTGGCGCGTGTTCGACGTGCGCATCGGCGCGTTGCCGCTGCCGGTCTATGTGCTGCTGATCCTCGTGCTCGGCGCGATGACCGCGCACGGCAAGCTCGCCGCCGACCTGCCGACCGGCATCGCGCTCGTCACGGTGGGCGGCTTCACCTGCGCCGAACTGGCGAAGCGCATTCCGTGGATCCGCCACATCGGCGCGACCTCGATCTTCGCGGCCTTCATCCCGTCGATGCTGGTGTACTACCACCTGATGCCCGCGCCCATCGCGAAGGCTGTCACGACCTTCACCAAGCAGTCCAACTTCCTCTATCTGTTCATCGCGGCGATCATCGTCGGCAGCGTGCTGAGCATGGACCGGCAGACGCTCGTCAAGGGCTTCGTGCGGATCTTCGTGCCGGTGGCGGCGGGATCCGTGGCGGCGGCGCTCGTCGGCACGACCGTGGGCACGGTGCTCGGACTGGACCTGAAGCACGCGCTCTTTCTCGTCGTGGTGCCGATCATGGCGGGCGGCGTGGGTGAAGGCGCATTGCCGCTCTCGGCGGGTTATGCGCAGATTCTCGGCGTCGAGCAAGGGCCGCTGTTCGCGCAAGTGCTTTCGGCGGTGATGCTCGGCAACATCGCGGCGATCTGCTGCGCGGGTCTCCTGAGCTATCTCGGCACGCGCCGTCCGCAACTCACTGGCAATGGCCGCCTGACACTCGCCCAGGCCGACGATGAAGTCACCGAGGCCCGCGCGCCTTCCTTCGAGTTCGATGTCAGTTCGGTCGCAGCCGCGGGCGCGACGGCCATTGCGCTGTATCTGGTGGGCGTGCTGAGCCATCAATACTTCGACTGGCCTGCGCCGGTGGTGATGCTCGTGCTGGTGGTCGCGGCACAGTTCTTCCAGCTCGTGTCGCCCCGCGTGCGCGGCGGCGCGCGCTTCATGTACGGCTTCTTTTCGACCGCCGTCACCTATCCGCTCATGTTCGCGATCAGCGTCGCGATGACGCCGTGGGGCGAGATCGTTGCGGCGTTCCATTGGATCAACATCGTGACGGCCGTGTCTACGGTGCTCACGCTGACGCTGACCGGCTTCCTCGTCGCGCGCCGCATGGGCATGTATCCGGTCGAGGCGGCCATCGTCAACGCCACGCATAGCGGCCTCGGCGGCACCGGCGACGTCGCCATCCTGACCGCCGCCAACCGCATGGAGCTGATGCCCTTCGCGCAGATCGCCACGCGCATCGGCGGCGCGATCACGGTCATGATTGCGCTCGCGGCCTTCGCCTGGCTGCACTAGCCGCCGCAAGAAAGTTTCCCTCGCCTGGCGCTTCCCCGCGCCAGCTTGACTCCGATTACCGCGTCTTTACGAAACCTCTTTCCGCACCTTTCACATTTCTGCAAGAAAGTCCCGCTAGATTGACGGACTGAATCAGGCGCCCGATTCCATCGGCACGAAGCTTGTCCTCAAGCGCGTGCCGTCCGTCGATCAACCCGCTCCATTCACACCAAGACCACCTACATGACCCGCTTTTTCAAGCCGGGCAGGCCGCTGCTCGCGAGTGCAATCGTTTGCGCTACGCTCGTGCTGGCAGCCTGCGGAGGACATGACTCAGGCTCCGATGCGCCTGCGTCCAGCGACGCTTCCACCTGCAAGACCAGCCACTGCGCACCCGCTCCCTGAGCCACGCGGCCCCTCCCGCCTCTCCTGGCCCTCCAATAACGAGCCCACAAGAACGCATGACTTTCAGTCCATCGAAGAGAAACTTCCTCCGCTCGTCGCTCGGCACGGTCGCATCGGCAGCGGTGCTCTCGACCTTTCCGCCCGCGATCCGCCGTGCCCTCGCCATCGATGCGAACAACGTCACCGGCACCATCAAGGACGTGCAGCACGTCGTGCTGCTGATGCTGGAGAACCGCTCGTTCGACAGCTATTTCGGCACCTTCAAGGGCGTGCGCGGCTATGGCGACCGCTTCGCGATTCCGTCGCCGACGGCTTCGAACGTGTTCTATCAAAGCTATACGAATGGCGGCGCCACCAGCACGCTGCTGCCCTATCATCTCGACGAAAGCCAGGGCAACGCACAGCGCGCCGGCAGCACGCCGCACAGCTGGGCCGATGCACAAGCGGCCTGGGACAACGGCCGCATGGCGGCATGGCCCACTTCGAAGAAGCCGTTGTCGATGGGTTATTACGAGACCGTCGAAGTGCCGTTCCATCGCGCGCTCGCGGATGCCTTCACGCTGTGCGACGCGTATCACTGCGGCATGCATACCGGCACCATCGCCAATCGCCTGTTCTACTGGACCGGTACGAACGGCCCCAACGGCGTGACGCCGGGCGGCAACGTGCCGGTCAGGGTGGCCGCGCTCAACAATGAATTCAACGGCGGCAACGACGTGGGCGCATCCACGGACGGCTGGACCTGGACGACCTATGCGGACCGGCTGCAGTCGGCCGGCGTGAGCTGGAAGGTCTATCAAAGCCTGATCGACAACTTCGGCTGCAACGAGATGATGAGCTTCCGCCACTGGCGCGCCGCCGTCGAGCAGATGCCGGCAGAGCGACGTCCGCTGTATGTCGCGAGCACGGACATCACGCAGGCCGTGACGGCAGCGGGTCCGTTCTACGATGCCTCCATCGACGATCCGTTGAGCCCGCTCGCGAAGGGTTTCGGCAACACGATGCCGCAAGGCTTCCTAGAAACCTTCCGCGACGACATCCAGAAAGGCACGCTGCCGGCCGTCTCGTGGATCATCCCGCCTTCGGTGTACAGCGAGCATCCGGGGCCGTCCAGCCCGACGCAAGGCGGCTGGTACGTGCAGGAAGTGCTCGACGCCCTCACCGCGAATCCGGAGGTGTGGAGCAAGACGGTGCTGCTCGTGAACTACGACGAGAACGACGGCTTCTTCGATCACGTGCCGCCGCCGAGCGCGCCGTCGCATGCGGCGGATGGTTCGATGGCCGGAGGAAGCACGCTGTCGGACATCGAGATGGCGCCCGAATACCATAACTTCACGCCGGCGACGAGCAAGCAGCCCGCCATCGACGGACGGCCCTACGGCCCCGGACCGCGCGTGCCGATGTGGGTGATCTCGCCCTGGAGCCGCGGCGGCTTCGTGAACTCGCAGGTCTTCGATCACACCTCGACGCTGATGTTTCTCGAGAAGCGCTTCGGCGTCGTGGAGCCGCAGATCAGCAGCTATCGCCGGGCGGTGTGCGGAGACCTGACGTCGTGCTTCGACTTCGTGAGCCCGAACAGCGCTACGTTGGCGGCCTTGTCGGGACGCACGACGAAAGACTCTGCCGATTCACTCGCCACCTCGCAGGCGGCGTCCGCGGCGATTGCCGTTCCTGCGGCGACGGCGGCATCGGCGGTGCCCGCGCAGGCCACGGGATCGCGTCCTTCGCGCGCCCTGCCCTATGAACTGCATACGACAGCGCACATCAGCGCGGGGGCGAGTGTTATTGCGCTCGAATTCGCCAATGGCAGCACGAGCGGCGTGGGCGCGGTCTTCCATGTGTACGACCGCAATCACCTCGACCTCGTGCCGCGCCGCTATGTGGTCGAGGCGGGCAAGTCGTTGACGGGAACCTGGACGGTGCCCGCCGCCGACAACGGCCGCTACGATCTCTGGGTGCTCGGTCCGAACGGCTATCACCGCGAGTTCGTCGGCAACCTGAACGAAGTGAGCGCCGCGGCGAACCCCGAGATCCAGGTGTGCTATCTGCCGTGCGATGCGACGTCCGTCAGCGTGAAGCTGCATAACCGCGGCAACCAGCCCGTGACCTTCACGGCCGCCGCGCTCGCCTATCGCACCGATGGTCCGTGGAGCAAGACGGTTGCGGCCAACAGCATCGGCGAACTGAGCTGGCCGGTGACCGACAGCGGCAACTGGTACGACTTCACGGTCACGAGCAGCACGTCGGCTGCATTCAGGCGGCGCTTCGCGGGACGGATCGAGAACGGCAAGGATCTCGTCTCGGATCCGGCGATGGGGATGAAGACGGGCGTGTGATAAGCAAACGGCGCCCCGCACGGGGCGCCGGCTTCATTCTTCTTCGTTCAGTGCATCGAGCAGCAGCGGCAGCCAGGGCGCGGGTTCGCCCCGGCGATGAATCAGCGCGACCGGCCAAGAAGGCAGGCGCGGCGACATGTTGAGGATCTTCACCTGTTCTTCCGCCGGCTGATTCAACAGGGCCAGCGAAGGCAAGACGCTCAGGCCGACGTCGTCCGCCACCATCTGCAGATTCGTCAACGGCTGCTGCGATTCGATCACGGGCACCGGCGGCGGCAAGCCGTCGAGGACGAACATCTCGGCCACCGCCTTGCCGATGATGGAATCCGACGGCGGCAGGATCCAGCGCTTGTCCTTGAGCAAGTCCCAGGGCACTGCATCGAGATTCGTCAAGGGATCGCTTGCGGAAGCGATCACCACGAGATTCATGGTGAACAGCTTCCTGAACTGAAACGATCGCATGGCCGAACTGGGAAGCGCAAAGGTCGTGATGACCGCATCCAGTTCGCCCTGCTCCAGCCGGAACAGCAATTCGGGCACGGGGGCTTCCTTGAGCCGTACACGCAACTGGGGATTCGAGCGAGTGAGCTCGCGAAACACGACCGGCAGATAACCTTGAGCAATGAAAGGGGCGGCGCCGATCTTGATCAGCAGGTCCGGATGATCGCTGAGGGTTTCGCGACGCAGGCGCTCGAGGTCATCCAGCAGGAGCTTGGCGCCTCTCAGCACGGTCTGGCCATACTGCGTGGGCACGACGCCACGGGAATCCCGCTCGAACAGCGCCACGCCGAAGGTCTGCTCCATTTCCGCGAGCGTCTTGCTCAATGCCGGCTGCGTGACATTGAGCTGCTTCGCCGCCGCATTCAGGCTGCGGCACTCCTTAAGCGTTACCAGAATTTGCAGATGACGAAACTTGAGCCAACCAACCAGTCGGTGCGATTTTTCACGACTATTTTCGCCGAATGTGCTCAACATGATTCTCAAAACTCAAGTGGTTGAAATGTTATCACCAATATCTGGATAAACGCCTTGGATTCTCTTGCGGAATGCGCAATTCAACTCGCCGTATTTTCGATTGTTCAATGAATCATTGTTCAAGGCAAAGTCCGTTTTTAACCGTGCAATGTCGATCAAACGATAGCCCGGCATCCGGCCTTGCTCAAGTTCGGCCGCGCACTGCCGTTATCCGCCAGAACGGCGAATCATCGCCTCCTCTCAACGCTTTGCCGCCCGGGCAAACTCACTCGATAAAAACCAGCATGAAACGTGTCGTTGCCTTCTCCGCGCTTACCTTGGTCCTGGCAGGATGTGGCGGAGGCGGCGGCGGTTCGGATGCCGCGCCCGCCACGCCCGCACCAAACGCCGCACAAGGTCTCTATTCCGGCACCGACGCATACGGCCATACGATCGGCGGCGCAGTGCTCGACAGCGGCGCGTTCTACTTCGTCTATGTCGATACGGCCAGCAGCACCTTCGGCCTCGTGCAAGGCACGGCGACTGCCTCTCACGGCACGTTCCAGTCCGACAACGCACGCACCTTCGACATCACCGGTGGCCGCACCAGCGACACCCCGGTGCTCGCCGGCTATAACGGGCGCAACAGCATCCAGGGCGCGCTGTACACGAGCGCGGCGAAGCAGAGCAGCAGCACCTTCAACCTGATGTACGACTTCGCCTATGAACGCCCGATCACGCTCTCGGCAGTGGCAGGCACGTATTCGGGCGCGGCCGGATCCACGCGCGGCGGTGAAACGACGAGCTTCACCATCGGCATGGACGGCTCGATCAAGGGCTCCGGACCGAGCGGCTGCACCTATACCGGAACGACCCGCCCGCACGGCGACAAGAACCTGCTCGACGCCACCATTACGTTCGGTGCCGCACCTTGCCTGTTTCCGGGCGCGACCGTAACAGGCGCGGTGTTCTTCAACAACAGCGAATTGCTGGGCGCGCTGACGCTGGTGGACCGCTCGGATGCATTCGTGGTTGCGGCCACCAAATAAGCCTTCTAAACACGCATGACGACAGCCCGGATAGCCCGGGCTGTCACGCTTCCCTACATTTTCGTTATGTGCGCCGAGCAGCGCACACGTCAATCACGCTATTGACGGACGGTGCGCGAAGAAACCATGATCGACTGGAGATTCAAACAAGAAACTCATCCACGCTAAAGGAATCTTCAATGCTGACACTGGCGCACCCAAGCATAAAACGAATGGAATACATTGAGTGCGGTGAAGCTTTCGTGAACTTGCAAGGCATTCATGAGCGCATTGCCGTGGATATGAGCCGCCAGCTCATTTCCAGCGACGGCGATTATTTCTGCTGGTCCCGGCACGACGTCGCAAAGCGGCTCGTCACGGCGGCACGGCGGCTTCCGCCGCACCTTCGGCTGCTCGTGGTCGAAGCGTACCGATCGCTCGACGTGCAGCGCAGTTACTTCCGCGACTACACCCAGGTGCTCAAGCGCGACTATCCCTGGCTCAATGGCGACGCCCTCTACGAGAAAGTCAGCCAATGGGTCGCGCCGCCGGAAGTGGGCGGCCATCCGACGGGCGCGGCCATCGACCTGACCTTGCAGCATATCGATGGCGGTCATGTCGACATGGGCACCGTCCTCAACGCCAACGACGCCGAGTCATCGGGCGCCTGCTTCACCGACAGCGCCTTCATCACGCGCGAAGCAGCGCGCAACCGCGCCATTCTGCGCGATGCAATGAGCGCCGCCGGCTTCGTGAACTATCCGTCCGAGTGGTGGCACTGGTCCTATGGCGATCGTTATTGGGCCGTGGTCTCCGGCAAGCCGCATGCGGTCTACGGTCCGGTCGAAGAGTTCGAAGTGGAAGGCGTGCGCGTCTAGCCTCCTATCCCAAGCAACGCGTCGCACCCGTCGTACAAACCCCCAATCTCGCGTTTTTGGAAAGTCTTTGCAAAATGCAAATTCTTTCCAATATACTGTGGGCACGCGGCAAGAGCCGCACGAGCCTGGCGGACCAAGCGAGAGGACAGCATGAGTGCGGTGGCGGATCGAATCCTTCGGGTACTGGAAGAGCTGGCGAACGCGCCGGAAGGCAGGACGCTTTCCGAAGTCGCGACCGCGCTCGATGTCCCCGTCAGCGCCGCGCACCGGCTGCTGGCCGACCTGATGGAACAGGACTACGTGCGCAAGGACGAACGGCGCGGCGAGTTCATGCTGACGATGAAACTGCCATCGCTCGGGCTGCGTTTCCTGAGCGCGGGCGGCGTCGTGGATGTCGCCCAGCCGATCCTCGAACGGCTCGCGTCGACTTCGGAGGAACTGGTCCGCCTCGCCATTCTCGATGGCGAGCAACTGATCTACGTGGCCAAGGCCCAGGGCGCGCGCCAGGGCATTCGCTACGATCCCGAGATGGGCAGACCCGTCACGCTGTCATGCAGCGCCGCGGGCATCGTGTGGATGGCCGGCATGAGCGACGAAGAAGCCATGCGCCTGGTGTCCAGACAGGGCTTCGGCGCGCCGTCCGACTTCGGCCCACGCGCGCCGACTACCTTCAAGGCGCTGCTGCCGCTCATCGAAGCCGCGCGCGCCAACGGCTATGCCACCACCCAGGACATGTTCCTGCCGGCCATGAGTTCGATGGCGACGCCGGTACGGACGCCAACCGGCGAGGTGCGCGCCATCCTGATCATCGCAGGCCCGATGTCGCGTCTCACCGAAGAGCGCATGAGCGCACTCGTGCCGGCGTTGATGTCCACGGCGGCTGAACTGTCCGAAGCCAGCGGCGTGTCGCCGATGCTTCGCCGCGCCATGCAGGGCCCCAATTACGCAGTAAGCATGTCGGCATAACTTCGGGCGCGTTCGTCGCCCGTCGCATCAGCATTTTCATTTTAATTAGCATCCCGATGCGAAGGGACGCGCACGCCTGCGCGATCAACGCGCGATCAACGCGCGATCAACAACAGCACATTATCCGGGAGGAGACAAATTGGAATCGGCACACGCAACAAGCGGCAAGCATTCGATGGCGAACCGCGCCGTCAGTGCGGCGACATTCGGCACCGCACTCGAATGGTTCGACTTCACGCTATACGGTTCGGTGGCCGCCACGGTCCTGCCCAAACTGTTCTTCCCGGCGATGGAGCCCAGCTCCGCCCTGCTCGCCTCGCTGGCCACCTTCAGCGTGGGGCTGGCGGCACGGCCGCTGGGCGCGATCATCTGCGGTCACTTCGGCGACAAGATCGGCCGCCGCAATCTGATGCTCGGCACCGTCTCGGTGATGGGCATCACCTCGGTGCTGATGGGCCTCTTGCCCACCTACGCGCAGATCGGCATGCTCGCGCCGATCCTGCTCGTCCTGTTGCGCATCATCCAGGGCTTCGCGCTGGGCGGTGAATCGACGGGCGGTCAGCTGATGGCGCTGGAACACGCCCCCGCCGACCGGCGCGGCAAATACTCCGGCCTGATCGGCATGTGCGCGCCGCTCAGCCAGATCCTCGCCAATGCGGTGCTGCTGCTGTTGTCCGCCACCATGAGCGCCGATGCCTTCACGCGCTACGGCTGGCGCATTCCCTTCGTGATGAGCTTCCTGCTCGTGCTCGTGGGCATCTATATCCGGCTGCGCGTCGCCGAGACGCCCGCCTTCCTGCAGATGAAGCAGTCCGCCGTCGCGTCGGTCAGCAGTCCGCTCAAGGATGCGTTCCGCCTGCACTACAAGACCATCATCCGCATGATGCTGTTCTTCTGCGGACCCACCGCGCTGTTCTATCTCGCGGTCGTGTTCACGCTCGGTTATCTGACCAATACGCTCGGCGTGCCGAAGCAAACCGGCTTCACGCTGTTGATGATCGCCAATGCATGCGCCGTCGCCGGCTCGATTCTCGGCGGCCTGCTGAGCGACCGCATCGGCCGCCGGCGCGCGCTGATGATCGCCTCGGCGGCGACGCTCGTGATCATGTTGTTCTACTTCCCCGTGCTGGGCACGCGCAGCTTCGTGCCGATGGCCATCGCCATGGGCCTGTTCATGGGCTTCACGCAGGTGCAGACCGGCATCCAGCCCGTGGCGTTCGCGGAAGCCTTTCCGACCAACGTGCGCTATTCCGGTTCGGCGCTGGCGTTCACCGGAGCGAGCCTGTTCGCCGGCGGCCCGATCCCGGTGGTCGCGACGTGGCTGCTGAACCTGAGCCATGGTTCGCCGTGGCCGCTGGTCGCGCTCGTCGCGGCATTGAACGTGTTGTCCTTCTGCATGATCGCGATCGGTCCGGAAACGGCCGGCGTGGATCTGAACCGCCTGGATTCCGCCGATGAAGTCCTTGGCAAACGGGACGCCGGCGCGCAGCAGGCCAGCTTTTGAGCGACACCTTATCCACGAATCGAACGAGGAAGCCGATGAACGAATCACACCGCGGCCTGCTGGCGATCTGGAGCACCATCGCCCCGGAAGCCGAAACCGACTATCTGCACTGGCTCACGCGCGAACATGTGTTCGAGCGGGTGAGCGTGCCGGGCTTCTGCTCGGGACGTGTCTTCAGGCGGCGCGACAGCAAGCCGTCCGAGTACCTGATGCTCTATGAACTCGACCATGCCGGCGTGATGTCGAGCGAAGGCTATCTGACGCGGCTCAACGCGCCCACGCCGTGGACTCAGCGCATCATGCCCACGCTGATGCACTTCCGGCGCGGCGGCGGCACGCTGAGCGATGAAGCGGGACATGCGCGCGGCCATGGCAGTCACATCGCGATCGCACGCTTCGAGGATGAACTACCCGCTGCGCTGACCAGCGAGCGCCTGGATGCGCTCGCGCAACTGGACTGGGTCGTCGCGGTCCGCGTGATGCGCGTGCAGTCCGATTCGACCTCCATCTCCACGCGCGAGAAGTCGATGCGCCGCAGTGAGGAAGGCGCGTTCGCCGGACTCATCGTGATCGAGGCGCTGGATCGCGCTTCGCTCGATCGTGCGGTCACGGCAGCAAGCCATGCCGTTCCCGAACTCGACGGCGCCTTTCAACTTCTCGACGCGGTCTTCGGCAGTCACCGATAACTTCGACGCATGAGGCGCGTGATGAAAAGCCACATCACGCGCGTCATGTCCTGCACGATAATGGGTGCCTCAAGAGAACCATAGTCGTGTGACAGGAATTCGCTTCTTCATAGAATATTCCAGTAATATCACTTCGTTGATTTGTAAGTTATCCCCGTCAACGAATTCCGCGATCGATCGATTTGCCGCAACAGAATTCAAACCATCAAAAGCGCGCAGTCGTCATGCAAAACAGTGATATGTCCATTACTGGTTTTCAGCGTCTAGCATTGACTCCATCGATTGTGAAGACGCAGTTCAGGTGCAGCGGATCGGCATGAACGCCGCGCAGGAACTCGAGCTGAACTAGCAAGCCAGCGGCCCGTCTGCCTCTCAAGTCCGGAAGCAGCAGCGCCGCGCGCAAGCAGGATGCGCGCATCATTCAGACGCAAATCATCCCTGAATCGAAGCCCGGTTGCCCGTCGCGCAGTCCAGCGACGGTCGTCTGGTTCCCGTAATTCATTCCGCGTGCTTTCAACTCAACTCTGACGCGCCCGTCATCTTGATGACGTCGATCGCGACATGTTTTAAACCGCCTGACTTCCCTTTCAGATCGAGTGGATTCATTCCACGGCGTCTGGAATGGAAGCCGGGACGGCAGCCGATTCTTATTCGTCGAACTCAAGATGAACATCTCGTCAGATAACGCAGCCGCAATGGAAGCCGATCCGCATGACAGCTCGCTGCTCGAGCCCGTCGCGGATCAGGCGCCGTGTGGCGACGAGCTGACCTACGACCAGGCGTTCATCGATCTCGAACGACTCGCTGTCGGCAAGACCGAACAGCAGTTCGGCTCGACGATCATCCCCGCTGAAAACCCGGACTGGCATCAGGTGGCATTGCGGGCGAGCGGCCTGTTGAAACGCACTAAAGATCTGCGGGTCGCCACGTTGCTGACACGCGCGTGGGCCGAACTCGACGGGCTGGCCGGATACCGGCGCGGCGTCGCGCTGATCGCCGAATTGCTGGAGCGTTATTGGCCGGCGCTGCATCCGCGCATCGAGACCGATGGCGAAAGCGACCCGCTGATGCGCATCAATGCGCTGCGCAATCTCGCCGATCCCGAAAGCATCGGACGTGCAATCCGCAACGCCACCATCCTGCGCCTGAAGCAAGGCAGCCTGAGCATGCGCGACGCTGCCGCCCTCCTCGATGGCCATGCTTCGCAGGCGGCAGCATCGCTGAATCTGGATGGACCCGAACTGCGTCAACAGCTTGCGCTCGCGGCGAATGCGCCGCACAGCCTCACCGCGCCCATCCCCACGATTCTCGCAGCACTGAAGCACATCGCGCAGACCGTGCAGCGGGAACTCGGCGATAGCTGGGTGCCGGACTTCCGCAGTGTCGAAGCGCCCTTGCGCCTCATTGGCGATGCCGCGCAGCCCGTCCGCGGCCATGTCGCCGACGCACCGCCGCGCGATGAAGCCGGCACGTCGCATGAAGCCATCTCCGACGACGCGCCGTCCCACGGTCCCGCAGAGCCGCCAAAGAACCCGGCGCATCACGCGCTGCGTTCGCGCGCGGAAGTGATCGCGTTGCTGCAGAAAGCCTGCGCCTATCTCGAGCTTCACGAACCGGGGCATCCGGCGCCGCTCCTGATTCGTCGAGCGATACGGCTGATGGGCATGAGCTTCTACGAGATCGTGCGGGACATGGTGCCGGCCGGCATTCCGCAACTCGACGTACTGGCGAACAGCCCGAAGCCGGGCGAACCACCGGTTCAGCCAGGCTGAACGATGCGGGATAGACAAGCAACTCAAGCGCACACGACCAAGCTTACTGGAGGCAATCCGTGACGAAAGCAAAACAGACCCGATCGCGTCAGGGCGGTCAGCAATTCATCGGCAGGAATCGTGCGCCGCGCGTGCAGATCGAATACGACGTCGAGATCTACGGCAGCGAGCGGAAAGTCGAGATCCCCTTTGTCATGGGCGTGATGGCGGACCTGGCGGGCGACACCCGCAAGGCGCTGCCCGAGATCGGCGAGCGCAAGTTCCTCGAAGTCGATATCGACAACCTGGATGAACGCATGAAGTCCATCCAGCCGCGCGCCGCGTTCCAGGTCCCGAACAAGCTCGGCGGCGATGGCCGTCTGCAAGTGGATCTGACCTTCGAGAGCATGGACGACTTCACGCCGGGCCGCATTGCCCGCAAC
The DNA here is from genome assembly GCF_031451215.1 of Caballeronia sp. LZ034LL. Classification (NCBI taxonomy): domain Bacteria; kingdom Pseudomonadati; phylum Pseudomonadota; class Betaproteobacteria; order Burkholderiales; family Burkholderiaceae; genus Caballeronia; species Caballeronia sp. LZ034LL. The sequence continues at coordinate 1,092,997 of NZ_JARUXR010000002.1, forward strand.
GTCGAGTCGCTCAGTCATCTGCTGGACGCGCGGACCCAGCTCGCCAACCTGCTTTCATACATGGACGGCAAGAACGGCGCGGAAGAACTGCTGGCGAAGGCGCTTGCCGATCCGGCGCTGCTCAAGGCGCTCGCTAAAAGCGCGAAGCCGCAGGACGAATCCGCAGCGCCGCCTGACGACACAGAGCCGGACGAACACGACGCCTGAGCGCGCCCTTCCGCGAACGCCACGACATGGACAGCGCAGACTTCACTGACGGAATAAACGCATGACGACCACCAGACACGCCGAGCACGCCGACCATTCGCAGACGATGGAGGTGGATCACTTCAGGGATCTGCTGAACAAGGAGCTCAAGCCCGCGACCGACCAGGCGCATCAGGCCATCGAAAGCGCGGTGAAGACGCTCGCGCATCAGGCGCTCGAACACGCCGCCGTGATGTCCGCCGATGCCTATCAGGGCATCCAGGCCATCATCGCGGAAATCGACCGGAAGCTGTCCGACCAGATCAACGAGATCCTGCATCACCCGACGTTCCAGAACATCGAATCGGCGTGGCGCGGCCTGCATTACCTCGTCACCAACACCGAAACCGACGAGATGCTGAAGATCCGCTTCATGCCGATCTCGAAGAAGGAACTGGCGCGCACGCTGAAGCGCTACAAGGGCGTGGCCTGGGATCAGAGCCCGGTGTTCAGGAAGATCTACGAGGAAGAATACGGACAGTTCGGCGGCGAGCCGCTGGGCGGACTCGTCGGCGACTTCTACTTCGATCACAGCCCGCCCGATGTCGAGATGCTGGGCGAGATGGCCAAGATCTCGGCGGCCGCGCATTGCCCGTTCATTGCGGCAGGCTCGCCTTCGGTCATGCAGATGGATTCGTGGCAGGAGCTTTCCAATCCGCGCGACCTGACCAAGATCTTCCAGAACACCGAGTACGCCGCCTGGCGCGGCCTGCGCGAGTCGGACGATGCCCGCTATATCGGCCTGACCATGCCGCGTTTCCTGGGCCGCCTGCCCTACGGCATCAACACGCTGCCGGTGGATGAATTCGACTTCGAAGAGAACACCGACGGCGTCGATCACCGCAACTACATGTGGATCAACTCGGCCTATGCGATGGCCGCGAACATCAACCGTTCGTTCAAGCACTACGGATGGTGTACGTCGATTCGCGGCGTGGAGTCGGGCGGCGCGGTGGAGAACCTGCCGATGCATACGTTCCCGACCGATGACGGCGGCGTCGACGCCAAGTGTCCCACCGAGATCGCGATCAGCGACCGTCGCGAGGCCGAGTTGGCGAAGAACGGCTTCATGCCGCTGGTCCATCGCAAGAACTCCGACATCGCCGCGTTCATCGGCGCCCAGTCGCTGCAAAGCCCGAGCGAGTACTACGACAACGCCGCCACCGAAAACGCGCGTCTGGCGGCACGGCTGCCGTATCTGTTCGCCTGCTGCCGTTTTGCGCATTACCTGAAATGCATCGTCCGCGACAAGGTCGGTTCATTCAAGGAACGCCGCGACATGGAGACCTGGCTCAACGACTGGATCCTGAGTTATGTCGATGGCGACCCCGTCAACTCGTCGCAGGAAACCAAGGCGAAGAAGCCGCTTGCCGCCGCCGAGGTCATGGTCGAGGAAGTCGACGACAACCCAGGCTATTACACCGCGAAGTTCTTTTTACGCCCGCACTATCAGCTCGAAGGGCTCACGGTTTCTCTTCGGCTGGTGTCCAAGCTGCCGTCTTTGAAGGAAGGCAGTGCTTCGTAGCAGCATTCGTCACGATCACCGTGGCGATAACCTTGTTTCATTTAATCCTGGAGAATCGAAATGGCTGTAGATATGTATATGCGGGTGGATGGCGTTTCGGGTGAATCGAAAGATGCGAATCATCAGAACTGGTCGAACGTGCAGTCCTATGCATGGGGCGCAAACCAGCCCGGCAGCATGGCTTCCGGCAGCGGCGGCGGTCTCGGCAAGGTGAGCTATAGCGATCTGCAAGTGACGGCGCCGATCGACAAGGCATCGCCCGCCATCCTGAAGTACTGCTCGAACGGCAAGCACCTGTCGAAGGTGGAACTCTCGGTCTGCAAGGCCGGCGGTTCGCAGGTCGAGTATCAGCGCATCACGCTCAACGAAGTGCTCGTGACGTCGGTCACGCATGCAGCAGCCAGCCAGAGCGATGCCGTGCTCGTGACCTACACGTTCCAGGCAGCGAGCGTTCAGCAGCAGTACTGGGAGCAGACCGACCAGGGCACGCGCGGCAGCGAAAGCGTGCTCTCGTGGAACATCAAGCAAAACCAGGAAGCCTGATGCACCGGGTCTGAGCGTGCAGGGCCGGGCGGATGCTTTCGCCCGGCATGGCGCCTCATGACCTTCGATCACCTGCCGGCCGCAAGGCCCGCACCCATCTGCATCGACAACCGCTTCGACCACTGCGAGCAGCATGCGCAAATTGCCATCACGTCATACGCAAGCCACCGGCACACCGGCCGGACGCAGGCTGACGCCCGTCTTGCTTGACCGCCTGACCGATCACGCGCCGCACGAAGCGCGCGAGGCGGACGGCGCATTCATGCTGACGCGCGCGTTGCTGCGCGAATCGGTGCTGCGCGACTTGCGCTGGCTGCTCAACACGACGAACCTCGAAGCCTCCGTCGATCTCGCCCCGTATGCGGGCGTGCGCGAGTCCGTCATCAACTTCGGCACGGGCGCGCTGGCCGGGCTGCGGATGTCGGAGATCGAATGGACCGACATCGAACGGACCATTCGCGAGGCGATCCTGGCGTTCGAGACGCGCATCGTCCCCGACAGTCTGCAAGTGAAGTGCGTCGAGAACGACGATTCCCTGTTGCATCACAACCTGCTGGTCCTGGAGATCCGCGGACAGATCTGGGCCGTGCCCTATCCGTTCGAGTTCGTGTTCCGCTCGGAAGTCGATCTCGAGAACGGCTACATGGTGCTGCAAGCGCCGGGGAACGAATGATGGACGGCCGCCTGCTCGACTATTACAGCCGCGAACTGAGCTATCTGCGCGAACTGGGCGCGGAGTTCGCCGCCGAGTATCCGAAGATCGCGGGACGGCTCGGCATGCGCGATACGGAAGTCGTCGATCCGTATGTCGAGCGTCTGCTCGAAGGCTTTAGCTTCCTGGCCGCGCGCATCCACCTGAAGATGGACGCTGAGTTCCCGCGCTTTTCGCAGCGGCTGCTGGAACTGGTTTATCCCGGCTATCTGTCGCCGCTGCCCGCCATGGCGATCGTGCAGATTCCGCCCGATCTCGACGTCGGCAATCTCGCGAGCGGCTATACCTTGCCCGCCGGCACCGCCCTGCGCGCCAACGTCACGGCGGGCGAACAGACGCCCTGCGAATTCAGGACCGCGCACGAGGTCACGCTGTGGCCCATCCGCATCACGTCGGTACGCATGGAGCCGGCGCCGGAGGACTTGCCGTCCGCCTTGCTCGACCCGCAACGCACCGTGCGCAGCGTATTGCGCATCCGTCTGGAAACCGACGGCGCGGCGCGCTTCGCCGACCTGCCGCTCGAACGCCTGAGCTTCTTTCTCGGCGGCCAGACGCAGCAGGCGCAGCATCTGCTCCGGCTGCTGCTCGGCGAGCGCGTGGTGGCCGCGGCTGTGCGCGATCCGGCCAGCAAGACGCCGCTCTACCGAAGCCTGCGCGCCGATGCGATCCGTCACGAAGGACTCGACGCCGGCCAGGCACTGCTGCCGGACGACATGCGCGCATTCAGCGGGCATCGCATCCTGCATGAGTACTTTGCGTATCCGTCGCGGCTGCTGTTCTTCAGCATTGGCGGATTGCGCGACACCTTGCGCACGACCGGCACGGCGTGCGAACTGCTCGTGCTGTTCGACGAGCGCGCGGAAGAACTGTATCGCTCGGTCGATGCACGCAGCCTCGCGCTGTATTGCACGCCCGCCGCCAACCTGTTCCCGAAGCGCACGGACCGCATGCCGGTGTCGCGCCGGCAGCATGAATATCACATCGTCGTGGACCGCTCGCGGCCGCTCGACTACGAGGTGTACCGCGTCAACCGCGTGACGGGACACGGCGGTCCCGAAGGCCGCGAGCAGACCTTCCTGCCGTTCTACTCGCCGCATGCACATCAGCGCAATAGCGCGGGCTGCTACTTCTCGACGCGCCGTGAACCGCGCCTGTCCAGCGCGCGGCTGCGCGGTCATCACCGTAGCGACTACGCGGGCAGCGAAGTGTTCGTGTCGCTCGTCGATCAGCATGAAGCGCCGTTCAGCGGCGAGCTGCGCCACATCTCGGTGGATGCGCTATGCACCAATCGCGATCTCGCCATCCTGATGCCGCTCGGCGCGAAGGCCGACTTCACGCTGACCGTCTCAGCGCCGGCGGGAACCATCAAGGTGCTGAAAGGACCGAGCGTGCCGCGCGCGTCCATCGCGGAGAACGAGATCACCTGGCGTCTCATCAGCCATCTGGGCCTCAACTATCTGACGCTCACCGATCTCGACGGCACGCAGGGCGCCGCCGCCTTGCGCGAGCTGCTCGGGCTCTATGCGGACCTCGCCGATCCCGCGCTGACAAAGCAGATCCAGGGCATCCGCAGCGTGCGCGTCGAGCCGGTGTGCCGCGCGCTGCCGCATGCGGGTCCGATCATGTACGGCCGGGGCGTGTGCATCACCGTGCTGATCGAGGAAGCCGTCTTCGAACCGTACGACATGCATCTGTTCGGCGCCGTGCTGGACCAGTTCTTTGCGCGCCATGTATCGCTGAACAGCTTCAGCGAACTGGTCATCGAAACCTTGCAGAGAGGAGAGATCGGACGATGGAAGCCCCGGATCGGCTGCCGGCCGACAGCCTGACACAGGCGGTCTACGGCCGGACCGAAGAGGCTCCGTCCGTCAGACCCGCCCCGCCGCCACGCGAGGAGCGGCTCGACCGTCTGCTGGAGCAGGCGGCGGGCGCGCCCTACGAGTACGACCTGTTCGAGCTGATGCGCTGGATCGACGCCTGCGCGGTCACGCCGGTGCGGCTCGGCCGTGCGTCCCATCCGCGCGACGAGCCGGTGCGCTTCGGCCAGCGTCCGTCGCTTGCGTTCGCCCCCGCGACACTCGCTGAAGTGCGCCGCAAGAAGCGCGAGCGCGCGCAGGTTTCGGTATATGGCTTCGGTCTGTTCGGGCCGAACGGTCCGATGCCGCTGCATCTGACCGAATACGCCCACGAGCGGGCGCGCAATCACGGCGATACCTCGCTGGCCGGCTTCGCCGACCTGTTTCATCACCGGCTGATCGCGCTGTTCTACCGGGCCTGGGCGAATGCGCAGCCGTGCGCGAGCCTGGACCGCGCAGGCGATGCCCGCTTCGACGACTACATCGCGAGCCTGATTCATCTCGGCCAGCCGTCGCTCAAGGGGCGCGGCGCGGTGGCGGATCACGCGCGCTACTACATGGCCGGGCATCTGGTCAGGCAGACGCGCAACCCGGAAGGCCTGTGCCGGATCCTCGCCGATTACTTCGGCGTGAAGGCGCGCATCAACGAATACGCGCCTGGCTGGATCGCCATTGAACCGGCGCGGCAGTGCAGCTTGCCGCTCCGGCTCGGCGCCAATGCATCGGGCGCAGGCGCGATGCTGGGACGCGCGGTGCGGGATGCGCAGCATGGCTTCGAGATCGTGATCGGACCGTTGCCGATGGAACGCTTCCGCCAGTTCCTGCCCGATACCGAAGCGGCGATGCAGCTGGCGGACTGGGTGCGCTTCTATGCCGGCGACGAACTGGAGTGGAACGTCAGGATCCTGCTGGCGCGGGCCGATGTACGCGGCGCGAGCGTCGGCATGCAGCAGCGCCTGGGCTGGGACACCTGGGTCGGCGAGCGCCTGAGTCCCACCGATGCCGGCGACCTCGTGTACGGCCCCGGCATCGTCGCCCATCATGCGCGCCAGCGGCGCGCCGAACAGACCCGCAACGAATCGCCTGTGACCTGCCATGACTGACATCAACCGTCCCGCCCTGTACGGCAAGCTCAATCCGTTCCTGTTCCGCTCGCTGGAGAGCGCGACGTCGCTGTGCAAGCTGCGCGGCAATCCCTATGTCGAGCTGGTGCACTGGCTGCATCAGATGCTCGCTGAAAGCGACAGCGACCTGCATCGCCTGATCGTGCGTTTCGATCTCAACGCCGGACGGCTCGATCACGATCTGTCCGTCGCGATGGACCGTCTGCCGCGCGGCGCCAGCGCGATCGCCGACTTCTCCGCGTTCATCGATGAAGCCATCGAACGCGCGTGGGTCTACAGCACGATCGCCTATGGCCGCGCGCGCATCCGCAGCGCGTTCCTGCTGGCCGGCATCCTGAAGACGCCGTCGCTGCGCAATCAGCTGCTCGCCACGTCGCAGCAGTGGGGCAAGCTCGTCCCGGATCTCGTGATGAACGAGATTCCCGCCGTCATCGCCGGGTCCGCGGAAGACAACGACAGCGCCGATACGCCCGAAGCCGAAGCCGCCCCGGATAGCGCCGACGCCGAGTCCGCGTTGCAGCGTTTCGCCGTCGACATGACGGCGCAGGCGCGCGCCGACCGCATCGATCCGATCACGGGCCGCGAGTCGGAGATCCGCCAGGTCATCGACGTGCTGATGCGCCGCCGTCAGAACAACCCGCTGCTGACCGGCGAGGCGGGCGTCGGCAAGACGGCCATCGCCGAAGGACTGGCCTTGCGCATCGCCGCCGGCGACGTGCCGCCCGCCCTGCGCGACGTCACGCTCTATTCGCTCGACATGGGACTGTTGCAGGCGGGCGCCAGCGTCAAGGGCGAGTTCGAGGCGCGCTTGCAGCAGATCATCAGCGAGGTCGAGCGCAGCACGCGGCCGGTGGTGCTGTTCATCGACGAAGTGCATCGGCTGATCGGCGCGGGCGGCGCGCACGGCACCGGCGATGCCGCCAACCTGCTCAAGCCCGCGCTCGCACGCGGCCAGTTGCGCACCATCGGCGCGACCACCTGGAGCGAGTACAAGAAGTACATCGAAAGCGATCCCGCGCTGACCCGGCGTTTCGAAGCCATCCAGGTGCGCGAGCCCTCGGAGGACGAAGCCGTCGCGATGCTGCGCGGACTGGTCGGGCGGCTGGAACGGCACCATCGCATCGTCATTCTCGATCAGGCGGTGGATGCGGCGGTGCGCCTGTCGAACCGCTATCTGCCCGCACGGCAATTGCCCGACAAGGCGATCAGCCTGATGGACACCGCGTGTGCGCGCGTCGTCGTGGGCCGGCATGCGCCGCCGCCGGCAGTCGAGGACCTGCAACGCCGGATCAGCGCGCTCGAAGCGGAACAGGCCGCGCTGGAACGTGAACGGCTGATCGGCCTGCCGGTCGAGATCAGGCCCGCGCTGGGCGAGGCGCTGGCCGAACGGCAGCAGGAACTCGCGGCGTCGGAGGCGCGCTGGAAGCAGCAGCGCGAACAGGTGGAAGCGATCGTCGCATTGCGCGCCGAACCTCACGAGGCCCAGGAAGCCGGCGACCGCCGCGCGACGCTTGCGCGCCTGCGCACCGAACTCGCCGCCCTTCAGGGCGATACGCCGCTCGTTCAAGTGGACGTGGACGTGGAAACGGTCGCGGCGGTGCTGGCCGACTGGACCGGCATTCCCGCCGGCCGGATGCTGCGCAACGAAGCGCAATCGGTGCTCGCGTTACCGCAGACGCTGGCGCGCCGCGTGATCGGACAGCCCGCCGCGATGGATGCGATCGCGCGCCGCGTGCAGAACGCGCGCGCCGCGCTGGACGATCCGCAACGGCCGGTCGGCGTGTTCCTGTTGTGCGGTCCGTCGGGCGTCGGCAAGACGGAGACAGCGCTGGCGCTGGCCGAGGTGATGTATGGCGGCGAGCAGAACCTGATCTCCATCAACATGAACGAGTTTCAGGAGTCGCACACGGTATCGACGCTGAAGGGCGCGCCGCCGGGTTATGTCGGCTATGGCGAGGGCGGCATCCTGACTGAGGCGGTGCGTCGGCGGCCGTATAGCGTCGTGCTGCTCGACGAGATGGAGAAAGCCCATCCCGATGTGCAGGAAGCCTTCTACCAGATCTTCGACAAGGGCTGGATGGAGGACGGCGAGGGCCGGCGCATCGACTTCCGCAACACGATCCTGATCCTGACCACCAATGCCGGCGACGCCGAGATCATGCGTCTCGCGCAGGAAGAGCCCGCGCCCGCGAGCAGTCAGGTGGAACGGCGCATCCGCGATGCGTTGCGCGAGTACTTCACGGCCGCCTTCCTCGGCCGCCTGACGGTAGTGCCGTTCTATCCGCTCTCCGGGGCCGTGTACGAGGAAATCATCGCGATGCGGCTGCGCACGATCGGACGGCGCCTCGCTGAACAACACGAGATCGCGTTCCATCACACGCCCGAGGTGGGCCTGCTGATCCACGAACGCTGCGCCGAGGTGGAGTCCGGCGGCCGTCTGATCGACTCGATCATCACGCAGTCGCTCTTGCCGCTCATCAGCCGCGAAATCATCTCCGCGCTGGCCGAGAACCGCACGTTGAATGAAGTGCGGATCTCCGTCGAGAACAATGAATTTCAAGTCACGCTTTGCTGAACCAGATTTCCCCAGGTCTAATCGATAGTGAGCAGAAAGAAATGGCACAGGTAGTAACCGCGTATTGCAGTGCGTTTGATGTCGGCACTCTCAGCTTCCGCTCCATGACAGGTAGTGAAGCCCTTTCCACCCTCTTTGACTTCGAGGTGCAGCTCGTTTCGAGCGACGCCTCGCTTGACCTCAAGAGCGCCCTCGGCAAGTCCCTCACGCTGGAAATCCAGCCGCAGGTCGGCGCTCTGCGTTATCTCGACGGACAGATTGCCCGCTTTGAATTCAATGGCCGCGAGACGCTCACCTCGCGCAGCTATATCTATACGGCCACTGTGCGGCCGTCGCTGTGGTATCTGACGCGTTCCGTCAACGGCCGCATCTTCCAGGAGAAGACGGTGGTCGAGATCATTCAGGAAGTCTTCTCCGCTTATGGGTTTCCGGTGACCAACCGGCTGAGTGCGACCTATCGCACCTGGGGTTATTGCACCCAGTTTCAGGAGACTGATTTCGCTTTTGTCAGCCGGTTGATGGAACAGGAAGGTATCTACTACTACTTCACGCATCAGATGGGCCAGCACACGCTCGTGCTCGCTGATGACATGAGCGGTCATGATCCGTTGCCCGACTATGCATCTCTGCCTTACCTCGCGCCCGATCAGATCGCGTTGCCCGAGACCGAAGGCGTGGATCGCTGGCACACGGAGGACAACGTCACCACGGGCCGCTATGTCGTCGATGACTACGACTTTCGCAAGCCCAAGGCCGATCTGCAAAGCCAGCAGGCCAATCCGCTCAGCGATGAACACGGCTCGTACGAGAAGTACAACTGGCAACTCGGCTATGTCAATGGCGACGAAGGCAATCATTACTCGCGCGTGCGGCTCGAAGAAGAGCAGACCGGCAGCGAAAGCGCTCACGGTCACACCACGATCCGCGCCTTTGCGCCGGGTTATCTGTTCACGTTGACCGGTTGCCCACGCACGGCCGATAACCGCGAGTATCTGATCGTCGGCGCAAGTTATCAGTTTCAAAGCGGCGGCGACGCCAGCGGCAGCAGCACCGCGCGTTACGACACGGAATTCGTCTCCCAACCTACTTCACTGCCTTGGCGCGCGCCCTCCGTCACGCCCTTGCCGAAAGCGACCGGGCCGCAGACTGCGGTGGTCACAGGACCGGCGGGCGAAACCATCTGGACCGACCAGCACGGCCGCGTGAAGCTGCAATTCCGCTGGGACCGCTACGGCAAGAGCGACGAGAACAGCTCCTGCTGGGTACGCGTTTCCGACGCATGGGCCGGTTCCAACTATGGCGGCATCTATATCCCGCGCATCGGTCAGGAAGTGGTGGTGGACTTCATGAACGGCAACATCGATCGGCCGCTCATCACCGGACGCGTCTACAACGCCTCGCAGATGCCGCCGTTCAATCTGCCCGATTCGGCCACGCAGAGCGGCTTTCTTACCCGCACGCCCAACGGCAACAGCAGCAACGCCAACATGCTCCGCTTCGAAGACAAGCAAGGCTCCGAGCAGATCAAGGTACACGCCGAACGCAACTACGACACCTCCGTCGAAGCCGATAGCTCGCTTACCACGGCGGGTTCGCACACGATCGAAGTCGGCCTGCCGCTCGCTTCGGGCGACACCTCGACCTCGCCGCCGCCTTCCGGCGCGCAACGTCTGTTGAATCAGCAAGCGAGTACGAGCACCGGCACGACCGGGCAATTGCAGCAGGGCATGGCCGCACGCAAAGGCAAGCGCGGCTGGAAAGCCTATGCGCGCAGCGGCATGCAGCAGTCCACGCCTGCCACGTCGACAACGACATCGACCTCATCGTCCACGTCTACGTCCACACCCACGTCATCGTCGATCACGCTGGCCAGCCAGGTGCCCGCCTTCCTGCAGAACTTCTCCACGCCCAAGCTCGGCGGCAGCGCGCTGAACATCACCGTGAACGGCATGGAGAAGACGCTCGTGGTCGGCTCGACGCAGAAGGTCTATCTGGGCGAGGAACTCAAGATCACCGACGGTACGTCCACCGTGCTGATCACCGGCATCGAGACCAAGGACGTCGACGGCTCGACCACGACGACGATCACCGGCCTCTCCACCAGCTTCGTGCTAGGCAACCGGGCCGACACGACGATCGGCAACGCCCTCCAGGTCCATGCCGGGCAATTCGAAGGCTTCCAGGTCGCGGCGCTCAACACCTGGGGAAGCAATGTGATCACCGTGGGCAGCCAGGTCCACAACACCGGCAACTGGGTGCAGTCGACCGGCTCGATGATCGTCGACATCGGATCGTCCGTGAACAACATGGGCGTGAAGATGGGACACGTCGGTTACGACGTGAAGTTTTGAGGCAGCGTGTGCGCCGGCGAGTTCGGTTCGATGCCCGGACTCGTCGTGCGGACCGGGAACATCAGCTGCCGGGTCGGGCGCTCTCCACTCGCGATGCTTGGCGAGCGCAGCGCCTGAGATTCATGCAGTGGCAATCGCCATTCCGCTCGAAGTTCGAGGAGACGATCGCCCAACGGCCAATAACCGCATCCGACGAGATGCGGACGCCACCTGTTCAGGCACGCGTGCCTGGCCCTTCATCCGTATCGAGCGAGACGACATGACTCAGATTGTGACCGCCTACAGCGACGCATTTGCATCCGGCATCCTCAGTTTCCGTTCCATGACAGGTAACGAAGCACTCTCCACCCTCTTCGAGTTTGAGGTGCAACTCGTATCGAGCGATGCCTCGCTCGATCTCAAGAGCGCCCTCGGCAAGTATCTGACGCTGGAGATCCAGCCGCAGGTCGGCGCTCTCCGTTACCTCGACGGACAGATCACCCGCTTCGAGTTCAATGGCCGCGAGACGCTCACCTCGCGCAGCTATATCTATACGGCGACCGTGCGGCCTTCACTGTGGTATCTCACACGCTCCATCAACGGCCGCATCTTCCAGGAGAAGACGGTTGTCGAGATCATCCAGGAAGTCTTCTCCGCTTATGGGTTTCCGGTGACCAACCGGCTGAGTGCGACGTATCGCACCTGGGGTTATTGCACCCAGTTCCAGGAAACCGACTTCGCCTTCGTCAGCCGGCTGATGGAGCAGGAAGGCATCTATTACTACTTCACGCATCAGATGGGCCAGCACACGCTCGTGCTCGTCGATGACATGAGCGGTCACGACGCCCTGCCCGATTACGCCTCGCTGCCTTATCTCGCGCCCGATCAGATCGCGTTGCCTGAGACCGAGGGCGTCGATCGCTGGCACACGGAGGACAACGTCACCACGGGCCGCTATGTTGTTGACGACTACGATTTTCGCAAGCCCAAGGCAGACCTGCAAAGCCAGCAGGCCAATCCGCTCAGCGACGATCACGGCTCGTACGAGAAGTACAACTGGCAGCTCGGCTACGTCAATGGCGACGAGGGCAATCATTACTCGCGCGTACGTCTCGAAGAGGAACAGACTGGGAGTGAAAGCGCTCATGGTCACACGACCATTCGCGCTTTCGCGCCCGGTTATCTGTTCACGCTCACAGGATGTCCCCGCACGTCCGATAACCGTGAATACCTGATCGTCGGCGCAAGTTATCAGTTTCAAAGCGGCGGCGATGCCAGCGGCAGCAGCACAGCCCGTTACGACACGGAGTTTCTCGCGCAGCCCACTTCACTGCCCTGGCGCGCGCCTTCCATCACGCCGCTGCCCAAAGCAACTGGGCCGCAGACAGCGGTGGTCGTCGGCCCCGCAGGCGAAACCATCTGGACCGATCAGCTCGGCCGCGTGAAGCTGCAATTCCGCTGGGACCGCTACGGCAAGAGCGACGAGAACAGCTCCTGCTGGGTACGAGTCTCCGACGCCTGGGCCGGTTCGAACTACGGCGGCATCTATATCCCGCGTATCGGCCAGGAAGTGGTGGTGGACTTCATGAACGGCAACATCGATCGGCCGCTCATCACCGGACGCGTCTACAACGCCTCGCAGATGCCGCCGTTCAATCTGCCCGATTCAGCTACGCAAAGCGGCTTTCTCACCCGCACGCCCGGCGGCAACAGCAGCAACGCGAACATGTTCCGCTTCGAGGACAAACAAGGTTCCGAGCAGATCAAGCTGCATGCCGAGCGCAACTACGACACCTCCGTCGAAGCCGATACCACGCATACCACAGCGGGTTCGCACACCATCGAAGTCGGCTTGCCGCTCGCTTCCAGTGACAGTTCGACTTCGCCGCCGCCATCCGGCGCGCAGCGTCTGTTGAATCAGCAGGTCAGTACAAGTGCGGCCGGCCAATTGCAGCAGACCATCATGGCCGGACGACCGCGCAAGCGCGGCAGGAAAGCCTATGCGCGCACCAGCATGCAGCAGTCCACGCCGTCGACATCGACATCGACATCGACATCGACATCGACATCATCGTCAAGCACGTCACAGTCCGGCACGCTCGCCAGCCAGTTGCCCTCATTCGTCCAGAACTTCTTCCAGCCGAAGCTCAGTGGAAGCGCCTACAACGTCACGGTCAACGGCTTTTCGAACACCGTGACCGTGGGTCGCGCGGGCACCTTGATCGCTGGCTTGGGCATGACAACGGTCATCGGCGACTACACGAGCTTCATCGCCGGCAACGAGAACGACTTCAACGTCGGCAACACGTTCGGCGTGAACGTCGGGTCGAACGAGGTGTTTCACACGAGCGATCTCAACACCATCGGAAACGTGGTGACCAATGCGGGCAACGCGGTCAACAACACGGGCCTCTGGGTGGCGAATACCGGCACGATCGTGGCGCAGAACGGCGCCTCGATCAACGAAACCGGCGTGACCATCGTCAAGGTCGGCTATGAAGTCAAGTGGTGAAACCAACTTCCACGCCATAGCCAGCGACGCACTGTTCAACCTCATACATAGCACGGAGAGCAAGGCAGCCATGAGCACCGTTTAAGGAAAGTCCGCCACCAGGGCCGACCCACCAGGTCGGCCGACAGCATCCGGGGTGCGTGCAGCAAAAGACTGCGCCACTCGGGATGACTCACTTGACACGCGTGTCTGAGCAACGATCCGATTATCACAAGAGACCGACATGACCCAGATTGTGATGGCCTACAGCGAAGCATTTGCACCCGGCACCCTGAGTTTCCGTTCCATGACAGGTAACGAAGCCCTTTCCACTCTCTTTGACTTCGAGGTGCAGCTCGTTGCGGGCAATGCTTCGCTCGATCTCAAGAGCGCCCTCGGCAAGTCCCTCACGCTGGAGATCCAGCCGCAGATCGGTGCGCTGCGCTATCTCGACGGACAGATCACCCGCTTCGAATTCAATGGCCGCGAGACCCTCACCTCGCGCAGCTATATCTATACGGCCACCGTGCGGCCATCGCTGTGGTATCTCACGCGCTCCGTCAACTGCCGCATCTTTCAGGAGAAGACGGTTGTCGAGATCATTCAGGAAGTCTTCTCCGCTTATGGCTTTCCGGTGACCAACCGCCTGAGTGCCACGTATCGCACCTGGGGTTACTGCACCCAGTTTCAGGAAACCGACTTCGCCTTCGTCAGCCGGCTGATGGAGCAGGAAGGTATCTACTACTACTTCACGCATCAGATGGGCCAGCACACGCTCGTGCTCGTCGATGACATGAGCGGTCACGACGCCCTGCCCGATTACGCCTCGCTTCCTTACCTCGCGCCCGATCAGATCGCGCTGCCCGAGACCGAAGGCGTGGATCGCTGGCACACGGAGGACAACGTCACCACGGGCCGCTATGTCGTCGATGACTATGACTTCCGCAAGCCCAAGGCGGACCTGCAAAGCCAGCAGGCCAACCCGCTCAGCGATGAACACGGCTCGTACGAGAAGTACAACTGGCAGCTCGGCTACGTCAACGGCGACGAGGGCAATCATTACTCGCGCGTACGGCTCGAAGAAGAGCAGACCGGCAGCGAAAGCGCTCATGGCCACACCACGATCCGCGCCTTTGCGCCGGGTTATCTGTTCACGCTGACCGGTTGCCCCCGCACTGCCGATAACCGCGAGTACCTGATCGTCGGCGCAAGTTATCAGTTTCAAAGCGGCGGTGACGCCAGCGGCAGCAGCACAGCCCGTTACGACACGGAGTTTCTCGCGCAGCCCACTTCACTGCCCTGGCGCGCGCCTTCCATCACGCCGCTGCCGAAAGCGACCGGACCGCAGACCGCAGTCGTGGTTGGCCCGGCAGGCGAGACCATCTGGACCGATCAGCACGGCCGCGTGAAGCTGCAATTCCGCTGGGACCGCTACGGCAAGAGCGACGAAAACAGCTCGTGCTGGGTACGCGTCTCGGATGCGTGGGCCGGTTCGAACTACGGCGGCATCTATATCCCGCGCATCGGCCAGGAAGTGGTGGTGGACTTCATGAACGGCAACATCGATCGGCCGCTCATCACCGGGCGCGTCTACAACGCCTCGCAGATGCCGCCGTTCAACCTGCCGGATTCAGCCACGCAAAGCGGCTTTCTTACCCGCACGCCCGGCGGCAACAGCAGCAACGCCAACATGTTCCGCTTCGAGGACAAACAAGGCTCCGAGCAGATCAAGCTGCACGCCGAGCGCAACTACGACACGTCCGTCGAAGCGAACACCACGCATACCACGGCGGGCTCGCACACGATCGAAGTGGGCCTGCCGCTCGCTTCCGGCGACACCTCGACCTCGCCGCCGCCGTCCGGCGCACAGCGTCTGTTACAGCAGCAAGCCGGCACAGGCTTGGGCGGCCCCTTGCAACAGGCCATGGCCGCCCGGCAAGGCAAGCGCGGCAGGAAAGCGCATGCACGCAGCGAGATGCAGCAATCGACCGCACCTTCGGGCCCGGTCGGACAAATGCTGCAACAGATCCCGGACGTCGTAAATGACTTTTTCACCCCGAAGCTCGACGGTCATGCATTCAACCTCACGGTGAACGGCAATGACAACACGATCATTGCGGGCGAGGCGACGTCCGTGGTGTTCGGCATCGTCAACGACTTTATCGGCGGCGATGAGAACCGCCTCAACATCGGCAACAAACTCGATGTCATCGGAGGGACGCTCGAAGAACTCCATACGCTCGACGTCAGTGCAACCGGCGCGGAGGTCTCGAACACCGGCTCTGTCGTCGAAAACAAGGGCAACGAGATCACGTCGACCGGCTCGTCGATCTCGACTGTCGGTTCGGAAGTATCGACTACGGGATCGTCGGTTCAGACCGTCGGTTACGAGGTCAAGTTTTGAAGCCGGCCTGATCAGGAAATAAAGCGCGCAATGAAGGCCATGAAACTCACCCGGATGATGCTGCGAATGCGCCCTTGTCGCGTCGATGCGACCAGGATCCCGTCACCCAGCATCCCGGGCATGCGCGCATGCCGGGCGTGAAGATCGAAGCAACCATGCGAACCGTTTTGCAAGTTCCGTCACCAGAGCTCGACCCAAGCAGTCGGCCGGCAGCATTCGGGAATAACACGATGCAGTGTGCGTATTCCCGTCAGGATGACAAAGTTTCGCAACACGTTTGTTTGACTAACTATCCGATTATCACGAGAGCGACATGACCCAGATTGTGATGGCCTACAGCCAAGCATTTGAGCCCGGTACACTCAGTTTCCGTTCCATGACAGGAAACGAAGCACTCTCCACCCTCTTCGACTTCGAGGTGCAACTCGTGTCGAGCGACGCCTCGCTCGATCTCAAGAGTGCCCTCGGCAAGTCCCTCACGCTGGAGATCCAGCCGCAGGTCGGCGCTCTGCGCTACCTCGACGGCCAGATCACCCGCTTCGAGTTCAATGGCCGCGAGACCCTCACCTCGCGCAGCTATATCTATACCGCCACCGTGCGGCCTTCGCTGTGGTATCTCACACGCTCCATCAACGGCCGCATCTTCCAGGAGAAGACGGTTGTCGAGATCATCCAGGAAGTCTTCTCTGCTTATGGCTTTCCGGTTACCAACCGCCTGAGTGCGACCTATCGCACCTGGGGTTATTGCACCCAGTTTCAGGAAACCGACTTTGCCTTCGTCAGCCGTCTGATGGAGCAGGAAGGCATCTATTACTACTTCACGCATCAGATGGGCCAGCACACGCTCGTGCTCGTCGATGACATGAGCGGCCATGATCCGTTGCCCGACTATGCATCTTTGCCCTATCTCGCGCCCGACCAGATCGCGTTGCCCGAGACCGAAGGCGTCGATCGCTGGCACACCGAGGACAACGTCACCACGGGCCGCTATGTCGTCGATGACTACGACTTCCGCAAGCCCAAGGCGGATCTGCAGAGCCAGCAAGCCAATCCGCTCAGCGACGATCACGGCTCGTACGAGAAGTACAACTGGCAGCTTGGCTATGTCAATGGCGACGAAGGCAGTCACTATTCGCGCGTGCGTCTCGAAGAGGAACAGACCGGGAGCGAAAGCGCTCATGGTCACACCACGATCCGCGCTTTCGCCCCCGGCTATCTGTTCACGTTGACCGGTTGCCCACGCACGGCCGATAACCGCGAGTATCTGATCGTCGGCGCAAGCTATCACTTCCAGAACGGCGGCGATGCCAGCGGCAGCAGCACGGCAGCCTACGACACCGAGTTCGTCTCTCAACCCACTTCGCTGCCCTGGCGCGCGCCGTCTGTCACGCCCTTGCCAAAGGCTCCCGGTCCGCAGACCGCGGTGGTCACAGGACCGGCAGGCGAAACCATCTGGACTGATCAGAACGGCCGCGTGAAGCTGCAATTCCGCTGGGACCGCTATGGCAAGAGCGATGAAAACAGCTCCTGCTGGGTGCGCGTTTCCGATGCCTGGGCTGGTTCGAACTACGGCGGCATCTATATCCCGCGTATCGGCCAGGAAGTGGTGGTGGACTTCATGAACGGCGATATCGATCGGCCGCTCATCACCGGGCGCGTCTACAACGCCTCGCAGATGCCCCCGTTCAACCTGCCCGATTCGGCCACGCAAAGCGGCTTCCTCACCCGCACGCCCAACGGCAACAGCAGCAACGCCAACATGTTCCGCTTCGAGGACAAGCAGGGTTCGGAACAGGTCAAGCTGCACGCCGAGCGCAACTACGACACGTCCGTGGAAGCCAACACCACGCATGCAACGGCGGGTTCGCACACGATCGAAGTGGGCCTGCCGCTCGCTTCCGGCGACACCTCGACTTCGCCGCCGCCTTCCGGCGCGCAGCGTCTGTTGAATCAGCAACCGAGCACGAGTACGAGCGCGAGTGCAAGCACGGCCGGCCAATTGCAGCAGGCGATGGCGGCGCAAGCCGGCAAGCGCGGCAAGAAGGCCCGTGCCCGCAGCGGCATGCAGCAATCCACGCCGTCGACGTCGTCTTCGAGCACCTCGCAGCCGTCCACTTCGTCCAATACGCTCGCCAGCCAGGTTCCCGCCTTCATCCAGAACTTCCTCCAGCCGGATCTGAGCGGCAGCGTCTACGCCGTCACCGTGAACGGGTTCAAGAACACGCTCGTCGTAGGCGAATCGACCTCCCTGACGTTCGGGGTCGCCAACAACGTCATCAGCGGCATCGAGAACCGCCTCAGCATCGGCAACAAGCTCGACATCATCGCCGGGACGCGTGAGCAGTTTCACGCGGTCAACGTCAGCATCCGTGGCGTTGAAGTCGCGGCCCGGGCCTCCTCCTTCGAGACCAAGGGGGCCGAATTCAAGGCGACCGGCTCCTCCATCTCGACCCTTGGCTCATCGATATCGAGCACGGGCTCGTCGATGCGTACCGTCGGTTACGACGTGAAGTTCTGATACTGGCATTACCTTGAAAGAAGACGCGCAATGAAGATCATGAAACCAACCCGGCTGACGGTGCTCACGCGCCCTTACCGTCATCAGGGCAATGAACTGCTGGGCGTTGCGGTGGCCTGTATGGCAACGCTGGGCGACGCCTCGCGCGTCCTCGGAGAGCAAACGCTGTGGAATACGGTCGGCGCCGAACTGGCCGGCCAGACGCTGGATCTCGGCTTGCCCAAACGGCATCCCGAGTATCTGGCGACCGCCTGGGCCTACGGCGCGCATTGCGACAAGCAGCACGCCTGCGAAGTCGGTCTGCGGGTCGCGCAGAGCAGCAAGCGGATACGCGTCAGCGGCGACCGCGTCTGGGAGGACGGCCGGCCCCGGCCGGCTGCCCCGTTCGAGCGCATGCCGCTCGACTGGACGATGGCGTATGGCGGCGCGGACTATCCGCAGAATCCGCTCGGCCTCGGCTATGAGGCCGATACCCAGGCACAGGCTTCTCCGCGCAAGCTGCCTAACCTCGAATACGTCGACGACCTCATGACGTCATCGGACGCACCGGTGCGCAGCGCCAGCTTTGCCCCAGTGCCCTCTTCCTGGCCGCAGCGCAGCGCGCTGTATGGCGAAGTGGATGACACCTACATCGAAGAAGATTTCCCGGGCTATCCGCGCACCATGGATGCCGCGTACTTCAACATCGCGCCCGCCGATCAGCAGTTCCCCGACCTGAGCGCGCTGCCCGCCGCGTGCGACTATGAACTCGTCAACCTGCATCCCGAGCGCGCGCGCATCGCGGGCCGGCTGCCGGCGCTGCACATGCGCGCCTTCGCCTGGCACACGAACACCGCCCCGGGCCGCGAGATTCCGCTGCGGCTCACGACGCTCTGGTTCCTGCCGCACATCGAGAAGGTCGTGATGATCTATCACGGCGTGATGGCCATCCGTACCTTCGACGCCAGCGATATCGCCTGCCTGATGCTGGCCGCCGAGATCGCCGGCCAGCCGCGTCCCGTCGCGCACTACGAAGACATCCACACGCGCCGGCTCGATCCGCGGCGCGGCGTACTGTACGCGATGCGCGACGGCGATCTGTTTCCGGAAGACCTGGCGGCGAGCGGCGACTCGGCCTGGACGCCCGGCGAACCGAACGCGATGGCCCGCCAGTTCCTCAACCGTCTCGAGCGCGAATCGCAGGCGCTCGGCGCGCCGGCGGCCCCGCCCGCGACGCCCATGCCCGCGCGTCCGGAGCAGCTGGTCGAATACGTCGAGCAGACCCAGCAGGACGCGGAACGCAGGGTTGCCGACCTGCGCAAGCGCGCTGATGAAATCCTCGCGGCTCCGCGCCCGCCCGCTGCCGCCGAGCCCGCGCCGCCTCCGGCGCTGCCGGAGCTGCCGGGAGCGGTCATCGATCCCGCGCTGCTTGCCATGCGCCGCACGACGCAGCTGAAGTCCGCGCAATTCCGGCCCGCGCCGTCGCAGCCGGTCGCGGGTCGGACGGCCCACGCGGCCAGCAGGCGCGCGTGGGTGACGCAGGCGCTCGCGGAAGGCAGGTCGCTGATCGAAGCCGATCTCGCCGGAGCGGACCTCTCGGACCTCGATCTTTCGGGTGTCAATCTCACGCGCGCCAGTCTCGAAGGCGCCGACCTGAGCGGCGCGATCTGCATCGGCGCCTGTCTGAAGGAGGCCAATCTGGTGCGCGCAACCTTGCGCGGCACGCGCCTCTCCAACGCCGACCTGAGCGAAGCGAATCTCTCGCTCGCGGAAGCCGGATCCGCCGATTTCCGCGAGGCCTGCCTGCGGCAAAGCGTGATCGAACAAGGCAATTTCGAACAATGCGATTTCTCGGGCGCGACGCTCGACCGCACGCAGTTCAGCAAGGGACGGCTCGGCACGAGCCTCTTCTGTGACGCGCGCATCAGCAATGTCGTCATGATGGGTCAGGAGATCGGCCAGGCCGACTTCAGCCGCGCGGTGATCCGCAAGTTCGTGCTGTTCCGCTGTCCGTCGCAGACGCTGGACTTCAGCGGCGCCGACATCATCGGTCTCGGCCTGACGGAATCCCCGGTCGAACAGCGCCTGTGCTTCAACGGCGCGCGCCTGCACAAGGCGTGCTTCCTCCAGTGCGCCGCGCTGCATGCGAGCACCTTCGCGGACGCCGAACTGGTCGAAGTGAACCTGCACGCAGCCGATCTCGCCCGCAGCGATTTCACGCGCGCCCGCATTGCCAACAGCGATTTCTCGAACGCCGACCTGCAAGCTTGCACGTTTCTCGACGCCCGCTTCGAGCGCGGCTATCTGGTGCGTGCCGACCTGCGTCTGGCGAGCCTGCAAGGCGCCGATCTGATCGAGGCCCAGCTGCGCGCCGCCGATCTGCGCGGCGCGGATCTGCGCGAGGCCAATCTGTTCCGCGCCAATCTGGGCGACGTGTTGATCGACGACGCCACGCGTCTCGACGACGCCTATCAGGAGCGGGTCATCTGGTGTCCGCGCGCGCGTCCGGAGGCTGCATGATGGATCGGCTCGGCCTTGAACAGCAGGTGCGCGACGGCATGCCGGTGAGGGCGTTGTCGCTCGAAGGCGCTGCATTGCAAGGCATGGATTGCGCGGGCGGCGTCTTCGAGCGGGTGGATTTTCGCGCCGCGAACCTGACGGGCGCACAGTTCGCCGACTGCGTGTTCGACCACTGCCGCTTCGGACACGCGGTGCTGGCCAACGCGCGCGTGACGGGCAGTCAGTTCCTGAATTGCGACATGGAGCAGGCCGACTGGTCCGCCTCGACCCTGCAGAGCGTCAGCTTCGTCGATTGCCGTGCGCCGCACGCGCGCTTCACGCAGGCCGCGCTGGACAGCCTGAATGTCCTGAAGGGCGATCTTGCAGGCAGCGTCTTCGATCACGCGCGGCTCGCGCTCAGCTTCTTCGACGAAAGCGCCGTGGCAGGCGCGAGTTTCAACGCCTGCACGCTGCACAAGGTGTTCTTTCATCGCGTCGATCTGCGCGAGACGCCGTTCCGCGAAGCGTCGTTCGACAACGCCATCTTCGCGGAATGCAACCTGAGCGGCCAGGCCTTGAGCGGCCAGACGCTGCTGCGTTGCCAGTTCATCGAATGCGACATGAGCGAGGTCTGTTTCGAAGACGCGCATCTGCCGCACACCGGTTTCCCCGGCTCGCTGCTGGCAGGCGCGCGCTTCGACGGCGTGCGCGCAGCCTCGGCCTGCTTCTATCGCGCCCGGGCCGAGCGCATCCAGTGCCGCGACGCCGACATGCCCGGCACGATCTGGAGCGAGGCGCACATCGATTACGCCGACTTCTCGCGGGCGCAGTTGCGCGGCAGCCAGTTCCGCCAGGCGCAGGGCCGCGCCGCCCGCTTCGACGCGGCCCGTCTCGAAGCCGCCGATTTCACGGGAGCGACGCTCCAGGACGCCCGCTTCGACGACGCCACCTTCGAGCGCACGCTGTTTCATCGCGCGGAGTCGGAAGAACGGCCCTGGTCGGACAAGGATGGCGCCCGCGACGCCGACGATGAACTGTACGCGGCCGAACAATGGTCGTCCCGGCGCGCCAGCCGGGCGCCTGCCGCTTGATAACCGGAGAACCACTCAATGAGCAATCCTGCCAACCTGTTGACCCAGCAGCACATCGAAGCCCAGTGGCCGCGCATCGGCCGCGTCCAGCAACTCGACGACGACGGCGCGACCGTAGGCGTCGCGCTCGACGGCGAAGTGATCGCCTGCCAGCCCGCGTTCAGCTGCCTGCTCGCGCCGGCCTGCGGCGACACCGTGCTGGTCACGCGCGAACGCACGCACGGGCATTTCGTGATCGCCATCATCGAGCGGCCCGGCGACGCGCCGGCGACGCTGCGCATGGCCCGCCCGATGATCGTCGAGGCCGAAGGCGGCCTGCGGCTGTCGAGCGCGCGCGATATCGAACTCGACGCGGTACAGCGCTGCGCCATTCACGCCGACCACATGACGCTCGACAGCGCGCGTGCCGAGCTGCATACCCAGACGCTGTCGCTGCGCGCGACGGTGGCGCAGGCGAGCGCACAGACGTGGCGCAGCGTGACGCGTTCGCTGGAAACGCTGGCCGATCACATCGTGCAGGTCTGCAAGCAGAGCTTTCGCACCTGCGAAACAGTGGACCACGTGCGCGCCGCGCAGATCGATCACGAAAGCACGGAGCTCATGCGGCTGCACAGCCGCAACGTGCTCCTGAGCGCCGAACATCTGTCGAAGATCGACGGCGAACAAATCCACCTCGGCTGAACTCAGGGAGAACCCACATGGTGATGGTGAATTCGAGCGCGGGCGGCGGCAACGACGCGGTGTCGGTCAACAAGACGCCGCCGGTCGGCACGCCGGCAGGCTACGACAACAACTCGCAGCGCGGGTCCGCGCAGCCCAACGTGACGAACGTCATGGTCGGCGGCGGCTTCGCGCACAACATGGGCACCACGATCCCGGCGTCCAACGGCGATCAGGGCGGCGCGCAGGGCGGCGTGGCGTCGGGCTCGGTATCCGCTTCATCGCGCAATTCGCGCGGCGCGAACACGGTCTTGCTGCAAGGCATGCCGACCACGCGCATGACCGACCCCACCTTGCAGAACAACGCCAATACCACGGGCACCGGCAGTTCGCCCAGCCAGACCAAAGTGCTGAACATGGCGTCGTGACCCGGGAGCACCCATGATGAAACGATTCGCACACCGTGCGGTCTGCGTCGTCGCGGCCATCGCGATGTGCGGATGCGCGTCCACCGAGCGCGACATGGACGTGCCGTACGAGATCACGCTGCACGTCGCCGACGACGCCAATCTCGGCGTTACCGGCAAGCCTTCGCCGATTCTCGTCGGCCTCTACGAACTCAAGTCGACCGGGGCCTTCGAAGCGGCCAGTTTCCCGACGCTTCAGGACCGCGCCAAGGACGCGCTCGGCGAGGACCTGGTCTTCACGCAGCAACTCATCATGCAGCCGGGCGAAACCAAGACGCTCCGCCGCCCGGGCGGCGCGCTCGCCACGCAACTGGGCATCGTCGCGGGGTATCGGCTGATCGACAAGCGTCTGTGGAAACAGACCGTGGCACTCGCGCCGCCGAAGAGCACCAACCTCTACAAGGTGTGGCAGTTCTCGCCCCGCACCGAAAAGATCGCCGTGGAAATCACCCGTCAGAGCGTGACCGTGACGCTCGACAAACGTTGAAGACATCATGAAAAACACCATCCGGGCGCGCGAATCATGGATCGATCACAGCAAGGTCGTGTGGTCCGAAGGCATGTATCTGCGGCCCCAGCACTTCCAGCAACTCGAACGCTACGTCGAGCACTACGTGCAGCACCGCAGCGCGGCCGGCGCGTCGCCCTTCTTCTGGGGTCTCGCCGATCTCGAACTCGATCACGGCGCGCTCAAGATCGGCAAGATCGCGTTGTTGTCGGCGCAGGGCGTGCTGCCTGACGGCACGCCGTTCTCGTTCCACAGCGGCGAGGACGCGCCCGCGCCGCTCGACATTCCCGCCACGCTGCGCGACCAACGCATCGTGCTCGCCGCGCCGCTGCGCCAGCACGGCGCCGTGGACGTGATCTACGAGGACAGCCAGGGCTCGCTCGCACGCTACGTCGCGCAGAACACCGAACTGGCGGACAACGTCGCGGTCTCGCTCGGACCGGCGGCCGTGCAGCTCGGCAAGATGCGGCTGCGCCTGATGCCCGAGTCGGAACTCGGCGCGGACTGGCAGGGCATCGGCGTGGTGCGGGTGCGCGAGCGCCATCCGGACAACCACGTCTCGCTTGATCCGGACTACATCGCGCCGATGCTGTCCGCGATCCGCCATCCGGTCCTGACCGGCCTCGTGCGCGAACTGCATGGCCTGCTCGAACAACGCGGCGCGCTGCTCGAACAGCGCCTCAAGCGTTCCGGGCGCGGCAGCGTCGGCGAAGTGGCGGACTTCCTGCTGCTCGGCCTCGTGAATCGCGCGCAATCCGAAACCTGGCACGTGCAGCAGGCCGGCATGCAGCATCCGGAAATCCTGTTTCGCGACTGGCTCAGGCTCGCCTGCGATCTCAGCACCTTCACCAGCCCGACGCGGCGTCCGGTGGTGTGGCCGGTGTATCGCCACGACGACCTGCAAAGCTCGTTCGGCCCGCTGATGCTCGAACTGCGGCGTTCGCTGTCGAGCGTGATGGAACAGAGCGCGGTGGCCATCGAGTTGCAGGAGCGCGCGCAACGCGTCTGGGTGGCCCGCATCCCGACGCCCGAGCTGCTGCGCCGCGCCGCCTTCGTGCTCGCGGTGCGCGCGGACCTGCCCGCCGAAGCGGTGCAGACGCGCTATCCGGCGCAGGTGAAGATCGGGCCGGTCGAGCATCTGCACAACCTCGTGCATCTGCAACTGCCCGGTATCGGACTGCGCGCGCTGCCGGTCGCGCCGCGCCAGATTCCCTATCACGTCGATCACCACTACTTCGAACTGGACTCCAGCTCGGAACTGTGGGGCCAGCTCGAAAAGTCAGGCGGGCTCGCGCTGCATGTCGCGGGCGATCTGCCCGGACTCTCGATGGAATGCTGGGCGATCCGCAGTCAGGACCGCTAGCCCGACGCGCCGACCCGATCCACTCTTCACCGACCTCAAGACGCTATGGCAGAAGCAATGGCACTGACGCCGCCGGATACGGTTGCGTCGCCGGCAGCCCCGGCACGCGGCGGCACCCCGCTGCTCGCAACGGCAAACAGCCTGCTCGATACGGCTATCCAGATCCGCATCGGCGGGCCTATCGAGCTCGAGGCCTTGCGCACCTATCTCGTCAGCGAGATGCATGCGTTCCAGGAACGCGCGACGCTGTTGGGCATTCCCGTCGAGACGATCATCGGCGCGCGCTATTGCCTCTGCACCGCGCTCGACGAGGCGATCGCGCTGACCCAGTGGGGCGGCGAAGGGCGCTGGTCCACGCACAGCCTGCTCGTCACCTTCCACAGCGAAACCTGGGGCGGCGAGAAGTTCTTCCAGCTGCTGGCGCGGCTGTGCCAGAACCCGGGCGCGCATCTCGACCTGATCGAGTTGCAGTACTACTGCCTGCAACTGGGCTTCGAAGGCCGTTACCGCGTGCTCGACCAGGGCCAAAGCCAGCTCGACGGCATCCGTCAGCGGCTGTTGCGGATCCTGCGCACGCAACGCGGCGAGTACGGCGCGCTGCTGTCGCAGCATGCGCTGCCGGACAAGCGCATCGCGACCGGACGGCGCGGCCGCGTGCCGGTGTGGGTCTGGCTGATCGGCGCGGTGCTGGCGACGGGCGGCATGTACACGGCGTTCAAGAGTTCCGCCGATCGCCGCGGCGACGTCGTCGCGGCCGCGATCCGCCATGCGCGGCTGCCGGACATCGCCGCCCAGAGCGCCAAGGCGCCGACGGCGGCAAGCCTGCTGCAGGGCCTGTGCCGCCTCGGGCTGATCGAAGTGAAGGACCTGCCTGACCGCAGCATCGTGACGATTCACGGCGACGGCCTGTTCGCGTCGGGTTCGGCCAACGAGAAGGACGCGTACCGGCCGGTGCTGGCGAGCATCGCGGGGGCGCTGAACCAGTTGCCCGGCGACATCGTCGTCAACGGCTTCACCGACGACCAGCCCATGCACACCCAGGCATTCCCGTCGAACGACGCGCTTTCGCTGGCGCGCGCCCGGCGCGTCGAACAGATGCTGCTGGTGAACGGTTTGTCGGCGACCCGGCATATCACCGCGGCGGGGCTCGGCGACGCGAATCCGATCGCGTCGAACGACACGGCGAGCGGCCGGTCGCGTAACCGCCGCGTGGAGATCGTGCTGATGCGCTCGGCGTCCTCGCAGATCGGCGACACACCGGGCGGCGATCCGCAGAACACGCAGAGCAGCACACCCCAGGGAGCCGCGCAATGAGCTTTTTCCAACGAATCAGGAACGCGCTGTTCAGCCGCGAAATGGCGGTGACGATTCTGGTGCTGATCGTCGTCTGGCTCATCTGGAACGACTTCTCGCTCATCGCCATCGGCAATGCGCATCCGTTCGAGACGCCCGAGGCCCGCGAGTGGCTGATCGCCGCCGTGCTGCTGATCTGGGCCATCTGGCTGTGCTGGCGGCTCGGCTGGATCGTCGCCATCGCGCGGGCCTGCGGACGCACCCGCACGCGCTGGGTCGACCGCGCCGAGGTGGTGCGGCAACGGCGCGTGCCGCTCGGCGAGACCGAAAAGCGGCTGCGCGACGCCCTCACCGTGCTCCGGCGCGGCACGCACGAGCGCGGCAAGCCGTGGCGCGGCTGGCTCGACCGGCTCACCGGCCATTACGTCTACGCGCTGCCCTGGTACGCGCTGCTCGGTGCGGACGGTGCGGGCAAGACCTCGTTCATCCGTGAAGCCGGGCTGGCGCAGCCGAAGTCGTCCGGGCCTGCTTCGCCGCTCGAAGACTGCTCGTGGTGGTTCGGCAACCGCTGCGTGCTGGTGGACGTGCCGGGCAGCTTCCTCGCGCCCGCCGACGGCGCCGCCGAGCGTTTTCCGCTGATGCGTCTGCTGCGGCGGCATCGCGCGGATCAGCCCGTCAATGGCGTGATCCTCGCGCTGCCCGTCGACGATCTGATGCACGCGGACGAACGCCACTGCCTGGAGCTGATCGCCCGGCATCGCGCGCGTCTCCAGCGCATGCAGGAAGAAGCCGGGATCGTGTTGCCGGTGTATCTCGTCGTGACCAAGATGGACCGTCTCGCGGGTTTCACCGAAACCTTCGACGCCCTGACGAACGAAGCGCGCGCGCAGGTGTGGGGCTGGACCCGTCCCGCCGATCCGGGCGCGGCGCCGGACGTCGCGTTCGAAAGCGGACTCGCGGCGCTGGTCGACCGCCTGAACGACGGCCTCGCCGATACCCTCGCCCGCGAGCCGGACGTGCGCAAGCGCCAGGACATCTATCTGTTCCCGCAGCAGTTCGCCGCGCTCAAGCCACGGCTTGCGCTGTGGTACGGAGAACTGTCGCGCCACTCGCAATACGAAACGAATCTCGCGGTGCGCGGCGTCTACTTCACCAGCGCGCAGCAAGGCGGCAAGCCGCTCGACCTGGTGCTCGGCGAACGGCGCGAGCGGCTGGGGCTGGCGGCGGATCAGGCCATGCCGGCGCTGGCGCCGCGCCACGGCAGCACGTTCCTCGCGCGGCTGCTGCCGGACGTGTTGCTGGAGGAAAGCGCGTGGGCCGGCCGGAACCGCGCGCAGACCGTCAGGCGCATGCTGATGCACGGCGGCGCGCTGCTCGCTACCGGCCTGGCGCTGACCGTGCTGGCCGCGCTCTGGACCAACAGTTATCTCTCCAACCGCACCTTCCTGCGCGATGTCGCCGGGCACACCGCCGAACTCGATCACATCAGCGGCGCGCCGCTGGAAGTGCCGCCCGGCGATGTCACTGCGCTCGCGCCGCTGCTCGAACTGGAGCGCGCGTTGCCGGAGAGTCCGGCCATCGACGTCGATAATCCTTCGACGCTGAGCCACCGCATGGGGCTGTATCAAGGCGACAAGATCGTCGACGCAACCGGCGATCTCTACCGCAAGACGCTGCGGGAAAAGCTGCTGCCGGTGGTTTCGGTGCGCATCCACGACATTCTCGAAGGCGCACCGCCCGCCGACCTCGAATTCACCTACGACGCGCTCAAGGCCTATCTGATGCTCTACGACCAGAAGACCTGGGATCCCGAATTCCTCGCCGCCTGGCTGCAGCTGAACGTCAACCGCGCGCTGCCGGGCAACACCACGAAGGAGGCGCGTTCCTTGATCGACGGGCAGCTCGCGGATCTCGTCGCACTGGGGCCGCTCGCCTCGCCGTTTCCGGTCGACAACACGCTCGTGAGCACCGTGCGCAGCCGCCTGCTGCAAATGCCGTTCGCGCAGCGCACCTACCACTACCTGCGCCGCAAGGAGATGGACGCCATCAAGGCGCCGGCCATTTCGATCGCCTCCGCCGGCGGTCCGGAAGCGAGCCTCGTGCTGACGCGCAAGAGCGGCCGGCCCATCACCGAAGGCGTGCCCGCGCTGTTCACCGCGAGCGGCTACTGGGAGCACATCAACAAGGACATCGACGATGCGGTCGAACAGATGCGCCGCGAGGATCACTGGGTGCTCGGCGTGCCCGCCGACGCCGCCGGCCAGGAAAGCGGCGATTCGCGCCGCCAGTTGATCGACGCGGTCAAGCGCCAGTACTTCGGCGACTTCATCCAGACCTGGGACGACTATCTCGGCGACATCAAGGTCGTGCCGAGCCAGTCGCTGGTGCAGAGCATGCAGATTGCCCGCACGCTGTCCTCGCGCGACTCGCCGCTCAAGCTGTTCTTCACGGCAGTCGCCCGTCAGACCGATCTGCTGGACGGCCACGGCGCGCAGGTCCGGCGCGATACCGGACGCATTGCCGAACGCATCGGCGAGGCGCGCAGGTCGCTGGCGCAGATGTTCGGCGACGAATCGTCGCCCACGAGCAGCAGTTCCGGCGAGCGGCCCGAAAGCATCGTCGACGATCACTTCGCGTCGCTGAGGCATCTGGTGCTGACCGGCGACGTGAACGACAAGGGCCCGGCGCCGATCGACGACGTGCTGAAGACCATCGACGGGCTGTATCAGTATCTGGTGTCGGTGAACGGCGCGGTGGACAGCAACAACCCGCCGCCCCAGACCGATGTGTTCAACCGGCTGAAGGCCGAGGCGGGACGCATGCCGTCGCAGATGCAGGGGATCGTCAACGATGTCTCGAAGACCGGCGAGGCGCAGGTCAACGGCATGATGAAGCGCGACCTGCGCAAGAGCGCCTACTCCAGCGTGGGCGCGGTGTGCGCGCAGACCATCGCGGGACGCTATCCGTTCGCGCGCAATTCGAACCATGACGTGGCGAGCAGCGACTTCTCGCGGATGTTCTCGCCAGGCGGACTGATGGACGACTTCTATCAGAAGAACCTGACGCACGGCATGACGACGAGCGCGGACACGGCGTCGTTCAACTCCGATCCGGGCGGCGGCTTCGCGGCGTCGTTCCGCAATGCGTCGATCATCCGCAACGTGTTCTTCGCGGGCAACGCGGCATCGATGTCGTATGGCTTTTCGATCACGCCGCTCGACCTCGATCCCGCGATCACGGAGTTCGTGCTCGACGTCGGCGGACAGAGCATGCGTTACGCGCATGGTCCGCAGATCCCCGTCAACATGCAATGGCCCGGATCGCGCAGCGAAGTGGTCAGCCTGCAGGTGGTGACGCCGTCGGGCGCGTCGGGCATCCGCGCGCAGGGTCCGTGGGCGCTGCAACACCTGTTCGATCAGGCGAGCATCGTGCCCAACGGCAACGCGGACGGCTTTGTCGCCACCTTCACGGTGGACGGTCACAAGCTCTCGATGACGATTCGCAGCAACAGCGCGTACGACCCGTTCTTCCTGCCGCAGATGAGGGCCTTCGCATGTCCGTCATGAACGCCTTGCACCACAGCACCACTGATAGCGAGTCCCTCATGCGACCTCTCAGACTGACCGCCATTGCGTACGACAACAAGATCCTGACGTCCCGCCTGAGCGCGACCTGCGATGCCGACGGCGCGGGCATCGGCCGGGCGGACGGCAACCTGCTGATCCTGCCCGACGAAGCCTCGCGGGTCATCGAGCGGCACGCGGTGCTGCATCACGAAGACGGCTGGCATATCGAGAACCTGGGGCCCGCCGCGAGCGTGGCGCTGAACGACCGGCCGCTCGCGGCGGGCGAACGGGCGGGCGTCGCGCCGGGCGATCGCATCGCGGTGGGCCCGTACACGCTGCTCGCCAGCGACGCCGCCCCGGCCAACTGGAATCTCGCACCGGCTGCGCCCTCGCCGGAACCCGTCGCTACGGCCAAGGAAAGCACGCTGACCAGCCTGGCCGGCACGGCGCTGCCGGACCTGCTCGATCTGCCTTCCGATCCGCTGCTGCTGTTCGCGCAGCAGGACGGCGTGAACCGCACGCTGCTCAGCGGCCCGGATGATCCGATGGGCATGCCCGGCCTGGCGGAGTTCGGCGCGCCGCTGTTCGCCGAGCGCTCCGGCGGGCTCAAGTCCGAATACTCGCGCACAGCCAGCCTGGACGACGGCGCGATGCACTACGACAGCCACTTCGGCTCACTGCATCCGTATGAGGGCGACGCGCCGGCGTCGTCGTCGCCTTCGCCTTCGCCTTCGCCTTCGACGTCGCCTTCGCCGTCGTCGCGGAACATCGAGGCGAATGCGGACGTACGTGGCGTCCCGGCGGAACTGTCGCGCTGGATCGAACTCGCCCGCGCCCTGGCCGCGGGCGGCGGCTGGCAGGCCGAGCAGGCATTGCCGCCCGCGCGGCTCACGCCGGAACTGATGCACACGGTAGGCTCGCTGCTGCGCTACCTCGAGTTCCGCACGCGCGGCGATCTCCAGTGAACGCCCTCAAGGAGACTTCATGACCTACTGTGTGGCGATCAGCGTGGACGACGGCCTCGTGTTTCTCTCGGACACGCGGGTCAGCGCGGGCGTCGAGGAAGTCGCCGAGGCGCGCAAGATGACCGTGTTCGAAACGCCCGGCGAGCGCGTGCTGGTGCTGCTCGGCGCGGGCAGTCTGGCGCAGACCCAGGCGGTCCTTGACCTGCTGAAGGACGCCTGCGACAACGGCAGCACGTCCCTGTTGACGGCGCCGACGCTGCGCGCGGCAGCCGGCATGGTCGCCGATGCCGTGCGCGCCGTGCATCGGCGTGAAGCGTCGGCGCTGGAGGCGTTCGAGCTCGACTTCAACTGCAGCTTCATTCTCGGCGGCCAGATTCGCGCGCATGCCGCCACGCCGCCCGCCCGTTCACCCGCCGCAGAGCCCGTCGCACTGCCCGACCCGCAGCTCTTCATGATCTATCCGAGCGGCAACACGGTGTGCGCGTCGGCCGCGATGCCGTATCTGCAGATCGGCGAGTCGCGCCATGGCCGTCCGCTGCTCGACTGGGCCTTCACGCGGCGCGCGCTGTCCCTCGACGAAGCCGCCAAGTGCGCGTTGCTCTCGATGGATGCGACCCTGCGCGCGAATCTCTCGGTGGCTTATCCGCTTGATCTGCTGGCTTACGAGCGCGACACCTTTCGCGTGGACCGGTTCACCTCGCTGGACCAGCATCACGACTATCCGCGCAACTTGCGGCGCGCGTGGTGCGAGCGCGTCGATGCCGCGTTGAAAGGCATGCCGTCGCTCATCTGGGGCGAGCCCGAAGGCGTGCCGCGTGCACGCAAGGGAAGACGCACAGGCTGAAGCATGCTCGCTCAGCGGAACCGTCCGAGCAGGCCGACGTCGGCGGCCATGCGGGCGCAGGCGCGGATGTCGTCGAGTCCGAGCTTCTTCTTGATCGACTTGTACAGCCGGTAGACCTGCCGCTGCGTCACGGAAAGATCGGCGGCGGCATGGCGCGCGTCGCCGCCGCGCCGGATCCACTCGAGGATGATGCGCTCGGAGTCGCTGAGCCCGTACTGCAAGGTCGCCGTGCGGCTGAAACGGATCGACGGCCAGTCGAGCAGTTCCTCAGCCAGGCCGCGCAGTTCGCGTTGACCCTGCCAGATCCGCTCTTCGCCTTCCGGCGCGGGCGCATCGGACCCGACGTGCAGAAGGCCAAACACGCGGCCATTGCCGCCGCCGCGGTTGGCGGGAAAGAAGACGTGGTTGAGCAGTCCGTGCTGATGGGCCTCGGCGCCCAGCCAGGAACCGCCCGATCCGGCGAACGTGGCGAGGCCGCGCACCGGAAAATGCTCGTTCCTCGCATATTCCAGCACCGGGTCCGTCACGACGCGGCGCACATAGGTCTGCAGCCAGCCCGGCGAACACGCCGCCAGGATCACATGGGTATCGTAGGTGGCGCGGCCGGGCGCCGAACCCGGCGTGGCCGCGAGCCAGTGGAACAGGGCGAAGGTGCCCCCGTGGCGCCGGCACACCGCGCGCATGAGTCGCGACACGTCGAGTTCGCTCGTGCATTCGGACACGTGCGCCGGATGGTGCGCCGCGCCGTGCGGATGCGCGCGATGCGCAATGGCGTCGAGACAGGTGCGGTAGCGTTGCGCGAGCATCTCCCTGTACGGATCGCTCTCGCGGAATTCGATCAGTTCCGCCACCCCGGACACCGGCAACAACTGCACGACGACGCTGCCGTCACGCCGCGTGAGCACACGCTGGAGCATGACTTCGTCGTCGCCGGCATCGTCGAGCCGCAGTTCGACCGACCCTTCCCGCACCACGACCCGCTGGCTTCCGGCAATGCTGCCGCCCGCCTCACGGTACAGATTGTGGAGCTCACGGCTCATTGCTCGGACTTCCGCCGGACAGGGGTTATCTGTTGCGTGCCCTAGATCCGCACGAGGCCCGAGTTGATCAGCTGCGTGTCCCAGCGCGCGGGTTCGCCAATTTCCTCGATCAGGTGATCGACCAGCACCTTGATGCGCGGCGGCGTGCCCACCGTCTTGCGATACACCGCCGAAATCCGTCCGCCGCACGGCGCGTAGTCCTGCAGCACCGGCACCACGTCGCCCGCCAGGATGGAGTCCGCCGCCAGGAAGGTCGGCAGGATGGCGAGTCCGAGCCCGGCGCGCACGGCCTCCAGCAGCACCGCGCCCGAATCGGCGCGCATGCGCCTGCCAATGCGGAACGAGCGGTACTTGCCGTCCACCATCAGGCTCCACATGCCGTTGGGTTCGAAGTTGCAGTTGTTGAGGCCGTCGTGATGAATCAGGTCGCCGGGATGCGTCGGCGTGCCGCGCTTTTCGAGGTACGCCGGGCTCGCGCACACCAGCGTGTGATTGGCCGTGATCGTGCGGGCCACGAGCCGGGAATCCGGCAGCTCGCCGGTCCGGATCGCGACGTCGTACTGTCCGTCCTGCAGATTGCCGACGCGGTTCTGCGCTTCCACGTCGAGGCACAGGTCGGGATGCCTGGCCGCGAACGTGGTGAGCACCGGCCCGAGATGCGACGCCAGCAGGCTGGTCGGCACCACGATGCGCAGCGCGCCGCGCAGGCTCGACTGGACATCGCGCACCGACTCTTCCGCGAACTCGACTTCCTCCAGGATCTGCACCGCGCTCTTGTAGAACACGAGGCCCGGCTCGGTCGTCCGCAGCGGCCGGCCCCGTTCGAGCAACGCGCAGCCAAGATAGCGTTCGAGCTGGGTGATGCGCTCGCTCACGATCGACTTGGTGGCGCCAAGCCGCCGTGCGGCTTCGGAAATGCTCGCTGCTTCCACGACGGCCACGAACGTCGCCATATCGCTGAACTTGTTCATACTCTTTTCCCCTGATGCGAAAAGCCTGCTCGCGTACCGCTTTTCTGATTCGGCATCCCTGCCTGACCCTTGCATGAAACCGGCAGTGCCGGCGCACATCACGACGCACAGAGATGTCGATTTCGCGAGATTTTCATGCTGCTCAATCGCCACTTAATATCTTTGGCGAATACTGAAATTAAAACCGTATTCAGTGTTTATTTCGCAGGCCAGTTTAGAAAACACTTAATGCCCCGCTTTAGAAAACACTTAAACCGACTGCATATGAAAAGTTTGAACGCGGGTCGCCCCGACGGATAAACCGAGAGTAAGGTAAATGACAGGGAGGCTAAGTCTTTCGAAAAGATTCGGAAAGGCGCCGGCTTTGCCGGGCACCGCCATCAAGGGATTCCGCATGCACGGAGTCCCAGACGGCGTGGCTGATTCATTTCTTTTGGAAAGTCATTCGAGACAACTGGAAAATGACGCGATCGCCCCGGCCCGCGTTGCGCAGTCTACGACGCCATACTCCGGCGCAAATAATGATATTAAATTATAGCGGGATAACTTCGGAGCATCGCTTCCGGAATCCGGCACTCATCCCAACTATTGAAAATACCCGGGATAAACGGACTTATTGCGGAACCGGAAAATCACTTTTGCGTCACTTTTGTAACGCGCGGTAAAGAACCGTATTAGTCCGGCCGATTTTCAGGCGAATGTCATAATCGAATCGGAGTGTGCGGAGGCGCAGAGGGCGGACGCGGGAAGCCCGCAAGCGTGGGCTTGCCGGACTCGTGGAAAAATCAAAATGCGCCGCGGCTCGCCCCGATGGAGTCGACCGGCGCAAAAAGGATCAACGGCCTGCGGTGCGCAGATTGCGGCTTTCGAGTTGCGTGATGACCCGCTGCAACGTGCGTTCCGCGCGACCGGAGAGTTCGATGAATCGGCAGCCGAGGACGGTGCGCGTTTCGCCGGAAGGCGTGATGGTCTGACGCGGCGCGACAATTTCGAGATTGACCGTCACCAGGCTGAACGCGCCCATTTGCAGCGTGACTTCGTTCCAGACGGTCCCGCGCGGCAGCGTTGCAAAGCGCGCGTCGGAGGTCCGCAACGCAATCCCGCCGAGCGACATGTCCTGCAGGTCGAGATCGAACGGTTCGCCTTCCGCATCGATGCCGCTCGCGACGAACGGTTCGCCCACCGGCGTCTCCACGCGATGAAACTCGCGCCGCTGGACGAAATACAGCAGTGCGGGAAATGCGGTTTCGAAGGCCGGGCGGCCCTCGAAGCTCACCGGCGTTGCGCGGCCCGTGTCGAACTCCGTGCGGATGCCGCCCGGATGACTGCGAAACGTGAGGCTGTCGGCGGCGGCGAGCGCGGCGTTGTCGCTACGCGCGCCGCCGTAGTCGAACACGAAGCGGGCCCTGCGGGAATCGACATCGAGGAGTTGCGTGACAATCTGGCCGCCTTCGAACCCGGCCACCAGAAAGTCCCGGCGGGCCACCAGCCCGCGCAGACAAAGCGCCATCTGCAACGGATGGCGCAACGCATAGCGCGCGTCGATCTGGCTCGGGCGCGCGGCGGTATCGGCGAAAGTGAGTTCGGCAGTCATGTTGGGTTGGTCTCAGCGTATGGTTTTTTTTCGGCACATGAAGCGCCGCCTTTCACCATGCAGAGTCCGTGCCAACCTGCGCTGAGGCCGTCTGGTCAAGCGGGAGCGGGTTTCAGCCGCTCCCGAAGTGCCCGACGTTACGTTACGTCACGGTCCTTCGTCACGCACGTCGAAACGCACGCGGCGCGTTACTTCTTGCCGTCCACCACCGCGACCACCTCCTCGCGCGTGTATTCCTTGTTCGCGAGCGCGCCGGCCGGCGTCTTCGCGAGCACGGCATCGAGCTCCTCCGGCTTCACTTCGAGCACCGGCATGCGGATATCGTGCGGCACCTTCTTGCCGGCGAGGATCTGCTGCGTGGCCCAGAACGCAAACGACGACGCCCCCGGCGGAATGGTCACCGACATCGTCTGATAGCCGCTCTTCTTCTGCTCGGCCCACCACGCGAGTTCTTCCTGACGGTTGCCGAGGATGATGATCGGCGTCGGACGGCCGGCTGCCTTGAGCGCCTGCGCCGCGCCGAAGCCGTCGCCGCCCTGCGTGACGACTGCGTCGATCTACGGCAGCGTCGTCAGGAAGCCCGCCACCAGCTGCTGCGCGACCGTTTGCGTCCCGTCGCCCTGCACCGACCCGACGATCTTCATGTCCGGATACTTCTTCAGCTCGTCGACGATGCCCTGATGGATCTCGTCATCCACCGACACCCCGGCCAGCCCGCGGATCTCCAGCAGGTTGCCCTTGCCGTTGAGGCGTTTGGCCAGGTAGTCGACCTGCATGCGCCCCATGCCCTGGAAGTCCACGGCGATGCGATACGCACACGGTTCGGTGGCGATGCCGTCGAACGACACGATGGTCACGCCCGCGCCGCACGCCTGCTTGATGACGCCGTTGAGCGCCGTCGGCGAGACCGCGTCCACCGCGATGGCCTTGTAGCCCTGCAGGATCAGGTTCTGGATCTGCTGCACCTGTTCGGTGGCCTGGCTCTCGGCCGTGGTGAAGCTCGGCGCCGCCGCAACCACCTTCTGCTTGACCGCCGGATCGGCGACATTGGACCAGCTCTTGAGCATCTGCTGGCGCCAGCTGTTGCCGGCATAGTTGTTGGACAGGGCGATCTTCATCGCCGAGGTGTCGCCAGTGGCAACCTGTGCAAACGCGGATGCCGACGATGCCGACAGTGCCGTCATGAGCAGGCCCGCGGCCAGTCGATGCAAGTGCATGCTGAGTCTCCTGTGGTTGTGCTTGCCGCTCAGCGGCCCGCGCCTCGCACGCCCACGTGCAGCGAGTAGATGGACGAGGTCGCGGCAATGAACAGCCGGTTGCGGTTGAATCCGCCGAAGGTGAGATTCGCCACCACTTCGGGGATCAGGATCTTGCCGAGCAGCGTGCCGTCGGGGGCGTAGCAATGCACGCCGTCGTCGGCGCTGGTCCAGACGTTGCCGTGTTCGTCGAGGCGCATGCCGTCGGGCACGCCGCTCTGCATCTCGATGAAGACGCGGCCATTGCGCAACGCGCCATCCGCCGCGACATCGAATACGCGGATATGACGCGGCGCGGCGTCGTCGTGTGACGCGCCGGAGTCCGCCACATAGAGCTTCGTCTCGTCAAGCGAGAACGCGAGGCCGTTGGGCTTCACGAAGTCGTCGCAGGCAATCCGCACCTGCCCGTTCTCCGTCACGCGATACACATTGCAGCGCCCGATCTCGCTGTCCGCGCGATAGCCTTCGTAGTCGCTGAGAATGCCGTAGTCGGGATCGGTGAACCAGATTTCGCCGCGCGAATCGACGATCACGTCATTGGGCGAGTTGAGCCGCTTGCCTTCGAACTTGTCGGCCAGCACGGTCACGCTGCCGTCGTGTTCGGTGCGCGTGACGCGCCTTGCGCCGTGCTCGCAGCTGACGAGCCGCCCTTCGCGGTCGCGCGTGTTGCCGTTGCTGTAGTTCGACGGCGCGCGATACACGCCCACGCCCATGCCGGGCGCCCAGCGCAGCATGCGG
Source organism: Caballeronia sp. LZ034LL (assembly GCF_031451215.1). Taxonomy (NCBI): domain Bacteria; kingdom Pseudomonadati; phylum Pseudomonadota; class Betaproteobacteria; order Burkholderiales; family Burkholderiaceae; genus Caballeronia; species Caballeronia sp. LZ034LL. The sequence goes on from NZ_JARUXR010000002.1 coordinate 1,130,155, forward strand.
TTGTTCGGGATGTCGCTCCAGATGAGCAGGTCCGCGGCCGGGAAATACACCGGGCCTTCGGCCCACAGACACTGGTCCGTCAGCTTGCTCAGGAAGGCGTTCGGCTGCAGCAGCAGTCTGAAGCGCGGGTCATGGACTTCGATATCGCTGGCTTTCATGTCTCCTCGTCCGGTTGGTTCTTCAAGTTATGCGGATCAGCGCAGCGCCTTGCCGCCCGCCGCGACCGTCACCGCGATGATGAGCACGCCATAGACGATCGAGCGCACGCCCGCGTCCGCGCCCACGGCGTTGAGCACGGCGTTGGTCAGGAACAGGAACATCGACGCGCCCCACACGCCCGCGATGCTCGCCTTGCCGCCGGTCACGAGCGTGCCGCCGATCACGACCACGGCGATCGAGATCAGCATGTACTCGACGCCCATGTCGAGCGACGCGCCGCCCGACACCGCCGCGAGCAGCAGCGCCGCGAGCGCCGCGATCATCGACGACAGCACATAGGCGAGGCAGCGCGTGCGATGCACGTTCACGCCGGCGAGCCACGCGGCGCGCGCATTTTGGCCGATGGCCGAAAGCCTGCGCCCGTACACCGCGCGATGCAGCAGCACGGCGAGCGCGCACGACAGCGCCAGCGCGACGAGCGCGATATAGGGCACGTCGAGCAGACGGCCCGTCGCGAACGCGCCGAGCGCGGGCGGCGGCGGCGGCAGCTGGCGGCCCTGCGTGATCGCGACCGACTGGATGATGAAGCTCGAAGACAGCGTCGCGATGATCGGCGGAATGCGCAGCAGGCGGATCAATGCATAGTTGGCGATGCCCACCACGACGCCCACGCCGAGCGCGGCCGCGACGCCGGTGGCGATCTGGGCGTTGTCGGCGTGCATGGCGTGCATGCCGACGACGCCCGCGAGCGCGATGGTCGAAGGCACGGACAGGTCGATGTTGCCGACGCCCGAGGTGATGACGAGCATCTGCCCGAGCCCGACCAGCACCATGAACACGCCGTAGGTGAGCGCCGTCTGCGCGACGTTGCCCGCGATGCCCAGCCCGAAGATCCCGGCGATGGCGATCCACACCAGCACCGCGCCCACGAACGACCACGCCCAGGGCGCCTGGATGTTGCGCAGCCGCGCCCAGCCGCTTTGCGCGGGGGTGGCGACGGCGTCGCTGGAGGATTGCGGATTCATCGGCGTTCTCCCCGTTGCAGCAGCACGCGCAGCGACAGCACGACGATCAGGATCGCGCCCTGCATGCCGACCTGCCAGTCCGCCGAGATGTTGAGGAAGGCTAGGAACGACGCGGCCAGCGTCAGCGTGATCGCGCCGAGCACCGCGCCGATCACGCTGACGCGCCCGCCGACGAACTCGCCGCCGCCGAGGATCACCGCCGCGATCGAGAGCAGCGTATAGCGCAGGGCGAGATTGGCATCCGCGGACGTGGTGAGGCCGAGCAGCGACAACCCCGACAACACGCCGAAGCAGCCCGCCACGCCGTACAGCGTCGCCTTGCTGCGCACCAGCGACCAGCCGAAGCGGCGCATCGCGCGTGGATTGCCGCCCGCGCCGCGAATCCGCACGCCCGCGGAGGTGCGCATCAGCAGCAGATGGCCGATGGCCGCGATCAGCACGGACCAGACGATGGGCGCGGCAATCCACGGCGTCTGATAGCTCATGGCCGTGCCGAGCCACGCGGGACTCGTGCCGCCCGGCGACGGCAGCAGCACGATGGCGAGCCCGCTCCATACGAACGAGAGCCCGAGCGTGACCACGATCGACGGGATCTGCCGCAATTCGATCAGCGCGCCGACGGCGGCATACGCGAGCACGCAGCCAATCAGCGCCAGCACGCCGAGCCACGGCTGTTTGACGAGCAGCGTCGCGCCGATGCAGGCGACCAGGCTCACGAACGGACCGATCGAGAGATCGAGATCGTTCACGGTGATGATCGCGAGTTGCGCGAGCGTCGCAAGCACGATGGGCACCGCCAGATTCAGCAGCAGGTTGGAGCCGAAGTAGCTCATCACCGCGGGCTGCATGACGAGGATCGGCACCAGCACGGCGATCAGTGAAATGGCGGGCAACGCAGCGCGCAAACGCCCTTGGGCAATGGCGAGACTCATGCGGCGTGCTCCTGGAAACTGGCGGCGAGCAGCGCTTCTTCCGTGCATTCGTCGGCGTGCAGGATCCGCGTGACCGCCGAAGAGCGGAACACATAGGTGCGGTCGCAGTGCGACAGCTCTTCGTTCTCGGTCGTGTACCAGACGAAGGTGCGGCCCTTCGCGGCCTCGTCGTGAACGAGCTGATAGATGTCGCGCTTGGTGCCTACATCGACGCCGCGCGTGGGATCGTCCATCAGGATGAGATCGGCGTCCGATGCAAGCGCACGCGCAAACAGCACCTTCTGCTGGTTACCGCCCGACAGCGACAGGATGCCCGCGCTCATCGACGCACCGCGGATGCCGATCTTCGTGCGCCACGCCTCCACCACCGCGCGCGCCGCCGCGAAGTCGATCAAACCGCGTTTCCTGCGCGCGCCGCCGAGCAGCCAGCGCAGGTCGAGATTGCCGGCGATCGACCAGACCGGAAACACGCCGTCGCGGCCACGGTCGCCCGCGACGAACGCGACTTTTGCGCGCGCCGCGCCATGGCCCGTCGCGGCCGTGTAGATGGACAACAGCGCCTCGGTTTGCCCCTGTCCCGCCAGCCCCGCGAAGCCGACGATCTCGCCGCGCGCCGCCTCGATCGCCGTGTGCCTGCGCGCGCCGACCTTCCAGTGGAATTGCGGCCCGGCTTCGCGCACGGCACGCGCGCGCTGCGCGGCGGGCGTGCGTTCGGCTTCGAGATGCTGGCCCATTGCCTGGATGATCGACGCACGGCTCGACGCCTCGCGCGGCAACACGCTGACGATGCCGCCATCGCGCATCACCACGACCCGGTCGGCCACGCGCTCGATCTCGCCCAGCATGTGCGTGATCAGCACGCACGTGATGCCGCGCTCCGCCGCCTGGCGCACGAAGGCAAGCAACTGGTCGGCCGTGTGGGCGTCGAGCGAGGACGTGGGTTCGTCGAGAATCACGAGCCGCACCGGCGTGTCCGTCACCGTGAAGCCGCGCGCGATCTCCACCATCTGCTGCTGCGTGAGCGTCAGGTCGGAGACGAGCTCGTTGCCCTTCAGGCCGTTGCCCGGAAAGATGGCTTCCAGCGTCTCGCGCATCAGCGCCGTCGCGCGACGCCGCCAGCCGCGTCCGTGCAGCTGCGGATGCACGATGCACATGTTCTCGGCCACCGTCAGGTTCGCGCACAGCGACAGTTCCTGGAACACGCAGCGCACGCCCGCCGCGCGCGCCGCGTTGGCGTCGTAGTGCGGCGCGGCCTGTCCGTCCACCTCGATGCGGCCGTGCGTCGGCGGATAGACGCCCGCGAGCACGGCCATCAGCGTCGACTTGCCTGCGCCGTTGTGTCCGGCGATGCCCACGCATTCGCCGCGCTCGAACGCGAAGTCCACGCCTTCCAGCGCGCGCACCCGGCCGAACGTCTTGCCGATGCCTTCGAAGCGAATCAGCGCGTCATTCATCCACACACTCCTTGCGGGCGGTTATTTCTTGTCGAGCAGCGCGACCGTCTGCGGCAGCGTGTAGGTCACGTCGGCGATGCCGCCCGGCGGCGTGGCCGCGAGCGTCGCCGGCAGTTGCTGCTGCGAGATGGCGAGCAGCGGCACGTTGATGGTCACGTCCTTCGGCAGCTTCTTGCCGGCCAGCACCTGCTGCGCGACCCAGAACGCGAAGCTCACCGCGCCCGGCGGATTCGACAGCGAACGCGACTGGTAGCCGCTCTTCGTCTGCTCGTTCCACCACTGGAGTTCGGGATAGGTGCTGCCGATGATCATCGGCGGCGCGGGACGGTTGGCCGCCTTGAAGGCCTGCGCGATGCCGAACGACATCTCGCCTTCGGTCGCGACGCCGTCCACTTGCGGGAGCGTCGGCAGGATGCCCGCGACGGCCTTCTGCGCGACCGACTGCGTCCAGTCGCCATTGACGGAGCCGACCAGCTTCATCTCCGGATGCTTCTTGAGCCCTTCGAGGACGCCTTCGTGCATCAGGTTATCGACGGAAATGCCCGCGACGCCGCGCACTTCCAGGATGTTGCCCTTGCCGTTCAGCCGCGCGGCCAGATACTCGACGCCCTGCTCGGCCCAGCCCTTGAAGTCGAAGTTCACGCGATACGCGCAGGGCTCGTCGACGATGCCGTCGAATGACACGACCACCACGCCCGCCGCGCAGGCCTTCTTGATGGTGCCGTTGAGGGCGGTGGGCGAGACGGCGTCGATGACGATCGCGTTATAGCCCTGCAGGATGAGGTTCTGGACCTGCTGCGCCTGCTCGGTGACCTGGTTCTCGGCGGTCGTGAAGGCGGGCGCGGCGGCGACCTTCTTCTCCGTCACGGCTTGCTGCGACACGGCGTTCCAGCTCTTGAGCATGGACTGCCGCCACGCGTTGCCGGCGAAGCTGTTGGAGAGCGCGATCTTTTTCTGCGATGTGTCGCCGGTGGCGACCTGCGCCTGTGCGGCCTGGGTGAGCATGCAAGCGGCCAGCGCGGCCGTGGCCAGCATTCCTGTGCGGAACATACCGTTGTCTCCTGCTGTTCTTGTTGAGCGAACTGCGCCGATGTTCAGCGGCGGTGACGGGAAGCGCGGCAGGCGGGAAAGCGGGTGTGGCGGGCGTGGCCCGAATGCGGGAAGGACGGATGGAACGACATCATCTTGAGCACGCCTCTTTGGGAGCGCTTCGGTGCGATGACCGAAGCCTTGCTTTCGAACAGCTGCCGGAGTGTTTCCATTTTGGTCAGGCCAATCAGAGTGGTCAGGCCAGACCGCCGACGCAGTATAACGATTGCTCAACGGGCATGCAATTCGTTCGAGGAACGGCTTGAGTGTGGCGCGGAGCGTGTGCCCGCGCGGCTGTCGTCAATTTATGTTGCCGATGGTCAGCGGAACGCGCGCTTCCCTAGAATCTTTAACCGCGCCCGCATTGCATCTCAGGCCGGGCTCCGAACATCCGCACAGGAACGCCTCATGTATCGATTCCCCATCAGGCTTCGAACCGCGCTTCCGAAGCGCAGGCTGGCCACGATTCCGGAACAGGACGAGACCCAGGCGAGTCCTTCGCTGATGCAGGATGCGGGAGCGTCCGCCTCGCCTGGACAGGTCGAGGCGCAGTTGACCGAGGCGCGCGTGCAGGCCCTGCTTAACCTCGCGAGCTTGCCGGAGTGGCAGGCGTTCTGTGACGGCCTGGACCTGAGTGCACCGCTGGACGACGAACTGGAGGGCGCGGCGCCGGACGAGATCTACTCGCGCCGGGCGTTCGCCATGGTCCGCAACCAGTTCAGGAAGGTCGGCTTCAAGTCGGGCAACAAGGTGTGTCCGGACGATCCGGCCAGCGTCCAGCGTGCCGTGATCGCCCACGACATGGTCTGTGCGCTCCAGGATCGTGTGTATGACACCATCCCGCCCGATTTCGTCCTGCCGATGATCTGGGGCTGCGGCAACTGCGGCGAAATGAGTGGCGCCGCAGCGCGCCTGCTCCGACGCGCCGGCGTGCAGGCATCGATCTATGCGGTGGACTACGAGGGCAGTCACGCCTTCACGCTGGTCGGCCAGGTTCCCGATCAGGCGACGGATCACGTCGGGCTGACTGACTATGGCGGCTGCTGGGTGGTCGATACCTGGGCCGGTATCGTGTGCCCCGCACCTGGCTATTGCGAAACCTTTCTCCACAAGATGGACGCGTGGGCGAAACGCGGAAAGAAGATCGTGCACGGCGGCCATTGCATCAACGCCAATGACCCGGATTGGCTCGATGCAGTCATCAACGGGCCCAAACATCCCGCCGTTGCACAGCCGTGAGGTGGCTCGACCGAGGATCGACGCTGAAAACTGCGCGACAGATGCTGCACGGACGCCCGGAGAGCCGAGATTAATTTCTGTCGAAGTGGGGGCGTCCGCGCGTCATATGGAATCTCTGGCGCGCGTCGGCAACGTATTCCGGCAACTTCCTTCGGCAAGATCGTCGCGCAAGCGCGCCTGCGCGCTTGTCAACTGCAAACGCTGTGTGCGGAGTTCTCACATGTTCAAGTTCGAATCGGATTCGAAACGGGTACCGCCGAAAAAACGCATGAGAACTGTGAGTCCGGTTCCTGATCGTACCGTGTCGCCCGTGCCTGGGCCTGCCTGGATGCCGGGCATGCTTCCCTTGCGTCGGGCGGACAGCCTCGAGAATGTTGCGGCCATGCTTGATGAGCCTGATCGCACCCCTGCCGCCTTGAGTGGAAGAATGCCTTTGCTCCGGGCGCTCCAGTCCGCGTGTGGTGCGCTCGGAACGAAGAAGCTGCGTCGCTCAAACAGACGAGGTCTGGGGCATCTCGAAGACGACTCCATCAACGAAAGACGTGACGCGCTCACCGAAGTGGTCTTGTCTCGTCATCAGGATCTTCGTGATCTGCCGAGCGGTCTGCAACAGGCACGCTACGCTGATATCGTTGCCGCCGAATATGCCGGCAAGGAAGATGTAGAGGCGTTTTGCATGGAAATGTCCTATCTGCTTCTGAGTGAACTTCGCAAGACACCGGATATCTCGGCAAACGTCCATGTCATGGAAATCATGGGATGCGAAGACAACGATGAGTCGCATTGCTTCATCCTGTATTCGGAAGCAACATCATTGGATCGGCTGAAGCTCGACTATTACACGGCGGACCTGGACCAATTTGCGGCCCATTTGTTCGAGGGCCGCAAAAAATCCTTGATTGTCGATCCTTGGGGCGAGCAAAAAATGATCGGCTTCGAGCATGTCCAGTCCGAAGCTGAAATAAAGGCAATGCTTCTTGCCCTGGCGGAAAGAAGCGATATTGACCCGGCCGCCCCGATCATTGTGGAAAAAGACCGGCCTTCCGTATCGTTCTTCCAGCCGGATAACGCCGCTTCCGATACATCATCAGACGACGACTACGATGACTAGCCTGCTCATGCAAAGCGTGCTGGACCGCCGTCCGAAGTTCGCAGAGCCCATGAGTCCCATACGGGCTTGAGGAGCGCCCCACGCTACACGGGTCGCTGCCCGGATCGATCGCTCTACCTTGCGCAGCGCTACTTGGCAAGCTTCCTTCCCCGACCGCGCGCCTTTGCCGCAGGCCTGTTCCGGCGCTTTATTACAGTTTGTCAGAAATGTGCTCCACCGCATATTCCGGTGCAGACGTGCACGTGAAACTGGTCGCCGATCTGCTCGCATCGAAGCAGAGAAGCACAACGAGAGGTGGAATTACTCCGCATGGGGCGCTACGTTTGCGCGCCGGCAGGGAAATCACTCATGGGGGCCGGAGACATGAACAGCACATCGGAAGACGGCGGGACGCATCCCGACGGATTCACCCGCAAGGCCGACAGGAAGCTCAGCATCGAGACTTGCCGCGACCTCGAAACCTTTCGGAAACTGCGCGACGAATGGAACGATCTGTCACAACGCGCCCAGGGCCGCTACTTCCAGTCGTTCGAATATTGTCACGGCAGTCTGCTGGCCGAACATGCCGGCACCGCGCGCACGCTGCATTGCGTCGTTGCGCGGCGCGACGGACGGCTCGTCGCGGTGTGGCCATTGCTCACGTCGACGCGGCGTTGCTGGACCTTCGCCGAGCCGCTGGCGCCGCGCAACCAGTCGCCGAGCGATATCCTCGTCGCGCCCGAATCCGACGCCGACGCCATCGTCAGAGCCGTCTGGGAACATGCGGCGCGCACGAGCCGCGCGGATGTGTTCGAGCTGTGGCGCATCCGCAAGAGTTCACCGCTGCACGCCTGCCTGAAGCAGCACGCGATGATGCGTCGCGAAGTCGATGAAGTCACGCCGTTCGCCGCCTTGCGCGAGGAGCGCGACTGGGTCGCATATTGCCGCTCGCGCCCCGCGCGGGAGCGCAATGCGCCCGAGTATCTGAAGCGCCGCCTGGCGAAGCACGGCGCCTTTGCGATCGACATGATCGAGCCGACGGATGCGCGCCTGCCTGCGCTGATCGAATGGTTCGTCGCGCAGAAGCGCAAGTGGGCCGAAGAGAAAGCGTCCGACAGTCAATGGACGTTCTCCGCTGCGAGCCAGCGCTTCTGGCACGCATTGCTCACGACAGATGCAGGCGCGCACACCGGGTTTCGCCTGTTCGTCCTCACGCTCGACGGACAACCCATTGCCGCGAACATTCTCGCCATCGACAGCGATGCGGTCAGCCTCGTCGCCAATACCTACGATCTCGCGCACCGCAAGTTATCGCCGGGAACGGTGCTCGTCGATGAATGCGTGCACTGGGCTTTCGAACGTCAGCTGGACTTCGACTTCGGACCCGGCGAACAGCGTTACAAGACTTCGTGGAGCGCGGGAGCGGCTTATGCCAGCGCGTCGTTCGTCGTCCTCGCCACGCGCTGGGGACACGCGGGCTACATGAGCAAGCAGGCCATCAAGCAGACGCGCGATCTCGTGATGCACGGGGCCGAACGGCTCACGCGCCGCCGCAATTTCAGCGAACGTTTACCACGTGTGGGTTCGACAACAATCGATCCATGCACCAGCAGATAACATTTGGCAACACCTTGCATGCATTGGCAGTTACGCATCGACACGGGATCGGCGTTGGCCGGCGCATCTTTGAAATGTGTCCTTGCCTGTAGCGCTTCGCTACGCATCCCGATGTCGCCTCGAACAGCGCTACGCGACGTATCGACCTGTCCGAACCGTACAACACTAGATAATGGTCCCGAATGTATGGAATCGTCACTCGCCGGAAAATTCCTGAGGTTCGAGCCGAACCGCAAGACCGCGTCCAGCAAGTTTCGCTTTGAAAGCGATCTTCGAACCACGCCGAGCCCCATCGATCAGACAGCGGCGCAGCCGCTCCAGGCCGAAGCGCCGGCAACGGTTCTGGCCGACCCGCTTCCCGCCCGCTCGATCTTCCATGAACCCTGGTGGCTCGACCTCGCGACCGACGGCAACTGGCAAGCGGCCACCGTCCGCCGCGGCAACGAGATCGTGGGTGAAATGCCCTACTCGCTGCAACGCAAGGGATGGTGGACCACGTCGAAGATGCCGCCGCTCACGCGCACGCTCGGCCCGGCGTTCAGGCCATCGACCGGCGATACGACCCGCACGATGCTCGACCGCATCAGCATCACCGAAGAACTGATCGCGCAGATTCCCGAGGTCGACAGCTTCTATCAGATCCTCGATCCGCGCATCGAAGAGGCGCTCGCTTTCGGACTCAACGGCTTCACCGTCGCCACGCGCTATACCTTGCAGTTCGCGCCGGACCGGGACATCGAAGCCTTGTGGAAAGGACTGAACGGCAAGACGCGCAATCTGATCCGCACGGGACAGAAGTTCCTGACGGCGCGGCGCATCGAATCGCCCGAAGAGTTCAACGCGTTCTATGAAGCGAACCTCGCGGTACGCAGTCGCACGAACGTTTATGGCACGCAGTTGATGCGCCGGCTCGTCGAGGCATTCGTCGAGCGCGACGCGGGCTATCTGCTCGGCGCCTACGATGCAAACGGCAAGCTGGTTGCCGCGATCGGCGTGACCTTCGATTCCCATGCTGCCTACTACCTGCTGTCGTCGCGCGATCCCGGGGCGCACGCTGGCGCGATCAGCGTGCTGATCTGGGAAGCGATCCAGGATGCGCAGCGCCGCAATCTGATCTTCGATTTCGACGGCATCCCCAATGCCAGCACGTTCCGCTTTCTGTGCGGCTTCAAGCCGATGCTCAAGCCGCGCCTGGTGATCGAGCGTCACAAGTCGGTGTGGTCGATGGCCCGTGCAGTCAAGCGCGTGTTGCGCCCGGGCCGGTCCGAGTGGTTCCTTCCGACTGCGTGAATGAAGACATGAAATGAAAAGGGCGGACATGATAATTCATGTCCGCCCTTGTTGTTTGCTGCATCGAAACATTCAATACAAGCCGCGGCGCTCACGCGCCGCGGCTTGTTTCATGCTGCCGGATGTTCGGCTCCGTTGCCGCTGGCCGGCACGGTAGCGACATGTCGACGCGAGCGATTCGCGCGCCATTCCTTGATTTTCTTCGACAGCAGTTTCGCGTGGAAAGCAAAGCGCCCCCAGCCCGATATCGCGATCTGATAGCTGCGCGTCGAGTCGACATTGCCGCGGCTCCAGTACGCCTTGAACTCTTCCTTGCCGACGCCGAAGTCAAGATCGAGCCGATGGTCCCAGCACCATTTCACGCAGTGCGCCATCATGATCGCGCCGGGCGAGAAGCGCGAGAAGGCTGGATCGAAACCGGCGATCAGACCGCTCGCCGACGTATCAGCCAGCCCCACGATATTGACGACGAGCGGCACGCCGTCGAGCGTCATCACGAACATCACGCCGAACGGCTTTGCACGCGTGCCGTCGAGCAGATCGACGAGGAAGCTGCGATATTCCTTCGAGTACAGCCAGGGTCCGTTCTTGCCCGAGCGCTCGGCCCATTCGCGCTTGCGCGCAAGCATCCAGTCGACCCATTGCGCGTGGGCGACGGTATCGTCGGCGGCGAGCTCGCGGATCTCGACCGCGCCCTCTTTCATCAGGCGCCGTTCGAGCGCGGCAGGCTTCTTCTTCGAGAGCTTGCCGAGCGAATCGCGATACGCGTCCCAGTCCGGCTCCGCGCGCAGCAGCGCCGTGGCGCAGACATCGGTGGTGGTTTCGGCGAGTCCCGGATCGCGTGTCGCAAGCTGGTCGAGCCGCGTGTCCCGGCCGACGTAGGGCAAGGCAAACACGTCGCCGCGGCATTGCCGGGTCGCCGCCTGCCACGCGGCGTCGATGGCCGCGCGGGCATCGCTGCGGGCAAGGATCGCGCTATGTTCGGCCGAGCCCGGCGTGAGCGGCTCGATGACATTCCACAACACGCGGCGATGACTGACGAGCGGCCACACGAGCACCAGTTCGCCCTTCTCGCGAACCACGATGCAATGCAGCCGACGGCCACGCGGACCGGCCACGCGCGTCCAGCACAGCCGGCAGACCTCGAAGGCCTGGTTGTGCTGTCCTTCGACGGCGCTCCAGAGCGCGTCCCACTCGCTCTTCAGTGCAAGAAACGCGGCTTCATCGCTGATGATGCTCAGGCCGTCGGGCTGAACTTCCGTGTTGCGGTCTGGGTTGCTCTCTGATGGCATGGCGCTGGTCGTTTTGTTTTGATGGTCGTCGATCGTGCCTCGCACGTCCCGATGCATGTTGATACAAGCAGCAGGGACGAACACGGACGCCTCGGGACATCGGCACATGACAGCCGACGGCCTTCGACATCCATCAAGCTATCGGATGTCGCGTTCGGCAAATGGGCGCTTGCGCACGAGCAGCGCAGCGATGGCGACAATCCACTCGGCTTTGTCGCGACACGACTGGAGCCATCCGGCACGACGACCGGCGGACGGCTGCGACGGCATCCGGCGCGCCGCCTGACGACGCGTCGCTGGTTCCCTGAAGGCAATCCCCGGCCTCATGTCGATGGTCCTTTGCTGGTTCTTTTTGTGCGTGGCGGGCATCGCGAAGATGCGCCAACCCGGTGCAAAGTCTAGACCCGCTCGCGTCCGTGCGAACGTTCGATCACGCGCATTGCTGGTTATCGCGGCTGGAAGCTCAGCCCGGACTCGCCCGCATCACGCGATTGCGCCCGCGCGCTTTCGCGTCATAGAGCGCTTCGTCGGCGGCACGGATGAGCGCGCTGACATCGTCGTCGCGTTCCGGCTTCCAGCTCGCGAGCCCGATGCTCGCCGTCACCCGGCCGAACTCGCTGCCTGCGTGCTCGATCGACAGATCGCTGATCGCCTTGCGAATCTGCTCGGCAACGCGCGCGGCGCCGTCGGCGGGGGTATCGGGCAGCACGACGACGAACTCTTCGCCGCCATAGCGCGCCGCCGTATCGAGCGGCCGCCGGATGTTCTCGCCGATGCAGCGCGCAACGGCCGCGAGCGCATCGTCGCCGGCCTGGTGGCCGTAGGCGTCGTTGAAGGCCTTAAAGCGATCGATATCGACGAACAGCAGCGAGAACAGACTCCGGGTACGCCGCGCGCGCCGCCATTCCTGATCCAGGATCTCGCCCAGCGTGCGGCGATTGTGCAGCCCCGTCAGGCCGTCCGTGCGCGCCAGCAATTGCAGCTCGGACTCGGCGCGGATACGCCGGCGGAACTGCGCGGCCAGCACGAATGACAGCGTGATGAAGCCGATCGCGAGCGCGCTCATCGACGAGCCGATGATGATCGCGCGCCGCGTCCACGCCGCATAGATGTCCTGCTCCGCTTCGGCGACCATGATGATGAGCGGCAGGTTCGGGAAGTTGCGATAGAAGTAGAGGCGTCGCGTGCCGTCGATCGACGAGGTCTCGCTGAAGCTGCCTTCGGGCGCGTTCCGGAAGCGCCGGAAGGTGTCGGCGCCGCGAATGTCGCGGCCGATCACCTGCGAGTCGTACGGCTGTCGCATGATCATCAAACCGTCCTTGCTGATAAGCGAAACGGCGCCATGCCGCCCGAGCGACAAGCCCGCGAACAGAGTCCGGAAATAATCGAGATTGATCGTGATCATCGCGATGCCGGCGAACGAGCCGTCCGGATTCTTCAGCCGCCGGCTGAGCGCGATGCTCGGCGCGCCGCCGCGCAACCGCGACAGGAACGGGCTGCTGATGTACAGCCCGGCATTGGGATTGTCGCGCTGCACGGTGAAGTAACTGCGGTCGGCGAAGTTGCCCTTGCGCGGCGTGACGCTGCTCGAATCGATGACGATGGTGCCGTTCGCATCCAGCACCAGCAGCGAACCCAGGTCGCGCGCGGTCGCGGCGCGGTCGAACAGCACGTCGTTGCGCAGCGCCGGCGGCAGCGCGACCACCTCCGGCCGCTCGACGCCCTCGACCACCGCCTGCAACGACAGCTCATACAGCTCGAAGTTACGTTCGATATCGCGTTCGGCGAGCAGCGCCAGGTTGCGCGAGGTGTCGCGTGCGCGGTCCAGTGCGTCGACCCGGCCCTGATACAGCACCAGCGCGCACAGGCCCATCATGACGAGCGCGATCAGCGTGCCGCACAGGACGATGATGTTCGGCGTTGAGATCTCCGGCTTCGCCGCCGGTGGATTCAAGGTCGGGTGAGAGAGTTTGTCGATTGCCACTATTAGGATTTCTCGAATGCCGCAAAGCAAATGCATCTTTGCTCAGCACGGTCCTGGTTAGCGAACGTCGACGGTATTCTCTCCTATTTGTCCGATACGGGTCGAAAGAGGAACAAATCGACCGATTCATTTCGGTTCTTGCAATCATCGGCCGGCACGGAAGCTCAGGCAGCTTTCCGTCGCCTGAGACCATCGTCGATGGCGTCTTTCGCGGCCGGCACGGCGGCGATGGCCGCGGCCAGATCGGCGAAGCCATCATGCGGCAGGCGGCCGTCCAGCTCGTGCAGATCGCGCAGCGGGCACGGCTCTCCGCCCACCGGATCCTCGACGATCAGCACATAGCGCCCCGCGTGATTGGCGCTCACGCGCAGCAGATAGCCACGATGCGATTCGCGATATTCGATCGACGACGGTCCCGTGACCTGCGTCGCGGTGAATGCGTCCGCCCCTGCGGGCGGCTCCGCGCGCCTATTTCGCCGCAACGTCCTCCGGATCAATGATGGCAAGCACATGAAGTTGATACCCCCGAAACGGCCGCTTGGTCATTCGAGCACCATGGGCAGGCGTGAGCGGCCTTGCGCCTTTGTCGTCGCCGCGAGCGCCGCGCCGGTCGTAAACGACCAGCTGACGGAAAACGCGGTGGGCGTGGTGATCGAGGTGTTCGTGAGTGAACCGGTCACTGTCACGAAGTATTTCGAATTGGCCGCCAATGGCGCGTACGGCACGCACAGCGCGAGGCGGGTCGAATCATCGTTGTTGGAGTTGTCGGATTCTTCGCACGGCACCGCGTTGCCGGACGCGTCGGTGATCGCGAAGCGCACGTTCGAAAACGCACCGTTGCCCGACGCATTCAGCGTCACCGGATAGCCGACGCTCTTCATGATGTATTGCGGGACGCGCGCCATCGGGTTCGGGCTTTCGTTCGCGACCCACGAGGGCTTCACGTTCGTCTGGCCGTCGTACGGGTAGGCAATCAGCCGGTTGTCCGGCGTCGCCGCGACGTAATCGACGAAATCGGCAACCAAGGTTGCGTATTGGGTGGGATCGGTCGTCGGAACCTGGCCGATGCCCACGCTCGTCGTGTCGAACAGGAAGATCGAGCGGTGGAACGGGGCGTCGAAGAGGGCTTCGATCGCCTGGGTCGAATTCAGGAAGCCGCCGCCATAGCCCGCCGCGATTTCTCCCGTCGAATTCGTGTTGTAGCCGGCCGCCGCAACGCGGTCCGCAGGCTTCACGCCCGAGAAATACGGTTGCCCCGCCGTCTCATAGTGGCCGATGGCCCCGGCCGCCTGCATGTAGCGCGCGTGATTCGCCGCCGCCACGCCCACCGCCGACACGTACCCGAGCGCTCCAAGGTTCAATTCCGCGCGGCGCGCGTTGATGTAGGCGAAGGAATCGTTGATGGTGTCGCCGGTCATGGCTGTTGCGGGGGCCGCCGCAGCGCCCGCCGGAGCATACAGCGCGATGGCCGCGGCATCCTTCGTGGGAGCCGTCGTGGGCGTGGCGACCGGCGTCTGGGTTGAGCTACCACTTCCATTTCCGCTGCCACTGCCGCTGCCCTTGCTCGATTGCGTCGCACCCGTGGTCTGCGCCGCCGCGCTGCTATCCCCGCCTCCGCCACCGCCGCCACAGGCAGCAAGCAGACATGACAACGCCGTTACGGCAGTCCAAGCCGTCTTTTTCATCCAATACCCCGTCAAAATTCGTTATTCGTCCACGCGCTCGCAGGAACGCACGGTAAGTGTTTGCATGGGTGTTATCGGCGCGTCAGCTCAGGACTTTCGGTTTGCCTCTCAGGTTCGTTCAAGTTCGTGTATCCGCCATGATCTCCCCGCGAAACTGTCGACGTCGGACAAAGTGTCCGCAAAATCTTCCCAAATCGTCCGGAGCTGTGTCTTGCGACGAGCTTTCAGAGTCACCGCGCCACTTAAGCTCCAGCTTAAAACCGCCGATAACCCGGAAAACCTGAAAGAATTCAATACATAACGAGACACCGGCCCCCTTCGCCGCGGACCTTTTCCATGCCGCAACCGCTCCACTTCGACAGTGCATTCATCGACGCCCAGGCCGCCGAGGAAATCTGGCGCGAGAGCCTCAGGCCTATGTACGAGATCCATCGGCCGCGCGGCGCGCCGTTCCGCGCCTCGATCCGCACCTGGGATCTGGGCGGCGCGCTGCTGATGACGCATCACGGCGCCGGCGACGAGGTCCAGTTCCGGCGCACGCGGCGGCGCATCGCGACGAGCGGCGTCGATCATTACCTGCTGCATTGCCTGCTGGGCGGCGCGCTGACGTCCGAATCCGTCGATGGCGAGCAGCGCGTGCCGGT
Organism: Caballeronia sp. LZ034LL; assembly: GCF_031451215.1. Classification (NCBI taxonomy): domain Bacteria; kingdom Pseudomonadati; phylum Pseudomonadota; class Betaproteobacteria; order Burkholderiales; family Burkholderiaceae; genus Caballeronia; species Caballeronia sp. LZ034LL. The sequence continues at coordinate 1,145,655 of NZ_JARUXR010000002.1, forward strand.
CAACAGCATCGCGATCCGCGACATGGCGGTGGAAAACGTCGGCATTGCCCGCGATGCGCCGATGCTCACGCTCAGCATTCCGCGCGCGGCGCTGGATCGCCGCATGCCGGCTGGCGCGCGGCTGCACGGCGCGTGCTGGGACGCGCAGGATCCGATCGGCGGAATGATTGCCGCCCATCTCTGCTCGCTGGCGAAACTTGCGACCGACATGGACGACGCGCAGGCTGCGCTCGCCGCCGAAGCCACGCTCGAACTGCTCGGCGCGTGCCTGATCCCGAAAACCAGTTTGGATGTGAAGAAGGACGATCCGCGACTCGCGCCGATGCTTCGTGCGCGGGCGTTGTCCTATATCGAGCAGAACCTGTCCGATCCGACGCTCGGCGCGGACACGCTGCGCGGCGCGCTGGGCGTATCACGCACGGCGCTGTATGCCCTGTTTGATCAGACGGGCGGCGTCGCGCGGCATATCCGCGACCGTCGGCTTGACGAATCGATGCGGCGTCTGGTTGCTCCGCGGCATCGTCATGAACGCATCGTGGAAATTGCGTACGCGATGGGCTTCGGCAGCGAGAAGACCTTCAATCGCGCGTTCCGGGAGCGCTTCGCGTGCGCGCCGGGCGAAGTGCGCGAGCAGGACGAGATGCGTCCGGCGAAGCGTGCTGCGTTCGATGAAGCGGGCGATGTCGGCGCGATCGCCGCGCAGTATCACGCGAAGGTGCGCGGCATACGCGGGTGAGAGCGGACCGCGGGCATGCTTGACCGCTGAAGGTCAGCGACTATGATTCGGCGACGGCCATCGCATGCGTGCATGGCGTTCACTTGCCTGTCGATTCAAGGAGACCCACGATGCTCGAACTGCGCCCCAGCTGCGAATGCTGCAACAAGGACCTGCCTCCCGATGCCACCGATGCCCTCATCTGCTCGTTCGAATGCACCTTCTGCAAGGACTGCGCGGATCATGTGCTAAACGGCCTATGTCCGAACTGCGGCGGCGAACTTGTCTCGCGTCCGCGACGTCCCGCTGCGAAGCTGGCGAAGAATCCGGCTTCCACGAATCGCGTGTTCAACGCGCAATGTCGCGAGCAACACGCGAAGGCTTGAGTTATCGCATGGCCATCATGCAAGCCTGAGTATCGAAGGTCTCTCCGCATGCAATTCGAAAGGCGCAGGCGCGGGGGACAGTTAGTTGCTCATGCGACGACGCTTCTGTTCAGCAAGCCCGATCGCGATGAGCATCAACACCACGCCCACCAGTTGCACATTGCCGAGACGCTGATCGAGCAACAGCCAGTCGACGACGATGCCCACCGCCGGATAGACGAACTGAAGTACGGCGATGCGTGCCGTGTCCAGCCGCGCCATGCCGCTATACATGAGCGTGTAGGCAAGACTGGTATGGATGACGCCGAGCCCCGCGAGCCAGAGCCATGACGCGCCCCATGCGGGCCAGCCGTGCTGCATGGGCCAGATCCACAACGTCGACGTGCCGATCGCGCATTGCCACCACGCAAGCGTGCCGGCGGGCAGATCGCGCAAGCGGCGCGCGATGATCGTCACGCAGGCCATGCAGAACGCGCCCAGCAGACACGATGCGACCGCGAGCCAATACCCCTCGCCGTCCACTCCGTGTCCGATGACGCCGGTCGCGAGCACGAGGCCGATCATCGCCACCGCGACCGCTCCGGCGCGCCGTCCGTCGACGCGTTCACCCAGGCACAGCGCGCCGAGCGCCAGTACCCACACGGGTTGCACATGGAACAGCACGATCGCCATGCCGGTGGGAATGTGTTCGATGGCGGTAAAGAACAAGACCCAGCTCAAGACCATCAGCGAACCGGCTGCCAGAACCCACGGCCCCGTTCGTACCGTAAGCCGCAGGAAGCGCGTCTGATCGCGCAGCACGAGCCAGAGCGTCAGGCCGGCCAGACCGAAGACACAGCGAAACCATGTGGCAGTCAGCGGAGCGGCGTGCGCCTCATGCACGAAGAGCCCGATGGTGCCCAGCAAGACACAGCCGAGAACGAAGGGGACTGCGCCGGATGGCTTCGCAAAGCTGGCCGCCGCGGATTGAATGTGCGGGTTCGTGTTCATGCGGCCAGTGTGGTCCGCATCGACCTGTCAGAAAAGCGCATAATTCATCTGGCATCCATTCGAAAATCGAAAGCAGCCAAAGCGATGAAACAAGGCGATCTGCAAACCGACTGGCTCAAGTGCTTCGTCGCGGTGGTCGATGCGGGTTCGTTGTCGAACGCGGCCGGCGAGGTCAATCGCTCGCAATCCGCGGTGAGCATGCAGCTCAAGAAACTCGAAAGCGCGCTCGGGTTGCGGCTCATCGAACGCGGCGCGCGCACGCTCGAACTCACGCACGACGGCCAGACCTTGCTCGGTTATGCGCGCCGCATTCTCGACCTGCACGCGCAGGCGCAGGTCGCGCTGCAAGGCGAGCAGCTGACCGGGCGCGTGCGCCTCGGCGTGCCCGACGACTACGCGGAAAAGTACCTCACCCCCGTGCTGAAGCGCTTCGCGCCGCGTCACAGCGGCGTGGAGATCGAGTTGTCGTGCGAGCAGTCAACTTCGCTGATTCCGCGCGTGGCAAGCGGCGAACTGGACCTCGCGCTGATCTCACGCGATCACGCGCGGCGCGGCACGCTGCTGTTTCACGAGCCGATGGTCTGGGTCGGCGCGCCGCAGTTCGAGTTATGGCGGCGCGATCCTTTGCCGATCGCCGTGTATGAAAGCACGAGCCTCGCACGGCAGAGCGCGATTCATTCGCTGGCGCAGCAAGGAAGACGCTACAAGGTGGTCTATCACAGCTCGAGTCTCGCCGGACAGATCGCGGCGGTCGACAGCGGCCTCGCCGTAGCGGCGCTCACGCAATGCAGCGCGCCCGGACATCTGCGCATACTCGGCAGCGAGGAAGGCCTGGGACCGCTCGGGCCGATGCAGGTCGCGGTCTATCGCAGCCGCGATTCGCGCGGCTCGAAGGCGGTCGACGGCCTGCATGGTCTCCTGCTCAAGACCCTGCGCGAATCGGCTTCACTGTGAGCCGTGGCGCCTCGCGATCCCCTCGATCTCGACGAGCAGATCCGTACGGCAGATATCGACTTTCAGGAAGCGCACCTCGGCGCGCGGATGAAACGCTGCGCGCGCCAGCTGCATCACCTGCGGTAAATCCTCCGCGCGCCGGTAGTAGACCTTGATCTGATCGAGATCCTGCAACGTGTAGCCGTCCGACACCCCATGCGCCGCGAGATTGCCCGCGCTGACGAGATGCGCCACGTTGCCAGTGGCCACGTCCCACTGTCTCGGCAGATCGCCTGCATGCAGCGTTTCGTGTCCGACAATGCTCGCCGTGCCCGACACATACAGCACACCGTGTCGATACGTGGCGCGCGCGAAGCTCGGCGGCTTCGGACCATAGCGCTCGGGATAGCGATACGCGGGCATCTGCCGCGTGTTCTCGATGTGCTGCGCGGCATCGTCACGGCAAGCGAGCAAGTAGAAGCCGACGCCCTCGCCCCAGCTGCCGATCCCCGTGGCCGCGGGCATGCCCGCATGTCCAGCGTCCTCCGCTTCGAACGCGAACGCGCGTCCCCGGCAGAAATCGCGATAGACCTCGAGCCCGTCCGGATTCTCGCCATTGATATCCGGGATGTAGTTCCACATGCGGAAGATCGTCGGGAAGCCGAGCGTGCGAACCAGCGCGAAGGCATCGGCATAGGCCTGGCGCGCGGTTTCCGTATAGCCTGCGCCGGCCGGAATGAAGCCCGCGCAAAAGAGCAACGCGTCATCGTGACCGTAGACGAGACCGTTCTCCATGCCGCAACGCGTTGCGCCGGCCGTGCGCCAGTCTTCGGCGAAGGCGTCGCGGGCGTCGTCGACCATGTGCAGACAGAGCGTCGGCACGCCGTCTTCCAGACGCGGCGCTCCGCTCACCGCACCGAACACGACCCGGCCGAGCACGCCGTCACCGTCCACTGCGCCGCAATCGACGAAGCGCGCCTCGATCCCTCCACGATCAGCCGGTCTCAATCCGTTTCCTCCGCGTGCTCCGTGCCGAACAGATCGGCGGTCGGGGGGTTGTCCTTCGGCGTCGGCAACGCGCCGCTGCGCACTTGTTCCAGCACGTCCGGCGGCAGCCAGGTGTCCTCCAGCGCACCGATGCCGTTTTCGATCATCTGCTGGAGGAAAAACGATTGCTTGCGTCCCGTCACTTCTGCCAGGAGTCGCAGCCGTTGTTCGAATTGCGGATCGACCCGGACTGCGACCACCTTGAGCTTGTTTTCGGCGGTCCTTCTCACTGCGTGCTCCTGTTACGTTGATGGCGCGCCGCCCTGCGGCGCATCGATGCGGTGCTTCTACCATGGCGAATCGCAGCGCAGCAAGCGAAAGCTTCGCTCGGCCTGCCGGCATCCCGCGTGCGCGGCCCGGCGCCCATGCAGGGCGGACGAAAGCTCAACCTGTTAAAGAGTGTCCGACACCCCGACGACCGCCACGGAGACTTTCGCTCATGACCGACGCCGCATCCGTCCGCGTACATCCCGATGCGCTGCGCGCATTTGTTTCGCAAGTTTACCGTTCCGCGGGCGCGCCTCCCGAAGATGCGCTTCTCGCCGCCGATGCAATGGTGCAGGCCGACCTGTGGGGTCATCAATCGCACGGCGTGCTGCGGCTCGGCTGGTACTATGCGCGCCTGCGTTCCGGCGCGATGAAGGCGGTGACGCAGCCGAGCTTTCCCGTCGATGCCGGCGCGATCGCCGTGCTGGACGGCAACGACGGCATCGGTCCCGTCATCGCGCGGACGGCGGCGCTCGATGCCATCCGCCGCGCGAAGGCGCATGGTATCGGCGCGGTGTCGGTGCGTCACTCGAATCACTTCGGCACGTGCATGTATTTCACGCGCATGGGCGCCGAAGCGGGCTGCATCATGCTGGCGATGACCAACGGCGGCCCGAACATGGCGCCCTGGGGCGGTCTCGGCAAGATGATCGGCACCAATCCGTGGTCGGTGGCCGCGCCCGCGGGCCGCTATCCGCCGATGGTCATGGACGTGGCCAACTCGGGCGTCGCGCGCGGCAAGATCGTGCTGGCGCAGCTGCGGCGCGAAAGCATCCCGCCGGGCTGGGCCATCGACGTGCGCGGCCGGCCGACCACGGACCCGGTCGAAGGCCTCAAGGGCTTCATCCTGCCGATGGCCGGGCACAAAGGCTATGCCATCGGCACGATGGTGGACGTGCTGTCCGGCGTGCTGTCGGGCAGCGGCTTCCTGGACGACGTGCGCGGTCCCTATGAACCGGTCGGGCGCAGCAACGTCGGGCACCTGATGATTGCGCTGAACATCGCCGCGTTCCAGCCGCTCGATGCCTTCGAGGCCCGCATGGAGCGGTATGTCGAGACCTTAAAATCGGCGCCGCGCGCGGAAGGCGTCGACGAGATTTTTTATCCCGGCGAAAAGGAAGTTCGCTTGCAGGAAACGCAGCTGAAGCAAGGCCTTTGTCTGCCCGCCGATACCCTCAAGGGCCTTGACGACGTAGCCTCGCAAGCCGGCGTGACGGCGGTGGCGCGGGGCTGATTCCCTGCACGACCGTGCCGGGTGCGTGGCGATGCGCGTGCTAACATCGACCACGCTTCGAGCCGACCGGTTCATGCTGTCGAACGTACCTGCCTGCACTGGCTTCATGGAAGAACCAGAAGAACTTTCCGGCTTCGGCACAGCGGAGCCGCTGCCCGCACTGCCGCCTCTCGACTTTCGCGCCGCGCGCAGGCGCCTGTTTGCCGCGCTCGCCGCGTCCATCGCCATTCCGGTCGCTTTCTTCGCGCTGTACGGTTACTACACTTACGGACGCGCGCTGAGCGAAACCGGCGAGTCGCTGCAACGGCTCGTGCGCGTGATCGATCAACAGGCGAACACCGTCTTCAGCATCAATCGCGAACTGATTTCGCGCGTCGAGGAGATGCTCGGCAGCGGCGATGCGGACTTCATCGCGCGCAGCCAGACGGAACTGCACGACAAGCTGGGACATCTGGTCGAGAGTCATTCGCAGATCGCGGCCATCTCGGTACTCGACAGCAACGGCAAGCTCCTCGCCAGCAGCCGCTTCCTGCCGGCGCCGGACGTGTCGATCGGCGATCGCGAGGACTTCATCGCCGCGCGCGATACGCGTTCGAAGTTCCATGTGTCGATGCCCGAACGCGGCCGCATCAGGAACACCGACATGATCAACACGCTCACGTCGCGCTTCGCGCAGGACGGGCGTTTTCTCGGCGAGATCTCGATTGCATTGCGGCGTGACACGCTGATCGATTTCTATCGCCAGCTCTCGCTGGACGATCCCGCGCTGACGCTCGCCCTGCATCGCGCCGACGGCGGCGTGCTCGCGCGCTTCCCCGCCCCGACCGTACCCAATGCGCCCGCTCGCCACGACGTGCTTGCGAATGCCTTCGCGTTGCAAAAGACCGAGGGCCTGATGCGCTACGTCTCGCCGCTCGACAACGACGAGAAACTCTCCGCATGGCGGCGCGTCGGCGGCTTTCCGTTGTATGCGGCCGCGGGCTTCTCGATCCACGATGTGCGGCTCGCATGGTGGCGGCGCGACGTGTCGATTGCCTCCATCGCGTTGATCCCGTGCGTCGCGGTATGGATGCTGATCGGCTTCTCGTTGCGGCGGCTTCGCGCGGAAGAGGCGGCCTGGCACAACTGGCGCGGCGAACTGGCGCTGCGCCGCAGCGCCGAGGCCACGACGCGCCGCATGCAGCGCATGGGCGCGCTCGGCAATCTCGTCGCGAATGTCGCGCACGACTTCAACAACTTGCTGATGGTCGTCACATCGAACATGGAGATCGCGCGGCGCAAGTGCTTCAACGGGCTCGAGAAGGAAGTGACCGCCGTGGAGCGCGCATCGGTCAACGCGCAGGCGCTCGCGCGCCGTCTGATGAGCGTCGCACGCCGCCAGCCCTTGCAGATGCAGGTCGTTCATCTGGACCGCTGGATGACGGAAGCGGAGCCGCTGATCCATGCATCGGTGGGCGAGAAGATCCGCGTCCACACGCGCGTGCCTGAAGCGACTTGGCCGGTGCGCGTCGATGCCACCGAACTGAACTCGGCGCTCATCAACATCGCCGTCAATGCGAAGGACGCGATGCCGGACGGCGGCACCTTCCATATCCAGTGCAGCAACGTGCGTCATCTGGACGGACAGGAAGGACTGGATGGCGGCGAGTACGTCGTGATCTCGTGCAAGGACAGCGGCACCGGCATGCGGCCGGAGGTGGCCAAGCATGCGTTCGAGCCGCTTTTCACGACCAAGGGCGCGGGCGCCGGCACGGGGCTCGGGCTGGCGCAAGTGCAGGCGATGGCCGAGCAGGCCGGCGGCGGCGCACGGCTCAACTCGGCGTGGGGCTACGGCACGACTATTGTCATCTATCTGCCGCACTGGACCGGCGACGACGACACCCCCGCCGACTCGCCGCCCGTCGCAAACGTTACGCGCGATGCGCCCTCGTCGACGGTGCTGCTGGTGGAGGACAACGAGGAAGTCGCGGCGGGCCTGTGCGCGGTGCTCGAAGTGCTGGGCTGGCAGGCGCGTCACGAACCTTCGGGCGACGCGGCGCTGCGCGTGCTGGAAGCGGGCGACGAGTTCGATCTCGTGCTCTCGGACATCCAGATGCCCGGCGCGTATGACGGCATCAAGCTCGCCGAGTGGATCAAGGCGTGTCGGCCGAAGCAGCCCGTCACGCTGATGACCGGTTATGCGGATCAGCTCGAACAGGCGCGACGCACGGGCTTCGCGATCCTTGCCAAGCCCTTCAACATCGACGATCTGAAGGCGCTGCTGAACGGCCTGCCGATGCGCGGCGCAGGCAGGGCCTGACGCGCTTTCAAACGGTCGTCTGGGCCTTACATCTGGAAGCGTTCGCGCGTGGTGATGTAGTCGCTCGCGCCGAAGCGGCCGACCGGAAAATAATGTTGCAGCCGCACGCGCCATGATTCGAGATCGATAAGTTCGTCGCGTGCATGCAGCATCAGCACCTTGCCGATGAAGATGTGACGGCTCGCGGTCGTCAGCGTCTCCCACAGTTCGCATTCGAATGCGACCGGCGCCTGCGCGATGCGCGGCGGCTTCACGCGCGACGAAGCCATGGCCGTGAAGCCCACTTCGTCGAGTTCGGAGACGTCGGCGGCAAAGCGTTCGCCGCAACGATGCATCTGCTGCGCGATGGCTTCGTCGGCGAGATGCACGACGAACTCCTTCTCGCGCGGAATGTTCACCGCCGTGTCCTTCAACGTGCCGTCCGCCAGCCGGTTGATGCTGAGCATCACGATGGGCGGCTCCTCGCCCAGCATGTTGAACATCGAGAACGGCGCGGCATTCACGGTGCCGTCCGGGCCGAGCGTCGTCACGAGCGCGATGGGCCGCGGCACGATGAGGCTCGCCATCAGCTTGTAGCGCTGATATTCGGTGATCGCTTCGAAGTCGATTTCCATGTCACTCCACTGCGGTTCGTTATGCGGGATCGATGCCGAGCAGATGCGCGAGTCCCTTGGCGCCCGGCATGCGCGAGGTCTCGATACGCGCCTCCAGCGCGCGCAGATGCGCGCTCATGTGAGCGATGGCGCCTTCGGCATCGCGGGCTTCGAGACAATCGAGGATAGCAGTGTGTTCGTCGTGTTCGCAGGGCGCATGACCCGCCGACTCGTATGCGCCGACGATCAGCGAACAGCGCGACACCAACTCCGTCAGATAGTGCTCGAGGATCGCATTGCCGGCAAGCGCCGCGATGCGCAGATGAAACGTGCTTGCGAGCCGCGCCCATGAAGGCTGATCGAAGCGATGCATGGCTTCGTGCTCCTGATGCAATCGCTCGCGCAGCGTGGCGATGTCGGCGGGTGTTGCGCGCTGTGCGGCGAGTTCGACCAGCGCGCGCTCCACGCCGCGGCGCGCCTCGAAGATCGCGCGGGTTTCCTCGCGCGTCGGCTGTGCAATCACTGCGCCCTTGTTCGGACGCAGGACCACGATGCCGTCATAGGCGAGCTTTTCGAGCGCACGCCGCACCACCGCCCGGCCCACGCCGAACAGCGCGCAGAGTTCCGGCTCGGGCAGCTTCGTGCCGGGCGTGAGCTTGCGGCTCAGCACGCCTTCGAAGATCGAGCGATAGATGCGCGCGTCGGCGCTGGCTTCGCGCGGCTTCATGCGACGGACGCCAGGCGCGGTACGACCGCATCGACATGCTGTGCGATTGCACCGGGTGTCGTGAGCCAGATGTCCTGCCGTGCCGACACGATATGCGCGAGTGCGCGCCGCAGATGCCGCAGCCGATACGGCTGCCCCACGACATACGGATGCAGCGCGATGCCCATCACCAGCGTCTGCGGTTCGCGCGCGCGTTGCGTCTGTTCGAGCATCTCGTCGAACTGGTCGACGATCATGTCGGCGAAGTCGCGCATGTCCATCTGCCGCGCCATGATCATCGGCAGATCGTTGAGCTCCTGCGGATAAGGAATGGACCACAGCGGACCGCCGCGCGTGTCCATGCGCACCGGCCGGTCGTCGTGACACCAGTTGAGCGTATAGCGATAGCCGGTCTCCGTGAGCAGGTCCGGTGTGCGGCGCGATTCGGAGATCCATGGCGAGAGCCATCCCGTCGGCGCGATGCCCGAGCGCTCGGCCATGCGCGCGCGGCAATGCGCGAGCAGCGCGCGTTCGCCGGCTTCATCAAGATCGCTCTGGCGGTGCGTATTCGTGTGGCCATGCGCGATCAGCTCGTCGCCGCGCGCGGCGCAGGCTTCGATAAGTTCCGGACAGTGATCGTAGAGCGAAGTGTTGATGAGCGTGCCCGCGGGCATGTCGAGCGCATCGAACAGTTCGATGCAACGCCATGCGCCCACACGGTTGCCGTATTCGCGCCAGCTGTAGTTGAGCACGTCGGGTTGCGGCGACAGCGGTCCCAGCGCGGCGCCGAGTCCCTCGCCGAACGCAAAGTGCTCCAGGTTGAAGCCGAGATAGACGGCGAGACTTGCGCCGTTGGGCCAGCGATATCCATCGCCATCGTGGATCGGGCGATAGCCGAAACGCCCATGCGTCTGCAACGGTTGGAAGTCGTTCATGTGGGTTCCGGATGAACCGGTTTGGTCAGGTCATGCCCCATTGCGGACGTTATCCGCACCTCGATCGCACACGCTGGTCTCGCTCACGTGCCGACGATCGCGCGGCCAAATCGTGTGCAATATGCGCGCCAATTCGTCGACACGCGTTATCGAGCATGCGTCGCGGGGCATCAGGCCATAGTGCTTCGTGACGCTGTGCATCGCGAATGGCATATGTCTTGCAATGGCTTGCGCGCTGCATCCTCCACGCGCTTTTTATTCAGGACAAGCCTTCATGGTTCAGCCGGCATCCACCGTGGTTCACGCAAGCCCTGCCGATATCGAACTCGTGCACGTGACGAAGCGCTATGGCGACGCGCTCGCCGTCGATGCCATCGACTTGCGCATCCCCGGCGGCGCGTACTGCTGCCTGCTCGGCCCATCCGGATGCGGCAAGACCTCGACGCTGCGCATGATCGCGGGCCATGAATGGGTCTCGGAGGGCGACGTGTTGATCGGCGGGCGCAATGTCACGCGCGAGCAGCCCGTCGCACGCGGCACGGCGATGGTGTTCCAGAGCTATGCGCTGTTTCCGCATCTCTCCGCGCTCGACAATGTCGCCTTCAGCCTCAAGGTGCGCGGCGTCGCGAAGGAAGCGCGCAGGAAGCGGGCGGGCGAACTGCTCGACCTCGTCGCGATGTCGCCTTATGCGGAGCGCAAGCCCGCACAGCTCTCCGGCGGCCAGCAGCAGCGCGTCGCGCTTGCTCGTGCGCTGCTCAACGAACCGCGCTGCCTGTTGCTCGACGAACCTCTCTCCGCCCTCGATCCATTCCTGCGCGTGCAGATGCGCGCCGAACTCAAGCGCTGGCAGAAGGAACTGGGCATCACCTTCGTGCACGTCACGCATTCGCAGGAAGAAGCGATGGCACTGGCCGATCTCGTCGTCGTGATGAGTCACGGTCATATCGAACAGAGCGGCACGCCGTTCGACGTCTTCAACCGGCCGCGCACCGAATTCGTCGCGCGCTTTCTCGGCGGCCACAACGTGCTCGGCACGCACGGGAGGCTCTTCACGGTGCGCGCGGATCATCTGCGCATCGCGCCGCAAGGCAGCGTGCCCGGCACGAGCGCAAGCGAGAGCGGGCTGTCGCGCATCGGCGGACTGGCCTGCACGGTGCGCGAGGCCGAGTACCAGGGCACGCATCTGCGCATGACGCTCGATCCGCTCGACGGTTCGCCCGAACTCGTCTCGGTCATCAGCGACGCCGACTACGATCCGCAGCGCGCCGGCCCGGGCACGCGCGTGACCGTGTGGTGGGACGAACAAAACGCGCATCCGCTCGCTGCGTGAAATCCGGCATTCACAAATCATATTCGAGGAGAGTCACATGAACGACAAGGTCAAGGCACGCGAAGATGACAGTTCAGACAAGGGCATTTCACGGCGCACGTTCATCAAGGGCGCGGTCGCTGCGGCGGGCATTGCCGGCTTCCCCTATGTGCATGCACAGGAAAAGATCACGCTGCGCTATCTCGGCACGGCCGTGAACCAGAGCGCGGAGATCGCGAAGAAGTTCAAGGAAGATACGGGCATCGAGATCCAGTACATCCCGGTCACGACCGACGACGTCACCAAGCGCATCATCACGCAGCCCAATTCCTTCGATATCGTCGATACCGAATACTTCGCGCTGAAGAAACTGATTCCGGCCGGCACGCTGGCGGGCATGGATGCGAAACGCATCAAGCTCGCCGACAAGATCACGCCCGTGCTCACCAAGGGCGAGGTGAACGGCAAGAAGATCGGCGATCAGGGCACCGCGCCGAAGAAAGTGATGTTCCTCAAGGGCGCGCGCTCGACCGAGTTCAGCGCGACGCCCACCGAATGGATGACGCTCATTCCCACCACCTACAACGCGGACACGCTCGGCATCCGCCCGGACCTGATCTCGCGTCCGGTGAGCACCTGGGCCGACCTGCTCAACCCGCAGTTCAAGGGCAAGGCCGCACTGCTCAACATTCCGGCTATCGGCATCATGGACGCGGCGATGGCCATCGAGGCGATGGGCCAGGTGAAGTACGGCGACAAGGGCAACATGACGAAGGCCGAGATCGACCAGACCATCAAGGTATTGATCGAGGCCAAGCGCGCGGGCCAGTTCCGCGCGTTCTGGCGCGACTTCAACGAGAGCGTGAACCTGATGGCGTCGGGCGAAGTCGTGATCCAGTCGATGTGGTCGCCCGCCGTCACGAAGGTCCGCACGATGGGCATCGCGTGCAAGTTTCAGCCGCTCAAGGAAGGCTATCGCTCGTGGGCATCGGGCTTCGGCTTTCCGCGCTCGCTGCAAGGCAAGAAGCTCGATGCGGCGTATGAATTCGTCAACTGGTTCCAGGACGGCTGGGCGGGCGCCTACCTGATGCGCCAGGGCTACTATCCCGGCGTGACGGATACGGCGAAGTCGCACATGCAGGCCTACGAGTGGGACTACTGGATGGAAGGCAAGCCCGCCGCGCAGGACATCAAGGCGCCCGACGGCCAGTTGCTCGAGAAGGCCGGCACCGTGCGCGACGGCGGCTCGTACACCCAGCGCATGAGCGCGATTGCCTGCTGGAATGCCGTGATGGACGAGAACATCTACATGGTCCAGAAGTGGAACGAGTTCATCGCTGCGTGAAGGAGCGCCATTAAAGATGGCTTCTGTCGACTATCTCCCGCAGTCGAAGCCGGCGCCGGTGCGTCACCGGCGCGTGAGCGCATGGCTCCAGGCCACGCCGCTCACGCTGACCTTCGCGCTGTTCTTCATCGTGCCGCTGGTCATCACGCTGATCGTCAGCTTCTGGGACTTCAACGAGTACCAGATCATCCCCGCGTTCACGCTGAAGAACTATGCGGCGATCTTCGACGGCTGCGGCTCGCTCACGGACGTCTGCGTGACCTTCAAGACCTACTGGTCCACGCTGCGGTTCTGCGCGATCGTATGGGCCGTGACGCTGCTGCTCGGCTTCACGATCGCCTACTTCCTCGCCTTCCATGTGCGCACCACGGCGATGCAGACCGTGCTGTTCCTCGTCTGCACGATTCCGTTCTGGACCTCCAACGTGATCCGCATGATCTCGTGGATCCCGCTTCTCGGGCGCAACGGCCTCGTGAACCAGGCGCTGCTTTCGGCGCATCTGGTGGAGCGGCCGGTGGACTGGCTGCTGTATTCGAACTTCTCCGTGGTGCTCGCCTTCGTGCACCTGTACACGTTCTTCATGATCGTGCCGATCTTCAACGCGATGATGCGGATCGACCGCTCACTGCTCGAAGCCGCGCGCGACGGCGGCGCGAACGGCTGGCAGGTGATCCGCGACGTGGTGCTGCCGCTCTCGAAGACCGGCATCGTGATCGGCTCGATCTTCGTCATCACCATCGTGATGGGCGACTTTCTGACGGTCGGCGTGATGGGCGGACAGCAGATCGCCTCGGTCGGCAAGATCATTCAGGTGCAGACGGGCTATCTGCAATTCCCCGCCGCCGCCGCCAACGCCATCATCCTGCTGGCTGTGGTGCTGATGATCGTGTGGGCGCTGACGCGCGTGGTCGATATCAGAAAGGAGCTGTGACATGGCGGGCGCCATCATGCATCGAGAACATCGGCCGGCGAGCTTCTACTGGCTCGCGCTGGTCTTCGGGCTCTTCGTGCTGTTCCTTTATGGACCTGTCATAACCATCTTCATCCTGTCCTTCCAGGGACCGGAAGGCGGCCTGACCTTTCCGATGCGCGGCGTCTCGCTGCACTGGTTCGCCGCTCTTCGCGACGGCGTGGGCGACATCGACATCTGGGCCGCCTTCGGCCGTTCGGTGAAGCTGGCGCTCGCCGTGACCGTGCTCACCGTGCTGTTCTCGGTGACCGCCGGGCTCGCATTCAGACGGCGTTTTCGCGGCGATACGGCGGTATTTTATATATCGGTGGCGAGCCTGATCATGCCGTCGATCATCGTCTCGCTGGGTATCGGCCTCACGTTCCGGCTGCTCGATACGTGCATCAAGTATCTCGCGAACACATGGGGCTTCGAGTCCTTCGCCGACACCTGGACCACCTCGATGGGACTCTATACGTCGGCGCTCGGCGCGCATCTCACCTGGACCTTGCCGTTCGGCCTGCTCGTGATGTTCGCCGTGTTCAACCGTTTCAACCCTGCGTACGAAGAGGCGGCGCGCGACCTCGGCGCGTCACCGTGGCAGTCGTTCAAGCATGTGGTGCTGCCGATCATCGGGCCTTCGGTGATCGGCGTCGGCATGTTCGGCTTCACGCTCTCGTGGGACGAGATTGCGCGCACCTCGCAGGCCATCGGCGATCAGAATACGTTGCCGCTCGAATTGCAGGGCCTGACGACCTCGGTCACGACGCCCGTGATCTATGCGCTCGGCACGATGACCACGTTGCTGTCGCTGGCGGTGATGATCGGCGGATTGCTGATCGTCCGGGCGATCTCGAAGCGCAGGGGTTGAACGGACGCGCTTGCCTTCCTATTTTCCTTGAGCCATTCCCTGATGCATCCTGACTCGCACGACGCCCTCGACGCCTACGCCGATGCCGCGCTCGCCCTGCACTTTCCCGAGCTCTCCCGTGAAGCCGCCCTGCGCGTGAAGGCTCAGTTCATGCGGATCGCGCAACTCGCCGCGCCGGTGCTCGCCTATCCCCTCGAAGCTGGCGACGAAGCCGCTCCGGTGTATCGCCCATGAACGCACACGAGCATTTTCCCGGCGATGCGCTCGCCATTGCGCGCGCTTATGCGGACGGCGCGTTCAGTGCGCGCGATCTGATCGAAGCGACGCTCGCGCGCATCGATGCCGGCAACCCGCATGTCAACGCATTCACCGCGATCACGCGCGACCGGGCGCTTGCCGAAGCAGACGCGCTCGATGCACGCCGCGCGCGCGGCGAGCCCTTGCCGCCACTCGCGGGCGTGCCGTTCGCTATAAAAAACCTGTTCGATATAGAAGGGCTCACGACGCTCGCCGGATCGCGTGTGCTGGCCGACGCACCGCCCGCCACGCACGATGCCACCCTCGTGCAGCGCCTTGCCGCACAGGGCGCGATCCTCGTCGGTGCGCTCAACATGGACGAGTTCGCGTACGGCTTCACGACCGAGAATCATCATGCGGGGCCGTGCCGCAATCCGCACGACCTGACGCGCTCGGCAGGCGGCTCGTCCGGCGGCAGCGCGGCTGCAGTCGCGGCGGGCTTCGTGCCGGTGACGCTGGGCAGCGATACGAATGGCTCCGTGCGCGTGCCGGCGTCGCTGTGCGGCGTGTTCGGCGTGAAGCCGACGTATGGGCGCCTGTCGCGGCATGGCGCCTGGCCGTTCGTCGCCAGCCTGGACCATATGGGTGCATTCGCGCGCAACGTCGACGACCTCGCCGCCGTCTACGATGCCTTGCAGTTCGCCGATCCGCTCGACCCCGCCTGCGCCGCGCGCCCCTTCGAGACGGCGCGCAAGACGCATGGCGCGTTGCACGTCGCGCGTCTGGGCGGCTACTTCGACGAGCATGCGAACGACGATGCCCGCGCCGCCTCGCACGCCGCTGCCGACGCGCTGGGTGCGACGCAAACCGTCGAATTCCCTGACGCCGATGCCGCACGCGGCGCGGCTTTCCTGATCACGGCGGCGGAAGGCGGACAGCTGCACGCGAAGAACCTGCGCGCGCGTTATGACGAACGCGAGCCTTTGTCGCGCGACCGGCTGATCGCCGGCGCGCTGCTGCCGGCGGCGTGGATCGTACAGGCGCAGCGTGTGCGTGCTGTCTTGCGGCGGCGCGTGCTCAAACTCTTCGCGCATCACGACGTGCTGATCGCGCCCGCGACGCCGAGGGTCGCGCCGCGCATCGGCGACGAATTCATGGAGATCAACGGCGAGACGCTCGCGGTGCGGGCCAATCTCGGCCTGCTGACGCAGCCGGTATCGTGTCTGGGGCTGCCGGTCGTTGCCGTGCCGATGCGCACGGCCGGCGGCCTGCCTATCGCCGTGCAATTGATTGCGGCGCCGTGGCGCGAGGACCTCGCGTTCGAGGCCGCGCGCCGGCTCGAAGCGGCGCAGCTTGCGTACTGTCCGCCGGCGCCATCGTTCGACGCTGCACTCGCATGATGGAGATGAATCGTCCGGACGTGCTCGCCGAAGTCGATGCGGCCTTCGACGCCTATGAGCAGGCGCTCGTCAGCAACGACGTCGCCATGCTCGACCTGCTTTTCTTCGACTCGCCGCACACGCTGCGTTATGGCGCGGCGGAGAACCTGTACGGCTATGACGCCATCCGCGCGTTTCGCGCCGCGCGGCCGGGCAAAGGTCTCGCGCGCACGGTGACGGCGCGTGTGGTCACGACGTATGGCGACGCGTGCGCCGTGACTCACATCGAGTTTCGTCGCGATGGCGAGCCGCGTACCGGACGGCAAAGCCAGACCTGGGTGAAGATGCCCGAAGGCTGGCGCGTGGTCAGCGCGCATGTCAGCTGGATGGAGGGCTGAGCCACAGCAGCGCTATTCCATCAAGCCAGCCCCAGCACCGACTTCGGCTCCAGAAACGCTTCGATGCCGAAGACCCCGTACTCCCGCCCGATCCCCGATTGCTTGAAGCCGCCGAACGGCGCGGCCGGCTCATGCGCCAGCGTATTGACCAGCACGCGTCCCGCCTCGATGCGCGACGCCACTGCGCCGGCGCGGGCCTGATCGGCGGAACAGACGTACGCCTGCAAGCCGTAGGGCGTGTCGTTGGCAATCGCGATGGCGTCTTCGGTATCGCGATAGGGAATGATCGACAGCACCGGCCCGAAGATTTCCTCGCGCGCGATGGTCATGTCATTGCGCACGCCGCTGAACACGGTCGGGCGCACGAACCAGCCCGCGCTCACGCCGTCCGGCCGCCCCGCGCCGCCCGCAATAAGCCGCGCCCCTTCCTCGATGCCGATGCCGATATAGCGCTGCACGCGCTCCCATTGCTTGCGGCTCACCATGGGACCGACTGTCGTGCGCGCATCGCGCGGATCGCCTGCCTGCACGTCCGCAACGGCGCGCGCCATCTTGTCCTCGAACTCGCGCAAGCGCGCCTGCGGCACCAGAATGCGCGTGCCCGCGATACACGCCTGTCCGCTGTTCATGAAGCCGGCTTCGAGAGCGAGCGGCACGGCAATGTCGAAATCGGCGTCATCGAGAATGATCATCGGCGACTTGCCGCCGAGTTCCAGCGTCACGCGCTTGAGCGTCTCGGCGGCGTTGCGCAGGATCGACTTGCCGACCACCGTCGATCCGGTGAACGACAGCTTCGCCACATCGGGATGCGCGCCGATCTCCGCGCCCGCCGTCTCGCCGCGACCCGTGACGATATTGAACACGCCCGGCGGCAAGCCGGCCGCATGCAAGGCCTCGGTCACGACGCGCGTCTGCATGGCGCTCATCTCGCTCGGCTTGATGACGGCGGTGCAGCCCGCCGCCAACGCCGCCGCGAGCTTGCCGCAGATGAAGCCCGCATTGCTGTTCCAGGGCGTGATCAGCCCTGCCACGCCGAGCGGCTGCATGACGACCCGTGCCGATCCCGCACGGCGTTCGAACGCATAGTCTTCCAGCACGCGGGCCGCGTCGAGCAGCACGGCGGCGGCATGCCGCGCCATCCAGCGTCCGCGCGATATGGGCGCACCGTACTCCTCGGTGATCGCCTCGAACAGTTCGTCCTCTCTTGCGCTCACCGCTTCGTGCATGCGCTTCAGCATGTCGATGCGCTCTCCCTTGCTGGTTTGCGAGTGCGTCGGAAACGCCCGCTTCGCGGCGGCAATGGCGAGCCGCGCATCCTGCGCATCGCCCAGCCGCACCCGGCCGATCACCTGTTCCGTGGCGGGATTGACGAGCTCGAAAAGCTCGTCGCCGTGCGGCGTCACGAAGGCGCCATCGATATAAATGTGCTCGATAGTTCGCATGTCCGATCCTTTATAAAAAAACCCATGCGGACAAGATAAGGACATTCGATTGACTCAACTAGCCGTACAATCAAGGACGCCTTGTTGAGCCATTCAGGATAATGAGAACCACCGGCATGACCGAACTCGAAGCGGTGCTCGCCGTTGCGCGTCATCGCAGCTTTCGTGCGGCGGCAGGCGACCTGAGCGTGTCCACGTCCGCGCTGAGTCACACCGTCGCGGGGCTGGAGGCGCGCATCGGCGTGCGGCTCTTCAACCGGACCACGCGCAGCGTCTCGCTCACGGAAGCGGGCGCGCAGTTCGTGCAGAACGTGGCGCCTGCGCTCACGAGCATCCGCGAGGCGCTGGAGCAGGCGGGCAGCTTCCGCGACACGCCCTCGGGCACGCTGCGCATCAATACATCGGCGGGCGCGGCGCATCAGGTCATGGCGGTGTTCATCGCGTTCCTCGAGCGCTATCCGGACATGAAGCTGGATATCGTCACCGAAGGCCGGCTGATCGATATCGTCGTCGAAGGTTTCGATGCCGGCATTCGCCTGATGGACACCGTGCCGCAGGACATGATCGCGGTGCCGTTCGGGCGGCGGCAGCGCTTCGCGGTGGTCGGCAGCCCGGCCTATTTCGCGCGCCGCAAGCCGCCGCGCACGCCCGCCGATCTCGCCGCGCACGACTGCATCCGCAGCCGCATGCCGAGCGGTTCCATCTATCAATGGGAATTCGAGAAGCATGGCCAGGCCGTGCGGATAGACGGCGCGGGCGCGCTGACGCTCGACGATCCCGGCCTCATGCTCGCGGCGGCGCGCGCCGGCATCGGCCTTGCGTACCTGACCGAATGGACCGTCCACGCCGATCTCGCCAACGGCACGCTGAAGCGCGTGCTCGAAGACTGGACGCCGCCGCTCGACGGACTCTGCCTCTACTACCCCGGTCGTCGCCATGTGCCGGCGGGTTTGCGCGCGCTGATCGAGATGATCCGCGAACATGCCGATGCCAGCGCTGAACAGCCTGCCCGGCCGCGCCGGCGACGGACATGAGGTCGTATCTCTTTTGCTGATCGCAGGCCGCGTGCATGGCAGGCGGTCGGCCAGGTCTATCAGATTTGATGCAAGGACGATGCAACCACGCTTTGCGAAGCATTGTCGACCCCATCAGTTTTGTTTATCGCATTTCATCCGGCTCGCCGCATGCATGGCGCCCGCATGCGCCGCTTCCGACAAGGCCCGAGCACGTCTTGGGCCTCTCCTGAGTGAATTCACCCGCTGGTTAACCCTTTCTGTTTGCCCCGATCCATCGGAGTACGTTCGGTTCCGCAGGCGTGCGGCGCACCATGCATCCCGCCTTCACACAAGCACACAAGCACACCAACGACAATCCAGGAAGGGGCACACAAGAGT
This sequence comes from Caballeronia sp. LZ034LL, assembly GCF_031451215.1. Classification (NCBI taxonomy): domain Bacteria; kingdom Pseudomonadati; phylum Pseudomonadota; class Betaproteobacteria; order Burkholderiales; family Burkholderiaceae; genus Caballeronia; species Caballeronia sp. LZ034LL. The sequence continues at coordinate 1,165,084 of NZ_JARUXR010000002.1, forward strand.
GAGACATTCACTGAAACAGCTGAGGCCGTTGCAGCGTCTGGGCGCGGGCATGATCGCAGGCACGGCGGTCGTCGCGGCGCCCGCGTTCGCCCAGAGCAGCGTGACGCTGTACGGCATCGTCGACGATTCGATCGTCTATCAGAGCAGCCAGACGAATCTCGCGAAGTCCAACGCGGGCCGCTCGAACGTCAAGATGGCCTCGGGCATCTGGGCAGGCAGCCGCTTCGGGCTGAAGGGCGCCGAAGATCTCGGCGGCGGCAACAAGGCCATCTTCCAGCTGGAATCCGGCTTCGACATCAACAGCGGCGGCCAGCAGTTCACCAACGCGATGTTCGGCCGCCAGGCCTGGGTCGGGCTGACCAATCCGGCCTACGGCACGTTGACCTTGGGCCGCCAGTACGCGTCGTACTACACGCTGCTCTCGCCCTATAGCCCGACCAACTGGCTGACCGGCTATTTCGGCGCGCATCCCGGCGATCTCGACGGCATGGACACCATCTACCGCGCGAACAACTCGGTGGTCTACACCTCGCCCAAGTTATACGGCTTCACCGTCAGCGGCTCGTATTCGCTCGCAGGCGTGCCGGACAGCGCGTATCAGGGCTCGACGTGGTCCGCTGCAATCCAGTATCAGCAAGGTCCGATCGGCGGCACGGTGGCGTTCTCGCGCATCAACAACGCGGCGAACGGCGGCGGCGTCTACAGCAGCAGCTCGACCACCATCAACAGCACCAGCGCCACCGATGGTTCCGGTCAGGCCGGCGTCTCGGCGATCACGGCGGGCTACCAGCGGGCGCAGGCGCAGCAGCGCTTCGCGGTCGCGGGCGGCTATCAGATCAACAGTGCGTGGGACGTCTCGGTCACGTATTCGAACGTCCAATATATTCCGGGCGTCAATTCGCTCTTCACCGACGAAGCCGTGTTCAACACAGTCGGCTCGGTGCTGCATTGGAAGGCTACGCCTGCCTGGGACTTCGCGGCGGGCTACAGCTATACGTGGGCGAGCAAGGCGAACGGCATCGACGATGCTGCCTCGTATCACCAGTTCAACCTCTCGCAGTATTACTCGCTCTCGAAACGCACCGGCCTCTACGCGCTCGAAGCCTTCCAGCGCGCCAACGGCCGCACGTTGGCGGTGCCGTCGGGCACGACGGCCAACCGCCAGACCGCGGCGAACGCGTCCATCGGCGACGGCTTCCAGGGCGCGCCATCGGCCTCGCGCAGCATGTTCGCGGCGGGTGTCGGCATCATCCATCGCTTCTGACATCCAGTGTCATCCAGCCTGCGCGGACAGTGACGGACATTAACGCACAGTGACGCACAGTCGCGCAGGCTGTCTTCCGCTGTTCGACATCACAAGAAATTTCAGGAGAGAACCATGAGAGCTCTGGTTTCCGGAAGGCTCGTCGCGGCCACGCGCGCGCGGGCCGCATCGTTGTGCACGGTGTTCGCGTGCGGCCTCGCCGCCGCGTTCCTCGCCGCATGCGGCGGCAACGGCGGCAATGACAGTAGCCAGACAGCGGCGAACACTCCGCTGACAGTCGTCAAGCCCGTCACCGACTGTTCGAAACTGGCATCCGTCGATCTCAGCGACGTAGGCGGCGCAGGCAGCACGATCACGTCGGCGACGGTCACGGCCGCGACCGTCAATGGCGCATCGGTCAACTTCTGCACGGTGAAGGGCACGCTCGCGCCGGCCAACACCTTCGAAGTCGCCTTGCCCGTCGATTCGTGGACCCAGCGTTTCGCCGCGCTCGGCTGCGGCGGCCTGTGCGGCAATCTCAGCGATCCGACCAAACAGACGTCGTTCAGCTTCAGCTACACCTGCCCGCTCGTACAGCAGGGCGGCTTCGTGACGGCCGCCACCGACATGGGCCACTCGGGACAGGATGCGTCCTGGAGCACCGATCCGCAAAAGCAGGCCGACTTCGCCTATCGCGGCCAGCACATCACCACGCTCGCCGCGAAGAAGCTCATCAAGGCCTATTACGGGCAAACGCAGAAGTATGCGTACTTCGTCGGCTGCTCGGACGGCGGGCGCGAGGCGCTGATGGCGGCGCAACGTTATCCGTCGGACTACAACGGCATCGTCGCGGGCGCGCCGGCCGCGCACTTCCAGATTCAGAACTCGCTCTATCACGGCTGGAACGTGGTCTCGAACAGCACGACTGCCACCAGCGCGGGCAAGGCCGTCCTGTACGCCGACAAGGCGCAGCTGCTGCACAAGGCCGTGGTCGCGGCATGCGGCGGCCAGGCGGGCGTGCCGGATGGCCTGCTCGCCGATCCGCGCACGTGTCACTTCAATCCCGCGACCATCCAGTGCGCCGCGAGCGCGACCGACACCAGCACGTGTCTCACCGCCGCCGAAGTCGCCACCGCGACGAAGATCTACAGCGGCCCGAGCGATGCAAGCACCGGCATGCCGATGCTCGGCGGCTCGCCGCAATACGGCTCCGAAGCGAACTGGATCGGCGTGGAAGTGCCGACCTCGAACTCCACGGATGCCGCGGTGCCCGTCACGAGCCTGTTCAGCTACATGATCGTGAGCGGCGCATACAACCTGATCTTCACGGGATCGCCGGCCATCCCCACGGTCGATACCTTCGGCTATCAGGACGCGAGCTTCTATCCGACCTATCTGCAAGCCAACCATCCGCTCAACGACGCCACGAGTCCCGACCTCTCGGCATTCAAGAGCGCGGGCGGCAAGCTGATCCTGTGGCATGGCTGGGCCGACCAGCACATCTCGCCGCTCTTCACGATCCGCTATTACGAGGCCGTGCAGCAGACGATGGGCGAAGCCAACGCCAGCGCGTTCTCGCGGTTGTATGTGGTGCCGGGCGTCGGACATTGCGGCGGCGGCGAAGGCTTCCCGAACATCGACCTGGTGTCGCAGATCACGGGCTGGGTGGAGCAGGGATCGGCGCCGAATGCGGTCATGAGCTATCAGACCGATGCCGACAGCAAGGTGACCGCTTCGCGTCCGGTGTATCCGTATCCGGCAGTCGCGAAGTTCAGCGGCAATGGCGACTGGCACGACGGCGCCAACTGGACACAGGGCGCGCCGCTGGTCACCGATGCGTTGCCGGCGTGGGCAGGTGCGAGCTTCTATACCTCGTACACGCCGAAGACGCAGGGTGTAGCGGCGCCCTGAGCACTAACCTGAGTCGCGCCGCATCCCATGCGGTGCGGCTCGCGAGTCGTTTAGGTTGTCATCGGCTTCACATTTGCGCAGTTCATCAGCGGCACCGTGCTCGTGCTCGCACTGCTATGGCTGCTCGCGCCGACACTCGCCTATCAGCCACCCGTGCTCCCCTGAAACAATCTTTCCTCTGAAGAAAACAAGGTAATCGGTATCTCGTCTGATGCTTGAAAACGGCTGCGATAAGGACCATTAAACACAGAACAAATTTTCGCGGCCGCCTTTCAACGAAGAGGTTTTTTCCGGCTATCCGGTTTACTTCCACTTCGTATCGAAGTAACCTTTCCTCCGCTGCGATGGTTGTCCCGCATTGTTTTCGACGGCACACCCAATCCGCCTGTTAGTTAGTAAATCTGACGTATCTCGCGGGCCATCACAGCACATGTTACCGACGTCACGTCGAATCCGTTCGGCATGACTCATCAAGCCGCTCGCCATGTATATGGCCCGGCGGCGTCCGCGCCCGAACGCATGGTGAGCCATGCGCGTCGGCATGCGGATATCAGCCAAGCCAGTACGACCTGGACCGCACGACTCCCCTTCATATGACCGGGAGCCGCGTTCGTTCGCGTGCTGTTCTTCGGATAACTAACGCCCGTTCGAAATAAGACTGGCGGCCTTACCGAAACTGGAAGCTCTCAATTCGAACCGTTTGATTCGCCATCCTCATGTTCATGAAACCATCGACCCAAGCTACAACATCCTCGCCCCTCCACACACCGAAACGCGCCGCGTTGATCGCCACGATGCTCGCAAGCGCACTGCTCGCAGCTTGCGGAGGCGGCAACGACAGCGCAGTGGATGCCGCCACGGGCAAGGCCGCGACGCCCAAGGCCACGTCGAAGGCCGCGAGCAACGGCTCGATCTTCTACGGCATGAACGGACACAACACCAATGGCGGCGCCTACGATGCCACCAGTCCGCAGACCCAGCTCGCGCAGCTCCAGGACCTCGGCGCGACGATCTATCGCAACGACGTCTATAGCGCGACCTCAGCGGCGGCGCTGGCCAACGTCGCCAAGGTCATGGCCGATGGCGGCGTGACGATGTATCCGGTCCTGATGGCGAACCTGAACTACAACAGCGAAGACGATGCCTACCACGCCGGCTATCAGCTCGGCCAGCAGACGGCCAGTTCGTATCACTACGCGTACTACGAGGTGGGCAACGAACTCGAAGCGAAGACGCTCAACGGCAACGTGGATGGCGTGCTGTGGAAGCACTACGACAACAGCTCCTACATGCTTGCTCGCGGCGCGATTCGCGGGATGATCGCGGGCGTGAAGTCGGTGGATGCATCGGCGAAGATCATCCTCGGCGGCACCTGGCTGCACTATGCGTTCTTCCAGATGCTCGCGGACGGCTCGCAGCCGGACGGCACGTGGGGACATCCCGCCGTGTCGTGGGATATCACCTCGTGGCACTGGTACTCGAACGAAGGCGACATCACCAACGCCTGCGGCGGCACGGGCTGCCATGACGTGCTGCAAGTGCTGCACAACATGGGCAAGCCCATCTGGATCAACGAGTTCGGCGTACGGCCCGACTATGGCTCGGTCAACCAGATCGCGTCCTATCTGACGGGCGACACGATGATGGCGCAATACGTGAGCGTCGCGTCGAAGTACAACATTCAGTCCATCCAGGGCTTCCAGCTCTACGACGACAGCGAAGGCAACTACGGTCTGATCGAGGGCGACGGCACGACGAAGAAGCCCGCGTACTACTCGTACAAGAGCTTCGTGCAAAGCCACCCGATGTAAGTAAGGAAAGGAAAGATCCGCGCGTTCAAGCGAGCGCGCGGGCTCGCCGTTATTGCAGTCCGCCAGACCGATAACGACGAGGATAGCGATGCAGATCTCCGGTGCGACGACCACGAGTGCCTACGTGAGCGCGGACGCGCCCGTGCCGCGCCGCATGGCCGATGCGGATGCCGACACAACCACGGATGCCTCGACAGACACCACCACCGACCCTTCGTCGGTGAAGTCGTTCGCTTATGGCGCGCTGGGGCTTGAACGCCCTGAGGTGCAGGCCACCGATGCCAACGGCTTCTACACGGCGGGCAAATGGGTGGCGGCTGCGGCGACGATCGGCGGGATCATCTCGCTGTTCGTGTGAGTTTGAGTCAGAGCTCGAGCATGAAGCTGCCGGATTAATACCTGGAAACAACTTGTCGAATCGGCGTGTTGCTCGCCGGATCGGGACACGTGTCCATGCGCGACGATGCTGTTCCTCATTCGACATTACGCCAGGTCATGCAAGCTCAACACATCGCCACCCGCTCCTTCACTCTCGCGCTGGGCCGCGCGCTCGCCGCCGCCGCGCTGCTCGCGCCGGTGCTCCCCGCCGCCGCCGAAGATCTGCCTGACGTCTGCACGGCGTTGCAGACGATCGTCGCCGCGCCGTCGTTCGGCACGCTCGCGCAAAGCCGCCCGCTGCTTCCCGCCGGTTCGCCGGGTCAGGGCGCGTGTCGCGGCAGCGCGCACGCCTACGATTGCCGCTGGCGTGCCCATTGGGGCGCGGACGGCGGCGTCGCCGACCCGTTGCAGGAACTCGGCGCGGACATCGCCTCATGCTTCCCCGACGTGCGTCACGACATCAACACAGCCACGCGCCAGCGCTTCGTCCTGCGCACGGCGGACACGTCGCGCGTCACGACGCTGACCGCCACCATCGAAGGGGCGAACACCGTGCGCCTGCGCGTCGTGCGCTGAGCCACCCCTGACGCAACGACACCGCCATGCCCGGGCGTCTCTCCCTCGCGCTGGCGCTCGCTCTCAGTGCGAGCGCGCTGACCGGCTGCACATGGACGCTGATCACCGCAGCCGATGCCGCCGGCTCGCTTGTGCAAGCTGGCTTTTCGGTGGCGTCGAACTATTCGTCGCCGACTTCGGTGACGGGCGAGCCGGCGGCGCTGCAATCGGTCTGCATCGAGCTGAACCAGACGGTCGCGACCGGCGACTTCGTGCCGAACTTGCAAGTCTCGCTGCAGCGGCGGGGCGTCAATTCGACGGTCTATAACCCCGGCACGTCGCCACCCGGCTGCGAGGCGATGCTCGTCTATGCCGCGACCACGAGCTGGGACAAGCATGCGTTCAGCAGCAATCCGGTGTCGTATCTGTCGGCCATCGATCTGACGCTGGTGCGGCGCGGCCAGATCCTCGTCACCGCGCGATACGAGACCAATAGCCTCAGCATGGACCGCTTCGCCAGCGCACGGCAGAAGCTGGATGCGCTCGTGGAGCGCATGGTGGTGGCGCAGGCGCCATGAAATGCATCATGAAAGGCACCTTCCTTTCCGCATCTTTCCATCGGGTCAGGGAACGATGCCGCGGTGCTAATCTGCCTGCGTTGTACGAGTTGTACCGATCCCTCTTGCGGCTCACCCGTCTCGGGCGAGCCGTTTTTTTTCAGCGAGCGTCTCGTATCAAGCCAGCAGCTTCGCGCGCAACATGCCGATGTCGTCTCCGCTCAACGACAGCCCTTGCGACAGATAATCGTTGAGCGTGCCGAAACCGCCATACATCTCGTCGAATGCGGCTTCGAGGGTGGCGCTCTGCGCCTGATACAGCGGCGCCACGGTCGCGGTGGCTGTGCCGAGCCGCCCCGCGTGCGCCTGCATGCGCGCGGCGATCTGCGGCTGGGCCGCCGTGTTGGTCAGCAGATAGTCCTGGATGATCACGTCGAGCGGCACTTCCGCGATGGCCAGCAGCAGCGCCGCCGCCCAGCCGGTCCGGTCCTTGCCCACCGCGCCATGAATCACTTGCGGCCCGCTGACGCGCGCCAGCCGCGTCAGCAGCAGACCGAATTGCAACCGTGCCACCGGATCCGTGACCAGCTTGCGCTGCCGTTCGATCATCCATGCGCTTGCCGCCGCCGCATCGCGCGGCATGGCGGAGACGACATCGATCGGCGCGACTTCATGCGTCTCGCGCACCGCATTCGCCGGCACGCGATCCACTGCCAGCGAAGCCTCGGCCACCGTGCGCAGATCATGCAGCGCGCGCAGACCGAGCCGCGCCAGCGTGGCGGCATCGGCGTCATTGGGCGTGAACGCACCCGAGCGATAGAACACGCCGCGCCGCAGACGGCGTCCATCGACGGAGGCGTAACCATCGCCGATACCCGCCACGTCGCGGAAATTTTCGACCGACGCCACGCGCGGCGTCTCCGCCACGGCGGCATCGTCGCTTGCGCCGCCGCATGCCGATAGCAGCGCACTCGCGCCGAATGCGGTCGAGAGCAGCGCGGCGCCGCGCAGAAAGGCGCGACGCGAGGTCGGAGTCGGGAGCGAAGTGACGATCATGTTGATTGAACGGGAATGACGATACGCACGACCAGCCCGCCGCCCTCGGCATTGCCGATCTCACAGCGGCCCTGCTGCTCGCGCACCAGACGTTCGACGATGGCAAGACCCAGCCCGCAATGTCCGTTGCCGCTGCGCGCGGGATCGAGCCGCACGAAGGGGCGCAGCGCATCGTCGAGTTGTGCGTCAGGAATGCCGGGGCCGTGATCGCGCACTTCGATCAGCCAGTCGGCACGCAGTCGCGCAGTCCTGATCTCCACAGGCGGCTCGCCATGTTCGAACGCGTTATCGACGAGATTGGTCAGCAGCCGGTCGATGAAGGTCCGCGGCAACACGAACCCGTCGCCTGCATGCAGCGACAGCCGGAACAGCGCATCGTCGCCGTCCTCGGGCGCAGCGAACTGTTCTGCGATGAAGGCATCCACGCCCGCCGGCGCGCTTTCGGACGGCGCGCGCGCGGCGAACTCGAGGAACTGCTGGACGATGCGCGTCATCGAGTCGATGTCGCGCAGGAAATGCGCGCGTTCGCGCTCATCCTTCGCGAGCACCGTCGCGCGCAACGACAGACGCGTGAGCGGCGCCTTCAGATCGTGCGCGATGCCGGCGAGCATGACCGCGCGGTCGTCGTCGGCCTCGGCGATCTTGCTCACCATCTGGTTGAACGCACCGATCAGATCGCGCAACTCGCGCGGACCCCGTTCGCCCACCGGCACCGGCCGCTCGCCGCCGCCGAAGCGCCGCGCGGCCTGCGCGACCCGCGCCAGCGGACGCTGCAATTGCCACGTGACGAACAGCGACAGCAGCAACGCGCCGCACAGCAACACGACGGACTCGGTGAAGATGGGCGCGGGCGGCGGCAGGTCGATGGGCGTGACGATCCAGAACGCGCTCGACGGATAGCGCACCCACAGGCGCGGCATCTTGCGCCCGATGCTGTCGATGGCGATCTGCGAGCCGGGCGGCAGGCCGTCGGCAATCTGCTTCGCGAGATGCGCGTGACGCGTCGTCAGCGGATCCTGGAGTTCGAGCGGCTCCGGCATGTTCCAGACCGGCACGATATGCACGCGCGTCTGGCGCATCAGCTTGCCGCCGAGCGTCACGTCGTTGTGCGCGGCTTCCAGCACGATCAGCAGCGCGCGTGCGTAGCCATCGGCTTCCTTGTGCGGCGCTTGAATGTGCAGCATCGCGAACCATCCGCCTTGCAGCACCAGCAGCACGCAGACCGACAGCAGCGCCATGCGCCCGAACAAGGTATCCGCGATGACGCGCGGCGAGAAAGCAGCCAGACGCATCGCCTTAGGTCCGGATGCGTTCGTGTGCGGCGTCTTCCCCATCGGGCACGAAGACAAAGCCTTGTCCGCGCACGGTCTGCAAGTGACGCGGTTGCGACGGATCATCTTCGATCAGACGGCGCAGCCGCCACACCGGCACGTCGAGGCCACGGTCGCGGAACGGCAGGTCGTCGCGATGCACGAGGTCGTGCAGCAAGACGCGCGACAGCACCTTGTACGGATGCTTGATGAACACCTTGAGCAACGCGAACTCGCTCTCGCGCAACGGAATGCGCTTCTCGCCGCAGATCAGCGCGCGCGTGACGAAGTCCACTTCGAAGCGTCCGAAGCGTTCGCGAGCGCAGCGTTCGGGCTGGCTCGGCGTGCTTGCGCGACGCCGCAACACCGCTTCGATGCGTGCGAGCAGTTCGCGTGGATCGAAGGGTTTCGCGAGGTAATCGTCCGCGCCGGTCTGCAGCCCGGCGATCTTCTCGGCCACGCTGTCGCAGCCCGTCACGAAGATCACCGGAATGTCCTCGCCCGCCGCGCGCAGGTCGCGCAGCGCGCGCAGGCCGTCGGTGTCCGGCATCATGATGTCCAGCACGACGATGGAAGGACGCTCCAGTTCCAGCCGACGGCGCAGCCCCGCGCCGTCGTGCAGCACGGAAACCTCGATGCCTTGCGTATGAAAGAAGCGGCGCAGCAGATCGCGCACCGCGGAATCGTCGTCGACGATCAGAACCGATGTAGCCATATCGAAATTTTATTCGGTGCTTATTGCAATCGGCGCGCACCACTTTATTCGGCACATTACCGTTTCTTACGACAGCACACGCCGCGCCCTTGCGTTACTGCACGCCATGCCCCGTCAGACCAGCCGCCACGGACGCCGGCGGCATGCGCCACTCGTCAGGAATCCCGTAACAGAAAGAAATGGAAAGTTTCGCGCGATGGCCAGGCCGCCGATGCCGAACATAGAATCGGCGCATGACATCACATGTACTCATGGTCGACGACGACCCCGTCGTGCGCGAACACGTGCGCGGCTTCCTGACGCAACACGGCCTCGAAGTGTCGGTGCTGGACGACGGCATCGCGCTCAGGAGCGCCGTGCAGAACCTGCGGCCCGCGCTGGTCGTGCTCGACGTGATGATGCCCGGTAAGGACGGCATCAGCGCATTGCGTGAACTGCGCCACGCACACGACGACGTTCCCGTGATCCTGCTCACCGCGCGGTCGGACGTGCTGGATCGCGTGATCGGACTCGAACTCGGCGCGGACGATTATCTCGGCAAGCCTTTCGATCCGCGCGAACTGCTGGCGCGCATCCGCACCATCCTGCGACGCCGCAACGGCGCATCGTCGTTCGTGCCGGGCGCGCCGGAAATGCGTCCGAGCTATCGCTTCGGTCCCTTCGAGATGGACTTCAGCGCGCGTGAACTGCGCCGCGACGGCGAACGCATCGCGCTGCGCTCGGGTGAGTTCGCGCTGCTGAAGACGCTCGTGAAGAACCAGATGACCGTGCTCTCGCGTGCGCAGCTGAACGAGCATCTGCGCGGCGCGGGCGCGCATCGCGACCGCAGTCTCGACGTATCGATCTGGCGGCTGCGCCGTCTGCTCGAAACCGACCCGTCCGAGCCGCGCTATGTGCAGACTGTCTGGGGCCAGGGCTATATCTTCGTGCCGCATGGCGATCCGAGCGCGGCGGGACGCATCGCTGCGCGGCCGGCACAGTGACGCGATGTCGTAGGCTCAGAACGTCAGCACGCTCATGAAGAGATGCTGCAACCATCCCATCGTGGTCGAATCGGCGAGCATGCCCACGCCCGCCTGTTCGATGCGCGCATTCGCCACCTTGTTCGACGCCACGTAATTCCCCGCCTCGATGTCCTTCGGATTGACGATGCCGGAGAAGCGCAGCTGATCCTGATTGCCGCTCATCGCGATGATCTTGTCGCCTGCCACCACGAGATTTCCGCCAGGCAGCGTACCGATCACCGACACCGCGAGCGTGCCGCTCATCGCGCTCAGGTTGCTGGTGCTGCCATTCCCTTTGAACGACGTATCCGCCGAGCCCACGTTGAACAGCCGTGCAAGGCGCGCGGCCGCGCCGGTCGATTGATCGGCGGCCGTGGCGCTGATGCTGCTCGCGCGGCTCGCGCTGGCATCGGCGGTATTGCTGCCCGAGTAAGACTCGGAGAGGCGAATGGTCAGCACGTCGCCGACGCGCTGCGCCCGCGAGGTCTCGTACAGCGACACCGAATTGCCCGCCTGATAGATCGCGCCGAGCGTGTTGACGTTGACCGGCTGCGCGACGGCCGGCGCATAAGTCGGCATCTCGACGATGGACCGCGACGACGAACACGCCGACAGCGCACATGCGCACAACAAGACTGTCAATTTCATGACGATGCTTTCCGGAATTCAAGGGGTGTCATGCAAGGCGGCGAGACGCCATTTGTCGTCCGTCTCGCGCAACCAGGTTTCGTAGGCCTTCAGGCGATAGATCACGCGCGCCGTCGCCGACGCGCCGTTCGCCTCCAGCGTGATGGAGCTCGACGCGTTCTCCCAGCGGCGCGTCCGGTAGCCGTTCGCCCGCTCGACGCGGCCCGCGCCGAACCGCGACGACAAGGCCGCGCCGAAATCGTCGGCCATGCGGGCATCGATCACGAACGACATGCGATACAAACGCGGCGCGGCATCGCCCGGCATCGCGGCGAAACGCAGCACGTGGTCGCGCGCGGGGGCGCCGTCGACGACTGCTTGCGACGCCTGCCATCCCGCCTCGCCGCGATGCGCCCACTTGCAGCTGATGGTCAGGCTGTGCGGATCGCGCAGCACCATGCCGAGCGCCGCCGATTCGACGTCGGTGTCGCACAGCGCGACGCTGCGCGGCGGCGTGGCGCGCGCGGGCTCTTCGCGGCGGAACACATCCAGCGGAACGCCGAGCCGCAGCCCGCGAAAATCGAAGGGCTGCTGCGCGTGTGCTGCTGCGGGCAACAGCATCGCGACGAACAGTACGCAAGGGAGAAGGAGGCGCTTCATGTCAGTCGATCGCCGAGGCGCACACATCGAACGGCGTGGCCGCCGCGTGGCCGACCACCGGCACGACCTTGAGCGTCGCCGCCGTCACGCGGCACGGCAGCGCGGCGAGCGCGCAGCCTTCGAGCGTCAGCGGACACGCTGCGAGCGCCGCGCACGCGAGCGCAAATCGAACGATCGCGGGCATGGCTCAGGCGGTCGTATCGACGTGATTGCCGAGATGCGCGGGGTTGCTCACCGGCGTCTTCGTCGTGGTCGAGGGAAGGCTTTCCGCGGCCGGGACTTCGGTGTTGCGCCGGATCGGCAGCGTGTTCGCCGTCTGCGGCACCGCGTGGCTGTTGAGGGGACTGTTGACGTTCATGCTGCGCGCTCCTTGGAGAAAATGGACGTTGCTTCTTGCAACGGCAGCCATCTTCTCCGGGCGCGAGGCACGGCGATCGGTTGAGAAAAATGCGCTTTTCGTCAGTGCTTACGAGGCGTTACCCACGCGTTACCGATTGTTTTATGTGGTGCGTTTCCACGCGTGCTGACGCAGTGCGTCGGTAAAACGCCCGACCGGCCAGCCTTCATGCAGCGCCTCGCGCAACAGCACTTGCTGGCTCGGCGGCGCGAGACCGCCCGAAGGCGGATCGCGATCGAGATTCGTCGGAAACGCATAGCCCTCCGCGCACGAAGCGATGACCGCCTCGATCTCCTCATCGCTCATGCGGCCGCTGGACTTGCTTTCGCTCAGGACCGGATACACGGCTTCGCACAGGCGCGCGCGATCCACTGATTCCATCGCGCGACCGTAGGCCGACGACACCTGCAACAGGTTGGCCATGCGCTGCACGTCGCGCGTATGGTTGGCGCCCGCTGCATGGAACAGCGCGGGACTGAAGAACAGCGCATCGCCCTTTTCGAGCGGCAATTGCACGCAGTGCGCCTCGAAGTACGCGCGAAAGTCCGCACGCCGCCACGCGAGGTAGCCCGGTGCATAGCGCTGCGAAAACGGCAGGAGCTTCGTCGGGCCGCTTTCCACCGGCATGTCGCTGTGCGCCACCGCGCCCTGCAAGGTCAGGAACGGTGACATCGCGTGAACATGCGCGGGATAGCGGCGCACTTCCTCTTCGGTCTGGAAACCCAGGTGATAGTCGCGATGCGCCTCCTGCGCCGCGCCGCCCGGCCGCACGACATTGACCTGCGACGTCATCTGATACGCCGGGCCGAGCCACGCTTCAGCCATGCACGCGAGGAACGGGTTCGCGAAGTAGCGCGCGAAGACATCGGGCGCTTGCAGGCAGAGCTTTTCCTGCGCGTTCCAGATGCGGTCGTTCGCGCCGGCCTTCGCGAAGTGATCCGCGCGGCTCGTGCCCTGCTCGCGCTCTTGCCGGATGATGTCTTCGAAGACGGCGGTGGCGTCGTCGATCGGAGCGATGTCGGCATAGGCATGCTTCAGCACCAGCACGCCGGCGCCCGCGCGCAAGACCTCGGCCCATTCAGCCTGCAAGGCCATGCGTTCGGATGGGTCGCTGCCCAGCGCGGCGCAATCGTAGAGCGGAATGCCTCGCTGAACCGAAGCGGCGTGACGCGGCGGATGCGCCTCTTCCTGCGCGAGGTCGCGTTCGAAGTCATCGAGGGAACAGGCGTGCTCGTCATACCAGTTCGTCTGGTTCATGTCTCCTCCGTCGCTTGTCCGTCCGACGATAGTATCCCGAACCGTCCCGCCAGCAAGCCAGACGCGTTCAGCCGTTCGCGTGGTAACGGCCGGGCGTCGTGCCGAACGTGCGTCGAAACACGTCGATGAACGCGCTGATGTTCTCGTAGCCCGTTTCCAGCGCGATGGTCGTCACCGGCACACGATCGGCGACGCGCTCCAGCGCCCGCAGCATGCGCGCCTGCTGACGCCACTGCGCGAAGGTCAGCCCGGTGTCGGCCATGAAGCGGCGGCTCAGCGTGCGCGGCGATACCCCGGCCCACGCGGCCCATTCTTCGAGACGGCGGTTATCGGCGAGATCGTTGGCGAGCGCGTCCGTGATCTTCAGCAACGCCGGATCACGCGGACGCTGCAGATGAAACGGCGCTTCGGGCGCGGCGGCGAGTTCATCGAGGATGACGTCGGCGATACGCGTCCGCGCCGCATCGAGCAGGTCGTCCTGCCACGAGGACGCGCGATGCACCGCTTCACGCAGCAGCGGCGTGGCGCGAATGGCGCGCGGCTCGGCGGGCAAGGCCGCGCAACGCGCCTCGGCCACGAACACGCTCCAACCCGAGAACGGTCCGTAGGACCGCACCGAATGCGCCCGATGCGGCGGAATCCAGATGGCATGAACGGCAGGCACAACCCATTGGCGCGTATCGACGCCGATCGACACCAGTCCGCTCGACGCCCCCATCAACTGGCCGCGCGCGTGGCTGTGCGAAGCCACTTCGCGCGGCTCGCTTTGCGTGAGCTCGGCGGCGGCGAGGAACGGGCCGTCCTGCGACATCACCAGTTCGGGGCGGATCAGGGGTGTATTCATGGCCGGATTTCGGTATCGAATGGCCTTTATACCGGAGACGGGCCTCGGGCGCACGTCTAGACTCGGCTTCATTGATTCACTCATGGAGCCAGTTGCAATGCGAGCCAGCCAGATGCTTCCCGATCATCTCGACGAAACCCGTCTCAACGGCACGACGGTCCGCAAGGGCACGGTCGGCGCCTTCCTCGTCAACTCGCGTGTGTGGAGCGATCCGCACGCCAGCCCCGCATGCCGCGCCGAGGCCGCACGCGACATCGAAGAAGCCTTGCCGGCATTGCTCGCGCTCGGCCTGTTCGACGTGCTGGACATCCGTGATCCGGCATTGCGCGCATGGCTGGCCGGACTCGGCGCCTCAATCAAACAGGAGCAAGCATGAAAGCAGCAGTCGTCAAACAGGCAGGCATCCAACCCGTATGGGCTGAATTCGAAGAACCGGTGGCCTCGCGTGAACAGGGCATCGTGACGGTCGGCGCGTCGGCATTGAGCCGACTGACGCGCGGACGGGCATCGGGCGAACACTATTCGTCGTCGAAGACCTATCCGTTCGTCGCGGGCGTCGATGGCGCGGGTCGTCTCGACGACGGCCGGCGCGTCTACTTCTTCGGTCCGGCAGCGCCGTTCGGCGCGATGGCCGAGCGCACGCTGGTGCCGCTCGAACATTGTTTGCCGCTGGCCGATTCCATCGATGACATTGATGCCGCCGCCATCGCCATTCCCGGCATGTCGTCATGGGCGGCGCTCACGGAGCGCGCGAAGTTCGTTGCCGGAGAGACCATCTTGATCAACGGCGCGACCGGCGCGTCGGGGCAGCTTGCCGTGCAGGTGGCGAATCGGCTCGGCGCGGGCAAGATCATCGCGACGGGACGCAATCGCGCGATGCTCGAGAAACTGCAAGACATGGGCGCGGACACGATCATCACGCTGGACGGCGACGAAGCCGCCCTGAGCCGTGCATTCGAAGCGCAGTGCACGGAGGGCGTCGATATCGTGCTGGACTATCTGTGGGGGCCGAGCGCGCGGGCGTTGCTGATTGCGGCCGCGCGTGCATCCGAAGCACAACGCGCGTTGCGCTTCGTGCAGATCGGTTCGATGAGCGGGCAGGAGATCGCGCTGCCGGCGGCCGTGTTGCGATCGAGCGCGATCAGCCTGCTCGGCAGCGGCCTGGGAAGCGTCGCGATGCCGCGTCTGTTCGCGGCCATGCAGGCGGTGTTGAACGCGGCAGCGGAAGGCGGCCTGCACGTCGAAACGGAAGCCGTGCCGATGCCGCATCTCGCCGACCACTGGAACGACGATGCCGGACGCGACCGCATCGTGTTCGTGAACGGCTGAGGGCACGCGCGCTCATTTGAGCGGATCGTGTCCCCAGTTCATCAGCGAGTAACGCCAGTGCGAATGCTCGACCTCATGCGGACGCTGCGCAAGGTGTCGCTTCACATAGCCGTTCACCTTGCGCATGTGCGCGTAGTCGCCCGTGCCGAGATCGGCTTTCTTCTTGCCGAGAATCTCGATGATGTGCCGCCCCGACTTGTGCCCCACCGACTCCCCGCCGTCTTTCTTCTGTCCAACTTCGCGGGACTCGTCGGTATCAAGCCACTTGTCGAGTTGCGACGCCGTCATGTTGACGAGCTCCTTGAACGTCGCGTACGTCTCTGCATCGTCGTCCGATGAATCCTGATGCGCGGTCATGCTTGCCTCCTTTTTAAGTCGAACGGACCTTGCACGCTGAGTCAGCAAGCCCCGCTCCCGCCTTCAGGAAGCCATTCACGAAGCCAGTTCGACGAGCACATCCGCCAGCACGCGCGTCCCGGCAGCCAGATCCGCCGACGCCGTGAATTCCGCCTCGCAGTGCGTCAGCCCGAGATGCGACGGCACGAAGATCATGCCGCTCGGACACACCGCGTGCAGATAGCGCGCATCGTGGCCCGCCGTGGACAGGATGTCGCGCTGCGGCAGATCGAGCCGGGTCGCGGCTTCACGGATCAACGTGCGCATCCGTTCAGGAAAGTCGAGCGACATCGCCGTGGAAAGCTCCGTCACCTGCACCGTGCACACGCCCGCATGCGCCTCGCAGATCGGCGCGATGCGGTCGCCGAGACGCGTCAGCGTGTCCGAGTCGGGATGCCGCAAGTCGATGGAGAAGTCCACCGAACTCGCCACCACCGACGGCGCGCTCGGCTTCACATCGAAACGCCCGACCGTGAACTTCACGATGTCCTCGGCGTCGTGCATCGCATCGGCCAGCGCCTGCACCATCGCGATGGCGGCCAGCAGCGCGTCCTTGCGTTCCGCGCGCGTGGACGTGCCCGCATGCGCCGCCTCGCCGTCCACGCGCACCTTGAACGTGCGCTTGCCCTGGATGCCCGTCACGACGCCGATGGTCAATCCCTCCCTCTCCAGCATCGGCCCTTGCTCGATATGCGCTTCGACGAACGCGGCCGGCCGCAGCCCCAGCGCGCGCTCGGGCACATCGTGCAAGGATTCACGCACGTCCGCGAGCGCCGCCGCCACGCTGACGCCAGCCTTGTCCGTCACGGCGCGCACATCATCGAGTTCACGCGCCCCCGCAAACACCGCCGATCCCATCATGCCGGGCGCGAAACGCGAGCCCTCCTCGTTCATCCACGCAACTATATCGATGGACGCACGCGGCCTCGCGCCCGACGCGATGATCGCCTCCACGGCCTCGAACGCGGCCAGCACGCCATAGACGCCGTCGAACTTGCCGCCGGTCGGTTGCGAATCGAGATGTGATCCCGACATCACCGGCGGCGCGTTCACGTCCGTGCCTTCGAGGCGCAGGAACAGATTGCCGATGGCATCGACGGACGGCTTGAGGCCCAGCGCCTCGCCCCAGCGCACGAGTTCGCGCTGCGCCTGCGCATCTTCCGCCGAGAGCGCCTGCCGGTTCACGCCGCCCTTCTCCGTGGCGCCGATGCGCGCCATCGCGTCGAGCCGGCCAGCGAGACGCTGTTCATCGACGAACGCGCTTGCGCGGGTCTGTGCCGGCGCGCTCATGATGTCTTCATGATCTGCGCGGGCACCGCGCGCGGATCGCGCGGCAGCCAGCGGTCCTGCTCGACCATCGCGAGAAACTCGGCGACATGCTGATTGAACAGCGCCGGTTCTTCGAGATTGAGCGTATGGCCGGTCTTCGCCATCACGACCAGTCCGCTCGCCGGCACCGTGCGCTTCAGGAAGATGCCGGGCTGAAGACAATGATCGTCCTCGTCCCCGACGACGATCAGCGTCGGCACCGTCATCGCCTGAAGACGGGCTTCGAGGTCATAAATGGACGGACGGCGCGCCTGCACGCCGCGCATCGTCAGCGCCGAGCCGCGCGCGGAATGTTCGCCGAGCATCGTCGCGAATTCGAGCCAGCCGCGCGGGTCCTTCACCTGGAACGCAATGCGCGATGCCGCCAGCGCGTAAGTCTTCGAGAACTGCTCGGCGCCCTGCGCCTCGAACTGCTTCGCCACTTCGAGCGACACGTCGCGGAAGTGATCCTCGAATGCCTTCTCCGCGCCATAGCCCGCGCCCGCGACCACGAGCGAACGGGCACGCTCCGGATAGTCGAGCCCGAAGTGCAGCGTGGCGAGGCCGCCCATCGACAGGCCCACGATATGCGCGCGATCGATCTTCAATGCGTCGAGCACGTCGCGGATATCGCGCGCGGCGATGGACTGCGAATAGCGCTCGATGTCGTCGGGCACGTCGGAGGGCGCATAGCCGCGCGCCGCGAAGGCAATGCAGCGATAACGCCGGCTGAAGTAGCGCATCTGCGGTTCCCAGCTGCGCAGGTCGCCGCCGAATTCATGCACGAAGACGAGCGGCGTGCCTTCGCCGGCTTCTTCGTAGTACAGGTTCACATCGTCGGTGGTTTTCAAATACGGCATGTCGGTTCCGGCCTCGTCAGAATTGATTCGCGGGCTGCTTGATGGACCGCGCGCGCTCGACCATCGAAGGCAGCAGTTCGCAGAAGCGGTCGGCCCAGGCTTCCGGCACCGTCAGACTCACCTTCACGAAGCGATGCCCGAATTCCTTCGTGTGGTATGCGCCCTGACGGATCATCACACGCTCGGCCTGGAACGCCTCCACCAGCGCTTCCGGCGTGATGCCCGCGTTGATGGTTTCCACGACGAGCAGATTCGCCTGCGACGGATACACCGGCACGCTCAATCCTTCCACATTCTTCGCTGCCTCGACGACCGCCGCCTGATTGCGTCGCTGACGCCGGTTGATCTCGGGAAACCAATCGTTCTTCGTGCGCAGCCCGGCGATGGCCGCGCGTTGCGACAGCACATTGCTGCCGAGATTGTTCGGCGGCGCGGAAGCGAAGCGTTCGATCAGATCCGGATGCGCGATCACCGCGCCGAGCCGCATGCCCGCCAGACCGAGCCACTTCGAGAAGCTGTACGTGACGATGGTCTTCTCGGGATAGAAGCGGTAAGCAGGCGTGAAGCTGTCGGCGAACTGGAAGTAGGTGGCGTCATGAATGAAATAGGCGCCGACCGAACGCGCGATCTCCGCGAACTCGCGAATCTCGTCTTCCGTGTGACAGGTGCCGAGCGGATTGTTCGGGTCCACCAGATAGATCACACCGGTGTTCTCGTTCACCGCCGCGCGCAGTTGCGCGGGCGTGAGCTTATAGTGCTGGCCGGCCGAGTAAATCGGCAGTTCGATCACGCGCGAGCCGGCGCGCGCGGCGAACTGCATCGGCCAGGCCCAGCTCGGATTGGTGGTGACGAAATCCTTGCCCGCTTCGCAAATGTTGCGGCAGACGTTGTACAGCCCTTCCACCGCGCCGTCGGTGACCATCACCGACGCATCCGGCAAGCCGATGTCCTCGCGGATCAGCTGCCGCAGTTCCTCGAAGCCGAGCGGCGGCGCATAGGCGTGGTACTCGCCGCCATCGAGTGCGTCGATGACGGCCTGGCGCACGGCAGGATGCGGCTCGAAGTGATTGGTGTTCTGGCCCAGCCACATCAGCCCTTCGCTGTTGCAGAGCCGGTCGAAATAGGCGTTGCGTTCCTCGAATCGACGCATGTCGTCCCCCTCAGATGATGGAACGGCGCGACGCAATGCCGCCGTCGATGGTCACGATCGTGCCCGTGATATAAGCCGCGCGATCCGACGCAAGCCATACGATCAGGCCGGCCACTTCGTCGGCACGGGCTGCACGCTTGCCGGGATATTTGTCGAACAGTTCTTCCCAGCGGCTTTCGTCGTTGTACCAGTCGAGCGCGCGGCGCTTCATCAGCTTCACCATGCGGTCGGTGGCCACCGGTCCCGGATTCACGCCCACCACGCGGATGCCGTCGTCCAGCGCCCAGCCGCCGATCGCACGCGTGAAGGCCATCATCGCCGCGTTGCCCGTCGAACCGATGATGTAGTTCGCGTCCCAGTTCTCGCCCGAATTGCCGATGTCGTTGACGATCACGCCGCTGCCGCGCTGCTTCATTGACGCATACAGTTCGCGCGTCAGCGTGACGTAGGAAAAGATCTTCATGTCGAGACTCGCGCGCCACTCCGCGTCGCTCATCTTGTCGAGCGGGCCGGGGCTGGAATCCGCCGCGTTGTTCACCAGGATGTCCGCGTTCGAGCAGGCGCGCGCCAGGTCGATGGCGTTCTGCGTGACGGAGAGATCCGTCGCATGCACGTGGACGCGCGTGCCGTGCTTCGTCGCGATCTCGTCCTGCGCGCGATGCAGCGCATCCGCCGAACGCGCCGCCAGGTGCAGCTCCGCCACGCCTTCCGCGGCGAATGCCCACGCCGTCGCCAGCCCGATGCCTTTCGATGCGCCCGTGATCAGCGCCGATTTGCCTTTCAGGTTCAAGTCCATGATTGTCCTCCTTAATGTATTTCTATGTGGTTTCTATGAATACACAAACTAACACGAAGAAATACAAATTCACACTGCTGTGGACGAAAAAAAACCGGCATGCGCATCACGCGGCATGCCGGCTTCCCTACTGCGAGATTCGAAAAATCAGCGGTTCACGAGCTTGGCGGGAATCAGCAGGATCATCGCGGCCCCGACGACCAGCACGCCCGCCGACACATACATGGCGATCACGGAGGTATGCGTGAGATCGCGCAGCCAGCCGATCAGATAGGGACTCACGAAGCCCGCGAGCCCGGCGAACGCATTGATGGCCGCGATGCCCGCCGCCGCGCCCGTGCCGGCGAGGATCGCGGACGGCAGCGCCCAGAAGAGCGGCCCGGGCGTCAGCACGCCGGCCGCCGCCAGCGAGAGGCCGAGCAACGCGAGCGGCACGTTCGATCCCGCGCCGGCCGTGACGGCATAACCCACCGCGCCGACGAGCATCGGCACGATCAGATGCCAGCGGCGCTCGCCGGTACGGTCCGAATTGTGGCCGCAGGAGACCATGGCGATCGCGCCGAAGATGAACGGGATCGCCGAGAGCACGCCGATATGCAGCGCGCCCGAGACGCCCGATGCCTTGATGAGTGTCGGCATCCAGAAGGTCAGGCCGTACTGGCCCATGATGACGCAGAAGTAAATCAGCGCCATCAACAGCATGCGCGGGTCGCGGAACACCTGGCCGACCGTCTGCGAGATGCGCGTGTGCTTGGACGGGACCGAATCGAGCGCATTCGCGATGATCGCGGCTTCCTCGCGTGTCAGCCACATCGCCTTTTCCGGACGGTTCTCCAGATAGAAGAACGCCGCGATGCCCAGCACGAGCGACGGCAGCGCCTCGATGAGAAACAGCCAGCGCCAGCCCGGATGCCCGTGCGAGCCATTGAAGGCTTCGAGGATCCACCCCGACAGCGGCCCGCCGATGATGCCCGCCAGCGGAATGCCCACCATGAAGATGGCCAGCACGTGGGAGCGGCGGCGCGCCGGATACCACTGCATGAGATAGAGCACGATGCCGGGATAGAAGCCTGCCTCGGCCGAGCCGAGCAGGAAGCGCAGCACATAGAACTGGGTGGGCGTCTGCACGAAGAAGAAGGCGCCGGAAATGAGCGCCCACGTCACCATGATGCGGGCGATCCAGGCCTTCGCGCCGACGCGCTGCATCATCAGGTTGCTCGGCACCTCGAAGAGGAAATAGCCGATGAAGAACACGCCCGCGCCCAGGCCGTAGATGGTTTCGCTGAACTGGAGGTCGCTCAGCATCTGGAGTTTCGCGAAGCCGATGTTCACGCGGTCCAGATAGGCCGCGACATAGCAGAGGATCAGGAAGGGAATCAGCCGCAGCGTGACCTTGCGGTAAGTGCGGTCCTCGATCATCTGCGCCTGCGCTACGTCGCCCGGCGCATGCAGCGTGTCGCTCATTGACTGCTCCTTGTGGTGCGTGCCTTCGGTTCAGTGGTGGAAAACCCGCTCTCTGTATCTGGTTCGGGCTTCAATGTATTCCGATGATACTCAAACAAAATACATTGCAAGCGGTTTTTTAGGTGGAATGGGGCGTGCGTAAGTCATCAGGTGATGTCAGCAGGTTTCCCGGCGAGACGGCACACTGATGCGATACGCCTCCGCGTCGGCCGGAACCGACCGCATTCACCCACCCGAACAGAAAGAGAAGCAATGGATAAACGAGCACTGATCATCGGCGGCACCGGTATTGTCGGACGCAACCTCGCCGAGCACCTTCACGCGCGCGGCGACTGGACGATTGCCGGACTGTCGCGCGGCCGCACGCCCGTTCCCGCCGGCATGGAACCGATCACGGCGGACCTCACGTCGGCGGCTTCGGTGGCGGACGCGCTCAAGGAGCGCCAGTTCAGCCACGTCTTCTTCACCGCATGGGCGCGTCAGGCGACCGAAGCCGAGAACATCCGCGTCAACGGCGCGATGGTCGGGAACGTGCTCGCGGCGCTCGGCCCGGGCGGCGCGCTGTCGCATGCCGCGCTCGTCACCGGCCTGAAGCACTATCTCGGTCCGTTCGAAGCGTATGCCCAGGGCAGCGTGCCCACGACGCCGTTCCGCGAGGAACAGGGCCGCCAGCCCGTCGACAACTTCTATTACGAGCAGGAAGACCGGCTCTTCGAGGCCGCCAGCCGCTATGGCTTCGGCTGGAGCGTGCATCGGCCGCATACGATCATCGGCTATGCGGTCGGCAACGCGATGAACATGGGCGTGACGCTCGCCGTCTACGCCACGCTGTGCAAGGAAACCGGCGCGCCCTTCGTGTTCCCTGGCTCGGCCGCGCAATGGAACGGACTCACCGACATGACCGACGCGCGTCTGCTCGCCCGCCATCTCGAATGGGCCGCGACGTCCGCGCCGGCCCGCGACGAGGCGTTCAACGTCGTCAACGGCGACGTGTTCCGCTGGAACTGGATGTGGGCGCGCATCGCCGGGTATTTCGGCATCGAGCCGGCGCCTTTCGACGGCGAGACGCGTCCGCTCGACAGCCGCATGCAGCAGGCGCGCGCCCAGTGGACGGATATTGCGGCGCGGCATGGTCTGGCCGAGCAGGATATCGACCGGCTGGTGTCCTGGTGGCATACGGACGCCGACCTCGGCCGCCCGATGGAAGTGCTCACCGACATGTCGAAGAGCCGCAAGCTCGGCTTTCTCGACTATCAGAGCACGCCCGATGCGTTCTTCGACCTGTTCGACCGCCTGAAGCGCGAACGCATCATTCCCGCGTGACGAACCGGGCGGGCATTCCCGATGCTCTGTGTTTGTCTCAACGTACACGGGAGCCGGACATGAGCAAAGACGTGAAAGTGACCCCTGCGAAGCCCGGCTGGAAAGCCGAAATCCCTCGGGAAGACCATACCTTCGTGGTGGTGACGGCAAAGAAGGACGATGCAATCCATGCCGCCAAGGCCCTGGAACCGGAGGCGCCGGTCGAAGTCGAGGACGAGCCCGGCCAGCCTGACAAGCCTGACGCCGATCCATCCTGAGGGCGATGCCGGCGTGCGCCGCGCCTGCCGGCCGCGCGGGCATCGTTCATACTGCCGGCAGCGCCATCAGCGGAGACGCACCATGAAGCTGTCAGGAACACGACTAACCATAACCATCGGTGCGCTGGCCGTTGCGCTGGCCGGCTGCGTCACCTCCGCCGGGCAATACGGCACCGGCGCCAATGGCCGGCACCTGAGTCCCCAACAATGCGTGGATCTCACCGCGCTCAAAAGCCAGGCGCCCCTGACGCGCGCGCGCAACGACAGCGAACTGGCCGCCCTCGAAGAAGCGGGCTACAACCCGTCGCTGTTCTTCGACCCGTATTACCCGGACGACCTGCATCAGGCGCAGCGTATCGTGGACCAGTGGTATCAGGCGGAGTGCCGGTAACGCGGGATCGACGGCCGGGACTCTCATTTACCTACCCTCATTCCCATTCCTAACGTATATTTCTCGGCAGTGACTTAAGAAGCGCGTCATCGAAGGGACCGGACGTCGCCTGCTCGCTCGAGCGGCGACGTCCGTCGCATTGCGCACGATGAACAAGCAACACAGCAATCGCGATGTCCCGTTTCACGGCCCCGGCCGCACCAGCTTCTCCCAGGTCACGCAGCGCACGTTGCCATTCCAACCGCACTTCTCCGCCCTGTGAGAGGAACTGCCGTGTCCGACATCAAGCGCATCAACCCAGCCCCCGTTCGCCTCGAGCGCCGCCACTTCCTCGGCATGACCGGCGCCGGCCTGCTCGCCACCCTGCTGCCCGGCTGCGGCAGTAGCGACGACGATCATTCGTCGTATCCGCAGACCGTCGCGATGGGTCAGCAGATGATCCAGCAGGCCATCAACGATCCGGAAGAACCGGTGGCGGGCATCTCCGTCGCCATGCTCAAGGGCAATACGGTGTTCTGGCAGCAGGCTTTCGGGGTGTCGTCGGTGCCGGCGAAGACCGCCGCGACGACGCAGACGCGCTTCAACATCGGCTCGGTCAGCAAGCTGTTCGCGGCGCTGTCGGCGGCGATCCTGCAGGACCGCGGACTTCTCGCGCTCGATACCCCGATCGTCAAGTATCTGCCGACCTTCACGATGCTCTCGCCGGAATTCGCGCAGATCACCACGCGGCATCTGCTGTCGCACTCGTCGGGATTTCCTGGAACGAATGGCCGCAACCTGTTCACGTTCGCTCCGGTGGCGGGCTACGCCGCCGACACGCAAGCCGAACTCGCCAACACGCACCTGAAACATCTGCCGGGCGAGCTGGCCGTGTATTGCAACGACGGCTTCACGATGGTCGAACAGCTCGTGCTGGCGCTCAGCGGGCAGACCTACGCGGATTTCGTGCAGACGAACATCCTCGCGCCGCTCAAGATGACGAGCTCCAGCTATCTGACGAGCGTGCCCTCCAGCGGCTCGTTCTCTTATCCGTTCGTGAACGGCACGCAGTATCAGGAATTCGTCAACGCGTATGCCACCGGCGGCCTCAGCTCCACGCCGACCGACATGATGAATCTCGCGCAGATGTTCCTCGGCGGCGGCGTGTTCCAGGGAACGCGCGTGGTGTCGTCGGCGGGCATCGCGGAGATGGGCATGGACCAGACCACACAACTCACGATCAACCCCGCGCCCGATTTCCACTGGGGTCTCGGCTGGGATTCGGTGCAGCAGCCGGCATTGGGCGCCGCCGGCGTGCTCGGCTGGGAAAAGGATGGCGGCACCGCGTACTACTCGACCGAGTTCTTCGTCGTGCCGAAGGCGCAGCTGGCCCTGCTCATCACCGGCAATTCCGGTTATGACGCGCGCGGCATCGCGGAAGCGCTGGTGCTGTCCGCGCTGAAGGAAGACGGCACCATCGCCGCGCTGCCGCCGAAGGTAGGCACCACGGTGGCGCCGGTGTCGTCGGGGCCGAATATCGCAGCGGCCGGCGGCATCTACGGCAATTCGGACTCGCCGCTGCAAGTCATCGCCAATGCGGACGGCAGCGTGCAGTTGAACCAGTGGAACGGGAAGACGCGCGTATGGAAGCAGCTCGGCGCGTATCAGTATCGCAGCGACGGCTGGTGGGCGAGCAGCGCCGATCCCACCTCGGCCTATCAATTCACCGTGGTGACGGGCACCGACAGCGGCGGCAATCCCTACAACTTCCGCTACCTGATGAAGCGCGTGGTGCCCGGCGCGGGCTATGCGTATCTGACGCTGCCGCTCGGCCAGCAGTTGGCGCCGCTCGCCCCGCTCGACGCCGCCTGGCAACAGCGCCTCGGCACGCAATGGACGCTGACGAACGACGCACCGTCCGCCGTGCCCATCGTCGTGCTCGGCAACGAGCCTGCCTTCCTTACGAGCCTCCCGGAACTGCCGGGCTACGTGCTGTACGGCAACGAGGATCTGCGCTATCAGCTCATCGTGCCGCTCGAAGACGATCGCGGCTTCATGTCGGTGAAAGTGCCCGGCAACTTCGGCCGCGATCTGTACGAGATCCGCTTCGCGCCAGGCAACGACTCGACCCTGACGCTGGGCAGTTCGATCTACGCGAAGCTGTAAGCGCGCGCGGTCTGGCTCAGCCCTTGACCAGACCGCCATCGACGACGAGGTTCTGTCCCGTCACCGCGCGCGCCCACGGCGACAGGAAGAACAGGACCGCATCGGCGAATTCGGCGGGCGTCGTGACGCGGCGCAGCGGCGTGAAGCCCGCGACCATGTCGAAGACGGCTTCGGGCGTCGCGCTGCTGGCGTCGGTGGTGCGCAGCAGGCCGCCCGACACCATGTTCACCGTGATGCCGTCCGGCCCGAGATCGTTCGACGCGGTTCTCGTCAGCGCCAGCAACGCCGCCTTGGCCGCGGTGTAGTCGTGATACGGCACGACCGGATTCTGGAACAGGTTGGTCCCGACATTCACGATACGGCCGAAGCCCGCCGCGCGCATCGCGGGCAGCGCGGCCTGGATTGTGTTCAGCGCGCCTTTCACAGCGCCTTCGATCTGCTGCTGAAAGCGCGTCCATTCGATGTCGCCGAGCTTCGGACGCGCGTCGCCGTCGAAGCTGAAATCGGCCAATGCGTTGTTCACCACGGCATGAATGTGCCGGCCGGTCTTGGCGTTGGCTTCGTCGAACAGGCGGGCGACCGAAGCGGCGTCGGTGACGTCGCCCTGCACAGCCACCACGCGCGGCCCGAGACGCTCGGCCAGCGCGTGCGCCTGCGCCTCGCTCTGCCGATAGTTGATGACGACGCCCGCGCCTTCGCGAGCCAGCGCTTCCGTGATGGCCGCGCCAAGGCCCCGCGCGCCACCGGTCACCAGTACGTTTTGTTCAGACAGCAGCATCGACTTCTCCGATGTTTGTTTGGACTGGGCGGTCCATTATGCAGGACCGCACGCACTGAACCGGATCGCCAGCAAATAAAACGGCGCACTCCGCCGCGCGCCATCGCGCGATAACGATATCTGCATTCGTTGGTTTGCCCGACGGTCATCTCTCGCGACAATGCTTTTCCCCCGGCGTGCACACCAGGCGCACGCCGCCTCAGCATTCCACGAGACCACGATCATGGCTGCCGCGCCTCCCCGTCGCATGCATCTCGCGACGCTCCTGCAACCGAACGGACATCACACGGCGGGCTGGCGTCACCCCGACGCGGAACTCGGCGGCGACCATGGCTTCGAGCTGTATCGCAAGCTGGCGCAGACGGCGGAACGCGGCCGCTTCGACGTGCTCTTCCTCGCGGATGCCGTCGGCCTGCGGGAGCGCGAGACGGTCGAACAGCTGAGCCGCTCGCCGATCACCGTGAATCTCGAACCGCTCGGCCTGCTGTCGGCGCTGTCCGTGGTGACGTCGCGCATCGGACTGGCCGCGACGGCATCGACGACCTACAACGAGCCGTATCACGTCGCACGCAAGTTCGCGACGCTCGATCATCTGAGCGGCGGACGCGCGGGCTGGAATGTCGTGACGTCGTTCACCGATGGCGAAGCGCGCAATTTCAATCGTGAGCATCATCCGGATCATGCCAGCCGCTACAGCCGCGCCCGCGAGTTCGTTGCGGTCGTGCGCGGTCTGTGGGACAGCTGGGACGACGACGCCTTCGTGCGCGACAAGCACACGGGCCGCTACTTCGATCCGGCGGGACTGCACGTGCTGGATCATCGCGGCGAGCATTTCTCGGTCCGCGGGCCGCTCAATCTCGCGCGCTCGCCGCAGGGGCATCCGGTGATCTTCCAGGCCGGTTCGTCCGATGACGGCATCGGCCTCGCCGCTGCCACGGCCGATGCCGTGTACGTCGCCGCGCAGACACTCGAGGAAGCACAGACCTACTACGCGCGCCTGAAGCTCGAGGTGGCCGCGCTGGGCCGCGCGCCCGATGCCGTGAAGATCCTTCCCGGCATCCAGCCGTTCATCGGACGCACCGAAAAGGAAGCACAGGAAAAGCATCGCGCCTTGCTGGACCTGATTCACCCCGACGCGGGGCTGGGCATTCTCTCCACGCTGATCGGCGTGGACATGTCCGCTTATCCGCTCGACGGCCTCGTGCCCGACCTGCCCGTCACCGAAAGCCATCGGAGCCGGCAGAAGCTGCTGCTCGATCTCGCGCGCCGGCACAAGCTCACGGTCAGGCAGCTCTACGGTCACGTGTGCAATGGCGCCGGCCACCATACCGTGACGGGCACGCCCGTGCAGATCGCCGACCGCCTGCAGCACTGGTTCGAAAACGGCGCCGCCGACGGCTTCAACATTCTTCCGCCCTGGCTGCCGGGCGGCCTCGACGACTTCGTCGATTACGTGATTCCCGAACTGCAACGGCGCGGCCTGTTTCGCCGCGAATACGAAGGACGCACGCTGCGCGATCATCTCGGGCTGCAACGGCCGGTGCGGAGTCACGCATGAGCACACCCGCCATGTCGGTTGTAAAAGCACCGATCCGCATCAACGCGTTCGCGATGCAAAGTCCGGTGCATCAGTCGCCGGGGCTCTGGCGTCATCCGCGTGACCGTTCGCTCGACTATGCGTCGCTCGATTACTGGGTGTCGCTCGCGCGCACGCTGGAGCGCGGGCTCGTCGATGCCCTCTTCATCGCGGACAGCCTCGAGTTCAACGACATCCACGGCGGCAATACCGACGCCGCGCTCCGCCATGCCGCGCAAGTCCCGAAGCACGATCCGCTGATGTCGATCTCGGCGATGGCCTTCGCGACCGCGCATCTTGGCTTCGGCGTGACGAGCAATGCGAACCATGAGCCGCCTTATCCGTTTGCGCGCCGCATGTCGACGCTCGATCATCTGACCGGCGGACGCATCGGCTGGAACATCGTCACGGGATACAGCCGGAGCAGCGCCCGCGCGCTGGGACAGTCCGGCGTGATTGCGCATGACGACCGCTATGCCATCGCCGACGAATACATGGACGTGGTCTACAAGCTCTGGGAAGGCAGCTGGCAGGACGGGGCCGCCGTGCGCGACCGCGCGACCGGCGTCTATGCGCGGCCGGAACAGGTGCGGCGCATCGTCCATGAGGGCCGTCATTTCAAAATGGACGCGATCCATCTGGCCGAGCCCTCGCCACAGCGCACGCCCTTGCTGTTCCAGGCCGGGTCGTCGGCGCGCGGCCAGCGCTTCGCCGGCAGACACGCCGAATGCGTGTACGTGAGCGGACCGAGCCAGGCGGTGCTCGCGCCGGTGGTCTCCGCCACGCGCGCGGAGGCCGTGCGCGCGGGGCGCCGCGCCGACGACATCCTGTTCTTCGCGATGGCGACGATCATCGCGGGCCGCACCGAAGCCGAGGCGCGCGACAAGCTCGCCGACTACGAACGCTTCATCAGCACCGACGCGGCGCTCGCGCTGTTCTCCGGATGGACCGGCATCGACTTTTCGCGGCTGGATCCGGACGCGCCGATCCGGCATCTGAAGATCGAAGACGGCATTCGCTCCGCGCTCGAAAACTTCACGACCGGCGACCCGGAGCGCGTGTGGACCGTCGGCGAACTCGCGCGCCACAACGCGATTGGCGGACGCGGGCCGCTGTTCGTGGGCTCGCCGGAACAGGTGGCCGACGAGATGGAAGCATGGATGGATGCGACCGGCATCGACGGCTTCAATCTGAGTTATGCCGTCACGCCCGAGGCCTACGAAGATTTCGCGGACCTGATCGTGCCCGAGCTTCAGCGCCGTGGCCGCTACAAGCACGGCTACACCCCCGGCACGCTGCGCGAGAAGCTGTTCGCCCCGCGCGGCGCGCGGCTTCCCGACCGGCATCCGGGCGCGGCATTCCGTTTCGTCGAGTAAGACCGCTCGACTTCGTCTCTCGCAGCACTCATCCACACCATAGAAAAGGAAGCAGCACCATGTTCTCCAAAACCGTGCTCAAACTGGCCATCGGGGTCATTGCAAGCGGCCTGCTCGCGGCCGGCGCGCAGGCGCAGGTCGCCCATGCGGCGCCCGCCAAGCCGCGCGTGCTCAAGGTCGCCACGGGAGGCGTCGCGCCTTATGCCGACATCCTCAAGTTCGCACTCGATCACTCCGACCTGAAGCAACAGGGCATCGACGTGCAGGTCGTGCAGATGACCGACTTCGTGCAGATCAATCCGCTGACGGCGCAGAAGCAGCTCGACGCCAACTTCTTCCAGCACTTCCCTTTCCTCGACCAGTCGAATCACGACAATCACACGCAGCTGGTGCCCGTGACGCCCGTCTTCACGTCCGTGTTCGGCGCGTATTCACGCCGCTACAAGTCGATCAAGGATCTTCCGGACGGCAGCCTGATCGTGTTCCCGAACGATCCCGCCAACAGCGGCCGCTCGCTCGCGCTGTTCGCCGACTACGGCCTCATCACGCTGCGCCCCGGCGCCGGCATCAAGGCGACGCAGGCCGATATCGCCGGCAATCCGCATCACTTCAAGTTCCGCGAAGTCGATCAGCTGATGCTCACGCGCACGCTCGACGACGCGGACCTCGTGGCCATCAACGCCGCCTATATCCTGCAGCTCGGCATGAGTCCCGCCAAGGACGCGCTGATCACGGAAAAGGTGGACCGCTTCCCGAGCGGACTGGTGGCGCGGCCCGACAACAAGAACGACGAAGCGGTGCAGAAGCTCGCGAAGGCGCTGACCACGCCCGAGGTCCGTCAGTTCATGACGCAGAAGTTCGGCGACTCGGTCAAGCCGCTGTTCTGATCACCCGATCCCACCTTTCGTGAGGCGCTCATGTTCGAACTGGACAACGTCAGCAAGCACTACGAGGCGCGCAAGCAACGCGTCGAAGCCGTCACGCAAGTGTCCCTGCGGGTCGAGGAAGGCGACATCTTCGGCATCGTGGGCTTTTCGGGCGCGGGCAAGTCGTCGCTCATCCGTATGATGAACCTGCTCGACCGCCCGTCGAGCGGCAGTGTGCGCCTGAGAGGACGCGACCTCACGGAACTGAGTCCCGCCGAATTGCGCGAGGCGCGGCAGTCCGTCGCGATGATCTTCCAGCACTTCAATCTGATCAGCAACAAGACCGTGGCGGCGAACGTCTCGTTTCCGCTCGAGATCGCGAGGCTGCCGCGTGCGCAGCGTGACGCCCGGGTACGCGAATGCCTGTCGATCGTCGGGCTGCTCGACAAGCACGATGCCTGGCCCGCGACGCTGTCAGGCGGCCAGAAGCAGCGCGTGGCGATTGCCCGTGCGATGGCAAACCGTCCCTCGGTCCTGTTGTGCGACGAGCCGACCTCGGCGCTCGACCCGCATTCGTCCCGGGAAATCCTCGACTTCCTGCTGAAGCTCAATCGCGAACTCGGCGTGACGATCGTCATCGTCACGCATCAGATGTCGATCGTGAACGAGATCTGCAACAAGGTGGGCGTCATGGAAGCAGGCAGGCTCGTCGAAACCTTCGCGCTCGCCGATCGCCATCATCAACCCGTCACCGATATCGGCCGCCTGCTCGTGCGGCAACGTGACACCGTCATCGCCGCACCGGCGGAAGCGAGGCGCGCCTATGCATGACACGATCGACCCCATCGTCGCCAATATCCTGCACCGTCTGCCCGAACTGCTGGTGTCCCTGAGCGAGACCTTCCTGATGGTGGGCATCGCGCTGGCGGCCGCCGTGCTGATCGGCATTCCGGTGGGCACGCTGCTCTATCTCACCCGCCGTGGCGGGCTGGTGGAACGGCCCCGGCTCTTCGCGCTCTTCGACGTGCTCGTGAACATCGTGCGTTCGTTCCCGTTCATGATCCTGATCGTCGCGCTCATTCCGGTCACGCGCTTCCTGCTGGGCACGTCGCTCGGCACGGTGGCCGCTTCGGTGCCGCTGTCGATTGTCGCGGTCGTGTACTACGGACGGCTGGTGGAACAGTCGCTGCTCGATGTCGATCGCGGCGTCATCACCGCCGCCGTCTCGATGGGCGCCACGCTGCCCAGGATCGTCTTCGGCGTGCTGCTGGTCGAAGCGCGCTCGGGCATCGTCTACGGACTGACCATCGCGACCATCAGCTTCTTGTCGTTTTCGACGCTGGCCGGCGCGGTAGGCGGTGGCGGCATCGGCGACTTCGCGATCCGCTACGGCTACTTCCGTTTCGAGACCGACACCATGATCTTCACGATCATCGTGATCGTGCTGCTCGTGCAGCTGATCCAGTTCTCGGGCAGCCGGCTGTCACGCGTCATCGACAGGCGCTGAGCCGGCCAGGCCGGTTCAACGGTGATACTTCGCATCCACCTGATCGATCGCCTTCACATTGCCCGCACTGCGGCCGTTTTCATCGAAGGTGTTGGTCAGGAACGAATCGGCGATGGCCTTGGCCACTTCCGGACCGATCACCCGCGAGCCCATCGTGATGATCTGCGCGTTGTTCGAGAGCGCCGCGCGTTCGGCCGAATAGGTGTCGTGACACAGCGCCGCGCGAATCCCCGGCACCTTGTTCGCCGAGATACTGACGCCGATGCCCGTGCCGCACACCAGAATGGCGCGATCATACTCGCCGCTGACCACGCCGGACGCGACGCGGTCGGAGAGATCCGCGTAGAACTCGCCGGGGTTCTTCTCGTTGTTCGATACCTCGAACACGTCGTAGCGGTCTTTCAGATAGTCCGCCAGCACGCGCGCCAGACCGACGCCGGCGCTGTCTCCGCCAATGGCAACCTTCATGATGAACTCCTTGATGTATGAATGGGCGCTTGCATCCGGCGTCACAGCACCGCTGCCACGCGTTTGAGAATGTCCAGATAGCCCTCGACGTTCCATGCCGAACGCCCGATGAACAGGCCATCCACGTTCGGGCACGCGGCGAGTTCCGCGCAGTTGTCCGGATTCACCGAGCCGCCATAGAGACAGGGCACGCGACGGCCCAGCATCTCTTCCGCCAAGCGGCTGATTTCGGCCTGACGCGCGTCGGCATAATCCGGGCTGGCCGGAATACCGTTCTCGCCAATGGCCCATACCGGTTCATAAGCGAACAGGATGGGCGCTGCGTGCTGCTCCGGCGTGAGACGCGCGAGCGCGCCGCGCACCTCGGCGGCCAGCACTTCCTGCGCGCGTCCGCCGTTGCGGTCCGCGAGCGTCTCGCCGACGCAGATCAGCGGCGTCAGCCCATGGCGCACGGCGGCTTCGACCTTGCGGCCCACGGTGTCATCGGTTTCGCCGAAGTGCTCGCGCCGCTCGGAATGGCCGAGTTCGACCAGATCCATGCCGCAATCCACCAGCATCGGCGGGGAGATTTCGCCGGTCCACGCGCCGCGCTCGGCCCAGTGCATGTTCTGCGCACCGACCTTGACGTTGGTCTCGGCGAGGATCGACTTCACTTCGCGAATCGCCGTGAAAGGCGGAATCACGAAGCACTGGATACGCGGGTCGTCGTGACTGGCGAGCAAGCCCTCGGCGAAAGCACTCGCTTCCGAGAGCGTCTTGTTCATCTTCCAGCTCGTGCCGACCCAGAACAAAGATTCAGACATGATTTCCTGGCCGATCGGAAAGTCTCATCGAACGGCCCGCGCCCTCTTCGACGCGGGCCGAACCCGTCAACTCACTTCGAGAGCACGAACGGTGCGGTGTACTTCGACACGTTCGCCTTCGTGATGAGCACGCAGTCGAACAGTTGCTTCTCGCTCGCCGCGCCCGTCTTGCCGGTCTTCAGGAACTGATCGGCTTCCTGCACGGCCTTCGCCGAGAACTCCGCCACCGGTTGCAGCACCGTGTATTGCAGGTCGCCGGCCTTGACCGCTTCCACGGCGGCGGGCGAGCCATCGAAGCCGCCCACCTTGACGCTCTTCAGCTTGCCCGACTGCTTGAGCGCGGCGATGGCGCCGAGCGCCATTTCGTCATTGCCGCTGATGATGCCGATCACGTCCGGATGCGCCTGCATCAGGCTCTGCGTCGCGTTGAAGCCTTGCGTGCGGTCCCAGTTCGCCACTTGCGAGCCGACCATCTTCAGATCCGGATACTGCGAGAGCACCGACTTGTAGCCGTTGGAACGCGTCGCGGCGTTGTTGTCGGACGGCGCGCCGAGCAGTTCCACGTAATTGCCCTTCGAGCCGACGTCCTTGACCCATTGCTGCGCGCCGAGCGCCGCGCCTTGCGCGTTGTTGGAGACGAGCTGCGCCTTGGCGAGACCGGTCTGGTTGATTTCCGCGTTGACGAGGAACACCGGGATGTTCGCGGCCACCGCCTTCTTCACCGCGCCTACCGAGCCGCTCGCATTGGCCGGATCGAGGATGA
Organism: Caballeronia sp. LZ034LL; assembly: GCF_031451215.1. Lineage (NCBI taxonomy): Bacteria > Pseudomonadati > Pseudomonadota > Betaproteobacteria > Burkholderiales > Burkholderiaceae > Caballeronia > Caballeronia sp. LZ034LL. The sequence goes on from NZ_JARUXR010000002.1 coordinate 1,198,965, forward strand.
TGGCCACCGACTTGTTGGTGATGGCCGTGTCGATCTGCTGGCTTTCCGTGTTCGTGTCGCCCTTCGATGCCGAGACGTTCGCGCTATAGCCGAGCTTCTTCGCTTCGGCGGCCGCGATGTTGCCTTCGGCGAGCCAGTACGGATTGGCCGGATCGTTCACGATGATGCTGATGAGTCCGCCCGCCGCTTGGGCTTGCGCGGCGAACAGCGGGGCAGCCAGCGCAACGGCGGCGAGGAGCAGCGTTTTCTTCTTCATGTTCATGTCTCTCTCCAGAGTCAGTTGTGGATGCAGAACTACGTGATACTTCTCGCGGACGTACCGCTCATGCCTTGCTGCCGCCTTGCGGAGAAGCCAGCTGGCCGCCGCCCGGCGCAGGACGCTTGACGCGGCGGCGATACTGAATGGCGTTGAGCAACACCGCGAGGACGATGACCGCGCCGGTGAAGACCGTCTGCCAGTAAGACGAGATGCCGATGATGACGAGGCCATCGGACAGGAAGCCGATCACGAACGCGCCGAGCAGCGTGCCGCGGATGTTGCCGGTGCCGCCCATCAGCGACGCCCCGCCGATCACCACCGCCGCGATGGCCGTCAGTTCGTAGGTGGTGCCGGCGGTCGGGCCGGCCGACGTCAATTGCGACGACAGGATCAGCCCGGCGATGGCCGCGCAGACGCCCGACAGCATGTACACGCTGATGAGCACGCGCTTGACGGGCACGCCGGACAGTTCGGCGGCGCGGTCGTTGCCGCCCGACGCATAGAGCCAGCGGCCGAACGCGGAACGGTTGAGCGCGATGCTGCCGAGGATCGCGATGACGGCGAGGATCAGCACGCCCACGGGCACGTGGAACAGGCGGTCGAAGCCGAGATAGTCGAAGCCGGTGTTGCCGAGGTCCGCCTGGCCGCCGAGGTTGTTGTACGTCAGGCCGTTGGTCATCAGCAGCGCGAAGCCGCGCACGACATACATCACGCCGAGCGTCGCGACGAACGCGGGCACCTTGAAGCGCGCAATCAGAATGCCGTTCACGAGGCCGATGAACGCGCCCAGCAGACAGCACAGCACCACGACCACCCACACGGACGGATACAGCACCACGCCGAACAGGTTCAGCGTGACGCCCTGCATGAAGAAGCCCGCGACGACGCCGGACAGCCCGAGCGTCGAGCCCACCGAAAGATCGATGCCACCGTTGATGATGACGAGCAGCATGCCGATCGCCAGGATTCCGTAGATGGCCACGTGCGAGGCCATCGTCAGGAAGTTTTCCAATGCGAAATAATTCGGCGAAAGGAATGAAAAGATGATGATGATCGCGATCAGCGCAAAGAACGCGCGTCCTTCGAGCAGCATGCGGCCGAGATCGAATCCTTCTCCGTTCGATGCGGAGTGAGTCGACCTGGAAGTCTTGGCGGCGTCGTTCATGTTGAATGTCTCCTTGTGCTGCGTTCAGGCCACCACGGCTTCGCCGGAGGCGGCCATGATGTCGTCCTTGTCGGCGTCGGGGCCGAATTCGGCGGAAATCTTGCCGCGCCGCATGACGATGATGCGATGCGCGACGCTCAGGCATTCGCCCACCTCGGAAGTCGAATACACGACCGCGAGGCCCTTCTTCGCGTTCTCGGCGAGCAGCCGGAACACTTCGGCCTTCGCGCCGATGTCGATGCCCCGGCTCGGTTCGTCGAGCAGGATCACCTTCGGGCCGGTCGCGAGCATCTTGCCGATCACCACCTTCTGCTGGTTGCCGCCCGAAAGCGAACGGATGGAGGCGCCCGCGCCCGAGGTCTTCACATGCACGTTGCGGATCGATTCGCCGACGAGTTCGCGTTCGGCGGGCGGCGACATCAGCACGCCCCTGACGAAGCTGCGAATGCTGGCCAGCGACAGATTCGAGCCGACGCTCATGGTCGGCACGAGGCCGTCGCGCTGACGGTCTTCGGGCACGAGCACAAGTCCCCGGCCGATGCGCTGCGCGATGCTCAGGCCCGCGAGGTTCTCGCCTTCGAGCCGGATCGTGCCGCCGGTGACGGGCAGGCGTTTTCGTCCGGCCACGGCTTCGAGCAGTTCGGTGCGGCCCGCGCCCATCAGTCCATAGATGCACACGATCTCGCCTGCGCGCACTTGCAGCGACAGGTGATCGACCACCGAGGCGCCGGAGCCGGATTCGTCGGCGACGCTGACTTCGTCGATATCCAGCGCGACTTCGCCGAATGCATAGCCGGTCGGCGGCGAACCGAGGTCGAAGTTCTCGCCGACCATGTTGCGCACGATCCAGCCGAGGTCGATGTCCTTGCGCTCGGCCGTCGCGGTGATGCGGCCGTCGCGCAGCACCACGGCGTAGTCCGTGACCTGCAAGGCTTCTTCGAGATGATGCGAGATATAGACGATGGACACGCCGCGGCTCGTCAGGTCGCGGATCACCTTGAACAGCACTTCGACTTCCGACGCGCTCAGCGCCGACGTCGGCTCGTCCATGATGAGGATGCGCGAGTCCACCGACAGCGCGCGCGCAATCTCGACCACCTGCTGCTGGCCGAGCCGCAGATCGCGGATCAGCGTCATCGGATCGACGTCTTCTTCGAGTTCCTGCATCAGCTCGCGGGTCTGGCGCGCTTCCTCCGCGAAGTTCACGCCGGTGCGCGTGCGGATCTCGCGGCCCATGAAGATGTTGTCGCGCACGCTCAGGTTCGGCGCGAGACTCAGCTCCTGGTGAATGATCGAGATGCCGTGATTGCGGGCATCGGTGGAAGACGTGAACGCGACGGGCGCGCCATCGAGTTCGATCTCGCCGGAGGTCGGCTTCTCGACGCCGGACAGGATCTTCATCAGCGTCGACTTGCCCGCGCCGTTCTCGCCGAACAGCGTCGTGACCTTGCCACGATGAATCTCGAAGTTCACGCCCTTCAGCGCATGCACGCCGCCGTAGGACTTGACGATGTCGCGCGCCGACAGCAACACGCTGTCCTTCGCCGCGCCGGTTGGAGCAGGAGTGGGAGTGGCGGTGCTCATTTCACGTCCAGTTTCACGGGAGTCACGAGCCAGCCGTTCGGATTGACGAGCTGGAACACACCGGTGACCTCGATGGTCTTGCCGGACAGCTTGGCCGTATCGACTTTCGACAAGACCTGCTTCTTCATCTCGGCATTGATCGCGTAACCCGCGTTCTGATAGTCGATCTGATTCGTGAACTGGCCGAAGCTGATGTCGCCGGTGGCGTCGCGCAGGTCGGTGCCGTTGATGGCCGGGCCGGTCTGCACGCGGATCTTGAGCGTATCCGGCAGGCCGGGCACCTTCACGTCATAGATGCCCGAATCGTCGTTGCCCGCGACGCCGGTGAACTTCACCGACATCTCCGGCCCGATGCCGCCGCCCGCAATGCCGTACTGCTTGCCGGCCGCGTCCTGATCCTTGGCGATGGCGGCGGCGAGCGTCGCGGCATCGACGGCGCGCTTCGAGATCGCCGCCTGCGTCTTCGGGAACTGTTTCGCGCCGTAGGCGGCGGGCTCGAACTCCTTGCTCGTCGCATCCGGACCCGAACCGATCTTCACGACCTTCGTGCTCATGGCCATCGCGACCAGCACGACCAGCACCACGATCACTTCGATCGCGATACGCAGGCCGCGCGAGGACGACCCCTTGGTTGAAGCGACTGCATTCATCGACACACCTCCGTCTCGAAGGAATCACAAAGTGGCTGGCATGCAGCCCGTTCATTCGGTGTCACGCTTGCCCCAGTCGGCGGCGATGACCGCCAGCACCATCGACGCCGACGCCGCGCCCGGATCCATATGGCCGAGACTGCGTTCGCCGAGGCGCGCGGAGCGGCCCTTGGTGGCGACCATCGTCTTGGTGGCTTCCGCGCCTTGAGTCGCGGCTTCGCGCACGCGCTGCATGATGTCGCGCACGGGCAGGCCGTCCGCCATGCCTTGCGATGCACTTGCTGCGGCGGGCGCCCACACGTCCACCATGGTCTTCTCGCCGGTCTCGGCCTTGCCGCGCGACTGGATGCCTTCAGCCATCGCGACAATCAGACCGGGCGCCTCGGCGAGCGGCAACTCGGTGCGCGCGCCCGCTGCTTTCGCGGCGCGCATGAAAGCGGTCGCGTACAGCGGCCCCGACGATGCGCCCACCGCATTCAGGAAGCCCTTCGCCGCCGCGTTCCATTGATCCGCGAGCGTGGCCTCGGGCGGCAGCGCATCGATGGCTTTCGATGCCGCCGTGAAGCCCTGTTCCATCGCGATGCCGTGGTCCGCGTCGCCGATCACGCCGTCGAGGCGGCACAGTTCGTCGCGGGCGGCGGCGATCGTGCGCGCCAGTTCGCGGAACAGTTGGGCGATGTCGGCGGTCGTCAGCGCGGGCATCATGCGGTCCTCTGCTGGAACATCGCGCACTCGCACGGATGATCGATCAGGCGTTGCAATTCGTCGTCGAGATGCATCACGGTAATCGACGCACCCGCCATTTCCAGCGACGTGCACAGCGGCCCCACCAGCGTGCGATGCACGACAAGGCCCGCGTCCTTCAGGCGTTGCGACACGCGCCGGTTGAGGATGTACAGCTCCATCAGCGGCGTGGAGCCGAGCGAATTCACCAGCACCGCGACGCGATCGCCCCGGGCCGCGCCCATCTCGGCGAGGATCGCGTCCATGATTTCGTCGGTGATGGCGTCGGCGGAACGCAGGCTTTCGCGGCGCATGCCCGGCTCGCCATGAATGCCCATGCCGATTTCCATTTCCCCGACGGCAATCTCGAAGTTAGGCTGGCGCGTCTGCGGCAGCGAACACGGCGCGAGCGCGACGCCCAGCGTGTACGTGCGGGCATTCGCGTGCCGTGCGATGCGCTCCACTTCGTCGAGCGGCAGCATCAGGTCCGCCGCCGCGCCTGCTGCCTTGAAGATGAACACGTTGCCCGCCACGCCCCGGCGCGTCTCGCGTTCCTCGCGCGGCGCGGAGGCGATGTCGTCGGTGGTCAGCACCGTGCGCGCCTCGACGCCTTCGAGTTCGAGCATCTCTGTTGCCATGTCGAAGTTCATGACATCGCCGGCGTAGTTCCCGTACATGAACAGCACGCCCGCGCCGCCATGCGCGGCAAGCGCGGCATCCACGGCCGGTTGCGGCGGCGGCGAGGCGAACACGTTGCCGATCACGGCGGCATCGGCGAGACCCTGGCCGACGAAGCCGAGAAAGGTCGGCTCGTGCCCCGACCCGCCGCCGATGATCAGCGCCACCTTGCCTTCTCGCGGTCCGTGGCGCGCAATGATCGCGCGCGGCGCTTGCTCGCTGCGGGTCAACAGATCGCCGTGCGCGGCCATGATGCCTTCGAGCATTTCATCGACGGCGGCGTTGCCGTCGTTGATCAACTTCTGTGTCATCGTGCCTGACATGGCCGGGTCCTCAGATGTGGAGACTGGCGACGCCAGTATCGAAATGCGGCGCCCAGAAGGCCACCGATTCCGCGATCTGCGCGACCACTTGCCGGTCGGTCGGCTCGCGTTCCTTGAACGACAGTTCCAGACAGATCTCGTTGTCGCGGCCGCCGCCCGCGTGCAGCGCCTCGATCAGCGGTTCCGGCTGAATACGGCCGCGCGCGTTGTGCTCGGCGGTGAAGGGCCGGTGACCGCCCTTGTCCAGCAGCGACTGCTTGATATGGATGATCGGCGACACGGGCGGCACCGCGCGGGCCCAGGCATAGGGATCGAAATCGTCGGGATTGGAGCTGGTGACGTCGCCGTGATCGATGTCCGCCATCATCCACATCGGCACGGCCATGTCCGCGGCGCTCAGGCGCTGCTGCAACGCCATGCAGGCGTCGATGGTCTCGCCGAACTCGCGCCCGATCGACATCGGTTCCCAGAACACGTACTTCAGGCCCGCCGCCTTCGCGTGCTCGGCCACTTCGGCCCAGCAGTCGATGGCCGTCTGAATGAGCGTCTCGCGGCGCTGTGCATCGTCGAAATCGCGATAGGTGAAGATCGCGAACTGTGTGCCGATGGACTCGCCGCCCAGATCCGCCGTGATGTCCGCGAAGGTCTTGAACCAGTCGATGTAATAGCGGCGCACGTCGGCATCCGGATGGCCGAAGTGATTCAGCCGCCCGTACGGTCCCGTCATGCCCGAGGTGATGCGCACGCCGGTGCGGTCCATCGCGGTGCGCATCTCGCGCGTGAGACGGCGCGTGACCGCCGCCGGCCACGACGGATTGATGAACTCGTGCGTCAGCTGCACGTCGCGGATCTTCATCTCGTGCGCGATGCTGTCGATGAGATCCGCCGGCTCGGCGAAGCGGTTCACCAGCGGATTCGTGTTGAGTGAAAGCGTAAAGGGCATGTTCGTCTCGTAACGTTCAGGCGGATTTGCGCATCAGGCCGTCGAGCCAGGTTTCGAAGGCGGTCTTCTGCGCCGCGCTCATGTGCAGTCCGTGCTTGGTGCGGCGCGTGAGCATGTCTTCCGCCGTCGCGGCCCATTCGTGCGCCATCAGGTAACGCGCCTCGGCTTCGTAGAAGTTCGGCCCGAACTGCTCGCCCAGGCCCGCGAGCGAGGTCGCGCCGTTCAGCACGTCCGACGTGAGCGAACCGTAGGTCTGCGTGTAGTAGCGCGTGAGCGGGCGCGGCAGCCACTCGTGCGCCGCCTGCAGCGACGCCATGAAGCGCGGCACGTCCGCACCTTCGATATCGCCGCCCGGCAGCGTCGCGGACGCGGTCCAGTCGGCGCCCATCTTCGGGAAGGCCGGCTGGAGCTTTTGCAGCGCATGTTCGGCGAGCTTGCGGAAGGTCGTGATCTTGCCGCCGAACACATTCAGCAAGGGCGCGCCGCCGCTGTCGTCGAGATCGAAGACATAGTCGCGCGTGACGGCGGACGGGTTGCCCTTGCCGTCGTCATAAAGCGGACGCACGCCGGAGAAGGTCTGCACGATGTCCTGGCGGCGCAACGGATGCTTGAAATAGCGGTTCACCGCCGACAGCAGATAGTCGATTTCCTCGCTCGAAATCTGCACGGTTTCGGGGGCGCCGTCCCACGGAACATCCGTGGTGCCGATCAGCGCCTTGTCGCCTTCGTAGGCGTTGATGAAGATCACGCGCTTGTCGTGGTTCTGCACCAGATACGAATGCGGACCGTCCCAGAATTTCGGCGTGACGATATGGCTGCCCTTGACGAGCCGCACCTTGCGCGTCGATTTTGCATTTGCGCGGCCGATCACGTCCGACACCCACGGCCCCGCCGCGTTGACCAGCGCCCGCGCGGTGACGGTGCGGGTCGAGCCGTTGCGCGTATCGCGCAGCTCGACGCGCCACGCGCCGTTCTCGCGCCGCGCCGCCACGCAGGCCGTGCGCGTCAGCACCTGCGCGCCGCGCTGCGCGGCATCGAGGGCGTTGAGCACGACGAGGCGCGCGTCATCGACCCAGCAGTCCGAATACTCGAACGCCCGGCGATACTCGTCCTTGATCGGCGCGCCTTCGGGCATGCGGTGCAGGTCCAGCGAACGCGTGCCCGGCAGCTTCTTGCGGCCGCCGAGATGATCGTAGAGAAACAGCCCGGTGCGCACGAGCCACGCGGGCCGGTCGCCGGGACTGTGCGGCAGCACGAAGCGCAGCGGCCAGATGATGTGCGGCGCGGCGTTGAGCAACACTTCGCGTTCGATCAGCGCCTCGCGCACGAGCCGGAACTCGTAGTACTCGAGATAACGCAGCCCGCCATGCACCAGCTTGCCGGAGCGCGACGACGTGCCTTGCGCCAGATCGTCCTTCTCGCACAGGATCACCGACAGCCCGCGACCCGCCGCATCGCGCGCGATGCCCGCGCCGTTGATGCCGCCGCCGATGACACACAGGTCCACCATGTCGTTGTTGCTCATCTCAGCGTTCCATGTTCGACGTTAGTTCAGGCTCGCGGGCAGCGTCTCGGGCCGCTGCCGCGCTTTCAGCAGCCGCGCGGTTTCGTCCCACGTCGGCACCAGCGCCTGCCGCGCCTGCCGGTACGCGGGAAAGAGCCGCGCATACAACTGCATGAGGTCGGCGTCGGGCGTCTCGGGCTGGCCGAGCAAAGGCGTCACCCATTCGGCGATGCACGCCTCCATGTCCGGATACACGCCCAGCGCGACGGCCGCCATCATCGCCGCGCCCGCCGCGCCGGCTTCGTCGCGGGTGGAGATGCGCGTCGGCGCGCCGACCACCGCGCCCAGCACGCCGCGCAACGCACGCGAACGCGTCGCGCCGCCGGTGAGGCGCAGTTCTTCGGGCATCGGCACGCCCATCGAGAGATAACAGTCGCGCGCGGCCATGCCGAGCCCTTCTACGACCGCGCGGAACAGGTCGGGATAGCGGCTCTCGCTCGTCAGGCCGATGAAGTCCGCGCGCGCGTTCGGATCGACGAACGGGCCGCGCTCGCCGGCATCGGAGATATAGGGGTGATACAGGAGCGCACCTGGACGGCCGGAGTGCAGCCAGCCGTCGATGCACTTCATCCGGTCCGCATGCGACAGGCTCGTGCCGAACTGTTGCAGCAGGTCCGACGCGAGGTTCAGCACCCAGTCCACATTCAGCGTCGCGGCCATGTTCGACTGCACCTGCGCCGACATGCCCGGCAGCGGCAGCGCGATCACATAGCCCGTGCCTTCCGCGTTGAGATGCACGTCTTCGTTGCGCATCGCGCGCATGTGCATCCCGGTCGAGCCGACGATCGAGCAGCTCGCGCCCGCCGCGCCTTCCGTGTGGATGCCCGCGCCCAGCGCGGTCAGCACGATATCGACGAAGCCCAGGCACACGGGCGTGCCCTCGGCGAGGCCCGTCGCCGCCGCGGCTTCGGCCGAGAGCGGATGCGTGGTTTCCGTGCCATCGACGATTTCCGGCAGCAGGCGCCGGAACGACGTCAGGCCGAGTGCGTCGATCACGGTGTCGTCGTAGCGGCGCGTGCGGAAGTTGCCATACGTGAAGCTCGCTTCCGAAGGATCGGTGGCGCGCACGTCGGTCAGCTTCAGGTACAGCCAGTCCTTGCAGTGCAGCGCGACTTCGGTCCGCTTCAGCACCTCAGGCGTCGTCGCGGCCATGTGCGCGATCTGCGCGCCCTGACTGCATGACGCGAGGCCGGTGCCCGTCGCCTCGAACCGCGCCCAGCTGGCAGGCGCTTCCTGCAAACGCCGCACCGTGGCGGCGGCGCGTGCGTCGAGCCAGAGCCAGGCATCGCCCGCCGGACGGTTGTCCGCGCCGACCAGCCAGGTGCCGTCGCCTTGTCCCGTGACCGCCAGCGCGAGCGTGCGCTGCGCCAGTCCGTCGATTTTCGTGCCGAGAGCGCGCAGCGTCTGTGCGCAGTCGGCCCAGGTCTGATCGAGCGATTGCGTCGCGGCGCCGTCGGCGCTCGTTGCATAGCGGTTCGGCACGGACGCGACGGCGATCTGCCGTCCCGTCAGGTCGAAGGCCACGGCCTTGATGACCGAGGTGCCCGCATCGATGCCGATCAGAAGGTCGCCGTTCATCACCCTTGCTCCGCGTCGTCGGAGTCTTCGCGCAGGGCTAGCGCGGAGGCTTCGTCGGTAATCAGTCCGCTCAGCAGGCCGCTCTTCAGCACCGCACGGATCGCCGCGATCTTCGACGTGCCGCCCGCAATCGCGACGATGCGCCTGCCCTTCACGTCGGCGAGAGCGGGCGCAACCGTGCGCGCCGCCAGCGAGGTTTCGACGGACTCGCCCGCCGCACTGAAGAAATGCCCCAGCAATTCGCCGCGGCCGCCGCGCTCGTGCACTTCGCTGATCTCGGCGGGCTCGATCATCTGCGACGCGACGAGCTGCGCTTCCGCATTCGCCGTGCCGATGCCGACCACCATCAGATCCGCGTGCGCGGCGAGATCGAAAACCTCGCGCACGCCGCGCTGCGACATCAGCACTTCGCGATCCTCAGCGGTGTTCGCGAAGAACGGCAGCGGCATGACATAGGACACCGCGCCGGTCTGTTCGGCCAGCTTATGGATCACGTCGTAAGGATTGGCGGTGTACTTGCGCGTCACGCCGCCGAGCAGCGACACGAAGCGCACCGTACCCGCGTCCATGCGCGGCATGCTCGCAACGACCGCCGCCAGCGTCCGGCCATGACCGATGCCGATCACGCCGTCCTGGCACGCCATGATTTCGCGCTGCAGGAACTGCGCGCCCGCGACGCCGAGCGCGCGCAGCGGCAGATCGTCCTCGCCCAGGTCCGGCACCACTTCGCAATAACTCAGACCATAGCGCTGCGCCAGTTCGGCTTCGAGCCCCACGCATTCCGCCACATCGCCGTCGATGGAGAACTTCACCGCGCCGCTCTGGTTGGCGCGCATGATCAGCCGGTGTGCCTTGAGACTGCTCACACCGAGGCGCGCGGCGACGTCCGCCTGCGTCTGCCCGGCGACGTAATGCAGCCACGCCGCCCGGATCGCCAGGCTTTCATCTCCATCGCGCCTTTCGACGGACTTCGTCATGTGCTCTCCGTTTTTGCGTGAGTGATATTTTTTCCACGCGATGAAATTTTTTTCAGTCCGCCCACGATATTCGCGTGCTACCTCGATTAACATCGGCAGTAACCCTAGATGAGCGTCGTGGGCGGAAGAGACCGGACAGGCCCTGCTGCGACGCAACAAAAATCATTCGGAGACACGATGGAGACGTATCTGCTGGGCGTCGACAGCGGTTCGACGGCCACCAAGGCGGTCATCTTCGACACCGCCGGGCGCGCGCTGGCCACCGGCAGCCGGCGTGTGGAACAGCGCCAGCCGCATGCGCGGCATGTCGAGCGCGACATGCAGGACACCTGGCTGGCCGCCTGCGGCGCGATCCGCGATGCACTGGCGCAAATGCCGGATGTGGCGATTGCGGCGGTCGGCGTGACGGGTCATGGCGACGGTCTCTATCTCGCCGATGCCGCGGGCGCGCCGCTCGGGCCGGGCATCCTGTCGCTCGACAGCCGCGCGTTCGGCGTGCGCGAACAGTGGCGCGAGGCCGGCGTGCTCGATGCCGCGCTCACGCTGACGGGGCAGCAGCCTTATCCGTACGCCGCCGTGAGCCTGCTCAAGTGGATCCAGCTCAACGAGCCCGAGCGCTTTGCGCGCATCGGCCATGCGCTGTTCTGCAAGGACTGGCTGCGGCTCTGCCTGACCGGCGTGCCCGCGACGGACCCGACCGAGGCCAGTTCATCGTTCACGGAAGTGCGCTCGCAGACCTATCACGACGATGTCCTCGCGCTCTACGGACTCGAAGCGATACGCGGCGCGTTGCCGGAGATCGTGCCGTCCGCCGCGCAGGCCGGGCGGGTCAGCGCACTTGCCGCCGCGCAGACGGGCCTGGCGGAAGGAACGCCGGTCGCGTGCGGGCTGCACGATGTCACGTCGAGCGCGGTGGGCATGGGCAACACGGAACCCGGCGTGCTCTCGATCACGGCGGGAACGTTCAGCATCAACGAGATCCTTTCGGCCCAACCGCGCACCGATGCGCGCTGGGCGTGCCGCAACGGCACGCGTCCGGGCCAGTGGATGAACATGTCGATCTCGCCGGCGTCATCGAGCAATGTCGACTGGGCCACGCGCGAACTCTTCCGGCACGAGGCGCAGGAAGCCATGCGGCGCGGCTGCTCGCTGTTCGATCTGATCGGCGACGAAGTCGAAGCGGCCTTCAATGAGCCGAGTTCGGTCATGTTCCATCCGTTCCTGTTCGGCTCGCCGTTCGAGGAGCCGGCGAGCGCGTCGTTCTTCGGCGTGCGCTCGTGGCATTGCCGGGCGCATCTGGCGCGGGCGGTGCTCGAAGGCATGGTGTTCAACCATCGCTGGCATGTCGAAGCGCTGACCAGCGCGTTTCCCGCCGCGCGCGCCGGGCTGACGGGCGGAGGCTCGTCGAGTCCGTTGCTCGCGCAGTTGTTCGCCGATGCGCTCGGCGTCGCCGTCGATATCCCCGAAAGCCAGGAAGCCAGCGCACTCGGCGCGGCGCTGTGTGCGGGCGTCAGCGTGGGCGTGTATGCATCGCTCGACGATGCCGCCGCCCGCGCATGCCGCGTGCAGCGCACGCATGCGCCCGACCCTCAGCGTCACGCCCGTCTCGACGATGCGTATCGCCTGTGGACGCAACTCGCCGAGGCCGTACAACCGCTGTGGGCGTCGCTCGATCGCTCGGCAAGCGCGCATTGAAGAAGGAGAAGAACCGATGACCGAACGAAGCCGCGACTTCTTTCTCGACCGGCTCAGGCAGAGCCCGAAGGTCAGCGTGTTGATCATCGGCGGCGGGATCAACGGCGCCGGGCTGTTTCACGATCTGTCCATGCAGGGCGTGGACTGCCTGCTGATCGACAAGACCGATTTCGCGGCGGGCGCAAGCAGCGCGCCGTCGCGGCTGATTCATGGCGGCGTGAAGTATCTGGAGACCGGCGAGTTTCGTCTCGTCGCCGAATCCACGCTGGAGCGCAATCTCCTGTTGAAGAACGCGCCGCATTTCGTATTGCCGCTCCAGACGGTCCTGCCCATCCATTCGTACTTCGGCGGCTTGATCGCTTCGGCGCGGCGCTTCTTCGGCATGAAGGCGAAGCTCACCGAACGCGGCGCGATCATTTCGAAGATCGGTCTCGCGCTGTATGACTTCCTCGGGCGGCACGATCGCACGATGCCGCGTCACCACTTCGCGCTCAGGGCGCAGTCGCTCGCTTCGCTGCCCCTGCTCGATCCCACCATCAAGGCGACGGCCACGTACTACGACGCCCAGGTGACGCACGCCGAACGCCTGAACTTCGAACTCGTCGCCGATGGGCTCGCGGCCTGCGAAGGTTCGGCGGCGGCGAACTACATGAACGTGGATCGGGCGCAAGGCGGCGTCGTCTGGCTGCGCGATCTCGAAACACGCGCGCTCATCGCAGTCGAACCGGCGGTGATCGTCAATGCGGGCGGCGCGTGGATCGACAGCGTCAATGCGGCGCTTGGCATCGAGCGGAAGTACATCGGCGGGGCGAAGGGTTCGCATCTGGTCGTCGACCATGCGGAGCTTTACAAGCAGTTGCAGGGACGCATGGTGTACTACGGCTCGAACGACGGACGCATCTCGCTGGTCTATCCGTTCATGGGCAAGCTGTTGATCGGCTCGACCGATATCCGCGTGAGCGATCCCGACAACGTCCGCTGCGACGACGACGAAGTGGCCTACATGCTGAACGTCTTGCGCGAGGTGTTTCCGGGCGTCATGCTCAGGGAGTCGGACATTCGCTTCCGGTATAGCGGCGTGCGCCCGCTACCCTTCTCCGATGCCGCGAACCCCGGCGACGTCAGCCGCGACCATGTGATGCATGCCGACCCTCTGCCCGATGCGCAGACGCCGGTGCTCTCGCTCGTCGGCGGCAAGTGGACGACGTTTCGCGGCTTCGCGGAAACCGCCGCCGATGCCGTGCTGACCCGGCTCAGCCGCACGCGCAAGACCGGCACGCGGCATGAAGCGATAGGCGGCGGACGCGGCTTTCCGCGCAATGCGAAAGAACGCGCCGGATGGACCGATGAAACCGTGCAACGGTATGGCCTATCTGCGTCGCGGGCCGAGTCGCTGTTGACGCGCTATGGCACGACTGCGAGTCGCATCGCTGCCTATTGCGCACAGGCGCTGGACAAGCCGCTCGTCAGCGAACCCAGCTTTACCGCGCGGGAGATTGCTTATCTGTGCAACGACGAAATGGTGACGCACCTGTCCGACCTGCTCTTTCGCCGCACGACGCTCGCCATCTCGGGACAGCTGACGCATGCCTTGCTGCTGGAAGTCGCGGAGATCGCAGCGCAGACGCTGGGATGGAACGCGGACCGCATGCAGACTGAAATCGACGCGACGCGCGAGATGGCGCGCGATCGACATGGCGTCGTGCTTGACGCCACCGCGCGCGACACGGCCTGAACGCGTCTTCAGAGCGCCTTGCGATACACGAGAAAGCCCGACTTGTTCGCCACCTGATCGTAGAGCTTCATGGCGGTTTCGTTGGTCTCGTGAGTCTGCCAGTAGACGCGTTCAGCGTTGGCTTTCTTCGCTTCGACATAGACCGCTTCGATCAGCGCGCGGCCAATGCCCTTGCCTCGCACCGAACTCAGCGTGAACAAATCCTGCAAGTAGCAGATGGGGCCGGCCATCGTCGTATGACGGTGGTAGAGGAAGTGAACCAGTCCGACGAGCTTGCCTTCGCTTTCCGCGACCATCGCGTGCATCGGTTCATAGCCGTCGAAGAAGCGGCCCCAGGTGATGTCGGTGACCGACTGGGCCAGCGCCGTCTCGCCTGAACGTCCGTAGAACGCGTTGTAGCCGTCCCAGAGCGGCAACCACGCGTCGTAGTCGTCGAGAACGGCATAGCGGATGGTGAGTGAACTGCTCATGTCGATAAGTCCTCGCGGATGGGAGCGTGCAGTATAGGCACGCGCATGGCGCGTTGGTGAGAACCAATCAGGACATCGGCATGGGAGCCATTGCGGAGCCGCAATGGCGTAAAGCGGATCGCGGCGTTGCGCGACCCGCTTCGGACTTCAAGCCATATGAAGCTTATTGCGCAGCAGGCGACTTCACGCTTGGCGTGGCGAGCGTGTTGTTGCTCGTCGGCGGCGCGTTCGTGGCGGCCGGATTGGCGTTCGTCGCGCTCGGCAGACCCGAGTTCGGCGCGCGCGTGCCCATGCCGCTGCCAGAGTTGGTCATGCCCGGCGTGCCATAGCCGCCTGTGTCGTTGGCGCGATTCACCTGATTGGCGGGGCTGGCCGTGCTGCCTGACGTACCGCCGCCGCTGGAGCCTCCGGCGGACTGTGCAAACGCGGCGCCCGACAGCGTAAGTGCGGCGACGGCCGCGATAAGCATTCCATTTGCCTTCTTCATGATCCGTCCCTCCTTGACCTGAATGGGTTTTGAGCGCAGGCCTTAATAGCCCGCTCGATCATGGGTCAGCAATGACCGTGCCGCGGCCTTATTTGCCCATGTATTTCTGGGCGAGTGCCTCATACAAGGCCGGCGCAAACAGCTTCGAAACCTGACTGGAAATGAGCGCGGTTGCCATCAATGACAAAACGAGCGCATGCCCGTTGATCATTTCGATAACGATCACGAACGCCGTGATGGGGCTCTGCGTAACGGCCGCGAGATAACCGACCATGCCCAGTGCGATGAGCATCGGCAACTGCATGTGGCCGAACACGAGATGCAGCGCGTTGCCGATGCCCGCACCAATCGCGAGCGACGGCGCGAACAAGCCGCCCGGTGCGCCGGGAAGATAGGAACCGACCATCGACGCCATCTTGAGCAGCGGATAGCTCACGCCCAGCTGAGTCTTGCCTTCGAGCATGCCGCGCGCTTCCGCATAGCCGCTGCCGAACGTATGGCCGCTCGCAGCCACGCCGATCACCGCGATGAACAGGCCGCATGCCGCGCCGAACGCGACGGGATGGGACTGGCGAAAGCTCACGACTGAAGTGGGCATCCAGCGATGTGTGTTCAGCAGCAGCCAGCAGAAGATCCCGCCCGCGACGCCCGTGAGCGCGCCGACCAGCACGACGGCCAGCGCCAGCGAATTGGGAAACTGCCCGGTGAGGTCGATGGTGCCGAAATACGTGTAGTTGCCTTGCAATGCAAGCGAAACGACACCCGCAAAAATGATGGCGGTAATGAGCACGCCGCTCGTGCGTTGCTCGAAGCTGCGCGTGAGTTCTTCGATGGCGAACACCACGCCGGCAAGCGGCGCATTGAAGGCCGCGGAGAGCCCGGCCGCCGCGCCGGCCAGCGCGAGATTACGTTCCAGCGCGCCGCCGCGCATGCTGCGCAACCGTGCCGGATAGAAGCGGCGCAGGCTGAACATCAAAGCCGCGCCCACATGAATGGTGGGACCTTCGCGGCCGATGGTGAAGCCGCCGAGAATCGAAAGAAACGAAATGACGATCTTGCCGACGAGGATGCGCAGCGTCAGCAGTCGCGGGCCGAGTTCACGGCCGTCGTGCAGCATCGCGATGACTTGCGGAATGCCGCTGCCCTCGGACCCCGGAAAGAAGCGACGCGTGAGCCACACGGCCAGCGCGGAGATGGCGGGCGTCAGCAGCAGCGGCAGCCACCAGTGCATGGCGATCATGCGCAGGAAGGCGTCATAACCGAAGTCGATCAGCCGTGCATACAGGACCGCGATGAGTCCGGTCGCGACCGCGCCCAGCCAGAACACGCCGTAGTGCAGCCACAGCCGCCTGCCGCGCAGCATCGTGCGTCGGTCGATGAATCCAGGGAAGCGCATCGGGAAACGAAAAGGATAATTTAAGGCACATTGTGACATAAATCGAAACTGTCCTGACTTCGTGCCTTACGGAAGCTGCGTTTCAGGATGATGCCGGCTGCGCTGCGAACACCCAGGCAAACGAGCCGTAATGCGCCTTGTGCTCGGCCGCGAGCTTGAGCAGGCAGCGCGCGCCCTTGGCCGTCAGATGCACCTGCACCTGGCGTCGATCCGTCTTGTCGGCCTTGCGGGTCACGAGGCCCGCTTCCTCGCAGCGCGAGACCAGTGCGGCCGTGCCGTTCGGCGCCGCTTGCAGCCGCTCCGCCAGTTCGCCGACCGTGGCCCATTGCCGTCCGGGAAACCCGCGCACGTGCAGCAGCAGTTGATATTGAAGCGTGGTGACACCCGCCGCGTTCGAGATTTCCTCCGAAACGCGCAGGAACTTGCGCAACTCATAGCGAAAAATCGACATCGCTTCCAGATCGTGCTTGTCCGGAAGCGCGGGCTTGGGTGTGCTGTTCGATGCCATCGGCGATCCTGGTCCGTAGTGGATTCGAGGATCATACCCAGCCAGGATCGCATCGCGCAAAGGAGGTCGAGGACCGGGACGCGCCCGATCCTCGTGTTGCGCCGCGTTACTGCGACATCGCGCCCGATGCCGGATGACCCATGCCCATTGCGTCGTGCTTCTTCATCTTGCCGCCCTTGCCCATCGAATCGTGCGACATGCTGTCCTTCTTCATGCCGTCCTTCGACATCGAATCCTTGGACATCGAATCCTTTGCCATGGAATCCTTCGACATCGCATCGTTTGTCTGCGCGAACGCGGCGCTCGTGCCGATGGCCATGGCTGCTGCGATCACTACCGTCATCAATCGTTTCATCTTGCTTCTCCTTGGTCAGTCAAACATGGCATCCGGACCATCCGGAACCGGTGAATGGCGCGGGGCTCACGAGCCGCCGAACCAGTTGTATCCCTGATCGACCCAGTAACCGCCCGGGTACGTGTTCGTCACGAAGATCTCGACGATATGCTTGGGATTTTTGTAGCCGAGCTTGGTCGGCATGCGCAGCTTCATCGGATAGCCGTACTTCGCGGGCAGGCGCTGGCCGTCGTATTCGAAGGTCAGGAGCGTCTGCGGATGCAGCGCTGTCGGCATGTCGATGCTTTCGTAGTAGTCGTCGGCGCAACGGAAGCCGACGTATTTCGCACTCGTGTCCGCGCCCACGCGCCGCAGGAACTCGGAGAACGGCGTGCCGCCCCAGCGTCCGATCGCGCTCCAGCCTTCCACGCAGATATGCCGCGTGATCTGCTCCGCGTGCGGCAGTGCATAGAGCTGCGGCAAGGTCCAGACTCTCTGCCCGGTAATGAGTCCGCTCACCTTCAGCCGATAGTCGTCGCCGTTCACGGCAGGGACATCGTCGATGCCATAGAACGCATTGAACGGGAACGGCCGCGTGAGTTGCGCCTCGGTGTACGTGGGCGCCAGACGCTGCGGATCGAACAGCAATGCCTGCGCGCGATCGTTGAGACGCGAGACCGCCGTGAGGAAGGTGTTCACGGAGTCGTTGTCGGTGATCGAGCATCCGGTCAGCAGCGACAGGCCGCCGAGCGTCAGCATGCGCTTGCCGAACAGACGGCGCGACGGCATGTCCAGTTCGCGACGGGCATCCGCCAGCACGGCCGCGCGATCTATCTGGACGATGCGCTTCGGTTCGTTCTTCATGATGTGATTCCGTGTTCAGTCATGGCCGCGCAGCATCGTGAGCAGCGAGCGCGGCACGAGCGCGACCATCGACACGTGCACGACGACGAACGCCGCCATGATCGCCATCGCGCAGAAATGCACGACGCGCGCGCGGTCGTAGCCACCCATCAGTTCGCGCAGCAGCGGCAACTGCACCGACTTCCAGATGGCCAGCCCCGAGAGCACGAGCACGATCAGATCCGCGATGACGACGAGGTAAGCCAGCTTCTGCACCGCGTTGTAGCGGCGCGGGTCGGCATGCGAAAGCTTGCCGCTCAACGCCGCGCCAAGGTCGCGCAACACCGCGCGCGGCGACAGCGGAAAGAACTTCGAGACGAAACGTCCGCTCGCGAGATTGAGCGCGAGATAGACGAAGCCGTTGAAGACCAGCAGCCACATGGCCGCGAAGTGCCATTGCAACGCGCCGCCCAGCCAGCCGCCGAGCGTGATCGACGGCGGGATGACGATGCGTTCGAACACCGGCGACGCGTCATAGATGCGCCAGCCCGAGAACATCATGATGAGCGCGGCGAGCGCATTGAGCCAGTGCGTGACGCGCAGCCAGACCGGATGCACCGGGGCGCCGGGCTGCCGCAATGCATTGTGTGGCGCATTCAAGGTGTCCATGCTTGTCCTCCTTTTCGTCCGATGTGGGTTAGTTCGCCACCCGTGCCGCGCCGGTTACAAGCACGCGAAAAAAGTTTCAGCGCCGCTTGTAACGCCCGGCAGGCCGCCGGCGAACTAACAGTAAGGAAAGGAGAACCCGGAGATGATTCGGAACAACGCCATTGCGGCGCACCATGCCATCGGCTATTCTGAAACGCTCGATCCAAAACGCGGCAGCGCGGCGCTTGGAAACACTTCGTCCAGCTCTTTCCCTTCAACAGGCTCCATGGCGCACGATGCCGAAATCCGTCTGAAAGCCTTGCTCACCGGTGGGCTCGAAGGTGACCAGGCCGCCTATCGCGGTTTTCTGCAACTGCTCACGCGGCATCTGCGCGGCTATTTGCGCAAGCGCCTGCCGCATCGGCCCGATGACGTGGAAGACCTCGTGCAGGAAATCCTGCTCGCGGTGCACAACGCGCGGCATACCTATCGCCCTGAAGAACCGTTGACGGCCTGGCTGCACGCCATCGCGCGCTACAAGCTGATGGACTTCTTCCGCGCCCACGCACGCCGTGAAGCGCTGAACGTGCCGCTCGACGATCAGGAAGACCTGCTCGCCGCCACCGACGACGAACCCGCCCGCGCGCGTCATGACATCGGCAAGCTGCTCGATCATCTGCCGGACAAGCAACGCCTGCCGATCGTGCACATGAAGCTGGAAGGCTTGTCGGTCACGGAGACGGCGCGCATCACGGGGCTGTCGGAATCGGCGGTGAAGGTGGGCGTGCATCGCGGCCTCAAGGCGCTCGCGGCTAAAATCCGGGGACTGCGATGAATACCGACGACCTCATCTCCCTCCTCTCGAATCAAGTGACACGCGTGGATCGCGCGGCGGTCGCGCGCCGCTTCGTGCAGGCGCTCTTGGTCGGCGCGCTGGGTTCGCTGATCCTGTTGAGCCTCGTGTTCGGGCTGCGTCACGACCTCGGCGACGTGGCCCGCTCGGGCATCTTCTGGGCGAAGCTGGCGTTTCCGCTGGCGGTGGGCATCGGCGCGCTGCTGACGCTGACGCGCATCGGGCGTCCGGGCGCGCGTGCGGGTCTGGCCTGGGCGCTCGTCGCGCTGCCCTTCGTGGCGGTGTGCGGCGCCGGCTGGATGGTCTTCGAGCACGCCGCGCCCACTGCGCGCGCAGCGGTCGTCTTCGGCCACACGTGGCGCACCTGTCCGTTCAATATCCTGCTGCTGTCCGTGCCCACCTTCCCTGCCGCGATGTGGGCCATGCGCTCGCTCGCGCCCACGCGGCTGCGCGTGGCGGGCGCCGTGGCCGGCTTGCTGGCGAGCGCGACGGCAACGGTCGTCTATTGCCTGCATTGCCCGGAGATGAGCCCGGCGTTCTGGAGCGTGTGGTACGCGGCCGGCATGCTGATGCCGGCCTTGATCGGCGCGTGGCTGGGGCCGAGGCTGCTGCGCTGGTAAGCACAAGCGCTACGCGAAGACGCGCGCCCAGAGCGCGCGAACGCGGCGCGCGCGGTCTTCGAAGACGTAGGAGCCGAGCAGCGTCAGCACGCCCGAAGCGACACCGGTGATGATGTGCTCCACGAACGGCAGACGATAGTGGCTCGTGTGCGCATAGACATCGCCGATTGCCGTGAGCAAGCCGACGAGCGCGGCATTGCCGAAGCGGTTCTCGAACAGCCTCGCGGCCGGCGTGAAGGTCAGGAGAATCGCCAGGATCCCGGTGAACAGTCCGGTGCGCAGCGCGTTCGCCCAGTGCGCGCTGCTCGTGATGAACTGCCAGCTGCCCGGCATGCAGGTCATGCAGGCGCTCGTCGGTTGCCAGAACCGTTGCGCGAACAGTCTGACGCGGGTCTTCCAGTCCATTTTCATGTTCGGCGTCCTTGTTCAGCGGCTTTGTTCAACTTCCGCAAGCGCGCCAGCGATGTCCCGTTGTGCATGCAGAAAGCCCAGTTCTGTTGCTTCGACGTCGAGACGTGCGAGTTCGTTCAGCACGGCCTGCCCTCGCGTGCCCTTGCCAACCGCCGCGAGCGCACGCGCCCGCGCCACGAAGAACGCGGAGAAGCGCGACGGCTCACGGCAAGCATAGGCTTCGAGCGCGTCGGCATGATGCAGGGCGGCGTCCCAGCGACGATGATCGATGCAGGCGTCGATGGCGTCGCGCCGGAACAGGAAGTGATTGTGACTGACCGCGCCCGCTGCGAGCACGGCCTCGCCTTCCGCAAGCGCCTGATCGACCACGTCCGGATCGCGGGTCACGCGCGCGAGCGTGCCGAGATAACTGGCGCCGAGATAGGCCATGCCGGTTTCGTGACTGATCGCCAGCGCCGCGTTGATATCCTCCAGCGCCTCACGCCGTCTGCCCGCCACGCGCTGCAACTCGGCGCGCAGCGCCAGCGCCTCCCCTTCGAAGCGCCTCGACTTGAGTTCGAGCGCGCAGTGCAACGCCGGCTCGACATGCTCCCATGCGCGCGCCCACTCCGCGCGATCGTGCAGGCAGTGCCAGGCCGCGTGATGCGCGACGGCCAGTGCCCGCAGATGTCCCACCTGCTCCGCCGCGGCGATGCTGGCCAGCGCGGCATCGAGTCCGCCGCGCGCGTCGCCGGTGAACCAGGCCGTGATGGCGCGCATCGGACGATTCGCGACTTCGATCCGGCCAAAGCCGTGACGCTCGCATAGCTCGATGCAGCGGCTGAAGGCATCGTGTGCGCTGATCAGGCGGCCGCGCAGGTATTCGCCGTCACCCAGCCCGCCGAGCGCGGCCGCTTCCTGTTCGGGATCGGCGGCCGCGCGGGCGAGCGCAAGACTCTGGCCGTGTTCTCGCACGCAACCATCGCTGTCGCCGCGCGGGAAACACAGGTTGCCCCGCAGGAAATGAATGCGCGCGGCCTGCGGCAGCAAGCCCTGGGCATCCGCGACGAGGGCGGCCTCATCGAGGTCGGCCCAGGCGCCTTCGAGATCGTCGATGACCCGCTTCACGGTCGCGCGTCCGATCAAAGCCTGGCAGCGCTCGGCGTCCGTCGCGGCATCGGCGAGCGCGGCTTCGAACGATGCCAGCGCCGACGTCATGTCGCCGGCATCGTGCAGGACCGTGCCGCGCAGACACGCGAGCGCCACGCGGTCGGCTGCGGCGCGCGCCTGCTGCAAGCCGCGTTCGACGAGCCGCAACGCCGGTTCGTAGCGATACGCGGCGGCCTGCACGCGTGCGGCGTCGCAGTAAGCGCGTGGCGCGTCGCTGTCCGCTGCGCGATCGAGATGTTCGGCGCGCAGGATCAGGTCATGTTCGCCGTACCACTGTGCCGCGCGTCGATGCCACTCGCGGCGCCGGCTTTTCAGCAGGCCGTCATAGACGGCATCGCGGATCAACGCGTGATGAAAGATGAAGCCCGTGCCCTCGCGGCGCAGCAGAAGTGACGCGGTGAGCGGTTCCAGCGCAGCCGATGCGCCATCGACGAGATGGTCCAGCACGTCGCTCTCGACCAGCTGGCCCAGCACCGACGCCGCCTGCAAGGCGGTCCTGTCAGCGGGATCGAGTCGGTCCAGGCGCGCCTGCACGAGACTTCGCACCGTGCCGGGAACGCCGCTGGTCTCGTCATCCTGCGCGTTGTCGAGCAGTTGTTCGAGAAACAGCGGATTGCCCGCCGCCCGCGCCATGCAGCGCTCCGCGACGTCCTTCGATGCCGCCGGGAACGCGCGCGCCATCCGCTCGGCCTCGTCGGTGCTGAGCGGCGCGAGATCCATCTTTGATGCGCGCGCGCTCAAGGCTTCAGGCCAGGACAGGTCGTGTGCGGGTCGTGCGGTCATCGCCAGGATGACGGGACACGCGCACGCCGCCTCCGACAGCACGGCAAGATCGCGTCGTGTCGAAGGTTCGGACCAGTGTGTGTCTTCGACGAAGATCAGCCGGGGACGCTCGCGAGCAGTGCGTCGCACG
Source organism: Caballeronia sp. LZ034LL (assembly GCF_031451215.1). NCBI lineage: Bacteria > Pseudomonadati > Pseudomonadota > Betaproteobacteria > Burkholderiales > Burkholderiaceae > Caballeronia > Caballeronia sp. LZ034LL. Next base: position 1,221,471 of record NZ_JARUXR010000002.1, read on the forward strand.
AGCCGGCGCAAAGCATTGTCCCGGCCACGCAGACGCATTGCGCTGTCCATGGCCTCAAAGACCGTGCGTTGTTCGAGCGTCATCGGCATGTCGAGCAGGTCCTTGATGAAGGGCGCGTCATCGCCTTCGATCACGCCGCTGATCTGCGCGTCGCTCGCTACTTCGAATGCGAGCAAGCCGCGCACGATCGATTGCATCGCACCGCGCCCCATGGCCGCGCCGAAGTCGAGCACGAGCCCGCCATGAACGGCGAATCCCGCTTCGGCAGCTTCGCGTTTCCACTCTTCGAGCAGGCGTGTCTTGCCGAGCCCGGCTTCGCCGCTGAGTATGACCGTCCTTCCTTGGCCGCTTGCCCGGCACGCCGCGAGCATGTCGCGAAACTGCCGCAGTTCGTCATCGCGGCCGACGAACGGTCGCACGGATTGCGTGGCATGCCGCAAGCCCGCGAGGCACCACGCCGCAACCGGCTCCGCGAAGCCTTTCACGCTCAGCGCCTTGCGCGCGACGCAATCGAAACGCTCGCTCAATGCACGCCGCACGCCTTCCGAGATCAGCACTTCCCCGCGACCGGCTGCGCCGGTAAGGCGCGCGGCAAGGTTGACGGTCTCGCCGGTGACGGTGTACGCGCGATGGGCCGCGCTGCCGGTGCCGCTCGCCACGACCTCGCCGCCCGCAATGCCGATGTGCACCGCCAGCGGCCAATCGGGTTCGCGGTCGAGCGCCGGGATGGCGTCGAGGATCGCAAGCGCCGCGCGCACCGCACGCTCGACATCGTTGCCATGCGAGACGGGCGCGCCGAATACGGCCATGCTCGAATCGCCGATATGTTTGTCGACGTGACCGCCATGTTGCTCGACGATGCGGTCAACCTGCTCGAAGTAACGGTCGAGCACCGCGACGACTTCCTCCGCATCCACCGACCGGCTCATCTCCGTGAAGCCGCACAGATCGGCGAACAGCACCGTCACCTGACGCCGCTCTCCCGGCTTCGTGCATGAGGCGTTTTCATGGGCGCGCAGGTCGGCCAGTGCATCGAGCAGCTTGCGGCGATGTCCCACGGATACCACGCCCAGATCCTTGAGATCATCCGCGGTCAGATGGCGCAGCACGTCGGCGTCGATGGCGTTCTCGCGGAACACCGTAACGTAACGTTCCATGCCAAGACTTTGCAGCCAGAGCGCGATGTCCATCATCCCTCCCGCCAGGAAGGCATACGCACTCTTTCAACATAGCAGGTTCTGACTGACGAGCCCCTTTCGTCTGGCACGGCGTGCAGCAGGCATCTTTATTGCACCTGCACCCGGGCGCCTCCATTCAGCGGCATTGTCGAGCACTATGGCAAGCTGATATGAGGATTCGCGCTCGTGCACCGCCCGCAAAGGAGAGAACCATGGGACGCGAAAGTCAGCAGGCTTTTCTACAGGGCACCGACGCGCACCTGGCATGCGCGAATGAACAAGTTCAGCGCCATACCGACCTCGTACAGAGGTTGATCAAGAACGGCTACAACGCGACTTCCGCCATCCGGCTGTTGAACCTGTTTCTCAGTTTGCGGCAGGAAATGATCGACTATAGAAACCTGAGCGCTGCCGTGCTCAAGGAAGCAGAACGCCGCCACATGCCCACGGCCTCGAAGAAAGCAACGCGATAACGCCCGTTTCGTATTGCTTCCTTCAACATTAATGACAAATTCATTTCGGCCAATACGTTATCTTGATGCCCACCCTTGCATGAGCATGGGTGGGTTTTCTTCGCATTTGAATCGCGGATAAAACGTGCAAATCCGTTTTGCACTTCTTGTCCGAATGAATTCATATTCAATCAGGATATCCAAATGGCTCTTTCGCAGGTTCTGACGGCTTACGATTTACTGGATAGCGCGATTGTCACCGGCACGGACGCCGTTGCCTTGTTCAACCCTTATCAAAGCCTGGGCGTCGTCGCGACGAGCACGGCCGTGGCGGACGACCAGCCCGGCACGCAGCCCAGCTGGACCACGTATTTCGTCAAGGTGCTGATTCCCGGCCTCACGGGCAAGACCCTGGGCGGAACGTCGCCCACGCTGGGCATCAACGGCCGGAGCGGCTGCACGGGCGCGCGCCCGCAGCAGATCGGCATGGTCTCGGACGCGGACGGTCCCATCAGCGGCCTCGCGGCGGCGCTCAAGCTCGCCGACATGAAAGCCAAAGGCGACGACCTTCCCGGCGATGTGATCGTCACCTTCCATATCAGTCCGCAAGGCTATATCGACAACTCGAAGACCCCGCCCATGATGGCGCTGCCGGTGTCGAACGCCACCATGAACCAGTATGAAGTCGATGCCGACATGGACGCCATTCTTTCCGTGGACGCGTCCAAGGCGAACTACCTCAGCAAGCAGCGCGGCTTCGCCCTTTCACCCACTGCGAAGAGCGGCTACGTGCTGAAAGTGAGCGCCGATCTCATCGACATCATGGAAGCCACCACCGGCCGCCACGCGTTCACGTTCCCGCTGGCCATCCAGGACATCACGCCTTACGACAACGGCATCAGCCACTTCAACAGCATCATGCAGCCGAGCGTCGCGACGGCCGCGCCGGTGGTCGGCGTCGCCATCACAGCGGAGTCGCCGGTTTCCGGGGCGGCCCTGAACGCCAATCATGAAGCGGATCTGGCGGAGGCCGTGCAGTTTTGCATCGCCACGGCGAAGGCGTTCACATCGGGAACCTGCCAGTTCTACGACGCGAACGAATACGACGCGCTGGTGCAGCGCTATGGTTCGCTGAGCGTCTTCCAGACCGAAGGCAACGTGGCCTGAACCGGCGTGGGCGGTGACCATCGCTGAGGTCTTGCTCAGGCCGAGAGCTTCTTCATTTCAGCGATGAGATCCGCCTTGCCTTCGAAGCCGACGCCCGGCAAATCCGGCATGGTCACGAAGCCATTCTCCACCTTGACGCCATCCGGAAAGCCGCCATAAGGCTGGAACAAGTCCGGATAACTTTCATTGCCGCCCAGGCCCAGACCCGCGGCAATGTTCAGCGACATCTGGTGCCCGCCGTGAGGAATGCAGCGCGTGCGTGACCAGCCGTGTTGATGCAGCATGTCCAGCGTGCGCAGATATTCAACGAGCCCATAGCTCAGCGCGCAATCGAATTGCAGCCAGTCGCGGTCCGCGCGCATGCCGCCGTATCGAATCAGATTGCGTGCATCCTGCATCGAGAACAGGTTTTCTCCCGTTGCCATCGGCTTGTCGTAGTAGTTGCGCAGCGTGGCCTGCAATTCGAAGTCGAGCGGATCGCCGGCTTCCTCGTACCAGAACAGATCGTATTCCGAGAGCGCCTTCGCATACCGCACAGCCGTGTCGAGGTCGAAGCGGCCGTTGGCGTCGACGGCGAGCTTTTGCCCGTCCTGCAGCACGCTCAGGATCGAGTCGATACGCCGCAAATCCTCGTCGAGCGTCCCGCCGCCAATCTTCTTCTTCACCACCGTATAGCCCCGGTCGAGATAGCTGCGCATCTCGTCCTTCAGCTTTCCGTGGTCCTGGCCCGGATAGTAATAACCGCCCGCCGCATACACAAAGACCTTGCGGTCCGGCTGGCCGTTGCCATAGCGGTCCGCGAGCAACTGGAACAAGGGCTTTCCTTCGATCTTCGCGACCGCGTCCCACACCGCCATGTCGATCGTGCCGATGGCCACCGACCGCTCACCATGACCGCCGGGCTTCTCGTTGGTGAACATCGTCGCCCAGATCTTGTGCGGATCGAGGTTATCGCCCGCATCGTTCACGAGCGCGGCGGCATCGGCTTCGAGAATGCGCGGAATGAAGCGCTCGCGCATCAGCTTGCCCTGACCATAGCGGCCATTCGAATTGAAGCCGTATCCGACGATCGGCTTGCCGTCGCGCATCACGTCGGTGATGACCGCGACGAGACTCAGCGTCATCTTGCTGAAGTCGATGTAGGCATTGCGGATGGGCGAACTGATCGGGACGGTTTTCTCGCGAATCTCTACGATTTTCATATGCGTGCTCCAGGGCATTCGACGGGAGGCCAGCATAACCCCGGAAACCGCTGCTAAACTTCACTTCCATTCATTTCATTCTTCACATCGAGTGAATACTGAAACGCAATCCGCGAGCGATTTCGAGTTCTTCATTCTGCTGGCGAAGCTTCGCAGCCTGTCGGGCGCGGCGCGGGCGCTGGATCTGTCGCCGCCGGCTGCCACCAAGCGGCTCAGCGTCATCGAACAGCGGCTGGGCGTGCGTCTCGTGAACCGGACCACGCGCAGTGTGAGCCTGACGCCGGAAGGCGAGACCTATCTGCGCCACGCGTTGCAGATCGTCGGGCAGATTCGCGAGATGGAAGAGGAAATCGCCGGCGCCACGCGCGACCCGCAGGGTCTGCTGCGCATCAACGCGACGCTGGGTTTCGGACGGACGGCGATTGCGCCGATCGTGTCGGAGTTCGCGAAGAAATTCCCGAGCGTCGAAGTCCAGTTTGAAGTGACCGACCGGCCTGTCGATCTGATCGAAGGCGCCTTCGACATGGCGATCCGCTTCGGCGAATTACCGGACAGCCGTCTGAGCGCGCGACGCATCATGAGCAATCGCCGCTTTTTGTGTGCGTCGCCGAAATATCTCGACAGGGTTGGAAGGCCGGAGCGGGTTGAAGATCTGGCGAATCATCGCTGCATCATCCATCGGCAAAACGACGATGCGTACGGTGTGTGGCGCTACATCGTGAACGATCACATCGAGGCGATCAAGGTCAAGGGCGCGCTGTCGAGCAATGACGGCGACATTGTTCTGCGCTGGGCGCTGGACGGCCACGGCATTCTGATCCGGTCCGAGTGGGACCTGGCGAAGTACGTGCAGAGCGGCCGGCTGCATCTCGTGCTGCCTAATACCGTCCTGCCTTCCGCCGATCTGTTCGTCTACTACGCGCGGCAGAGAAACCAGACGGCCCGGGCGCGGGCGTTCATCGATTTCCTGGTCAGCCGGTTTCAGGCGCCGTTCACGCCGGTGGATATCGGCGTCGATCAGCGCGAACGGAAGCGGCGCAGTCCGCGCGGCGCGAAAGCCTGACGCGAACCGGCCGCCTGTGCACTTTTACTGCGATTGACCCGAGTTCAGCTTCTTCTGGGCGTTCTGAAGATCCTGCGGATAGTTCGGGTCATTGGCCCGTCCGGGGTTATAGCCCGCGTCTTCCAGCTTCTTCAGTTCGGCGTTCTTCTTGGCGCGCGCCTGTTTTCTCGCGGCCTTCTTTTCTGCTTTGGTGGCGGGCGCGGCCGGGGCCGCGCTGGTGGCGGCCGAACCGTTGTCCTGACCGTAGGAGAGCGGAGCCGCCGATACCCCGACAGCACCAATGACAAGTGACGCAACAACGCTTGCCAGGCTGGTTCTCACGTTTGATTCTCCGTTCGTTTGAGGTGAAGAAACCGTCGCGTGCAGTATAAGCGTGGAATGCGCCAACGTGCCCGCTACCCGCTATCCGCTACTTCGCGATGCGCGCCGGTACGGTGGCGAACAACAGGTTCAGGCCTTCGGTCAAGGTGGGATGCGCGATAGGCGCATCGCGCAGCACGGTATAGGGCAGCTTGCCGAGCATCGCGATCTGTACGGTTGCCACTACTTCGCCTGCTTCGCTTCCGAACATCGTGAAACCGAGGATCTCGTCCGACTCGGCCGCGATCAGCGCCTTCATGAAGCCGCGCGTATCCGAGTTGGTGCGGGCGCGCGGGACGGCTGCCATCGGCAGTTTCGCGACCCGGTACGCGATGCCTTTGCGCGCCGCTTCCGTTTCGTTCAGGCCGATACGGCCCAGCTCCGGCTCGATGAACAGAGCATACGGAATTTCGCGCCCGCGCGTGGTTCTGGCTTCGCCGCGAAGCTGCGCGCTCAGCACGCGATAGTCGTCGAAGGAGGCATGCGTGAACATCGGCGTGCCGGCGACTTCACCGATCGCATAGACGTTCGACGCAGTGGTCCGGAGCTGCTCATCCACCTCGATGAAGCCGCGACTGTCGAGTTCGACGCCCGCGAGTTCCAGCCCGATATCCTTCGTGTTCGGAATGCGTCCCGTCGCGGCGAGAACATGCGTGCCCTCGATGAGTTCTCCGTTCGCGAGCCTCACGCGCACCGGATCGTGCGAATCGCCGGAATGCCCGGACACCGACTCGATCTCGACATTCAAGCGAACATCGATGCCATCCTCCTTCAGCGCGGAGGCAATGGCTTCGCTGACATCGGCGTCCTCGCGCACTGCCACGCGCGGTTCCTTCTGCAAGACGGTCACGCGCGCGCCGAGCCGCAGGAACGCCTGCGCCATTTCCAGCCCGATATAACCGCCGCCGATCACGATCAGATGCCCGGGAATCTCGTCGATGCGAATGGCTTCGACGTGCGTCAGCGGGTCCGCTTCGCGCAGGCCGGGCACGGAAGGAATGGCTGCATGCGTGCCGGTATTGATGAACACGTGCTCGCCTTCGAGCACGCGGACGCCGCCATCGTTGAGATCGACGTGAATCCTGCGCGGCCCGACGAAGCGGCCTTCGCCCAGAATCAGGTCGAAGCCTGCCTGGATGAAGCTGTTGAGATTGACATCGACGAGCGCGTCCACCACACCCTTGACGCGGCTGCTGACGCGCTTCATGTCGATGCGCGGCTCACCCACTTCGACACCGAACGCATCCGCATGCCGCACCGTATGCGCGACCCGCGCGCTGCGGATCAGCGCCTTGGTGGGAATACAGGCCACGTTGATGCACGATCCGCCGATCATCCCACGCTCGACCACGGCCACGCGCTTGCCTGCCTTGGCCAGTTCCGTCGCAAGCGATTTGCCGCCCTTGCCGCCGCCGAGAAACAGATACTCGACCTGCTCGATGTTCTGCATGGTGAACTCCAGACAAGCATCCACGATCCGGCGTCTTTCACGGCCGGGCTGAAGTCCATGTTAAGGAACCTCGCCCGGCGTGACATGCTTCAGAAGCTCACAATCGCTCGCGATCGTCTCAATCGGGAGTGGCGGATCACCTTACATCAGTCGAATAGTCGAGCCGTGACTAGAACTCCATCCGCGCATTCACCGATACTGTGCGCGGCTCGCCCGGCTGGATATAGTCCGCATACTGGTATTCCCAGTAACGGTGATTGGTCAGATTGTCGATGGCTGCACGCACGCCGACCGTATGACCCGCCACCCGGGTCGTGTAAGTCGCGCCGAGGCTGTAGAGCATGTAGCCGGGCACCTTGATGTCGCCGGCCGGACGCAGGCTGGTATTGCCCGTGAACTTGGCGCCCGCGCCGAGCGTGAGGCCCGGCACGACGGGCACCGCGTAATTCACGTGCGCCGCCGCGACGAAGCCCGGTGCGCCCGCCACGCGATTGCCGTCGAAGTCCGAGCCCTTCTTGTATTTCGTCGCGATCCACATCACATCGCCGCCGACGGTCCAGTCGCGCCCGATACGCACGTCCGTGCCGGCTTCCACACCCTGGAACACCGACTCGCCGTCTTCCACGAAGACGTTGTCGCTGTTCGCGTACTGCGCGCCCCGCTCGATGCGGAACAGCGCGGCCGTCGCGCTCCAGCGTTCGTTCTGCGTCTTCACGCCGACTTCGTATTGCTTGCTGCGCAGCGGGTTGAGCACCGCGCCCGAATTGGCGTAGGTCGTGCCGACCACGTTGCCCGCCTCGAGCGACTCGACATAGCTCGCATAAAACGTCGTGCCGGGCGTGAGCTTGTACATCAGCGCGACGGAAGGCGTCGCCACGCCGTTCTTCGAATAGGTCGAGGTCGTGGAGCCGTCGAGGCCATAGCCGTGCTGCTCGTAGTTCGTGAAGCGCACGCCGCCGAGCACCGACCAGCGCGATGTCAGCGCGATGGTGTCGCTGGCGAACAGCGCCTTCTGCACGATATCCGCGTTGCGGTACGTGTAGAAGCCGGTGCTGTCGTAGCGATTGACGTTCGGCTGATAGAGATTGCCGGTGCCGATCTGATCGTAGAACGAGTTCGCCGTGTAGTCGCTCGTCTGCTTCTGATACGACGCACCGAACACCAGCTGGTGCGCAAACGGCCCGGTCTTCACGAGGCCTTCCGCCATGACCTGCCACTGGTTCAGCTGATGCCCTTCCTTGCCTTCGAAGCGCGTGTCGTCGTAATCGCCCGCCAGATCCGTCAGAAAGAAGGTGCTTTCGTTGCGGTAACGCGTGCTCTTGCTGAAGCTGTAGCTCGCGGTGACCGTCCAGTCCTGGTTAAGGTTGTAGCGCAGGCCCGCCGTGTAGATCTGCAAGTTGGTGTTCAGATGCTGGTCCGGCGTGACCAGCGTGCTGCTGCCGCCGCTCAGCGGCACGGGCAGCGCATTGCCGACGCCCGTCAGTTGCGCCGTCGAAATCGCGGTGGTGATGCCCGACGCATGACGTTCCTGATACAGCGCGCCGAAGGTGGCGGTGAGATCGCGGGTGAGGCGCGCATCGGCGGCGAGCGAGAACGAGTCGCGACGGATATTGCCGTCGTTATAGGTCTTGCCTTCCTCATGCGTCGCGTTGAAGCGATAGCCGAACATGTTGTCCGGCCCCACGCGGCCGCCGACGTCCAGATGCTCGCTCCACACATTGGTGGACGCATAGCCGACATCGACGCTCATGATCCGCTTGTCGCCGACCGGCGGCTTCTTCGTCACGTAGTTCACCACGCCGCCGGGCGCGCCGAAGCCGTACATGAAGCCCGACAACCCCTTCAGCAACTGCACGCTTTCGAGCTGCTCGTAGGGCATCGTGATGCCGTAGGCGTTGATCTGCTGGCCGTCGATACGAAAGCCGCTCTGCCAGTCGAGCTGCAAGCCGCGCACCGTGATGTAGCTCGCCCACGCGTTGTACGGGTTGCTGTTGTCGGACACCGAGGCGTCCTGCGCGAAGACGTCGCCGAGCTTCTTGGCCTGACGGTCCGCGAGATCTTCGCCGGTGACGATGGTCGTCGAATACGGCGTGTCCAGCTGCGAGCGGTTGCCGAGCGCGCCGGTGGCGACATCTTCATGCAGGTGCTGGCCCTGGTCGCTGTCGGTCGTGGCCTTCACGGCGATGGCGGGAAGCGTTGCTTCAGCAGGCGCGGATGCGGCGGTCTCGTGCGCCAGCGCCGGCCGGATGCCCGCGAAAAGCAGAAGTACCGCACAAGTCGAGGGCCGCAAGGTCCAACTGCCGCGTCTGGCGGCATCGCGCGCTGCTGAAGTCATCTAATCCCCAGTTGTCGAGCCCGGCAAATGCGAACCATTCGCATTTGCGAAGCGCGATTCTGACGAATTAGAAGGCGTTTGTAAACAACTGTCTCAGAGCTTCGCCACTGCGATGCCGCGTTCCTGTTCGAACGCCTCCTGCGCGGGCGCACCGGGCGGATGGACGCCGCGCGAGCGATAGTAGTCCGCGTACTGACTACAGAACGCATACACGCGCCGCAGTTCATCCACTGCGCGCTCATGAAGATCGACGCGGATGTTCACGGCGTCGAGCGTGTCCGATGCGCTCACCAGCAGCGCGCCCGAGCGCTCCGCCAGCGGCCTGCTGCCGTTGCTCTGACCGCCGGCATCGCGCCCCGCTTCGAGCGCGCGCAGCAGGCGTTGTTCGAAAGGCTCGGCAGTGCCGTGCTCGTAGGTTTCCGCCATCGCGAGGACCACCGGTTCTCCGCTCAGCACGTTGCCCATCGCCACGAAGCCGTCACCCACGCAATGCCCCGCCCAGCCCCGCGTGTGTTCGCCGGTGTGGCAGGCGGCGCGTCCGTCCTCCGAAATCGTGCCGATCTGCCGGTAAGAGGCGAAATCGTCATCGCGCACCAGCGCCTCGGTGACGTAGCGTGCGGAATGCCCGAGCTTCAGCAGATTCAGCGCAAGCGCGTTGTTGGTCGTGCGCACGAACGCCTGGCTCATCGTCACGCCCGCATGACGGTGCAGGCCATCGCACCATTGGCCCACCGCCACCGAGTAGGTTGCGATAGCCATGCCGAAGCGGCCCGTTTCACGGCACCGGGCCAGAATGCTATAAGTCATCGATTTTCCTTGAACAGAGAAACAACCCTTCAGACCGCCGCAGCATCGGCGGCTTCCTTCGAATGCTTCGTCTCGGGCAGCCAGAACAGCACGAAGCTCGTGAAGAACAGGCAGATCACGACGTACCACGCCGCGGGCATGATGTCCGCGCTGACGCCGACGAAGTAAGTGGACACGAATTGCGCGACCACGCCCGACAACGCCACTCCGAGGCTATAGATGATCGCCATGCCGGTGGCTCGCGCGGAGGCCGGGAACAGTTCGGTCATGCTGCCGATCGCGGTCGCGCCGCCGAATGCGGCCAGTGCCGCGAGCACGCCTTCGACGACCAGCAGGCGTGCGAGCGTCGGATCGTGCTTCAGCCAGACGAACAGCGGCACGACCGCGACGATCACCAGCACGCGCGAGATCCAGATCACCGGCTTGCGGCCCACGATGTCCGACACATGGCCGCCGAGCGGGCTGAGGACAAAGCCGGCGATACCCGTCACGACGCCTGCGAGGACCGCGTCGGCCTGTGACATGCCGAGCGATTTCATCGCGATGATCGGCAGCGAGAACAGGATGATGAAGTTGGCCGAAGTGCCGCCGAAGGTCAGCAGCGTGCCGAGCGTGAGTTCCTTTACATGGCTGCGCAGGATGCCGCCTAGCGTCTGCGTCTGCTTCTGCTTCTGCTGCGCCGTATCCCCGACATGCAGCGTCTCGTTGATACGCAGGCGAATGTAGATGCCGACCGGCGCGATGATGGTGCCCATCAGGAACACGGTGCGCCATCCCCATGATGCGAGCGCAAGCGGATCGAGATAGCGCGACAGCAACGCGCTGACGATCGCACCGAACGCAATGCCCAGGCTCTGGCTCGCGAACTGGAAGCTGCCGAAGAAGCCGCGCCGGTGCGGGCCTGCATATTCGACCAGCAACGCCGTCGATGCGCCGACTTCCCCGCCCGCCGAGATGCCTTGCAGGATGCGCGAGAACAGGATCAGGAGCGGCGCCCAGATGCCGATGGTTTCATAGGTCGGCGCAAGCCCGATCAGCGCGGAACTGAGCGCCATCATGCCCACGGTGAGCGTCAATGCGGCCTTGCGGCCGATCTTGTCCGCATACGCGCCGATCAGCACGCCGCCCAGCGGCCGGAAGAAGTAGCCGATGGCGAACGTGCCGGTCGACATCACCAGCTGGAACAACGGGCTCAAGGTCGGAAAATACAGCTTGCCCAGCAGCACGGCGAAGAAGTTATAAGCGGTGAAGTCGAAGAATTCGAGTGCGTTGCCGATTGTCGTCGCGACGATGACTTCCGTGCCCGATACCTTGCGGGGCACGGTCCCGAGAGTCTTGTCGGCAGCATCCATTGCAGTGTTCATGTTCGATCCATTCTGGCGTTTCATCGAAGTCTGGAGGCTCAAAATTGCTTGTACAATCGGGAAAAAGTTAAACGACTTCAAGTTTTTCCTAAGGAGCGCAATGCGATTCGACGTCTCTGATCTACGCATCTTCAAGGCGGTGGTGGACTCGGTCAGCATGACCAAAGCGGCAACCCGCGTTCACCTCACCGTCGCGTCGGTCAGCGAACGGATCCGGCAAATGGAAGATCAGGTCGGCGTGCCGCTGCTCTCGCGCACGCGCTCCGGCGTGGTGCCCACGGAAGCGGGACGGGTGCTGCTGCATCACGCGGTGAAGGTGCTCAAGCAGGTCGACTTCATGAACGAAGACCTGGTCAACTTCACGAGCCGCCTGCGCACTAACGTGCGTCTCTACACCACCACGTACGCCGTCTCCGAAATCCTGCAGAACGCCGCGCCCGCTTTCTTCAGCGACAACCCCAACTCCGACCTCATCATCGAAGAACAGCACAGCGAGGACATCGTCTTCGCGGTGACGAGCGGCGCGGCGGAGATCGGCATCATTGGCGACTTCGTCGAAACCGGCGCGCTGGAAGTCATCCCGCTGCTGCAGGACACGCTCGTCGCACTGTGCGGTCCGCAGTTCGCGGACACGCTCGGCACGCGCAGCACGTTCGCCGATCTCCTCTCCTTCGACTTCCTCGGACTGGGCCCGGGAAGCCGCCTGCAGGAACAACTCGAAGCTCGCGCCCGCGAACTCGGCGCGTCGATGCGCTATCGCGCGCGGGCGCGCAATCTCGATGCGATCTGCCGTCTCGCGTTCAACAACGTCGGCGTGGCCATCGTGCCGCGTCGCGTGGCGCTGCGCTTCTCGCCGGAGCAGTGCCGCATCATCGAACTGGCCGAGGACTGGGTCGGGTACGACACCGCGGCCGTCGTGCAACGCCGCGTCGACTTGCCCAACACGGCGGCTTCGTTGCTGGACTGCCTGATCGCGGCTGCGCATTGAGCGCCGCCATCGTGACTAGAAGCGCACGCGCAATCCGGCGATGGCCGCGACCTGCGATGGCGTCGAGGACGGGGACAGCAGGTTGATGTTCGCGACCGCGCGGTTGCCCGTGGAATCCGTTCCGCTCGCGTGTTGATAGATGCCCGTGAGATACACGTCGGTGCGCTTCGAGAGGAAGTAATCGAGCCCCGCGACCGCCTGGTGATAGTGCGCGTGATTCACGCCATAGCCCGACGTGAAGTCATACGCGGCCCCGAGCAGCAGCGCCGCCGTGATCTGGATCTTGTAGTTGACTTCCACGTTATGAAAGCGCGCGCTGCCTTCGGCGGCCGGAACGCCGCTCACCGCTTCGCTCCCGAGGTCCTTGAACTGCGTGTTGCTATACGTGAACCCGAGCGTCGATCCGCCGATGGCATAAGCCGCGCCTGCGCTGATCACCTGCTGCTTCCCCGCCGACGCATAGCCGCTGTACACGCGCGACGTCATGTTGCTCGCGGTGGCGCTGGATGACGCGTTGTTGCCGAAGAACCCGTAGTTCGGATCGGACACGTTGAGATAGGCCGCGCCCACCGTAAGCGCACCGGCCGCATAGCGCGCACCGAGCGACCAGACCTGATTGCGATGAAACGCGCCCGCCACACCGCCCACGCCATACACGCCGCCGAAGCTCAATCCGCCGAAGCTCGCGCTTGCGTACTTGATGGCATTGTTGACGCGATTCGAGTTGTTCATGTTGTCGAGATCGCCGGGATGCGCGCCGAACGACGTCGCCCATTGCGTGCCCGATTCGAACGGCCCCGTGTAATCGACCACCGAATCGTACTGACGCCCCAGGGTCAATGAACCGAGCTGCGTCGAAGCGAGTCCGGCGTAAGCCTGCCTGCCGAATTCATCGTTGCCCTGTCCGAACTTGCCGTTCGCCACGCTGAAGCCGTTCTCCAGCACGAACAACGCGGCAAGACCGCCGCCCAGGTCTTCCGTTCCGCGCAATCCCCAGCGGCTTCCCATGATGTTGCCGCTGTTCATCTGAAACTGCGCGTGCCCTGCCGCATTGTTTGCATAGACGAGGCCGTCGTCCGCCACGCCATAGAGGGTCACGCTGCTTTGCGCCTGTGCGCCGACGCTGATTAGCGCCGCCGCGCACCCGCTGATCACGCTTGATCTCATCATCACTCGACCGATTGAATCGCCAGCACATTGCGTGCTGACGAAGGTTCTTCGACTGCGCGCTTGATGGCGCAGACTCGTGCCGCGTATCCGACATTCGCGGCAGGCCGCAGTGTTGATGCTCAGAAACCAGAGTTCAAACTGGAAATTCCCGGGGGTACGTCAGGCAAAACCTGAAGCATGCATCGTCAGGAATTTCCGAAGCTGACGCCGATGACTTCCTGATTGCCGTGCGCTTTATCGCCAAGAAGAATGAATGACGATTTCACCCACAGGAGACTGCCTTGAAGACGCTTCCCGATGTTCGTGCTCTGCAAGCCATGATGGACACCCGCAAGTTCGATGCGATCGTCTGCACCAGCCCGGAGAACTTCACCTATCTCGCAGGCGCATTCGTCACGACCATCAAGACCATCCGGCCGCGCCAGGCGCACATGATCCTGACGCGCGACGGCCGGGCGCGCGTGATCGTCTGTTCAATCGAAGAGAGTCTCGTGCGTGAAGAGGGCTGGTGCACGGAGGTGCGCGGCTATACCGAGTTCGCCGACGATCCCGTCGACGAACTCGCCGACACCCTCATGGAATTGAAGCTCGGGCACGCCACGCTCGGGCTCGATCTCGACTATCTGCCGGCGGCTTCGTTCGCGCGCCTTCAGGAAGGCTTGCCGCACGCGCGCCTGCTCGACGCGAGCGAGTCCGTCGCGGCCGTGCGCGCGATCAAGTCGGAACAGGAAATAGCCTTGCTGGAGAAGATCGCAAAGCAGACACACGGCGCGATCCTGCGCGGGCTTGCAGAGAGCCGTGTCGGCGACACGGACCGGACCATCGCCAACCGCATCATCAAGCGCATGTTCGACGAAGGCGCGAACGGCGTGCAGCATCTGCATCTCGCGTCGGGCCCACGCACGCCGCTGGTCCACAACCATCCTTCCGACGACGCCACGCAATCCGGCGAGATCCTGCGTCTGGATATCGGCGGGACCTACGGACAATATGCAAGCGATGTCGCGCGCACCTGTTCGACGGGTGAGCCGCTGGCGCATCATCGCGAGGTGTATCGCACGCTGATCGACATCCAGCGGGACACCATCGGCCAGATGCGCCCCGGCGTCGCAGCTGAAGACATCTACTTCGCATGCCGCGATGCCTTCGAGAAGCACGGCCTGCCCTGCTCGTTGCCACATATCGGGCATTCGTTCGGCATTGAGGCACACGAGCGCCCGATGATCCGGCCCGGCGAGAAGATCCTGCTGCAGCCCGGCATGGTCATCAACATCGAACCGATGACGCGCGATCAGGACGGCAATCTCTATCACACGGAGGATCTCGTCGTCATCACCGCCGACGGCTGCCGCCTCCTCACGCATGGTCTCGCGCCGCTCGACATTCCCGTTCTCGGCGAACCCGTCCGCTTGCCCCACTGAGCCGTTCCACTTCGAAGGAGGCGCACGATGCGTGCTCGCTGGTCGATCGTATCCCTGCTGTTCTCCGGTGGCGCCATCAGCTATCTGGACCGTGCGGCGCTGTCCGTCGCCGCGCCGCTGATTGCCACCGCGCTGAATCTCGAACCGACGCAACTCGGCATCGTCTTCAGCGTGTTCTTTCTCGGCTATGCGCCGATGTCGTTCATCGGCGGCTCGGCGGCGGACCGCCATGGTCCGTGGAAGGTCATGCTCGTGGCCATGACGATCTGGTCCATTGCATGCGGCGCCACCGCCGCCGCCACGTCGCTTGGCGCGCTCATCGTCATCCGGCTGATCTTCGGCATGGGCGAAGGTCCGTTCTGCGCGACCGCCGTGAAGATGGTCGCGCGGCGCTTCGAGCCGGATCGTCAGGCGAGCGCCATCGGCCTCGCGTATGCGGGTCAGCCGCTCGGCGCGGCGCTCGCGGGTCCGGTGGTCGGACTCGTTGCAACGGCCTGGGGATGGCGCGCGTCGTTCGTCGTCATTGCGTGCTTCGGGCTCGTATGGGTGATGTTCTGGTATGTCTTCGCTTCGGAACGCAAGGCGGAAGCGGTCGATGAGATGCCTGCGCAAGCCTTCGTATTGCAGAAGCCGACTGCGGGCGCGCTGATCGAAGCGCTGCGCCATCGCTCGATCGTCGCGACCTGCATCGCGTTCTTCGCCTACGCGTATGTGCTGTACTTCTTCCTTTCGTGGTTCCCGAGCTATCTCGTGAAGAGCTATCACCTCTCGCTGACGGAGATGGGCTTCGTCAGCACGGTGCCCTGGCTCGCGGGCTCGGTGGGACTCGCGGTGGGCGGACTGTTGTGCGACGGCCTGTCGAAACTCATCGGCAACGCGATACTCGCGCGCAAGCTGATGATCGGCTTCTGCCTGCTGGGCACTGCGCTGTGCGTGGGACTCGCAGGCCGCGCGACGAGCGTCGCCGGCGTGATGTCGCTGATGACCGCGGGCATCTTCGCGCTCTATGTGACATCGAGCCTGTACTACGCGCTCGTGCTCCGGATCGTCCCGGACACGATGTCGGGCGCCGTGAGCGGATTCATCAATCTCGCGGCGAACCTGGCAGGCGTGGTGGCGCCGGTGCTCACCGGCTACGTGCTGGCATGGAGCGGCAGTTTCGCGGGCGCGTTCGCGCTTGCTGCCGCCGTGGCCGTGGTCGGCGGATCAGCGGTGATGTTGCTCGTGCGCGCTACGGACGGGGCGCTTGTCACGCGCCACGCGTGAAATATGTGAAACGCCAAAGAGCGAAGCCCACCAGGACTTCGCTCTTCCTTGCTTCGCCAAACAAAAGCCTCAGTTACAAGCCGGCGCCGCCTTCTTGCACGCATCCGCAAGCTGCGGCGGCGGGTCTTTCTTGAACACGGTCTTGTACGACTCCAGCACGTTCGACTGCACCACCGGCAGCGACTGCACGCCGATCCACGCAGGCGGCGTCTGTCCGATCAGCGCCTTCATCATCGCCATGGCTTCGGCCACGCCCTGATCGTACGGACGCTGCGAGCCCGTTGCCTTGAGCGGCCCGCCCTTCGCGATCTCGATGGCGGATTCCAGCCCGAGATCGACCGTCGTCACCGGCGTGTTGATGCCCTGCGCGCGCATCGAGGTCAGCGTATCGAGCGCGGGTTGATCCCACACCGCGAACACGCCC
The DNA here is from genome assembly GCF_031451215.1 of Caballeronia sp. LZ034LL. Classification (NCBI taxonomy): domain Bacteria; kingdom Pseudomonadati; phylum Pseudomonadota; class Betaproteobacteria; order Burkholderiales; family Burkholderiaceae; genus Caballeronia; species Caballeronia sp. LZ034LL. Next base: position 1,238,118 of record NZ_JARUXR010000002.1, read on the forward strand.
TTCACATCCGGATTCGCGGTGAGGAAGTCGCCCGCGATCTGCCCGACCTTCGACGGATCCGTGAACGCCACCTGCTTGATCTTGATGTCCGGCCGGTTCTTCTTCAGCCAGTCGTTCACGGCCTTGGTGCGCTCCGTCGTGCTGAAGTAGTCCACGCCGAAGTTCACCAGCCCCACCGTGCCGCCCTTCGGCACGCACGAAGCCAGCACCTTGGCCGCGATCTGGCCGTTGCCTTCGCTGTCGGCGGAGACCATCGCCGCGTATTCCTGCGGATGCTTCAGCCCCTTCGGCACGTTGTCCATGAACACGAGCTTGATGCCCGCCTGCGAGACCTTCTTGTAGGTCGCGGCCGTGGCCGTGCCGTCGACGGGAATCGAAATGATGCCGTCCGGATGACGCTGGATGGTGTTCTCGATGTCGGCGATCTGCTTGTCCACCTGGTATTCCGCCGATGCCGTGCCGATCACCTCCACGCCATATTTCTTGAGCGTGTCCGTGATGCCCGCCACTTGCAGCTGAGACCAGTCGAGGTTCATCGTCTGCATCGAAATGCCGACCTTGAACTTGCCGGCCTTGACCTTGGCGGCCTCGGCGTCCGTCAGCTTCACGGCATCGGACGATGCGGCCTTCTCGCCGTTCGGCCCTTGTCCGACGATGCCCGCAGGCCCGATCGACGCTACCGACAGCTTCTCGCACGATTGCGCGAATGCCTGCGATGCACACAGCGCCAGGGTCGTCGCCGCTGCGACGCTTGCCAGCCTTGCCCCAGATCCACGACGATGTTTCATGACTTCCCTCCGTTGGTCGTCTTGTTACTGCGTCTCCTGCTTCTTATGGGATCGCGCGCGCTGCGCTCATGTGTTCATTTGCGCGTGAAGGCGACGGCCGCGACGATGATGATGCCCTTGATGACCAGTTGCAGCGACGAGCTCACGCCGAGCAGCACGAGCCCGTTGTTCAGCGTGCCGATGATGAGACTGCCCAGCAGCGTGCCGAGAATGAAGCCGCGTCCGCCGAACAGGCTGCATCCGCCGAGCGTGACCGAGGCGATCACGTCCAGTTCCATGCCCTGCACCACATCCGGCCGCGCGGCATGCGAACGCGCCGACAGCACGAGCGCGGCCAAGCCTGCCAGCGCGCCCGTCAGCACGAAGGCGAGCGTGGTCACGCGGCGGATGTTGATGCCCGAGTACAGCGCGGCCGTGGGATTGCCGCCCGCTGCATAGATGCGCCGGCCGAACACGCTGTAATGCAGCAGCAGCACGCCGCCGATGACCGCGAGCAAGGTCCACAGGATCGGCACCGGGACGCCCAGGATCGAGCCTTCGCCGAAGATCGAGATGAAGGTGTCGTTGGTGATGATTTCGGGGCGCGTCGTGGTGACCATCAGCGCGAGGCCGCGCGCCGCCGAGAGCGAGCCGAGCGTCACGAGGAACGACGGAATGTTGAGGCGTGTGGTCACCAGTCCGTTGATGGCGCCGACGATCGCCCCCGTGCCGATGCCGGCAATCGCGCCGATGATCCAGCTGTCGCCGACATGCGACATCGCCAGCGCGGCCGCCATGCCGGACAGCGCGAGCGACGAGCCCACCGAGAGATCGATCTGCCGCGCGATGATGACGAAAGTCATGCCGATCGCGATGATCGACACCAGCGCGGTCTGTCGGCCGATGTTGAGGAAGTTGTCGATCGACAGGAACCACGGCGAGGCGAAGCTGAACACCACCAGCAGCACGGCGAACGCGATGTACAGCATGTAGGGCCGGTCGCCCTGCACGAGTGTGCGCGCGATGCGCCACGCGCGCGAATGGCGCGATGCGGCCTGTTCTCCGGCGGGCAGCGGCGTGGGCGAGACGGAATCGTTCATGTTGCAGGCTCTTCGTGAGTGCGCAAGGTCTGGATGAGGTGATGCAGTTCTTCGGCGTGGCGCAGCGCTCCGCGTTCGATGGTCTGCCGGATCGAGCCCTCCACGACGATCGACACGCGGTCGCACAGCCGCAGCAGTTCGTCGAGATCCGACGACACCACCACCACGCCGGTGCCCGCGCGCGCCGCGTCGCGCACGACGCCGTAGATCTCTTCGCGCGCGCCGACATCGACGCCGACGGTCGGTTCATCGAGCAGCAGCACCTGCGGACGCGGATGATTCCACTTCGCGAACACCACCTTCTGCTGGTTGCCGCCGGAGAGAAACTTCACGCGCGTCGCGGCATCGGGGGCTTTCACGGAGAGCTGCTTCATCGCGCTCAGGGCCTGCTGCGCGGCAGCCTGCGCGCGCAGCCAGCCGCCACGCGAAAAATGCGGCAGGCGCGGCAAGGTCAGGTTGCGTTCGATCGAATGATCCAGCACGAGTCCCTGCACATGGCGATCTTCCGGCACGAGCGCGATGCCGCGCGCGATGGCATCGGCGGGACGGTGCGCGGCGAGCGGCTGGCCGTCGAGTTCGATGCGGCCGTCCTGTACCGGCAGCAGGCCGAAGATGGTTTGCAGGATCTCCGTGCGGCCACTGCCGATCAGGCCCGCCAGACCATGCACCTCGCCCTTGTGGACCGTCAGGTTCACATCGCGCAGACGGGCATTGCTGACGTGCGAAAGCGTCAGCACGGGCGGGCTCGCCGCCGGTTCGGCGCAGGGCGGAGCCTGCGTCGGCGCGATGCCGGATGCCGTCTCCTGGCGCGCCTGCATCGCGGCATGTCGCGGGCCGACGATCGCCGCGACGAGTTGCTTCATGTCGGTCTCGGCGGTGACGAAATGGCCGGCGTTCGCGCCGTCGCGGAAGATGGTCACGCGCTGCGAAATGCGGAACACCTCGTTCAGCCGGTGCGTCACGTAGATCACGCCGACGCCGCGTGCGGTCACGGTGCGGATGGCGTCGAAGAGAATCTGTTCCTCGCCCCCGGTGAGCGCGGACGTGGGTTCGTCGAGGATCAGCACGCGCACGTCGCCCATCAGCGCCTTGCAGATTTCCGTCATCTGCCGGTAGGCGAACGGCAGGGAATCCACGGGAGCGCGGGGATCCAGAGGAATGTGGTGTTCGCGCAGGAAGGCGCTGACTTGCGCCATGAGTTCGCGCTGCCTGACGAGTCCGAAGCGGGTGCGCGGCTCGCGGCCCAGCATGAGATTGGCGCCGACCGAAAGCGATTCGACCAGGCTCAGATCCTGATAGACCACCGCCACGCCCGCTTCGCGCGATTTGGCCGGGGAATCGAAGGCAACCTTCTGCCCGACGATTTCGATCGAGCCTTCGTCGTAGCTATGGACGCCGCTCAGGATCTTGATGAGCGTGGACTTGCCCGCGCCGTTTTCGCCGAGCAGCGCATGCACTTCGCCCGGCAGCACTTCCAGATTCACGCCGCGCAGCGCCTGAACGCCGCCGAATTTCTTGGTGACGCCGGCAACGCGGATCAAGGGCGCACGGGCCGATGAAGCGGCCGCGACCGCAACCGGCTCACTCATCTGTTGTCTCCTTCGCCGCGCGGGCGAATTCTTATGATTCGCGTCGTCATGCGCGAGTTGGGATGTGATCTTCGCATCACACATTTGGTGCGTCAATCACATTTAACCCCTATCCGGACGGGTGAAAACGAGATGATCCCAACAATTGCGCGTTGATTTGTGATGATCCTATCGCTTTTGCGTCGCGGCACGCTAGCGCGAGCTCATCGAGGCACTATTCCTTTGATCTACTTGGAGGGAGGCCGGGATATGCAATCCGATAGCGGAAATGTTTTCAGCGTGCAAACGCAGCGCAGCGCGGAAGAACAGGTCGATGCACTTACGACCGGACCCGGCGTGACCGTCGAACGAATCGTGTCGATGGGTCATGCCAGCCCGGAAGGCTTCTGGTACGACGACCCGCGCGCCGAATGGGTGGTGCTGCTGTCCGGCGAGGCCGTGCTCGAATTCGAAGCCGATGCGAGCCGTCGCCACCTGCGTCCCGGCGATTACGTGCTGATCGAACCGCATTGCCGGCATCGCGTGGCTTGGACGCATGAGTCGGAGCCCAGCGTCTGGCTTGCGGTCTATCACAAGCGCTGATGTGCGGACCGGCTTGACCTCGCGCAAGCTTGCGTCCGAAATTGACGCTTAAAAAACTTCCAGCAGACATTTCTTCTCGGGCAGAATTACATCATCTTCGGCGAAGACCGAAAAAATGACTGAGAGAGCCGTCACCACCATGACGGCGATGTGATTGCCTTTCGAGGAGGCGCCATGTCTGCAACAAGCAAGAGCGCATCGTTCAACGTGACCGTGCGCAAGGACGGCAGTGGCGCGTGGAGCATCGCCATGCCTCACGCGGAACGTCCGGACGACGTCTTCGTCACGTTCGTCAAGGATCAGGAAGAAGGCACATGGCTGGCCGAGCAAATGCGGCCCGGCTTCGACATCGTGCTGGAAGCCGCGACCTGAATCCGTTTCATCAGGCCAGCGGGCCGGAATCGCCGGAAGCAGGCATTTCATACTTCGCGCGCGGGCGCAGCAAAAACGCCTGCGTGCGCTGCTCCATCACGTGCGCGACCCATCCGGCCGTGCGGCTCACGATCCAGATGGCGGTGGCCGAGCCGTCAGGCAAGCCGAGCGCCCGAGCCAAGGTCACGAGACCCAGCGCAACGCCAGGCTGCGCGTCCAGTTCATGCCGCATCCGTTCGAGAAAGGCCAGCGTCAGCCGGGTCCTCTCGCGTGCCGCCGGGGCGCAGCCGTCATGCGCCACGACTTCTGCGGCCGCCTGCAGCATCAGGTCCGCGCGGGGATCGCCGCCCGCGTACAGCGGGTGATTGAAGCCGAACAGGCTCGCCCCATACTCGCGCACGCGGTCCGCGCGCGACTCCAGCGCCGACAACGGTTCGCACAACAGCAGCGTCTCGACCTTCTCGGTGCCCGTGCCGGTCGAAAAGCCGATGTGCGAACCGATGGCCGCCGCAACGCAACTGAAGATGTCCGCATTCGTCGATGCCGCCACGCGCGCGGAGAACGTGGCGGGCGCCAGTTCGTTGTCGGCAAGCACGACGAGCGCCGTGCCGAGCGCGCGTAACGTCTCGGGCGTGACCGCCGCGCCCGCCGCGCGCAGGATCTGCCCGGCGATGCTCTCATCGGCCGCACGCGGACAGAAGACGCGCTCCGGCCCAAGGAAGCCGACGCAGCCCGCCATGCTCTGCAGCATGAGCCGCGCGGCCTGTACCGCGCCGCCATCGGTGATCTCGCGTGTGCCGCGTCCCTGCATGCCCAACGCGAAGGGCACCATGCCCAGCAGCGCGCCGATATCGCCGCTGGCCACCCCGCCTTCATGCACCGACAGCACGCGCAGCACGTCGGGCGGCGTCTCCATGGGCGACCAGACCGCGAGTCCGCTTTGCCACACGCCGGTCATCAGCAGATGGACGACGGATTCGAACGCGGCCCCTGAACTCGCCAGATCCACCGCCAGACGATTGCGATAACGCGGCCCGTGCGGCGTGACTTGCGTGATGGCCGAATGCAGCACCGGATCGCCCAGACGCAGCGTGGATTCCGCCACCGCGCCGCTGGGGGCGCGGCCGCGTTTGCGCGCGGCGAGCCGTTCGATATCGCGCCGCAGATACAGCCGCTTGCGTCCGTCTTCGTGAGGCGTGGCACGCACCAGTCCGCGGCTGACGTAGGCATAGAGCGTCGCGGCCTTGATGTTCAGCCGCGCCAGCGCCTCCTCGCAACTCAGCACGTCGTTCCAGTTTCCGTCACTCATGTCTTGAGCCCTCAACCGCTTCAATCTCTTTATATTGATTTTAAAACTCAATATTGATAGCTATAAAGGCTATCAGTAAAGTGAACTCCGGAACACCACAAAGGCCATCGCGAACCATCCGGGTTCGAACGACAGGCCACCGATATCCGGAGACACCGCATGACCCTGGACACCACGCCGGCTCAGCGCAATCGGGTTGACCTGCGCGAGACGCTGCAGGCCGCGCCGCTCGGCGCGTATCACTTCCGTCTCGCCATCCTGCTCGCGCTGATCCTCTGGTACGACGGCTTCGATCTCTACAACGCGTCGTACATCGTTCATGACGTCACGCCGGTATGGCATCTGTCACCGAGCCAGATCGGCTTGTTGCTGTCGTGCGGACTGGGCGGCTTTGCGATCGGCTCGGCGGTCTCGGGACTGTTCGGCGACCGCTTCGGTCGGCGTCGCGTAATCCTGCCGGGCGTGTGGGTATCGAGCGCGATGAGCCTCGCGATCGCCCTCTTCGCGCACGACCTGTCCTCCTTCGTCGTGCTGCGATTCATCATGGGGCTCGCGCTCGGACTGCTGATGCCGATGTGCGTGACCTACATCAACGAGATCGCGCCGAAGCGTTCGAACAACGTCTTCACCATCGGCTTCTTCTCGCTCGGCTGGATTGGCGGCGCGACCTGCTCAGGCTTCATCGCCGCCTGGTTGATGCCGCGCTTCGGCTGGCAAAGCATGTACTTCACCGGCGCACTGGCGATGGCCCTTGCGGTCGTGCTGCAGTTCGTGTTGCCGGAATCCATTGCGTTTCTCGCCAGCCGCAACCGCATGGACGAGGTGCGTACGCAACTGACACGCTTCTGGCCGGCGCGCGCGGCGGACTTTCGCACAGCCGAAGTCGTCGTGCCCGCGCCCACGGTGAAGGCCGGCTCAATCCGCGCGCTGTTCGCAATGCGCTTTCGCCGTCAGACGCTGTGCTTCTGGGCCATGGGCGCACTCTCGCTGTTCTCGTCGTATGGACTCTCGGGCTGGCTGCCCACCATCCTGCTCAAGCGCGGCGAAAACCTCTCGCATAGCTTCGCGTACGGTTCGCTGCTCGTGTTCGCATCGGCGTTCGGCAGCCTGCTTTCAGGGTTCGTCGCCGACCGCACCGGCAACCGGCGTCTCACCATGTCCATCGCGTGGCTGCTCGGCGCGAGCGCCATCGGCATGCTTGCATTGCTGGAGAACGTGCAGGTCTTCTGGATCATCGTGATTGCAGGGATGTTCGTGATCGGCACGCAGACCGTGCTCAACAATCTCGTCGCCGTCAGCTATCCCACCGAGATTCGCAGCACGGGCGTCGGCGTGTTCTTCGGCATCGCGCGCTTCGGCGCCATGTGCGGCCCGGCTATCTCCGGCGTGCTGCAGCAGGCAACCGGCGGTCCTGGCGCGATGTTCTCCGTGCTCGCCGCGTCGCTGGTCACGGCGGCCGTGCTGGTCTTTCTCGTCGAGCGGCCGGAACGCCTGCCCGATGCCACCGCCTTCGGACACTGACATGCCCAGGCTCACGCTATCACTTGCCGTCAATGACTACGATCACGTGCGCGATCTTCTCGACGTGCGCGTGCATGCCGAGGGCATCGACCTGATTCCTACGGTGCTGCCGGTCGAGGAGATCTTCTATCGCACGACGCATTTCCAGGAGTGGGACGTGTCCGAGATGTCGCTCGGCAAGTACGCCTCGCTGCGCTCGCAGGGCGATGACCGGCTGATCGGACTGCCGGTGTTTCCGTCGCGCGTGTTTCGGCTCTCGTCGCTGTATGTGCGGCGCGGGAGCGGTATCGAACGGCCGGGCGATCTGCGCGGCAAGCGCATCGGCGTGCCGGAGTGGGCGCAGACGGCGTCCGTGTATTCGCGCGGCTGGCTGGCGCACGATCAGCACGTGCCGCTCGATGAAGTGGAATGGATTCAGGCCGGGGTCAATCAGGCCGGACGCCGCGAGAAGGTCGAGGTGCGTGTGCCCGAGGGCGTGCGGTATCGGCCAGTGCCGGAGCGGTCACTGACGGCGATGCTGCTCGCTGACGACATCGACGCCATCTTCAGCGCGCGTCCGCCCGCGCCGCCGCCCGGCCACAGCGATGAGATCGTGCGCATGTTCGAACCGTTTGAGCCAGTGGAGCGCGCGTATTTCAGCGCGACCGGCATCTTTCCGATCATGCATCTGATCGTGCTGCGGCGTGAGGTGTTCGAGCGGCATCGATGGATTGCCGGGAATCTGCTCAAGGCTTTCACGCAGGCGAAGGCGAACAGTCTCCAGCGTCTCGCGGACATCACCTGCTCGCACTTTCCGCTGCCGTGGATGAACGCGCGCGCCGATGAAGCCCGTGCGCTGTTCGGCGGCGATCCCTGGCCTTATGGCGTCGAGCCGAACCGCATCACGCTCGATGCCTTCCTGCGCTATGCGCACGAACAGGGCGTGTGCCATCGACGGCTGGCGCCTGAAGATCTGTTTCCCATCGAGATGTCGGCCGCGGTGCGCGTCTGACTTTTCTCCTTACTCGCAGAGTTTTGACCATGACGCAGAACACGACCTACACCGCCGCTCCCGTCACGCACGATGCGCTCGACATGCCGCGCCTGCTCGACGACCTCGCCGCCGCCAATCACATCCTCGCGCAGCATGAAGTGCTCGATGGCTTCGGTCACGTCAGCGTGCGGGATCCGCGCGATCCGCTGCGCTTCCTGATCGCGCAGTCCATGGCGCCGGAGCTCGTGCAGACCGATGACATCCTTACGCTCGACTTCGACTGCCAGCCCGTCGACGGCGACACGCGCAAGCGCTATCTGGAGACGTGGATTCACGCCGAGATCTATCGCGCCAGGCCCGATGTGCAGGCGGTCGTGCACAGCCATTCGCCTTCGGTGATTCCGTTCGCGGCTTCGTCGGTGCCGCTGCGGCCCATCTATCACATGGCGGGCTTTCTCGCGACGGGGTCGCCGGTGTTCGATATCCGTCGTTGCTTCGGCTGCACCGACATGCTCGTGCGCAACGGCGCACAGGGGCGTGCGCTGGCGGAGACGCTGGGGACATCGGACGTGGCGTTGATGCGCGGGCATGGCTTCGTGGCGACCGGGCCTTCGCTGCCGGCGGCGGTGTATCGCGCGATTTATACGGAGCTGAATGCGGGCATGCAGCAGAAGGCCATCGCTTTGGGTGGGGAAGTAACTTACCTCGATGAAGGCGAAGGCCGCGCCAGCACGGAGACGAATCTCGGCGTGATGGAACGGCCCTGGACCTTGTGGAAACGGCAGGTGGAGGGGCAGCGATAAGCATCGGGTTAGGGGCTGTTAACCATATGGGCAATAAAGTCGCGTTGTAGTGAGAATGACTTAGGATATGTATCGGCGATAGGATTTGGCCTTTTGCATCCTCTGTCCCTACCCATGCGCTTTTTCGACTCGACCGCCTCACATCCCCTCCTCCGTTCAGTCGCTGCCGCCCTCGCCAGTTTCACGCTCGCCTGCACCGCGCACGCCGCCAGCTTCAGCGTGACCAGTCCCGCGTTCGAAGACGGCGGCGCCATCGCCGCACGCTATGCCGGTCCCGGCGTGTGCGGCGGTGAGAACGTCAGCCTGCCCGTCGCCTGGCACGATCTGCCGCCCGCCACACGCAGCGTCGTGGTCACGCTCACGGACCCGAACGGGCCGAAAGGCATCGGCGTGACGCACTGGATTGCCTATAACCTCGCGCCGGAGCCTTCGAGGCTGGACGCGGGAGCCGTGGTGTCCTCGCCGGCGTCAGTGGGGTTGAACATGACGAAAGCCGCTGCGTATCGCGGTCCCTGTCCGCCGGTGGGAGATACGCCGCATCACTATCTGCTGACTGTCACCGCGACGGATCTTGCTCCCGGTGATCTTCCGCAAGGACTGGACTATGCAGCGTTGCAAGCGCGCTTGACGGGACATACCCTCACGGGATCGACGGTCGTTGGGCGATATGGGCGATAAGTCATGAATATATGCGCGCCGGGTTTCGCAGCATCATGGAGCACCCGACCGCTCACATCTTCTCCTTGACTCCAAGACGGATCAGCCACCAGTTCACCGGGTAACTGGTGGCGAACCCGGCCAGCATCGCGATCTGCATCGCAAACCAGAATTCCGGACTGGCCACACTGGCAATCCCGCCGTACACGCGCCTGAACCAGAGAAACTGGATGACGGCCATCATTCCGTACATGCCAAGCTGCCATGCCGTAATCGACGCGATGTCGGCCTTGACCGCAGCGCGCAACGCCTGGAGCGGCGACAGCTCGCGCATCGGCTTGATGCTGCTGTACTGAAACCAGATGCCCAACAGGAATGCAACCAGGAAATCCGGAATCCAGACGGCAAAGGTCTTTTCCGCAAAGAAGCCGTGCCACCCGAACCAGACGGCGATTGCCGGGAACATGAAGGCAGCCCACTCCACAACGATATCGGCAAGCGCACAACCTGCGCCGCAGTGGCTCGTCCCCTTCATCACCACCGCTGCGAAAGGCTGCTCGACGTTCGTAACGTTGCTGTCCGGAACATTGCGGCCCCAGAGGAAATAGGCGGCGAGCCAGAGTACCGAGCCGAACAGCGCCGTGAGGGGCCACACAGCATTCATCACCCCCATCTTTTGCGGATGGCGGACCTCGTCGATGACGATGATCGCGGCGCAGACGAGCGCCAGCACAATCGATGCTGTCGACACAACGTGCAGCCAGGACGGAAAGGTTCCGTAGGTCATTGCCAAACTCGTTTCCGTTGATGGATTCAGCCACCTGGCCTTCCAGCGGCGCTGCTGGTCAAACGCAACGCGGTGTCGACCAGCGCCAGATGTGAAAGCGCCTGTGGAAAGTTGCCGGAGAGATGGCGGCCGGGCAAGTTGTACTCTTCTGCCAGCAATCCGAGGTCGTTGCGCACTGCCAGCACGCGCTCGAACTGCGCGAGGGCTTCGTCGTGACGCCCTTGCATGCTCATGCAGTCGGCGAGCCAGCACGAACAGGCGAGAAAGCTGCCTTCCGCAGGCGCATCGACAGGCGCCTTGAGCCGGCGGACCAAACCGCCTTCGGAAAGCTCCCGCTCGACGCGCGCAATCGTACTGGCCATCCTGGGTTCCGTCGCGGCAATGAACCCGACCGCGGGCAGCCGCAACAGACTCGCATCGATTGCCTGACCACCATAGGTCTGCACGAATGAACCGAGACCGGCGCTCCAGCCTTCACACAACACTTCCTGTCTGACCGTTTCTCGCAGCGCGACAAGGCGGGCACGGGTCACCGCGTCGAGCGTGGCGGCATCGGCGAGCGTGGCAATGAAGCTGTTCAACGCCGCCCATACCATCACCTTCGAATAGGTGTACTGGCGCGGCGTCCCGCGCGATTCCCAGATGCCCGACCCTCCGCTCTGCCAGACCTGTTCCAGATGCAGGACGATGCGCGTCGCGACTTCGGCCTCGCGCTGCGAAGGCGGAATGCCGCCGCGCCGCGCGAGCGCAAGGCATTGGATGACCTCGCCGAGCGCGTCGATCTGATGCTGGGTCGACGCCGCATTGCCGACCCGCACCGGTGTCGCGCTCCGGTAGCCCGGCAACGACCCGACGACGCGTTCCTCGGCGTGCCGCGAACCATCCACGCGATACATGATCCGTACATGCTCGGGCGAACCGGCAATCGCGCGCAGCAGCCAGTCGCGCCAGCCGAGCGCTTCCTCGTGAAAGCCTGCTCGAAGCAGTGCGCCGAGCGCGAAACTCGCATCCCGCAGCCAGCAGTAGCGATAGTCCCAGTTCATGTCACCGCCAGGCACTTCGGGAAGCGACGTGGTGGGCGCCGCGATCAGCCCGCCGCTCGGGCCGTGGCATAGCGCCTTGAGCGTCAGAAGCGAACGACGCGTCGCTTGCGGCCAGGCACTGCTGCTGTCGTCAAAGTGGCCGATCCAGCGGCGCCAGAACCGCAAGGTTGCGCTGAGCGCCCCTTCGGCGTCGATCGGTTCGGGCGGCGGCAAGTGCGAGGGTCCGTAGCTCATCACAAATGCGAGCCGCTCGCCGGCGCCGATGTTGAATTGCGCTTCGATGGCATCGTCGCGAATGGTTAGCTGCATCGGCGCGCGCACGGCGATTAGATCAGGTCCGACACGCGCGACGACACCGCCCGCCTCGCTGCTGAGCCACGGTGGCACCAGGCCATAGTCGAAACGCAGCCGCAGTGTCGATCGCATCGGGACCGTGCCGCGCAGTCCCACCACGATCCGCACGAGCGACGGAAACCGCTTGCGCAACGGCATGAAGTCGATGATGCGGACGGCGCCGTCTTGCGTCTCGAAGTCCGTTTCGAGCACGAGCGTGTCGTCACAATAGCGGCGCTTGAGTTCACCCGGCTCGGCGACCGGCATGATCGACCAGTTCCCGTGTTCACTCCTGCCGAGCAACGCGGCGAAGCATGCGTCATCGTCGAAGCGTGGCCAGCACAGCCAGTCGATCGAGGCATCGCGGCTTACCAGCGCGGCGCTCTGCCCATCCCCGATCAGGCCATAGTCTTCAAGTGGGCGACTCATGTCTGGATCCTGTCCCCGCGTCATGCAAAACGGATCAGGCGCGCAGCTTTCGCATCAGCAGCGCCGCGCCCGTCAGCAGCCCGACGCCGGCGGCTGCCCAGAACGCGTTGCGATGCCGGTCGGTGAACATCTCCCAACTGTCGGCGCGGGAATGCGCGTCGAAGCGCCCATGCGCACCATAGTCGCCCGACACGGGCTGGAACAGGTTCGACGGCGCGTCGGCGGGGGCTGCTTCGTCGGTCAGCTGTCCGCTGTAGCCGGCGCGCGCCAGATAGCGGTCGATCAGGCCGGGCGCAATGCGGTTCGCGAGAATCGCCTTGACCGTCGGGAAGCCGACCCAAACCTGGCGACGCCGATGCGTTGCAGCAAAGAAAATTGCTCGCGCGGCCACCTCGGGCTGAAAGATGGGCGCCACAGGCCGGGCCTTTCTGCCGGTCTTGTTCAGCGCCCAATCGAACTGCGGTGTGTTGACGGCGGGCAGGTCGACCATCGTGAGATGAATGTCCAGACCGTCGTGGATGATCTCCGACCGTAATGAGTCGGTAAAGCCGCGAATGGCGAACTTGGCGCCGCAATACACCGATTGCAGGGGAATCGAGCGGTAAGCGAGCGCAGAGCCGACATTGACAATCGTGCCGCGGTTGCGGGTTCGCATTCGCCTGAGCGCGGCCATCATTCCGTAGACCTGCCCGAGATAGGTGACCTGCGTGCCGCGCTCCACCTCGGCGGCCGTGAGGGCCGACACCGGCGAGAACACGGTCGCCATTGCCACGTTGACCCATACGTCGACAGGTCCGAGCTGTTCTTCGACCGCATCGGCGGCGGCATGAACCTGCTCGGCCGACGCGACGTCGGTGACGAGCACGACCGCCCGTACACCATAGCGCGCGGTGATGTCGCGCGCCGCACCTTCGAGCCGTTCGGCGTCGCGTGCAAGCAGTGCGACATCGTAACCGCGCCGTGCGAATTCTTCGGCAGTGGCGCGGCCGACGCCCGCGCTTGCTCCGGTGATGACGGCAATATCTGGCATGGCAAAGTTCCGCTGGCATATGTCCCGAACAACGGACGCAAGACACATGCCGCTTTGTGGGCAGCATGCCGGGAAAGACTCCGGTGCTGACGAATGTCATGGCCGAAGCGATTTCGCTGGATGCGACGGCGCGGCGAGCGCCGTAAAAAATGTCACAGTGTGACGCAATATTTTCAGGTGCGCGCCGGCCGGATTCCCGGCGCGACACGAGTGCAAGCATCAGAGCGGCTCGACTCCACCCGGCAGGGTGCAACGTGCTCCGACGCCGACATTTCCATTTCAACGTCGCGCGGATGCGGTGGACAGCATTCCGACGATCATGGCGTCGAGCATGCTGGCCGTGACCACGTTTTCCCTGAGCATCATGACGTCGGCGTATGGATTGGCTACCAACACCGTCACCCCGCGCGCAACCATCCTGTGAATGACCTCCGCACGGCCATCGACGTGATCGGGCGGCAGGCACGACTGCTTTCGAAGTGGGCCGAGTGCCCGCGTCTGCGTGAAGGTGCGGAATCCTGGTTCAATCACGGCGGGATCCTTGGCGGCATGTCTCGATCACGCGGTCTCGACATCGGCGGGGGAGTAATGGGGCCGCTCGCGACGACCGCGACCTTCGCAACCGGATCATGAAAGGCCACTCGACAATGGCTTGATGTTTGTCGACAATCAAGCTCTCTAACTACGGAGCGGGCACGATGAGTAAAAACATGAACATCCGTGCCCTGCATCCCGATGAGGTTGCTTCCTACATCGACGCCCTCGCCGACGTGCTCATCGACTGCGTAGAGGGAGGTGCTTCCGTCAGCTTCATGCTGCCGATCGCGAGAGCGACCGCCGTCCGCTTCTGGGCAGACGTTGCGCAGGGTGTCACGCGCGGTGAACGGATCCTGCTGGTTGCCGAGGACGCGGACGGCAAGGTTCTCGGTACGGTGCAACTGATCGTCGCGCAACCGGAAAACCAGCCTCATCGTGCCGACGTAGCCAAGATGCTGGTGCGCCGCGACGCGAGGCGTCAAGGCATCGCCGCGCGGCTGATGGAAGCGCTCGACGACTTCGCTCGCCAGGCCGGCAAGTCGGTGCTCGTGCTGGATACCGTGACGGGCGGCGATGCGGAACGGCTCTACCGGCGCACCGGATGGCAATGCGCAGGCGGCGTTCCGAACTACGCGCTGATGCCCGATGGCGGCTTGTGTGGCACGACGTTTTTCCACAAGCAGTTGCGTTGACATGCTGCATGCGGAAATCGAAACCCCGGGGCCGGCCGGGCCGTTGAGGGGCACGTTGTTGTCGCCGGCGGCCAGCGATGTTCCGGTGGTGTTGATCGTGCCGGGATCGGGTCCGACAGACAGGGACGGCAACAATCCATTCGGCGTTCAAGCGGCGACCTATCGGCTGCTTGCCGAAGGACTGTTCGATCGGGGCATCGCGTCGGTTCGAATCGACAAGCGCGGTATGTACGGCAGCGCATCGGCAATACCCAATGCCGATGACGTTACCCTCGACGATTACGCGGAAGACATCCGGTCATGGGTAACGGCGATCCGCAAGCGGATCGATGCTACCTGCGTATGGGTGCTGGGACATAGCGAGGGAGGACTGGTTGCATTGTCGGCTGCACAGCAAAGCGTCGAACTGTGCGGTCTGATTCTGGTGTCCACGGCTGCGCGCCCTCTGGGACATGTCTTGAGGCAACAACTGAGATCGAACCCCGCCAATGCGCCGGTTCTGGGCAATGCCATGTCGATACTCGACGCGTTGGAGGCGGGACAGACGGTAGATGCCGGCGGAATCGATCCGGCGCTCATGCCGCTCTTCAGGCCCGGGGTTCAGCGGTTCTTGATGAGCGAACTGAACGTCGAGCCGACCGCCCTTCTGGCGAATGTTTCGAAGCCGGTGCTCATCGTGCAGGGCACGCGCGATATTCAGGTTGACCCGCAGGACGCGCTTCTTCTAAGGGACGCCAATCCGCGTGCCGAACTGATGCTCGTCGCCCATGCAAATCACGTGCTTAAAACCGTCGATACAGACGCTGTCGCCGATAACCTTGCCGTGTATTCGAACCCAAACCTTCCGCTGGCAGAGGGTCTGGTAGCGGGTATTTCTGCGTTCGTGCAGAGGTGAAAGCGCTCATCCGCTGCGGTGATGAATCCATCTAACGCCCTTCTAATAAATGAGGCTTACATTCATCGCCAGACGCTGTTTCTCATTCGAGAAGCGGAGTGCTCTTTCTCCAGTGGACGATTGCGGAGCATGTATGACGCTTTTCAGGCTTGCGGATTCTTGTCGCGGGCGGCTTGTGTGTGATGCTCAAGTGGCGCCGCACGGGCTATGTGCTGCTTGGTGCGTCGATTGCGCAGTCTATCGGGACACGCTCGAACGGCTTGGCGTGAATGCCGCTGACATCGTGCTCGAACCGAACAGCATGAATACGTGGCAGAACGCTCAGCTCACGAGCGGACTCCTGAAAAGGCTGGATGCGGACGAGGTGGTGCTGGTGTCGTCGGGCTTCCACCTGCAACGCGGCGCACTTTACTTCGCCCATTTCGGCGTTCAGGCGCAGCCGGTGAGCGCCGATTATCTGGCCGCCATGCCATCCTTGCTGCCGCTGGCCTATAACTTCGCCGTCGCGGATCTGGCGCTCCACGAGTACGCGGGCATCGTCCGTTACGACATCTTCAACGCGCTCGGATGGAACGCTGCAAGAACGGCGCCGGGTCAGGCGTGAAACCGGGCCTCACTGTTTTCACCCGAAGCCGTCATCATTCAAGTCTCGACAGACACATACTCGACGAATCATGCTCATGGTCGCCGCACCTTTCATCGCGCTCTTTCTCGCCGTGCCGGCCGTGTGGTCGCCTGCCGCGCGATGGCTCGTCCCCGGTCTGCTCATCGTCGGCTATGCCGCGGCAATGTCCATCGGGCAACTCACGCCGCTTGCCGTCCTATCGCTCGGCCTGCTGCTGGCCGCGGCGTTTGCCGTCGCTCCGCAGCGTCAGGGGTGGATGCGCCATGCCGGGCACATCGTCTTTATCGTGCTGGCCGTGGCACTGAGCATGCACTGGATGCCGGGTTTCAATAACCTGCGCGTCATCGGACCCGAACGTTTTACGGCGGATGCCGTGCCGTTCACGATGTACTTGAATCTCGACAAACCGCTCGTCGGATTCTGGCTGCTGCTGGCCTGTCCATGGATACGGCCGCGCCATGCACCGGCGGCATCGTTGAAAGCTGGAGTGGCAGGCGTCGCCGGAACGACGATCGTCTGCTTGCTGCTTGCGCTGGCGTTGGGACTCGTGAGATGGGAGCCGAAGCTTCCTGCGTCCACGTGGCTCTTCATGTTGAACAATGTGCTGCTGGTCACGGTGACCGAAGAAGCCCTGTTTCGCGGTTACCTCCAGGGAGGCTTGTCGCACCTGCTCAAGCGCTTCGCGCATGCGGACGTCATCGCGTTATGCGCGGCGGCGCTCGTGTTCGGGCTGGCGCATTTGCCGGGCGGCTGGCAATGGATCGTGCTGGCAACCGTCGCGGGTATCGGCTATGGACTGGCGTATCGCTATGGCGGCCTCGGCGCCGCGATCCTCGCGCATTTCGGGCTGAACGCGGCGCACTTTCTGTTTTTCACTTATCCGATGCTTCAAGCGCCCGGCACGTCGTAACTGGCCATGCCGCTCGCCGTAGTTGCCTGCGACGAGCGGCCTCCTTGCGCTTACTCGGTAGCCGCAATTTTCCTTGTGTTCGTCTCAGGCATCCGCAGATAAACCAGCAGCGACATAGCGGCCCACGCGGCCACATTCCAGTAAAAGGAGTGCTCGTAAGCGCTCGCCTTCAGACGCAGCGCGACGAAATCCGTCGTGCCGCCGAGAATGGCCGTCGTCAGCGCGTAAGGCAAGCCCACGGCGAGGGCTCTCGTACGGCTGAGCACGGTGAACAGCGGTTGCAACGGCGTCGGCGGCGCTGGAGGGCGTGCGCAGGATGGCGTGAACGGGCGCCGCGCACGATGCTACTGTGCTGCTCACGGGCGAGAGCGGAACCGGCAAGGAGCTGGTCGCGCAGGGTATCCACAACGCGAGCCGCCGGTGCGGCAATCCTTTCGTCGCGTTCAGTTGCGCGGCGTTGCCGAAAGGGACTTCGGCCTCGTCGCACAGCGCTTTGTTCACCGACGCTCGCGCTTCAATGCGTCCAATGCCCTCTCCCTTGAAATGCCTCACCCGCGAAACGCCGGTCAGACACCCCTGTTTCTCCCCCCGCACGGGTCAGGGCCAAATCTTGCTCGGCGGCGGTATTGACCCGCAGAGGCCACCATGTCCGAAAGAGTCGATCTTCCCTTGACCATCACCGGTATCCCCGAACTGGACGTCGTCTTGCGCGGCGGTCTGCCGACGGATCGCCTGCATCTTCTCGAGGGCGCACCCGGCACCGGCAAAACGACGATCGGAATGCGCTTCCTGATCGACGGAATCGAGCGATCCGAGCGTTGTCTCTACATCACCTTCGCCGAATCCGTGCTCGAACTCAAGAGCGCCGCCGCCACGCACGGCTGGGATGTCGATGGCATCGACTTCTTCGAACTGATTCCAGAAGAAGCGCACGCGTCCCGCCAGCAAACGGTGCTCTACCCCTCGGAGGTGGACTTCGGGCGCACGGTCGAACGCATGGTGCAAAAGATCGAGGACACCAATCCAGGTCGGGTCGTGATCGACAGCATTTCGGACCTGCGCATGCTCGCGCAGAACCGT
The DNA here is from genome assembly GCF_031451215.1 of Caballeronia sp. LZ034LL. Classification (NCBI taxonomy): domain Bacteria; kingdom Pseudomonadati; phylum Pseudomonadota; class Betaproteobacteria; order Burkholderiales; family Burkholderiaceae; genus Caballeronia; species Caballeronia sp. LZ034LL. Next base: position 1,256,152 of record NZ_JARUXR010000002.1, read on the forward strand.
CTGGCGTACCGGCGGCAGATGCTGGAATTGAAACGCTTCCTGCAAGGCAGGAACATCACGACCATCCTGCTGGACGATCTGCTGCATTCCGACGACGGAGAACTCCATAGCTTCGTGCATGGCGTTATTACCCTGGACTTCATCGAACGGGACTACGGAGCAGCGCGTCGGCGCCTGCGTATCAGCAAGATGCGCGGGGTAAATTTTCAGAGCGGATGGCACGATTACACCATCGTGCCAGGAGAAGTCCTCGTCTTTCCCAGTCTGATTGCGGAGGAGCACGATACTCTGCCAGGCGGAGAGCCGCTCTTGAGCGGGGCCGAGGCGCTTGACCGAGTGCTGGGCGGCGGCCTGGATCGCGGAACCACGACAATGATGATCGGGCCCTCCGGAGCAGGAAAATCCTCCATTGCGCTGTGTTATGCACTATCCGGGGCCAGGCAAGGAGAATTCGCTTCTTACTTTTCCTTCGACGAGACCTATGAGACCTTCATCCGGCGCGGCCAAAGTCTCGGTCTCGACGTGAGCGATGCACTGGCAAGCGAGCAGTTCGTGTGGCGCCGGATGAATCCCTCCCGCATCTCGCCTGGTGAGTTCGTGTGGGCGGTGCGCCGTGATGTCGAGGACCGCAATGCCCGCGTCGTCGTGATCGACAGCATCAACTCGTATCTGAGCACCATGCCGGAAGAGAACTCGCTCATCCTGCACCTGCACGAGCTCCTCACGTACCTCAATCGTCGCGGAGTGGTGACGATCATCGTGCTCGCGCAACAGGGGGTGGTCGGCGATGTTCAGAATCCCGTCGATCTCAGCTTCCTCAGCGACACGGTGCTGCTGATGCGCTTTTTCGAAGCAGGCGGCCAGCTTCGCAGAGCGGTGTCAGTCATCAAACGGCGCACGGGCGCGCATGACAATGCCATTCACGAGTATCAACTCTCACCGGCAGGCTTGCAGGTGGGCCCTGCTCTGCGCGAGCTGCAGGGCATTTTCACTGGTGTACCGAACTATTCCGGCGCGCAGGAGACGCTGATCAGCCAAGCGGACAAGCCTCATGCCGCAACCTGAGAACCCTGGCGTCGTGATGGTGCTGGCCCCGACCGGGCAAGACGCGCACGTCATCACCCGTACGCTGCAGGAAAACGGCATCGAGGCAGAACGCATCGAGGGCATCAAGGCTGTCTGCGGGCGCATGCACGATGAGCGGGGAGTCGGCGTAGCGGGGCTGGTCGTGACCGAAGAGGCGCTCGCGCGTCGCGAGGACACGGTGGCGCTCGCTGCGTGCCTCGAACGACAGTCTCCGTGGTCGGACCTGCCTATCTGCGTGCTGACCGTACCCGGCGATACCCCCAGCACGTTTGCACGCTGGCGCCTGTTCGAGACCCTTGGCAACGTCACGCTCATCGCACGCCCGCTGACCTCGGAAGCGCTACAAAGCGTCGCCCGCGGCATTTTGCGGGCCCGCGCGCGTCAACGTCAGACCATGCGCCATCTCGAGCAGTTACAGGACGCGGCGGAAACGCTCGAGCAACGGGTTGCGGAGCGCACGGAAGAGTTGATGGCGGCGGAAGAGACGCTGCGACAGGCTCAAAAGATGGAGGCCATCGGGCAGTTGACCGGGGGTGTCGCGCACGACTTCAACAATCTGCTCCAGGTGGTCAGCTCCAATATGGAGGTGATGAAGCTGCGACTCCGTCAGGGACGGTTGAACGATCTCGACCGCCACGTCCAGAGCGCATACGATGCGACGCAACGCGCCGCTGCATTGACACATCGTCTGCTCGCGTTCTCGCGTCGACAAACGCTCGACCCGAAACCGGTGCAGCCAACCGTCCTCATCGACGGCATGCTGGATCTGATTGTCCGCACGCTCGGTCCTGTGATCAAGGTCCGGACACGCTATGACCCGGCCTTGCACTTGATCATGTGCGATCCGCATCAGTTGGAGAACGCGCTGATAAATCTCTGCATTAACGCGCGCGACGCGATGGTGGAAGGCGGCACGCTCACCATCACGACTGAAAATCGGACGCTCGACGGACGCGAAGCCCGGCTGCAGGATCTGTCCGAAGGGGTGTATGTCGTCATTTCAGTCGCCGACGACGGGTGCGGCATGTCGCCGGAAGTCATGAGCCGCGCGTTTGATCCATTCTTCACGACGAAGCCGGTCGGTCAGGGAACAGGGCTCGGGCTGTCCATGGTGTACGGCTTTACACGTCAGTCTGGCGGCAAAGTCGTGATCGAGTCTGCGCCGGACCATGGCACAACGGTCCACTTGTATCTTCCACGGCTGACCGATCTGCCAGCGGCGACTGAAATCGAGCAACCGCGTCCCGCCCTTCAGCCAGTTTCGGTCCGCAAGACGGTTCTGCTGGTCGACGACGAACCAGGCATTCGGGAGGTGTCCGCCGAAGTGCTCAAGGACGCGGGGTTCAATGTCATCGAGGCAAGCGATGGACTGTCTGGCCTGAGCCTGCTTGAGTCGGATATTGCCATCGACGTGTTGGTGACTGATATCGGCATGCCGGGAATGAATGGCAAGGAGTTGGCTGACCGCGCGCGCCGAACCCGGCCGGAACTGAGTGTGCTTTACATCACCGGATACGCTGAGAAAGCCGTCTTCGGGAATGGCAACGTCGAAGTGGGCGCGCATCTCCTGAAAAAGCCGTTTGCGATGGCTGATCTCGTGGCCCAGGTCACCGAGATCATTGAAAACAGCCGGAAGGACGGAGGAGGCATGCGCGCCGTGTAGGTCGCGGCGCTTTCAGGCGCGATGTCCGAGTTCAGCGGAAGGACTGCGGTCAATACTGCAATTTCAACCGTCACGCCGCGACTACGCTCTCGTGCCTGGCAACAACTTCGGCCTCGTCCCGCAGCGCTTTCTTCACCGACGCCCGCGCTTCAATGCGCGCGATGTAGGCATTCAGATTAGCCAGGTGATCGAGCTTCACGCCTGACCGTTCATGCCACATGGTCGCCCAGACATAGGCATCGACAACAGTGAACTGTTCGCCGGTCAGATACGACCGCCCGTCCCCCAGCATCGCATCCAGCTTCCCATACGCCTTGAGCAGCTTGTTGCCATTGAACGCGATCCCTTCAGGCGTCATCAGCTTGCGCATCAACGGGATATGTTTCTGCGCGATCTCCGTCGCGACGAAGGTCAGAAGCTGGTCCATGCGTGCGCGTTCGAGCGTACCGTGCTTCGGGATCAGCCCCGACTCGGGATATTGATCCGCGATATAGGACGCGATGGTGATCGTCTCGGTAAGTCAGTATGACTTTCCGTGAGGCGGAGGCTGGCCTGACGTGGGAGTTTAACGCGGGTTAGCATCTCTGCCAGAGCCGCATGGGTGGGCATGGGCC
>NZ_JARUXR010000002.1:1259614-1446116 GCF_031451215.1 Caballeronia sp. LZ034LL
CCGTCGGCCTTACTGCTACGTCGCCCTCAGGAAATTCAATTGCAATGAAAGCAGAGAGAACCCCTCGCTTCACTTGACACGGAAAGTCATATCAGCGGCTCGTCCTCACCCTCCAGCACCAGCGCCGGAACGTACAACAGCGGGTTGATCTCCGCAAAATCCGACTGGTCCGACGTCGTCTTGCCGAACACATCGAAATGAACGAGCTCGGGCGCAAGATTCAGTTCATTGAAAACAGCTTGCACAGCGAGCGAACAGGTGGCGCGGGCGATATAGAGCTTCATGGCAGATCTCGAATGAGTAAAGGAAGTTCGGTTGGCAAGCGTGAATGCCTGCCGTCCCGTTGGAAACAAGTATCGCGAGATTCGAAGCCCGGATAAACGGCGGCACAAGCGCCGGAGCATCGCTCGTGCGGAGACAATCGCCCGTGATGATTGTCTCCATGAGAGCGACACTCCGTATCCGCGGCGAACGTTCTCCGGCATCATGCGATAGCTAGAATCGCGCGTTTTCCCGCAAAAGGACCGTGAAATGACTGAGCGCACGGATGCACCGATCAACGAAATAGCCGTCTTCGTAGCGGTCGCGCAGACCGGCAGTTTCACGCGCGCCGCCGAAGAGCTGGGCAACAGCAAATCCAATGTAGGCAAGGCCGTGCAACGGCTCGAAGCCCGGCTCGGCACGCGCCTCTTCCAGCGCACCACGCGCGCGGTGCGTCTTACCGAAGACGGTGAAACCTATCTGCAAGCCGCACGCGATGCCCTCGACGGACTGCGCGAAGCCGAACAACAACTCGCGGCGCGCCGCTCGGAACCCGTCGGACGCGTGAAAATCGACGTGCCCGCGGGCTTCGGCCGCCTGCTGTTGCCGAGCTTTCTCGACCTGCGCGCCAAACATCCAAAGGTGACGCTCGAACTCGCGCTGACCGATCGCATGTCCGATCCGATCGGCGAGGGATGGGACGTCGTGGTCCGCATCGGCGCTCTGCCGGAGGACAGCGAGCTGACCGTGCGCAAGCTGTGCGACCTGCGGCTTGGCCTGTATGCATCGCCGGACTATCTCGCGCGCAAAGGCACGCCCACGGACCTCGATCAGTTGACCGACCACGACGCCGTCATCTTTCGCGGACCCATGGGGCGGTTGCGTCCCTGGACCGTGCGTCACGGTGCATCGACCAGAGAGTTCGCGCCGCAGCCGGTGATGGTGCTGGCGGACGGCCAGGCGCTCGTCGAAGCAACCGTGGAAGGCTTTGGCATTGCGCAGATCTTCGATCGCGTCGCCTTGCCGCATGTCCGCGCCGGCCGGCTCGTGCATGTTCTGCCGGAAGCCGATGTCGACGGCCCGCCCGTCCACGCGATCATCTCGCTGGGCCAGAAGATGGCGGCCAAGACACGCGCAGTCGTCAATCACCTTGCCGAGACCTTGCAACACAGCGGCGAGTGAGCCGCACGACGATTTCCTCAATCCATCAACGCAGGTTCGCGCGGGGCCTCGGCGGTTCGCGCAGGCACCGGCAACTGCGGATGACGTCCACGTCGATCGCGCAGCGGCTTCGCGCCGGAGAGCTTGCGCAGGATCACATAGAACACCGGCGTCAGCATGAGACCGAAGAAGGTCACGCCGAGCATGCCGAAGAACACGGCGATACCCATCGCGCGACGCATCTCCGAGCCCGCGCCAGTCGACATCACGAGCGGCACCACGCCCATGATGAAAGCGATCGACGTCATCAGGATGGGCCGCAGACGCAAGCGCGATGCCTCGATGGCCGCCTGCACGATCGAGCGTCCCTGCATCTCCAGCTCACGCGCGAATTCGACGATCAGGATCGCGTTCTTCGCTGAAAGCCCGACCAGCACCATCAGGCCGATCTGCGTGAAGATGTTGTTGTCGCCGCGTGTGAGCCATACGCCGGCCAGCGCGGAGAGAATGCTCATCGGCACGATCAGCAGGATCGCGAGCGGCAGCGTGACGCTTTCGTACATCGCGGCGAGCACCAGGAACACGAGCAGCACGCTGATCGGAAAGACCCAGAAGGCGGCGTTGCCGGTCAGGATCTGCTGATAGGTGAGATCGGTCCATTCGAACTTTATGCCGCGCGGAAGCGTCTGGCTCGCGATGCGCTCGACCGCCGCCATCGCCTGTCCTGACGAGTAGCCGGGCGCCGGACCGCTGTTGATATCCGCAGCGAGGAAGCCGTTGTAGCGCACCACCATCTCCGGACCATACGTCGGCGTCACCGTCACGAGTGAGGACAGCGGCACCATCTCGCCACGGTCGTTGCGCGTCTTCAGTTGCAGGATGCTGTCGGCGTTGGCGCGGAACGGCGCATCGGCCTGCGCGCGCACCTGATACACGCGACCGAACTTGTTGAAGTCGTTCACGTAGAGCGAGCCGAGATAGATCTGCATCGTGTCGAATACATCGGTGACGGACACGCCCAGTTGCTTCGCCTTCTCGCGGTCGAGCGCCACGTTCAGCTGCGGCACGTTGATCTGATAGCTCGAAAACGACGGACCGAGTTCGGGCGCCTTCGCCGCCGCCGCGAGAAACGCCTGCGTCGCGCGGTTCAGCGCCTCATAGCCGAGCGCGCCGCGATCCTGGATTTGCAGCTTGAATCCGCCGATCGTGCCCAGTCCCTGCACGGGCGGCGGCGGAAACGTCGCGATGGCCGCTTCCTTGATCTGACCGTACTGCTTGTTCAGGCCGGCGACGATATCCGCGCCCTTCTCGCCCTGGCCGCGTTCCTTCGAAGGCTTCGCGACCGAGAACACCAGCCCGCTGCTCGACGAGTTCATCAGCCCCGTGACCGACAAGCCCGGAAACTCCGGCGTGTGCAGGATGCCCGGTTGCTTGCGGGCGATCTCGCCCATCTGACTGACCACCTTCTCGGTCCGGTCGAGTGACGCGCCCGGCGGCAATTGCAGGATGCTGACGAAGTAATCCTTGTCCTGCGCGGGCACGAAGCCGCCGGGCACGAGCTTGCCGAACAGGACGGTCGCGCCGAGCAGCACGCCATACACGATCAGCATCGCGAACTTGCGCCCGATGATGCCGCCGACACCCTTGCCATAGCTTTCCGAGCCGCGCTGGAACACCGTGTTGAAGCGACGGAAAAACGGCCCGAGGACGCGGTCCATCGCACGCGTGAGGCGGTCTTTCGGCGCGTGGTGATCCTTCAGCAGCAGCGCGGAAAGCGCCGGCGACAACGTGAGCGAGTTGAACGCGGAGATCACGGTCGAGATGGCGATGGTCATTGCGAACTGCTTGTAGAACTGACCCGTGAGACCCGACATGAACGCGAGGGGCACGAATACGGCCACCAGCGTCAGCGCAATGGCGATGATCGGTCCGCTGACCTCGCGCATCGCTTCATACGAGGCTTCGAGCGGCGAGCGTCCGGCCGCGATGTTGCGCTCGACGTTCTCCACCACGACGATCGCGTCATCCACCACGATGCCGATGGCGAGCACCATGCCGAACAGAGACAACGCGTTGATCGTGAAGCCGAACGCGAGCATCAGCGAGAACGTGCCGACGATCGATACCGGCACGGCCAGCAACGGAATCAGCGACGCGCGCCAGGTCTGCAAGAACACGATCACGACCAGCACGACGAGAATGATCGCCTCGAAGAGCGTATGCACGACGGCGTCGATGCTCTCGCGCACGAACTGCGTCGGGTCGTAGACGATCTCCGCTTTCACGCCGTCGGGCATGTCCTTCTGCATCTCGGCGGTGAGCTTGCGGATGTCGTCGGAGATCTGCAGCGAGTTCGCGTTGGGCTGCTGGAACAGGATGATCTGCACCGCCTTCTTGCCGTCGATGCCCGCGCGCAGCGCATATTCCGACGCGCCCAGTTCCACGCGCGCGACATCGCCGAGATGCGTCACCGCGCCATCCGGCGAAGTCTTCAGGATGATGCGGCGGAACTCGTCTTCCGTCTTGAGCCGTCCCTGCGCGTTCACGCTCAGTTGCAGCGGTACGCTGGTCGTCATCGGGGCGCCGCCGACGATGCCCGCCGCGACCTGCACGTTCTGCTCGCGAATCGCCTTCACGACGTCGGTGGCCGTGAGGTTCTGGCGCGCCACCTTGTTCGGGTCGAGCCAGACGCGCATCGAGTAATCGCCCGAGCCCCACAGCACGACTTCCCCGACACCGGGCACCTGCGCAAAGCGGTCCTTGATGTTGATGAGCGCGTAGTTGCGCAGATAAGTGAGATCGTAGCGATCGTTCGGCGACACGAGATTCACGCCCATCGTCAGCGTGGGCGACGACTTCACGGTCGTCACGCCGAGCCGCTGCACGTCTTCCGGCAAGCGCGGCAAGGCCTGCGACACACGGTTCTGCACGAGCTGCTGCGCCTTGTCCGGGTCGGTGCCGAGCTTGAAGGTCACGGTGGTCGTCAGATTGCCGTCGCTGTTCGCTTGCGACTGCATGTACAGCATGCTTTCGACGCCGTTGATCTGCTCCTCGATGGGCGCCGCCACCGTCTCGGCGATCACCTTCGGATTGGCGCCCGGATACTGCGCACGCACCACCACCGAGGGCGGCACGACTTCGGGATACTCGGCCGTCGGCAGCTGCGTGAGCGCGATGAGCCCGGCAAGCAGGATGACGACCGAGAGCACGGCCGCGAAGATCGGCCGGTCGATGAAGAAGCGGGAAATGTTCATGAGGTGCCTTCGGAACCCTTGGCGTGTTCCAGTCCTTGCGATGGCCCTGAGTATGGCGACGGCCCGGGCGCGGATAAACGCGCGCCCGGGCGACGCTCTGACGCCTCACGCGAGACAATCGAGATCTACTTCAAGCGGTTTGCTTCATGCGCTGAAGTGCGGCAACGAGTTCGCTCGGATCGGGCCGCTGCGTGTAGTCGGGGCTGACTTCGGCGTAAGCAATCGTGCCGTCGCGTGCAATCACATAACGCGCCGGCATCGGCAGAGTCCAGCTCGGTTCGCCGTTGATCTCGGGCAGATCGACATTGAAGCCTTTGTACGCATTGATCAGTTCGTCCTGCAGCCGGAAGCGGATACCGAAGGCATCGGCCGTCTTGCCGCCTTCATCGACGAGAATCGGATAGCTGAGCTTGTTCTGACGTTGCGACTTCAGGCTGTTGGCGGCGGTCTGCATCGAGAGGGAAACGAGCGTCGCGCCGAGCGCGCGAATCTCGTCCGCCACTTCCTCGATGGCCTGCAAGTCGAGGTTGCAGTACGGGCACCACACGCCGCGATAGAACGTGACGACGAGCGGCCCCTGTTCGAGCATGTCCGTCGACGAGACGCGTTCGCCTTCGGCCGTGGTGAGCGTGAAAGTCGGCGCAAGGTCGCCGACCTTGAGCGATCGTTCGGCCTGGCCGCCTGCGATCAGCTCGGCAGTAGTCCGGTGAAAGATGTCGATGACTTCGGCCGGTGCAACCTTGCTCTCGAAGTGCGCCTTGAAGGCATCCAGTTTTGCTTGCAGTGTCATGATCCGCTCCTGATTGACTCGCCGGTGCTGGCGTGAAGTCATAGTGATTCATTCACGCGAAGGCCGGTAGAATGCGCGGATGACTTTCACTTATTCGCCCGATAAATGAATGACAAGCTCTCGACCTTGCGACTCTTCGTGCGAGTGGCCCATACATCGAGCTTCAGCCGGGCTGGACGCGAACTCGGTCTGAGCCAACCGTCGGTGTCGAGGCAGATCGCCGAACTGGAAGCGGACGTCGGCACGGCGCTCTTTACCCGCAGCACGCGCGCCGTGAAGCTGACCGACGCCGGCGCGGATTATCTGACGCGCGTCGAGTCGATTCTCGACGCGGTCGAAGAGGCGGATCACGCCGCGCGCGGCAGTTCGGAGCTGCGCGGGCAGCTGCGCGTGGCGCTGTCGACGAGCTTCGGCATTCGCGAAGTGATTCCGCGCATCGGCCGGTTCATGGCCTTGCATCCGGCGCTGCATGTCGAGTTGCTGATGTCGGACGATCGGCAGGACCTGATCGCGGAAGGCGCGGATGTGGCGATCCGTTTCGGCACGCTGCCGGATTCCAGCGCGCGATCGCGCCTGGTAGGTCGTTCCGCCCGCTTGCTGGTGGCCGCGCCGAGTTATCTGGAGCGTGCGGGCCGCCCGCTCGAACCCGCCGATCTGAGCGACCACGCGTTCGTGCTCGGACCGTCGAGCGTGGCATCGCTGGGCGGGACGCTCAGGAAGGATGAACGCGAGGTTTCGTTTCGCGGCGAAGGTCGCTTTGCGACCTCCGTGAACGAAGGCGCAACGGCCGCGGCAGTTGCAGGGCTAGGGATCCTGACGGTGGGTTATTGGGGATGCCGGAACGAGATCGCCGACGGACGACTCGTGCCCGTTCTGGCGGACTGGGTGCTCGATCCTGTCGAGGTTCACGCAGTGTTCCCGCCGGGCCGTGGACCACGGCCTGCCGCGCGCGCGTTGATCGACTATCTCGTCGACGAAGTCGCGCCGATCTCGGCAGCAAGAGCTTAAGTCCCGCACCGTACGCTTGGCAGAAGACTTGCTATAAAGTCCGCCACATCGGATCCCTCATCGTCCATTCATTCATGCCGAGACCGTCGTTTTCCACTCAGCTGCTCACGCTCTGGACGCTCATCGCCGTGCTCTGCGGCCTGCTGAGTGTCGCGGTATGGCTCATGTTGTCGTCGGCGCTGGGCGAGCGCGTCGTGACCGCGAAGCAGCAAGCCGCGGCCGCCTGCACCGCGGTTGCCTCGCGCTATGACCTGTCGATGCAGCGTCCCGGCGAAACCAACGTCGACCTGATGCACGCCGTGCTCGATCTCGTGCTGATCCAGACCGAAGGGATCGAAGGCGGCTTCTGGACCAGTGAGCCGCCGTCGAACGCATCGAACGCATCGAATGGCTTCATTGCGTACGCCTTTCCTACCTATGGCGGCAGCGGCGTCAAGCGCGACATTCCCGAAGCCGAGACGCCGCTTATTCTGCGCGCGCTGAAGAGTGCGTCGGGCGCCCGGCAGTTGCAGTCCGATATCGTGTCGAGCGGCAGCGACGCCGTGCTCGCAATCGCCTGTCCGGTGCCGCGTCACGCGGACCTGTTCGCCTGGACGCTGACGCGCGCGCGCCCGCCGCTCGGACCCTACGGCGAGCGGGCCAGCGCGATCCTGGCGGGCGTGCTCGCCGTCATCGTCGTGCTGGCGCTGTTTCTGGCGCTGACGCTCAGGCGCTGGCGACGGCACCTCGCCCGCCTGGAACGTGCGCTCGCACCCGACGGCGGATTCGAGCAGGGCAAGCGGCTCGAACGTTTCGGCGAGCGCGATCTCGACCCGATAGTCGATGCGCTCAATCGCTATGGCGAGCGCGCCGAGCGGCTCAAGCGCGATGCCACTGCATTGAACCAGCAACTCGCGCAAGCCGAGCGCTTCAGCACGCTCGGAAAGATGGCGGCGCAGATTGCGCATGAGATTCGCAATCCGGCGGGCGCGATGCGGCTCAAGGCCGAGAACGCGCTGGCCGGCGATGCTGCACGTCGGGAAGCCGCGTTGCGGACGATCATCGAGCAAGTGGGACGCATCGAATTGCAGGTGACGAGCCTGCTGGCGCTGACGCAATCGGTGACGGTCCGCGCCCGTGAGGTCGATCTGCGGGCGTGGCTCGACGATATCGTTCACACGCACGAATCGCACGCTGAAAGCAGGCATGTCACGCTCGGCGCCGAAGTCGCACCTGGCCCGACGCAGCCGGTATTCGATCCCGCGCAACTGGCGCGCGCGCTCGACAACCTGCTCGTGAACGCGCTCAGGCATACGCCGTCGGGATCGAACGTGATGGTTCGCGCGTCCCATGTCATGGAGGAAGCAGGCGAACGGCTCAGGCTCGAAGTCATCGATAATGGTCCCGGCGTCCGCCCCGCCGAGCGCGAGCGGATCTTCGAGCCGTTCGTGACGGGCCGCCCCGACGGATCGGGGCTCGGTCTTGCCGTCGTGCGTGAGATTGCGTCGGCACATGGCGGCCGCGCCTTTCTTGCGGACGATGCGAACGTGACACGCTTTGTGATCGACATGCCATGGCGACCATCCTGATCATCGACGACGACGACGCGTTCCGCGAAGGCCTCGCGGAAACCGTGCAGGACCTCGGCTACGCGGCGTCCGAAGCGCGTTCCGGCGACGACGCGTTCGCGCAGTTGCGCGGACGTCCCGCGCCCGACTGCATCTTTCTCGACTTCCGCTTGCCGGGCGCGGACGGTCTCGTCGTGCTGGAGAAGCTGCGCAACACGCCGGGACTCCAGACCGTGCCGGTCGTGATGCTCACCGCGCACGCAACCAGCGACAACACCATCGGCGCGATGCGGCTCGGCGCCTTCGAGCACCTCACCAAACCGGTCGGACGGGACGAGATCGCCGCGCTGCTGGAACGCATTCTGTCGGCGCGGGTCGAGACGCCCGCCGCGCGCGCATTCGCCGACGAGGCGCGATCCCATGAGCCGCAACTCCTCGGCGTGAGCGAAGCCATGCGTGAGGTGCAGAAGCGCCTGGGCCGCGCGGCGAGCGGCAATTCGACCGTGCTGATCACCGGCGAAACGGGCACCGGCAAGGAGATCGCGGCGCGCGTGCTGCACCGGGCGTCGGCGCGGGCGAACGGTCCGTTCGTCGCGGTGAACTGCGCGGCCATCCCCGACGAACTGCTCGAGAGCGAACTCTTCGGCCACGGCAAGGGCGCGTTCACGGGAGCGCACAGCGACCGGCGAGGCCGCGTCGAAGAGGCGCACGGCGGCACGCTCTTCCTCGATGAAATCGGCGACATGCCGCTTCCCATGCAGGCCAAGCTTCTGCGCGTGCTGCAGGAGCGGCAAGTCACGCCGCTCGGCACCAACCGGATCGTGACGGTCGATGTGCGGGTGGTCGCGGCCACGCATCGCGATCTCGCCGCGATGGTCGAGTCGGGCGCGTTCCGGCAGGACCTGCTGTTCAGGCTGAACGTGATCCCGTTGCACATGCCGCCGCTGCGCGAGCGCGTCGCCGATATCCTGCCGCTTGCCGAGCATTTCCTGGCGAGTGCATCGACCGATATCGCGCGCAAGCATCTTTCAGCCGATGCACAACGCCTGCTCGCCACGTTCGCCTGGCCGGGCAATGTGCGGGAATTGGCCAATGCAATCGAACGGGCCAGCGCGCTGGCGCCCGGACAGGTGCTGACGCGTGATGACTTCGCGTTTCTGGTCGCAACGCGAGACGGCGCGGATGACGCGATTCCCTCCGCGCTGCTCGACCTTCCTTTGCCGCAAGCGGTGGCGCAACTGGAGCGCGCGCTGATCGTTCATGCGCTGTCGGCGTCAGGCGGCATTCGCGCCGAGGCGGCGCGGCGGCTCGGCATCAGCCGTCAGTCGCTTTATACGCGCATGGCGGCGCTGGGAATGTCGGAGGCTTCGGCCTAGAGCGTCAAGGAACCGGACACGTGCTGTCGGGTTACTTGACACTTCCTCATGGCTCGATCGCGTAACGCATTGAGCCAGCAGCGTTTCCCGAATGGCATGGCCCTTGCAATTGATTCCTCGCTACGCGAAAGGAGTGAATCATGCAATCGACCTTGTATCCCCAGTTGCGAATCGCTGTGCTCACGGCCTTGCTCGCGGCGAGCGCCGGCTGTGCGGCACAACCTGCTGAAACGCCGAACCCTCCGCCCGTCGCCGGAGCGCCGATGCAGCCACCTCCGCCGCCCCCGCTCGCCGATGCCGCTTCGGTCGCGACCACGCAAGGCACGGTCGCGCGCTTCCTGACCAATCCGGATGGCGATGTCGATGGCTTCATGACCGACGACGGCACTCTCGTGCGCTTTCCACCGCACATGAGCGCGCAACTGACATCGGCGGTGCGTCGCGGCGATCTCGTGCAAGTGAGCGGACAACGCGACGAAGGCGGCGGCTTCGCGGCCCAGCGCATCACCGACACGCAGACGGGCCGTCAAGTGATCGACGAACCGCCGATGCGCGGCGCACCGCCGATGCCACGCGCGGCACGCGGGGCAGGACTCTCGCCTTTGAGCGCGCAAGGACAAGTGGCGCATGTCACGACCGCGCCGCGCGGCGAGCCCGACGGCGTGATCCTCTCCGACGGCACGGTCATCAAGCTCACGCCACCCGTCGCGCAACAGTTCGCGGCGCTGGTGCGTACGGGCGCGACGGTATCGGCACAAGGCTATGGCACGAGGAATCAATACGGCACCGCGCTACAGGCAACAGCCTTTGGCTCGCCAGGCAAGCTGACTCCGCTCTACGACCGCAACGCGCCGATGCCCTGAAGCAAACCATCACAACGTAAAGGACCATCAACATGCATTGGATCGACCCCACGAGCCTTCCGGAAACACGCGGCAAGGTCACGCGCTTTCTGTTGAACCCGCACGGTGAAGTCGACGGTCTCGTCGTCGGCTCGCGTCAGGTTCACTTTCCTCCGCATCTGTCGAAACAACTCGTGCGTCACGTCGCACTCGGCGATCTTGTTCGGGTACGCGGCGTCAAGCCTCGCGATGCCGACATGATCGCGGCCGTTTTGCTGACCACTCAAAGCGGTATCAGGATTCTCGACGAAGGTCCGCATCACGACGGCAAGCCGCACCACAAGCCGGACGTCGAACGCAAACCGATGGACGCATCCGGCGAAGTGGTGCTGTCGCTGTTCGGCCCGAAAGGCGAACTGCGCGGCGCGTTGCTGAACGACGGCACGTCCTTGCGCATGCCGCCTCATGCCGCCGCGGAACTGGCCGCTTATCTGATGCCGGGCGCGCATGTTCACGCGTGGGGTCATGGCGTGAAGAACCGGCACGGACGCACGATCGAGGTCGATGAAATCGCCGAACTCGTCGATGCACCGCAGACCGTCTGACGAGGCCGCGCCTCATTCAAGGAGCATGTGCGATGTTGAGCTGGGTGCATTTCGGCGACCTTCATGCGTCGAACGACGACCGCTATAAAAGTCTCGACCATCTGAAGGCGATGATCCAGCAGGTCAATCGACACCTGGCTGACCGTGTCGACTTCGCCTTCCTGCCGGGCGACAACGCCAACAACGGAACGCCCGAGCAGTTTCATCGCATCGTCGCTGAAGTGTCGAAGCTGAAGCCGCCGCTCCATGCAATTCCCGGCGATCACGACTACGAGTCCGGCAACCTCGACGCGTTCAACGCTTTCGCCAATGCGCCCTTGCCGGTGTCGCGCCTCGTGAACGGCCACCGATGCATCTTCCTCGATGTCATCTCGGCGGGGCGCGGCGGTCCGGACTTCAGGCTGTCGGGTGCGGACTACCGGCGGCTCGAGGCGGAACTCGCGGCATCCGCACAGGACCTCGAACCGCCCGTCGTCTTCATGCACGCCTATCCCGGCGATATCGCCGACGGGCATGCGCTGGCGTATGCGTTCGCACGCGCCAACGTCGCCATGGTCGACACCGGCCACACGCACTACAACGAGTTGCTCAACGACGGCTGGGTGGTCTATGCAGCGACCCGTTCCACCGGGCAGATCGAGGAAGACGCGGGTCGCCCGGGGTTTTCGGTGGCGGCAGTGGATGGCGGCGTCGTGAGCTGGAAGTTTCAACCGCTGGATGCCGTGTGGCCGTTCGTCATGATTACGCGTCCGTCCGACTGGCGCTTGCATCGCAGCCGCTCGGTGCCGCGCCCGACCGACGAGCACTGTGTGCGCGTGCTGGTGTCGGATGACGAGATCGTGTCCGTCACCGGCAGTCTCGAAGGCATTCCCATCGAGTTTGCTCCGCGCGTCGGCGAAGCCGGGATCTGGCAGGCGCATCTGCCTGCTGTGACCGCGAGCTATCGCCTGCCTTTGACGGTGACTGCCCGCACGGCTGACGGGCGCAGCGGCGACGATTCCATCGCACTTCCGGCAGCGGGCCGCGCGGACCGGCACATCAGGCATCACTCGGCGCTCGGCACCGATGCGCACGCCGTCGAACCCTGGCCGGAGCATGGCATCGTCGGCTCGCAGCTAGGGCCCAACAAGAACGGACGCCATTGGTGAGCCATGAATCCCCTGTACGCGCTCGAAGGACTAAATTTCTTCATGGCCGATGTGCAGGCGGGCATCGGGCCGTTCCTCGGCGTCTTTCTTCAGGCGCATGGCTGGCTCCCCGAGGCGATCGGCACGGTCATGACGCTGGGCGGCATCGCGGGCATGCTCGCGACTTCTCCGGCCGGTGCGCTGGTCGATGCCACGCATCACAAGCGCGGCATCATTGTCATCGCGGGCGTGATGACGACGCTTGCTTCGCTCGTGCTGTGGGTATCGCACGGTTACTGGATGGTGGCGGCGTCGCAGATCTTCACTGCCGTCACGGGGGCCGCGCTCGGTCCGGCCGTAGCCGGCGTGACGCTGGGAATCGTGCGCGAGAAAGGTTTCGACCGGCAGTTCGGCCGCAACCAGGTGGCGAATCACGCGGGCAACGTGGTCGGTGCGGCGCTGTCGGGCTGGCTCGGATGGCGCTACGGATTCGGCGCGGTGTTCGGACTGGCCGGCGTGTTTTCCGTTCTTATGGTCATCGCGACTTTCCTCATTCGCCGCGATGCAATCGATCACGACAGCGCGCGGGGGCTTGGGGGCGCCACGAATCCTGAGCACGAGCATGCGAGCGGCTTTCGCGTCTTGCTGACGTGCCGGCCCTTGCTGCTGCTCGCCGCATCGCTTGCGATGTTTCATCTCGGCAATGCGGCGATGCTGCCGCTCTATGGCCTTGCGGTCGTCGCGGCGCATCAGGGCGATCCGAGCGCCTTCACCGCGCAGACGATCGTCGTCGCGCAGCTCGTGATGGTCGTCGCGGCCTGTTTCGCGAACCGCCTCATCCAGCGAATCGGCTACTGGGGCGTGATCCTGATCACGTTCCTCGCGCTGCCGTTGCGCGGCATGGTCGCCGCGATGTTCATCACCGCCTGGGGCGTGTGGCCGGTCCAGGCGCTCGACGGCATCGGCGCGGGCTTGCAGAGCGTCGCGGTGCCCGCGCTGGTGGTGCGGCTTCTGCAAGGCACAGGGCGGGTGAATGTCGGCCAGGGCGTCGTCATGACGGTGCAAGGCGCGGGCGCGGCGCTGAGTCCTGCGCTGGGCGGCGTGCTGGCGCAACACTTCGGCTATGCGAGCGCCTTTCTCGTGCTCGGCGCCGTATCGACGGGATCGCTCGCGCTGTGGTTGCTCTTCGGCACGACGCTTAAAAAAGCTTGCGGCCTCAGCCGCGACGATACTCACGACGCTCCTCTGACCACATGAATCCAATTTTTCTTTCATGGGGCATCGCGTTCGCCGCGACTGCCGGTGTGATCCTGCGGCCGTTCCGCTGGCCCGAAGCGATCTGGGCCGTGGCCGGCGCAATCATGCTCGTCGTGCTCGGGCTGATTCCCGCGCAGCTTGCCTGGCAGGCGATCGGCAAGGGTACGGATGTTTATCTGTTTCTCATCGGCATGATGCTGCTGTCGGAACTCGGACGACGTGAAGGCTTGTTCGACTGGGTGGCGGTGCATGCCGTCAATTACGCAAAGGGATCGCCGCGCAGGCTGTTCCTGCTGGTCTATCTCGTGGGCGTGGTGGTGACGAGCTTTCTGTCGAACGACGCGGCGGCCGTGGTTCTCACGCCTGCGGTGTTCGCGGCCGCGAGGAAGGCGAATACGAAGCCGCTTCCCTTGCTGTATGCATGCGCGTTCATCGCCAACGCAGCGAGCTTCGTCCTGCCGATATCGAACCCTGCGAACCTCGTGCTGTATGCGAATCACACGCCGGCGCTCGGTTTGTGGGTGGCGCGCTTTGCGTTGCCATCGGCGCTGTCGATCGTTGCTACGTTCGTGATGTTGCGCTGGACGCAGCGCGCGAATCTAAGCGGTGCGTGCGCGCGTGATCTGCCGGTTGAACCGCTCAGCACGAACGGCAAGCTCACGCTGGCGAGCATGGGAGTGACGGCGGTTGCACTGCTGGTCGTTTCGGCATTCGATCTGCAACTCGGTCTGCCTACTGCGGTTCTCGGCATTCTCACGGCGATGATCGTATTGATCAAGGAACGCCAGTCACCTGTGGAACTTGTCAGCGACATATCGTGGAGCGTGTTGCCGCTCGTCGCGGGGCTGTTCGTACTGGTCGAAGTGCTCGATCATACGGGCGTCATACGCGAACTCTCGGCGCTTCTTGCACAGGCTAGCCAGCAGAATCAGCCGATGGCCGCGGCGGTATCGGGGCTTGTCATCGCGTTCGGCAGCAACGCGATCAATAACCTGCCCGCCGGACTCATCGCGAGCGCGACGGCCTTGCAGGCGCACAGTCCGGAACGCGTCATCGATGCGCTGCTGATCGGCGTCGATCTTGGACCCAATCTTTCGATCACCGGCTCGCTTGCGACGATTCTCTGGTTGTCGTCGATTCGACGGGAAGGCGAGGAAGTGAGCTTCATGCAGTTCCTGAAGGTCGGGGTTGTTGTCATGGTTCCGGCGCTTGTTCTGGCGCTGGGATGTCGGCTTTTGTTTGCGCATTGACCTTTGGCTTGCCTACGGAGACATGGAACATGAGCAGCGCGTGGATTTATCCCTTCATCATCCTCGGCGGCATTCTTCAGGCTGCAGGCGCTCCGATCAATGGGCAACTCAAAGGCGCGTTGGTCAATCCGTGGCTTGCGTCGAGCGTGTCGTTTTTGCTTGTGACGTTTCTTGCTATCGCCATGTTCTGGATTCAGCCGATGCCATTGCCCTCGCTGGATGACCTGCGCAGCATGAAGTGGTGGGCGCCGCTCGGCGGGATCGTGAGGGCGGTCGCGGTTTTTGCAGGGTTGACGTTGGTGCAGAAGGTGGGGGTCGGGACGCTCAATGGGTTGACGATCTGCGCGAACCTCGTGGCTTCGGTTGCGATCGATCATTTTGGGTTGATCGGAGTCGCGGAGCATCCGCTGGGGTGGATGCGGGCGATAGGGACGGGGTTGATGGTGGTGGGGGTGGGGATGGTTATGCGGTTTTAAGGGCATAGGTGGGCTTGGGCGTTTTGTTCACCTCTTAAAGGCTTAGGCACATGGCTATAGCGTCCATCGGTGCAAGTCCTTATATCTGCTCCGTGAAAACGAGGTCTTCGTGAGCAGCCGCTTCATCCGAAACAACACCGTGGTTGATGCAACACGCGTGCTCGTTTCCACGGTCCGCAGGAAACGAAGCACGTTCGCTCTCTCGACGAACTGAAAGAGCAGCATGCTGCGAGCATGGGCGCGATTCGTGTGTGGATAGGTGATGAGCGTCTTTGCGACTTGAGGACGTTGGCAGGCGAACAGCAGCGCCATCACTGCCGCCGCTTCGGCGCGAGCCAGGAGCGGCGATCCCCTTGGACGGGTTGGCAAGTGGCCGAGCCCATGCGATCGTTCCCACCCATATTAAGGGGCCATCGCAGCGCCAACATTGATTTTCCATGCATTCAATCCCGCATTCGCGCCTTCGTCTCGCTGACATGCGCATATCGGCCTTTCAGGCGTCGACTAAGCAATCTGAAATTGACGTGCATTCAGGAAGCGAAAGAACGGTAACCCGTACGATGAAATTCTCCTTTCTATATATCCGATCCACGCCTCATGGTCCGGTATCCGGTTTCCCTGAGAACGGTATTCGATATTCAGTTGCACGAGGTTATCCAGCATGTCGAAATCACGAGCCAGGATAGAGTTTATCGATGTGCCGTTCTGAAACGAATTCCAATCTCGATAAGTATCCCTCCCAGAAAATGAACCATATGAATAGTTTGCCGCCAGTTTCCTGAACGCTTCCATCTCATCGAGTTGAGCCAGATCGCTTTTTTCTCCGGGCAGTAAATCTCCGATCCACGCCTCCGCGAAATCGTGTACCAGAAGGTATTTCAAGATAGTCTCTTTTGAGTAATCTTCGGGAAGGGAAAATTGCCTGGCCTCATCAGTCTCCGGCAGGAGCATATATGCCAGCGTCATCGTGCCAAAAGTATGGGATCCGATTGTTTCTGGATTGGGCACGTACCTTCCGTTTTTTGTGTCATTCCATCCCCGCCGCGGCGATTTTTTTAGAGAAAACAGCTTCTCCACGATATACGTCGGTCTGAAGTCTTTGGCTTCGAAGTGCTCTTTGACAAGCAGTCGATACCCTTCCAACTCCGGATTGTCGGACCGCCAGGTCTTAACCCGAACGATTTCGCACATCTCAGCCCTTCTTGCGTCGTCCAGAGTTCCAGATAACAAGCGATTATGCGCAAGCGATATCAGCGTATAGAGTTGCACATCATGCATCGGGGACTGCCCGCCCTGGGTATCTAGAGACTCGCGCAATCGTTTGAACGTTCTTGAAAAATCAGACGTACCATCGTCATAATTGCTGAGTTTCTCATGTATGTTATATGGAATATCTCCGTAATACTCAAGATGAAAGCCCCGGTTCTGTCCATCATATTTCTCGCTCGCCATGCATTCCATGATGAAATCATCTGAAACGCTCATGTGTCCGAGCTGGATCAAGCTGATTTGAATCGTTCTCAGCAACAAGCGAAATTCGTTCGACTCAGCCGCTGCTGCTGCAATCAGAAAATTGTAGCGCTGCCTGTCTTGCCCGAGATTTGCCTTTTTGGCTCTATAGGGTTCGTGCACTCCAGGTTGTCCAAGTGTTTTCTCCAGCAATTCGTCGCGCCATTTCATGAGGATGAGTGCAGCCTCGTCCGCGAAAGGTTTGATCGCAATGCGGCCCATCAGATAAGCCACTTGCGCTCGCTGATGCGCATCTCTCTCGTCTACGTGAACGCTTGCTTTCGCGCCCGCCCCATACGCCCGAACAAGCTTTTGGAAATATTCAGCCCTATGAGCCTTCAATTCAATGTTCAGCAGGATTTTGCAATACTTGTTGACGTTGGCAGGATATACGTTCTGTAAAGCCTGGATTGCTTTGCTCCGATTCGGCGAATCAGACCACCTGACGGCTTGTATTACAAAGTAGGCGGTCAGGAGCTCGCGGACCTCAACCGGTGCAGACCGGAGCCGGTCGGCCAGACGACGCGGAATTTCGTTAGTTCGATCCAGGAAAAGTCGGAATGCGAACTCGCTCAGTTGCAGCGGATTGACAAACGGATGTCTCTGTTCGAATGCTGAGATCAATTCTCCCATATCCGAATCCGGGCTCGTCGTCGTACTTACCAGTGGCTGTATTTTATCCACCAATTCGATCAATCGATCAACCACAGGACGATTCTTGCTGAAAACCTTTTTTGCGTTCAGCTCGCCCGGGATCGAATCGTCGATGCAATCTTCGAGTATGAACTTGAACGCTGCCACTGCGGCACGCATCGACTGATTCCTTATCCGCCCTTTGCTTCTTCCATCGAGCGCTGCTTTCGTCCCGTCAGCCAGATCCGACACGCCTCGAAGGACGAAGGTGGCGCCTCGATATTTCGCGTTCGAAGCGGATTCCAGGATTGCTTGAGACTCCATATCCACAGCGAGCAGAAGCCGATTTTGTCTTTTTATAAAAGCTTGAAAATCCTGATTGTCGACCAGATAAGGGCCCGATGCAATATCGCCGTAGTGCAGATGAGGATAGTCGTGTATGAGGCCTTTCTTCTTCAATCTGTTCATCACGCCCGCGTCGATCTGGTGTTCCAACCCTTGGAGATAATCATGCTGATTAAGCCGCCCCATTACGTCGGCTATGTTCGTTGTTTCCTTTACATCTCCCGCCGCGTCGACCGATCCACGACTAATGCGTGTTCGAAACACGTAGTTCAGGCATGACTGCGCGATTACTACGTCACCTAACGCGCAGTCGGAACTCAGTCTGCCCGAAATACCGATTGAAACTAGAATTCGTGTCGAGATTTGTTGCAACAACGCCGCGCTACCGCCCGCCGCTTTTTCGGGCCCTTGGTCGCCAAGCAAGAGCAAACCGATGTGCTTTTTGCGCCAGAACTCTTCGCAGTCGATGAGCAAGTCGGAGAACGAGAACACCCCGATCGAAGTCTCATTTTCTCGCTCGGCTTGCAACGCTTTCTGTAGTATTTTGGCTTCTTCGTCGAGGGCGATGACGAAGACAATGTCATATTCTTTCGTCGCGTTCATTTTTCATCTCCTTTCACGAGCGAAACATAAAGCGCGATAAGACTTGCCTGGGCTCGGACTTATCGATTACAGGGAATCGAGTTTCTTTCAGCTATGCGAGGGTTTCGAGCAAGGTCAAACATTGACCAATGCTCACCGGCGTTGTATGTGCGTCAGGAAACACATAATTCTACTTGCCAAGGAGGCCGCGACAGAGTGGATCAGCCCCAGTACGCGCAGCGTAAGCTCCAGGAGTAACCACGTTCGATGGTCGGTCTCGTGGCGAAATTTGAACTGGTCGAAACGGCCTGCTCGAATTTCTTCCAAGCGGAAGTACAGTCTGTCCGACGAGCCGCTCGGCCTTGGCCTGTCAGCACTGGTACCTCACCCTATCGGCGGCCGCGTCCTCCGAATGCTTTGGATATGTCTGACGCACACCGACACCCGAGGGTCGAGCTGTTGCCCACGCCCATCGCGTGACGCAAAGAACCACTAGCGAATTCGACCTCAAACGCCCATCCTTCCGATGCAAACCGCCCTGCAACAACTCTCACTCTCACTGGCACGCCCCATGCAAAAGAAAGCACGGCGACATCCCCGCCACTCACTCTACTTTTGCTTGGAGACCCATCATGTCTACGCTGACCATCACCGACCTGCCGCGCACTGACGCTCTGTCTCACACCACGATGTCTTCGATTCGCGGCGGCATAGCCACGATCACCCTTCCGCCGAACGGCAACCCCGGCCCTCTTCCGCCGTCCATTCCGAAGTCTTGGCCGGGTGTTGCTGAACTTTTGAAGGAGTGGAACATTCCGGTGACGTGGCCGGGCCAGCCGGCTCCTCAGTCACAGGATCCGCGTCTGCTTTGAACGCCAGGGCCACAAACCGCATCCGCCGCCCTCACCAGCGGATGCGGCGCCTAAAAAACCCTCAACAAAACCTATCTTCCAAAAGATAGCGTCATATAGTTTATTTATTCATCCGACCTGTCTAAACTTCGCGCCAAAGAAGCGAACGCCGGATCGGGGAAAGCAACAAAGCATTGAAGCAACAAAGCATCAAAGAACCGTTCGCTCCTGCTACACACATTCCAGTCCGCCCGCCAGACCGCGAAGCCATAACAGTCGTTAACGACGCTTCACGGCATCGGGCGCGTCCCCGCTCCGCCTTGACGTGGGGCTGCTTCCCCTACAGAAGCGGCCGGCCACGCACGCATCATCCCCCACAGACGACCAAGACGAGATAGAGCATGTCGAACGACAAAGAGCCGCGCCGTCGCTTCCTGCGGCAGGTGCTGGCCATCGTGCCCGCGGCCACCGTGGTCCCGGGCGCGGCGCTCACGCAGAGCGCCTGCAGCAGCAACACCGCGCCGCCCGCCACGCCCGCCGCAAGCGCCAAGGCCTACGCCCCTACCTACTTCACCGATGCCGAATGGGCCTTCATCCAGGCCGCCATCGATCGCCTGATCCCCGCTGACGATCACGGTCCCGGCGCGCTCGCGGCCAACGTGCACGAGTACATCGACCGGCAGATGGAAACGCCCTATGGCCACGGCAAGCTGTGGTACATGCAGGGCCCGTTCCATCCGGACCAGCCGCCCGAGATGGGCTACCAGATGAACCTCGCGCCGCGCGACCTCTATCGCCACGGCATCAAGTCCTGCGATGACCACTGCATGAAGCAGTACGGCGGCAAGACCTTCGCGCAACTCGACCACAAGACCCAGGAAACGGTCCTCGGCGAGATGGAGCACGCGAAGATCGAATTCGACGTCGTGCCCGCGCGCACTTTCTTCTCCTACCTCCTCGGCAACACCAAGGAAGGCTTCCTGGCCGATCCGATCTACGGCGGCAACAAGGACATGGTGGGCTGGAAGATGGTCGGCTTCCCGGGCGCCCGGGCAGATTTCATGGACTGGATCGATCAGCCGGGCGTCAAGTATCCGTACGGCCCGGTATCGATCGACGGCAGGCGGGGGTAAGCAGGTGGCAATCAATAAAGACAAGGTCGATTGCGTGATCGTCGGGTTCGGCTGGACCGGCGCCATTCTCGGCCAGGAACTGACCGATGAAGGTCTCAACGTCGTCGCACTCGAACGCGGTGCAATGCGCGATACGCCAACGGACGCCAACTATCCGAAGGTCATCGACGAACTCAAGTACGCCGTGCGTGGCGAACTCTTCCAGGACCTCTCGGGCGAAACCGTGACCATCCGTCATGGCGTCGACGATCTGGCCACGCCGTATCGTCAGAACGGGTCGTTCCTGCTGGGCAACGGCGTCGGCGGCGCGGGCTTCCACTGGAACGGCATGCACTACCGCATGCTTCCGGAAGAACTGCAACTGCGCACGCGCTATGAAGAGCGCTACGGCAAGAAGTTCATCCCCGAAGGCATGCAAGTGCAGGACTTCGGCGTGACCTACGACGAGATGGAGCCGTTCTTCGACTTCGCGGAGAAGGTCTTCGGCACGTCCGGCAAGGCAGGCAATCTTAATGGTGAGATCCAGGCCGGCGGCAATGCCCTCGAAGGCAAGCGCACCTCCGAATTCCCCACGCCGCCGCTGAAGAACAGCCTCGGCGCGCAGCTGTTCGAAAAGGCCGCGCGCGAAGTGGGCTTCCATCCGTATCCGGCGCCCGCCGCGAATACCTCGCAGCCGTACACGAACCCGTATGGCGTGCGCCTCGGACCGTGCAATTTCTGCGGCTTCTGCGAAGACTTCGGCTGCTACATGTATTCGAAGGCCTCGCCGCAGACCACCATCCTGCCGGTGCTGCTCAAGAAGCCCAACTTCGAATTGCGCACGCGCTCGCACGTCACCAAGGTGCTGCTCGCACCGGACGGCAAGACCGCGACCGGCGTGCAGTACATCGACGCGCAAGGCCGTGAAGTCGAACAGCCCGCCGACCTGGTCATCATCGCGGCCTTCCAGATGCACAACGTGCGTCTGCTGCTGTTGTCGGGCATCGGCAAGCCGTATGATCCGCGCACCGGCACGGGCACCGTCGGCCGCAACTACGCGTATCAGATGAACGGCGGCATCAACGTGATGCTGCCCAAGGGCACGCAGCTCAATCCGTTCATCGGCACGGGCGCGGGCGGCGTCGGCATGGACGACCTGAACGGCGATCAGTTCGATCACGGTCCGCTCGGCTTCGTCGGCGGCGCGAGCGTGCGGCATATCCGTTACGGCGGCCGTCCGATCAAGCAGACGCCCACCATTCCGGGTACGCCGAACTGGGGCAGCGGCTGGAAAGCGGGCGTCACCGATGCCTATCAGCGCCACATGACCATCGGCATCTCGGGTTCGGTGATGCCGTATCGCGATGCCTATCTCGACCTCGATCCCACCTACCGCGACAAGTACGGCCAGCCGCTGCTGCGCATGACCTTCGACTGGCACGACAACGAATACGCGATGCTCGACTACATCGGCACGCGCATGGAAGACGTGGCGAAGGCGATGAAGCCGGAGAAGTACTTCCGCGCCATCCGCAAGAAGGGCCAGCACTACGACACCCGCGTCTATCAGTCCACGCACACGACGGGCGGCGCGGTGATGGGGTCGTCGCCGGAAACGAGCGTCGTCAACAAGTACCTGCAAAGCTGGGACGTGCCCAACGTGTTCGTGATGGGCGCCTCCGCGTTCCCGCAGAACATGGGCTACAACCCGACGGGCATCGTGGCCGCGCTCGCCTATCACTCGGCGAAGGCGATCCGCGAGCAATATCTGAAGAACCCTGGCGCTCCGCTGGTTCAGGCTTGAGGACACGGCGATGACGAAGAAACAACTCACGATGACCGCAGTGTCGTCGGCAATCGTCGCGGGCGCCGCATGGGCCGCGCTCGCGTTCGCGCAGCAACCGGCCTCCGCGCCGCGCGTCGAAACGAAAGTCGCGCAGCCGCAGGCGCAAGCCGCCAGCGACGCTGACCGCGCACTGATCGAGAAAGGCCGCTATCTCGCGGCGGCAGCAGACTGCGTGGCCTGTCACACGGCCAAGGGCGGCAAGCCGTTCGCGGGCGGGCTCGGCATCGATTCGCCGATCGGCCGCATCTACTCGACCAACATCACGCCCGACAAGCAAACCGGCATCGGCGACTACTCGTTCGAGGACTTCGACAACGCCGTGCGTCATGGCGTCGCGAAGAACGGTTCGTCGCTCTATCCGGCGATGCCCTATGTCTCCTACGCGAAGGTCAAGCCGTCGGACGTGAAGGCGCTCTACGCGTACTTCATGCAAGGCGTGCAGCCGGTGAATCAGGCGAACCGCGCAGAGGACATCGTCTGGCCGCTGTCGATGCGCTGGCCGCTGCGCTTCTGGCGCATGGCCTTCGCGCCGGACGTGGTCGTCGACGATACGCCGCTGCCCGCCGATCCGGTGGCGCGCGGACGCTATCTCGTCGAAGGTCTCGCGCATTGCAGCGCATGCCACACGCCGCGCGGAGTCGGCCTGCAGGAGAAGGCGCTGACCGACGACGGCCACACCTTCCTGTCGGGCGGCGTGATCGACGGCTATCTCGCGAAGAACCTGCGCGGCGACAAGAAGGACGGTCTCGCGAGCTGGAGCGAAGCGGACATCGTCGCGTTCCTGAAGAGCGGACGCACCGCGCATACGGCGGCGTTCGGCGGCATGGCTGAAGTGGTCGAGAACAGCACGCAGCACATGAGCGATGCCGATCTCGGCGCGATCGCCGCATACCTGAAGACGCTCGCGCCCGTGGATGCCTCGTCGCAGCCGCTGGCCGCCAACGCCGATGCCGCGCACGCATTGCGTGCAGGCACGGATCGCGGCAATGGCGCGCTGACCTTCGTCGACAACTGCGCGGCGTGCCATCGCACGAGCGGCAGCGGTTATGACGCGACGTTCCCGACGCTTGCGCTCTCGACCGCCGTCAACTCCGACGATCCCGCCTCGCTGATTCATATCGTGCTTCAGGGCGGCGCGATGCCGTGGACCAAGGCGGCCCCGACGCATTACGCGATGCCCGGTTTCGCCGAACGTCTCACCGACCGCGATATCGCCGACGTGCTGACCTTCGTGCGCACGAGCTGGGGCAATTACGCACCGGCTGTGTCGGTGGAGCAGGTTGCGAAGGAACGCAAGGCGATCCACGCGTCGGCTCAACCGGTGCGCGCTGAAAACCAGTAAGGCAACACCACGCGGGTATGACAGTCACGTCCTACCCGCGCCTCTCCCCTCGCCTGCCTCTTCGATCCCCGCGTCATAAGCTCGACGCGCATGCCCTGATATAGATCGAACAATCCATTCGTTTGAACGCTGCTTCGGCTGACTTATGGTCGTGCCAGTGCCGCGCGCTGGCTTCATCGCGCCTGCGGCTGCACGATCCGTCACCGTAGGGAGTTCACACGCATGGCTGAAGCAGACCTTGCCGAGGTCGAACGCACTGGCCGCATCGATCTGGCCGCGGCGCATCGCATCGCGGTGATGCAGGACTTGCACGAAGGCATCGCCAATCATTTCTCGCTGTCGCTGCCCGATCCGCGCGGACGCTTTCTTGTCGCGCCCTTCGGACGTCACTGGTCCGAGATCAAGGCCAGCGACTTCCTGACGCTCGACTACGATGCGCAACGCATCGCGGGAGAAGGCGTGGTCGAGCAATCGGCGCTGTGCATCCATCTGCCGATCCATCAGGCCGATCCGGTCCGGCACGCCGCCGTGCTGCACACCCACATGCCCTATACGACAGCGCTCACGCGTCTGGCCGATCAGCGTCTGCTGCCCATCGGCCAGGCGGAGCTGCTGTTGCTGCGCCATATCGCCTACGACGACGAATACAACGGCCTCGCCTACGACATCGCTGAAGGCCGGCGTCTCGCGCGGCGGCTGGGCGACAAAAGCATCCTGTTCCTCGCGAATCACGGCGTGATCGTCACCGGCCGCAGCGTCTCGCAAGCCTATGACCGGCTGTATCTGCTCGAACGCGCGGCGCGCTTCCAGATCCTCGCGTATTCCACCGGCAAGCCGCTGCGGCTGCTGTCACAGGAGCAGCAGGACCTGGTGCATCGTCAATACACCGAGCACGCGCGCGAGGGTGCGGCGTGGTCCGGGCGTCCCTATCACGTCGAACATTTCGAGGCCCTCAAGCGGCTCGTCGATCGACACAACCCTGGCTATGAACATTGAGCGACGACAGCATGACATCCAGACACGACCGACCCGCCTCTCCCAACCGTCGCAAGCTCGTGGCGGGCGGGCTTGCCGCCGCAGCGGGCTTCATGATCGGCGGCCCGGCGCGCGCCGCGACGGTGCTGCGCGTGGGCGACATGAACTCCATCGGCTGGAAGGCGTTTCTCGAGGCCTCCGGCGAAGCGAAGAACCTGCCGTATGAAATCGAATGGAGCAAGTTCCCCGCAGGCCAGCAGGAACTGCAAGCCTTCAATGCGGACGCACTCGATGTCGGTCAGACCGGCGATGTCGTGTTTCTCTTCGCCTACGCCGCCGGCTGCCCGGCGCGCGCGGTCAGCGCCATCACGTTCGCGCCGAGCTTCATTCCGCTGCTCGCGCAACGCGATTCAGGCATCAAACGCGTGGCTGACCTGAAGGGCAGGAAGCTCGCAGTGAACGCAGGCGGCGGCCCCGAACTGATGACTTACGGCCTGCTGGAAAAGGCGGGCCTCAAGCGCAGCGACGTGAATATCGTGTTCCTCGATCCCACCGCAGCGAAACCCGCGTTCGCATCCGGCGCGGTCGATGCGTGGCTCACGTGGGCGCCCTACTCCACGCTCGCCATCCAGCAGAACGGCGCATATCCGATCGCCAATCTGAGCGATGTGCCGAACCTCTTCAGCGGCAACAACTTCCTGCTGGTTCACGAGAAAGCGGCGCGCGACAAGCGCGATGCGATCCGCGACTTCCTCGCCCGCAGCGAACGCGCGCAACGCTGGGCGCTCGCCAACGTCGATGCAGCAGCGGCCGCGCTCGTCAAGGACACGAAGCTCGATCCCGCCACCGCGCGCTCCCTGCTCGCCGACTTCAAGCCGACGCCCGCACCGCTCAATGCAGACGTCCGTCGCGCGTTGCAACAGTCGGCTGACGGCTTCTATCGCTACGGGATGATCAAGCAGTCGATCGGCAATATCAGCGCGGCCTTCGACGGACAACTCGCCACCACCGCCTGAACCTTCACGGAGATTCGTCATGTCTCATCCCACGATCGCCGTCGATGCGCCTCGCGCGCCGCTCGCACGGCGCAAGCCGCGGGTTCGCTGGCAGCGCTTCGCGGTCCCTGCCGCACTGCTGCTCGCATGGGAGCTTGCCGCCACGACCGGCTTCGTCAGCGAGCGACGTTTCTCGTCGCCTTCGCAGATCGCCGCCACGCTATGGCAACTCGCAGCCAGCGGCGAGCTGGGCATGCATCTGCTCGCGTCGCTGGCGCGCGCGGGCAGCGGACTGGCCATCGGGCTCTCGCTCGGCGTGGCGCTCGCGCTGCTGGCCGGCCTCTCGCGCCGCGGTGAAGACGCCGTCGATGCGCTCCTGCAAATGGCCCGCACCCTGCCGCATCTCGCGCTCGTGCCGCTGTTCATCCTGTGGTTCGGCATCGGCGAGACGCCCAAGATTGCACTCGTCGCGCTCGGCTGCATGATCCCCGTGTATCTGAACCTGTTCTCGGGCATTCGCGGCGCCGACGCGAAGATCATCGAAATGGCGGGCACGCTCGGCCTCACGCGCACCGAACAGATCGTGCATATCGTGTTGCCGGGCGCGCTGCCTTCGTTTCTCGTCGGCCTGCGCTATTCGCTCAGCATCGCGTGGCTTTCGCTGGTGGTGGGCGAGCAGATCAATGCGTCGAGCGGCATCGGCTATCTCGCGATCAACGCGCAGAACTTCATGCGCACCGACATCATCATGGCGTGCCTGCTGATCTACGCGCTGCTCGGCCTCTTCACCGACGCCCTCGTGCGCGCCGCCGAACGGCGCCTGCTGGCATGGCGTCCCGCGGTCATCAAGGACTGAGTCATGGCGACCTACACTCCAACCGAACCTCTGATCCGCGTGCGTCAATTGACGCGGCGCTTCGGCGAACACACGGTGCTCGACCGTCTGGATCTCGACATCGAACGCGGCGCCTTCGTCGCCTTGCTTGGGCGCTCCGGTTCCGGCAAGTCCACCTTGCTGCGCACGCTGGCCCGGCTCGACAGTGCACCCGTCGGCACCGTCCGGGTACCCGACAAGCGCGCCGTCGTGTTCCAGGAACCGCGTCTGGTGCCGTGGAAGACGGTCGAACAGAATCTCGCCCTCGGCTTGCGCAAACCCGATGCACGCGCCGTGATTGCCGCGGCGCTGAAGGAAGTGGGCGTGGCGCATCGGCTCGATGCGTGGCCGCTGACTCTGTCGGGCGGCGAGGCGCAACGCGTCGCGCTCGCGCGTGCGCTGGTCCGCGATCCGAAAGTCTGGCTGCTCGACGAACCCTTCGCTGCACTCGACGCGCTCACCCGCATCCAGATGCAGCGGCTCATCGCGCAGGTATCGAAGGCGCACGACGCGACGGTGCTGCTCGTCACGCATGACGTCGATGAAGCGCTGCTGCTCGCGGACCGTGTGGTGATGCTGGAGCACGGCCGCATTGGCAGCGACATCGAGATCGATCTGCCGCGTCCCCGCCGTCCGACTGATCCCGCCTTCGCCGCCTTGCGCGAACGTCTGCTGTCCGCGCTCGGCGTGGCTGCTGAAACCGCTTGAAGCTCCTTTACCTCATTTGAAACCGTGACTACAGCCCATCTCGAACTGAGCGACCTGCGCGCACTGCTGCCGTGGGTCGCCGAACAGGAAGCCACTCCGCACCGCGACACCGCCGCCTTCAAGGCGACGATGCAGCGCCTGAAAGACGCGCGCCTGGGCGCCTTGCGCTTGCCGCGCGACCGTGGCGGCGCGGGCATCACGCTCGTGCAGTTGTTCGACTTCGTCATCGATCTCGCCGCCGCCGATCCCAACGTCGCGCATGCGTTCCGCAATCCGCTGAACTTCGTCGAAGGCCTCTTGATCGATCGCACGCGCGTGCCGGTCTACGAGACCTTCATTGATCGCGTCGCGCGCGGCGAGACGTTCGGCGCGTCGGCGACGGAACTGGGCAAGCGCAATGTCGGCAACTTCGACTACGAAACCGCCGTGACGCACGGCGCGGACGGCCTGCGCCTCAACGGCCAAAAGTTCTACAGCACCGGCAATCTGTACGCGGACCATATCCATGTCTATGCCGTCGATGCGCAAGGCAAGCCGGTCAAGGTCGTCGTGCCGGCGACCCGCGAAGGCGTGTACGTAGCGGATGACTGGGACGGTTTCGGCCAGCAGTTCACGGCGAGCGGAACGACCACGTACACCGATGTGCGCGTGACGCCCGATGAGATCATCGACAACGAGAACGTGACGAAGCTTCCTTATGTAGCGACGTTCGCGCAGCTGTATCTCTCGGCGGTGGTGGCGGGCGTGCTGCAACGCGTGGTCAAGGATGCCGCGTTGCTGCTCAAGTCGCGCGAACGCAACTTCTATCACGCGGTCGCGGAAGTGCCGGGCGACGATCCCTTGTTGCTGAGCGTGATCGGACGGCTGGAAAGCGTCGCGCATCTGGCGCGCGTCGGCGTGCTGGAAGCGACGCAATGGCTGGAACGCGGCTTCGCGAGCGCAGCTTCCGGCGATGTCTCGTCGCATGCGTTCGAGCAAGCAGCCGCGAGCACGGCGAAGACCAAGGTCGTCATCGACGATCTGGCCATCCGCGCTGCGGGGGAACTGTTCGAAGTGGGCGGTGCATCGAGCACGCGCATCGGCAAGCGGCTCGACCGGCACTGGCGCGCATTGCGCACGGTGACCGCGCACAATCCGCTGATCTACAAGGCGCTCGCGATAGGCCGTCAGGCGACGCACGACACACCGCTGCCCAACCTCTCATACTTCTGATCCTTGCAACCACGTCATCCCGCGCGCACGCGTTCACGCAGTGTCGCGTGCTCGTAGGTTTCAGGACGCAGACCGCGCCGCTTCAACTCAGGCACGACGAGATCGACGAATTCGTCCATGCAGGCCGGCAGCGCATGCGTGATGCAGATGAAGCCATCGCCGCCGCCTTCGTCCAGCAGTTTCTGCAACTGATCCGCCACCTCGGCCGCCGTGCCGACCACATGCGGCCCCTGACCCGCCGCGAAATGCCGCGCGATCTCGCCGAGCGGCGTATCCGGCGCGAAGTCCTCGGTGATGGTGGCGAGATGTCCGCGTATGCCGCTCGTCCCGCCGATATCCGGAAACGGCGCATTCGCATCGAAGCGCGAAAGGTCCGTATTGAGGAAGGCCGAGAGCATCGTCAAGCCGGCTTCCACCGTCACGTTGTCGCGGATCGCCTGCTGCTTCTGCAACGCTTCCTCGTGCGTCTGCCCGACGATCGGCACGATGCCCCACAGGATGCGCACGTCATCGGCGTGGCGTCCGGCTTGCGTCGCTTCGCCCTTCACCTTGTCGACGAACTCGCGCATGCCGCGCGCCGAATGCCGCAAGCCGAACACGAGATCCGCGTGACGGCCCGCGAAAGCGGCGCCCGCACTCGACGATCCCGCCTGCGCGATCAGCGGCCTGCCCTGCGGCGATCGCGGCACGGTGAAGCGTCCGTGGCTCGAAAAGAACTCGCCGTCGAATTTGATCTTCGCGACCTTCGACGGATCCGCGAATACGCCCGACGCACCATCCGCGACGATTGCATCCGGCTCCCAGCTCTCCCACAAGGTCTGGCACAGGCGCAGGTATTCATCGGCACGGCGATAACGCGTGTCGTG
This sequence comes from Caballeronia sp. LZ034LL, assembly GCF_031451215.1. Taxonomy (NCBI): domain Bacteria; kingdom Pseudomonadati; phylum Pseudomonadota; class Betaproteobacteria; order Burkholderiales; family Burkholderiaceae; genus Caballeronia; species Caballeronia sp. LZ034LL. Next base: position 1,288,419 of record NZ_JARUXR010000002.1, read on the forward strand.
TTCATCGAGCGCCTGGCCGAACTGGCGCGCTTCCGGCTCGCCGGCTGTCGTGACGAGATTCCAGCCAACGCGACCTTCAGTCAGATGATCGAGCGTCGCGAACTGGCGTGCGACCCAGTACGGCGGCAGGAACGCGGTGCTCAAGGTCGTGATGAGCCCGACACGCTGCGTGACGCGCGCCATGATGGAAATCAGCGGCAAGGGATCGTGACGCGGACACTGCACGGCCCAGCGCAGCGTGTCGTCGCTGTCGCCGCGATAGGTCTCGTAGATGGAGTAGGAATCCGACAGGAAGATCGTGTCGATGCCGCCGCGTTCCGCCGTGCGCGCGACATGCTCCCAATACGGCGCGCGATCATAACGATAGCCCTGGAACGAGCGCGGCAGCCGCCATTGCCCGACCGTATGCGGCGACGCCGAATGCGAGAGAAAGAAGGCCAGCAGCACGGTTCGCCTCCTCGTCAGCGCGTGGACACGTTGGGGCGCTCGACGCCCAGCACATGCCGCGCGACGATGCCCTTCTGCTTGTCGACGGAATCGTGCAACGAGAGCGTGCGAGCATTGCGCCAGTGCCGGTCCGCCGCCACGCTGCGGGTGGCCGAGCGCGCGCCGCCGATCTGGAACAGGCGCGAACCCGCTTCGATCGAACTGCCGCTCGCATGCACCTTGGCCTGATAGACGGCGACGAAGACATCGGCGATATCCGCTTCGCCGCGCGTGAAGGCGTCCATCTTGCGGGCCGCCTCGGCAATCAGCGCACGGCTCGCCGAGAGCGCGATGCGCACGTCCGCGACATGCGCCTGGAGCGCCGGTTCTTCGGCCGCGCGCGCATAACCGTTGGTCGGCTTCTGCACGTGATGGATGAAATGCAGCGTGTCGTCGAGCGCCGCTTCGCCGATGCCCGCGAGAATCGCCGCGAAGCCGAGCTGATAGAACGGCGCGAAGATCGCCGCTGCCGGCACGCTGGCCGGATTGCCGACGATCTGCCGTGCATCGATAATGGTTTCATCGACAATCAATTTGCCGCTGGTCGTCGAACGCTGACCGATGCCGTCCCACGTATCCAGCACCCGCACCGCTTCATGCTTGCGCGGCAGCACCACCAGCACCGACTCGGGCGGACGGTTCGGGTCCGCGCTCACCGTCGCGCACTGAAACAGCGCGAAGCCGCAGCCCACCGAGCCCGTCGCGAACGCCTTCTCCGCTTTCACGCGCCAGCGGCCATCGGCGAGCCGTTCCGCGCTCGACTTGATGTTGATGCGCTTGTTGTCGTAAGTGAAGCGTTCGTCTGGTTCGGCGGCCGTGAAGCAGAAAGTCGCGCCTTGCTCGTGCACCGCCTGCGCCACTTCATCGACCAGCGTAGCTTCGCCCAGCAGTTCGAGCGAGAACAGCGCGCCCGTCTGCACGGTGAACAACTGCGCCGTGTTGCTGCATGCACGGGCAATCGCGGTGACGGTATCGAAGTAATGCGCGAAGCTCGTCGTGCGGCCAAAGTCCGCGCCGCCGCGTGCACGCGACAAGCCCGCAGTGAGCAAACCGGCTTCATGCAGCGTGCGAATCTGCTCGTACGGATAAGACGCGGCTTCGTCCACTTGCGCCGCACGTTGCTTCAGCAGCGGCGTCGCTACGTCGAGCGCGCGATGCAGGCGCGCGGGAATATCGTCGAAACGCGCCGGATCGATCTGGTTCATCGCCATGCTCCTCGTCTTGTTAGCGGCCTGACACGATGGTCCGGTTCCACAAGTCCTGCGCGCGTTCGTGCGCGGCCCAGAACTTGTCCCAGTTCGGGTGATAGAGCGTCTTGGCCTGCTCGGGCTTGTAGATGAGCTTGGCGGCGAGTTGCGGATCGCTGTCGATGACTGGCGTCAGCAGGCGATTGGTCGGGCCGTAGTAGAAGTCCGTCGCATTGCCGAGCTGATACAGCGCGCCATAGATCTCGTTGAGGAACTGCGCGGCGAGTTCGGGATGCGGCGTGCCCTTCACGATGTCCGCCGTCGAGGCGAACGCAATCGAGCCTTCCTTCGGACGCACCGCACGCGCGGCCTTGTAGGCGTCCTGCAGCGCATACGCGCGGCCATCGGCGATGACGGTCAGCCAGATATCGCCCGACTTGATCAGCTGTTCCGCTTGCTGCGACGTCTGCCAGAACGTGCGCGCCTTGACCTTCGCAATCTCGGCGACGGCCTTGTCGAGATTGCCTTCGTCGCCGCCATTGAGACGTGAGGTCTCGATGAGCAACGCGCGCCCCGCGCCGTTCGCCAGATCCGGCAACGCGACGTGCCCCGCGAGTTTCGGGTTCCACAGATCCTTCCACGAAGTCGGCGCGGGAATGCCCGCCTGCGCGAACTTGTCCGCGTTGTAGACGAAGATCGCCGACACGAAGTCGAAGTCCGGGCCATAGCCTTGCGCGTTCTTCGCTTCGTCGAAGGCGAAGCGCGTATTCGGCACCTTCGCCGGATCGAGCTTCTGCAGCACGCCCGCCTTGATGGCCTGCGCGCGCACGTCGCCATCGAGCAGCACGACGTCATAGGGCACGTTGCGGCCGTTCGCGGCGATCAGCTTGGCGACGTGATCGATCGACGCGCCATCGATGAACTGCACCTTCACGCCGGTCTTGTTGGTGAAGATGTCGCCCGCATACTTGATCTGCGTCTGCGTGGACTTGCCGCCCCACGACGACACACGCAACACGACGTCCTTCTGATCGGCGCCTTGCGCGTGCGCGACGTACGTGAAGAGAGAGGCGACCAGCGCCAACGCGAGTTTGCCGAATACTTTCAAAATGAGCCTTTGGTTGATAAGCAGATGGATGAAGCGCACTCAGCGCCGGGAGAACATGCGTTCGAGATGGAAGAAGCGGTTGAGCACGAGCGCGAGCACCGCCCAGAAGGCGACGATCAATGTCGACAGCGCCGTGATGGCGTTGTCGAACTCGACTTCCATCGCGTTGAACAGCTTGACGGGCAGTGTCGGGCGGCTTGGATCGCCCATGAACCACGCGACGACGACATCGTCGAAGGACAGGACGAACGCGAACAACATGCCCGCGATCACACCCGGCGCGATGAGCGGCGCCGTGATGCGCCAGAACACCTGCCAGGGCGTGGCGCCGAGGTTCTGTGCGGCTTCATCGAGCGCGTTGTCGTAGTGCGCGAAGCTGGCGATGACGGCGCGGACCACGAGCGGCAACGTGAAGACGGCCTGCATCAGCACGATGGCGGCCGTCGTCCCGTTCAGGCCGATGTCCTGGAACTGCGCGGTCAGCATGAAGAACTTGAAGCCGGCCACCGCGATGACGATGGTCGGCACACCGAGCGGCGCAACACACAGCGCATTGACGAGGCCACGGCCCGCGAAGCGCCCGCGCACGATCGACAGCGCGAGCGGCCCGCCCACGCCGGTAGCGAGCGCCGTGGTCGCCGCGCCAAGCCAGACGCTGTAGCGCAGCGCGTCGTACCAGCCGGGCGCAATGCCGCGATACCACGCAAGCGTCCAGTCGCTCGGCGGAAACGCGAGCGCCCCGCTCTTCGAAAACGATGCCCCGACGATGCCGACGAACGGCAGCAGCAGGAACACCGGCACGGCGAAGATCGCGATGCGCAGCAGCCATTTGGGCAGGAGGGAAGCGGCGGCGTTCATGTGCGCGCTCCGCTCACGCGCAGCGCGAGCCACATCGACGCAAGCGCGGCGAACATCGTGAGCATGGCGGCGGTGGAGCCGACCGGATAGTTGAGCACGTTATGCATCTGTTGATCGATATAGAGCGCCATGAACATCACGCGATGCCCGCCGAGTATTCCCGGCGTCACCAGCGCGCTGATCGCGGCCATGAAGACCATCGACGCACCCGCCGCGAGTCCGGGCCGGCACAGCGGCAGCACGACGCGCACGAAGGCTTGCGCAGGTGTCGCGCCGAGATTGATGGCGGCTTCTTCGAGCGCCGGATCGATCTTGCGGATCGCGCCGGTCAGCATCAGCACCATGAAGGGAAACTCCACATGCACCATGCCGATCAGCGCGCCGGTATAGTTGAAGATCCATTCGAGCGGCGTCTTGATGACGCCGAGCGCGAACAGCACGCTGTTGAGCATGCCGTGCTCGGTCAGCACCGGAATCCAGCCGAGATTGCGAATCACCGCGCTGATGAGCAAGGGCAGGACGGTGACGAAGAGCATCGGCGTGCGCCAGCGTGAGTGTGTGCGCGCCAGCCAGTAGCTGAACGGAAAGCCGCACACCGCGCAGATCAGCGCGGTCAATGCGCCGAAGCCCAGCGTATCGAGCAGGATATGCAGGTAGTACGCGTCCGACAGGAAGCGCACGTAGTTCGCGAGAGTCCAGGCGTCATCGACCCGTCCCAGCGAGCCGCCGCCATGCAGCGACAGCACCAGCAGATAGCCGAGCGGCGCCACGAAGAACACGCCGAGGAACGCGAGTCCCGGCAACGCGAGCGCGCCATAGGCCGCCTGCCGCCGCCGTTCGAGGGATGGCTGCGCGGGCGCACGGGCGAGTTCCGTTGCGACGAGCAGCGTGTCGTCGCTCATGCGGACACCTCGTCATGCAGCAGGACGCCGTCGCCGCGTTCCCAGCCCAGCGCGACATGCTCGCCGGGCACGGGCGCGGCGCGGCCCGTGGTGCGCACGATCAGCGGATCGCCCGCGGATGTACGGACTTCGAGATACCAGCCGTCGCCGGCATAGGTCGCCAGTTCGACGCGGCCCTGCACGCGGTTCGCCGCGCCCTCGCCCATCCTGATGCGTTCCGGCCTGAGCGCCAGCAGCAGCGGATCGCCGGGCCGTGGCGCGGGTCGGCCTTCGAGATCGACCTCGAAGGTTTCGGAGGACCTGGCCCGCACATGCAGGAGGCCGTTGCCGTCCACGTGCGACGCGGCGACTTCGAGCAGATTGATCTTGCCGATGAAACTCGCGACGTGTCGATCCACCGGCCGGTCATACAACTCCTGCGGCGAACCGATCTGGCCGATGACGCCCTGCCGCATCACCACAATGCGATCCGAGAGACTGAGCGCCTCGTTCTGATCGTGCGTGACGAAGATCGTCGTGATGCCGATTTCGCGCTGAATGCGCTTGATCTCGGCCTGCAATTCCTCGCGCAGTTTCTGGTCGAGCGCGCCGAGCGGTTCGTCGAGCAGCAGCACGCGCGGATTGATGACCAGCGCCCGCGCCAGCGCGACACGCTGTTTCTGTCCACCCGACAGTTGCTCCGGATAGCGGTCCGCATAGCCGGACAGGCGCACGAGCGCGAGCGCTTCGGCCACGCGCGTTTTGATCTCCTTGCTCGCCAGCTTGCGGATGCGCAAACCGAACGCGAGATTCTGCGCCACCGTCAGGTGCGGGAACAGCGCGTACTGCTGGAACACCATGCCTGTGTTGCGCCGGTGCGCGGGCACGCGCGTCACGTCCTCGCCGCCGATATGCACCGACCCCGCATCCGGCTGCACGAAGCCCGCGACCATGCGCAGGCAGGTGGTCTTGCCGCAGCCGCTCGGGCCGAGCAGCGTGAGGAATTCGCCGTCGCGCACGGAAAGCGAAACCGTATCGACGACAGGTGCGCCGGCATAGCGCTTCACGACATTATGCAGCTGGACAGTTGCCATGATGAATCCTTCTTCGCAAGCCGCGTTCAGATCGCGCGATGACGCGCGCCCGGATGGGTGTCACGCAGATGCGGCCCGCGTCCCGCGAACAGCTTCTCGCGCAAGGTGCCTTCCGCATAAGCAGTGCGATAACGCCCGCGGTTCTGCAACTCGGGCACCACCAGATCGACGAAGGCATGCAGGCTTTCCGGCATCACGGTGCGGCGCAGATTGAAGCCGTCGACGCCGGTTTCATCAGCCCAGGCGATCAGCTGATCAGCCACCTCGGCGGGACTGCCGACGATGAACGGTCCACGCCCGCCCGTCTGGTCGAAGCGCGTCATGTCGCGCGGCGTGATCGGCCGCCCGGCCCGTTTCGTCAGGTTCTCCACGGTCGATTGCAGCGCGTTGCTCTTCACATAGCGGATCGGTTCGTCGAGATCCATGGCCGCGAAGTCGATGCCCGTCCATCCCGACACCAGCGCCAGCTGCCCGAGCGTATCGACGTATTCCGCGTATTCGGCGTGCAGTTCGCGTGCTTCCTGCGACGTGCGCGCCACCACCACCGTTGCACCGAGATAGAGCAGAAGATCGTCGGCGGCGCGGCCGGCATCGACGGCATGCGCGCGGATGTCGCGCGCCGCAGCCGCGACGATGGCGGGCGTCTGGCCTTCGAGGAACACGCATTCGGCATGCTTGCCCGCGAACGCCTTGCCGCGTCCGGACGCACCGGCCTGGTACAGCACCGGCGTGCGCTGCGGCGAGGGCTCGACGAGATTGAAGCCATCGACGCGGAAATACGGTCCTTCATGCAGCACGCGACGGATGCGCGACGGGTCCGTGTACGGCTTGCCCGATCGCTTGTCGCGCACCACGGCGCCTTCCAGCCAGCTTCCTTCCCACAGCTTGTAGGCGGCCTCCAGGAAGTCTTCGCCGGCCGCATAGCGTTCGTCGTGCTCGCGCGCCTTGTCGAGTCCCATGCCGCGCGCCGCGCTCTCCAGATAGCCGGTGACGACGTTCCATCCCGCGCGTCCGCCGGTCAGGTGATCGAGCGTCGAGAAACGCCGCGCGAACTGGTACGGATGCTCGTAGGTCAGGTTCGCCGTCACGCCGAAGCCCAGATGCTTCGTCGCGTGCGCCATTGCGGGTACGGTCAATAGCGGATCGTGCGACGGCGATTGCGCAGCCGAGAACAGCGTGGCGTCCACGCCGCCGCCGTAGACATCGTAGATGCCGAAGACATCGGCGAGAAACACGCCGTCGAACAGGCCGCGCTCGGCGGTCTGCGCCAGCTCGACCCAGTAGCCGAGCGTGTTGTGTTCGAGCGAGCGGTCGCGCGGATGCCGCCAGAATCCGGCCCACGAATGCGCCGGCGCATTCATGTGAAACGCGTTGAAATGCAGATGTGTGGTCATGTGCGGGCCTGCGGTCAGCGGTCAGCGATCAGCGCCGACGAATTCGGAGCCATACAGACTAGAAGCGCGCCGGCCTGCAACCAACCAACTATGTCTGCTAAGGAAAGCGCGTCGCGGCTGCATTGGGCATCGCAGGCCGCATGGATAACTTAGCCACGCGAGGCTCCGAAGCTTTCGCGAAATCATCCGTTGGTTCCGTTCACGCGCAGCAGCACCATGGCAGGCTTTCAGCCACGGTGACTTCAACCATGTCCAGCCAGGATCAGGAACACTTCAAAGACCGCGTGTACTGGGTCACGGGCGCTTTCGGCGCGCTCGGCGCGGCCACCGTGCGGCGGCTCGCCGAGGCGGGCGCGCACGTGGTGGCGTCGTCGCGTCATGTCGACGACACGCTGTTCGCCGACTTGCCGCGCGTCGTGCCCTTGTCGGTCGATGTCGCCGACGATGCGCGCGTGCGCGAAGCATTCAGGCAGATCGAAGAGCGCTTCCAGCGTCTGGACGGCCTCGTGTTGAGCACGAATGTCGGCGCGTTCGGCGATTTCCTCGACCTCACCGACGCCGACTGGCAACGCGTCATCGATGCGAAGCTGCTCGGCTCCGTGCGGCCCATACGCGCTGCGCTGCCGCGCTTCATCGCGCAGGGCAAGGGGGCGATCGTCGCGATCTCGGGACGCGGCGGCATCGCGCCGCCGCCGAATCACTTTCCGGGTTCGAGCGTGAATGCGGCCCTCGACTTGCTCGTACAAGGACTCGGGCGCAAATACGGGCCGCATGGCGTGCGCGTCAATGCCGTCGCGCCAGGGCCGATCCAGTCGCCGCGTTTCGCGTCGATGGCGTCGGGCCAGAACGACGCGGAACCCACGCGTCTCACCGCACTCGATGGCCCGGGCACGCCGGAAGACGTCGCGTCGGCGGTCGCTTATCTGCTGTCGGATGAAGCGCGCTTCGTCACCGGCACGCGGCTGTATGTGGATGGCGGCGGGCCGCCCTATGCGTGAGGCATGGTCTGATTACCGAACGATCAGCCGCCGAAGCGCGACATCGAGAAAGGATCGAGTTCGGGCGCGGGCTCGCCATGAATGGCCTTGGCCAGCAGACGCCCGGTGGTCGCGGAGCCCGTCAGTCCGAGGTGCCCGTGACCGCAAGCAAGCCATAGCCCGGCGTGACGCGGCACCGCGCCGAGCACCGGCATCGAGTCCGGCATGCAGGGCCGGTGGCCCATCCAGGTGCTCGATCCGCCGAGCAGATCGAGCGCGGGCAAGCCTTCCTTCGCATGCCGCGCCAGCAACGCCGCGCGGCGCGGATTCGCTTGCCGCACCAGTCCGCCGAATTCCACCGTGCCCGCGATGCGCAGGCCGGTGTCCATCGGCGTGATGAAGACCTTGCGGTCAGTCAGCACAATGGTGCGCGACAGGCGCGTGCCGCTCTCCGGCACGTGGACGTGATAACCGCGTTGCGACTCCAGCGGCACACGCACGCCAAGCGGCGCGAGCAATTGCGTGGACCAGGCACCCGCCGCCACAACCACGTCACGGGCGAACAAGGTCGAATCGTCGGCGAGGGTCAGCGCCCAGCCTTGCAAATCGGGACGCAGCGCTTTCACTTCGGTGCGCCTGAAGCTCGCGCCCGCCTGCATGACGGCGCGTGCAATCGCAAGCGCATAGCCGTGCGGATTGAGCACCGAGTGATCGTTTTCGACGAACAGGCCCAGCGTGTAGTCCGGTGAAACGTCGGGCTCCATGTCCTGAATCGCGCCGCCCGACAAACGCGTGAGCCTTGCGCCGTGTTCTGTCTTGAGCGCCCAGCCGAGCGCATCCTTGGCCAGTTGCGCATCCGAGCGGTAAAGGTGCAGCTGTCCCGTCGTCCGCAGGCCGGATGCATAACCAGCCTCTTCCGCGAGTTGACGGTGATCCGCTTCGGCACTGGCGAAGAACGCACTCAGCGAGCCCGCGATCTCGCGTACGCGGCCTTCACCCGCCGATCGCACGAAACGCCAGAGCCAGCCCGCTGCATGCGGCAAGTAGGACGGCGGCAGATAGAGCGGGCCGTCTTCGTCGCGCAGCATCGACATGGCGTTCTTCAACACGCCCGGCATGGCCAGCGGCGCGACCGAGTGGTAAGAGAGCGCGCCGGCATTGCCCATGGAACATTGCGATGCAGGCTCGGCGCGATCGATCAGCGTGACGCTGCGGCCCCGCTTGCGCACATGATGCGCGACCGCCAGGCCAACGATGCCTGCGCCGATGACGGCGACGTCAGTGGCAATGGAAGAGGAAGGCGTGCTGTGCATCGAAGAGAGAAAGGTGAACGCGTCGAGCAGGACTCTAGCATCGACGCGTCACCACCACTGCTCCGACTTACTGCACGCCCTTCGTTGCCGCCAGATCCTGCGCCATCTTCAGATGCTTCTGGATGGTGGGCAGCGCCTTCTGCGCGGCCTTCTTGAGATCGGCGTTCTGGCCTTCCTGCGCTTCCTTCTGGAATGCAGCAACGGCCTTCTCGTGCCCTTCCACGCCGACCTTCTGGATATACATCTTGTCGAACTCCTTGCCCTTCAGCGGCTTGAGCGCATCGATCACCGAGGTATCCGAGTTGTCCTTCGGCACCGCGACACCATGCGGCGCGGCCATCTTGAGCTGCAACGTCAGCTTCGTATGGTCGATCATCATGTGATGCGCGAAGTTCTTCACGTCCTTGTCCTGCGACTGGCTTGTCGCGAGCTTGGCGGTATCGATCTCCGTGGAGCTGGATTGGGTGGCGGCCTGGACGAAGGCCTTGTCGACTTCAGGCAGATCGTTGGCCTGCGTGGTGCTTGCGGCCTGCGTTTGCGCCATGGCGGCAAACGGCGTCATGCCGATCAGCGCGGAAGCACACAGGGTCATCAGGGCGGGGCTGGCTTTCATGAGAGTCTCCTCAGTTGAACATTCACGGTAGTCCCCGTGCAACAGCAATGGGAATGCCACGTCGCGTACGTTGTGTACGTGCTGCCTCCGGTTCGGCTTACCGGCGAAAAAAAAGCCCGCTGAACCACCGCGGGCCAAGCCATCAACAACGTCACGTCCCGGAGCGGGGACAAGCACTGTCAAGCAACGGACGGACCTGCCCGCGTTAAAACAGCCGCGACAGGAACGGCAGCAGCACCGGCACGACGAATGCCGTCAGGATCCCGTTCAGCCCCATGCCGAGTCCCGCGAACGCGCCCATCTCCTCGCTGACCTGGAACGCGCGCGCCGTGCCGATCCCATGCGACGCCACGCCCAGCGCAAAGCCGCGCGCCTCGACCTCGGTCACGCGCAGCAGGTTGAGCAAGCCTCGCGCAATCACCGCGCCGAACACGCCCGTCGTGATGACCAGCACCGCCGTCAACGAAGGCACGCCGCCTATCTCCTTCGCCACCGCCATCGCGATGGGCGTCGTCGCGGACTTGGGCGCCAGCGAGGCGATCGACTGATGCGATGCGCCGAGCAGCCTCGCCACGGCCACCGCCGAGATGATCGCCGTCAATGAACCCGCGACAAGACTCACGATGATGGGTATCGCCAGCCGCTTCAGATTCGGCAACTGGCGATAGAGCGGCAGCGCCAGCGCGACGGTCGCGGGTCCGAGCAGGAAGTGCACGAACTGCGCGCCGTCGAAGTAGGTGTCGTAGGGCGTGGCGCTCGTCTTCAGCACGACGACGACGATCGCCACCGCAATGAGCACCGGATTGGCAAGCGGATTGAAGCGGCACGCGGCATAGATGCGCTGGGCGATCAGATAGGCGAGCAGCGTGATGGTGAGTCCCAGCAGCGGCGTGGCCGCGAGGTAGACCCAGATTGCGCCGAAACGGGGAGTCGGGATCACGCGCGTCCTCCTGTCGAGTCTGAAAGACGGCGTTGACGCCGCAGCATCGCGCGCATGACGAGCGCAGTGACCGTGATGGCCAGCGCCGTGCTGATGGCGACGGAGAGCGCGACGGCCAGCACATCGCCGCGCAGCGCGCTCGCCGACACCATGATGCCGACGCCTGCCGGCACGAACAGCAGCGACAGATGGCGGAGCAATTCAAGCGCGGTGCCTTCGAGCGCGGCGGCTTGCGCGGGGCGCAGCGTCATCCAGGCAAGCAACAGAAGCATGCCGACGACGGGGCCGGGAACGGGAATGCTGAAGAGGTAGGAGAGCCCTTCTCCGAGACACTGGAAGACGAGCAGAGTGGCGATGGCGGCAAGCATGATGGGGAGCCTTGGGCGTGGGATAGGTCGTGACCTCTGTCCCGCGCTCGGCGCAAGTGCGGCATGCACGGCATGCACGGCAACATGCACGCGGCAGCCGCACCGGCCGAATGCGGGGCGACCATTCTACTGCCGCTCCCGCTCCCATCGCCGCGCTGACTTCGTTGATCAGCTGCGCGCTTCCGTGCCCTTCAACTCATCATGTTTGTGCGAATGAGTCGCCCCGTACTTCAGTTCGAAATGCGCGCCTTTGCCACTGCGCGTCGGCGGGAAGTGCTCGCCTTCGACACAGGTGACTTCGAACGTATTCTTGCCATCGTCGTGGACCACGGAATAGATTCCCGAGACCTTCACGATTTCGCCCGGCTTGTAAGCGGTATCTCCGGCCATATTGACCTCCATGAAATTGACATAGCGTTGGCGCAGCAAGCGGCATACCGCCGGCCGGGACCGGTTCAGGCTTCCGCCCCTTGCACCAGCTCGATGAACTGCTTCAGGCACGGATTGCGGTTCGCGCGCGACCACACGAGCACCTGCTCGACGCACGGCGCATCGACGAGTTCACGGAACACCACGCCGGCCAGTCTCGCCTTGCTCATCGAACGCGGCACGAGCGCCACGCCCGCTTCCTCGTTGACGAGGCTCAGCACGGTCTGCTGCAACTGCACCTCGAAGCCGACCACCGGTTCGAACCCGCCCGAGCGGCAATGCTGATCGATGACGGCCCTGAACTTGGGCGCCACTTCTTCCATGGCGAGCACGAAGGTTTCTTCGGCGAGCTGCGCGATCCGGATGCGCCGCTGTTTCGCCAGCCGATGCCCGCGCGGCAGCGCCACGCACAACGGCTCCGAGAAGATGGTCTCGGTCGTGAGGCTCTTGTCGAAGATGCCGGGAAACATGATGGCCGCGTCCAGGCTGCCGTCCACGACCCGCTGCGACAGATCGTTCGACACGACCTCGCGCAGACTCACATCGACATCGGGACAGGCCACGCTGAAGCGGCGCGCATAACCGGGCACCACGCTGTAGGCGGCGCACATCGTGAAGCCCAGCGACAACGCGCCCGCCGTGCCCGCCGCCGCCGCCCGGCAGTTCGTCTGCGCCTGTTCCAGCGCGGCGAGCACGGCTTTCGCATCGATATGGAAGCGCTCGCCGGCGGCCGTCAGCGTCACGCCGCGCGGTCCGCGTTCGATCAGCTTCACGCCCAGTTCCTTTTCGAGCGCGATCAGCTGACGGCTGAGCGGCGGCTGCGACAGATGCAGCCGCGCCGCAGCCCGTCCGAAATGCCGGGTCTCGGCGAGAACCACGAAGTAGCGCAAACGCTTGAAATCGATCATCGATGCAAAAAAGGTTTCGAAAGGGGTCGAAGACGGTATTGGATTGTATCGTCCCTAGGGATTACCCTTGCTTCGTTCTTTCTTTCTCGATAACTGCATCATGCTTTCGACGCTTGGGATCCTGCTTCCCGTCTTCGCGCTCATCCTGGCGGGCTTCGTCTGCCGCAGGCGCGGCGTGCTCGGGCCCACGGCCGCCTCCGAACTCAACCGCTTCGTGGTCTGGCTGGCCTTGCCTGCACTGCTGTTCAACACGATGGCGCATGCCACGTGGAAACAGCTCAATCAACCCGCGTTCATCGCGGTGTTCAGCATCGCCGGCGGCGTGACCTTCCTGCTGATCCTCGGCTACCGGATGATCGGCGGCCTGCACCTCGCGGACGCGAGCATCGACGCCATCGCGGGCGCCTATCCGAATACCGGCTACGTGGGTTTTCCGCTGTGCCTCATGGCATTCGGGCCAGAGAGCCTCACGCCGACCACTATCGCCACCATCCTGATTGCATGCGTGCTGTTCGCCATCGCGATCGTGCTGATCGAACTGAGCCTGCAAGCCGAGCGGCGGCCGCACAAGCTTGCGAGCAAGGTGCTGGTTTCGCTGGGCAAGAATCCGTTGATCGTCTCGCCGCTGGCCGGCGTGTTGTTCTCCGCTGCGCATGTTGCGCTGCCTGACAGCGTGGTCGCGTTCCTCAAGCTCCTGAGCGGCGCCGCGAGTCCGTGTGCGCTGGTCAGCCTGGGGCTGTTTCTCGCCGAGCGCAGGGCAGCGGTCGCCACGCAACGCAGTGCGCTTCTGCTGACAGGCACCAAGCTGCTCCTGCAACCCGCGCTTGCATGGTGGCTCGCCGCGCGCGTATTCTCAATGCCGACGCCAATGGTCAACATGACGCTCGTGCTCGCCGCGTTGCCCACGGGCACGGGGCCGTTCATGCTCGCGGAGTTCTATCGACGGGAAGCGCAGGTGACGTCACGCACGATCCTGTTCACTACGCTCGCCTCGCTCGTGACGCTTTCGATCATCCTCGTGTACGTTCGCTCGGGCGGCTGACGAAAACGGTGCGGACGGTCCGCGACGCGTCCGCCGATGCTTCACCTTCACTTGTTATCGCCGGATTTCACCTCCGACAGATCGTCCTTGCGAACCTCTGCTTCGCGCACGGTGGTTCCTTCTTCATCGGTTTCCGAGACATCCGTGTTGAAGGTTTCATCCTTCTCCGACGGTTGGGCTTCCGCGTCTTGCGATGGATCCTTCGGGTCTTGCGATGCGCTGTTCATGTTCATGCTCCTGAGTCTGATGGAAGCGTCGTAGTGAGAAAGACGCTTCAGGGTCACCGGCGTCGTGCCCGGCCTCCTTCCAGCGCATCAGCCGTTCCCGGCCGGGAAGTGGAACGACGCTTGCAGCATTGCAAGCCCTTCCACCATTTCTCCACACCCGTCATGAACGACTTCAACAACACTGCCCGCTTCGAAGCAAAAACCGTCATCGTGACGGGCGCAGGCTCGGGTATCGGCGAAGGCACGGCGCGGCGCTTTGCCAGCGAAGGCGCTTCAGTTGTGCTGGCCGGCCGCACGCGCGAGAAGCTTGACCGCCTTGCCAGCGATCTCGATCCGGCACGCACGCTCGTGCACACTTTCGACGCCTCGAAGCCCGACGACGCAAAACAACTGATCGAGGCGGCCATCGATCGCTTCGGCCGCATCGACGTCCTGGTCAACAACGCGGGCGTGGCCCCGACGGGCCGCATCGACGAAGCCTCGCTCGACGACTGGCGCGCAGTCATGTCCACCGATCTCGACGGCGTGTTCTATTGCTGCCGTGCGGCGATCCGGCATCTGATCGATTCGCGGGGCTGCATCGTGAATGTGTCGTCGGTATCGGGACTGGGAGGCGACTGGGGCATGAGCTTCTACAACGCGGCCAAGGGCGCCGTGACCAATTTCACGCGCGCCCTTGCCATGGATCATGGCCGCGACGGCGTGCGCGTGAATGCCGTATGCCCGAGCCTGACCGCGACCGATCTGACGCAAGACATGCTCGGCGATGAAAAGCTGATGGCGAAGTTCAAGGAGCGCATTCCGCTCGGCCGCGCGGCGACGCCTGAAGACATCGCGGCTGTCATTGCCTTTCTGGCGAGCGACGACGCGCGCTTTGTCACCGGCGTGAACCTGCCTGTCGATGGCGGGCTCAGCGCCTCGAACGGACAACCGCCGCAGGCGTGATGCTTCTAGAAGCCATGCAGGTGCCGGATGTCCTCGAACGCCTGTTTGACGGCCGCATCCGTCTCGGGTGAGTGAGGCTGCCAGTCCCAATCTGTCGCTTCGTGCAGTTGGCCACCCCGTGGGATCAGAAAGACTTCGAGTTCCGGCGTATAGCCTTGTTTATCTGGCAGAAGCTCATTGATCTGTTTGACGAAAACATCAGGTGCAATGGGTGGCAAAGGCATGAAAGCTGAAAGAGAAAGTTATGCGCCGACTTCCACTGGCAACGCGCGCTTGTGACGCGTTGCCAGGTAGAAGCGGTGGATCGTTGTCAGAATCTCGTCACTGACTTCCCTGCCCTCCAGGAAGTCATCGATGTTTTCGTAGGTGATGCCGTAGCTGTCCTCGTCCGGACGCTGCGGCGTGAGCGTTTCTAAATCGGCCGTCGGCACCTTCATGGCGAGTTGCGTCGAAGCGCCCATCGACATCGCCAGCGCACGCACACGACGCTTCGTCAGACCCGACAGCGGCAGCACGTCCGCGCCGCCATCGCCGAACTTGGTGAAGAAGCCCATCAGCGACTCGGCGGCGTGATCCGTGCCGATCACCACGCCGGCACGCGCGCCCGCTATTGCATATTGCGCGATCATGCGCTGGCGCGCCTTGATGTTGCCGAGCACGAAGTCCTTCTGAAAGTCGTCGGCGTACTGCGCGCCGCCCAGTTCGAGCGCCGCGAGCATCGCATCCGATGCGCCCTTGACGTTGACTTCGAGCGTCTCGTCGGGCTGTATGAATTCGAGCGCGCGCCGGGCGTCGTCTTCATCGCGCTGCACGCCATACGGCAGCCGGACCGCGACGAAGCGTGCTTCATAAGCCTGCGCGCGCAGACGTTCGACGGCCAGTTGCGCGAGCCGCCCTGCCGTCGATGAATCCACCCCGCCGCTGATGCCCAGCACATAGGTCCGCAATCCGTTCGACCTCAGGTAATCGCACAGGAAGCCGATGCGGCGCTCGCGTTCGCTGTCGACATCGAAGCTTGCCGCCACGTTCAACTCGCGGATCACCTGCGCTTGCCACGCACGCCAGTCTTCGCTCATGGTTGCTCTCCGACGCCTTGCGCCTGTTGCTGACGGAAATAGTGCTCGACGCGCGACAACGCATAGTGCGCCGCCTCACGCCGGATGTCGTTGCGCTCGCCTTGAAAACGCCGCGTCTCGGTGAAGGTCATGATTGCGCCGTCCCGCGTACGGTACGACCATGCAAAGCATTGCGTGCCGGGCGGCGGCCCGTTGCCCGGCACGGCATCCGCGACGCCCGTGTTCGAGACCGCCACATCTGCGCAGCAGGCTTCCTGTTGCAACGCGCCTTCAGCCATCTCGCGCGCGACCGCTTCGCTCGTCAGGCCTTCGCGCGCCATCGTGGCTTCGCGAACGTCGAGAAAACCGGCTTTCCCTGAAGGCGAGTAGACGACGAAGCCCACGTCGAGACACGCGCCGCTGCCCGGCACTGACGACACCAGCGAAGCAATGTAACCCGCCGTACATGACTCGGCCGTAGCGAGCTTGAGATCGCGTGAAATGAGGAACGCAACGACCTGTTCGGGGATATCCATGTATCGACCTCTCTGAGGCTCGCCTGACGGCAAGCCTTCAGCAGTCCGTGTGCCATCAGCCTCAGAGTCCAACCGCCGAGCGCCGCAACCTCGCAATATGCCGGCTCAGTTCGGCAAGCGAAAACGGCTTGCGCAGCACTTCCGCGTTCGCCACGCCATCCAGCGCCGCCGTGTCCGAATAGCCTGTCACCATGACGATGGGCAAGCCGGGCCGCATCTTTTGCGCGGCCCGCGCCACTTCCGCGCCGTTCATCATTGGCATTGCGTAGTCGACGACCAGTACGTTCGGGAAGTCCTCGCCGATCATCGCAAGCCCTTCAGTCCCGCTGCGCGCATCGCGTACTTCGAATGCGTCCATCTCGAGGCCGGCGACCAGCGATTCGCGCACGTTGTCGTCGTCATCGATGATCAGGACAGACGTGCCTTCCGCGCCAGCTGCTTCCGTCGCGGTCCCGTCCACTACGGGCAGCGTCCCGGCCGGCTCTTCTCTTTCCGATCCGGCGACGGGCAGAAGAATCGAAAAGGACGCGCCCTTGCCGAACTCGCTTTCCACCTTCACCGTGCCGCCGCACTGATGCGCGATACCCCAGACCTGCGCGAGCCCGAGCCCGGTGCCCTTGCCCACCGGCTTGGTGGTGAAGAACGGATCGAAGATACGTTGCAGCGCTTCTTCGCTGATGCCCGTGCCCGTATCCGACACCTTGATCTCGACATACTCGCCGCGCGGCAGGTCCGCGTCCGGTTCGTCCAGCATGCGCGTATACGTGGACAGCGTGATGACGCCGCCGCCCGGCATGGCGTCGCGTGCGTTGTTCACGAGATTGAGAATAGCGAGTTCGATCTGGTTCGAATCCGCAATCACGAAGCGCGACTCCGCGGCAAAGTGCGGCTCTATCGTATGCGACACACCGAGCGAGTGACGCGCCAGGTCCATCAGGTCGCGCATGCGGGCGTCGATGTCCATCGGCTGCAGGACCAGCTTCTGGATGCGCGAGAACGCGAGCAGCTGGCCGGATAGCTTCGAGCCGCGCTCGGTCACACGCAGCGCGTTGTTCAGCAGCGGCAAGACGGCGTGATCGCTGCCCAGTTGCCGGCGCGCGAGTTCGAGATTGGCAACCAGCGCCATCAACAGGTTGTTGAAATCATGCGCGATGCCGCCCGTCAGCCGGCCGACCGCTTCCATCTTCTGCGCATGCGCAAGCGCCTCTTCCGCGCGTGTGCGCTCCTGCATTTCTTCCGTGAGCCGGTGATTCGTCTCGCGCAGTTCATGCGTCCGGTCCGCGACCTGTCGCTCGAGCTCGGCATGACTGCGCGCCAGCCGCTCTTCAGCGGCGCTCAGGCGCTCGTTCATGGTCGCCGCCGCTCGCAGTTCATCGCGAATCTGGAACTGCCGCTCGCGGCCGGAAAGCGCGGCCTCGACGGCGCTCGTCAACGCGAGCGCGCTCGCGGGCCGCTCGATATAGACGAGGTTGGTCATGCGCGCGGGCAGCAGCCCCGCCAGGCGCCGATGATGCGCGCTCTCGTATCGGCTGCGCTGCGTCAGGACGATGAACGGCACATCGGACCACGATGGCTGCGCGTCGAGCTTGTTCGCCAGCGCGGACAGGTCCGCGCCGGACAGCGACTCGTCGGTGAGCAGCACGCCGCCCACGTAGGGATCGATAGCCTCGACGAAGGCGTCGAAGCTGTTCACCGTCGTAGTAGCGATTGCTCGCCGGCGCAGCAGCATGTCGGCTGTCTGCGCGTCGCGTCCGAAGCGCGCGAAGATGACGATATGGCGCGAGAATGCCTTCATTCCAAGGGAACGCCGTTCTCGCCGCCAAACTGGATCGAATCGCGCTGCTTGCCGAGTCCCGCTGCACCGCCCATGTACGTGGGCGTGCCGCTCAGCACGCCGTTGAAGCGCGTCAGCGGTTCACTCAACTCCAGACCACGCGCGCTGATGACCAGTTCGCGAATCGTGCTCTCGTGCAGACTGCCGCGATTCTTGAGCACCGAGAGCGCCTTGCGCACGCGCCCTTCGGCTTCAAAGAAACGCAGCAGGATGACGGCGTCGGCGATATAGCTGATGTTCAGCGAGCCCGAATGCATGTTCCCGATCAAACCCTGATGCGGATTGATGAGGAAGGTCGCGACGCCCTGCTGGTTCAGAAACGACAGCAGCTCGTGTAGCTGGAGAATGAGCTGCTGTTCCTGCGGCATCGCGGCCACATAGCCGTTCAGGCTGTCGATGATGATGAGCCGCGCATCGTTATGAGTGACTTCCGAACGCACCAGGCTGGTGAACTCGCCGGGTGAGATCTCGGACGGGTCGATCTGCCTGATTTCCAGCAGACCGGCATCGATGTGCGGTTGCAAGTCGATGCCGATGCCCCTCGAACGCACGAGCAGCGTGCCGATACGTTCGTCGAATTCATAGATGACGCAGCGCTCGCCGCGTGAGCACGCCTGCGCCGCATATTGCAGGGACAGCGTGGTCTTGCCGGTTCCGGCGGGGCCCGTGATCAGCGTGCTCGTGCCGCGTAGCGGACCGCCGCCGAGCAGCGCATCGAGCGCCGCCGAGCCGCTCGGCAGGACGTCTCCGACGAATTCGGTGTGATGCTCCAGCGCAACCAGCCGCGGGAAAATTTGCAGGCCGCCCTCGCGGATCGCGAAATCGTGAAAACCTTCCCGAAACGCGCTTCCCCGGAGCTTCTGCACTTGCAGGCGCCGCCGCGCGACGCCGAAGTCGAGCGTGAGGCGCTCCAGCGTCAACACGCCATGACAGAGGCTGTGCAGATCGACGTCATGCATGCCGCGCGCGCTCATGTCGTCCATCAGCAAAACGGTGGCGGCGTTGTTGTTGAAGAAGTGCTTGAGCGACAGAAGCTGACGCCGGAAGCGCAGCGGGTCCTGCGCGAGCAGGCGTAGTTCCGACAGACTGTCGAACACGATGCGCGACGGCTTGACGCGCTCGACGTGTTCCGTGATATGGCGGATCACCTCGCCGAGTTCTATTTCCCACGAATGCAGGATGCTCTGGTCGCCATCGATGCCGAGCTTCATTTCGGCTTCTTCCATCTCGAAGACGGTGATGCCGTCCATCGACCAGCCGTGCGCGTTCGCCACTTCATCCAGCTCCTGTGCGGTCTCCGAGAGCGTGATGAACAGGACGGTCTCCCCGGCAGCGACGCCATCCAGCAGGAACTGGAGACCGAGCGTTGTCTTACCTGAGCCCGGCGCGCCCTCGATCAGATAAAGCCTGCTGGTCGGCCAGCCGCCGTTCAGGATGTCGTCGAGGGCCGTGAGGCCGGAAGAAATGCGGGGAGGTTTGGGGTCTGTCATGGGTTCGATAGCTTTGACGATCGATTTTATATAGTGCGCCCTCGGCCGGGTCTCCCTGTTCAGGTTATGGGGACGCAAAATTGAAGTGTAACGTGTACTTCTTTCCATGTGCACGTTCGATCGCATTGATCTGCAGAGTGCGCGCCGGCGATTCGCCGCGCCCCGCGAGGGCTGTCCTGCAGGGGCTTGCTGGAATCATGGGCACACCCATTGCTCGAAGGTTCAGGCAACCAAGGTATTTGAAACCAAGCCTCGGTTCACCCTTGTTGACCAGCGGTTCGCCGCATCAGGCCAGCGCACATTCGTTGCGCTGAGACCCGGGAAGTACGACTGCAAGTGACGCTACGGCGCTCCTCTCAGTTTCGACCCGAGTACCAACTTCTCAATCTTGAAACTTGCGAAGTCCACGCAAGGATTTCGCTCGTCCCTACGATAAGGAGCTTTCGCCATGTTCGTGCACAACAAGCGTTTGCAGTATACGGTTCGCGTCGCTTCCCCGAATCCGGGGCTGGCCAATCTGCTGCTCGAGCAGTTCGGCGGGCCGCAGGGCGAACTCGCCGCCGCTTGCCGCTATTTCACCCAGGCCGTGGCCGAAGACGATCCGGGCCGCAAGGACCTGCTCTTCGATATCGCGACCGAAGAACTCAGCCACCTCGAAGTCATCGGTTCGATCGTCGCCATGCTGAACAAGGGCGCCAAGGGCCAGCTGGTCGAGGGCGTCCAGTCCGAGGCGGAGATGTATCGCTCGCTGACCGGCGCCGGCAATGACTCGCACATCACGTCCATCCTGTATGGCGGCGGTGCGCCGTTGACCAACTCGGCGGGCGTGCCCTGGACCGCGGCTTATATCGACACGATCGGCGAGCCGACTGCCGACCTGCGCTCGAACATTGCCGCTGAAGCGCGGGCGAAGATCGTCTACGAACGCCTCATCAACGTGACCGATGATCCCGGCATCAAGGATGCGCTGGGCTTTCTGATGACGCGTGAGATCGCGCATCAGAAGTCCTTCGAGAAGGCGCTGCATTCCATTCAACCGAACTTCCCGCAAGGCAAGTTGCCCGGCAATCCGGAGTTCACGAGCGTCTACTACAACATGTCCAAGGGCGAAGACATGCGCGGTCCATGGAACGAAGGCGGCGACTGGCGCTTTATCGAAGATCCGCAACCGGCCGTGGACGGCGGCGATGGACTGGCGACCGTGAACGTCTCGGAACAGGATGTGGAGACGCTTCAGGCCATGGCGTCGCGCACGGCGTCGGACCCGGCCGCGGATCCGACCACGGGTGCCGACCTGGGCGCCGGCAAGGCCAACCAGGTCTGATCTTGCTTTGAATCGAAACTGATCGTGCGGGGGCGGCGATGCTGCCCTCGCCCATTACGCAAAGGAAATGAACATGAATACCGTTACTTCCAGAGGTACTGTCGTCGTGCATCGAAGCCCGATCGACTGGATTGCAGGCGCATTGGTCGTTATCGGTGCGTTGAATTGGGGGCTGGTCGGCCTTGCTAATTTCGACCTCGTCGCGGCTATCTTTGGCGCAGGCTCCGCGGGCGCACGCATCGTCTACGTGCTGGTGGGTCTGGCCGGCATCGTCATGCTGATCCGCGCATTCGTTACGACCCGTTCCCACGGGCTCTCGCATCACTAATGCATTCTCACCGGTGCAATCGGCCCGATTCCATTCAGGAGTAACCATGCTGTCACCTACGCTCAACCCGCCGGGCCTTGACTTCTTCCGCGCCAACGTCGAGACCTGTCTGCGCCTGTCGCTGACCATGAACGACGCGCTGAGGCAATTCAGCGAACTGAACCGGAAAGCGATCGACACGGCACTCGCCGGAGACGCTGATCAACCAGCGTTGTTTGCCCGCTGGCCGAGCTATGCGTTGAACTACGCGACCGAGGCAATGGAGACCTTGCACGCCACCGCAGCCGACGTCATGGCGACGCTCGTGACGCCTCGTGGAACGGACCACGCGCGGATCGTCTATGACGTCAGTGATACCGCCGACGCGCCGCGCCCGAACGTGATTCTCGATGCGGAAGGCGAAGTGGTGAAGCGCCTGACGCCTTGAGGGGCGCCGTCTTTTTTACACAGCCATGAAGGAAGCGACCATGAACAACGAACCTTCCGATCCCGTCGAACGCGCCGACCAGCGGCGTGAGGAACTCGGCGCCGGCGATGTCGAGGAAAAGCCCGACGGCACTATCCGGCAGCGCGAACACGGCAGCATGGACGCCAGCCTGGTTCCGAAGGGCAAGGATCATCCGGAAGAAGGCGCTTATACGCCCGAACACGATCACAAGGATCCGGATCTCGAACCCGATCCTGCACAGACTTCCGATCCACAGCAAAACGCCAAGAGGTAGACATGAAAGCACTCGTCTGGCATGGCAAGAAAGACATCCGCTACGACACGGTTCCCGATCCGGAAATCGAACACGGCCGCGACGCCATCATCAAGGTCTCGACCTGCGCCATCTGCGGCTCGGACCTTCATCTCTTCGACGGCTTCATGCCCGGCATGAAACATGGCGATGTCATGGGTCACGAGTTCATGGGAGAAGTGGTCGAAGTGGGCCGCGACAACACGGCGTTGAAGATTGGCGAGCGCATCGTCGTGCCGTTCACCATTACGTGCGGCGAGTGCGATCAATGCAAGCGTGGCAATTTCTCCGTGTGCGAACGTTCGAATCGCAACAAGGAAACAGCGGAGAAGTTATTCGGCCACACGACTGCCGGCCTGTTCGGCTATACCCATCTGACGGGCGGTTACGCCGGTGGACAAGCGGAGTATGTGCGCATTCCCTTTGCGGACAAGACGCACATCAAGATTCCGGATGGCCTCACCGATGAACAAGTGCTCTTCCTTGGCGACATCTTTCCGACCGGCTGGCAAGCGGCGGTGAACTGCGAGATCGAGCCGACCGATACGGTCGCGATCTGGGGCGCGGGCCCCGTCGGACAGATGGCGGTGCGCAGCGCCGTGCTGCTGGGCGCGAAGCAGGTCGTGGTCATCGATCAGGTTCCCGAGCGCCTGGCCATGGCGCAGGCAGCGGGCGCCATTCCCATCAACTTCAAGGAAGAAAGCGTGCTCGACCGGTTGCGCAATCTCACACAGGGCAAGGGACCAGAGAAGTGCATCGATGCAGTCGGCATGGAATCGCACGCAACGCGCTCGTTCGATGGCATCTATGACCGCGTCAAGCAAGCCGTCATGCTCGAAAGCGACCGGCCGCATGTACTGCGCGAAATGATCTACGTTTGCCGGCCGGCGGGCGTGCTGTCCGTTCCAGGTGTTTATGGCGGACTGATCGACAAGATTCCCTTCGGCGCTGCGATGAACAAGGGCTTGACCTGGCGCATGGGCCAGACGCATGTCAATCGCTGGAGCGAAGACTTGCTGAAGCGTATCGAGGAAGGTCAGATCGATCCGTCGTTCGTCATCACGCACCGCATGAAACTCGAGGACGGGCCGCAGATGTATGAGACGTTCAGGGACAAGGAAGATGGCTGTATCAAGGTGGTGCTGACGCCTTGAAGGTCTTCATTTAAAACCCGCGCCATCGTCAGGATGGCGCGGTTGCATCGCAAGTTACAACACGATCTCGCCGTCATCCTCGCCAAGCCAGTAGTGCACACGCTCGGCGCTCACCTTGATGAGCACGATACCCGGCGTCGCAAAGCCATCCGAGAACCACTTCGCGATGTCTTCGTTCCAGTGCTCCTTCATCGCAGGCTTCTCGCGAATCAGTTCAGCGTTGCCTTCAACGGCTACGAACAATTGCGGCTTCCCGCCCGCGCCCGGCGCGCCCGTGAACGACAGCCCGACCTTCGCGTCCGCCTTGATCTCCTTCACCATGTGCGTCTCTTCGGAGGTGAAGTAGTAGCTGTCGCCGTCGAAGCGGACATCGCGGTTATTGCTCATCGGCCGGACAGCGATGTTGCCGTTCTGTGCGCGCGTGGAGAGCATCGCGAAGTCGATCTCCGCCATTTTCTCGGCGACTTGTTCGAGGGTCAATGTAGTCATGGCTCATGCTCCTGATAGTGGTTTTCAGAGGGTCATGAGCCGGACTCACGCAACCCGCATGCCACGCGCCACACAGAACTAGGACAGCTTGAACTCGCTCACGGCCATCGCCAGTTCCATCGCCTGCGTCTGCAAGGCCGAAGCTGCCGCCGCCGATTGCTCGACGAGCGCCGCATTCTGCTGGACCATCTGATCGAGCTGCGACACGGCCTTGTTCACTTCCTGGATGCCGCGCGTCTGCTCGTTCGCGGCATCCGTAATTTCCGCCATGATGGTCGAGACATTCGCCACACTGCCGACGATCTCGTTCATCGTCTCGCCCGCACTGCGAACCTGGGTCGAACCGGACGCCACTGCATCGACCGTCGACGTCACGAGGCTCTTGATCTCCTTCGCCGCCTGCGCGCTGCGCGCAGCCAGCCCGCGCACTTCCGACGCCACCACCGCGAAGCCGCGTCCCTGTTCGCCGGCACGCGCCGCTTCAACGGCCGCGTTCAACGCAAGGATGTTGGTCTGAAAGGCGATGGCATCGATCACGCCGATGATGGAGCCGATCTGGTTCGACGAATCCTCGATCTCGGTCATCATGGTGATCGCGTCGCCGACCACCTGGCCGCCCGCCGATGCCGTCGCCGCCGCCGAAGCCGCCGTCACGTTGGCTTGATTGGCCGCCTTGGTGGAGTGCGCAATGGTCGAGCTGATTTCTTCCACCGACGCCGCCGTCTGCTGCAAGCTTGCCGCCGCCGATTCCGTGCGGCCCGACAGGTCCTGATTGCCCGCCGCGATCTCGCTCGATGCAAGCCGCACCGATTCGCTCGAATCCCGCACGCGCGTCATCACGTCATGCAGCTTCTTGATGAAGGTGTTGAAGGCGCGCGCGATCTGCGCGACTTCGTCGTTGCCGTCGGCGGGCAGCCGTTGCGTGAGGTCGCCCGTGCCCGAGCCGATGGAATCCATCGCGTCGCGAATCGACGAGAGCCGCTTGAGGGCAATCGACGTCACCAGTCCGACGACCAGCGCGCCCAGCGCAATGATCACGAACAGCGCGATGGCGGACGTGAGGATCATCGAGCGCATGCCGGCGGTGGCCTCGGCCTTGTCGAGCGCGATGATCAGGGTCCAGTCCGTGCCGGGCACCGCGCGCGCATGGGCGAGCACGGCCTGCGTGCCGGCGTGGGTATCGAGCGGCTCGGCTGCGCCGATCAGGCTCTTCAACGCCGTGCCCGACAGGTCCGGGAACAGGTCCGTGAGCGGCTTGCCGGTGAGCTTGCGGTCCGCGTGCGCGACGATCGAACCCTTGCCGTCCACGAGCACGGCAAAGCTGGCGGGCGTCGGATGCACGGAGAGCACGTTGTCGATGACCGAGTCCATCGCGACCGCGCCCGAGACCACGCCGGCCAGCTTGCCGTCGCGCTTCAGCGCCTGCGTAAACGCGACGATCAGCTTGCCCGTCGATACATCCATGTACGGCGCCGTGACCACCGGGCCGCCTGCGCTGACCGCCGCCGTGTACCAGGGACGCGTGCGCGGATCATAGTCGGGCGGAAGCTTGGTGGGTTCGGAGAAGAGCGAAGTCTTGTCCTCGTAACCGGCGAGCACATTCACGAAATTGCCCGCCGATGTAATCTGCTTGAACACCGGCACCGGGTCCGGCGAAAGCGCCGCATCCTGGATCGACACGATCATCTGCTTCTTCGACGCAATCCATTCGCCGATCCCGCCGACATGGCCGCTCGCCACGGCGGACAGGTTCTCGCTGATCGTCTTGTTGTTATAGGAGCGCGCGACTGTATAGCTGAGCGCGGCGTTGGCAATGAGCGCGATCACCAGCACAGCAATGCTGGCCGTGACGACGCGCGAACGAATGGTCGAAAACATGTATCCCCTTAAGTGCCTGCTGAAAAGTTATTTTCAGACATTACGGCCCTGTCAGGAGAAACTTGAGACGCGAAAGGCAGAGTTTTAGTGGAAAGGTCTAAACGGCGTCGCTGGCGGCCATTGCACCAAACTGGAGCGCCGCAAGCTGGGCGTACAAGGGCGAGTCGCGCAACAACTCCGCGTGACGCCCCTGCGCGACGATCCGGCCATGCTCCATCACGACGATGCGGTCGGCCTGCTGCACGGTGGCGAGACGATGCGCGATGACCAGCGTCGTGCGGTTCTGCGCGGCGTTGTCGAGTGCGGTTTGCACGAGCCGCTCGCTGGCGGCATCGAGGGCGCTGGTGGCTTCGTCGAGCAGCAGGATGGGCGGATTGCGCAGGATGGCCCGTGCAATGGCAATGCGCTGCCGCTGTCCGCCCGAGAGCCGCACGCCGCGCTCGCCGAGGAAGGTGTCATAGCCTTCCGGAAGCTGCTCGATGAAGTCCGCCGCAGCCGCCATCTCCGCCGCGCGACGCACCTGCGCGGGCGATGCATCGGGCATGCCGTAGCGGATGTTGTCGAGCACGCTGCCCGAGAAGATCACCGAGTCCTGCAGCACGACGCCGATCGATTGCCGCAACGCGCCGAGCGACAGATGCCGCGTAGGTACGCCGTTGATCGAGATGGTGCCGGACTGCGGATCGTAGAAGCGCAGCAGCAGTTGGAACAGCGTCGTCTTGCCCGCGCCGGACGGCCCGACCAGCGCGACGTGTTCACCGGGACGCACCGCAAGCGAGAACGCCGACAGCGCCTCGATACCCGGTCGCGACGGATACGAGAAGCCCACCTGATCGAAGCGGATGCCCTCGCCTTTGGACGGCATCGGCACGGGCGTGGACGGCTCCGTGACCGGCGAGCGCGCCGCGAGCAGTTGCATGAGCCTGTCGGTGGCGCCGGCTGCGCGCTGGAGATCGCCCCAGACTTCGGCGAGCGCGCCGACCGCGCCCGCCGTGAACACCGCATAGAGAATGAACTGCGACAACTGTCCCGCCGACATCTGTCCCGCCAGCACCGCCTGTGCGCCGAGCCAGAGCACGAACACGATGGCCGCGAAGACGAACACGATGACCACGGCGGTCAGCGCGGCCCGCGCGCGGATGCGGGCGAGCGCGGTCTGAAAGGCCCGTTCCACAGCAGCGCCGAAGCGCTTCGACTCGTACGTCTCCTGCGTGTAGGACTGGACGGTCGGCATCGCGTTGAGCACTTCGCCGGCCAGCGCGCTCGCGTTCGCGACCGTGTCCTGACTGGCGCGCGAGAGCCGGCGCACGCGCCGCCCGAAGAACACAATGGGCGCGACCACCACGATCAGCACGGCAATGATGTAGCCGGACAGCACCGGGCTCGTCAGCACCAGCATGCCGATGCCGCCCGCCGCCAGCAACGCGTTGCGCAAGCCGAGCGAGAGACTGGTGCCGACCACGGTCTGGATCAGCGTGGTATCGGTGGTGAGGCGCGAGAGGACTTCGCCGGTTTGCGTGAACTCGAAGAACTGCGGGCTCATGCGCATGATGTGGTCATAGACCGCGCGGCGCAGGTCGGCGGTCACGCGTTCGCCGAGCCATGACACCCAGTAGAAGCGCAGCGCCGTCGCGCCCGCGAGGATCAGCGAGACGATGAACAGCGCGATGAAATAGCGATCGATATGCGCGCGGCTGCCGCTCGCGAAACCGCGGTCGATCAGATAGCGGAAGGCCATCGGCAAGGCGAGCGTCGCGCCCGCCGAGGTCAGCAGCGCCAGGAACGCGAGCGCCCAGCGCCCGGCATAAGGGCGCAGGAACGGACCGAGCGCGAAGAGCGGACCCAGACGGCGGGTAGAAGCTTCAGCAGATGACATGAGCGGGAATGAGCGGTGAATGAGCCGATGGTATCAATCTATCGAGTGACGGATTCACAGACCGCTTTCCGGATTGCCGCGCGAAGCGGCGCTCATCTTGTCGCGCAATTGCTCGCGTTCTTCCGGCGTCATGCGCTGCCAGCGCTGCCAGTGCCGGCCTCCGTGACAGCCGCCGCGTCCGCCGCGTGCCCGAAAGCCGCCGAACAGGATGCGGCACAGCACCAGCAAGCCGAGTGCACGCGGATAGTCGATCATCTGGGCATCGACGAAAAGTCCCGGCACGACCCAGTTGTACAGTCGCATGACCACCCAGCCTACTGCCGCGATAAAAAGCACGAACAGCACTGCCTTGGCGAAATATTTGCGGCGAAACCTCATGTCATCTCTCCTTCCGTTCAAGATTCGAAATCGTCGTGGGACGCCTGCAAGCGGGCACGCAGATGCAGCACCGCATAACGCTTGCGCGCCAAAAGCGTATTGATGCCGATACCCGTCGCGGCCGCGATGTCCTTGAAGCTGCGGCCGTCGAGTTCATGGGCGATGAAGACATCGCGCTGAGTGGCAGGCAGTTCGTCGAGCGCGGCCTGTAGCGCTGCAAGCAGCGCGGCGCGTGCGTACGCGGCCTCGGGACCCGCTTCGGGCGATGGCAGCGCGAGGTCGAGCCGATAGTCTTCGTCGGTCTCGGTCTCGTCGATGGGAAGCGGTGTTTCCTTCTTCTTGCGAAACCGGTCGATGATCCGGTTGCGCGCAACGCGGAACAGCCATGCGCCCATCTGCTCGATCGGATCCGTCAGCCTGTAGGCCTCGACCAGTTCCTCGAACACGTCCTGGAGAATGTCCTCGGCGTCGTCCTGATCGATCACCCGCCGGCGAATGAAGTTGCGCAGCCGCGGTCGCTCACGGGCGACGGCAGCTGCGATTTCACGATCCTGTTCCGGCAGTGGGCTCGGGGTGTGCGGCGTTTCCATACCCGTGATGACGTTTCGGGGACGGAGATATTGTGGCGTGCCCGGAATATTTTTTATTTCTTTGACCGGGCAGGCAGAGACGCTTGCTTCAGCCGTCTGTCGAGACCGTCACGGTTTCCCACTCGCTCAATTCGCTCTCCATGGCGGACAGCTTGCCTCTCACCAGCCCGAGCGCATCGCTGCCGAGCAGGAGATGCGCAGGCGGACGGTCGGACGCGATGGCGGTGAGCATCGCCTGGGCCGCCTTGCGCGGATCGCCCAGTTGCTTGCCGCTCTTCTCCTCGCGCGCCTGGCGGATCGGATCGAAGACCGCGTCGTAATCCGCAATGGAACGCGGCGTGCGACGCATCGAGCGGCCCGCCCAGTCCGTACGGAAGGAGCCGGGCGCAACGGCGGTCACGGCGATGCCGAACGACGCCACTTCCTTGCCGAGCGCTTCGGAGATGCCTTCCAGCGCGAACTTGCTGCCGCAGTAATAGGTGATGCCGGGCATGGTGATGAAGCCGCCCATCGACGTGATGTTCAGGATGTGGCCTCGCCGACGTTCGCGCATGAAGGGCAGGACGGCCTTCATCATCGCGACCGCGCCGAACACGTTCACGTCGAACTGCTTGCGCATCTCGGACAGCGGCGATTCCTCCATGACGCCTTCGTGACCATAGCCGGCGTTGTTCACGAGCACGTCGACGGGACCGATGGCGCGCTCGATCTCCGCGACAGCAGGCTCGATGGCGTCGAAGTCGGTCACGTCCAGCACGCGTGCGAAGGCGCTCTGGTTCGAGGACGAAGCCTCGAATTCACGCTTCGCTTCTTCACTTCTCACGGTACCGACGACCTTGTGTCCCGCCGCCAGCGCCTCCAGTGCGAGCGCCCGGCCGAAGCCGCTGCTGACGCCCGTGATGAGCAGGGTTTTCTGGGTGGATGCCATGGATTATTTTCTCCGTGATGTGTTTCGGAGTAGGCAGAATAGTATGCTTTCGCGAGACGGATCAGCCACAAATCGCTATTTATGTTGCCTAAAACTATGAGCACTCAATCCTCATCCGGCCGCAAACGCACGATTGCGCTGCTGCGCTCGCTCGCGCCCGACGAAGGCTATAACCTCACTGCATTGCCCAGCGTGCGCATCCTGCGCTCGGACCGGCCGCTGGCGCGCACGCCGGTCCTGTATGACCCGGGGATCGTGATCGTGTGTCAGGGGCGCAAGCGCGGCTATTTCGGCGAACGTCTGTATTTGTACGACGAGGATCATTATCTGGCGGTGTCCGTGCCCGTTCCGTTCAGCATGGAAACCGATGCAAGTGCCGAGCGTCCCTTGCTTGCACTCTATCTCCATCTCGACTTCACGCTGGCGGCGGAACTTGCGGTGGAGATCGATCGCACGGGCGTCGCGGCGCCCGTGCAGGCGCCTCAGAGCATGATGTCCACGCCCATGGACGATGCGATGCAGGGCTCCGTCCTGCGCTTCCTCGAAGCGCTCCACAGGCCATTGGACGCCGCCGTGCTGGGTCCGGGCCTGCTGCGCGAGTTGTACTTCAGGGTGCTCACCGGCGCGCAAGGCAGCGCGATGCGCGAGGCGCTGGCCATGCGCGGACAGTTCGGGCGGATCGGCAAGTCATTGCGGATGATCCATGCCGGATATGCGCAGGCGCTCGACGTCACGCAACTCGCCGAGGAAGCCGGAATGAGCGTGCCGAGCTTCCATAGCCACTTCAAGACCATCACTCAAGTCTCGCCGATGCAGTACGTCAAGTCGACGCGTCTGCATCAGGCACGCTTGCTGATGGTGCGCGAGGAACTGACTGCGGAGGCCGCGTGCATGGCCGTAGGCTATGCCAGCGCCTCGCAGTTCAATCGCGAATTCAAGCGCCTGTTCGGGCTGACGCCGGCGGCGGAAACGCGGCGCATGCGCGAGAGCTTCGCCCTGCCGGCAGCGTTCGACGGTGCGGAGTATGTGTCGTCGCATTGAAACGCATCACGCAGCGGTCGATGCAGTGCGTCTCGCATCGATGCGGGCGGCGTGGAATGCCTTGGTCACGCGCTGAAAAGGCGAAGCGTCGTGCACGTCTCTTGCAAGCATGAAATAGCAAAGATAAGGAAAGATCTGCTCGCTCAGCATCTGACTGCATTCCACCGGCAGCATCGCGGTAATGTTATCGATGGCCATGATCTCGATGCCCGACTTCGTGCGGCAGACCGGCTCGGCAAAACTCGTCGGGGCCGAATACAGCGGAATGGGATTGCGCGGATGCGTCGCTTCGCAACTCACGTCGCCGATCAACCTGATCTTCGTATGCGGGCCGATCATTGCATCGTTCAGGAACAGCGGTGTATCGGCGGCCAGCTTGATGCAATTGAAGACGAGCTCGTAGTCGTGAAGCCGCTCACGAAGTTCGGGATGATCCGGCGTGATCTTCGGTGAGCGATCGTACGCGAGTCCGAGTTCGTCGAGCAGCCACGTCACGCCGTTGCCGGATTTACCTCGATGTCCGATCACCAGCGTGCGCGGCGCGCGGAAATCATTGCGCACGACGGCTCGCGCATAACGCACGAGTTCATTCACGCTCGTGAATTGCTCCGGCACATGGTAGCGCGCGGCGCGAACGCCTTGCTTTTGCTTCCAGATGTCGAGGCATGCCGTTGCCGCGGCCATGCCGGCGAGATAACCCGCGCCGCCCGTGACCAGTTGTGCGCTGAAGTTGTCCTTGATCTGTTCGAGGTCGTACAGGAAGCCACCGCCGCGTTCGAAGCGTGCGAGCAGACTGGCCGCTCCCTGCTGCCGTTCATAGGCATGCGCAAAGTACATATGCCGATGCCGCAGCGGGAACGTTGCCTCAGGTAATTCCTTGAGGCCGAGAACCAGCGTGTCACGATGGGAGAAACGCCAGCTGCCGCTTTCGACGAGCGTGCATCCCACATCCGAATAAGCGGAGTCGGGATAGATGCGTTTCTCCGATGATTCGACGCAGACCCTGAAACCGTTCTTGACGAGAATGCCTGCATGAACGGGAATCAGCGGGGTCCGACGTTCCCTTGATCGGTATTCGGCGCGTAGCCACAGGGTGTGGTTCATGCTGCGTGCTCCCATTCAGAGTCTGCACCGGCGTTCGTGGCTTCGCAAAAGAAGCTTGTTTCGATCGCGCGGAAGTGTGCGTAGTCGCGGGCCAGTTCTTGCGGGCTATCCGCGACGAGCATCGCGTAGCCGGGATGTCCGAACGTCTGCCCGGTTTGTTCGAGCCTTGCGCCCTTCGCGAATGTCAGCTTGATGCTCATGAGGCACGGCACGGACAGGAAGCACGCGAGATCGGGCTGTTCGGCCACCGTACCGGCGAACTGCGAATTCATGTAGATGAAGCGGGCATGACGCACGGGCGCCGTCACGCACGCCGCCTGTCTCGCTTCGAAGAGATGAGGCGCGACCACACTGTCTGCAAGTACTGAGACCTGGCTATAGCCATTGCATTCCTCGACCACCGAATAGTCGATGCCACCCGCCAGCCTCGCACCCGTTTCGATCAGCCGAGGGCCGTCTGCCGTCAGCATGACTTCAGTGTGAGCCGCGCCGTTGTGGATCTGCAAGGCATCGAGAACGTCGTGCACATAGGCCGACAGAACGGGAAACTCGGGGGCGTCGCGGCGCACCGAGTCCGCATATTCGTCGATGATCTGCGTGCCCCGGTGATGATTCACTTCATGCCAGATATCCGTCACGAAGTGCCGCCCTGCTACCGACACGGTATTCACGACAAAGTGCCGGCCCTCGAGATATTCCTGGATGACATATTCATCCTTGGTCTCGCCCACCACATTCAGGCGGCCGATATTGCGCTCGAAGATCGCGGCAATCTCGGCCTTGCTTTCGCAGATGCCGACGCCATCGGAGTACGCGCCGAGCGCTGGCTTCATGACCACGCGCCTGAAGCCGGACGTTTCATACCATGCCAGGATGGCGTCGAGATCATGCGAATGAAATTGCGCCGCGCACGGTACGCCATTGAGGCGCAGCGCCTCGACCATGTGGTACTTGTGACGATGCAGGCGAGCACTTCCGGCGGGATTGCATGGAACGTCGAAGAACTGCGCCAGCTTGTTCGCGGGAATCACACCGCTATCCCCTGCCACGACGATAGCCTTGACCTGATAGGACTTCAGCTCGGAGACGAGTTCGAGGATCGCCGCGTCATCGTGCGACGTCAGCTGGAGTTCGCGGATGCACCAGTCGGGGCACGCCGAAGCGGCGTCTGCTGCCATCGGACCCATCCTCACATGCACGCATTGATAACCACG
Organism: Caballeronia sp. LZ034LL; assembly: GCF_031451215.1. Taxonomy (NCBI): domain Bacteria; kingdom Pseudomonadati; phylum Pseudomonadota; class Betaproteobacteria; order Burkholderiales; family Burkholderiaceae; genus Caballeronia; species Caballeronia sp. LZ034LL. The sequence continues at coordinate 1,321,148 of NZ_JARUXR010000002.1, forward strand.
CCCATGCAACGTCGGCCCGATATAGAAACCCTTGCGGTCCGCGCCGACGATAACAATGACCTGCCTTTGAAGTTTCACGGAAAGTCCCTCTACGAAGATAAGGAATCTGCGCGCACTGGCGCCTTCCTGATGACGACGATCGTCTGGCCGGCTTCGGTCGCCGCGCTCACAGGCAAGGTCTTGAGCAATTGATTGAGCCGCCAGCGCAGGTAGTGATCGTGGGACAGCTTGTCGATCCAGGGCTTGAGATTCGCCAGCCATTGCTGCACGTTCCAGCGTGCAATGAACAATTCCTGATGCACTTCGGCGGACGCTGCGGCGAAATCGATCGATTCCAGAATCTCGCCGGCGGACAGACCGGCGCGATGAAAGAAGCCGAAGCTTTGCAGGAGTGAATTCGACCACTCGCATAGGGTGTAAGTCGTGCGCTGCGAGGCGATCGTCTGGTCGAGCCATGGCTCGCAAATGACGAGGCCATGGCGGGCCACGCGCGCGCCTTCCCGGGTGGCGTCCCTCGGATTGGCGATGTGATGCAGCGAGTTGGCGATCAGCACCCAGTCGAAGGTGTTGTCTTCGAATGGAAGGCTGCGCATGTCGCACGCTCTTGCATCGATGCCGGCATGCTTCAGGGCAGACAGTGAAGGCTCGTGAACGTCGACGCCACTGACGTGCATGTTGTGCCCGTGCTTCAGGGCAAGCAGCGTACGGCCTTCGCCGCATCCCATCTCCAGCAGCGCGTCGGGATACGGCTTCAACTGGCTCAGGCGTTCGACGAGACGTTGCTCGAGCACGCGCAAAGGGGAATCACACATGACACAGGGTCTCCGTCATTGCATCGAAAAAGCGCTGGCCGCAGGGCGTGAATGCCGCCGATGAGCGGAGGATCGAGTCTCCCTGAATGAACTTGTCGAGATAGACCGCCTCTCGCGCAGCGAAGGACAGCGGCAGCGCGGACAGGCTCATGCGATCCATCTCGGCACGCGACGGACAGGGCGCCTCGGTGTTGCGGATAGCATCCGGCGCGTGCCGATACGCATGCAGCAGACGGAAGAACACGAAATGCGCATGCAGAACGCCCTTCAAGGGCCGCAGCGTCTGCCGTGCAGGCGACTCGGCGAGCGCGGCGCCATTCGTCAGCAGCGGATCGAAAGTCATGAGCATGTTGAGATAGATATGCGCTGACTCGTGAACGATGCGGTCGAAGTAAAAGAATTGCGTGGACTTCTCGGGCGAATCCATCGGCGGCCGCACGAGGATCGTGCCGAACGCCGCAAGACTCGAAGCGGCTTCGGCAAAAAACGACTGCGGCATCAGTTGCACCACGGAAACGAGACTGGAGAGCTCGTCCGCGAGATGAGGCTCGCTCGCGGCGAGCGCCATTTGCAGCGTCGCGAGATGACGGCGCGCCGATGCGGCTGTCCAGCGGGAAATGCTATCGATGTATCTGGGGTACGTATCGGATTCTTGAGTGTCGATCGCGAGATGGCTTGCGTCGGATAGCGTCGCGGTGCGGTGAGCGCGCATGAAAGACAGCGCGATTTCATCCATCCGCTCGCGAACTTCAAAGCGATCCGCGTAAGGCATGTGCAGACACCTGCGCAAGGCCGCAGAGCGCGCAGCAACGGCACGTACATCCGACTGCGCCATGCCTTGAAGCAACGTGAAGTAGTCGAAGTAAAGACGCGGAGAAAAGCGGCGCGCGGTGTCCAGTCCTTCGACTTCGTCCTCAAGACCGGCGGCCGAATCCGGCAGCAAACGAGCAATCGGCGGCAGAACCTTTTGCAGAGAGTCTTTCATGTTCTCCTGCAAGGCGGTCCGTATGAGGATGCTGCGTCCGGAAGACGGCAGCACGAGGTCCTGGCACAGGTCCGGTTCGAGGAGAATTCGGGGAGTGGTTTTCATCGGACTGGCGAACGCATGACGCGTCCGCATGAACGGGAGAATGGCGGGGCGGCGAGCCGCTACATGACGGCGTAGCGACTGCACACCCCGCATGCGGTCACATCAGGTATTGGACAGTGGGAACGAAGTCCGTGCCGTCGGCGACGATGCCTTCGGGCAGCGTGAACGCTTGTTCCTGCGGCGCGATGAGGTCGTTGATGACTTGCTCGTTAGTCAGATTCACAGTTGCATTCATGATGCTTCTCCAAAGTGAGGTGAATTGGATCAATCTGCTTTCTCAGGTGAGAACCAGCGTCCAGTCATGAATGTAGGCTGCATCTGTTAGCGCAAAGTTATGGGTGTGAGGGTTGCCTCGAGGGTTTGGCGCCAGCCACGCGGACGGAACGGAAACCATCCAGCCCGCGACACGCACATGCCGAAAAACGACGAGCCGTCCCGAACGTTCGGATTGAATTGCTGCGATGCGACATCTCTAAGACCAGTTGCACGATCGTGCGAATACCGAATCATGAAATTGTGCTGAAATCGTCGCTTTTCGTGGGTCAGAGCGCCAAGACTGGCCTGTTTGGCGTTCTTAAGATAGCGCCCACTGAACCACTGGTATTCAAGTGGACATATAGCGGTTAGTAAGCTTCGAGTTGGTTCAGACTTGGTTCAGACGGAGTGATGCGGTGCTCTCACCGCGCATTTCCAGTGATAGACGACCTGCGCTCAGTCGACTGTCTGCTCATGGTGCTCGAGCGCGATTCCTACGGCATCGTTTTCAAGGCTATGAGCAATCTTATGAACCCGCGAGACTGTGCAGGCATTCTTCCCTTCACTCACTGTGTGCGCTCGGCTGGCACCGAGGACTTCGGCATCGGCTTGATTGGTGCGCTTGAAGGACTGGTCGAGATCGATCACTGCGCACTGGTGAACGTCAAGCCGCGTCATGCGGAAATGGCGGCGTTTGCGAGCCGCCGCAGGGGCGTTGGTGCACGACTGACAGAGGCCTATATCGGCGGATGCTATCGGGAGGATCCGCTGGTGCGCGAATTCTCTGTCGCTGGAGATGCCTCAGGCACGCCGGCGATGCGGTCCCTGATGCCTGCATACACGTTCAACGAAGCTTATTTCGAACGCTTCTTCGTGGAGCCGGGTCTGGTGGACAAGTTGTCCATCGTCGTTCCCGATGTGGAGCACACGTCTTACCTCAGCCTCTATCGCTCGAAGGACATGGGCTGCTTCACGGACCAGGACAAGACACGCATCTGGGCCTTCACTGAGTTGCTCGCCTCGCTCGTTTCGATTCATACACGGCTATGCGCCACGCCTCGCGTGCCACGGGAAGTGTCGGTGAAGTGGCATACGGCTTTATCGGAGCGCGAGCGCTGTGTCGCGAAACTGCTAGGAAGCGGTGAGACCGCGAAGACCGTGGGCGCAATGCTCGAACTCTCTCCGGCCAGTGTGGTGACGTACAAGCAACGCGCGCTCGCCAAGCTTGGCATCGCGACGCAGCGCGAACTCGTTGCGCTGACTGCATTGCTCGGCTGATGCACCTCGCATGTCTGTCCTGTTTCGATAGGACAGACATGAACAAATGATCGCTCTACACTGCATTTGCTCGACTGATCGCACTCAATAAAACGCGGCGCCGGGCTCATCTTCTGAAGCGTCTGTTCACCATAGTTCGGATCTCGAATGAACAGACGCCGTTCAGCCTCCTTGAATTGATTGCGACGGAACGTCGCCAGGAAAGAAGGGACATCATGCGCGTGTTACTCATTGAAGACGATCTGCAAGTTGGTCAAAGCCTTTTTCGTGCGCTGAAAGACGCGGATTATCAAGTCGACTGGGTGCGCGATTCGCGTGCCGGCGGTCTTGCCATTCATGCCGCTTATTACGCTTTTGTGTTGCTCGATCTTGGGCTCGAATGCGGCGGGGGTCTTGATTTGCTGCGTGCTTCTCGTGAAGCGGGTAACAAGGTGCCGGTTCTGACCTTCACGACGTCGAGTGATCCGCATGCACGTGTGCGCAGCCTCGATAGCGGCGCGGATGACTGCGTGCTCAAACCGTTCGATGTGCGTGAAGTGCTTGCGCGCATTCGTGCTGTTCTGCGGCGCCAGGCGGGGTATGCGACGTCGCGTATCGGCGATGAACAGATCGGACTCGATCTCGATCATCGGACGCTGTGGCGGGATGGAGCGGCTTCGTCGCTGTCGGCGCGGGAGTTCGCGCTGATGCATGCGTTGTTCGAGCGGCCTGGCGCGATTCTCTCGCGCTCGCAACTGGAAGAGCGGATTTATGGATGGGGCAAGGAAGTCGAGAGCAATGCGCTCGACGTGCTCATTCATTCAATGCGCAAGCGGTATGGGCGTGCGCTGATTCGGAATGTGCGCGGGATGGGATGGATGCTGGTTCGGGGGGAACAGGGTTCTCGTGCCGCCATGGCGCATTGATGTGATCACGCCCGCTAGTTGTCCGTGACCGGTTCCCGCCGGGCGCTCCTGCGCAGGACATCGGCGGGCACACCGAAGGTGCGAAGGAACGCGCGGCGCATCCTTTCCCGGTCCGCGAAACCCGTTTCCTGTGCCACCACGTTGATCGTGTGCCGGCCCTGCTCGATCATGAACCGGGCTGCTTCCAGGCGAAGCTGTTCGACGGCTTTAGCCGGTGATTGCCCCGTCTCTGCCGCGAAGGCACGGCTGAACTGACGAGGACTGAGGTTGGCCACGTCGGCCAGTTCCTCGATGGTGAGCGGATTGCGCAGGTTACGGCGAATGTGCGTGAGGACCAGTTCGATACGGTCGGACTTGGGCGTCATGTCGAGCAATGCGGAGTGCTGCATCTGCCCGCCAAGACGACGCTGATTCATGACGAGGAGTCGCGCCACTCTCTTCGCAGTCTCGGCACCGAGGTCGTTTTCGAGCAATGCCAGTGCGAGATCGATGCCCGCCGTCATTCCGGCCGACGTCCAGATGGGGCCGTCGTTGATGAAGATCCGGTCTTCCTGGGTGATGACGTCTGGAAACCTTGCCCTGAACTCTGCTGCATGCGCCCAGTGCATGGTGGCGCGCCTGCCGTCCAGAAGCCCAGCTTCGGCCAGGACGAATGCGCCGCTGCATATCGATGTGATCCGTCTCGATGCTCGTGCTGCCTCTTGCACGAAAGCCACTACGGCTGGGGCCGAAGACGGGATGCTCATCTCCGTGATCGAGCCTACGATGACCGTGTCGAACGCGGCATCGCCGAACGCTTCAGTCTCCAGCTTCATGCCGCCCGATGACTCGACAGGACCACCGTGTTCCGACAACACGTGGACGTCGTAGCTCTGGCCTCCGTGCGGCAGGTTCGCGACCTCGAACACCGTCAGGGCCGCGAGGCTCATCATCTGGAATCTTTTCGGCACTATGAAGCCAACACGGTGCATGGTTGATCCTGCGGTTCTGCGGTCTCTGGACTTGGGGATGTCATGAAAGGTGGCAACAACGACATGGATCGTAATAGCTCGCGACGCTAAGGTACAAGCACTTCTCTCACCGCTTCGCAGCAACAAGGATCACCGCCATGTCGAAAATCATCCGGGCCGCCGCCGTTCAGATCGCACCCGTTCTCTATAGCCGGGAAGGGACAGTTGATAAGGTAATAAGGAAGATTCTGGAACTCGGTAAGCAAGGCGTTCAGTTCGCGACGTTTCCCGAGACTGTCGTTCCCTATTATCCGTACTTTTCTTTTATCGAATCGCCGTTTGCGATGGGGGCGGAGCATTACAAGCTGCTGGAGCAGGCGGTGACGGTGCCTTCGGATACGACGCGTGCCATCGGTGATGCAGCGCGGCAGGCGGGGATGGTGGTGTCCATCGGCGTCAATGAGCGTGACGGGGGGACGCTCTACAACACTCAACTGCTGTTTGATGCGGATGGCACGCTCGTGCAGCGGCGTCGGAAACTCTCGCCGACTTATCACGAACGAATGGTATGGGGAATGGGCGATGGGTCGGGATTGCGGGCTGTTGAGACTGCGGTGGGGCGGGTTGGGCAGCTGGCCTGCTGGGAACACTACAACCCGCTCGCCCGTTATGCGCTCATGGCCGATGGGGAAGAGATTCATTCGGCCATGTATCCGGGGTCGTTTGCTGGGGATCTGTTTTCGGAGCAGATTTCCGTGAATATCCGGCAGCATGCGCTCGAGGCGGGGGCGTTTGTCGTCAATGCTACGGCCTGGCTCACTTCCGAGCAGCAACAGCAGATCTTGCGGGATACCAATACGACTCAGGTCGGGCCGATTTCCAGCGGATGCTTTACCGCGATTGTTTCGCCTGAAGGAGAGTATTTGGGTGGGGCGCCGTTGAGGGAAGGTGAAGGAGAAGTCATCGCGGATCTGGACTTCTGGCAGATCGATAAGCGCAAACGGATGATGGATTCACGCGGACATTACAGCGGGCCGGATGTGCTCGGGCTTGTCATCGATCGGGAGCCGAAGTTGCATGTTGTGGAGAGGTCAGGGTTTGCGATGGGGGATGAGGCGGAGATTGTTTGAGCTTGGTGTGATTTGAGTCACTTATAGGAGCAGGCAAGATGGACTTCAACGATGTCATGCTGGAACGGAACGCCGAATTCGTAAGCGCCGAGTTCGCGTCCGAGCTGAAGATGATGCCTTCGACGGGGACTATCGTCGTTGGTTGTGTTGATCCGAGGGTTGATCCCGCTTTTGTGCTGGGGTTGAAGCAGGGTGAGGCGGCAGTGATTCGTAACGTCGGTGGGCGGGTCAACAAGAACCTGCTGGAAACACTGGCGGTGCTGAGAGTCGTATCGAAGGCTGCTGGACGGCCCGATGGGGCGCGGAATCTTGTGCTGCTCCAACATACGGATTGCGGGATCATCGGGTGCTATAAGCATGCGCCCGCTTTGCTCGCGAAGCATCTCGATGTTGAGGTGGATAAGCTTGATGGGCTCGCTGTCACCGATCCGTATGAGGCAGCGGCTATTGATGTTGCCGCGGTTCGGGCGAATAGGGATCTTGACGATAGGCTCGTTGTCTCGGGGGTGGTTTATGACGTTAAGACGGGGCGCGTGAAGGTCGTAGTTCCTCCTGGGCCGTTGCGGGAGACTTCGGGCTGAGATGGGTGGCCGCCGTGACGTTGCGCCGTTGGGTCATGGGATCCCGTTTGAGCGCCCAAGGCGAGTATTCAGTGTGAGCGGTGGTCGAGTTCAGTCGCATCCAGCATCAGCAGAATGGCGAGCTTCTATACAAACGCACCTTAATGAACTTATTGAGATGATCTCGCCAACACTTTCCCTTAAATGTTATCGGCTCGTCAGACGCCGCCTAGAGGAGATAGTCTAAATTCCCTCGCTAACAACATCAGCCCTGTGACTTCGTTCTAAATCCAACGCGGATGTTGACAAAGGCATGAAGTCGCTACAAATTAGCGATCGCGCGAGTTTGAAGGAACACTGAAAGCCGGACTGCTATACGCTGCTGCGATCGAAGATAAATGTTGCGCGAACTCGCACAAAGCACAGCCGGAACGCGGCACCGCGACAACAAAAAATATTCAGGGAGAACACCGTTGGATTCCCCGTCGTGATTCTTTCCCGAGGCGCGAAGACCGCGGCTTCCCAATAGAGACATGCCGGTTTTCTACGGGGCAGACTTTTTTTGTGATGCGTGGGCGTGACCAAGCGGCGCGGTAAGGTCTTCATCGAACCTGCCCGAAGAAATAAACAGGACAACATGAGCACGCACTTAGATCGAGACGGACAGCCCCTGATTCGCGCTTTCCGAGGACAAGCCGTAGCAGAGCGGAAACTCGATGAACTGATTGGTATCGTCAAGGGGGTATTGGCAGACGGCGTCGTCTCTCAAGGCGAAGCCGAATTTCTGCTTCAATGGTTGGAAGCCAACCGTGAGGTGGCGGCCATATGGCCGGCCAATGTCATCTATCCTCGCCTCGCAGAAGCACTGGCGGACGGTGTCCTCGACCTGCGTGAAGAAGGAGAGCTGCTCGAACTGCTCTTGCAGACTGTCGGTGGCAATAAAGCACCATCTCAGGGAGATGCCTCTGATTCGACGATGCTTCCGTTGACGCGCCCTGCCCCTGCCGTAGTGTTTCCAGATCGCAGCTTTTGCTTCACCGGCAAATTCTTTTCGGGCACGCGCGATTGGTGCCGCCGCCAAGTCCACGAGCGAGGCGGATTTCCCGCCGAGGCGATCACGAAGAAGTTGCACTATTTGGTCATTGGAGAAATTGGCTCTCGCGACTGGCTGCATTCGACATACGGCACCAAGATCCAGAAAGCGGTATCGCATGCTTCCACGGGCGCGCCGCTGGCAATCGTTAGCGAGGAGCATTGGGTAAAGCACTTGGGTTGAACGGGAGCGCACGCTCGACATCGAGTTTGCTTCTTGAGGCTGATTTGACGGGCTTGCTACTGTTTTGTTGTTGATCGAAGCTGATCGGCCGTATGCGGGCGCGATTCCACGAAAATTGACAGATGCGACAAGGGACTCGTCCGTTCCCGCCCGAGCTGCAGTGTTCAGGATGTACTTCGGCCTTGCTGTCATTGACGCTCCGTGCGCGGCTCCCACGAAGCAGACGGTTGGACGAGGTCAACGAGCAAAGCGTCCCGCAAAAGTTGCTCTAAAGAATTTTCGTCCGTTGCCGTCAGTAAAGCGGGAATCGCGCACGGCGTGCCGCAATAGCGTGGCCCAAACAACAAAAAACAACCAAGATAAGAGGGAAAATTATGGCATGGGTTAAAGCAGGCGCTGCGATGTTAGCGGCAACGGTGTTCTCAGGTTGCGCGTATAACGTCCAAGTTGCGTCGCAATCTGGTGCTTCCGAAGTCATGAGCACGAAGATCAAGCAGGACAAGGCTTATGTTGTTTTCAGCGACAATCTCGTTACGGCGGGCAAGGATGTCAAATCCGGTTTTGCCTGCGGCGCACATAAGTATCCAATGTATATCGGTGAGGCGCTACAAGGTTCACTTTCAAAGACTGTCGAAGCCGCGTTCCCTCAAGTCGTAAACAATGGCGGCGCAGTGCCTTCCACGCATGATGGGATCATCTTCAAGTTCGACCTTTCCGAGTTTGACCCGCGAATTCGCTTCACGCCCGGCTTTTGGGTGCCATCCGCCGATGCAAACGTGGATATCGCAATTCGCGCTCGCGTCGCCGACAAACAGGGAAAAGAACTGATCACTACGACTTTCCGCGGTCAAGGCCATGCAAGTGAGGACGGAAATTGCCCCGTGGGTGCTGATGCCTTGAGCCTTGCTGCTCAGAAGGCGATCGCCAATGCGATGGAAAGTTTTGTTGACAAGGTGATCAACACGGGTGCGCTCGATCCAGTCATGGCAACATCAGCGCGACAATAATCTCAAGTCAATCTGGGAACGTTGCCGGCTTCAGTTGGAGACGGAACTCAGGAACCTCGCGCAAGGTCATGGGTCACCTTTGTTGAATGATAGCCTGCCTAAGTGGACGCGAGCACATGCTTTTGTGCCATTGCCGACCTTCGGCGATCAAGCGCGGGACGGTTTTTTCAATTCTCGACAACAGTTGTTGGTATCGCGGCCGCCGCGAACGGCGGCTCGCCTTCTGAACAACGGGCGACGTCGACCCTTTAGTTTTGCTCGAGAATCGTGGGCCCTGATGGCGACTTTCAAGCTATATCGGGCAACTCCGCTGTGATGTTGGTGGGCTGGATATCGGCCTTAGCCAACGTTCGGGCAGTCATATTTGTTCGTCAGCAAACCGGCGGATTGCCGACAATAGCCAACTTGAACGGGGACTTCTCGATTCGCGCAAAAGGAGACCTGTTGCGCGAGATAATACGCACTGAATCTGCGATTTGAACAACTCAATAAGGAAGCAACAGTGACGCGAGACGAGCTGTACGACGAGGCGCTAAGGCTGATGGAGGACTATGTCCATCATCTTGATGTCCAGCTTGACGCGCCGCAGTTAATGACGGTGGCCAAGACTTCGTACGGATACCGATACGCGGAGAAAGGCGCAGTCCAAGCGATGCTGCAAAAGATGGCTCGTCTAGTCAGCGCGCTCAGGGCAGTGCGTATACTCCTCGCACATGGATTTGTTGCTGAACAGGCCGCTGTGTGCCGTATCGCAGATGAAGCCAGCGAAGACGTCAATTTTCTCGCGCTCGGCATCATTCACGGGGAGACATATCTACACAAGGCTTTCATCGAAGCGTTCAATCTCGAAGAGTTCGAAGACGCAGATCGCCTGACGGAGACGGCAACCAAGCGACCAAGTATTCCCAGAGACAGAATCCACGCATACCTTACGCAAAACCCTTCCGCGGGGTCTGATCCAAGCACGGGGAAAGCCGCGATGAAGGCACTGCATAAAACATATTCAGGCTATGTCCATGGCGCGTCCCCTCACATCATGGAAACTTATGGCGGAAATCCTGCACGATTCCACATGAACGGCATGCTCGGCACTCCCCTCTTGGACTCCCACGTCGACGCCTTTTGGAGTTACATGCTGCGAGGCCTCATGTCGTTTGCAGTGGTGGCGAAGGCGTCGGGTGATGAAAAACTTTTCGCGTCGATCCGGCAGTATTGCCGCGATTTTGAAGCAAGCGCAACGCGAAAGGGCTAACCAAAGCTTCGCCAATGTCTGGGAGCGATATTATCGCGCTGCGCTCCCACCCAGAGTCTGACCCAGACTGCGTGTGACGGTGCGCCGGTCCTGATGATATCGACGGGGAAAAGACCGACATCGACGCCCAGGTTCGGCGCTTGCCCCGCCGCTGGGATACCCCTGCTCAAAGGGCTGGCCGCCGCCGGTACGGGATAAGACAGCCCCGCACTCGTCTAGCGTAGCGAGTGCGCGTCCTAGAACCACAAGTCGCCGATTCGAGCGCGCCACGCCCAGAACCTGAAGCGCGTGGCTTGGTCGAGGGCTTACTTGATAGGAAAGTTGGGCGACGTGACGCCGTAATTCGCCCATACCGAAGATCCTCGAAATGTGGGCTAAGGTGTCTGTTGCTGCGACACTCGTCGAGGCGCGCCGTCCGTTTTCCAGGAACCATCGGGCGACGGGCTCCCTCGCCCTCTGGCGCGAATTGAGGTGATTGCACGCAGTTTCGTCGAGTGCGCATCGGCACCGAAACGACCGCCATGGACGAGCCAGGGCGGAGCGTCCACGACACTCAGGAACGAGGAAAGACTAAATTGACACTCCGATACTCTGACGATGGCCCTGCGTTTCCGGACGACCTTTTGGATCGCATGCTCGATGGCGAAGTCGTGTTTCTTTGCGGCGCAGGCGTCAGCGCACCGCAGTTACCGATGTTTGGCGGCCTGGTCACCCAGGTCTACCAACGCATCGGCGTCGAGCCAACCACCGCGGAATCCCTCGCCATTAAACAAGGTCGATACGAGGAAGCGCTTGGCGCCGTGGCGCGTCGTCTCGTCAATCCAGAACGGATTCATGAGGAAGTAACCGATATCCTCACGCTGGCGAAAGCGGATTTGGAGCATCACAAAACGTTGCTTCGACTATCGCGGGCCAGCGATAACAGATTGCTTCTCGTCACAACCAACTTTGAAGGTCTTTTTGAACGGGCACTCGATGAAGTCGAAGGAGCAAGAAGTGGGAAGTTTTCGAGTCTGGCCGGGCAGGCACTACCACCGCCCGGCACGGACCAATGTCACGGGATTGTCCACCTGCACGGCCGGATCCGGGACACTGTTGCGGACCTCGAGGCAACGCCGTTGGTGCTTACCAGCGCGGAATACGGTGACGCATACATGCGGTCGGGGTGGGCGTCACGCTTCCTGTTTGATCTTGTACGGTGCAAGACACTCGTCCTCATAGGGTACAGTGCGAACGACGCGCCAGTTCGATATTTTCTTAATCTGATGGAGGGCGATAGGGACCGGTTCGACGATCTGCGTTCGGTTTACGCGCTCGACTCCTACAAACACGAAGCGGCGGAGACCGAAGCGCGCTGGGACACGATCGCGGTCGTGCCGATCCCCTATCGGAAGCGGAATGATGAGGGCAAGGAACACAGTGCACTCTGGGAGGATCTTGGCCAGCTCGCCGATCTTGTCGAGCGACCGCGGCTCGCACGCCGTGAACGCGCCGGAATTTTCGCCAGATCATTCGCCTCCGCTTCCGCAACTGAGCGCGAGGAGGCTGAATGGCTGCTCAAGGGAAAGAGCGACCTGTGGGATGTAGTTACCGCGACGGTTGTCGATCCAGAGTGGTTCGAGTATTTCAACGCGTCCGGACTCTGGCAGCCGGATGATGCGCCGAAGATCATTGCAAACTGGTGCTTCCAAGCGCTGACTGAACGCAAACGCCTTGAGACCGCAATCAACTGGCACGGCAGACTGGGCCGGTTGTTCGTCGACGGCGCGCGCGTGGCCTTCGCGCTGCAGAAGGTGCCACAGCCGTGGGCGCGGGCGTGGAAGGCGTTGGCGCGAATGCGCCCAAAGCGTCATGACGTGATCATGCATCACTTCAGACTCGCGCAGGCGCTGGGAGGGCCGCCTCCGGAAGACCAGGATCTGCGAGATGCGGTCGAGGCGATCACGCCTCGAATCGAACTCAAAGCGCGCTGGTGGTCGACAGGCGAAAGTGACGAGCAGGCGCCGAAGGTGCTTCGCGATGTTGTCGCGGTGTCGCTTTCCCTCGACGACCCGTCCGATATGGATAGCGTTGTGAGTGCGATTCTTAAGGTACAGGGGCGCGAGCATAGGATTGCGGAGCTATGCAATGCCGCGCTGTCTGACGCCAGTGCCGCGGCAGTCGAACTGGAAATTGTCGATTCCGAATGGGATGCGCTAGATCGGAATGTCCCTGCCGTCGAAGCGCACGACCAGAACCAGTATCACGACGGCTGTGTCCATCTGTGCGTCATACTCTCGACCCTCATCGCGAGACTCACACCGCTGGATCCAGGGTACGCACGTTCGCTGGCGATATGCTGGAAGCGGATACCCGGCCTCCTAGGTTTGCGAATGTGGGCCAACGCGCTCAGGCTCACATCGCTTTTCAGCGCCGATGAAGCTGCTACCGGGATACTAGAACTGCCGGGAAGGGCATTCTGGTACATCAACCGCGAACTGGTTCTGGCAATGCGAGAACGGCTAGGCGAAGCCCAGGAAGAGGCGGTCGCAGCGATCGTCTCCCGTATTCTCAAGGAGTCGCCTTCGCTTTATCAGGAATATCCGGTGGAGGGTGCCGACTGGCGTCCGCAGGCTAGAGACCACCGGGTCTGGCTGCTGCTCACCGCGATTCGGCTTGCCGGCGTGCTGCCAGCTGACGGGCTCGCAGAACTGGACGCAATCGCGTCGCGTCACCCTTTCATTGCCGGCGATTATGAGGAACGCGATCTTTTTGGAATTTATTCGACCGGTGCGCATTCCGTCCAGGGTGACCCGGCGCCGCTGATCGACGCCGAGCCTGACGAAAGGCTTCGCGTCGCGCGGACTTTACGTAATGATCACGACTTTTCGTCCCGACTAAGTTGGTCCGCATACTGTGCAGCGCAGCCGGCCGCGGCGTTTGAGCTTCTGCATGCAGCGACGCTCTTAAATGAGAACGTTGAACTCTGGAATGATTTTTTGGAGGTGCTTACGACGCTGACGGTCGTGAAAAACGAGGTGACGCCGGACACAATGGACCTTGTCCGCATGGCGTTTGATCGACTTCGCGCGGCTGAAGATAACTTCGTTGCGCCTCTATTACCCGCGCTGAGTTATTTGCTTAGAGCTTATACAAAGGTATCCGAACGAGACTGCGCTAGCGAGTGGTGGGACCGACTGTGGAAACTGTGCGAACTCCACGAGGAGCCGCTTGGGGAAGACGACACCGGAAGGTTCTACAACCGACTAATCAATCGTGCTTCAGGACGACTTGCGGAGCTTCTATTACTCAGGTTCGACCGCCGCAAGGCGAACGGTGCGATTGCCGACGACGACCGTCACCGGCTCGCAGCGGTGCTTAGGTCTGACACAGCGGCTGGATGGTTTGGTCGCGGCGCGTGCGCATACAACGCGAGCTTTATCCTGCATGCTGATTGGAGGCTCGCGTTGGGACCGCTCAGGGAACGACTGTCCCATGATGACCGCGAGGGTATTTCTCTACGATCAGTGCTGCTGGGAGGCGCCCAGCTTTCGTTCGCCGCGACCCGGGCCTACAAGCGCCCGCTGTTCAAGGCAGCGAGCGAGGCTGTCTCGACCACCGGAAATTCCGCCTCGCACATTGCTTCGAGATTTCTTCATCCTCTGGTTAGCTGGAGAATGATCCCGGGAACCGGTAAGGCGCCAATTTCCACTGAAGAGGTTCGCCGTCTTCTGCAGAGTGCGCCGCATACCGTTCTCGCGGGCGCCGCGCAATGTATGCGCAACTATGTTTCGCAGATTGGGGACTCGCCGGAGCGCGCCTGGCGCGCTTTTATTGGACCGATCTTCCACGCGGTCTGGCCACACGAGGCGCGGTTCAAGCGAGCGTCGATTTCGAGCGACCTTGCCGCGCTCTGCATCAGCACCGGCGCGGCGTTTGAAGACGCATTTGCGGGGATTCGTCATTTTCTTGCACCTCTTGATGGCGGAGGGTACGCAATTTCGCAGTTACAGGAATGCTCCATGCAAGGCACTGGTGCCCATGCCTGCTTGCAATTCCTTTGGATCTTGCTGGGTCCGGGGGCCAGCGGTCGATCAACGGAATTAGCAAACATACTCGACAAGCTTGTCGCGATATCGCCCCGGCTCGAAGTCGACAGGAGGTTGCAGTGGCTGGAACAGCATCGTGCGATAAGGTATGGATGAGAGACTGCATAAGTCAGGGGTAGCGGACCGGACGGAAGGTAAAGTCCAGTCTCGCCCGCGCTGTACGGACGATCCAACACTCAGCTATCGCGATTCGAATGTTTGACAGGCCGTAGAGCCGTGCATGTAAGACATTCGTCCGAAAGGGCACTCGAACGACTGCTTCGCATCGAAAGTGCGGATTGGTCGATACACGACGCTGGTCTCACGCTTCAATGCCGCCAACGTTGGCAACCAGTAGTACTGCCGCCTTAAAGGAGAGTCTCGGCGACCGTTGGCAAAGGCCGAAGTGCCGCGTCGAAAGTTTGGCAGTCGATCTCGAAGTGAGACTCACCCTTTCACCTCGGCGCTTATGCTCGAGCGGAGCGTCGGTGGAAACCCCTTTTGGGCTCTTGGATCGCGTCCGCCGTCTCATTTGCGCGCCTGCGATGGCGGGTTATTTTTTAGCGGTCTCGATGTGTGGCATCGCCCAGATAGGTCGACTTATCACCTGGCCGCCAAAACACGCAAGCACGGTGTTGGGTCGGCCTACTGCTAGCCTTTCATCGTCAGGTCCACATCCTGGAGCGCGCTGTCGAAGCGCACAGATTTGACCGCCGCACACACCTAGCCGCCAACATTCGATGTGAGGCAGAGCTCGGCCGTCGGCAACCGTTCGATACAGAAAGCCGAGCGTCCAAAATGTGCCGTGTACAATCCGCTCGGGCATGCAGGATAGGAAACGGGTGAAATTGAACGCCGAGAAACTGTCAATCGGTTCATTGTTCCGCAGGTCTTCGCTACGCGGAGGAATGCGCTTACGTCACGGATCGGGGGCGCTCGCGCACTCCGCTTGATATATGCCATGCGGAGCGCTGGCGGCCACCCGGAAAGCAGAGTCCAGTTCGTGACCCAGCATCGACGTCATTGCGGACAGGTGAGAGTTTGTCGTGCTCAGACAACCGTGCCTCGCTCTGCGGTCGTTCGCATGTCGCCTGCCACACGGCAACCTCGTCCCCCACCACACTGTCCGTTTTCAATCGACTTGGGTAGAATTGTTGAAGAATGCAGCGCTTCAGTCACGTTGACCGCGCAGAGAACTTCGCGAACAAGCACACAGTCGCCGCTGAAGCGCTTCAAAACCGGTCGAAAGAACATCTCGAATATGCTGAAGCACGCGTTTCACCCGTTGCACTGGTACGACTACATCGTATATCCGGCTTACGAAGTTATGCTCGCATATCTGGCAAAGATTGAGGAACAGGTTGATGCTGGGGTTGCGGATTTTCGTCGAAACAAGCGGCTTGAAGTCCTTGAAGAGACCGACGAATACAACATAACCGTCGAGCACCATGAGGGTTTTGTGCATGGTTTTTGGGATCTTCATGTGCTCTTCGAACGAGACTTCCCGAGCATTCAACGACGCTCGGCGCTCATCACCCTCTATTCTTTCCTCGAGCACGAGCTTGACAAGCTCTGTGAACTACTACAGAGAACCGAAGATCATGCCTTGAGCTTGAAAGAGATCCATGGGACGGGCATAGATCGATCAGCCATCTTTTTGAAGAAGGTTGCGGGACTTGCCATTCCACGGAATAATCGGCATTGGGCGGAGATCAGAAATATACAAAAGACTCGCAACGCCTTTGTTCATGCTAATGGGCGAATCGAACAAGAATCGAGGCTGTTGCCCTATGTCAAGGCGTCGCAACACCTCGCCATGTACGGTAGCGAGATTACGATTCAGAACGGATATCTCGACCACGTTCTCGACGTGTTCAAGAAGCACTTTCTCGACGTCCACGCGGCCTTACAACTAAAGTACTCGTAGGCGAAATCATCGGTCTCGACCTCTAGTTCAAATCTGACGCCGCTGAAGCTTTAAGTACGCCCACGTCACAGTGGAGTATTCGCGCCGCTGTTGCGCATTTGGCAAGTCCACGGCTATCGCTCGACGCATGCGGTCAGGGCTTCATCGTTGCGCTATCGCTTTTGACGTCCCACATTCTTCAGACCTTGGTTTCCAAGATGTTTCCAAAAAGAGGGGCGATCAATCTCTTTTCTTCCGTCTTCAGTCACTTTGTCGATGCACGCATTCAGGAAATCGAACATTCTTTGAGCGGGTTGGACTTCACCTCCCAGTGCGGCAATGAAGGTCTTCTGTGCATCTGCCTCGAATTCTGCTCGCATACCGAGGACGGCTACCTCCCGATCCGCGACCGCATGACGTTCTGCGAACACCTCGATAACACCTTGATCATTCAGACGGTGAGCTAAGCGAAAAACGAAGAGCCGAAAACTCCCCGAAACCGGACAACGGATTCCCGCGACGACGTCGGTGCGCATGCTGTCCAGAGACTCTTTATCGAGCTTGTATTGCCTCGCCGACGACAGTGCAGCGTTGATCGAATGGTGAATAGCATCCGCTATGCGATCTGACGTAAAGATACTCTTTAGGTCGTCTGGACGGAACATGTCTTCGTCCCATGTGATGGGTACTTCCGAGTTCAACAACAAATTATCGGTTGAGCAAGGCATCGCTACATAGTACTCGCCAATGTCAAACGCCGTATGCCGATGTGAGATTCGAAGTTGACCTAGATGCTCGGTAACGGCATTAAGGATGTGCTGTACTGTTAGTGTGCTGCCCGCGAATGCGATGAAGCATTCAGCCTCTTGATGTATTGATGCATAGCTTTTGAACGTGCCAGCAACGAAATACGGGGCCCACAGCTTCGCGCTCATCCCGTAGACCTTCTGAAATCCTCCGAGCAATGTATGACCCTGACTGCTGGTTATGGCACTGTCGGCTACAACGAATAGTCCATCACAAATAAGAGGGGCGTTGTTCGCAGATTTTGTATTGTCACGCTTCCACGCGTTATCCCAAGGATCGCGTATTAGGTTGTGCCCAGCGATAACAAGCGTCATTCTTCTGGAGTCTCGGTTAAGGTTTGTAAGAGCAGTGTACCGGTCTCAGTGCTCCTGCTCCGCCAAAGCGCTGCAGTGAGTGTTTAAAGTATAAACCTTGGTACCTGATGAAGTTCACTCGAACGAATGGTCTAAAATGTTTTTGCTCTCGGATTGCTGTTGGAATATGCCTTCTCTGATATTCATGAGATCGCTCAGTCCATCGGCCCGCTCCTCGATGTCAGGCGCTGACTTCAGATAGCGCTTTCCTAAAACGCGAGTGGATCCAACATGGATGGACATGACAGGCCGCAAACCATCCTTTGCCAAGCACAATAGCGATCCTCTCAAGCCTTGCTGAATGATATCGGGTAGTTGCCAATCGACTGAATGAACGGACCATAGAACAGGCCAAGGCGGTCTCCCTCGGACTGTAGAACAAGTGAGGAGGATCAGGCCAAGATTGACAACAGTGAGGCAGGTTGCGAATGAAAGTTCGCGGTGATGTAGGCTTCTACCTCCAGCGGCCCGACGCCGACAATGTCGTCAGTCGGCCAAGCTACTGACGTTGAACGCGAGCAACTCCAATGTCCGAAAAGGCCGAAGTCCGGCCCTTACCTCCGCCCTAGACAGCCCCCCTCAAGCCACCCTCTGCAAATACCCCGGCAATTCCGGATCCGGCAACACCGCAAGCACCTTAAGCCTTTGCCTGGTCCGAACCTGCCCGTTATGGAGATGTTCGGCGAGCGCGTCGGCGGCTTTCCGATACTCGCGACGGATCAAGCGTTCGATGACAACTCGATGCTCCACCAACGTCCCCTTATCCGGATGCAGTTGAAAAGCATCATAAAACGCGTGATTAACGATAAGCGGCATATGCGCGTGCCCAATAGCAGCAAGCAACTTCCCATTAGGCGCCCGGCTCAAAAACGTGTCATGAAGCGTGGTTTCGAGCCGATGCAACTCCCCCGCATCAACCGAATCCGGATCGGCGATAGCCCTCTCAACATCCGCCAGAGCCTCTTCAAGCAGCAAAGCCCCCAACAACGGCCCACTAGCCACCAACGCAGCCGGCTCCAACAACCCTCGCAGCTCATAATCCTGCGCGACGGCTCTAGCCGTAAGCGGCCCACAGAGCCAATGCGAGTAAGCGGACTTCTCGACCAGCCCTCGATCCCGCAGCCGATTAAGCGCCTCCCTGACCGTCCCCCGACTAACCCCAAACCCCTCAGCCGCGTCACTCTCATCGATCCTGAAGTGACCAAAAACGATAGCCAGTGAAATTGCGGCCTCGAGCGAATCAAGGATCCGCTCACTGGTGGAAGGAATCGAAAGCGGCTCCGGCCTGCGATCAAACCCTAACGTCTCTTCCGACAAAGGCACGCGCAAAGGCTCCGGCACTCCTCCATCGGCCTGAGCGACCAGATACCCTCGCCCTTCAAACGTATGCAGCAAGCCTCCGGCATGCAGCATCTCAAACGCCTTCCTCACCGGCACCCGACTAGTCCCAAACAACCTTGCCACAGGCCCTTCAAGCAACACGAGCCCGGGCTTGATCGCCCCAACAGCGATAGCCGACTTGAGCCGGTCATGAATCACGCGATATCGCAGACGGCTATCCGCCTCGATCTGCAAATCGCCGGCGGATGTCACGTCAGCCGACGCAACAACCTTATGCGGGGAAGCGCTTGCGCGTCTTGTCATCGTGAAAGCAACTGCATAGAAGCACTTGCGCCATCAGGACCTCATGAACTCGGTCCATCGGCGCACGAGGTAGTTATGCTCATCCATCACCGAATCCCAAACCGCGATCCGGCTCATGCGTGCGACATACCCGCCGCCATCGCGCACTTGCCCGACTGGCACGAGATGCTTGCTGGTAGGCCCTGGCAATTCGGCGGAAGCGCGCGCGCCATCGTACCAGTAGGCCCATTCCGCGTCGCTCATCTGCGCGCGTGAACGCTCGGGATTAGAGATATAGAACCCTTGCCGCGCCATCGTCGCGCCGGCCCAGCCTTCGAGCCACCAGTTCAGGTACTCGTAAGCCGCATCCAGCACCCGACCATGCGCCAGCCGCGAAATCCCGATACCGCCAAACCACGCCCGATATCCCTCACGCGGCCGAGCCAACCGAAAGTTCAACCCTGCCCGCTCGAGCTCCACAGTCGCCGGCGACCAGATACTCTGAATCACGACCTTGTTGGCGATCATCAACTGCGCCGCTTCAGCAAAGCTCGACCAGAACCCCGCAAAGTGCCCGCGCCGCTTGAACTCGATCAACGTCCCAATGAGTCCGTCGATCTCCTCGATCTCCAGGTTGCCGATATCCCGAAACCGCATCAGCCCGCTGGCCTCGACAGCAAGCGCCGCATCGATAGCACCGATAGCCGCATCCGCCTGCAACGCCACGCGCCCCGCGAGTTCCGGCGCAAGCAGCCAGGCCCAGCTTTCCTCGCTATCAATGAGCGAAGCAGGCATCGAATCGGGCAGATACACGAAACTATCCGCATTATGCGTGAGCGGCAGCATGCTGATGCGCTCGCTTGGCTTGCGTGCGAGCGTGCCATCGCCCTGCACGAACAGCCGGTCGGCAGGCACACAGCCCGCGCCACCTGCTGGTTGAGCCTTCGTCTTCGCAAGCCGACCCGTACGCGGCAACGCATTGACCTCATCCCAGCGGCGAATGCGTGAAAGCTCGACAGGCTGAAGCGCATGCGTCGGCCACAAACAATCGATGCTATGAAACCACTGGTCGTACAGTTCGTAGCGATCCGGATGCATGACGCCATCGCGCTGCACGCTGCCGCCGTCCTGCACGACAAAGCGCAGCTTGATACCAAGGTCCTGCTCAGCCCGCTTGCGGATATGTTCCTGAAGCGTGACGCTCGTGCCCAGGACGCGCAACTCGACCTTGGAGGGATGCACCGCGGGTGCTGAAGGACTCGAACGAGCAGTGTTCAATCGACGGTTTCGGCGGTGTGTGGATGAAGATGCCGGCTAAAGCGCCGGTACGAATTGCGGACGGCATCACCATCGAGATGTTCCGCGATGAACACGAGACGCGAATGCCTCGCGCCGTCCGGCCAGGCATCGAGATGCAGGACCGGATGCACGAGATGATGCACCGCATGCACGACAACCGGCTGCCGTGCGCCCTCGAGCGCAAGCAGGCCTTTGACTCGCAGGATGTTATCACCGTGACGGTTCAGCAGCATCGTGAACCAGAGCGTGAACACCGGCCAGTCGAGCGGCTCATCGAAGTCGATGCAAAACGATTCGATACCCGATAACTTCCCGCGATGCGCATTCAAACTCGCAAGCGGGCGGACACCCCCAACGGCGCGCGAACCTGAGCGGAACACCAGATCCGCGAAGTCATGCACATTTGCGGCAACATCGAGCACCAGCGAAGCATCGTCACGCCGCGTGCGGCGCATGATCCGCGCCGCCGGATTCAATCGCGTGAGCATGCTTTCGAGCGCATCGACGGCGGCATCTTCAGCAAGGTCCGCCTTGCTGATCAACAACCGATCCGCCGCCGCAACCTGCGCAAGCCATTCCGGATGACGTGCCTGTTGCTGCTCCGCATTGAGCGCATCGACCACAGTGACAATCGCGCCAATCGAATAATGACTCGACACGATCCGGTCGCCCAGCAAGGTCGCGACGATGGGCGCGGGCGTCGCGAGTCCCGTCGTCTCCAGCACGACCCGCGAGAACGGCGGCACCTCGCCGCGCGCGCGTCGCGAGAAGAGCGTCGCCAGCGCGTCCTTCAGTTCACCGCGAATCGCACAGCAAATGCAGCCGTTATCGAGCAGCACCGTCTGCGCTTCGACTTCGCCCATCAGCAGATGATCCAGCCCGACTTCACCGAACTCATTGACGAGCACAGCCGTGTCGCGCGCCGCATCGCCCTTGAGCACATCGGCCAGCAACGTCGACTTGCCGCTGCCGAGAAAGCCCGTCACGATCGTGACCGGAATGACATCGTAGGCCAGGCTCATGATCGCGCCTCGTCGTCATCGGCGAACATGGCGAGCGGATCGAGCGGTTTGCCAAGCATCGTTTCGGCGGCCTTCCATATCTGCATGAAGTTCTCGACGATAAGCTGTGCACCCGTCGGCGATGACAGCACGAACGACTGCCCATGAAAATCCGCGAGCGTCAGCCGATACCCTTCAAGCACGCGGTTCGCATGCGCCACCTGCACATAGCGTTGCCGTCGCGCGTTCGCGCCTTCGCCCGCCGCCACCGTGTTCGACCAATGCCGTCCGCCGCCCAGCAACCCGCACATGCCGCACATAGCCATCCACTCCTTGCATCAGGGCATGACATCGCCGGAATTCGGACCCAGCGTCTGCCCGACGAACAGATTGCCACCCGGATCCGACGCCAGCAGCACCGCAGTGGGCGCCACTTCCTCTGCGCGTCCGAAGCGCCGCAACGGCAGCTCCTTCGACTTCATCTCCTTCCACGCCGAAGAGATGCCATCGACGAGCGGCGTCTCGATCGGCCCCGGCGCAATCGCGTTCACCAGCACATTGTCCGGCGCCGCCTCCAGCGCGAGCGACTTGGTGAAACCAATCACGCCCGCCTTCGCCGCCGCATAGTGCGTCAGTTCCGCGCCACCCTTGATGCCCAGTTGCGACGCCACATTGATGATGCGCCCCCAGCGCTGCGCTGTCATCGCGGGCAATGCGCGTCGTGAGCACAGGAACACGCTGCGCAGATCCACGCGCATCATCTCGTCCCACATCGCAGCACTGAGATCGACGCAACGCGCCTGCGTCAGCATGCCCGCATTGTTGACGAGAATGTCGATGCCGCCGAACGCTTCGATGCACCGGTCCACAATGCCATGAGCGCCCGCTTCGTCGCCCACATCGGCAGCTATCGTCTCGACACGCACGCCCTGCGCGCGGCACAAATCGGCTTGCGCGGCGAGACGCGCCGCGTTGAGGTCCGCCAGCACGAGACGCGCGCCCGCTTCCGCATACGCTTTCGCAATCGCCGCGCCGATGCCGCTCGCCGCGCCCGTCACCACCGCGCGGCGGCCATCGAGTGAAAAGGTCGATGCCATATGTTTCATGCCTCCACGTTGTGTTCAGCCTGGCCAGCGCACAGTCAAGCCGCCATCCGCGATAATCGACTGGCCCGTGATGTACGAAGCGTCGTCGCTCGTGAGAAAGCGGATCAGCGTCGCGATCTCGCGCGGCGCGCCCACACGTTTCAGCGGAATGCCCTTCGCTGCCTCGCGCAAGCCATCGGGTCCGAGCGAATTGACGGCATCGAGCGATTGCGGTGTTTCGATCAACCCCGGTATCACCGCATTGCAGCGGATATTGCGCGGCGCGAGTTCCATCGCTACCGCGCGGCACAAGCCCGGCACGCCCGCCTTTGCCGCCGAATAATGCGTGTGATCTTCCCAGCCGTACACGCCGCCCGCAATCGATGAAATCGCCACCATCGCGCCGCCGTCCGTCATGTGGCGCGCCGCCGCACGAAAGGTCCGCATGACGCCGGACAAGTCGACATCGAGCATCTGATGCCACTGGTCATCGCTCATGACCGTCAACGGCGATGCCCTCAGCAAGCCCGCATTCGCCACCGCGTAATCGATGCGCCCAAAACGCGCCATCGCCGCTTGCGCAAAGGCCTCGACTTCATCCGCCGATGTCACGTCCACCGCATGCATCACGCATTGCCCGCCCGCCGCTTCCACAGCATGCGCGGTGGCCTGCGGATCGTGCGGATCACCGGGAAAATAACCGCCGACAACAGCCACGCCCTGCTCCGCATACGCCACCGCCAGCGCTTGCCCGATACCGCTTGCCGCGCCTGTCACCAATGCAACTTTCACGAAGACCTCCAGGTTATTTGACGTCGGCGGGATCGACATGCCGCGCGAACAGAATGAGCACGCCGGACAGGAAGCACGGCACCGCGCCGAACCACAGCGCCGCATGCAGCCAGTCGCCGCCGTGATTCAGCATCGACGTGACGCCGACGCCCGCGAGAATCGCGCCGATCGGACCCATCGCATGAACAATCGAGCTGCCCGTGCCGCGAATCGCAGTCGGATAACTTTCGCCGATAAAGAACAGCGCCGCCGAATACGGCCCGATCAGGAAGAACAGCCCAAGGCTATACAACGCGACGACCACCGCCGAGCTGCTCGGCCCGAACAACATGCCCGCGAACGCCAGCCCGCCGAGCATCCAGCCAATAGCCAGCGTATTGCGCCGGCCAATCTTGTCGCCGATAAAGCCATGGCTCAGATAACCGCAATAGCCAATAACATTCGACAACACGAGAATCAGCAACGAGTTCTCGAACGACACGCCGTGCACGCGCGTGAGCACCGTCGTGCCGAGCACGCTGAAGACCTGTATCGCCGACCAGTTCAGCAGGATGCCGCCGCCGAGCACGAGCGTCGCGCGCAGTGCACTGCCGCGAAAGGCTTCCGCAAGTCCCGCGCGGCTATGCTCTTCGTAATCCACTGCATGGGCACTCGCCAGTCCGCGCGCCTCGCTGTCCTGTCCGGCTTCGCGCAATTGCTTGATGCGCTTGTGCAGCAGGAACTGCGGGCTTTCCTTCAGCCGCCGCGTCATGAAGAAAATGACGATGGCCGGAAACGTCGCAAACACGAAGCAGCCTTGCCAGCCGATGCGCGGCAGCAGCAGCGCCGTCAGCCCCGATGCGATCAGCGCGCCAATCGGCCAGCCGCCCTGCACGAGGCTATAGATGAAGCCTTTGCGCGCGTTGAGTTTCGGATCGTTGGCGGCCGAATACAGTTCGTTGAGATAGGTCGCGTTGACCGTTTCCTCCGCATAACCCAAGCCGGAAAGCGAGCGGATCAGCACGAGCGGGACCTGTCCCATCGCGCCGCCCACCACGGTGAGTCCCGAGCAGACCGCCGCGCCCGCCACTGTCCACAGCAGGCCCGCCTTGCGGCCGAGTCGGTCGAGTAACGGCCCGATCGCAAACGCAATCACCGCCGTGCCGATCGCCACGAGCGTGGCAATCTCCGCCTGCGCGGCAGCATCCCAGTTGTAGTGCTTGCCGATCTCCGGCAACAGCGTCCCGAACAGGATGAAGTCATACACGGCGAACACCCACGCGAAGAACGCGACGATGGTCGCGCGTTTCACGTCAATCGGCAGGATCGTCTCGAGTTTGAATCCGGATGAAGCGGACGGCGCTTTGCCGTCCATCGTCGCGCCTTCGCGCAAGGGAGAGGAGTTCATGGGTCGGGGCCTTGGGTCGGTGAGGGTCAGGACTTGCGTGGGCTGCGCCGCAGGAAGTCGTCGGCAATCTCGTCGCATGTACAGAAGCGCACGCCTTCATGTTTGCGGAAATGCGCGATCAATCGTTCGAGCATCAGCAGCACCTGCGCACGGCCCGACACGTCCGGATGAATCGTCACCGGGAACACCGCATAGTCATGCTCGCGATACACCCAGTCGAACTGGTCGCGCCACATCTCTTCCAGATGCCGCGGATTCACGAAGCCATGGCTGTTCGGCGCCTTCTTGATGAACATCATCGGCGGCAGGTCGTCGAGATACCAGTTCGCCGGGATCTCGACGAGATCCGTTTCGTGACCGCGCTGCAACGGCTTCATCCACGTGTCCGGATGCTTGCTGTAATCGATCTTCGTCCACGAATCGCCGACGCGCACGTAGTACGGGTGATAGTCGTTGTGCATCAGGCTGTGGTCGTACTTGATGCCTTTCTTCACGAGCAATTCGTTCGTGACGTTGCTGAACTCCCACCACGGCGCCACGTAACCAGTCGGCCGCTTGCCGCTCAGTTGCGTCACCAGTTCGATGCTGCGGTCGAGCACGGCCTCTTCCTGCTCGGGCGTCATCGCAATCGGATTCTCATGGCTATATCCATGAATGCCGATCTCATGTCCCGCATCGGCAACCGCCTTCATCTGCTCCGGGAAGGTTTCAATCGAGTGACCGGGGATGAACCAGGTCGTTCTGATCTTCTCGCGCTCGAACAGCTTCAAAAGCCGCATCGAGCCGACCTCGCCCGCGAACAAGCCGCGCGAGATGTCGTCGGGCGAATCTTCTCCGCCATACGAGCCGAGCCATCCGGCCACCGCATCCACGTCGATGCCGAATGCAACGAGTATTTCCTTGGCCATACCGTTCTCCTTGAGCAATTCAGTTCAGTGCGACCGTCTGCTCGACGGCCAGTGCGACACCGATCAGCGCGTCGTCGTCGTTTTGCGCGCGCATCAACTGCACGCTGGTGGGAAGTCCCTGTTCGTCGACGCCGGTCGGCATCGCGAATGCGGGCGTGTCGAGATAACTGCCGGGCATCGTCATCGAGAGCGTCGCGAGATTGACCTTCGCGAACAGGTCGGGATCGCGTTCCAGCGGCGCGACTTCAGGCGCGACGTGCGGCACGGTCGGCAGCAGCATGGTCGCGTCCGCGAGTTCGTCGCGCAGGCGCGCGATCAATGGCGCGCGTGCATCGAGCAGTTCAGCGAGACGTGAAGGCGGCACGGCGCGGCTCAGTTCGAGGCGCGTACGCACGCGTTGATCGATACGCTCGGCGTCGGCGGAATCGAGCACCGGTCGATAAAGCTCGAACGCTTCGAGCGAACCGAACCAGCCGCGTGTCTTCAGCAGTTCGCAGGTTTCGTCGAATGCCGCGAGCGGGATTTCGTCGATGCGCGCGCCGGCCCGCACGAGCATCGCGACGAAGCGCATGAAGTTGTTCGCGACGCTGTCCGTCACCGCGAAACGCGTCTGCCATCCCGTCGGCACGATGAAGCGTTGACCGCGCACGTCCGCCGTCGCCGCGATGACGGGTTGCCCGCGCACGGCGGCGTCGAATGCCGCGCAGTCCGCGACGGTGCGGGCAAGCGGCCCGAGCGTATCGGCTGAACGCGACAGGCCAGTCACGCCTGCCTGCGGATAGCGCGCCCTGCTCGCCCGATATCCGACGATGCCGTTCAGCGCCGC
Source organism: Caballeronia sp. LZ034LL (assembly GCF_031451215.1). Lineage (NCBI taxonomy): Bacteria > Pseudomonadati > Pseudomonadota > Betaproteobacteria > Burkholderiales > Burkholderiaceae > Caballeronia > Caballeronia sp. LZ034LL. The sequence continues at coordinate 1,347,717 of NZ_JARUXR010000002.1, forward strand.
CGGCACGCGAATGGAGCCGGCCGTATCGGTGCCGATGGCGATCGGCACGACGCCCATCGCCACCGCAATCGCGCTGCCCGACGACGATCCGCCCGGCACGCGATGCGCGCCCTCGAAGGCCGGATTGAATGGCGTACCGAAGTGCGGATTGAGGCCGAGCCCCGAATACGCGAACTCGCTGAGATTGGTCTTGCCGATGCCGACCAAACCTGCGCGCACGCTGGCCGCGACGAGCGGCGCGTCGGCCGTGGCGGGCGCGCGGTCGCGATACAGCGCTGAAGCGGCCGTCGTCACGCTGCCGCTGATATCGAAGAGATCCTTCCACGCGACCGGCACGCCATCGAGCGCACTGGCCGGACGCTTGTCGCGCCAGCGCTGCGCGGAGGCGCGCGCTTCGTCCAGCGTGCGGGTTTCATCGAAGGAGATGAATGCGCTATTGGCCTTGCGCGCAGCCGACAGCGCCTGTTGCGCGACCTCGACGGGATCGGCGCTGCCCTTGGCATAGGCCTCGGCGAGCGCGCGGGCGCTGACGCCCTGGATGATCGATGAACTCAAGCAAAGTCACCTTGAACGAATGAATGTTGAAAATGTACTTCGTCAACAACATCCGTTTACAGTGACGGGAACAAAAATAAAGGGCAAATCAGGGATTACCCTGATTTGCCCTCATGGACTCGCTAATGGCTCAGTTCGCTCAGGCCTTCTTCGCGCCAATCGTGCGATCGAGGAAGCCGAGCAGCAGCGGACCGATTTCATCGAGCTTGTCTTCCAGCGCGAAGTGCCCCGTGTCCAGAATGTGCACTTCCGCATCGGGCAGATCGCGCAGATACGGATGCGCACCTTCTTCCGGGAAGATCTTGTCGTTCTTGCCCCAGACGATGATCGTCGGCGGCCGGTGTTCGCGGAAGAACGCCTGGAACTGCGGATAGAGCGGCACGTTCGTGCCATAGTCGAGGAACAGGTCCATCTGGATGTCGCGGTTGCCCGGACGGTCGAGCAGGACCTGATCGTGAACCCAGTTGTCGGGGCTGATACGGGACACGTCCGAGACGCCGTCGGTGTACTGGAACTTGGTGATGTCGAGCGTCACGAGACCATGCAGCGCTTCGCGATTCTTCGCCGAGTTGTCGTTCCAGTAAGCCTTGATCGGATTCCAGAACTCACGCAGTCCTTCTTCATACGCATTGCCGTTCTGCACGATCAGGCCCGTCACACGCGCCGGATTCTTCAGCGCAAGCCGATAACCCACCGGCGCGCCATAGTCCATCACATACATGGCAAAGCGTTCGACGCCAAGCCGCGCCAGCAAGGTATCGACGATATCGGCAAAAGCCTGGAAGCCGTACTTGAAGGTCTTGTGATCCGGCGCATCGCTTTGACCGAAGCCGGGGTAGTCCGGCGCGATCACACGATACTTTCCGGCGAGTACCGGAATGAGATTGCGGAACATATGCGACGAAGTGGGGAAGCCATGCAGCAGCAGCACCACGGGCGCATCCTTCGGACCGGCTTCGCGATAGAACACGTTGAGGCCGTCGATGTTTTCAGACTGATAGCGAACGACTGGAATCGAAGTCATGATCGAATCTCCTGTTGGAAGGACATCACAACGCTGCATTCGTCAGAAGCTATGGAGGCTCTCGGGGTTATGTCTGCAGCGCAACTGAATCCATGTTGCCGGATTGATCGCGACGGCAGAATCCTTCAAACCAAGAAGGCACCATTCGGGGATGGAGAAGAATGACCGGGCATCGGCGCTGCCCGGTCGCGCCGGGTCAGAGCAGCGGCAGCACGGATTTGACGTGCCCTTCGAAGCGGTCGAGCAGTCGGGAAGAAGGCCCACGGCCGCGCTGCACCACGATGCCCACGGAAGGCAATGCAGGCAAGCTGTTCGATGCCGGCAAGGTCACGAGATCGGGCGGCACGGCATGCTGCGTCAGCACCGCGATAGCCTGTCCCGAGCGCACCACCGCCGTCAGTCCCGCGAGACTGGCGCTTGCATAAGCAATACGATATTTCCGGCCGATGCGCTCAAGACTCGTAATGGCCGCCTGATGATCCAGCGTGCCAGGCTCGGAGAGCGCGAGTTGCAAGGGGTCGTGATTCATCGCGTCGCTTTCGCCGCTGCCAACCCACACGAATGATTCGCGACGCAGGAATTGATCGCTGCGCGCACTGTCCGGCACGGAGACGATAGCCAGATCGAGGTCATGCTGATCGAGCAGATGCAGCAGGCGCACGGTCGGCGCGCAGACCACTTCGATCAGCACCTGCGGATGCTGCATCGCGAATCCCTGCAGAATCGGCGGGACGAAGACCTGCGAGTAATCCTCGGGACAACCGAGCCGCAACGATCCGGACAAACTTTCGCCGATGAGTTCGGCCACGGCGTCATCGTGCGTACGCAGAATCCTGCGTGCATGCACGAGGAGTCGCTCGCCGTGCACGGTCAGCGTGACGCCACGCGCGCCGCGGACGAGCAGCGGTTTCTCGACGATCAGTTCCAGCCGCTTGATCTGCTGGCTCAATGCGGCCTGCGTGCGTCCGACCTCGCCGGCCGCGCGGCTCATCACGCCGGATTCGGCAATGGCGACGAAGTTGCGCAGCAGATCGATGTCCAGTTGTGGGCCCATAGCCTGAGTGACGTCACGCCGCATGGAGAGAAGAAAACGATTCTCCCAGAAAGCGCAGTCCCTCACACCGCCCGCTTCACCTCGCTACGAAGCGAGCTTGCGGAACGTGGCGATCACCGCATCGCCCTTGAACGGCTTCACGATCCAGCCCTTCACGCCCGCGGCCTTGCCCCGCTCCTTCATCGCCGGGCTGCTTTCGGTCGTGAGCATGATGACGTTGACCGTCTGGTTCGCGAGTTCACCGCGAATCTTCTCGACCATCGTCAGGCCGTCCATGTTCGGCATGTTCACGTCGCTGACGATCAAACGGATGCCCGCATCCGCGCGCAGTTTCGCCAGGCCGTCCTTGCCGTCCACCGCGGTCGCCACATCCAGTCCGCTGCTCTTCAGAAAGCCGGCCACTTCATCGCGCACCGTGCTCGAATCATCCACTACCAATACCTTTGCCATCTTTCTCATTCCTTGCGCCCGAGGCGCTTCATTGCCATTGACACAGTCCCGCGCGGGTTCAGAACAGCTCGAGTTCGCCGTCGCTCTGTTCCTCCATGGCGCTTGCCGCGAAGTCCACGGGCGCCTGCGCGCAGACGCACGCCGTGACTGCCAGATGCGCTTCGCCCCCCGGACGCAGGGCGTAACGCCAGACGTGATCCGGCTTGAGCTCATCGATGAAGTCGATGCAGCGGCTGCTCAACGCAAACGGCGTCGACATGCCCAGATCCGGGAAATGCGCGACCAGTTGCTGGTTGATCGACCCGCAACACAGGTTGACGTGTTCCATCAGCACGTCCGCCAGCGCCTGCTCGCGTTTCGCGCCGGGATAGCAGGCGCGGGTGGCGTCGTCGTCGCTGAAGTGCAGCACGAAGAGCAGGCGGAACGTGAGCGACGAGATCGTCAGCACCAATGCATGCATCGGCAACATCGCGCGATGCTGCTGCTCGTCGGCCTCCGTGATTTCCATCGGCGCATCGTCTCGCGCGCGCAATCGCGCGCACACGGCCTGCTCCACGATCTGCCCGATACTGCGCCGTGCCTCTTCCGAAATCATGCGGCCACCTGTTCCATCTCCGTGCGGAACCGGCCCGCGAGCATTTCCACGCTGCCGAGCGACGCCGTGATCATCTTGCCGCCCGCCTGGATGTCCTGGAACGTGGCGGCAGTAGTCAGGTCGTTGCGCAGCAAACTGTCGCGATAGCTCTTCGACAACTCCTGCGACCGCGAAGCCAGCGACCGCACTTCACTCGCGACGATCGAGAACCCGCGCCCCGCCGAACCCGCGCGCGCCGCCTCGATCGACGCATTGAGCGACACGATCAGCACGTGCTGCACGATCGCCGACAGCTCCTGGTTCTTCGAATGCATGTCGCGGTTCTGCGCCATCAGCGAGATCATCTGCTCGTGCCAGCGCTCGAACGTGAGCGTAAGCACCTTGAGGCGCGCGGCTTCATCGGCGATACGGCTGGCCTGTTGCAGGCGCTCGTCCGCGTGCGCTCGTGCGGCCGTCAGCGTGTGGTGCAGGTCGTCGCGTTCGGCATGCGCGCGGTCGAGCGCGGCTTGCAGCGCAGTCGCCTGTTGCGTCAGTTCATCGATGCGCTTGCCGCTCGCCGCCAGTTCATCGCGGCAGGCGTTTTCGATTGCACTGATCCGCTCGCGAAACGCGCTGTCCTGTTGCAGCTGAATGCCCAGATGCCTCTTGCTCATCTTATGCGCCCAGAACATCACGCTCACGACGAACATCACGCCCACGCAGGCCGCCATCCACTTGTACTCCATTGCCATCACCTTCCGTTATCCACTCACGGCATCGAAGCCGGCTTCTTCCTCGATCACCACGCTCGCCGGCAGCCACACGACCGTCCGGAACGCGCGAAACGCAGCGCCCTGACCTTCATCAATGAACTGCATCTCGATACGGCCACCTTCCCGCTCGACGAACGCCCGCACCGCATCCATGCCGACACCGCGCCCCGACACCTCCGTCACGTTCTGCGCCGTCGAAAATCCCGGGCGGAACACGAGTTCGGCGAGGGCTTCGTCGGCGGGAATCGTCGCCGTATCCAGCCAGCCGCGCTGCAGCGCGTGCTCGCGGATCTTGTGCAGCGCGAGACCGCGGCCATCGTCGCCGAGCGTGATGCGCAAATCATCGCCGTGCATGCGTGCATCGACATGAATCGAGCCCGCCGCCGGCTTGCCCTGCGCCATCCGTTCTTCCGCCGTCTCGATGCCGTGATCGATGCTGTTGCGCAAAAGATGCGTGAAGACATTGGCGAGACGGCCCGCCAGTTCACCGCCGATACGGCAGCCGTGATCGGTCACGCTCACGCGCGGCGCGGGCTTGCCGAGTTCCTTCGCGAGCGAAGGCAGCGAGCCGATCGGCGCATCCAGTGCATCGCCGATGCTTTCCGTATCGAGCACCCGCAACATGCGATGCAGCGAAGCGCGCACGGCGGCGAGCGCCTCTGCGTCGTTGGTATCGGCGGCTTCGAGCAGCTCGATGTTCTTCTGGATGAACTCGCGATCGATCCCGCCCTGTCCCGCCGATGTCTTGCGTCCCAGGCTCACTTCATTGACCGTCGCATAGCTTTGCAGCGCCGCGCGCACGCGCTCCAGGTCGGCGATCAGTTCGTCGCGATTCCAGAGCGTGTCGCCGCTGTCCTGGCGGATCGCGTCGTAGCGTTGCTCGGTGTCGTGCACCACGCTCGTCAGATGCTGCAGGCTATAGGTGCGCGCGTTGCCCTTCACCGTATGCATGTTGCGGAACAGTTGTGCGACCGCTTCCTTGCTCGGAATGTCATGTTCGCGAATGATGCGCTCGTTCTCGCCGACGAAGCTCGCCGCGCTCTGCATGAAGCGCTCGAACTTCTCCTGGCTGATGGCGAGCACCTCGCCGATCATGTCGAGCCTGCGGCGTTGTTCGCCCGCCTCGGCGGCCAGCGCCTTCAACTCGGTGACGTCGCGCACGCACAGCATGAGGCGCACGATCACGCCTTCCTCGTTCGTGATGGCGGACCAGCTCAGGTCGAGCACCTTCTTGCGGCCGTCGCCCATGTCCTTGACGATTTCATCGGCAAGCAGATGCCGGTTGAAGTCGAAGTTCATGATGTCTTCGCCCAGACAGGCATCGATGGCCGCGCCCTGCTGATCCAGCGTATCGCTGCCGAGATCCGTAGCGCCGAACACCACATCCATCACGCGCAGGCCGGCAAGCTGATCCGTCTCGAAGATTGCTTCGAGGAACGCCGAATACTCGGGATGGATCGTCGCGCCCGGCACCACGGTGAGAATGCCTTGCGGCATGTTCTGCAACATCGCCTGGATGTCGGCGGTGCGCTGCTTCAGTTGCTGCGAGCTTTCCTGGATCTTCTCGATCATGCCGTTGAACGCGACGATCGAATGGCCGATCTCGTCCATGCGTTCCACCGGCACGCGGCGCGTGAAGTCCTGACTCGATGCAATCTCGCTCATCATGATCTGCATGCGGCTGAGCGGCAACGAGATCTGCCGGTAGAGCAGCACGCTGATGCCCACCAGAATCAGCACGGCGACACCCATGGCCGCGGCGATGATGACGCTCGTCGTGGCGAGCGCGTCGTTCAGCGTGCCGATGGCCGCGTCCTTCTCGCGATTCTTCTCGATGCGCAGCGTCTCGACAATGCCCTGAAGCTCGTCCTTGTACTGCGCGACGTTCGCGAACAGGAAGGCCTGCGCGAAGGCGCTCTTGCCTTCCGCCTGCATCTGCTCGGTTTGCTTGATGGCGTCGAAGTAGTTCGCGAGGCTCTCGCGCGCCTGCACGACGAGGCCCTTTTGCGCGGTGCTGTTCGCGGCGCGCTCCTGCACGTCGAGCGCTGCTTTCAAGGTGCGCTCGCGCTCGGTCAACAGCTCGCGCGCCTGCGCGGCGATCTGTGCGTCCGGTGCGTAGACCAGCGTCATCGTCGCGATCTGTACGTCCTTGACTTGCGCGGCGAGATCCGCGGAGGCGAGCGCACTCGGCACCACACCTTGCGTCACCTGATGCACTTCGCTTGCGCTGTCGTGAGTCCGCTTGACGGCATAGCCGCCGATTGCCGTCAGTGCCAAAAGCATGAGCACGACGAGCAAGGCAATACGCTGCCTGATGGTCATCTGTGAATCCCCGTTTCGTTGCAATACAGGCCGCTTGTAGCGACCGCCCGTCTGGTCTGACTTTTATGTGTTCGGGCGCGGGGATTATTGGTTCTGGGCGTGACAGGTGCGTGACACGCGGCGCATCGGCATAAAAAAAACGGCCACCGGTCCGAAGACCGATGGCCGTATGTCTGCGCTTGCTGCTTCTACCGTTACTCTTCGCTTTTTAGCTGCGGCAGCGCCGAGGCTTCGCCCGGCGTCAGCAGGCCAACCTGCGAGTAGATGCGCAGCTTGTCGCGCGTATCGGTGATGTCGAGATTGCGCATCGTCAACTGGCCGATACGGTCACGCGGCGAGAAGGTCGACGCAACCTTTTCCATCGAGAGACGTTCCGGCTGATACGTGAGGTTCGGCGACTTCGTGCTGAGCAGCGAGTAGTCGTTACCGCGACGCAGTTCTACCGTCACTTCGCCGGTGATCGCGCGTGCGACCCAGCGTTGCGCCGTTTCGCGCAGCATGATGGCTTGCGGATCGAACCAGCGGCCCTGATACAGCAGACGGCCGAGACGGCGGCCATTCTCGCGATACTGCTCGATCGTGTCTTCGTTATGGATGCCCGTCACGAGCCGCTCATACGCGATGTACAGCAGCGCGAGTCCCGGCGCTTCATAGATGCCGCGGCTCTTCGCCTCGATGATCCGGTTCTCGATCTGGTCGCTCATGCCGAGACCATGACGGCCGCCGATACGGTTCGCTTCCAGCAGCAGTTCCACGGCATTCGGGAAGGTCTTGCCATTCAGCGCGACCGGCTGGCCTTCTTCGAAGCGGATGGTGACTTCCTCGCGGTCCACCTTCACGTCGTCACGCCAGAAGGCCACGCCCATGATCGGATTAACGATGCGGATGCCGCTTTCCAGGCTTTCCAGATCCTTCGCTTCGTGCGTGGCGCCGAGGAGGTTCGAATCCGTGGAATAAGCCTTTTCCGCCGACATCTTGTACGCGAAGCCCGACTGACGCATGAACTCCGACATCTCGGAGCGGCCGCCGAGTTCGTCGATGAACTGCTGATCCAGCCACGGCTTGTAAATCTTGAGATCCGGGTTCACGAGCAGACCGTAGCGGTAGAAGCGCTCGATGTCGTTGCCCTTGTAGGTGGAGCCGTCGCCCCAGATGTTGACGCCGTCTTCCTTCATCGCGGCGACGAGCATCGTGCCCGTCACGGCGCGGCCGAGCGGCGTGGTGTTGAAGTAGGTGACGCCCGCCGTCGAGACGTGGAACGCGCCGCTTTGCAGCGCGGCGATGCCTTCGGAAACCAGTTGTGCACGGCAGTCGATCAGGCGCGCACCCGCTGCGCCATATTCGGTCGCGCGGCGCGGGATCGAATCGTAGTCGTCCTCGTCGGGCTGGCCGAGATTCGCGGTGTACGCGTACGGCACGGCGCCTTTCTGCTTCATCCAGTGAAGCGCGGCGCTGGTATCGAGACCGCCGGAGAATGCAATGCCGACCTTCTGGCCAACGGGGACACTTTCGAGAATTGTGCTCATGAGCAAATACCGTCTAAATCGACAAAAGGAAAACGTGGTCGGACTGCCGAGTATCGGCGAAGCACCGACAGATGACAAGTTTGCCGGAAATGGTTTAAGAACCGGTCGGTAGAAACTACCTCGTGCCGCCGGTTCCTGAATGACGCCCTACTCGGCCAGCTCGGCAGGCTCCGGAAACAGCGCGATGAAATCCAGCATCTGCTCGCCCAGCAGGTTCACGTGCGCGGACATGGCCTTGTCGGCGGCATCGCCGTCACCGCGTTCGATGGCGCCGATCACCTGCTCGTGCTCGTCCACGGTATCGAGCCGCCGACGCACCTTCTGCGTGACCATCTTGCGGTAGATCGACACCCGGTTGCGCAGGCCGCGCGTCTGGTCGGCGAGAAACTCATTCTGGCTCGCCTCGTAGACGATCTCGTGGAAGCGCCGGTTGATCTCGTAGAACGCATCGACGTGGTTCGAATCGAGCGTCTCGCGCAGTTCCGCTTGCGTGTCGCGCAGACGCTGGATCTGCTGCGGCGTTGCCCGGCGCGCGGCGAGGCGCGCGCACAGGCCTTCGAGTTCGGCCATGACCTGGAACATTTCGAGCAGCTTGCGGGCCGAGAGCGCCGCCACCATGGCGGGCTGGCGCGGCCGCATCGTGATCAGCGCTTCCGACGCCAATTGGCGCAGCGCCTCGCGGATCGGCGTGCGCGAACATTCGAATCGCTCGGAAAGCTCCGTTTCTTCCAGCCGCGACCCGGGTGGCAGTTGCCCCGACAGGATTTCGCGCTCAAGCGTCGTCAAAATCTCGTCCGCTCGGGTGGTCATGTGTATCTCCAGAACCCATTGCCTGTATTTCTTGCGGGCTAGATTGTCGCATGAAACGGTGCCCGAGCCGTCCGTAAAGATGCCTTGGGCGGGCCTCACCGGATTTCGGCGCGCGCCGCGGCGCGAGATGCTGCTTCAGCACCGCGTCCAGGATCTCGACGAAGCGTCGCGCCGCGTTCGAGAGCGGCTCGACGTGCGAATACACGAGGCTCGCCGTCAGCCGGTGCGAGCCCTCCGCGCGCAGGGGCACGACGTCGAGCGCGTCGCGCATGGCGTCGTCGATACAGAACGGATCCACGATCGCCACGCCCACGCCTTCCTTCGCCAGCGTGCAGGCGCTGATGGCCGAGCGCACGCGCACCACCGGCTCCGGCCTGCGCTCGTTGCTGAACACCGTGCCGACAATGCGCCCAAGCGGCGTGTCGTGTTCATAGTCGATCCACGGCAGCGCCGCGATCTGCTTCGGCTCGAGCACGCGCCGCTTCCCAAGCGTGCCCTTGCGCGCGACGCACAGCACCTGGCCGCTTTCCATCGGCACGGTGACGATGTTCGGATGCTGGACCTCGAACATCGACACGCCGATCGTGCCCTTGCCGAACAACACGCGCGGCACGAGGTGATTGTGGGTGAGCGGCTCGAACGAAACGGGCAGTTTGCGGAACTCGGCATGAAAGCGCGCGATGGCGAGCGGCACCAGATGCACGCCCAGACTCGGACTGCACACGACATTGAGCGTGCCGCTCGACCCGTCCGAGAGCGCGCGCACGAGATCGTCCACCCGTTCGATGCCTTCATACGCCCGCATCACTTCCTCGAAGATGCGCTTGGCTTCCGGGGTCGGATACAGGCGTCCGCGCGTGCGCTCGAACAGCAGGAAGCCGAGCCGGCGCTCGGTCACTTGCAGCACGCGGCTCACCGACGGCTGCGCCACGTACAGCGAGCGCGCCGCCTCGCTGATGGAGCCGGTCATCATGATCGCGCGGAAGACCTCGATCTGACGCATGCTCATCGTGCGGGAATGGGGAGAAGCGTCGTCGTAGTTCATTTCTCGTGAGCATCGGTGTGGCGTTGGCCCGGCAGTTTAACGCGCCCGCCGGGCAGCCATGCATTGCGTCTATGGGGTACCAAATTTGGACTATTTCACAGCGCGAAGCGCCGTTGATATCGTGGGAATCAAGTTGGTCTATTCACGTTTTCTTGGCGCCGAGTCATGTCAGCTCCCATCTATTTCCTGAACCCGAACGGTCTCGCCGATGTCACGCGCGACATCGAGCGGACCGTCCGCGCCCTGCGCGCCGGCGACGACGCGCCCGTCGCGTTCGACACGCTGCACGCCGTGCCGGGCGGCATCGTGACCCAGCGGGATGCGGACCGCGCCGCCGTCGCGGTCGCGGACTTCGTCGAGCAGCACGACGCGCATGCGGCAGGCTTTGTCATCGCCTGCTTCAGCGATCCGGGCCTGCACGCCGCCCGCGAAATCACGCGCCGGCCGGTGATCGGCATCGGCGCGGCGGCCATGGCAAGCGCGCTGGCGCTCGGCTCGCGCGTCGGCGTGATCGCGGCCAGCACGCGCGGCATGCCGCGCCACTGGCGGGCGTATCATGCTGCCCGCATCGGTGCGGCGGTCGCGGGCGAACGCGCGGTCGGACTGAGCGTCGAGGAATCGGGCAACCGTGCACTGGCGCTCGACAAGCTGATCGCGACCGGCCGCGCCCTGTGCGAAACGGACGGCGCCGACGCCATCGTGCTCGGCTGCGCCGGCATGACGCCCTTGCGTGCCGAACTCGAAGCGGCGCTCGGCGTACCGGTCATCGATCCGTGTTCGAGCGCCGCTTCTCTGGCCTTCGCGGTGTGCCGCGAGCGGGGTGACGCATGAGCGACATCGGAGCGCCGCTGCCGCGGCTGGGCGTGCTCGGCGGCATGGGTCCGCTCGCCACGGCGGATTTCCTCGTCAAGCTGATCCAGGCGACGCCCGCCGCGTCCGATCAGGAACACATGCCGGTCATCGTTCACAACGTGCCGCAAGTGCCCGATCGCAGCACCGCGTTTCTCGCCGGTTCGGATGCGCCCTGGCCGCATCTGCTCGACGGCCTGCGCACGCTGGAACGCGCGGGCTGCTCGGCGATCGCCATTCCCTGCAATACCGCGCACGTGTGGCATCAGCGGCTGGCGGAAGCGAGCACGCTGCCTGTGCTGCATATCGGCGAAGCGGCGCTGGCTGCGCTGACGCGCCGCTATCCGCGGGCACGGCGCGTGGGCATCCTGGCGACGGCCGCGACGCTCAAGGCGCGCATCTATCACGATCAACTCGTGGCGCGCGGCATCGAGGCCATTGAGCCCGATGAGGCCATGCAGGCGATGTATGTGTCGGCGGGCATTGCGGCGGTGAAGGCCGGCCGGCTCGACGACGCCCGCGCGCTCTTGTCCGCTGCGGCGGACGCGCTGGTCACGCGTGGCGCCGATGCGCTGCTGATTGCCTGCACGGAAATCCCGGTGGCGCTGGCCGGCGCCGCCTATCATGCGATCGACCCGACCGACGCGCTCGCGCGCGCCTGCGTCGACTGGTGGCTCGCGGCGCGCGCGGACAACGCGCAACTCGCCGCGCAACCCTGAATTTTCAAGCGGATGACAGTTTATGCAGCAGTTTGATCTCACGATACGCAACGGCCGCGTCGCCTCCGACGAAGCGGTTTTCGAAGCGGATGTCGGCATTGTCGGCGACCGTATCGTTGAAGTGGCGCGCGGCCTGCCCGCCGGCAAGCGCGACATCGACGCCACCGGCAAGTACGTGCTTCCGGGCGGCATCGATACGCATTGCCACGTCGAGCAGCGCTCGGGCATGGGCATCATGGGCGCCGACGACTGGTACTCCGCAAGCGTCGGCGCGGCGTTCGGCGGCACGACGATGATCGTGCCCTTCGCCGCGCAGCATCGCGGCCATTCGCTCAAGCAAGTAGCGGAAGAGTACGCGGCGCTCGCCACGGCGAAGTCGGTCATCGACTGGAGCTATCACCTGATCGTCTCCGAGACGGACAAGAAGACGCTGCAGGAAGATCTCGTCGAGCAGATCCGCAAGGGCATCACGTCGTTCAAGGTCTACATGACCTACGAGCAGCTCAAGATCGACGACTATCAGATGCTCGACGTGCTCGCGCTCGCCGCCCGCGAACGCGCGCTCGTGATGGTGCACGCCGAGAACAACGACGTGATCCGCTGGGTCTCGCAGAAGCTGCTCGAAAACGGCCGCAGTGCGCCGAAATATCACGCGACGAGTCACGTGGCGCTCGCCGAGGCCGAAGCGACGAACCGCGTGATCCAGCTCTCGAAGCTGTTCGACGTGCCCGTGCTGATCGTGCACGTGTCCGCGCGCGACGCGCTCGCGACCATCGGCGCAGCGCAGCGCATGGGCGCGCAGGTGTATGGCGAAACCTGTCCGCACTACCTGCTGCTGACCGAAGACGCAATGGACCTGCCGGGCGTGGAAGGCGCAAAGTATTGCTGCAGCCCGCCGCTGCGCGACGCGGATGCACAGGAAGCGCTGTGGACGGCGCTGAAGGATGGCGTGCTGCAAACCGTGTCGTCGGATCACGCGCCCTATCGTTTCGATGAAACCGGCAAGCTGCCGCACGGCGACGCCACCACCTTCAAGCAGATGGCCAACGGCATGCCCGGCCTGGAAGCGCGCCTGCCGCTGCTGTTCTCGGAAGGCTTCGTCAAGGGCCGCATGACATTGCCCGAGTTCGTCGCATTGAGCGCGACGAATCACGCGCGCATGTACGGCATCGCGCCGCGCAAGGGCCTCGTGCAAGCGGGCGCGGACGCGGACATCGCCGTGTGGGACCCGCAGCATCAGGTCACGCTGACGGCCCCGGCGCTGCATGACCGCGTCGGCTACACGCCGTATGAAGGCATGACGGTGACCGGCTGGCCGCGCACCGTGATCAGCGCGGGCCGGGTGATCGTCGATGACGGCGTGCTGAATGCGCAGCCCGGCAGCGGCCGCTTCGTCCCGCGCTCGACGCCGCTCCCCTTCCAGAACGAACGGGAAATCTCGGCGCGCGGCCAGTTCTTCCGCGCACTCGCCGACGGCAACGCCGAAGGCCACGCCGGCTTCGGCTACACAGACAAGCACTGAAACCGCATCACACAAGGAAACAGGAAGTCATGAGCAAGTCACGCAAAATCGGTCTCGCGGTCGCGCAAATGGGCCCGGTCCATCTCGCCGACGATCGTCAGGCCGTCGTCAAGCGCCTGGTCGACATGCTGAACGAGGCCAAGGCCCGCAGCGCGAAGTTCGTCGTGTTCCCGGAACTGGCGCTCACCACGTTCTTCCCGCGCTACTGGATGAGCGAGGAAGCGGCCATCGAACGCTTCTTCGAACGCTCGATGCCGAATCCGGACGTGCAGCCGCTCTTCGACGCCGCGCGCAATGCGGGCATCGGCTTCTATCTCGGCTATGCGGAACTGACCGCGAAGGGCGAGTGCTTCAACACGGCGATCATCGTCGATGACAACGGCAAGATCGTGTCGAAGTATCGCAAGACGCACCTGCCGGGCCATTCGGATCACAAGCCGGACGCACCCTTCCAGCATCTGGAGAAGAAGTTCTTCGAAGTCGGCAACACGGGCTTCCCGGTGGTCGAGACGATGGGCGCGAAGCTCGGCATGTGCATCTGCAACGACCGCCGCTGGCCGGAAACCTGGCGCGCGATGTCGCTGCAAGGCGCGGAACTCGGCGTGCTCGGCTACAACACGCCGTCGCTGAACATCCACTGGCCGGAGCCGGTGCATCTGCGCATGCACACGCATCTCGTCTCGCTGCAGGCGAGCGCCTATCAGAACGCGATGTGGATCGGCGCCGCCGCGAAATGCGGCAAGGAAGACGGCTTCCATATGATCGGCGGCTCGGTGATCGTCGCGCCGTCGGGCGAGATTGCCGCGCAGAGCGTGAGCGAGGAAGACGAAGTGATCTTCGCGAACATCGATCTCGCACTCGGCGACACCTTCCGCGAACACGTCTTCAACTTCGCGAAGCATCGCCGGCCGGAACACTACGGGCTGATCGTCGAGCGCACCGGCGCAGGCGAGCCGCTGCCGCACGATCCCGACGCCATCAACTGATGCGTCCACGAGGAGACCACTCATGAACCAACCTCTCGACCACACGGCCGAGGGCGCGCGCGGCGCCCCGCCGAAGTCGATCTTCGGGCCGCCGCACGTCCGCGCGCTGGTCGCGTCCATTTCCGGCTACGCAATGGACGGCTTCGACCTGCTGATCCTCGGCTTCATGCTGAGCCTGATCTCGGCGGACCTCGGCCTGACCTCGGCGCAAGCCGGCTCGCTCGTGACGTGGACGCTGGTCGGCGGCGTCGCGGGCGGCATCGGCTTCGGCATTCTGAGCGACTATCTCGGCCGCGTGCGCGTGCTGACCTACACGATCCTGCTGTTCGCCGTGTTCACCGGGCTGTGCGCGTTCGCGCAGGGCTATCACGACCTGCTCGCGTACCGCTTCGTCGCGGGCCTCGGGCTGGGCGGCGAGTTCGGCATCGGCATGGCGCTCGCCATCGAAGCCTGGCCGGCTGAAAAGCGCGGCCGCGTCTCGTCGTACGTGGGCATGGGCTGGCAGATCGGCGTGCTGATCGCCGCCATCGTCACGCCGATCCTGCTGCCGCATATCGGCTGGCGCGGCATGTTCCTCGTCGGCCTCGCGCCCGCCGTGCTGTCCTTCGTGATCCGCAAGGCGATCGGCGAGTCCGAGATCTTCATCGAGAAGGCCGCCCGCAAGCGCCACGAGTTCCCGCTCAAGACGCTGTTCCGCGACCGCGAGACCACGCGCCGCAGCATCGGCATGATCATCATGTGCTCGGTGCAGAACTTCGGCTACTACGGCCTCATCATCTGGATGCCCGGCTATCTGACCAAGGCCTTCGGCTTCACGCTCGCGAAGTCGGCGACGTGGACGGCGGCCTCGATCCTCGGCATGCTCGTCGGCATCTGGATCTTCGGGCAGCTGGCGGACAAGATCGGCCGCAAGCCGACCTTCGTCATGTACCAGATCGGCGCACTCGTGATGGTGTTCATCTACTCGCGCATGACCACGCCCGAGGCGCTGCTGATCGGCGGCATGGTAGTGGGCATCTTCGTGAACGGCATGATGGGCGGCTACGGCGCACTGATGGCCGAGCTCTATCCGACGCATGCACGCGGCACCGCGCAAAACGTGCTGTGGAGCATCGGACGGGCCGTGGGCGGCTTCGGACCGCTGGCCATCGGCGCGGTGGCGAGCTACTACTCGTTCGGCATCGCGATCGCCGCGCTGGCGTGCATCTACGTCGTCGATGTCATCGCCACCCTCACGCTCATTCCGGAGCTGAAGGGCGTCGAGCTCGAATGATGTAACTTCTGGAGGCGCGCCGCCGTGCGCGCCTTCAGCGCCGATCCGCGCGCATCTCCCGCACGCCGTGTCCGAGCTTGCGGCGCAGCAAGGTGCGCAGGGTCGCGGAATCCGCATACCCCACCTCACTCGCGATCTTCTCCAGATCGCATCCCGCCGACAGGAGCTGCCGCGCGCGCTCGATCCGCAAATCCTGAAAGAATGCCAGCGGCGACTTGCCGAGCACCGCCTCCGTGCGCCGTTGCAAGGTGCGCGGCCCGACGCACAGCGCGCTCGCCGCGTCATTGAGCGAGAAGCCCGCTGAAAGGTGCTCGCGCGACCAGCGTTCGAAACGCGCGATCAGCGGGTCCGCATGCGCGACGTAATCCGGCACGATGTAATGCGCCTGCGATGCGCGCTGATCGATCAGCAGGAAACGCGCGACCATCGTGGCCAGTTCGGGGCTGGCCTGCCGCACGAGCCACAGCGCGAGGTCGAGATGACCCATCGCGGAACCCGCCGTCACGACGCGCCGCGACGCGACCACCATGCGTGAATCGTCCAGATCGACTGCCGGAAAGCGCTGCCGGAACGCGGGCGCGAGCGACCAGGTGGTCGTGGCCATGCCGTGATCCAGCAAACCCGCCTCCGCGAGCACGAAGGTACCGGTACACGCTGCGGCAATGCCGATGCCTTGCGCATGCCAGCCGCGCAGATGGCCGATCGTTTCGCGCACATCGGGGCGCGCCAGTGCAGCGAGCAAGGACTCCGGCTGCTTGGCGTTGAGCGCGGGCAATACGACCCAGTCCGGCTGGCGCACGTGCGCGACCGGTTCGGGCTGTGTGGAGAAGCCCAGCGCCGTGCGCACGCGCCGCCGCACGCCGACCAGGTTGAAATCGAATGGAGCAGCCGTGCTGCCCTGCGCGGCGGCCAGCTCGTTGGCCGTGCCGAGCGTGTCCAGCAGCGCGGCCAGTCCGGTATCGAACACGCCATCGAGCGCCAGGATGGAAAGTCGCATGTCGCAAATGATGTCGATAATGTCATTTGCGACTATATTCCGCGCGTGCCCGGACGTCTAGACTGCGAAGTATTCCAGCTCGATCTCACCGACCCAGGCACGCACATGAACCTCGCTCCGCATTCCGTTCTCGACACCATCGGCAACACCGCGCTGCTGACGCTGCGCCGCGTCGTGCCGTCCAATGGCGCGCGCATTTCGCTGAAACTGGAAAGCCAGAATCCGACCGGCAGCATGAAGGACCGCATCGCGCTCGCAATGATCGACGCGCCCGAGCGCGACGGCCGCCTGCAGCCCGGCGGCGCGGTGGTCGAATACACCGGCGGCAGCACCGGCGTGTCGCTCGCGCTGGTGTGCGCGGTGAAACAGCATCCGCTGCATCTCGTGAGCTCGGACGCGTTCTCGAAGGAAAAGCTCGATCACATGCGGCTGCTCGGCGCGCGGCTGACCATCGTCCCGAGCGAAAACGGCAAGCAGACGGAGAAGCTCACGCGCGACATGATCCGCGAGGCGCATCGCATCGCGGAAGAAACCGGCGCGTACATCACCGCGCAGATGGAGAACACGGACCAGCTTCACGCGTACACGAAGATGGGCGACGAGATCTGGCAGCAGACGGAAGGCCGCATCGACGCCTTCGTGCAGAGCGTGGGCACGTCCGCCTCGCTGCGCGGCATCTCGGCGACCTTGCGCGGCCATGACGCCCGCGTGCGCGTGGTTGGCGTAGAGCCGGCGGAGTCCGCCGTGCTGTCGGGCGGGCCGAGCGGCGCGCACAAGATCGACGGCATCGGCGCGGGTTATGTCGTGCCGCTGTGGCATGACCGCATCGCGGACGAGCTCGAACGCGTCTCCACCGACGACGCCCGCGCCATGGCCTTTCGCCTCGCCGCCGAGGAAGGGCTGTTCTGCGGCACCTCGACCGGCGCGAACGTCACGGCGGCCTTGCGCGTGGCCGAGCGTCTCGGGCCGGACGCGCACGTCGTCACCATCATGTGCGATACCGGCATGAAGTACCTGAAGTCGTACGCGCAGACGCTCGACGCCGCCGCCTAGCTAGCCCAGGATCGGATGCGACGTGCCCGGGATCGGGTAGCCGCGATTGTCGGTGGGCACGAGCTGCGTCTGGAACGCGACGAACAACGCCTGGAACTTGCCGTCCACTTCCACCATCACGGCGCCGTCCTGGAAGACGCCGTTCTCGTTCGAATGGTCCCTGACCTTGCTGCCTTTCGCGGGCTTCGGGTTGCCCTGGTTCATGTGCGTTTCGTGCAAGCCGTCCTTGCCCGGTTCGAACAGGAAGCCGAAGCCGTACACCGTGACGTCCTTTGTCGGCTTCCAGCCGCGCCGGTTGTCTTTATAGGTGGGCGTCGGATAGACATAGGGCACGCCGTCGCCCGACATGTCGAGCTGCAGCATCTCGTTGAGCAGCTCGTTGATGTCGTTGTGCTCGCCTTCCTCGTCGAGCGCGATGGGGCGCATCGCACTCAGGTCGACGAGTTTCGTATCGTGCACGTAGTCCAGCTTCGGGAAGTTCGACATGGACACGCCTGCCGCGATCTTCTCGAGATCCGCGGTCATCGGATGCTCGAAATACTGGTTCCACTGATACAGCACGAAGTAACCTTCGGGGCCGGTCAGCGTGCTGTCCGACTTCACATTGGTGACGATGCGGAACTCCTTGCCCTCCTGATCTTCGCTGACGATTACATAATGCGGATCGCCTTTGTAACCCTGCAGAAAGGGAACGCCGAGCGTGACCTTGCCCTTGAAGAGAACGTATTCGTTGCGTGCCATGAGCATGACTCCTGAAGTGGTCCGCTCTCATTGGATAGGTCGCGTATGACAGCGTTCCGTTCGATGCACGGATGAACTCGTGCCGTGTCACGGCACGGTCATGCCGATGACAATAATGTCTCGTGATACGGCGAATCTTCCCCACGACGAGACAACCGCACATGGTCACGAAGAACCCGCAAGACTCCGCACCGCTCGCCTCGCGCCGCGGCTTTCTGAAGTTCGCGGGCGCCTCCGGCCTCGCCAGTGCAGCAGGCGCAATGAGCCGCTCTGCTGCAGCGACGACGGACACGCCGGACGGCACGCCCGAACAGATCCACCTCACCTGGGGCGAGGATCCGTCGAGCGAAGTGGTCATCAGCTGGGCGTCGCTCGCACAGGCCACTGCGCCGCGCGTGCGGCTGCAATCGGACGATGGCCATGCGCACATGATCCATGCCGTGCAGCGCACTTACACGGATGGCCTCAACGGCGAGATCGTGTGTACTTATCATGCGCGGCTACGCGACCTGCGTTCCGATACGCAATACCACTACGAAGTCACCGCCGACAACGACCGCAACGCCGGCCAGCCCTTCACGTCGAGCTTCCGCACGGCGCCGCGCGGACGGCACGCGTTCCGCTTCACCAGCTACGGCGACCTGGCGACGCCGAATACGAACTGGGTGCTGTCGTCGCCGCAGAGCCGCTTCGCGGTGCAGGCGGTGGAGCGCTTCGAGCCGCTGTTCCATCTGCTCAACGGCGACCTCTGCTACGCCAACCTCAACCCCGCGAGCCAGCCCGACGTGTGGCGCGACTTTGGCAACAACGCGCAGACGTCCGCCGCGAATCGTCCGTGGATGCCGTGTCCGGGCAATCACGAGATCGAGTTTCACAACGGCCGGCAGGGCTTCGATTCGTATCTGACGCGCTACACGCTGCCCGACAACGGCACGCGTTTTCCGGGCCGCTGGTACAGCTTCCGCGTGAGTTCGGTGCTGTTCGTTTCGCTCGATTCCGACGACGTCGTCTATCAGGACGGCGCCGCCTTCGTGGCCGGACCCAATCCGCTGGTGCCCGCCGCGCGCACCGGCAATCCGCCGATCGCCCCCGGCACCTCGTTCTATGTGCGCGGCTATAGCCAGGGCGAGCAGACCCGCTGGCTCGAGAAGACCTTGCGCGAAGCCTCGCATGACGATGGCATCGACTGGATCATCGTGCAGATGCATCAGGACGCGCTCAGTTCGTCGAAGACGGGCAATGGCTCCGACAAGGGCATCCGCGAAGCATGGCTCCCGCTGTTCGACCGCTATGGCGTCGATCTCGTGCTGTGCGGTCACGATCACGACTATGAACGCAGCCATCCGGTGCGCGGCTGCAATCATCACGCGGGCCGTGACGCGGTGACGGGCGAACGTGTCGATACGCTGCAGCCGCGTCCCGTGCATGGCTCGCCGCGCGCGAACGATCCGATCGATACGTCGCACGGCACCGTGCATCTGATTCTCGGCGGCGGCGGCACCAGCGCGCCGCTCGATGTCTACGGCACCGACACCGGCACCGGCCTGCCGCAGGCGCAGGTCTTCACGAAGCCGAACCGGCCCGTGCCCGGCACGACGGCGGGCACGTTCGTGCGGCCTGTCGCGGATGCCGTCGAGGACGCGATCTGGTCGGCGCAGCGCGATACCGGCACGGGCTATGGCATTGCCGTGTTCGATCACGATCCGGGCGAGCATGGCGGCCGCACTTCCATCACGATCAACTACTATCACGCCCCCGGCGCGGACAAGACGCCCACGGCAGACTACGAGCTTTTTGAAACCATCGTGCTGGAGAAGCGGCGCGGGCGTTGATGGCGTGCTCGGTACGTTTCTTGCCCCTTTCCTTGTTCCGCGAGAGAAGAGGGACACGGACATGAAAAAGGGAAAACAGGACGCGTTAGCGGAAGCGAGCTTCTCCACTTACGCCGATCCGCTGATCGGCGAGGCTTCCGCGCAGGCGTCGGTGCTCGAAGACAGCACCGACGCCGAGGACTTGCACAAGCTGCGTGTTGCACTGCGGCGACTGCGCACATTGCTGTGGGCATATCGTCCGATTCTTAAAGAAGACTTCGACAACCAGCAGCGCGCCCTCCTGAAGTATCTGGCCGGCGCGGCGGGTAATACGCGCGACTGGGACATCCTGATCGAACTCGTCGACAAGAAGGGCAGCGCGCCTTTGCTCGACGCATTCCGCGAACAGCGCTCCGCCACCGCCGCAAAAAGCCGCGATACGCTCTCGCACGCGAAGCTGAAGCACATGTTGCACGAGTCGCTGAGCGAGGCTAACCGCGAACTCAATACGGCGGCGCAACGCACGCCCTTGACCAAGTTCGCGCGGAAGCGCGTGGCGGCGGCGCAGAAGCAACTGAGCAAGCGCATCCGCTCAGCCTCCAAGGCCAAGGGCAAGGACTACGCACAGCTGCACGATGTACGCAAAGCGGGCAAAAAGGTGCGCTACCTAGTCGAATTTTTCGAGCCACTTCTCGGCAGCAAGCAACGCAAGACGCTGAAGGGCCTCAAGCGGATGCAGAAGCGCTTCGGCGCGTTGAACGATGTCGTGGCGAGCCGCGCGCTCCTGGAACAGCATCTCGACGCGCTGCCGGATGGCGCGGCCGCACAGAAAGCGCTGCGCTCGCTCAAGAAAGAGCAGAAGCGGCGCACGAAGGCCGCTGTGCGCTTGCTGTAAAGCTTACCCGCGCGCGACGATCCCGCGCGGCAGATGCGGCGCATTCTGCGCAATCTGATCGAGTTCGTCGCGCACGCCTTCGATGTCGCGCATGTCGTGCAGATAGGGATCCGCTGCGTGGATCGCTTCCAGTCGGCGTCTCACGGCGCCGTATTGCGCCCCCGCGCGCCGATGCAATTCGGCGCGCTCGCTGTAGCGCAGAAAGGTCTGCAAGGACGCGAGCACGGCGGCGCCGATGCTCGTCAGCCCGATCACGATACGCAACTGCGGCGAGATGGCGGTAGCGACGAGCGAGAGAAACGCCGACGTGCCCGTAGCGGTCGTGATGCCGATGACAGCCAGTCCGAGCTTCCTGCCGCTCGCGGTCAGACGGTCGGCCATCGTGTAGTGACGGATCTGCGATTCGCGGGCTCGTCTGATCCAGTTCAGCACGAGCGCCCGCGCGTCCTGCGGCGGCTCATAGGTTTGATGTAACGATGCGGTCATATTCAATGCCGGGTTTGAGTGAAACCCAGTCTAGCGTCCGACCGTGGACAAACCGTGTCTTGATTGCGCATCTGAAACGCGTTTCCATGCCTAGTGAATTCACTGGACAGAACCGGAAAGCTCCGCTTCTTCGGGCAATTGAATTGCGCGTAGCTGAGTACACTTCTTTACATGGCGCAAGACACCGCGCCAGTAAAAGCGAAGCGATATTCACTGAGCAAACCGGCTTACCCTCAACTTTTTTACCGGTTGCAGCATGTGTCGTAGTCGCGAGAATACCGGAGTGGTGCAGCAGATGGAGTGGCGTTGTCGGGGAATGTGCCGTTTGGAAGTCGCAGTAATAGCAGTAACAGCAGTAACAGCAGTCTTAGCAGTCACGACACAAAAACAGCAGGTGTCACAGACGTACCGGTAGACGTAAAAACTTGCCCCGGCCGAGCGCATCCGCCGGGGCTTTTCTTTGGGTCGACGGTTTTTAAGCTCAGGAAAAGACACACACCTTGCCGAACGTGGCTATCGGTGCAAAAGATCGTGCAAGGTGCTCCACAAGAAAATTCGCCTTGGGTACACTAACTGCTGCCCAAGAGGGCAATACCCCGCCAACGGTAGCGCGAGAACAAAAACTTCGGAGCGAATTTGAGGAAACGAGCCACGGTCGTCTGCCGGAGAGGCAAACGCATTTTGCTGGTCGCGCGGCGCGAATCCAAATGGGCGCTGCCCGGCGGCATCCTCAAGCGCGGCGAAGATCTTTCGGATGCCGCGCTCCGCGAGCTGAAAGAAGAAACCCGTCTGTCGGGCAAGTCGGCCAAACACCTGTTCAATTATCGCGGCGACCAGAAACATCATCACGTGTTCTTCTGCGATATCTCAAAGGGCGCAAAGGCCCGCGCCAGCAATGAGATCGCGCGGTGCCGCTGGGTGCATGTCGATGAAATCGCGCGGCTCGCCACCAGTTCGCCCACCAAGGTCATCGTCAAGATTCTCGGCGAGAAGCGCAACAGCGTGCGCGGCAAGTAGCTTCGAAGCGTCGCGGACACACATCGGTTACCCTAAGAGCCTTTTTGCGTCCCAGGCGCCCGCCTGACAGCCCATGAACACGCCTCAAGACGACTACGCGCTCAACCTCGACCACATGTCCGCCGATGACATCGCGGCGACGCTCCCCGGCAGCGTGCTTGCCACGCTGCACGGCACCGATATCACCGTGTTCCGCGTCCCCGACGACGCCTCCGACACCGCCGCATGCAGCGAGCGCTTCGGCATCTACCTGGAGGATTGCGCGAACACCATCGTCGTGCGCTACAAGAAGGATGGCGGCGAACAATACGCGGCGATCGTCACGCTGGCCTCGAAGCGGCTCGACGTGAACGGCGCGGTCAAGCGCGCACTCGGCGCGCAGCGCATCTCGTTCGCGTCGCGCGAAGTGGCCACCGAACACTCCGGCATGGAGTATGGCGGCATCACCGCGTTCGGCGTGCCGGCCTCGTGGCTCGTGCTGGTGGAAGCCGCCGTGATGGAGCGCGCGCGCGTGGTCATGGGCGCGGGCGTGCGCGAGGCGAAGCTGCTGCTGTCGCCGCAACGGCTGCTCGCGCTGCCCAACGCGACGGTCGCCGCGCTCGCCACCTGAATCCGCACAGGCGCGCTCGCCGCTCACTTGCCCGGCGTGAGCACCACCCTGAAGCGCGCCTTGCCGCTCATCATGCGGTCATAGGCTTCGGCCGCGCGCGACAGCGGATATTCCTCGATCATCGGCTTCACGCCGGACAGCGCGCTGAACGCGAGCGTCTCCTGCGAATCCGCCGCGGTGCCGGACGGCCAGCCCTGCACCGAGTTGCGCCCCATGATGAACTGCGTGATCGGCACCTCGACCGGTTCGTCGGAGATGCCCACCATGATCATCTTGCCGTTCAGCCCGAGCCCGCCGATGGCCGCATTCATCGCGCGGCCGCTGGTCGCCGTCGCCAGGATCACGCGCGCGCCGCCCAGCGCCTTCAGTTCATCGGCGACGTTCTGCGCTTCGCTGTCGATGTAGTGATGCGCGCCCAGCTCCTTCGCCAGCGGCGCCTTGTCCTGACCGCGCGCGATCGCCACCGTCTCGAAGCCCATCTTGCGCGCGAACTGCACCCCCAGATGCCCGAGCCCGCCGATGCCCAGCACCGCGACCACATCGCCGGCACGCGCGCCGCTGTTGCGCAGCGCATTGAAGGTGGTGATGCCGGCGCAGAGGAGCGGCGCGGCATCGACGTCGGCGAGATCGTCGGGCATGCGCGCCAGCGCTTCCTGCGGCGCCACCATGTAGTCGGCATAGCCGCCGTCATAGCTGATGCCGGGCACGAGCGCCTTCTGGCAAAGCACGAAGTCGCCATGGCGGCAATGCTCGCAATGGCCGCAGTGTCCGCCGTGCCAGCCCACGCCGATGCGCTGCCCCTGCTGCCACCCTTCGACGCCCGCGCCGAGTTTCTCGATCACGCCCGCGATCTCGTGCCCCGGCACGCGCGGAAACTGGAGTCCGGGCCACAAGCCTTCTTTCGTCAGCGAATCGCTATGACAGATGCCGCACGCCTGGACCTTGATGAGCACATGGCCTTCCGGCGGTTCCGGCACGTCGCGTTCGACCACTTCGAGCGGACCATTCGCTTGCGTCACCTGCACTGCCTTCATCTTCGCCATGGATTGCTCCTGTCAAAGAACTTCAGAATAGGATGCCGTCCGGCGTTTTAAAAGCTCCGGGGCGCGCACAGTACTCAACGCTCGTCGTCGGCGAGAAGCGACGCCAGCGGCACCGTATGCCTGACGAACGGCGAGCGGATGACGATATAGCTGAAGTATTTCTCGATGCCCACGTTCCGGTCGACGAGCTTCTCGATCACCTCCTGATAGTGACCGATATCCTTGACGAGAAACTTGAGCAGGTAGTCATAGCCGCCGCTGACGAGATGACACTCGGTAACCTCCTCGACATCGCGCAGATTGGCCTCGAAGCGCACGAAGTCTTCACGCCGGTGATCGTGCAGCATGATCTCGGTGAAGACCGTCACCGTGCTCGTGAGGCGCGTCAGATCGAGATGCGCGCCATAGCCCGAAATGATGCCCGCTGCTTCGAGCCGCCGCACGCGTTGCAGACACGGACTCGCCGACAGCCCGACCACGCTCGCGAGATTCGCGTTCGTGATGTTGCCGTTCTTTTGCAGTTCGGCCAGGATCCTGATGTCGATGCGGTCCAGCTTCTGTCGGTGGTTCATGTCGTGCGGGATCGATGGGCGCCACGCGGCTGCGTCAGCCTTCGGCGAGTTCGGCGTGATGCGCCGTGACGAGTTGCGCCATGCTCGTGAACTTGAAGTCGACGGCGGGTTCCGTGAGCGTCTTCACGGTCGCGCCGAAGCCGCGCTGCTCGAAGCGCCGGTGAATCCAGCAGCCATGCATGCCGTATTCCTCCGCCGGAAGCAGATCATGATAATTGCTGTCCGCCACGTGCAGCGTCTCCCGCTTGTCGACCCCGAGCCGGGCCAGCACGTCGAACAGGTAATCGAAGTTGCGGCGCGCCGGCTTGTAGGAACCCACGTCCTCGGCAGTCACGATGGCGTCGAACTCGACACCGAGCTTGCGCTTGCTCGCCTCGAAGCTCGCATTGTCCACGTTCGAAACGATGACCAGCTTGAAATACTTCTTCAGATACTGAAGCGTGCTGGCCGAGTCCGGAAACGCGGGCCAGTCGCCGACGGACGCCCCATAAGCGACGGCCTCGTCCCACGCATAGCCGACCTGCCATTCTTCCGCCACGCGCTTGTACACGATCTCCAGCAAGCGGTTGTAGGCGAGATCGGGCGTGAGCAACTGCTGCTGCGACTCGTGGCGCGCATGCGCTTCGAGAATCTGGTCGCGCGTGAGCGTGACGGGAAGCCGCGCCGCCAGCTTCGCCAGCCCGGCGGCAATGCCGGCTTCCCAGTCGATCAGCGTGCCATAGCAATCGAACGTCAATGCCTTGAACTCGGTGAGCCGCACACCTTTCTCCTCATGACTGTGCCAACGCGTCGCGATGCGCCTGCGCGAGTTCCGCCATGCTGTTGAAGCGGAACGCGATCGTGGGCTGCGCGCCCGGGTCCATGGTTGCGCCGAAGCCCGGCTGCGCATGCCGCCGATAAATCCAGCACGACGTCAGCCCGAACGCGTTGGCCGGCTTGTGATCGTGAAACAGGCTTTCGGCGGTATGAAGGATCTTCTCCTTGCCGATGCCGCGCTCGCCCAGCTTCTCGATCAGGTACTCGAAATTGCGCGGCGACGGCTTGTACGAACCGACGTCTTCCGCCGTGATGATCGCATCGAACGTCACTTGCAGCTTCGTGTTGCTGTGCATGAAGCTCTCGTTGTCCACGTTGGAGAGGATCACGAGCTTGTAATGCTGCTTCAGATAGCGCAGCGCTTCCGCTGAATCCGCGAAGGCCGGCCAGTGCCGGATGGAACGGCCATACGCGATGCATTCCTCGTGCGTATGCGGCACGCCCCATTCCTCGGCCAGACGCTTGTACACGATAGGCAGCAGATCCTGATAACGCTTCGCCGGCGTGTATTTCTGCTGCGCGGATTCATGCCGCGCGTGCGCTTCCAGCACCTGATCGCGCGTCAACGAAGGCTTCACGCGTTCGAGCAGCGGACGCAGCCCTTCGAAGATGCCGCTTTCCCAGTCGATCAGCGTGCCGTAGCAGTCGAAAGTGAGGGTGTCGAAGTCGGTGAGTTTCACGGTCGCTCCTGTCTGATGGCGAGGGGTGGAGCAGTCAGTGTAGTGAGACGCTGCCGCAGCCGGAGCCGATGTTGCCCGCCGCCACCGCAGCTTGTGCGGTTTGTGGCCGGTGCCGCAGCAGATTCTGCTGCACGCCGGAAGCGGCTTTCGCGACCTGACCAGAACGACCGGTCGAATTTTTATCTGCTTGAGAGCCCATTCCATCTGCACTACATTGGTGTTCCTTCGAAACCGTCTGGAGACGAGTCCATGCGCTATCCCGTCCTTGCACTGGCTGCCGTATCCGTTTTCTCCGTGGCCGCGTCCGCCGCCGCGCAGGAGGTCGTCACGTTCGGCCACTCCGCGCCGCTCACCGGCCCGCAGGCGCCGAACGGCAAGGACAACGAGAACGGCGCGCGGCTCGCCATCGACGAACTGAACAAGGCGAACATCAGCGTCGGCGGCAAGAGCGTCACCTTCAAGCTGGATTCGCAGGACGATCAGGCCGACCCGAAAGTCGGCGTGCAGGTGGCGCAGAATCTCGCCGATCACAACGTGCTCGCCGTTCTCGGGCCGTATAACTCGGGCGTCGCAATTCCGGCCTCGCGCGTCTACAGCACGGCGGGCATTCCGCTGCTGCCGGTGGCGTCAAACCCGGCGCTCACGAAGCAGGGCTTCAAGAACATCTTCCGCATCGGCGCCAGCGACGAGCAACTCGGCGGCACCATGGGCGAGTTTGCCGCGAAGACGCTGAAGGCGAAGACCGCCGCGATCATCGACGACCGCACCGCGTACGGCCAGGGCGTCGCCGAGCAGTTCGAGAAAGTAGCGAAGGCGAACGGCATCAAGATCGTCGACCAGCAGTTCACCAATTCACAGGCCACCGATTTCCTCGGCATTCTCACGGCGATCAAGTCGAAAAATCCCGATGTGATCTTCTTCGGCGGTTATGCGTCGCAAGGCGCGCCGATGGCCAAGCAGATGAAGCAGCGCGGCATCCGCGCGAAGCTGCTCGGCGGCGACGGCATCTGTTCCGCCGACATGGGCAAGGTCGCGGGCGAGGCGGCGTCCATCGTCTATTGCGCGCAGGGCGGCGTGGCGCTGGACAAGACTGCGGAAGGCCGCGCCTTCCTGAAGAAGTATCAGGATGCGTATCACACGGACACGCAGGTCTACGGCGTCAATTACTACGACGGCGTGAAGATGCTCGCCGACGCCATGGTCAAGGCCGGCACCACCACTGACAAGGCGAAGCTCATCGCGCAACTGGCGAAGGAGAAGTACAAGGGCGTCGCGGGCACCTATTCGTTCGATGCCAGCGGCGACCTGCAGGGCGCGCCCACCACGGTCTACATGATCCGCAACGGCCTGCCCGTTCCCTACGCTCAATAAGTCTCACCGCACAACGCAATGAAACTCTCCCGATCCATTTCGACCGTCGAAGTCCATACCGGCGGCGAGCCGTTCCGCATCGTCACGAGCGGCCTGCCGCGTCTGCCCGGCGACACCATCGTGCAGCGCCGCGCCTGGCTGAAGGAACACGCCGACGACATCCGCCGCGCGCTGATGTTCGAACCGCGCGGCCATGCGGACATGTACGGCGGCTATCTGACCGAACCGGTATCGGCGGAAGCGGACTTCGGCATCATCTTCCTGCACAACGAAGGCTATAGCGATCACTGCGGACACGGGGTCATCGCGCTGGCCACGGCGGCGGTCGAACTGGGCTGGGTGCAGCGCACGAGTCCGGAGACGCGCGTGGGCATCGATGCGCCGTGCGGCTTCATCGAAGCGTTCGTGAAGTGGGACGGCGATCACGCGGGTTCCGTGCGCTTCGTGAACGTGCCGTCGTTCATCTGGAAGCGCGACGTGACCGTGGACACGCCGAGCTTCGGCAAGGTCACGGGCGACATCGCTTATGGCGGCGCGTTCTATTTTTACGCCGACGGCGCGCCGCACGATCTGCCGGTGCGCGAGTCGTCGGTGGAGCAGCTGATCCGTTTCGGCGCGGAGGTGAAGGCGGCCGCAAACCAGGCGTTTCCGCTCGCGCATCCGGACATTCCGGAGATCAATCACATCTACGGCACGATCATCGCCAATGCGCCGCGTCATCCGGGCTCCACTCAAGCCAACTGCTGCGTGTTCGCGGACCGCGAAGTGGACCGTTCGCCGACCGGCTCCGGCACGGGCGGGCGCGTCGCGCAGCTCTATCTGCGCGGACAGCTCGGCGCGGATGAAACGCTGGTCAATGAATCGATTGTCGGGACCGTCTTCAAGGGGCGCGTGCTGAAGGAGACCATGGTGCACGACATTCCGGCGGTCATTCCGGAGATCGAAGGCGAGGCGTATATCTGCGGCTTCGCGAACTGGATCATCGACGAACGCGATCCGCTGGCCTACGGATTCCTGGTGCGCTGAGGCGGCTTCATGTGGCGGCCGGCCGGGCGACCTCATTCTGGCGCCCGGTCTCGCACTCTTTCATGCCACGCTCAAAACTCCACTTCCTGAAAGCCGTGCTTGCCTACCGCGCATTCGGGACACAACCAGCCCGCCGGGACGTCTTCCCACGCAGTCCCGGGCGGAATTCCTTCCTCGGGCAGACCGAGCTTCTCGTCGTACACGAACCCGCAAATCACGCATTCCATGATCTTCGCCGGCGTTGTCATGAGTGCTCCGCGCGAAGAGCAGTCCGTTGCAGATCGGAGCCGGATACGTTCTCCTTGACGAAGCGGTCGAAGTAGCCCGAGATCTCGATTGCATCGATATCTCGTTCAAGTTCGAACAACCACGAACAGAACCGGTCGACGACGCCATCACTGACGTCCGGCAGCGCCGACGTCACGATCGACCGCCCGGACAACCGATTGACGATCAGCCGCCTTTCGCGCCCGAAGTCACCCGGCTTGACGTATTCATACACGTCCGGGTCTTTCAGGAGGCCGTTCTGGTGAATGCCCGCCGCGGTAGAAAACACATGCTGTCCGAGTATCGGCTTGCTGGGGGGAATGGGCTTGCCCAGCAACGCAAAGATTCTTTCCGCCACGTCATGCAGCGTCTTCAGGTCGAACCGTCCGGCGAACCCCGGCAAGGTGTCCTTGTAGTGCAGGACGGCCACGATTTCTTCGAGCGGACAGTTCCCCGCGCGTTCGCCGAGCCCGCCGACCGTGACGTGAGCCAACTGCGCGCCCGCCACAACAGCGGCCAGCGTATTCGCGGTCGCCAGCCCGAGATCGTCATGGCAATGAACACCCCAGGACACTTGCGGCGGTCCGTTGCTCGTCACTGTGCTGAACAGCGCGCCAATCTCTCCCGGCGTGCTCGCGCCGACGGTATCCGCCAGCGTGACACTCCGGACACCCAGCCCGGATAAAGCAACCGAAACGTTCTGGATGTAGGCAGGCGAACCACGGCTCGCGTCCTCGAGAATGACCGCGACGTTCTCCCTGCCTGCGGTTCGCAAGCATGTGATGGCATCTTCGATCTCATGCAGGAGATCGCCCAGTGATCGCCGTCTCTTCCGCTCTTGATGCAACTCGGAGCCGGTTCCCAGCATCAGGTACTGAATCGACTCGAATTCTTCCGTCGCCTTCAGCGTCTTGCGTATATCGTGCAACGTCGGACGCAGCAGGACGACAGGCGTTGCCCGGAGCGGCATCCGCGCGGCGCTCTTGATCCAGTTGAAGTCCTCATCCGAACTCGCCGGAAAGCCCAGCTCGATGAAATCCAGCGGCAAGAGATCGAGCTGCTCCAGCACGGCCTGCTTCGTGAACAAGGACATCGTGTTCCCGATACCTTGCTCGCCGTCTCGTAATGTTGTGTCGTGAATCAAAAGTACGCTCATGTTCGTCCCCAAAAGACAATAGCGTAGGCCGTCAGACAGAATGACAACGTAATCAGCAAACTTTTCGTTTTCGAAGAAATCACCACTGCTGCTATCACCACGGCGATTTTCGTCAAGCCGTCGGCATCGAAATGACCGGCAAGATTCTCGTATTGCCTCGCACCGAATAAGGACGAGTAAATGATCCCGCCAATCACGCCATAAACGGAATAGTTCAGAAAACGGAAGACTTGCGAATCACCCGAAAAACGAATTCTCTGCATCACAAGGACAGGAAATGCCCGTAGCGTGTAAGAGAAGAGCCCCGCCCAGATCAGGATCTGCCATTTATTCACGAACCGCCTCCGCAACCATGTCTCCGGCCATGACGCAAGCGGCCAATGCGAAGGGCAAGATGAACACTTGAGCATCGCCAGCAAACTTTCCGAGGATCGGAGAGAGAACGGCTGCCGTGATCGTAATGAACACCGGTTTCAGCTTCGGCCATTGAAGTCCCGTCAGGGTCGCGAAATGAATCGGGAGAATCATTCCGACGACCTTTGTCAGCGGACCGTCGAGTTCACCGGCGAACATCGTGCCGGAGAGGGTCGCGATCAGCGCTGTTCCAATTGAAAGAGCGCCGACCCCTGTGTGATAACGCAGTAATTCCGTCGGCGACGCGTCTTCTTTCGAGTTGGAAACAACGAAGGTCGAGGCCGACATCAGGAAAGTCGCCGCCAATGCCTTTGCTGGCGGAATACCGTTCAAGCGGCTTCCCAGCACGGATGACATCACGACAAACCTGAAATTGATCATCACGCTTGCCAGCAGAAGCATCGCGAAGGTAATAGCTTCCCCATTCTGCATGATGAATATCTGGAGCGGCGCCGCGAAAACGAACACGCTCATCAAGCCGGCCTGTAATGCGCTGTAGCCCGCGCCGGCGCAGAGTGATCCCACCGAGAAGAAAAGAAACATGTAGGACACGGAGACAGGAATTGCATCTCGAACGCCCTCGCGAAAGAATGCATCTTCGAGAAATGATTTCATGCGCTGAAAGATTTCCACTCAGGATTTCAGGCTGGACTGGCCAACCAGGCTAGGCGAGGCTGCTCCGGTAATGAAATGCGGCATCCAGATAGTCCGCCTCGGTGAACTTTGCGCCGCGCTCCTCTACGATGAAGTTGCCGGTGTAGCCGGCGCCATTCAGAAAAGCGATGGCATCCTGGTATTTGAAATCGCCGCTCCCGAGCGGAAGATGCACGTGGTTTGGAACGACCATGTCAGCGAAATGAACGTTCTTGATCCATTTGACCATCGGTTTCAACCGCTCGTAATAGTCCCTGTCCATGCCGTGGAACGAAGTGAAATGCACGATATCCATCGTCATGAACACGCCAAAGGCGGTGCACAGTTCTTCCTGCTCCTCGTCGTTCAATACGATATAGTTGGGCCGCTTGTCGCCGGTATTTTCAAGACAAATGTCGATGCCGTACTGCGATGCTTCGTCGGTCAGTTGCACGAGGGACTTTTTAAGCTGGCCGAAGAGCATGTGCTGTAGCTCGGGATCCTTTGTCAGATAACCGGGATGGCATGTCATGCGCGTGGCGCCGAGTTTCGCTGTCAACCTGATGGTCCGCTTCATCAGGTCGACGGCCTGTTCACGTTGCGCTTCATCCGGATTCGATATATCCGTGCTCCGACCGATATAAGGCGCGTGGACGCTGAAGTAAAGACCGCGCGACTCCTTGAGCGCCAGCACACGCTCCAACTCAGGATTCACTTCGCTTTCGGGTTTCATCAAATACGGTCGAGCTTCATTGTCAAACTCGATCTCGACTGTCCTGAACCGTTCGCTCAAACCCTCCAGCGAGGAAAACAGATATTCGCTGTTGTCCAGAATGTTCGTAGAGATGCCAATTCGATCAGAGATATTCATTGCTTGACTCATGCAGTTGATAATCGATTGCTTCAGATAATTGCTCAGAAAATGACCATAATGGAAAAAAGACGAGCGCCGCCGAGCGCTTCGACATGAGTCGAAATGCTGGTAATTCGGTCCTTGAGATTCACCGCTTTCAGAATGAAATGCGATGACTTTTGTAGGCGCGTACTTATCGTAGAGTGAAGTTCCGGCTCACGCAACCGGTTTCCATTATCTGAAACCATGAGTCGGTATCGTGCTTGATTGCTACATAAGAGACGAAATAAAGCCTTCGCTTGTCTTTAATGCCCCCAGAACAGAGTCGTTGAAAAGGACATGCCGCCTCTGAGAGGCTATAGCGCTCTTTTATTTCGCCCTTATTACGCGATACTTTCTATTCAGAAAGCATGCCGCCTTGCCGTTCATTCTCGAATATGACGGCGAAATCGAATCTCCAATCGAGCCCGAATAGCAATTGAACATTGCGTGACTTTTAGCGCAGGTTTGATTCGTTTCGATTTCCCGCCAGAACATTCCCGGTTGATACCTCTCATGCGCAGCGATTAGCCATTCTCCGGCTGTGCTGTTTCGCCAAGGCATCCCTCGCGTTCCAGCCACGAACGAAACAATACGATCAGCCGGTCGTCCTGACGGTCTTCCGCGACATACGTGCAGTACGTACGCGACGGCAAACGCGGCGCGTCGAACGGCGCGACCAGCCGGCCCGACGCGAGATCGTCGGACACGAGCGCCGTCGGACCCATCGCGATGCCCATGCCATCGACGGCCGCCTGCAACGTCAGATAGAAATGGTCGAAGCTCATGACGGCGGCCGGACGCAGCGTCGGCACCTCGGCTTTCGCGAGCCAGTCGGGCCACACGCGCGGCAGACTCGACGCGTGCAGCAGCGTGTGCCGCTCCAGATCCTGCGGTACACGCAGCGGCACGCGCCGCAACAGCGCCGGACTGCACACCGGCAGGCGCTCTTCGGCGAGGAACGGCTGCATCGCGTAGCCGTAGAAGGTGTCCGGACCGCCGCGTATCACGATGTCGTGACTCTCCTTCAGCGCCTCGACCGGTTCGTTCGACGTCTCCACCCTCACTTCGACATCCGGATGCGCGCGGCGGAAGTCTTCCAGGCGCGGCACCAGCCAGCGCAGCACGAAGGTCGCGGGCGCATTCACGCTGAGCGTGCGGCTCACGGCTTCGGACAGACCATAGCGCGCGGTGGCCTGCGACAACTGATCGAACAGCGGTCCGATCTGCGCGAGATAAGCCGCGGCGGCGGGCGTCAGCGCAACGCGCCGGTTATGGCGCTCGAACAGCGGCGCGCCGAGCCACGCTTCGAGCAAGCGCACTTGCTGACTCACCGCGCCCTGCGTGACGTGCAGTTCGGCTGCGGCCTGCTTGAAACTGCCGAGCCGTCCGGCGGCTTCGAAGGCACGCAGCGCATTCAGCGGCGGCAAGGTCCGGTTCATTTTCAGGAGAGATTTTCTGACGCGACATCCGAAGATAAGTGGTTTGTGAGCGCCTTACAAGATAGTTATTCTCTTGAATACACCAATCACAGCCCGAAAGCCCGTTCATGCTCAGTTATACCGGCGGTATCGTCCTGCTCGCCGCCCTGCTCCACGCAAGCTGGAACGCGATGTTGCACGGCAACCGCGACCGCTTCCTGTCGATGACCTGGATGAGCATCGCCATCGGCGCGGTATCGCTCGTCGCGGTGGTGTGGCTGCCCTTGCCGGCCCCGGCAGCTTGGCCTTATGTGATTGCGTCGGGACTCGTGCACGTGGTCTACAACGTGAGCCTCGTGCGCTCGTACCGGCGCGGCGATCTCGCGCAGGCCTATCCGATCGCGCGCGGCTCGTCGCCGCTGCTCGTCACCCTGGGCGCGGCGCTGTTCGCGCATGAGGGCATCGGCGCGCTTCGCGTACTCGGCATCGCGCTGATTTCGGCCGGCATCATCGCGCTCGCGCTGCGCGGGCGGCACGTCTCGCGCGCGGGCGCGCTCGCGGCGCTGACCACCGGCGTGACCATCGCGGTGTATACGGTGATCGACGGCATCGGCGTGCGGCTCTCGGGCGATCAGCCGTTCGCCTATACGGCGTGGATG
Organism: Caballeronia sp. LZ034LL; assembly: GCF_031451215.1. Taxonomy (NCBI): domain Bacteria; kingdom Pseudomonadati; phylum Pseudomonadota; class Betaproteobacteria; order Burkholderiales; family Burkholderiaceae; genus Caballeronia; species Caballeronia sp. LZ034LL. The sequence continues at coordinate 1,381,759 of NZ_JARUXR010000002.1, forward strand.
TTCCTCTTCTACTGGTTCATGCCGCTGATCTTCATCGTGCGACGCGGCGCCGACGCCATCTGGAAGCCGGTCTTCGCCGCGCCGATGTCGGTCGTCTCGTCGATTGCGGGCGGACTCGTCTCGATCGCCGCGTACGGCATCGTCATCTGGGCGATGCAGTCCGGCGAGATGGGCGCCGTGTCCGCGTTGCGCGAGACCAGCGTCGTGTTCGCGGCGCTGATCGGGCGTGTGTTCCTGCGCGAGAACGTCGACGCGCGGCGCTGGATCGCCTGCGTGGTGGTCGCCGCGGGCGCGGTGTGTCTCGGGCTTTGAGCCAGCGGTACAACAGCGGCCGTTACATGCGAGCGACGTCGATCACCGCATCGGCGAACGCACGCGGCGCTTCCTGCGGCAGGTTATGCCCGATCCCGCCGCCGATGGTCCGATGCTCGTACTTCCCCGTGAACTTCTTCGCATAGGCTGTCGGCGCGGGATGCGGCGCACCGTTGGCATCGCCTTCCAGCGTGATGACCGGCACGCCGATCGACGGCCCCTTTGCCAGTTGCGCCTCGAGCGCGTCGTATTGCGGCTCGCCGTGCGCCAGCCCGAGCCGCCAGCGATAGTTGTGAATCACAATGTCCACGTGATCCGGATTGCCGAACGCCGCGGCTGAACGCGCGTAGGTGGCGTCGTCGAAGTGCCATTGCGGCGACGCCGTCTGCCAGATCAGCCGGTTGAAATCGTTCCGGTTCGCGTCGTAGCCCGCGCGGCCGCGTTCGGTCGCGAAATAAAACTGATACCACCACGACAGCTCGGCCTGCGGCGGCAGCGGCGCCTGGTTCGCCTGCTGGCTGCCGATCAGATAGCCGCTCACGGAGACCATCGCCTTGACGCGCCCCGGCCACAGCGCCGCGACGATGTTCACCGTGCGCGCGCCCCAGTCGAAACCGCCCAGCACCGCATGCTCGATCGCAAGCGCATCCATCATCTCGATCACGTCGCGCGCGAGCACGGCCTGCTGGCCGTTGCGCGGGGTATCGGCGGACAGGAAGCGCGTCGGGCCATAACCGCGCAGATACGGCACGATGACCCGATAGCCCGCTGCCGTGAGCATCGGCGTGACTTCGGCGTAGCTATGGATGTCGTACGGCCAGCCGTGCAGCAGGATGACGACCGGCCCGTTGCGCGGCCCCGCTTCGGCGTAGGCGATGCTGAGCGTCGGGGTCGCGACGTGCTTCAGGTGCGTGAAGGCTTCCGGCAACGCGGGCGCTGGAGCGTTCCGCGCTTCCGCCGCCTCGACGAGCCCGCTCAGCCCCATTTCAAGCAAGCCAATCCCGGCGACGGCGGTGCCCAGCAGACGGCGGCGGCGGGTATCGATGCGGTCCTTCATGATTTTTCCTCTCGTGTTCGGGTCATTCGGCGAGGGATCATTTGAAGCGCCGCACGTATCCGGCGTGTGTCTGGATGGACGGCGGATGCAACGCACTGTGTCGGCGGATCGGACGGATACAGTGCGATACAGGAAAGCCATCCACGGTAACAAGAAGCAAATGACGGCATCGACAGCGGCGGAGCCGGTTACCATTCTTGTCTGAGCGCTTAATAGCAAACGCGAGCCAGCGCGGGCGAGTCCGGTCACCCAATGACAAGGGCCGCCCGATAGCGAACTTCAAGGGTGTCATGTCAAAAGCTGAAGACGCAATCGCACGAGATCCGGCGGGCGATGCCGCAGAGCCGCCGCACGGAGCACAGGAAGAGACAGCAAGCGAAGCAGAAAGCGCAGCACAGAACGACACGAGCCAGGAACCGGAAGCGCCCGCCGTCACGCGCACCGGGCCGCTCACCGAAGCCGCGCTGTTCGGCCGGCAGACGCCGCCCGCCGCGCCCGCGCCGCCCGAGGCCGCACCGCACGTGCATCCGCCCGGCGCGGGCAGCAGTTATCGCGCGCTCGCGGGACTGCTCATCAGCTATGCGCTGCTGATCGTCGGCAATGGCCTGTTCCAGACGCTGATCCCGTTGCGCATCATGCAGTCCGGCTATCCGACCATCGTGATCGGTCTGGTTCAGTCGTGTTACTACGCCGGCTTCATCCTCGGCGCGATGGTCAACCGCAGGCTCATCGACCGCATCGGGCAGCACCGGACGTTCGTCGCGTACTCGGCGGCGGCGTCGATACTCGCGCTCGCGTTCGGCGCCGCGCAATCGCCGTGGACGCTCGCCCTCGTGCGCCTGCTGACCGGCTTCGCCTTCATGGGCCTGTACGTGTCGATCGAAAGCTGGCTCAACGGCACGGTCGAGAACGAAAAGCGCGGCCAGGTCTTCGGCACGTATGCGGCCATCAACTATCTCGCGGTGGGCAGCGGGCAGTTCCTGCTGAACTTCGGCGCGGGCATGGGCGGCCAGCAATTCTCGATCGCGGCCGCCCTGTTCGCGGCGGCCGTGATGCCGGTGACGCTGCTCGAAGGCTGGCCCGTCAAGGTCGCCGACGAATCCCTGCACCGCGTACCGGCGCGCACCTGGCGCGAAAGCGTGCGCGACATGATGGCCGCCGCGCCGCTCGCCGTGCCGGGCTGCGTGCTCGCGGGTTTCATCTACAGCGCCTTCTACGCGATGATGCCGGTCTACCTCCAGCGCGCCGGCTTCTCGACGAGCGAGCTCGCGACCTTCATGGGCGTCGCTCTGATCGGCGCGCTCGTGCCGCAATGGCCGATGGGCCGCCTCTCCGATCGCTTCGACCGGCGCCGGCTGGTGTACATCACGGCATCGATCTCGGCGACGCTGAGTCTCGTGCTGTTCTGCATCGACGTGCGCGTGGTCACCTGGTGCGCGACGCTCGCCTATGTGGCGGTCACCTTCACGCAGTACGGCCTGATCGTGTCGCACGTGCAGGACCGGACCGAGCCGCATCATCGCGTGGCCATTTCCGCGACGCTGCTCGCGCTGTTCTCGTTCGGCGGCATGGCGGGCCCGGCGCTGGCGTCGTCGCTGATGACGGTCGTCGGACCGAGCGGTCTGTTTCTCTTCAACGCGCTGTCCTGCGTGTTGCTCGCGTTGAGCGCACGGCGCGCGCTCGGCATTCATCTGCGCAGCGCACATGCCGGCGCCTGACGGGCGGCAAGCGCGCCGCGCTTTACCAATGCATTACGCAGAGAAAAACAAAAGCTTACGAATAATTGCGTAAAATCGTTTATTCCGAAGACAAAATGCCAGTATCTTTCGCTTTCTGAGTGAAAAGCACTGATAGTTGGCCGACAAGTCGCCGTCACCCCGAGTAAATTCGTAAAAGGCATGAACTGGCGGAAAGGGCGCAAAAGAGACGTTCGCCGCCGGAGCATCCGTGACGGGCGCAGTCGCGCCGGCGCATCGGGTCTCGGGGATTCAATGAACGACCATCACGACCAAACACGACTTGAAGTGGTTTGCGACGAACAGGGCTTCCTCGCGCTCGAACGCGAGTGGAATGCGCTCTGGCTCAAGGCAAACGGACGGTATTTCCAGCGCTTCGACATCTGCCTGCTCGCCTGGCGGCACGTCGCCGCTGCTCAGGGAAGAAAACTGCATTGCATCGTGCTGCGCGAGAACGGCGAACTGCGGCTCGTCTGGCCGCTCGTTTCGTGGCGGCGCTTTCTCTGGACCTATCTGCTGCCGCTCAGCCCGGATGCCGCCGATTACACCAGCGTTCTCGTCGAAGACGGACCGCGCGCGGCGGGCATGATCGAAGCGGCGTGGCGTCTCGCCTGCGCGAAATGCAAGGCGGACTTCGTGCATCTGCCGTATGTGAACGAGGGTTCCGAACTGCATCGCATCGCGCTGCGCGAGCGGCACGTGCTGGGGCGTTCGCGCCACGAGTCATGGGTCGCGCAGCTGCGCGACGAAACCGACTGGGCCACGTACTGCCGATCGCTCGGCACGATGAACGGCAAGAAGCCGGGGCAGCTGGAACGGCGTCTCGCGAAGGAAGGCGACTTGCGCGTGCGGATGATCGAGCCGTCGGATGTAAGCACGATCGATCAATGCGTGCGCGCGATGCTCGCGTGGAAGCGTCAGTGGGGCGAGCGCACCGGCAAGCAGGGCGTCTGGCTGTTCTCATCGCATTACCAGACCTACCTGATGGCGACGCTGACCCAGCCCGGCGGCTTTCCCGCGGGCGAACCGCCTGCGCGTCTGATTGCCGTCATGCTCGGCAACCAGCCGATTGCGGTATCCATCATGAGTCACGGCAATCCGCTCGCCAACGCGGTGATCGCCAGTTTCGATCCGGCCTACGGCAAGTTCGGCGCCGGCGCGGTGGCGTGGGAACACGCGGTGAAGTGGGCGCTGGAGCAGCACTACGACATCGACTTCGGCGTCGGTTCGGAGCGCTTCAAGACCTACTGGGGCCGCGGCAACCGCAGCTATGCGTGGTCGATGCAGATCGGCAACTCAGCGTGGGGCGTGATCGGCCACGGCATCGTGCGAGCGCTGCGCGACCTGTATCTGTGGTTCAAGGGCGGCATGCCCGCTTCGCGCGGCGCAACGGCACGCTCGGGCGATCGGCCCGACGGCGCGGCGACGATGGAAAATCTCGGGAAGTGAACTGGGGGGCGCTCGCCGGTTGGCGTGCTTCCTTGCTTGCTTCTTTGCCGTCTTCTTTGCTCGACGACACTCATCCACCGATGACGCGAGCGGCCTGCGCCGCTCCGTCACGGTCTCTCATGCTTACACCAGCGCTTCGACCTGACGACGCGGCAGCATCCGGTCGAATTCGCGCTTGACGATGCCGTAGCATTCGCACGCACGCTCTTCCAAGCCCGCGCGGTCCAGCACCTTGATGCAGCCGCGGCTGTGATGAATCAGGCCTGCGTCATGCAGCTTGCCGGCGGCTTCGGTCACGCCTTCGCGACGCACGCCGAGCATGTCCGCGATCATCTGTTGCGTCACGCGCAGCTGGTCCGACGGGGTGCGGTCCGTCTGGATCAGGAGCCAGCGGCACAGTTGCTTCGACAGCGAGTGATGACGATTGCACGCAGCCGTCTGTGCAACTTGCGTCAGGAGGGCTTGCATATAGAGCAGCATCACGCGGCGCAGGAAGTCGGAGCGGCCGAAGTGCTCGCGCAAGGCGCCCGCGCTCATGCGATACGCGAAGCCGGAGCACTGGACCTGCACGCGCGTCGGCATCGTGTCGCCGCCGGTCAGGACCGGCACGCCGGACATGCCTTCGCGTCCGACTGCCGCGACTTCGACCGAACCGCCGTCTTCCATCGTGTGGAGCAGCGAGATGATTGCCGTCGTCGGGAAATACACGTGATGAATGCGCTGGCCCGAATCGCAGAGCAGTTGCTCGGTGCGCAACTGGACGAGTTCGAGATGCGGCGCGATGGCCTGCCATTCTTGCGCCGGAAGCGCGCCCAACAGGTGATTGCCGTGCAGATCCGATTGAAGTGTCAACATGTTCTTATGCTCTTTTCTCTGTGCGCTTCTTTGCGCCTGATTTTTTTCTGGCCCCCAGCGGCTTCGCGATCAATTCTGTGTCGATCGTCGAAGCCGCTGTGACCAGCCCCGTTGCACTGGGCCGCCGCTGCTTGTTGTGGTTTTGGATCGCGGCGGCCTTCGTGCTTGGTCATACATAAGCGAGAGGTGTGCCAGGCCACGTTCTGTATGGGATCTGTGTGTGTTTGCGTCCCGACGCCCGAATGCGCGGACGGGCGCCGAACAAAAATGATTCAGACGTGAACAGTGACGTTCATACCGTAAGCGCAGAGACCCCTCAAACGCGCTAACGTTTTCGTCTGCTGAATGGCCCGTCAGGCGGTGGATCAAGGCACCGGCAAGATTTGCCGCTTAGCTCGATTGCGATTGCCAGAGCCCCTTTCACGACGTAACAAGCGTTTTGCGAAAAACGTTGCATTCGTGGATAGGGTTTGACGGCCTCGTCTTGATCACGGGAGCGTGGTGCATTGCGGGAGCCTTCTGGGACGGGCCTCGGGCTCATTCGACGGCGTTTCATGCACGGAACCATCGGACGCTCACACCGAACGCAAGGTTCGTCAAAAAATGTTGCATCGCGTACACGAACTGCCATTTCGGGCGATTCGGGATGAAGGACCCGCTCGCGCTCGGCGGATGGCTCGGGTTGTTGATGACTTGGGCGGCGTGGAGAAATCCGCGCCGTTGTACATGAATGGGAGCGCTTCGGGATGACCGGCCGGTCTCCGCACCTCTCGACTGAAAGTGCTGATTGATCTAATGAGAACGGAGCAGTGCGACGTCTGAATGTGTCGGAACGACTACAAAAAAACGTCCGGGCGATTAAATCGATATATTGTTAACCCTTATTAGACACGCGGAAAATTGTGATTTATATTTTCCGTGCCAATAAACTCCCGTCATATTTAATAATACTATAAGCTGATTGAACTGGTTCGCGTCAGGCCCAACCGATATCGGGAACGATTTTAATCATGAAAAGAACGATCGCCATTTCCAGCAATGAAAATGCTTTCAATCTGATCTCAGAGCCTGCTTTTTTACATCAATGGCGCGACTTGAGTGAGAGGTGCCCTTGGGGCACCGTGTTTCAATCCCCGGACTTTGTCAAGGTCTGGTATGAAACGTATCGCGAACGATTCATCCCTGTTATTTTAAGCAAGAGCACGACCGCGGGCCAACTCTGCGGACTTCTCACGCTGGCCATCAATCGATCGACTGGACAACTCGTCTACGCCGGCGATATCTACGCCGAATATCAGGTCTGGCTCGCGCACGAAGACGCTAATGACGCATTTGTCTCCGAAGCTTTTAGTGTGCTCAGAGAAAAGTGGCCGCGAAAAGTATTAATGCTGAAATACGTTCCTCCGCGGGTGCGGCTGGAAGTCATCGAACAGTCGAGCTGGCTGAAGGGTATCTGCTTTTTTCGGCCGTCTTCCCGACCTTTGATAGGTCTGGATGCACAACAGCGCGTCGATCAGTCGCTGAAATCGAAACAGGTCAAACTCAACCGGCTCAAAAAGCTCGGAGCCGTCTCGTTCGTAACGATCGAACGCGACGAATTCGCCGAAATCTTCGAGCGCGCGTGGCCGTTGTACGAGTTTCGTCAGATCGAGCAGTACGACTCCAGTCCGTTTCTGAGGGACGCCGATCTCAAAAGACTCTGGGTCGGCGTGGCGAAAAATTCGGACGCGCTGCATATGTCCGTGCTGAAGGTAGACGAAGCCATCGTTGCCTGGTTCCTCGGCCTTCAGGGAAACGGATACCTGCACCTTCTCTCGATGGGTTATTCCCCGTTTTACTCGCGTCATAGTCCTGCAATGCTGCACATGCTGATGCTGGCAAAGAGGCTGATCCAGGAGCAGCGCGTCTTCGACCTCACGCCAGGCGGGTCCAAATACAAGGAACAGCTGGCGACCGCGCATGAAAAAACGCTGACGCTCTATTTCATTCCGAGTCTCAGATCCGCCATTGAGTCGAAGCCGACGCGTGAGCTGGCCCAGAGAGCGGTAAAAAGGCTGGTGAGAGTTGCGGTCAAGAATCCTGCACAGGCTCTTGCGTCGTCGCTGCGCAGGAAGCCGGACGATGCGCCGGTCTCCAGCAGTCCGCCTCCCGCGCCCCGAGCACCGGAGATCCGCTTTCGCCTGCACAGACTCAACACGGTGGACTGTGCGCACCACGACGAGCGGTTGGAAGCCGTTGGAAAGAACAAGATCGCCGATCTCATACGTTACGAATCGACGCACGCGCAGTCGCTTCGCGATTTCGTGAGCGAAGCATGGCGCTTCATCGATCAAGGCGCGGATGTTTATACCCTGGTGCGAAGTGAACGTCTGGCAGCAAGTTGCTGGATAGTCTCGGGTGAAAAGACGGCTTCCGCGGATTTACCGGATTCCGGCGTGCCCGCCGGCACGGCGCGTCTGGTCGGTTTCTACGCGCATGCCGATGAAGATCGGGGAAAAATGATCAATATGTTCATGGACAAATGGAGTAGCGAGATCACAGCCGTAGCAAAAACTGCTGATATAAATATTGGCATACCGGAAACCGACCTGTTTCGAAACATGCAGGTTTTCGGCGAGGACCTGCCCAGGGTGCCGATCGTACAGAAATCGAGTATAAAAACGTTGACCGCCAGCGAATGAGATAAATCCAGGCGATCAGCGGGCCTTTCTAAACAGGTCTGCTGACGTCTTCCCTGCGTGGGAACCCCCTGATTTTCGAAACCATTTTCGCCGCGCCTCTCAACCCGTCAGGCCGATGGCGGCGTATTTGCCCGAATCTGCTGATCGATTAATCAGATATTTTCGGGACGCTTCGTTCTACTGGGCGAATACAGCATATGTTCGATACCGCGCATTGTTTTGTAGTCCAGTACGGTAGCTTTGTGTCACCCAGCGAGCAGACGAAATTCTTTAACTGTATCCAGTACCGGGTTTGCAGGATCGAGCGTCAGATTTCCTTGTTCAATCCGCTGAAGATTCGCGACGAGTCTCTTCGATGGATTCATGATTCGATGCGTTCCTTCTAAATCGATCGATTATCGATCAAACATGCTTCGCGACCTCTCGTCACTCGCCACTGGCGGTGCTTTGTCCCCTTGATTTTTTCACCGCAAGGCGATCGACCTGGGTCGTCGCGCCGACGACGCGTCTTTTTCTCCACCATGGTGGGCATTCATGTCGCAAATCGCGAGCTGGCGTAACCGTCTGCTGAGCATTCACCCGGATCACTTACGCATTGCGAGAAGTGCGATGTGGGTGTCGGCCTTCGCGCTCCTCGCCAAGTGCGCAGGTGCGTTCAAGGAAATGGCGATCGCCTACCGCTACGGCATCAGCAACATCGTGGATGCCTACCAGCTGTCGTTTACCGCGATCTCATGGTTGCCCACCGTGCTCGTCACCGTGTTGAGCGTCGTGCTCATTCCCACGCTCGTCGGCATGCATATGAAGCACAAGGAAGAGCGCGCACGCTTCCTGGGCGAGCTCGACGTGATGGCGCTCGTTGTCGGCGCAGCCCTTGCCGCGCTCCTGTACTTCGCGTGGCCTCTTGCGCTGAAGCTGATCGGCCGGAACCTCTCCGAAGAGACGAGGGCACTGTCTCGCCAGATGATGTTCTGGATGTGGCCGATCGGCATTCTGACGTTGACCGTCTGTATACATGCAGCGCGCTTGCAGGCGCGCGAACGGCATGTGAACACATTCCTGGAATCGGTGCCCGCCATATGCACCTTGTGCCTTGTGCTCGGCTGGCAAACCGACCGGATGTCTCTTCCGCTGGTAATCGGCTCGACGGCCGGGTTCTTCGTACAGGCTCTCCTGCTGATGATGCTGTCGAGGAAGGCAGACGGCATCCGTCCGCACTATCGCCTGGGTTTCACGTCGCCCCAATGGCCCAGGATGGGTCGCGCCGTGGGCGTGTTCATGATCGGGCAGTTCATCATGGCCCTCGATACGCCGCTGGATCAGTACTTTGTCGCGGGTCTGGGGGACGGCGGGATCGCGACGCTTGGCTACGCCAACCGCATCATCGCGCTCCTTGTCGGCATGGGCGCCGTGGCGATCAGCCGTGCGACGCTGCCGGTGCTGTCAGAGATGCTGAGCAAGGGCGATCACGCGCGCGCCCGCACCATCGCGCTCAAGTGGTCGATGGTCATGACGGTCATCGGTGTCGGCGTGGTCGTGGTGGCCTGGGCGCTTGCACCGATCGGGGTGGCGTTGCTGTTTCAGCGCGGTGCCTTCACCGCCGCCGACACGCAGGCGGTAGCCGGCCTGTTCCGCTGGGGGCTCTTGCAGATTCCGTGTTATTTCGGCGTGCTGGTGCTGGTGCAGTTGCTCGCGAGCGAGGGCCGATTCAGGGCCATGGCCTGGGTCGCTGCGCTGAATTTCATCGTCAAGGCCGGCGGCAATCTGATCTTTATCCGCTGGCTCGGCATTTCCGGCGTGATGCTTGCCACTACCTTGATGTGCGTCTGCTCTTACGCCTCTTATCTGTATCTCACGCTTTCCACGCGGCCAGCCAGCGGGAATGCGGGTGCGTCATGAGGGGCGCGCCGCTGTTTCCTTCTCTCCGAGCCGATCGGAGCGGGATCGCCAGGAACATTTTGCGCACAGGAGCCGGACCATGAACGGACGTAAAGTCGTGCTGTTCGCGAATACGGACTGGTATCTCTACAATTTTCGGCGCTCGCTGGCCGAGCGGCTCAGACAGGACGGCTACGAGGTCGTGCTGCTGTCGCCACCCGGCGACTGCGGCGGCAAGCTGCAGGCACTCGGGTTTCGCTGGCAGGCCATACCGATGCAGCGCCGCAGCCTGAACCCGTTGCGCGAACTGACTTTGCTCGCCTGGCTCGTACGCTTCCTGCAGAAAGAGAAGCCTGCGCTGTTGCATGCCTTCACCATCAAGAGCGCCGTGTACGGGTCGGTGGCAAGCAAACTCGCGGGCGTGCCCGCGCGCATCAACGCGGTAGCGGGAATGGGCTACGTGTTCACCAGCCGCGACAGGAAGGCGCGCGTACTCAAGCCGGTCGTGCGGCAGTTGATGCGCCTCGCACTCAACGGCAACGGCAGCGCGTTGATTCTGCAGAATCCGGACGATGCGACGCTCTTCAAGGAGGCCAACATCGTCAGCGACAGCGCCATCCGGCTCATCAAGGGCTCCGGTGTCGATTGCTCCAGGTTCAACGCGCGCACCCGAAGCGATACGACCTCGAACGAGCCGCTGCGCGTCTTGCTCGCGGCGCGCCTGCTCTGGGACAAGGGTCTCGCGGAATACATAGCGGCTGTCCGCACGCTGGCAGGCGAAGGCCGGACGATCAAATTCATTCTTGCTGGTTCGCCCGACGAGGGCAATCCCACGTCCGTACCGAAGCAGACCGTCGAAGGATGGGTGAAAGAGGGTCTCGTCGAATGGCGCGGCCACGTCTGGGACATGCCGGCGCTGCTCTCGGAAGTCGATGTCGTTGTCTTGCCGAGCTATCGCGAAGGTTTGCCGAAGACGCTGATCGAGGCTGCCGCATGCGCGTTGCCGCTCGTCACCACTGACGTACCGGGCTGCCGCGAAGTGGTGAGCAAAAACGGCGAGGACGGTTTGCGCGTGCCGGTGCGCGACAGCGTGGCACTGACCGATGCCATCCGCTTGCTCGACGACGATCGCGCGCTATGTCGCAAGCTCGGCAATGCCGCGCGAGCACGCGCCCTGAGCGAGTTCGACGAAAACATCGTGATCAACAAGACGCTGCTCGTTTATAACGAATTGCTCGCAGCGCAGATGGGCTTCGCGGACGACGCGGCAGCCGAGCCGGATGGTCGGGCCTGAATTTTCGGGCGGAAATGGTCCGGCCCGCAACCTGATACTTGATCGATCGAACATGTCCTCCACCAAGTTCATCCTCCGCTTCGACGACATCACGCCGCAAATGGCGTGGTCGAAGTTCAGGGCCTTTGACGACCTTTCCGCCGAGCTCGATTTGCCGCTGCTCGTCGGCGTCGTGCCCAACTCCCTCGACGCCAGCCTGTGCGTCGAGCCCGCCAACGACGCCTTCTGGGAATTGATTCGCGGCTGGGCCTTGCGAGGCTGGACCATCGCGCAACATGGCTACACGCATCAATACGTGACGCGCGATCCGGGAATTCTCCGCATCGGCCGGCAATCCGAGCTCGCGGGTCTTTCCTACGACGAGCAATTCTCCAAGCTCGAGGCAGGCAAACGCATCATGGTCGGGCATGACGTATGGCAGCCCGTGTTCATGGCGCCGTCGCATTCATTCGACGAAAATACGCTGCGTGCTTTGGCGGCTCTCGACTTTCGCTATCTGACCGATGGTTATGGCGTCTTCCCATACCGCTTCGGCAACCTGACCGCAGTTCCGCAATTGTTCGCATCGCCGCTGCACTTCGGCTTCGGCGTCTATTCAATTTGCCTGCATGTCAACACGCTCGGCGACGAACAGATTGCCAGGACGATCGACTTCGTCAGGCGCAACCGAAGCCGCTTCATTTCCTTCGAAGAAGGCACCCGCGTGGGCAGTGCGCTGCCGGGCGTCGCACTGGCGATGCGCCTGCTCACGTCGTCCCCGCTACGCCTGGCCCGCATGCTGCGTCGGTGATGGAGGGCGAGCACCGATGAACGGACGTCGAACAGCGTTGAAGAGGTTGCGAGCATTGGCGTGGAGCGCGATGGCGGGCGCGGCCGGCTTGCGGCCCGTCGAGGCAGCCACTGCGCAGTCCCGCTCCCAGGACAGTGCAGACGAAGTGGTCGACAGATGGTTCGGCGTGCGCGCCGACGGCAAGGCGAACGACCGTGAAGCGCTGCAGAAGGCCGTCGATAGTTCAGTCGGCAAGACCCTCGTCATTACCGGGCCGTCCCGTATCGACGCCGCCGGCGTGCATCTGAGAAGTCGAAGTCATGTGCGCTTCGTGGATGGCGCGTCGATCAAGCTGCTCCCCCATCGCGAAACGAATTACGAAATTCTCCGGATCTGGGACGTGCAGCATGTGGTGGTCGAACGTCCGCGCCTGGATGGAAGCAAGGATCTCAACAGCGCAAAGGGCGGTGAGTGGGGGATGGGCATCTCGATCGCGGGCAGCAGTGACGTGACCATACTTTCACCCTATACGATAGATTGCTGGGGTGACGGCATCTATATCAGCAACAGCTTTCACGGCGGACTGCCTTATTCGAGCGATCTCAGGATCATGAACCATTACGCCAGCGGATGCCGCCGGCAAGGAACCTCGATCATCAGCGGGAAAAACGTCCTGTTTGATCATCCGGTGTGGGAGAACATTGCCGGCACGCCGCCCGCCGCCGGCCTCGATATCGAGCCGAATTTCAACACGGACGTACTTGAAAATATCCGCATCGTCGATCCGGTCACGCGCGACTGCCAAATCGGTATTCTCGTGTGGCTCGCGGCGCTGCCGGGAGTTCAAGACAAGCACGTGACCATCTCGATAGAAGGACACCACGACGAAGGCAGCCGGGACGCGGCTTTCAGCGTGTCGAGGCTCAAGACCGAAGGACGCGTCGTAACCGGATCCATCTCGAGTCGTCGGCCTACCTGGGTGCATCCCAAACGCCATGCTTTCGTCAACAGCGACTGGGACAGTGCCGGTCCGCGCGTGGACGTATCGGATTCGACGATCATTCGCTGAGTTTTCGTCGTAAGAATGCGCGAGATCCGCTTCGCTGCTTGGCTAGCCCGGTGGCGCCCACCATTCGCGTGGCACGTTGCGCCACGTCTCTCACGACACGCATCGGTCGACACCTCGCATCACCAAGGCCCGCAAAGCGCCATTAGTTAGTCGCGCACCGCTTGGATGACGGTTTTCGTGCGCCCCAATACATTGCCTCCAGCCATACCGGCAGACTATTAATGTGCAGAAGATAGTTTCTGCTATCCTCTGCTTCGTTTTTACTACACCTCGCCATGCGCGCTGCGATCCATCGTCGACGGCATGTTCCTGGCGGGCGGGAAGACTTCGGCCGTGGGCTGGCAACCTTTGTGCATGCGCATTTATGTTTGACTAGCATTGAAAGCGTCCACGTAGCCTTTTTCGGCCGTGGCGCTTTATCGGGAGCGCTGATTGGAGAACTTATGAATCTACTCGAAATAATTGGCGGAGCGGTGTTATGCCTGGCGGTCGTCCTTGGACTGATTGCCGTCTCGGACGTGTTCTTTCCCCGCCGCCGACGAGACCGTCAGGCTCACGATCCGAAGCAAACTTTCAACGACCGAGCAGATTCGTCCTTGAAGGGACTGCAGACATCACCGCGGCGAGACGCTCGGACAGAGAGGCTCTGACTGGCCAGTCCTTGCGATGCCTTGCCTCCTCTCGCGGGCAATTCCGCGCTTACGGCGCTTGATCGGCTTCCCAGCGGCCCCGCAGAATGCGCGCAACCAGCCGCTTCCATCCCGCCGTCAAAGAAAATTTTTCGTGATAGAAATCCAGGATTGCCGAGTCTCCATGTATGTCGAGCGTGTGAGGCCCCGAGGCATCCTCATATCTGATTGTGCCGACCACCCGTTCCTCGTACAACTCTCTTGAGATCGAGACGATTTCACCAAGCGTCAGCCCATTGCCGTAGCCGTAAGAGTTATTCTGGCCCACGCGGTAAATCTTGTTATCCATGGACAGGATTTGCCCACCCATTCTGGCTCGCGTCGGATCGACCACGATTGGATTTCGGGGATGCGGATGAAATACTCCTTCGAGCGAGTCACTGAAAAATAGAAACAAGCAGTCCGCGGACGACTTCTTGTCGCTTGCAAAAAAGTAGTAAGTGTCATCCTTGATGAAGAGGACACCATCCACAATCCTTCTTGTCTCCAGTCCGCGCAGCAGCAATCGCTTTCCCTCGTCGTCAAACGGGCGCTGCATGAGATACGGCGACGAATGTGATGCTACTTCGGGCAGGAGATATTCCTTCGAGAATTCGGCAAACGATATCGGAAACGAATAATGTTTTCCTTTTAGAAGGTTGGAGGTTTTGGACAGGTGTTGAGCATCCAGTTCGATAATGTCGCCGAGCCCGGTCGTCCGGTCCAGCGCCTCGACCCGCACCCTGTCTCCCGAAGCGCTGAAAAACGGATCGGCATAGAAATCGTAGCCAGGAGCAATCTTCGGGACGAAGCCGTCGCTCACCCGAAGCACGTTCGGAACCGGGGATCCCGGGAGGTTGAACTTCACGACGTTCCATCGCTTCTCGTAGAACATCCCATAAAGTGCTCTGCACAAACTTCTATAGGCAAGCGCCATGACGAAGCGCGCGACCAGCGCGTTCGTGGGTAACGTAAAGCTCCGTCCGTCAGTAGCGATATCTACCGTGCGCCCGTTCGAGTAGTTGATCAGCGCGTTGCGAAGCAGATATTTTGAGTTCGCGTAGAAATTAAGCGCTGTCTTCCTGTACGAATGATGAAACGCCTTCGAATAGCCCAATGCCAGAACGTCCCCACTGTCGAGCTCGTTGGACAGTCTTTGGACGACGGTTCCCACCCTCTCGCGCTTGTGAAGCAGCTCGTAAAATCCAGCAGGTCTTCCACGGTCCTCCGAGGGATCGCCGTGATGAAAAGACAATATGTCGAGTTTCAGCAGGTTGTTCTCTATCCTCAGCAAATTCATGCCGAACTTGATTATTACCTTGATGTCTTTATTTAAAAGCGTCTCGGATACGCAATCTGGAATGCGCTGCCAGGCTCCGTCGTATTCGGAATCAAAGCTTACAACTTCGATATTCTTTGTATCGACTGGGACTTTTGCCGAGAGCGAGTTCTCCAGCGTGAAGCGTTTCAGAACGTAATAGGCAAGATTGTCTACGTTTCTTTTCTTCGACCGAGTGTTCGTGCAGGAAAGTATGACCCGTACATTGATCAAATCTGCAACATATTCGAGAGCTTGCTTCTGCCATAAAGCTATCCGGCAATCGTCGACAATGAGGGCGACGTCAATCTTCATTTCTCGCTTACCTCTTGTTAGATGATAGGCTTCGAAAGATGAGAAGCAAGCTCCGCAATCCTTTGCGTCCGGTATGCAACTCCGTTCGCGATGTTTTGATTCTATTGCTCAGGAAAGGCACCGGCTCCAGCGATCGCTTGCTTAAAACGGTTCTGTGTGGCTTCCCTCGCAAGCCTGTCAGGCTGCATGAGTGCGCAGATGCGATAGTCGGGTGCCAGGAAGCATTCTTAGAAGACCTGGTATCGTCGAGACGGTTAGGGCGATTCGGATCGAGCGCTCGGATAGAGGAAGTTCGGCCTTGATACCATACGACTTTTGGTTCCCCTGCTGGGTCAAAATCGTTCTGGAAAGCTAAAATTCTTCGTAGCGTAGGCGAACTGTCGACGAGAGTATGTGCGGACGACTACTCAACTTTTATCCCGCAAGCGTGGCAGGAGGTTTGCCCACATCGGGCCCGCGCCTGATCGAGGCGTCGGTCGAACGTCAGATCCGCGTAAGGCTTTTTAATGGAAAGAAATGCCATACAGCAGTATGGCATTTCTTTCAATGACTACGTTCAGGCCATCTTCACGCCAGTGGCCGTGACGGTCGGCCCCCCTTATCCCAGTTCTGGAGCTTGAGCGGATATTTCCACGTCGGATTCGTGCTGGTAATCGAACCATTTACCACATGGCCTTCGAGGAACAGTTCTTCGACGACGAATGAGCCGACCGGGCTTGTCGTGTCGGTATGTCCGGAAATCGCAATGCTGATGGTCTTGCTGACCGGTCCGGGCATGTTGTACATAAAGATCTGAATCCCACCACCCGCGCAATTCTTAGTCGTCGGATTGACGATATTGATGTTCTTGAGAACGGCGTTGTTATCGTTCGGTTCGATATCGAGGCCGCAGCTCGGCATCGTGCCGCTGATATTTTCCCAAAGCGGAGTATTGAACGTAATGGTGTCTCCGCTGATGATCGACACGCCCTGGCGCCGGCAGCCGCTCGCGTGATGATTATTGATGGTGATGTTCTTGGTAACGCCGCTGGTCGGATTGATATAGCTGTTATTGATATAGATTCCGTCACCCCAGCAATTGATCGTGGTCGGAGACGTGATCGTGCAATTCGAGGCGCCCTGAATGGAAATGCCCATGCCCCATTCGCCCGTGGTGGCCGAATTCAACTCCTTGCTGCCGTCGAGATACGGACTTTCGAGCGTGACGTTGCTTACGTCAAACAAGCGAATCATCTCGCAGGTCTCTTCCTTGTACGGCAGCAGCTTGATGCTGGCGCCCTGCGCAAAGCGAACATGACTGTTGTTGCGCAGGTCGAGGCCGCCTGCGTCGATGCGGCTTTGACCCGTAATCAGAAGGATTTGCCCGATGGAACCATCGATAGCTGCCTGAAGAGCCGCACGGTCATTGGTCTTCCCGTCTCCCTTCACACCGAAAGACGTGTCGAGGACAGTGCCCGCCGTGCTGGTGCCGGAGTCATTACCTGACGGCGTCCCAGCCGCAGTGGTGGAGCTAGCCGATGAAGCTGGAGAAGCCGAGCTTGCCGGAGTCGATGAACCGGCGCCGTGTCGTCGTCTGGCGCGTTCGGCCACTGATTCGAGATTGGATGAATCGCTGCCGCCACCGCCGCAAGCGGCCAGGACGAGCGCACCGCCGCCTGCGAGTAGCGAAGCCAGCACTTTGCGACGCACGGAAATCCGGTTATCGACGACCGTGTCTGCATTTTGTTCAGTATTCGAAAACATAAGTCTATCTAAGTAGGTTGCGCGTTTTCTCAGGACGAGTCCGGCCCTGCCGCAGCGGCCGCGCGCGCGGGGTTTGAAAGCGGAGTGATGTCCGGTCGATACGGATCAACCCGCAAACGTTTGCGTTGTTGAGCGCTCGAACGCCGTGCGAACACGGCAACCCTGAAGGAGCTTCTCAGCGGACGCTGACGAACTGCGGGATTGAGCAACGAAATACTTCGGGAGAAGACATACGCCCCATGGCTCGACGGCTCTGCTAGCGTCCGATGGGACAGCGAAGCAAGACGAAAATGTTACCGTCTGGTAATAATATTATCTGATGGGGTTGCCAAGTTCTACCGCGCGGTTGTTACAGGATGTACGCTAGTAACTTTTAATTGCGGCAGATCAATTGTTAGCTATGCATAAATTTCGTCACCTCTCGAAGTCGAGCAACCAACTTCGCGTACGGAATTTTGCGTATTATATTTTGATAAGATTTATCGGGACCGTTTCGCATGGCTGATGTAAACATAATATGAATCAATCTCGCTGGCTCGGCCTCAGTGTCCGGCCGAGCGGCCACCACAGGCGCAATCGGTCGCCCCGCGCGGTTCGAGCAGGTTCTTCCCCAACAGTGGAAAACCGCCGAACGGTCGTCTCAAGCATTGAAGTCCACACGCGACTGTCGAAGGTTACGAAAACGCTTACCAGCGCCCATCGCCTCGCGCCATTTTAAGTAGGAACCCTTTCGATCAGACGGTCCACGAATGTCAAGCCGACTTGACAGAAGTCTCCGTTTGTAACCGAAGTAGTCCAAAAAAGTTATTCGCAGGAAAGAACGGCCCTCGTTGTGTCTGAGGGTTCAAATCTGCACAGACCGATTCAAAACCCGCGAGCGGCAATGTGTATGTTCGCGCACAGAGACGTGCGCTACGCAACACTAGGATTGGCCGTTGCCGCCGCCGAAAACTTACTCGGTCAAATTGCCGCGAATCGCGCGCCTGGCCCACATCCACCGTTGTCGCATTCCAGTGCGCCCATGAAGCCCTTACGAATCGGCATTATCGTTGATGACTTAGTGATGCCCGCGTGGTTGGCCCGCATGCTGGAGTCGGTGCTTGCGCTAAATGGCGTCGATCTCGTACTCATCGTGAAGGTTTCGGGTACAGCCGGCGCCTCCAGAAATCAACTCGCACGAGAGAACCTATTCGTGTCGATGTGGTTGAAGCTGGACAAATGGCTTACCCATGTGCCGAACGACGCTTTCCGGTCGATCAATCTCTCTTCGCGGCTCAGCGCTGTTCCTGCGGTCGAGGTGGCGCTCAGACAAACTGGAATCGGACATTGTCTCGATCCAGCGGACGTGGCGAAGATCGCAACGCACGATATCTCGGTTTTTCTGCTCCTGTGCCCATTGCGGGTAGGCGAAGAATTCGCTGCTACTACCAAAAACGGCATCTGGTTTTATCTGGACGACTGTCGGTCCGCCGTGTCGAGCGTGCTTATGGAAGTGCCCGAGACGATGTCCGCCTTACAGTGCGTGACACAAGACGGCCGCTATCATACGTTGCAACGCTCCTGGTCGGTGACGTATCCATTTTCCGTACAACGAACGCGAAATAACGCCTGCTGGAAGGCTTTATCGTTCGTGCCACGAGCGCTACGTGAGTTGCAGCATATCGATGACGATATCTCCGGAAAGCGATATCCGCACGGCACCGTAGCGGACGGGCCATCGAAAAGATCGTACCTCGCGGACGTCAGTCTGATTGCGGATCTCTTCCGTCGCGCTGCGGCACGCAAGATGCTCATGCGAAAGATGTTGGAACAATGGATAGTGCTCTATCGCATCGGCACCCTTGAAACCGCGGTCCCGATGCTTTCCGAGTTCCGTGAATTGCTGCCGCCGAAGGACCGCTTCTGGGCAGACCCTTTCGCCGTCGCGAGAAACGGCGAGTATGCGGTCTTCATAGAGGAGCTCGAATACAAGCGAAACGTCGGCCATCTGGCTGTCATCCGCTTCGATGCGAATCAACAGCCCGTGCTCCCCCCGATAAAGATCATGGAGCGGCCGTATCACCTCTCGTACCCGTTTCTATTCGAGGAGGATGGCGAACTTTACATGATTCCGGAGACGAACGAAGACAAGACGATTCAATTGCATCGGTGCGTTCGTTTTCCTGACCAATGGGAGTTCGTGAAGAACATCATGGAAGACGTCATGACAGTCGATACCACGCTCTGGCGGCATGATGGAAAGATCTGGCTCTTCACCTGCATGCGCGAAAACGAAAATACCTCCATGTGCGACGAGCTGTTCCTCTTCTCGTCAAACAGCGTGCTCAGCGATGAATGGCGTCCCCATCCGTGTAATCCGATCGTTTCCGATGTGCGGTCCGCTCGTCCCGCGGGCAATATCTTCGAACGCGATGGTCACTGGTATCGACCTGCTCAGGATTGCAGCGGACGTTATGGGCGCGCGGTCGTGTTCCAGCGAATCGACCAGATCGACGAAGACCACTATCACGAGACACCTGTAAGCCGCATCGACGCGAACTGGGACGACAGCATCGAGCGAGTTCATACGTTCAATCACACCGGCACGATGACGGTTATCGATGCGATGAAATTACGCGACAGGAAGGCTGATTGATTGGTGCTTTACGGATATCGTCGGAAGTCTCATCGCGAATGTCCTTCCAGGAGAAGTCGCTGATAAAGCTCCTCAAAACGCTCACGGGCCCGCTCCATCGTATATTCGGCATGAATGCGAGCCTTCGCGAGTTGCCCGATGTCGGACCGGGCTTGCGGCGCGAGCGCGGCAAATCGCGCTAAACCGTCCGCGAGCGAAGCGGAATCTTCGCTCGGCACCACAATCCCGGTTTGTGCGACCAGCAGCGCCGCGTCGCCGACGTCGGTCACCACGCATGGAACGCCCATCGCCATCGCTTCGCCCACCACATTCGGAAATCCTTCCGTGCGCGATGAGAGACAAAAGACATCCATGGCGGACAAACAAATGGGCACGTCCAGTCGCTCGCCCAAAAGGACGAAGCGGCTCGTCTCGCCAGTATCGTCGATCCAGCTCATCAACTCGGGATTATTAGGCTCGAGACCGCGCCCCACCAGAAGAAAGCGCGCATTCGGAATGGAGCGAGCGACGATCGCTGCACTTCTGACGAAATTGCGCAGATCCTTGACGGGATGAAATCGGCCTACGGTACCGATCACCACATCGCCATCTGCGAATCCACATTCCTTTCGAAACGCACTCCGTTGAACGTCGGATGCAATGAGATTCGCGATATCGAACCCATTGGGGACGACCAGCATGCGGCTCGCATCATAGCCAGCGCCGACATGTAAGCGTCGCGATGCGTCGGCGGCACATACTATGGTGAGCGGTACGCTTGAGGACAACCACGCGCATATCTTTCGAACCGCCAGCGTGGAACGCGAGCCGCCTGCGCGCACGTCTGTCGTTCGTATGCCCCAGACGATGCGTCGATGCGCCGCGAGTCGCGCGGCGAGTCCTCCAAGCAGATCCGCGTGATACATCCAGGTCTGAACGATCTCGGGCCGATGAGTCAGAATGAGTCTGCGCAGCTGCCACATGGCGCGCGGTGTGCCCAGAAACCCGCGCATGCCGAGCACATGCACGTCTATGCCGCGCGCGCGCAATCTTTCCCCTATCTTGCCAATCTGCGTCAGTGAACATACCGCGTGCCGGTACTGCAGACTGCCGTCGTGCGATTCGATCAAACGCTGCAGCATCGACTCCGCCCCACCTACGTCAAGAGCAGTGATGACGTGAAGTATTCGGACCACTTGTTCCCCCGGTCTTTCCTGACGCGGATAATCGGCTTGCGAGTGCCTCTCCTCCGCCGCTTTATGCAACGCTCGCGCTGTCTGTTGCGATGAA
Source organism: Caballeronia sp. LZ034LL (assembly GCF_031451215.1). Taxonomy (NCBI): domain Bacteria; kingdom Pseudomonadati; phylum Pseudomonadota; class Betaproteobacteria; order Burkholderiales; family Burkholderiaceae; genus Caballeronia; species Caballeronia sp. LZ034LL. The sequence goes on from NZ_JARUXR010000002.1 coordinate 1,402,807, forward strand.
GAAGCCATCCGTCGATCCTCCGTCCAATTCACTCAGATGCTGTGGCATTTGAACGCTTCATGTTTCGTGCGCTATTCTGGTTTGAACGTGAATGCTCAAACTCCCCGTTCGTAGCTCACTCGCACGAGAACCGTGAGCATTCTCAAGGCGAGTGGAATTACCTCTTCGCCATTCTCGTGAGTCGATGCGTATGACTATTTTCTTTATCGCCGGAGGCGTCGTTATTCTGGCGGTCGTAGCTCTTGCTTTACTCGCCGTATTTGACATTCTGATGTTGCCGAAACATCGACGACAGGCGCGTCGCGCAAAGCGTGTTATGGAAAGAACGCGCAACCGCACACCGCGTTGAGCGCACCACGGCTTGCCATGGTTCATTGGCGTGCGCTCGCGCCAACCTGAACGAACAACTCGTCCCACATGCGCAGGATCGTTCCGAGCGAATAGCGTTCTCGCACCGATACCGCCGCTCTTTGTCCCAGTTCCTGACGCAGTGTCTCATCCGACAGAAGTCGTCGTAACGCCGTAGCCAGCGCGCGCGTGTCTCCCGGCGGAACCAGAAGTCCATCCTGACCATTCCGAGTCAATTCGCGCGGGCCACTCGGGCAATCGAACGCGACGATCGGCAGGCCAATCGCCATGCACTCCATCATCGCCATCGGCAAGCCTTCATGGCTCGATGACAACGCGAAGGCCTGCGCCGCGGCCATTTCCCTCCAGGGCGTAAGTGTTCTGCCGGGCAAGAAGATTCGGCCGCGCAACTGCGACTGCCGGATCTGGGCTTCGAGCTTCGCACGCTCTTGCCCTTCGCCCCAGATCCACAGATCCCAGTCTTTGAATTCATCGGCGATCGACGCGAACGCACCGATCAACAACTCGAATTGCTTGCACGGATGCAAACGTCCCAGCGAGATCAGGCGCTTTCGATCCGACATCACCGGTGTCCCGCGCCTTTCTGAAAACAAGCCTTCGGGCACCGGATTCGGCATGACCGCGATGTGCTTGATGCCGGGGACGAGCCGTCTGAAAGGCTCCACCACCCCGTGGGTAAGAAGCGTAAGAAGATTTGCCCTTGGGTAGATCCAGCGGCAGAGAAGCCTCCAATGCAGTGCACGACGATCGGCGAGCGGATTCGTATGCTCACAGACGATGATCGGAACACCGAGGCCTCGCGAGGCCACAATTGACGAGACATTCACGTTAGCCAGAAACGACACCAGCACATCCGCATCGATCTCCCGAATGAGCGAACGGAGCGCCCTCAGGCGGCTGAAGACCGAAAGAATTCGGCCACCGCGCGACTTCACCCGGTCCGCCAGATAGACGAAGCTGACTTTCTCCGAGATCGCGAAATTACACTTCCCTCTTCCTGAAAACGTCGCAATGAGCGTCACCGAGTCGCCCCTCTCGGCCCATGCATTGACGAGAGTCGACGCGACGCTCTCGGCGCCGCCGTCCTGCATTGCGCTGATGAGCAGGATGATCTTCATGGGATGTCCGCAGCCGCATGGGCCATGTCGTTATGGTGTGACTCCGCTGCGTCCAGGTATGCGCGCCAGTACGCAATAAAGAACAACAACTCTCCCGGCTGCGCGTCAGCGCCTCCCACCAGCATTTGCGAGACGAAAAATGCCAGGGTGAAGGCCACGACGACCCGCCGCTCCTTCGGTTCTACCGATTCGCGCCAACTGGAAAAAAGGTAAAGCCAGCCGACGACATAGATCACCACGGAAGCAAGCCCGCCACCGAGCAACAGGCTCGCCAGGGTGGAATCGGTGTAATAGCGAGGTTCGAAGCCGAGTCCGAACAGGTTACCGTTCACGAAGAACTCGTCGAGCGCCAGGGCGTTCGTCGAAGAGCGGCTCTCGTAGCTGATATCGCCCGACATGCGCGCGTCCCATATGGGCATCACGATGTTGGACGCAAAATAGAGCGGTCCGATCACCAGCACCACGATGAGCAGGATGTTGCGCCAGTTCAGCCTCGACAGCAGGACGATCGACGCCGCGATCATGAATGAACGACTAATGGAAAGGCAGGAAAGAATCAATCCAATCTTTCCTTGCCAGCCGTCCCATCGTCGAATGAACAACGCGGCATAAGAAAAGAGCAGGAAGGAGAAAAAGAACGGGTTCGGCATGAGTCCGACCGCCCGCACGGTGCGCCTGCAATCTCCACCGGCGGAGCACGGTCCGACGGCGACGATCGGGAGGCGATCGATCAGATGCTCGTTGATCGGGTATAGCACCTGCGCGAGGCCCCAGACGATATGAAGGCCGACCGCAAGCGTGATGGCAATCAGCATCGGCCTGCCGAGAAAACGCGCGAACATCGGCGCGCAGAAAAGGAACATTCCCGCCTGCATGGTCACGGGCCGGAAGCCCAGATAGGTATTCCGCACCATGTCCTGGCCGATGTAGTTACGCCATTCCGACAACTCCGGATGAGCGAACATCATGCCGAAGAGTCCGGGAAGCGGCGCCAGTATCAACAGCCCGATAAACGCGAGTTGCTTCGTCGAAAATTTCAGCCTGCCCTGTATGAAGGACAGCACGCCGCACAGGGTGCCGATCCCGATGACTACATAGGAGATGTCATACGGAAATGACACACCCACGAACGACCCCGGCTCCTTTCCCATCCAGTAGAACGTCACGAACAGGAAAATCAGGATCGAGAAGACAAGCTCGAAAACAACGTGTCTCTTCGCGGTTGGCGGGTACACCGAATTGATCGCACTCACTTGCTCACCCACTGATCGGCGCGGCACGCTACATCTTGCACGCCGGCTTCGGCGAACAGGTCGTACCACATCCTGAGCGTTCTGACGGGCGAGAACGCACCCGCGACATCGCGCGCGTTCGATGCCAGACGAACGCGCTCGTCACCATTCGTCATGAGCTCCGACAAGGCGCGCGCCAGGCTGGTCGCATCACCGACCGGTTCCACCAGCAAGCCGTTTTCCCCGTGTTTGATGAGATCTCGCGGTCCGGTATCGCAGTCGTAGCTCACTACCGCGCAACCGCTCGCCATCGCTTCCAGCAGCGTCATGGGAAAGCCTTCGAAACGCGAGCTCATGACGTACAAGTCCGCGCGCGCATACCACTGCGCCACGTTACCGACCTGGCCCGGCATGAATACGCGGCGCTCGAGCCCAGCGTCGGCGATCTGCCGCTCGAGCGCACTCCGCGCCGCGCCGTCGCCCAGGATGACCAGATCCCATTGCGGCTGGTCGGTCGCGATCTGCGAGAAGGCGGCAATCAGGCAATCAAAGCCCTTCTGCGTGGTAAATCGTCCTGCTGCCAGAAGCATCCGACGTCCCGGCACGACAATCGATTCCGGCTCGAGAACGGGATCGAATACAGGAATCGGCAGCGAAACCGCGTTCGGAATAACCTTCACGTTCTTGCAACGGCAGTGCTGCTCCAGCCACGCCCTGGTTTTTTCGGTCAACGCGACGACGTGGTCGGCGGACGGATACGCATAGCGGCGCACCGTCGTCCAGACGCGGCCCAGCGGCATCATGGGCGGATGAATATGCTCGGTCGCGATCACTTTGCAACGCAGCCCCCGGCTCGCGAAAATCGACAAGAGCGAGGCTGTGGTCTCGACGCCGATCACGATATCCGGTTCGACACGTCGTAAAACGCGCCGTAACGCCAGGATCCGACGCAGGTTTGCGACAAGCGCATTTCCCACTCCAATCGACTCGCCCGCGACTTCAAGTGAAAGGCGCCTGATGGATGGGTCCAGCACATAGAAATCCGTCGCTTTCGATGCCAGCGTCGCCACGGTGACCTCATCGCCGCGCGCGGACCAAAGGGCCGACAGGTTGGCAACCACGCGCTCCGCGCCCCCGTGCTGCAGGGAGTAGATGACGATCAGGAGTTTCATGGCGCCTTCATCCTCGCAGCTCGTGCATGTACATGGTCAAAGCGCTCACTCCCGGCAAGAACGGTTCGTCGCGGCATCCGGGTCTGCAGCCTGGAGTTGCAACACCATCAACTCGTGCTCTCTGCGACGAGCTGGATGTACCAGGGCATCGCGCGCGCGATACCTTCGGCCAGCCGGATCTTATGCCCATAACCAAGCAGGCGCTCGGCCTTGTCGACGCTAGCCTGCGAATGCCGCACATCGCCTGCTCGAAAGGGTCCGTACACCGGACGCAGCCCACACGCCACGCCGTTCTCAACGAGTTCCTCCTTCAATTTCACGAAGAGCTCGTTGAGCGTCGTCCGATCTCCCACGGCGACGTTATAGACCTGGTTTCTCGCCGTGGCGTCCGAGCACGCGGCAAGAATATTGGCCTGCACGACGTTATCGACAGGGCAGAAGTCCCGGCTCGTTTCGCCGTCACCGTGAATCACGACCTCGGAGCCCTGGATCATCGCTGCGATCCACTTCGGGATGACTGCCGCGTACGCGCCATCAGGGTCCTGGCGTCTACCGAATACATTGAAATAGCGCAGCCCGATCGTGTCGAATCCGTAGCTGCGGGCGAACACCGCCGCATAGAGTTCGTTGGCATACTTCGTTACGGCGTAAGGCGATAGCGGCTGGCCAATGCGGTCTTCGAGTTTCGGCAGATCGGGATGATCGCCGTAAGTGGAACTCGATGCTGCATAAGTGAAGCTGGATACCGCGGCGTCCCGTGCGGCAACCAGCAGGTTCAGGAAGCCGCTGATATTGACCTCGTGCGTTGCGATCGGATCCTGCAGGGAGCGCGGTACGGAACCGAGCGCGGCCTCGTGCAGTACGTGATCGACGTTCTTCACGGCGGCGACGCAGTCGTCGAAACGGCGGATATCCCCTTCGATGAACTCGAACCGACTCCATTGCAGCGGAGTGACGAGCGCGCGCACCTCGTCGAGATTGCGCTGATAACCGGTCGAGAAGTTATCGAGACCGACCACGTGCTGGTCCAGCCTGAGCAGGTTCTCCAGCAGATTGGAGCCGATAAAGCCTGCCACACCGGTGACGAGCCACCTTCTCGGATCCTGTACGAGGCGCTCGCGGATCGAATCATAGTGGTCAGGCATCACAACCCTCCGGACAAAGGAATCATGGCGTTGTCAGTCGATATTTCTGGAGTCATCCCGATCTCTCGAGCGCGACACGTCAGATCTTGTCCGACTGCTGGTAATAGTCGGTGTACGTGTAACTTCCTTGCCGTCGTGCCTGTGCATGGCTCGTGCCGTGCAACCTGAGGCCGTTCAGCAGCACACCGCTCACTGCCGCGCCGGTCTGCGCGAACCGCTTGACCGATTCCTCTATCTCGACAAGGCGCGTGTCGCCGACGCGCGCTACCAGGAAGATCGAACCTGCGAACGGAGCCATGATGCCCGCATCGGACACAGCGAGAATGGCGGGAGCATCGAGCAGCACGATGTCATACTCGGTCGACATGTGGTTCATCACGTCTTCGAAGCCGCTGTTGAGCAACAACTCGTCGGGGTTCTCCGGCACCGACCCGGCCTGCAAGACGTCGAGATTCGCGAACACCCCGCGGTGAACGACGTTTTTGAACGACTCGCGCTTGCTGAGCACATCGGCAAGGCCCCGACCGCGCGGCAAGCCGAAGTATTGATTCAAGTGCCCTTTGCGAAGATCGCCATCGACCACCAGAACCCGCTTTCCGCCAGCCGCGAGCACCGTCGCGAGATTGGCCGACAGAAATGATTTCCCGATGCCGGGCAGCGGGCCTGCAAGCAACACGATATTGTTGCGCGCATTGCTCAATGCATGCTGCAGCGCCGAGCGCAGAACGCGCAGACACTCGACCGTCGGGTCCATCGGATAGCGGGATGCGAGCACGAGCTGACCGGAGGCCTTCGCCGAGATCAATCTCGCCAGTTCGTTCTGTCGCTCGCTTTGCGGGATGGTTGCGAATACGCTCACGCCAGTCAGCTTCTCGACTTCGCGCGGATCCGTCACGCCACGCAGAAGCGCGACCCGGCCTAGCGCGAGCACGACGCCGACCAGTGCGCCGAGCACGGTAAACGCCGCCAGCACGAGCATCTTGATTGGCTTGACCGGACGTTCGGGAACCTCTGCCAGATCGATCAGCTGTGCCGTACCGACCTTCCCGGCCTTGATAAGACGCAGTTCCTCCATGTTGATCCGGAGCGCGGAATACAGATCGGTATTCATTCGCACATCGCGCATCAGGCGCATCGAGTTCTGTTCCGCTATCGGCATTTCCTTCTGGCGCGCGGTAAGTTCATCGATATGTTCCTCGACCAATGCAATTTTCTTCTTGATGGCGATCACATCCGGATGCCCGCTGCCGAAATGCGCCTCCAGCTCCTGACGCCGCTGCTGCAGCGCCAGGAGTTGCGCGTCTGCAGCGGCGGCTTGCGTCAAGATCACCTTGCTTGCTTCGCTGAGGTCGACAAGCGTATTTTGATTCCGGTAATTCGTATAGTTCGATTCAGCCTGCTCCATCTGCCTTTGCGCCGCCGGCAGACGCTGTTCGAGAAAGTGCAGCGACTCTTCCGCACTCGCCGCCTTTCGTTCCGCGCTCTGCAACACATATCCCGTGCCAATTTCGTTGATCGTCGCACTCAGCAAGAGGGGATCGGTGCCTTCCAGCGACGCACTCAGAACATTCGACTTGTTGCCCTCCTGACTGATCCTGAGTTGTTGCTGCAACGCTTCGATCGTCAACTGCCTCGAATTTCGCACGAGGTCGAACGTGACGCCTTCCGGCCCGACCATCTTCTTGACGAAGAGGCTGATCGTGCCCGTCGGTGTTGCGAATTGTTCTTCGACACCGACTTTCCCGCTTATGGGTTGTTCGAGCCCTGGACCGCTCAAATGATATTGCCCTTCCGACAATATCGTGACCTTATACGCAGAACCTTCCAGCTTCCTGGGAACATCGAACTTGCCGACGTCGATGGATTCGCCTCCCCAGGCGAATCCATCGGTGCCGACGAAGCTTGGTCGCGGCAGGTCGTCGCTATGACGCGCGAACCAGCGCCCGACGAGCGGGAAATAGTGCGGGGTCGCCTTGATATACAGCTTGAGCGCGTCCACTGCACGCGCAACGATCATTTTCGAACCGAGGATCTGCAACTCGGATTCCGCCGAAGACTTCGTGTTGAACAGACTCGTCGCGTCAGCCAGCAAATTTTTCGATCCGGAATAGGACGGAGCACTGCTGTCGTCGATCTGAATGAGGATGTCTGCGCGATAAACGGGAGGCGCAAGGAACGCATAGCATGCCCCGATCAGCATGAATATTGCCGTGGTGATGCCGATCATCCATCGGTGGTCGATAACCGTCGCGACTATTGCGCCGAGATCCGGCACGTCCAATGTATTCCCGCGCATCTGCGTGTTCTGGTGGTCTTTTGGCTTCATGAAAACTCTCTGGTCACGTGCGCACTGCGCTAGCAGTCGCTCCTCATCGCCGACACCGTCCGGCGACCTTCCACCTCGGGGAAACGGTGAAGGTGGGTCGGCCAACATCGATCCATGTCGGTCGCACCACCCTCCGTAAAGCAATCCTTCCCTCGCTGCGCCACGCCGCGCCGACTACAGGCGCAAATCGCTTGCTTCGCGCGCGAGCACGTATTTCAGGTCATACAGAACGTGCGTGGACTTTCCGTAGGCATGCAGTGCGTCCGCTCCGAGACGGGCAAACTCGCGATGGGCAACCGCGACGACGATCGCGTCATAGGCGCCGGCATTCGGGCTGTCGACAAGTTCGAGGCCGTACTCGTGGCTTGCTTCCTCTTTCGATACCCAAGGGTCCCAGACATCGACGTCGAGGCTGTATTCCTTCAGCGCGTGGATGATGTCGACGACGCGCGTGTTACGGAGGTCGGGGCAGTTCTCCTTGAAGCTCAGCCCCATGATCAATACTCTCGCGCCGGCAATGGCGATACGGTGACCCGTCAGCGCCTTCAGAAGCTGCGACACCACATAGCTTCCCATGCTGTCGTTGAGCCGTCGCCCCGCGAGGATGATCTCCGGGTGGTAGCCGATCGCCTGCGCCTTGTGCGTGAGATAGTACGGGTCGACGCCTATGCAGTGACCGCCGACCAGACCCGGCCTGAACGGCAGAAAATTCCATTTGGTGCCCGCCGCCTGAAGCACGGCTTCCGTATCGATACCCATCTTGTTGAAGATGATCGACAGCTCGTTGATGAGCGCGATGTTGACGTCGCGTTGTGTGTTTTCGATGACTTTGGCGGCTTCCGCCACGCGAATGCTGGGCGCCTTGAACGTACCCGCGGTGATGATTTCCCGATAGAGCGAATCGACGGTCTCGGCAACTTCAGGCGTCGATCCGGAAGTCACCTTTCTGATGTCCGCAATGCGATGTTCCTTGTCGCCGGGATTGATCCGCTCCGGGCTGTATCCGACGAAGAAATCCACATTGAACTTGAGACCGGACGTCCGTTCGATGACGGGAACACATTCCTCTTCAGTCGCGCCAGGGTAGACGGTCGATTCGTAAATCACGATGTCGCCCTTCTTGAGCACGCGCCCGATGGTTTCGCTCGCGCCGAGGAGATACGTGAGGTCCGGCCGCTTGTACTGATCGATCGGCGTCGGCACCGTTGCGATATAGACATTGCAATCGCGAAGGTCTTCGGCCTCGCTGGTGGGTGTCAATTGCACGGCGGCCGCAAGTTCCTCGTCGCTCACTTCCAGCGTAAAGTCGTGCCCTTGTCGCAGCGCCGCAACGCGCGCCCGGTTGATATCGAAGCCGACGACGGGTCGATGCTTGCTGAACTCCACTGCGAGCGGCAAACCTACGTAGCCCAGACCAATCACGGCGAGCCGGATATCTTTCGGTGTGTACATTGATCTTCCTTCCATGTTGGCGACGTGCGTTGCGAATCTCGACGCAGCGTGGCTCGCTCCGCCGGATTGATATCTACACAGACCCAGAAACGGAACTCCCTCTATTGCGCTGGCGAAAAACCGACCATCCACATGCGGATTTCGAGTTCGAACTGCTGCCGCTCCCGATGTACGCTGCGGCCATCCGTGCGCAAGGCGGCTGTGGCGCGCTCGTGACACGTGTTCGTTGAAGCAGCGTTACGCCTGTCTCCCCGTACCGGCGCTATCTCAATGACGCGACTGTTCGACGTCGGGAGTGGTCACCCTGGTGTGTTGGTGCCCTGGGAACAGAAGCCAGCGGGGCGTCCTGAGTCGGACGATTGCAATGTAGAGACGCGTGTAGGCGAGCACAAACAGCACGCTCGCACCAAACGTCGCGAATCGGCTGTCCCAGAATAACGTTGCCGGGCCGATTCCAATGACACTCAACGCCCACATGTAAATCGACGTGTAAGAGTTTCGAAGTGTCTTCTGGCGGAGATTCGCCGGGTCATGGCCGCGTCGGGCAATACGCCGGTACACCAGAGAGTGCAGGTGAAGTCGATCGGGTTCGTCGGCTGGCTTGCCATGCAGAATGCGCCGCCGATAAATCGAGAAAAGCGTTTCGAAGACAGGGTAAATCGCTATTGATACTGCGTACCACACAGGGACGTTCGGGTGGCGTGCAATCAACAGGACGAGAAGCTCGGCCATAATGAAGCCGAGAAAATAGGCACCGCCATCACCCAGAAACACGGACGGTGTCGGGAAATTCCAGAGTACGAAGCCGCCAAGAGCCCCGACCATGGTGAGCGCCATGCTCATAATCGGCCAGTCGTTCACTTGATAGGCGACATAACCGATCGACCCGAAAATCATCATGGCCACGACGGACGCAAGGCCATTAAATCCGTCAATGATATTCACCGCATTGGTGAGCCCTGCGGTGCCGAGCATGGTGAAGCCGATTCCGAGGGGCAGAACTCGCAACCATTGATCGATCATCGGCACGTCCACGCGCGTCACGACGGCATTGAGCAGCAGGCAGGCCATCAATGCCGATGCGAATGCACAAAGAAGTCTGATTCGCGGCGAGACGAGCTTGGTGACATCTTCCGCCACGCCGCTGGCAAACGCCGGAACGGCGCAAAGCAGAAGCAATAGCGACGCGTAATTCGAACCGGTAGCCCACAGCGGTTCCGCAATGGTAGCGGCGGCCGCCGCACATGCGATTCCAATTCCACCGATACGCGGCACAGCGTAGACGTGATTCTTCTGAACACTGTGCAAATCGCCGTCCATGGAAAACAATGCGTGTTTACCTGCGCTTCGCACTATAAGAAAGATGATCAGAAAGGAGCAAGTGAAGCCAAACGCAAGGTTAAGCATTTTTCCTCGACTCCGACGATGGCGTCACGATTCGTGGTAGTCCGTAACTTTTATGCGTTTACGGACGAAAGATTCGAACGACAAGCGATAGCTGCCTTTTACGTCTAACGTATATCTCTGGATTACTAAGCGTCTGAAAGTCAATTCGGTATTTAATTCTTTTCCCGCCCATCCACTGTCCGGAAGAATGCTATTAGGACGTGCATATTCGCTATGTGCGACCGCGCACACTAGCGAACAGGGTAAGAATAGTAGGACGTTTGACGTATTCCACTGGCGAATCAAACTCACGTCCGGCCGTTCGCGCGCACTCAGCGCGTTTGATTGGCTGAGCGAATCACTTGTCTCCCGCACGACAGATCCGCGTCAAAATCCTCTTGTAGTGCGATTAATCTAACGATAGGCGTATCGCAATTCGCACGCTGTATCATGGCAACCCCTCTGCTTGAATGAAAATCCGCCCATTCCGGCGCACCACATCGACATCCGAAGACTTCGAGGAAAGATCGCCATGACAGGCACAACGCAATTCGATCAGGTTTCCGTTATCAAACGCGCCAATGTCTATTTCGATGGCAAATGTGTGTCACACACCGTGCTTTTTTCCGACGGCTCGAAAAAGACACTCGGCGTGATCCTGCCGGGCACGCTCAACTTCGGCACCGACGCCCCTGAGCTCATGGAAGTGCAAGCCGGCAAATGCCGCATCCGCCTCGCCGGCAGCGACGAGTGGAAAGCGTACGGCGCGGGCGAATCGTTCTCGGTGCCCGGCGCGAGCCGCTTCGATATCGAGGTTATCGAAACGCTCGATTACGTCTGCAGTTATCTCTGATGCAAGGCGGCCGGAAGGAGTTGAACCGCACGTGCGAGTTCAATTGTCCAATTTTATTTTTCGTCCACGTTTCGTGTACAATCGCATAAATTGGACAAACGAGTTTCTCCATGCCGCCCCGCGCCGACCGCCACCCGGAGCAAATGATCGAAGCCGCCGCCGCCGCCTTCAGCGCCGCGACCGGCCTCGCCGCACGCTCCGCGAAAGCGCCGGCGCGCGGCGGCCATGACGGCGCCATCGAATTCCGTGTCGGCACGGCGCGTTTCAAGCGGCGTGTGATCGTGCGTGAAATCGTCGACAGATATAGCGCGTTGTCGGCTATCGACACGTTGGATGGCGCAAAGTCGGCGCTCGTCACCACGCATCTCTCTCCCAACATGATCCAGGCTTGCCGCGAAATGCAGGTCGACGCGCTCGATCTCGCGGGCAACGCGAGCCTCGTCGAGGACAACTGCGTCGTGATCGTCTCAGGCCGCCCACGCGTAGCCGGGAGCCAGGCGCGCCGCTCGAAGACATGGACGAAATCGACCCTTCGCGTCGCGCTCGCCCTGCTCGTCAGCCCGTCGTTGCTGGAGCGCAGCTATCGGGACATCGCGCAGCGCGCGGGCGTCAGCCACGGCACCGTGCAGAATGCGGTGCGCGCGCTCGTCGACCATCGGGATGTGTTCGAGCGCCCCGATGCGCGCGGCCTGCAGTTCGCCGACCGCGAGCGGCTGATCGACGAATGGGTCACACTCTATCCGCGGCAACTGCGTGAATCGCTCGTGCTGGGGCGCTATCGTGCCGATTCGAACGACTGGTGGCGCGACGCGCCCGATCTCCCGGGCCAATGCCAGTTCGGCGGCGAACCGGCCGCCGCGATCCTCACCGACTATCTGAAACCCGCGCGCGTGACCGCCTACTGCACGGAAACCGTGCCGCGCGAATGGGTCATGCAGGCGCGGTTGCGGCCCGATCCGGCGGGCAACGTCGAGTTCCTGCGCGCGCCGGTCAAGCTCGCGCCTGTCGAGGGACTGCCGCCGAACGTGGTCGAGCCGCTGCTCGTCTATGCCGATCTGGTCGCGAGCGGCGACCCGCGAAATATCGAAGCCGCCGGGATGCTGCGTGAACGCTATCTTGCCGCTTGAGCTGCTGCCGCATCGGCCGCTCGCCGTGCCGATTTCGGCAATGCTGCGCGAAGTCGTCGCCGCGTCGGCGGTCAACGGCATCGCGTGGTTCGTCGGCGGCGCCAGCGCGCGCGACCTCCTGCTCACGCACATCCACGACATCGAGGCAGCCCGCGCCACTGCCGACGTCGACATTGGCATTTCGATCCGAAGCTGGACCGGCCATGAGGCGCTGCGCAACACGCTGATCGCTTCGGGCCACTTCGACGCGCCGAAAGGCTCGGCGCATCGGCTGAACTTCAGGACGCCGCACACCGGCGAGCGCAGCTGGCTGGATATCGTGCCGTTCGGCGGCGTACAGGACGCACGCGGCGAGATTGCGTGGCCGCCGGATCAGTCAGTGCGCATGAACGTCGCGGGCTTCCGCCAGGCGCTCGATGCGGCGCTGCCCGTGCGCATCGCGGCGGATCTCGTCGTGCCGGTGGCGTCGCTGCCCGCGCAGGCAATGCTGAAGATCATCGCCTGGCAGGACCGGCACGCGTCCGACCGCAAGGACGCCATCGACCTGTTGTTCCTGATGGCGCGCTACGCGCAGGCCGGCAATCTCGACCGCCTCTATTCCGATGCCTTCGATCTCGTCGAGCGCCACGGGCACGATCCGGACATCGCCGGCGCCGCCTTGCTGGGCCGCGACACGGCGGCGCTCGCCGCGGGTGAAGTGCGCGCGCGGATGCTCGCGATCCTGCGCAGCGACGATCCCGCACCGCCGATCCTCGCCCACATGCTCGGCGCGCGCATGCCGGTCTTCGAAGACGACACCTCGGAGCGGATCGCCGCCCTCTTCCACGCGTTCCGCGATGCGCTGCGCGACGCCCTCTAGCGGTCAGCCGTTACGGAACAGATAGCTGTAGGCGTTGAGCGCGGGCACGCCGCCGAGATGCGCGTACAGCACTTTCGAACCTTCCGGGAATTCGCCGTTGCGCACCATCTGGATCATGCCGTCCATCGACTTGCCTTCGTAGACAGGATCGGTCAGCACGCCTTCGAGCCGCGCGCACAGGCGGATGGCGTCGAGCGTGCCTTCATTCGGCAGACCGTATTCGGGACCGCCGAAGCGCGTGTCCAGAATGACGTCCTCGCGCGTGAGGTCCTGGCCGAGATCGACCAGTTCCGCCGTATGCTTCGCGATGCGCAGGATCTGCTCATGCGTCTGCACCGGTTTCGCCGATGCATCGATACCGATCACGCGCCGCGCCCGGCCGTCCGCCGCGAAGCCGACCACCATGCCGGCCTGCGTGCTGCCCGTCACCGAACACACGACGATGTAGTCGAACTTGAAGCCGAGCTCCGCTTCCTGCGCGCGCACTTCTTCCGCGAAGCCGACGAAGCCCAGCCCGCCCAGCGGATGCTCCGAGCAGCCCGCCGGCACCGGGAACGGCTTGCCGCCGGCGGCGCGCACGCTTTCCATCGCTTCCTGCCAGCTTTTGCGGATGCCGATATCGAAACCATCGGCGACGAGACGCACGTCCGCGCCCATCATCCGCGACATCTGGATATTGCCGACCCGGTCGTACACCGCATCCGAGTAGTTGACCCAATTTTCCTGCACGAGCACGCACTTCATGCCCAGATGCGCCGCGACCGCCGCCACCTGACGGGTCTGGTTGGACTGCACGCCGCCGATCGACACCAGCGTGTCGCAACCTTCGGCGAGCGCTTCCGGGATCAGGTATTCGAGCTTGCGGGTCTTGTTGCCGCCGAACGCCAGTCCGCTGTTGCAGTCTTCGCGCTTGGCGTAGAGCTCGACCTTGCCGCCGAGATGCGCGGAGAGGCGCTTGAGCGGCTGAATGGGCGTCGGTCCGAAGGTGAGCGGATAGCGGGGAAAACGTTGCAGGTTCATGGTGGGCATCCTCCTGATGATGGAATTCTGGCCGGCGCGCGTGAAGCGTCGCCTTGAAACAATGCTAGAGATTCCTCACGGTGGATGGGTTGCAAAAGAATTCGCTTATGCCTAACGTTCATTCACTGATTCGCAACATGGCAAACTTTTGCGGTGTTTAAACGACCTTGGACGCAATGAAAAAAACCCCATCTCCCGCAAACGCCCATCTGACGGCGCATCAGACCGACCGGGTCGATCGCGCCATCCTGCGGCAATTGCAGCGCGATGCATCGATCTCGAACGTCGCCCTGGCCGAAAAGGTCAATCTGAGTCCGCCCGCGTGTTTGCGGCGCGTCGAACGGCTGCGCGAAGCGGGGCTGATCCGCGCCACGGTCGCGCTGCTCGATCCGAAGGCGCTGGACGCCGGCATGCTGGTGGTGATCGGCGTGATCCTCGACCGCTCCACGCCCGACTCCTTCGATGCCTTCGAGAAAGCCGCGCAGAAGGTGCCCGGCTGCATGGAGTGTCACGTCGTGACCGGGGAGTTCGACTTCTTCATGCTGATCCGCACGCGCGACAGCGACAGCTTCAACCGCCTGCATGCCGAGAAGCTGCTGTATCTGCCGGGCGTGCGGCAGATTCGCACGTTCGTCGTGTTGCGCGAGATTCTTTCGACCACGGCGTTTCCCATCGGCGAAACGGCGGGGACGAGGCCGGCATGACGCCGCACGCGCGCCCAACGGTCAGCCCGCTGAAAAATTAGGCTAGGATTCAGGGTTTTCTTGTCTGAGCAACCCGTTTCGTCGTGACCGCGTCTGATCTCAAAGCCCTGGCCCGGGCGCTTCTCCGCCAGCTCATCGGCCAGCTGCGGGCCCGCCTGCTGCCCCGGCTGCGTCCGCATCTGCGGCCGCGCACATTGCTGCTTCTGCCCGCGTTGTTCGTGCTGTACGTCCTGGTGCTGATTCCGTTCACGCCCGGCATCCGCGACCTGCGCCGCGCCAAGGTGGATCAGCCCGCGCAGGTCTATTCCGCCGACGGCAAGCTGCTCGCCGAATTCAAGCCCACGCATCGCGAATGGGTGAGCCTCAAGTCCGTTTCGCCGCAGGTCGTCGACGCGCTCATCGCGACCGAAGACCGGCGCTTCTATACGCATCACGGGATCGACTTCAAGCGCACGGCGTCCGCCGCGCTGCATACGCTGAAAGGCGACCGGCAAGGCGGCTCGACGCTCACGCAGCAGCTCGCGCGCAATCTGTTTCCGGAGGAAATCGGCCGCTCGCAGACGCTCACGCGCAAGCTGAAGGAAGCCATCACCGCGTTCAAGATCGAAGCGGTCTATTCGAAGGACGAAATCCTCGAAACCTATCTGAACACCGTGCCGTTCCTCTACAACGCGTACGGGATCGAAATGGCCGCGCGCACGTACTTCGGCAAGTCGGCGGGCGAGCTCGATGTCCTCCAGAGCGCGACGCTCATCGGCATGCTGAAGGGCAACAGCTATTACAACCCGGTGATCAATCCCGAGCGCGCGCTCGACCGGCGCAACATCGTGCTCGGCCAGATGGTGAAGTTCGGCCATCTGCCGGCCGCGAAGCTCGACGCGCTCGTCAAGCGGCCGTTGCGGATCGACTTCGAACGCCAGACCGAAGAGCCCGGCCGCGCGCCGCATTTCGCGCAACAGTTGCGCAAGTGGCTGATCGCCTGGGCCGACGACAACGACTACAACATCTATTCCGATGGCCTCGTCGTGCGGACGACCATCGACTCGCGCCTCCAGACCATGGCGACCAGCGCGCTCGTGTTGCAGGGCAACCAGTTGCAGTCGATCGCCAACGCGGCGTGGGGCACGCGCGGCGGCTGCGCGAAGGCGAACGCGGATCTCGCGCACGCGTTCATCCGCGAGACGGGCGAGTACCGCGCGGCGCGCGACGGCGGCATGAACGACGCCGACGCCCTCGCGAAGCTCGGCGCGGACCGCGGCTTCATGCAGTCGCTGTGCGAGAGCAAGACGCGCGTGCAGGCCGGCTTCGTCGCGCTCGATCCGCGCAATGGCCAGATCAAGGCCTGGGTCGGCAGCCGCGACTTCGCGCAGGATCCGTTTGATCACGTCGCGCAGGCCCGCCGCCAGCCCGGTTCGACCTTCAAGCCCTTCGTCTATGGCGCGGCGTTCGAACACGGCGCGAAACCGACCGACACCTTCGTCGATCAGGCCGTCGAGATTCCGATCAACAGCAACGAAACCTGGCGCCCGACCGACGACGCCCCGCCGAGCGGCAAGCCGGTCAGCCTGCGCGACGGCATCGCGTATTCGAAGAACCGCATCACCGCGCAGCTGATGGAATCGGTCGGACCGGGACGCGTCGCGCGGCTCGCACGCGACATGGGCGTGCGCGAGAGTCATCTGGATGTCGTGCCGTCGCTTGCGCTCGGCACGAGTCCGGTCACGCTCAAGGAGATGGTGTCGGCGTACGGCACGATCGCGAACGACGGCAGTTATATTGAGCCGCTGCTCGTCACGCGCATCGAGAACAAGGACGGCGAGGTGCTCGCGCAGTTCGAGAACGCGCCCGAGCGCGCGCTCTCGGTCGATGCGACCCGCAAGCTCGTCGATGTGATGCGCGACGTCATCAATCGCGGCACGGGCACGATCATCCGCACGCGCTTCGGGATTCGCGGCGATGTCGCGGGCAAGACCGGCACGACGCAGGACAACGCCGACGGCTGGTTCATCCTGATGCAGCCGCAGCTGGTGGCGGGCGCGTGGGTCGGCTTCAACGACAGCCGCGTCACGCTGCGCAGCGACTACTGGGGGCAAGGCGCGCACAGTGCGTTGCCGATCGTCGGCGATTTCATGCAGCGCGCGTTGCGCTCGCGTCTGATCGACGTGCGCGCCCGCTTCGACACGCAGGAAACGCCGGGGCTGTGGGAAACCACGGTGACGCGTCTGCGCGCGTGGATGGCGCAGACCTTCACGAAAGAGCCAAAGCCGAGCGCGACGAAACAGACTGCGCCGCAGAAATCCGTCCGCGTGAAACGCGCGCCGGCCGAGCCGGAGGCCGAAGTGACCGAAGCGCCGCCGCAGTCTCAGCCGCAATCGCAACCGCAGCCGCCCGTTTTCACGACCATGCCGCCGATCCTGCCGGAGCCATCGGCCGCGTCGGCGCCGCAATAAGGCGGCCCGCGCCGTTAGCGCCGCCGTCTGTCGATGCGCGCGCCCGGATCGTCGTGGCCGTGCAGCGCTTCGGCGGGATCGATGCCGCTTCCCGTCGCCCGGCTCAGGATCGCCCGCGTACCGGGCGTCATGGCGACCTGCACGAGCTGGGCGGGCGCGACCCACAGCACGTCGTCGATGCCGCCGCCCATCGCGGCGCGCGGATGCATGTCGTCCGGAATCGCGACGCGAAAAACATGATGCAGGTGATGCGCGGACACCTGCTGGAACAGGAACGCGGCCGCGCTCGCCTCGACACCCGTATCCTCATGCAGCGCCCGCACCGCCGCGACCAGCGCCAGCTCGTTCAATCCCACCGGCCCGCCCGGCAGCAGCCACGGGCCGCTGTGTTCCCGGACCAGAAGCACCGCCTGGTGTCGAACCAGCAGCACAGTTGCTCGTACTCTCATCCCCGTCTCCGTTTGCACCTGCATTCATTGTTGGCATGATGGTGCGGCCCGACGCGCCGGCTTTCCGTTACCTACCTCGCCGTCGAAACGATTCTCAGCTTCGAGCGGTGGCGCGAGATCGATTTTCTTCGTCCGCCGGGCGTTCGGCCATCCGGGCATCCCCCGCCCGGCGACGTGCGTTCCAGCGCGTCGCAGCGGGACGGGCAAGCGCGGACGGCGCGCGCAACCAGGTGGTTCCGAACGGATTGGCGCGGAAGAGTTCCGGAAAACGGGGAAATGGAGACGGTCGCGCGCCCAGTGACGGACGCGCGAACCGGGAGTCACCGCGGCAGATGCGCCGCGGCGGAGGTCACGTGCCGAGCGCGGGATCGCTCATGCTGTCCTGGCCCGTTTCGACGTGGCCGGCCAAGCGGCGGAGGAACTTCGCGTCGGTATCGACCTTGATTTCGACGTCATACCAGCCGTGCGCGTCGCGCAGATCCAGGTAGACCTGCGCCGTATCGCCGCCGCGCACGCGCCGCGTGACGGTTTTCGTCGGCGCGTAGGCGTTGCTGACGCTGAACGTGCAGGCGGCCGTTCCGCGGTTTTCGAGCCGCAGTTGCAGGTTGCCGTTGGCGACGTCGTAACCTTCGGCGACGTCCGGTTGGGCCTGCTCGCCCGACCACCATGAATGCGCTTTCCCGACCGTGCCCGCGATGCGGCGCACAAAGCCGTTCGGGCCGTGCACGACGAAATCGAAGCTGCCGTCCGTTTCCGCCGCGACGCGGTCCGCGAGGCGCTTGCGCGCTTCCACGGTGTACGAGCGCGGCGCCGTCGTGCTGGCGTTCTGGTAGAGCAGGAAGACGGCGCCCGCGCTGCCGGTATTGATGAAATCGAACGAAACGGCATCTTTCGACGCGTGCGTCTTCGCGCGCACGAACAGCTCGTACGGCAGCGCGCGCGCCGGCCGCACGCCCGGCTCCTGCTGCGGAACGGTCTGCGCGTCAGGCGGCACCGGCTGGTACGGCGTGTGACGCAGTTTGTCGGGCGGCGCGTAGGCGGTCGTGGCGGGCAGTGTCGGCAGATTGGCGTTCGGGCGGCGGAAGTCGAAGGCGGACGTCAGGTCGCCGCAGATCGCGCGGCGCCACGGCGAGATGTTCGGTTCGGCGAGACCGTGCGCGCGCCCGAAACGCTTCTGGATGAAGCGGATCACCGACGTGTGGTCGAACGTCTCCGAGCACACCCAGCCGCCGCGCGACCACGGCGACACGACCAGCATCGGCACCCGCGCGCCGAGTCCGTACGGTCCGGTCGCGTAGCTCGAGCTGCCGGGAAAGATCTCGTTGGCGGTATCGACGGTGGAAAGGCCATTGGCGCTCGACGCCGGCGGAAACGGCGGCACGACGTGATCGAAGAAACCGTCGTTTTCATCGTAATTGATGAGCAGCGCCGTCTTGCTCCAGACCTCCGGATTCGACGTCAGCGCCTGCAGGACCTGATCGACGTACCACGCGCCGTAGTTCGCCGGCCATTCGGGATGTTCGGAGAACGCCTCCGGCGCGACGATCCACGAAACCTGCGGCAGCGTGCCGTTCGCGACGTCGCGCTTCAGCAGCGTGAAGTAGTCGTCGCCGGCGGCGGCGTTGGTGCCGCGCCGGGCCTTTTCGTAGAGCGGGCTGCCCGGCTGCGCGTTCTGATACTGCGTGAAGTAGAGCAGCGAGTTGTCGCCGTAGTTGCCGATGTAGGCGTCGTCGGTCCAGCCCCAGCTGTTCTTCGCGTCGAGACCGGTGCCGATGTCCTGGTAGACCTTCCACGAGATGCCCGCGCGTTCCAGCACTTCGGGGAACGTGGACCAGCCGTAGCCCGCTTCCGCGTTATCGACGACCGGGCCGCCGCCGGTGCCGTCGTTGCCGACGTAGCCGGTCCACATGTAGTAGCGGTTCGGATCCGTCGATGAGTTGATCGAGCAGTGATAGGCGTCGCAGATCGTGAAGGCGTCCGCGAGCTGGTAGTGGAACGGGATGTCGGCGCGCTGCAGGTACGCCATGGTCGTCGTGCCCTTGGCGGGCACCCACTGGTCGTACAGGCCGCCGTTGAAAGCGGCGTGTCCCGTCACCCAGTCGTGCGGCAAGCCCTGCAGGAACTGCAGCCCGAGGTTGGCCGCGGCCGGATGGAACGGCAGCAGCTCGCCCGCGCCCGCTGTCGTCGGTTGATGGAAGACCGGCTTGCCGTTCGACAGCGTGACGGCGCTCTTGTCGCCATAGCCGCGCACGCCGCGCAGCGTGCCGAAGTAATGATCGAACGAGCGGTTCTCCTGCATCAGCACGACGATGTGCTCGATATCCTCGATCGAGCCATGGCGGTTGTTGGCGGGAATCGCCAGGGCCTGGCGGATGCCGAGCGGCATCACGTTCAGCGCGGCGGCCGCGCCGGCCGCTTCAGCGGACGCGCGCAGGAAGTCACGACGGTTCTTGTTTTTCATCGGTAGGCGGGGAGGGTGAGAGGAAAGGTCAATCCACCGTATGAATCACGGGGGTCGCAAGCGCGTCCGACGATGCCTGCGCGCTGCCTGCCTGCGCCGGGCGGACGGGGGTGCTGCCGGTAGCCTGTCTGGCCCAGTCCTGAAGCTCGCTGGTGTCGGTCGCGGCGGGCGCCGGATCGTCGGGCGCAGTGGCAGCGGACGACGGCGCGGGACGCGCGGCATCCGCGCCCGGGCGGCTGCATCCGCAAACGATTGCGCTCAGGAATACGGCGACTCCCGCCGCCATGCGGCGGCCTGGCACGAACGACATCGGGTTCTCCGGCAGATGCGCGCCGATCGACGCAGCGTCGCGAAGCTTAGCCATCGCTCGTGTAAGCAGTGTGACCATCCGACGCGATACCATACGGCGGGCGCAAAACGACAAGAGGACGACAGAGGGTGAGCCAGCGTAATGACGCGCGCGAGGACGGGTGCGAGCACGGGCATGAAGCGGAACGCATGCAGGCGCTGATGCTGGCGATTGCGTTGTCGCTGGGCAGCGCGATCGCGCTCGGCCTGGCGCGCTTCTCCTACGCCTTGCTGCTGCCGCCGATGCGCCAGGATCTCGCGTGGAATTTCGCGCAGGCCGGCGCGATGAACACCGCGAATGCGTTCGGCTATCTGCTCGGGGCCCTCGCCTTCTCGCGATGGTCGACGCGCTTCACCTCGCGCTCGCTGTTCGTCGCGGGCTGCATCGCCACGGTCGTGCTGATGGCGGCGAGCGGCGCCGTGACAGGTACGCGTGCACTGCTCGCGCTGCGCGTGGCGACGGGCATCGGCAGCGCACTCATCTTCGTGAGCGGCGGCGTCCTGGCGGCCCGGCTCGCGTCGCTCTCGCCGCGCGACGCCGGACTCGTCATCGGGATCTACTACGGCGGCACCGGCTGGGGCATCGTCATCTCGTCGATCCTCGTGCCGTTCACCGTTCTGCCCACCCTGCACGGCTGGCGCTATGCGTGGTTCGCGCTGGCCGTCGGCTGCGCCGTGTTTTCAGTGGTGGCGGCGTTGGCCGCGCGGCGGATAGAGAGCGCGCAGTCCGTGTCCACGGCACGTCATGGAACGCACGCGGCGGAAGGCGCGCCCGTGCAGCGGCGCCGCTTCGCGCTCGCGCTGGCGGGCTATGCGTGTTTCGGCATCGGCTATATCGGCTACATGACCTTCATCGTCGCGTTGCTGCGCAATGCAGGCATGAGCGCGCCGGTCGTAAGCAGCTTCTATGTGCTGCTCGGCGTGGCGACGGTCGTCTCGGCGCGCATGTGGTCGACACTGCTCGACCGCATGCGCGGCGGCCAGGCGCTCGCGATCCTCAACGCCCTGCTCGCCGTCGCGACACTCGTTCCCGCGATCATCGTGCATCCGCTCGCGGCTTTCGTCTCGGGCGCCCTGTTCGGCGCGACCTTCCTGTCCGCGGTGGCATCGACGACGGCATTCGTGCGGCACAATCTCCCGTCCACCCAGTGGGGGCGCGGCATCAACGCCTTTACCATCGTGTTCGCGTTCGGGCAGATCGTGGGGCCGGTGGTGATCGGCAAGGTGTCGGACAGCGCGGGGCTCACGGACGGGCTCGTGTATTCGGCGCTGGTGCTCGTAATCGGCGCGGTGCTGGCGGCGTTCCAGAGGCCGTTGGGCGGCCGGTAGCCGCTAGCAGGGACGCACGGCCCTGCTCGTTTCAACGGCTCGGACGCGCTTTCTTCATCTTCGCAAACACGTGCGAGCAGAACGCATCGCACACCACGCGGTTCACGGTGAGAATGTTGTCGGCATTCAACGCATCGCGCGACAGCCCCTGTTTCTCGATCAGGCGCTGCGGAATCAGCTGGCTCAGGAACGCGTGGCACAGATCGCGGCGCAACGGGGTATCGGCGGACTCGAAGTATTCGCGGCCCGCGCGGACCTCCTCGCTCATCTTGGCTTTCGCCGTGTCGTTCTGCACCTGGATGCTGGCTTCGAGCTTGGCCTGCGCGGCATCGCGCGAACGGCGATCCTTGCGATCGTCCTCGAGCTGACGCGCCTTGACGGCCGCCATCTTGCGATCCGCTTCGCCGATCCGATAATTCCCCTCCAGCGCCTTGAACAAGTAGCCGCGCGGGCTCACCGTCACCTTGCCTTCGTTGAGCTTGTAGCGCGTGTATTCGATCGCCTGCTCCAGGCGCTCGTCGGTCCAGAGGTCGCGCTGCTTGGCCAGGCGCTCGAAGTCAGGGGTATCGAAGGCGAATTCGTTGTGCAGCAGGAGGTACATCGAGTCCTGGATGCCGGCGCGCGCGGCGTCCGCGCCCTGCTTCTTCGTGAAGCGAAAGCGGATCTTGAGCTTCTCGGGCGGCACGCGCTCGGCGTTGGGCTCCCAGCTGACATCGAAATCCGACACT
The DNA here is from genome assembly GCF_031451215.1 of Caballeronia sp. LZ034LL. Lineage (NCBI taxonomy): Bacteria > Pseudomonadati > Pseudomonadota > Betaproteobacteria > Burkholderiales > Burkholderiaceae > Caballeronia > Caballeronia sp. LZ034LL. The sequence continues at coordinate 1,425,335 of NZ_JARUXR010000002.1, forward strand.
TCGTTCAGTTGGTCGATGGCGGGTTCCAGGAAACGCTTCTTGAACTCCTTCACCTCTTTGCGCGATTCGCCGACCTTGCCCGGCCATTCGAGCACCTCTTCGTAGGCGAACCATTCGGTCACGCCGTGACCCTCGCAGGGAATCAGGCGGTCGTAGATGGCGCGGGACAGCGACAGCGAGAAGGCGGTCGAGGCCCGCAGGCTCAGCCAATGAGCCTTGTAGGGGCTGATGAGGTACTTGATGACGCGCCCGGCCAGCAGGATGCACACGACGTTGCGTTCGATGTAGCAATCGCCCAGCAGACTGATGGTGCCCCACGAATCCTTCTCGGTGATCTCTTCGATCGACGGGGCCGTCATGATTTCGACGCGGGCCCGGGCCGCTGCGCGCATCTGCGTGATGAGGTGGCTGTGGTTGCGGCTGTCGTAGCGCATCAGCCACTTGAAGTAGTTGATGTCGGCCGAGAAGGTGTAGACCTTGTCGTCGATGAGTTCTTCCGGCGCCTTGGTCGCGACGATGAAGTAAGCGGCGTCCAGCACGCGGCGCGCGGCGATGCCGAGCCCGCCGACACGCGTGAAGATGTTGTTGCGCAGGAAACCGATGTCCCTCGTCGACTCGGAGATAGCCGAACCCTGGGCGGACATGTCTTCGTAGATGTCCAGCGCCAGTTGCTGAGGGGTAACGGTGAGTTCTCGGTTTTCCATGCGTTTGTCGACTGCGGTCCACGGGCACTCTATCAGGCGAGCAAGAGGTGTCAACACAAAAACCGCCCCGTGGCCGGTCCGACTCGGGGTCGCTGCGAGCGACACAAAAAGCACCCCGGCGAGCGTCCGGTGCGCACAATTTCCGCCCCGGTCGACACAAAATCCGCCCTGGGTTGCCCAAAATGCGTTTACGCCAGCACAAAAACCGCCCTGCTGGTCACAAAAACCGTCCCTATCCACAGGGCGGAGGCCTGATTTGAAAGAGTTTACCGCCCTCTGTTTGTAGGTTTGCGAGTTTAAGGTTTACAAAAAAACCAAACGAACACCGGCGGTGATCATCAGGTTGGATGTGAGGGACGTGCGCTAAGTCTATGAAATTCATGATCATTTGGGCTGCGAACAGCCGCGCACAAAAACCGCCCCCGGGGTGGTTTTTGTGCGGGTACTGTTGCGGGTTATTTGATGCGGCGGATTTGATACGTGCAGAGGGCCGTTTCCGCGTGCTGGATACAGTCGGATCCGATGCCCAGCATTAGTAAAATCAAGGGTTTGAGGCGATTCGGGATTGGAAAATCCTGAAATCTCGCGGCGCTATAACCTCGTTTACACATATTCGTGTATTCTGCGCTTCGACGTCAATACATGGAGAAAGCGCAGAATGGCTAACGTTGGCACGCTACCGATGGAAGACCGCAAGGTCACGCTTCGCGAAGTCGCGGAGTTCGCAGATAACCTGGAACCCTTCTCGGACAACCTTCGAGAGCAGATCCTGGCGCCCCGGCCAAGGAAAGTCGCGCCCTACTACACGATCAGCGAACTGGCTGAGATGTGCAATCTCACGCGGCAGCAGATTCAATATCTCGTCACGAAGGGAGAAGGCGGGTTGCCGGCGGGCACATTGAATGGAACAGGCCGGAGCCGTACGTTTACGCTGCCGGAAGTTCGTATGTGGGTGAAGATGGCCTCTGATATCTATCAGACGCGTCTCGACGAAGGCGATGGCGCATTCCGGGGCAAGGTGCTGACGACTGCTCAGTTGAAAGGCGGATCGGCGAAGACGACGACGACCGTATGCCTCGCGCAGGCGCTGACCCTGCTCGGACGCAAGGTGCTGCTCGTCGATCTCGATCCGCAGGCTTCGGCTTCGGAGTTGTGCGGTCTCTATGCTGAGAAAGAGATCTCGGGCGACGACACCGTGTTGCCCTACATATATGACCAGAACGTCGAGGGTGGTCTGGGTGCCAGCGTTCAGTCGACGTATTGGGACGGACTCGACATCATCCCTGGCCACACGTTTTTGTACGGCGCGGAGTTTTTGTTGCCGGCGCGTCAGAAGACGATTCAAGGTTATCGGTTTTGGGCCGTGCTCCGCGAAGGACTGGAGCCGCTCCGATCGCAGTACGACTATATTTTGATCGACACGTCGCCGTCGCTGTCCTATATGAATCTGAACGCGCTTCTGGCCGCCGACGCGCTGGTCATGCCGATGATTCCCGAAAACCTCGACTTCATCAGTTCGCTGGCTTTCTGGCGTCTGTTCTCGGATGTCGCGGAAGACTTCCTTCCCTACGAGGAAGACAAGGTCTACGACTTTATCTCCATCCTGTTATCGAAGGTGGACTATGGGAAGACGTCGTCGGCGCCAGTGGTTCGGCAGTGGGCGCAAAGTGCATATGGCCGATGGCTCGATCCGTTCGAAATTCCATCGAGCTCCGTGATGAGCGGAGGAGCGTTGTCGTTTTCGACGGCGCTGGACGTGGTCAGCACTCACTCGACGGCCAAGTCGCTTCAACGTGTTCGGCAACCAATGATGCAGTATGCCAAGTGGCTGGACGACATGTTTGTGAAATCCTGGAAGGAGTCGGCATGAGCAATAACATACGCGAACAACTCATGGCTAAGACGGCCAATCTGCCGAAGCCTGCGGATTTCAAGGGGGAGGCCAAAAAGGATAAGACGAATCGTGGTCCGCAGACTATGCCCGGGATCACGAGCGCATTGGCCGCGGCGCAGTTGCGGATTCAGGAACTGGAAGCGCGGGGTGTCGAAACCGAGATTCGGGTCGATGAAATTGTGCCGAACCCGTGGCAACCTCGTCGCCAGTTTAATGAAGCGAAGCTGTCGGAGTTGGCGCGTTCGATTAATGAAGTGGGACTGCTGCAGGCGGTTACGGTGCGTCGCGTTGGAGACTCTTTTCAACTGGTAGCAGGCGAGCGACGCTGGCGAGCGCACAAGCTGATCAATCGCGAGACGGTTCGTGCCGTAGTGATCGAATGCACGGATCAGGACATGGCAGCGTTGGCACTCATGGAGAACGTCACTCGTGACGATCTCTCTGACTACGAAATTGCGATTGCGATACGTCGGGCGGAATCGGAATTCCCTAATCGTACGCGGCTTGCCGAGGCGATGGGAATCTCGAGGAGCGATCTGTATCGCTTCCTGGCGTATGACGCACTGCCGGATTTCGTGAAGCGGGATCTCGATTTGAAGCCTTCGGTACTGGGTGCGTCGTCGGCGCAGGATATCGCAAATGCGCTTAAGAAGACTGGCGAGCATGGGCTGAAGGCGCTTCAGGAACTGTGGCCGCAGGTAGTGTCCGGAGATCTGGTGCAGACGAAGGTGGCAGCAAGTATGAACGCGCAGGCGACGCGAGGAAATCCGACGAGCGACGCGGGTGGCAGAAGCATCTTAAAGATTTTTGCAGGGAAGGTTCAGGCGGGAAGCATCACCAAGGATGTCAAGGGCCTTACCTTCAAGTTCAAAGCGGGTGTGGTTACGGAGGAGCAGGAAAATCAACTAAGAGAACACATAGGCAAGATGTTCTCGATCCAGTCCGAATGAACAGAACCCGCTCCGGCGGGTTTTTTATTGGGTATGCGAGGCGTTTGCGGCGGCGTGTCCGAATTCGGACAGTCTTTGGGACGATACGACGCCGTGGTTGAGAAGACGTTGGGGATAGGTGTCCGAATTCGGACAGCATGGTTTTTCTATCCGATCAGCTGAGGAAACCTATAGACAAGGTGCTTTCAACACACTCTAAAAAATCAGAACCCGCTCCGGCGGCTCATTTTTATGCGCGCACGAGTCGCCTTGCGACTTCATGTCCGAATTCGGACAGTTTGGACGGTTCGATTAAGTGGCTGTTATGAGTTGCCCGAGGTGTCCGAATTCGGACAGCACGATCCTTTGGTTGGGATGATGCGTGTAGTTGGTTGGCGAAAATAAATCATTCGTAGCGGCGATCGGACCGCAATTTGAACGGCGGCATCAGAACCGATGATGTCTCGAGTGACGAATGCTGGTACTCGGGTAAGTGAGAAGTACGAGAGAACTATAGCCGAGTCAGTTTGCGGGTGTCCGAATTCGGACACCCGCCACCAATCCCATGAATTCGATGACAGCGAATTCTGACGGAAGCAAAGACACTGATTACGCTCTTTGCCACGGCCTGACTAATGAAGCTTAGTGTCCGAATTCGGACACTTGGATCGTTCCGTCTTGAATCCCACTTGAGCTCCAACAGAACCACCTGCTGCGAAACCCTACGACGAGGACGTTTCAGGGCAGGGGCGATATGAGCAACCGGATGCACAGCGTCACGCGAGCGAGCACACCCCGGCGAACAGGAGGAAGGTTAGATGTTTTGTTTGGACCGGCACGCATGCGCGTCGCGCAAACACTTTGCTAAGCCCTGATCCTTGGTCAATGCGCGCCTCACGGTCGTGCGGTCCGCGCTCCCCGCTGCTGCTCAAGAATTATCTAGGGCTGTTGAGTGGGCCGGCGGTTGAGAGCGTGTAGGCCAAATGAGCGACGATTGCCCTCATGGAACAAAACCGCGAGGGACCACGCGATAACACCGTTGTTGGTTAAGGCTATTGAGGCGTCGAACGCTCGAAACCTATTCTCGCTCGCTTATGAATGAGCAGCGCATCAGGGACGTAGTGACCTTATGGTTTCCGTCCTACGCATCGCCCTCGGCATGCGCGAATTCTCCCGGCTCCTTACGTCTAAGCGAATAGCGTGCACAGCCCAGGGGCCGACAAGAGCGGTCGATCTAAACAGCCAAGCCTAAGGGGCGCCTAGGCATAAAGTAGTTTGATCCGATGCTCGAGCACGACTGGGAAGCGAGTGCTTCAGCCGCTTCTCCCGCTGCGCAAGAAGCTCAGCGCAGGCAATCAGCTCGTGCCGAACTCGATACGAAGCAAAGAAAACCTTAGGGAGCGTGAGGCGGGGATTGGTCAAACGACTCAATTGACTCGCAAATTGGTCTGATGCGGGAGACTGCCGAACAAGCTCTGCCTATCGACCGCGTGAAACATACGAGAACAAAGTTAAATCCTCTTTAATCTATATAAATCATAGACTTATAGAGTTTTTCTGAACTTGTTTCACGCAAACCCACTTGAGTGTCACTTTAGCGACCACAAACAGCGCCCAGTGACGCCAGAAAACTCGGCCGAACGCACAACACAAACTGAAAACGTATCAAACGATACAATCCGCGTAAGGGCGTCGGACTCATTGCTGGATATAGCGATGACTGGAAATGTACTTGCGCGGATCCATCGGCGCCGTATGTAGTTGCCGAAGAATCCCTTCCAGCGCCTCGCACCTGCCAAACAGATCCACAACCCCTCAAACCCCCACCGCCTCCCGCGCTTGCACGGGCTGAACCAACTGATAAGGCTCCCCCGCCTTGACCCGCTCCAGCCTTTCGCTAGCCACCGAAAGCGCACCCAGCGTGGCGCGACGCAACTGGTGATCATAAAGAGACACGATCGCTGCAAGCCGCTCAAACGCCTCATCCGGCAACGTCCAACGCCCCGAATGACGCCCGGCATCGAACACTGAAGCCATAGTCTGATCAGCGAGTATCAGCTCTTCCTGCGAGAAATCCCCGTGCCCCGCTTCCGCGAGAAACTTCGCCAGAAGCATGGCCTCGGTGATGCTTTGCGCAGGCGCGATATCCTGCGATCCCGAGCGCAACGCAGCCAGCGCCATGTGCGCGCCGAGCGCGAGTTCGTCAGCGACGGCGCGCGGAATAGGAAGCAGCTGAGCCTTGCTGAGCCGTGCGCGCGTCGCTTGGGGCGAGCGCTGGAAGGGAAGAGTGCGTGACATGCGAAGACCGATGGTTGATCGTTTTCAGGTTAACGATCGTCGTCCGCAGAATCTGAAGGGTGGTTGCCGCGCTCTTTTTCGAATGCCTCGACGATGGCGATTGCACGCTCACACTGTTCCGCATCGAGCGTATGGATGCTGCATTTGTCCGGCTCGACACCGATCGCCTGCGCGAGCCACTTCATGCCCTTCGACCGTGCTTCGAACACGTTACAGCCATCGCGGCGCACCTTCGCCTGCACGAGCGGTTCCAGCGCCGCGTGCAGCTTCACTTTGAGATCGCGCAACTGCGCATCCGCGAGCCTTCCCAATGGAACATGGCGCGTGCTGCGCGCGAAAATTCCGATCCAAGCCTGGCACGGCACGCAGATCCAGAGCGGACCGTGATCGTCGCGATAGGGATACGGCTCGTCGCCCATGCGCGCGAGCGTCGCGGGCGCGCCGCAATAATCGCAGTCCGGGTGAGGAAGCGGTTTGACAGGTCTGCCGACGCGCATTGCAAGCAACTCCAGAGCGGGAAATCCAATATAGCAAAGTCGATCGCAAGCTCGTAAGCGCGCCGGCCGGACCACGCTCCCTGTACGACTCATCGTCCGCTTAAATACGTCCGCGCGCACCGCCGATGCCGTGCATGCCAGGCATGATTCGAACGGATCGGGAATTGAATTTACCGTCCGACGGTATAGCGTATGAATGCGTTCTCTCATACGCATGAAAACGCATGAAAACGCATGAAACAAGAAGTCCGCTCAACGCGGCCGCGCAAGGCACAAGCTGCAAGCCCGTCGCAAGCTTGCGGCTCCGAATGTGATGTTCGATCAATGAGGTGACGGCAATGAAAGCAAGCTTCCTTTACGCCGCAGCGGCGGCGGGCGCACTCGCGATGAGCGCTGCGGTCTACGCGCAGGACATGCAGATGGCGCCGGATTCAGGCGCCGCGCAACAGCAAACCACGCAAAGCAATAGCATGTCCGATATGAGCTATGGCGGAACGATGTCGACGAGCAAGGCCAGCGGCACCTCGCGCGATGCGTGGACGCCGAGCACGAGTCAGGCATGCGTCATCGGACTGAGCTGCAACATCTACAGCGGTCAGTGAAGCCTGGAAACAGGTGATTGCGCAACACGGCAAGGTGCAGGCGGCTTTTCTTCGATAATGGCGGCGAATCACCGCAAGGCATCACGCGCCTGCGGGCTGGTCCGCCTTCCCCGTCGGAGCCGCCATGCATCTCGCCGGAATGATTCTTCCGATTTTCGCGATCATCGTCACGGGTTGGCTGGCAGGCGTTTCCGGCTACATGCCTCGCACGCTGGCGGCCGCGCTGATGCGCTTCGCGTATTACGTCGCGATGCCCGCACTCGTCTTCGTGACGATCGCAAAAGAACCGCTGCACTCGCTGCTCGAATGGCGCTTCCTCGCGGCATTCGGCGGCGGTTCGATGCTCTGTTTCGCGGCCATGATGGCGGGCGCGCGCATCGTTTTTCCTGCGCGCATCAACCTGAGCGCGAGCGCCATGCTTGCCGCCGCGGTGGCCATGACCAACACGGGTTTTGTCGCGCTGCCGATTCTCAAGACACTCTACGGTCAGCCGGGCGTGCTTGCCGCAGCCGTGGCCACCGTGTTCATCGGCGCCATCATGTTTCCGGTGCTGGTCGTGCTGCGCGAACTGGGCCGTCGCGATAGCTCACACACCCTGCGCGCGGCTCCGCTGATCCGCCAGATCGCGAGCAATCCCGTGATCCTCGCGACGCTCGTCGGCTTGCTCTGGTCGATCATCGGCGTCCGGCTGCCCGCGCCCGTCGATGCCTTCCTGACGATCCTCGGCGAAGCGCTGACGCCTTGCGCGCTGTTCGCCATCGGACTCGATCTGACCATCGGCGAACTGCGCGAGCGGCTCGGCTATTACACGCTGCTCACGGTCCTGAAGCTCGCCATCGTGCCGCTGGTCGTCTACGCGCTCTGTCTCGCGACCGGCCTCGGTCACATCGCGACCGTTGCCGCCGTGGTCTGCGCGGCCGTGCCGACAGCGAAGAGCGCGTACGTGCTCGCGGTGGAATACGACATCGAGAAGCATGTCGTGGGCGCGGTCATCTCGATGACCACGCTGTTCTCGATCGCCACGCTGCTCGCCTGGATCGCCATCCTCTAGCGAGCGCGCGCGAATCGTTCAATCACATCGGGTGCGCGGCGACGAAGTTCTTGTAAGCCGAGTAAGCGGCCTTCGGCGTGACGCCGTCATTCTTGAGCAGGCCGTAGTTGCCCTCGCCGCCGACGGGGTCGTCATAGAGCTCGTAGGTCTGGATCGATTCGATATCGTACGTCGATGCGAGCGCCACGAACTGCGCCATCATCGTGTTGCCGGTCAGGTAGGCGGCAATCGCCTGATCGGAACCGTAGTTCGGACGCACGCCGATTTCGTTGAGCCAGATCGGCTTGCCGAACGCCTTGAGCGCTTGCAATACGTTATGGCATCCGGTGCCGCCGCATGCATTCGTGATGTCGCCTTGCTCCGAGTACCAGTGCCACGCGGTGACGTCCCAGTCCACTATCGGATGATTGATGCTGCCATCGGGTTCCATGCCCGCCGCGAGCATCTGCGCGAAGCCGTAATGCAGCCACGTGCCGCCGCCCAGGATGATCTTGCCCGACGTATCCACCGACTTGATGCCCGCAATCATGCCGCGGATGATGCCGCGCACGATCCTGAACGTGCCGGTGTCGTATTGCTGCGGATAGACGCCGTCGACGTTGCCGTTCAGCGCCTCGGCTTCAATTTCGTTGGTCACTTCGTAATAGGGATAGCGGCGCGAGGTCGCGGTCTGCTGGCCGAGTGCGAAGCCGGCGTTATAGGCCTGCGTCTCGTTGGCGAAGAGTCGGTAGTCCATCAGCAGCACGGGATAGACGGTCACGCCGCCCGCGTCCATCATCGCGGCGATGTTCGCGAGCTTGGTCGCGGTGCCCGGGCTGTACACCTCGTTGCGGTAGTACTTGACGCCCAGATCCTGCAACTGCGCCAGTTGCACGGCGGGACTGGAGATGTCGTAGGCGCCGCCTTCGTTGTTGTGTCCGTTCACGCCATAGAAGCGCCGCGGAGTGAGCACGGGATTGGCGGGCGACGTGACATCGCCGGGGGTGGATGACGCAGGCGTCGCCGCCGATGCAGGGCTCGACGGTGAAGCCGGGCTGCCTGACGTGTCGTCGCTGGTGACGGGCGCAGGCGTGGTGACGACCGGACTGGTCGCGGCGGCCGCATTCGTAGGAGCCACGGCGCCGCCGCTAGTGGACGTGCTCGCGCTGGACGTAGCGCCAGTCACCGATGCGTTCGCAGTCGAAGCCTGAGCCGACGCCGACGTGCCGCTCGCTGCAGCACTCGATGTCGGGCTCGCGGCGGATGCCGTGCCTGCATTGTCGCTACCGCCGCCACCGCCGCCGCCGCATGCGGCGAGCATCACGCTCATCGCGAGCGTAGCGGCGGACATGGCAACTCCGCGCACGCGCGAAAAGTGGAAGCCCGAGGAACGAGGAGATTCGAAGTTCGTCATGTGAAACGCACTACCCGATGGTCAGTTTTTTGATTTCCACGAATCAGGTGCGCGTTCCGCGAGTCGTCCGTAAAAACGGACGGACCGATGATGGACCTTCATCTCGCGCCGGAGAGGGGGGCGCTCGACGGTGTGGAGTGCTCGTCGCAAGACCCCAAAGGCCGTTCCACGAGAGAAAGTGCGGGAAGGGAGGGGCAGGATGGAGACCGTGCAGCAGCGGCCGGTCTTAGTTAGGGTTTACGGCGAGAGAGATGTGAACTTGAGACGCGTATCACGTGGAATGACACATGGAATGACACGCGACGAACCCGCAAGCGCCTAACGCGTGAAAGGCCCTGTGGATTCGAGTGCGGCGCCGCCGAGGATCGAGTTGGCGTCGGCGCGGGCATTGTCGAGCTGGACGACGCTGGCCTGCCGCGCGCCGAGCGCGTCGCGGTTGGCGATGGCCGTAAAGATTGCCTTGTGTCGCGGCAATGACAGCGCGTGCGTGTTCGGATGGCGGCTCGTCAGCTTGATCGACTCGCTGAGCGCGAGCGACAGCATGTTGCCGATGTACGCAAGCATGTCGTTGTGCGTCGCCGTCATGATCGCGCGATGAAACTCGAGGTCGGGCACCAGCAGTTCATCGGCGGTTTGCGCGCGTTCCATGCGGTCGAAGGCCGCGCCGATGCGCGCAATGTCCTCCTCGGAAGCGGAGATGGCCGCGAGCGCGGCGGCAGCGGGCTCGATGACCTGCCGCACGGTCATCAGCGAGCGGAAGAATTCGCCTTCGGGAAGACGGCTGATGGTCCACACGAGCACGTCGGGATCGAGCATGTGCCACTCGTCGCGCGGCCGCACGACGCTGCCCACGCGCGGCTTCGACACCACCAGACCCTTGGCGACCAGCACGCGGGTCGCCTCGCGCAGCACCGGGCGGCTCACGCCATAGCTTTCGCAGAGCGCGGGCTCGGCGGGCAGACGCTGGCCGGGTGCAAAGACCCCGCTGACGATCTGCATGCCGAGTTCCTGCACGATGCGTCCGTGCATGCTCTTGCGTTGCTTGGGATTGCGGTAATCCATGTTGGTCCCGCCAGCTCACCGCGACTGGCTCAAACGTCGATGACGCTCAATGCGCGGTGGTCGCGCGCATCGCCCGGTATTCCCGTCTCACGATATCCATCAGCTCCGCCACCGACGTGTTCGCGCTGCGCTGCTCGTAGGTCACGCGTCCGCGCTGCATCAACATGATGCGATCCGCGATGTCGAGCGTCTGCGCATAGTTGTGCATGATCATGATGATCGAGAGGCCGCCTTTCTCCTTCAATCGCATCACCAGGTCGATGATGAGCGCGGCCTCGCGCGCGCCCATCGCGGCGAGCGGTTCGTCGAGCAGCAGGATTCTCGCGTTCGAATTCACGGCGCGCGCCACCGCGATGGCCTGGCGTTGTCCGCCCGAGAGCCGTTCCACCGGCAGATCGACGGAAGGCACGTGCACGCCGATATCGTCGAGCAATTGCGCCGCGCGTTCGCGCATCTGCTTGTGATCGACGAGACGGAAAGGCCCGCGCCGCACGATTTCGCGGTTGAGGAACATGTTGTGATAGATGGACAACGAATTCGCCAGCGCGAGATCCTGATACACGCATTCGATGCCGAGCGAACGCGCATGGTCGACGGACTTGAGCAGCGTCTCCTCGCCATGCACGTGCAGCGCGCCCTCGGTCTGCTGATGAAAGCCCGTGAGGATCTTGACGAGCGTGGACTTGCCCGCGCCGTTGTCGCCGAGAATGCCGAGAATCTCGCCCTTGCCGAGCGTGAGCGACACGCCGTCGAGCGCCGTCACCGCGCCGAAACGCTTGACGATATGATCGCCGCGCAACGCGAGATCGGCCGTAGCTGTTTGCGCTTCCGACATCATCGCGCTCCCTTGCGGCGAATGCGCCCGACGTGAATATTGAAGATCATCGCGGCGAGGATCGCGGCGCCCAGAATGATGTTGAAGGTGAACGCATTGATGCCGATCAGCGTGAAGCCGTCGCTCAGGATGCCGAGCACCGCCGCGCCGAGCAGGCCGCCCACGATCGTGCCCGAACCGCCCGTCAGCGGCGTGCCGCCGATCACCGCCGCCGCCACCGCGAGGAACATGATCTGGTTGCCGCCGGCCTGCGGATCGATGGAGGTGATGCGAAAGCCTTCGAGGATGCCGGTGAAGCCCGCGAGCACGGCGGCGAGCACGAAGTTACCGAGCCGCAGCCGGTTCACATGAATGCCGGCCTCGCTCGCGCCGAGCGCATTCGCACCCGACGCCTGCGTATGCAGGCCCCAGCGCGTGTGGCGCAGCAGCGTATGCATGACGACGGCGATCGCCACGGTCCAGATGATCTCGCTGTAGCCCCACGCGCCCATCACGTTGGCGAACGTGGGCGTGCCCGGCGTTGCGACCGGCGTGCCGCGCGACACGGTGAGCGTGATGCCGTTGATGAGGAACAGCGTGCCGAGCGTCGTCACGAACGAAGGCAGGCGCAGGAACACCGTCACGGCGCCGTTGACGAAGCCGATGATCGCCGCCGCGACGAGTCCCGCGATCACCGCGAGCCACATCGGCGCGCCGGCGTCGTTGGCGAAGACCATCATGAAGGGCGCGAAGGCGAACACCATGCCCGCTGACAGATCGATGTCGCCACCGATCATCAGCATGATTTCGCCGAACGCGATGATCGCCACCGGCGCGATGAACTGCGACAGGTTGACGAGACTCGGACCGCTGAGCAGGAAGTCGTGATTGACGAACTGGAAGTAAGCCGAGAGCAGCACGGCCACCAGCAGGATGCGCAGCTCGGGCGCCCAGTGCGACATCCATGCCCCGCGCGGGGGTGCAATCCGCGCGGGTGTCGCTGCGTTGCCAGGTTGGTTCATCGAGTTCATCAGGACTTGATTGCGCCTTTCATCGGCACGATTTCCGGCTTGGTGGTCTTGCCTTCATAACGCGTCGACGTATTGAGGTACGGCTCGACGGTGTCCTTCGTCACGAACTTGAGACCCGTATTGATGTTCGCCGGTCCGACCAGCCCACCCGAAGCGAGGAACAGGAACGCTTCCATGACCGTATAGAAACCCTGCACGTAGGGCTGCTGGTCGATGGTGAAATCGAGGAAGCCTTCGTGAATGAGCTGGATGGTCTGCGGCAACAGATCGAAGCCGCCGCCGTGCACGCCCTTCGACGGCAGGTTAGATTCCTTCATCACCTGGGCGACGCCCTGGGTGCTGCCTGCATCGACGGCGAACATGCCCTTCAGGTCCTGGTGGCCGAGATAGAACGCCTTGATCTTCGAGAGTTCCTCGTTGACGGTCGCGCCCGTGGCCACGGTCTGGATGTCGATCTTCTTGCCGGACTTCTTGATGGCGTCGCTGGCGCCGTCGAGACGCGGCTGAATGTTGAGCTGACCGGGCGTTGCGATGAACAGCGCGACCATGCCGCTGTCGATCATGCTCGCGATGCGCTCGCCCATCTGATAGCCCGACAGATACAGATCCTGTCCGATATACGCGAGACGCGGATTGCTCTTGCCGCGCGGGGCATCGGCGTTATAGGCGAAGACCGGAATGCCGGCGTCGAGCGCGGCCTGGATGGGCTTGTCGAAGGCGTTCGGATCGACGATGGGCACGGCGATCGCATCGGCCTTCGCGGCGATGGCGGAGTTCACGGCACGCACCATTTCACCGGCATCGGACGTGGCGGAGCCGGTCCACTGATAGTCCATGCCGAACATCGAGCATGCGTCTTGAATGCCGTATTGCGTCGGCACGAAGAACGGGTTGGTCGTCACGTGATTGACGAACACGATCTTCCATTTCTTGTGCTGCGGAAACGCGGCTTCGGCGGCCTGCGCGCTGGAGATCAGCCCGCCGGTGCCGGCCACGCCGCCGAGCAGCGAGAGCGCGGCGCCGAGCCCTGCGCCTTGCATGAGCCCGCGCCGGCTCGAATTGATGAAGCCGTTGCCGTCTTTCGTGTCGTCGTCCCGATTCTGCGCCATGTCTTCCTCCGGTCTGTTCTTCGTGAGTCGATGAGTCGACTGATCGTCGATCGCTTTCAGATACAGGGTTTCAGCGGCACGTCATGAGCGGGCATCTTTCACCGATGAAAGATGCCGCCAGAGACCATGACGTGGCAGGCAGTGCGCGAGAGGATTGTGCGAAAACGCGGCGTGTTTGAACTAGTAATTGGGAAAAGCGAAATGCCGCGCGTCGGCTTCAATAGACAAACTATATGCAGCACTTTCGACGCGTGCGATTAGCGTTTTCCCGGCCATTGAAGTCATATAGTCATGCTATTCATCGTGCGTTCTCACAGAGTGGGCAACGCCCTGATTTCACGCGCAAGACGCTATGCGCGCGGCCGCCATGTGGCGATGGCTACACCCAGCACCGCGACGCCCATCGCCCACCATGCGCTCACTGGCAGCACTTCGCCGAGCATCAGATACGACATCACGGCGGCGGCGGGCGGCACGAAGAAGAACAGCGACGCCACTTGCGACACCTTGCCCGCGCGCGTCATCGCAAGCAGCAGCGTGATGGCGATCAGCGAGTTGCCGATCACGAGATACGCGAGCGTCGCCATGAGCGTGGGCGTCCAGTGAACTTGCGTGTGCTCGAAGCGCAGCGCCATGGGCGCGCAGAACACGAAGCCGACGCTGTACTGCACGAGATTCGACGTGAGCGGATCCTGCGCGGTGCCGAGCCGCTTCTCGTAGAGCATCGCGCCCGTGATGCCGATCAGCGCGCCCACTGCCAGCAGCACCGGCCCGAGCGACGATGCCTGCAAGGGCCCGCGTGCGAGGATCACGCCGGTTGCGCCCGCGAGGCCCAGCAACAGGCCCATCCAGCGACGCGCGCCGATGCGTTCGCCGACCAGCTTCGGTGCGAGCACGCCGACGAGGATCGGCTGCAACGAGACGATCAGCGCGAGCACCGAGGTGGCGATGCCTGCGGTCATCGAGAGATAGCTGAGGCCGAAGTACATCACCTGCACGAGAAAGCCGACGATGATGAGATGCCGCCAGCCGCGTGCATCGGCGGGCCAGCGTGGACGCTTGATCGCGCAGACCGCGAGCAGCACGCCTACGCTCAGTGCGAAGCGAATGGAGAGGAACGTCAGCGGCGACGCGTAGTGCAGGCCGGTCTTGGCAATCGGAAAGCCCGCCGACCAGAGCAGCAGGAACACAACCGGACCGCCGAGTGCGAGCCAGCGCCGTTGATCCTGCATCATGTTCGCGTCCTTGTTGGTGGATGGGTGAAGCCGGGCCTGTCATTGCAACCCAGCATGCCGCCGATGGCAAGCCGTGGTTGCACATGCGCCGCTCTTTGAGCGATGCTCTTTAACCTGAGCGCAAGGAGCCAGCATGCCCAAGGTTGATATCGCCGCTGTTCCGAAGATCGCGGGATCGGCTTATCCGAAGCCTTTCGCCGCGCCGTGTGCCACGCGCACGCGTCAGCGTCTCGGCGACGCAGGCGGCCTGCGCGACTTCGGCGTGAACCTGATGCATCTGCCGCCGGGCGGATGGTCGAGCCAGCGTCACTGGCATTCGCACGAGGACGAGTTCGTGCAGGTGCTCGAAGGCGAACTCGTGCTGATCGAAGATGAAGGCGAAACCGTGCTGCGCGCGGGTGAGTGCGCGGCCTTTCCGAAGGGAACGGGAAACGGTCATCACCTGATCAACCGCTCGAACGCGGTGGCGGTGTATCTGGAAGTCGGCAGCCGCGTCCATGAAGATCTCACGACCTGTTCCGACATCGACATGATGAGCGCCAACGCGGACGGCCGTTTCGTGCACAAGGACGGCTCGCCGATACAGGACGTCTGAACGACCGGGATTCAGTGCGCCACGCGCACGGCGATGTCTGCGGCGGCCAGCGTGTCGGCCATCCAGTCGGGTGGCGGGGCATCGGTGAAGAGCGCGTCGATTTGCGACAGATGCCCGAGCTTGACCAGCGCGGCGCGCCCGAACTTCGAATGATCGGCGGCGAGGAACACGGTGCGCGACTGCTCGATGATGGCCTGCGCCACGCGCACCTCGGCGATATCGAAGTCGCGCAGCGTGCCGTCTTCCTCGATGCTCGAAATGCCGATGATCCCGAAGTCGACCTTGAACATGCGGATGAAGTCGACCGCCTGCTCGCCCACCACGCCCTTGTCGCGCGCGCGCACCTGGCCGCCTGCCACCAGCACCTCGGCGTCCGACCCGTCCGCGAGAATGTTCGCGACGTTCAGGTTGTTCGTGATGACGCGCAGACCCGTGTGCTGGCACAACGCGCGCGCCACTTCCTCGGTGGTCGTGCCGAGGTTGATGAAGAGCGTCGCCTGATTCGGGATCTCCGCAGCCACGCGTCGCGCGATGCGCTGCTTCTCCTCCAGATACATCTGCTGCCGCGCGGTGTAGGCCGTGTTTTCCGAACTGGTCAGCGTGCTCGCGCCGCCGTGATAGCGGCGCAGGAGGTTCTGTTCCGAGAGCCAGTTGACGTCGCGCCGAATGGTCTGCGGCGTCACCTGGAAATGCGCGGCGAGGTCTTCGATGGTCGCGAAGCCATCTCGCGCGACACGATCGAGCAATGCGCGCTGTCTGCCGTTGAGTGCTGGGTCGAGGGTCATCGCGTTGCGCACGGGCGCGGGAGTGGTGTGATGGCGGATGCGCGAGTGTACGACGAAACGCGCCCTTGACCCAAGGCGCCGGCGCCATCCTTTTGGCGCGTTTGCACCAAGTTTTTAAGTTTCCAAGTACTTGAACTTAAGCAAGAATGCATTGCAGCATGACTAAAGTAATCGCTATTCGATCACTGTGATTTTATTTCAATTTTGGCGCTCCTATTCTTGCCTCAAACGACGGGTGGAACCCTTGCCCCCATGGAGCTTGCCTTGTTTGATGAATCTGAGTTGATCGGCCGTTTGCGCAGTCTGCTGGGTGATGACGCGGTCATTGCCGCGGCGGAGGACATGAGCGGTTTCGTCGAGGACTTCCGCGGGCGTTATCGCGGTGCGGCGCTGTGCGTGGTGCAGCCGTCGTCGACGGAGCAGGTCGCGGGTGTCGTGCGCCTGTGCGCGGCGGCGGGCGTACCTTTGCTCGCACAAGGCGGCAACACCAGCCTGTGCGGCGGCTCGGTGCCGGCGACGCACGGTGTGCCGCCCGTCATCGTCAGTCTGGCGCGCATGCGCCGCATTCGCAGCATCGATGCCGCGAACGGTTCGATGGAAGTGGAAGCGGGCTGTGTCCTCAAGACCGTGCAGGATGCAGCCGCCGATGTCGCGCGACTCTATCCGGTGAGTCTCGGCGCGGAGGGTTCGTGCCAGATCGGCGGCACGCTGTCGACGAACGCCGGCGGCACCAGCGTGCTGCGTTATGGCAATACGCGCGAGAACGTGCTCGGCCTCGAAGTGGTCATGGCCGACGGCACCATCTGGAACGGCCTGCGCGGGCTGCGCAAGGACAACACCGGCCTCGATCTCAAGCATCTTTTCATTGGCGCGGAAGGCGCGCTCGGCATCATCACGGCGGCGACCCTCAAGCTGCATCCGCTGCCGACGCATCACGCGCTCGCCTGGTTCGCGCCGACCGACCCGCAAGCCGCGCTGACGATACTCGGGATGTTCCAGGCCAACTGCGGCTCGCGCCTCTCGGCGTTCGAACTGATGAATGCACGGCAATTGCAGCTGGTCGTCGAGCACGTGATGGATCGCCGCGCGCCGCTCGAAGGCGCGCATGACTGGCACGTGCTCGTCGAGCTGGGCGACACGCAAGGCGCATCCGACATGGAAAGCGTGTTGCAGGCCACGCTTGAAGAAGCGGCCGAAGCAGGCTTGCTCGAAGACGCGATCATCGCGAGCAGCGACCGTCAGCGCGCCGCACTGTGGGAAGTACGGCACAGCGTGACGGAAGCCAACAAGAAGGCCGGCATCGGACTGACCACGGATTGCGCGGTGCCGTTGTCGGCGGTGCCTGCGTTCATCGAACAGGCTACGCAAGCGGTGCTCGCGCTCGACTCGCAGATCGGCATCGTGATCGTCGGCCATATGGGCGACGGCAACATCCATCTGGTGCCGATGTACACCTTCGATGCCTGGCGCACGCTGCCCGACCAGGCCGCCGCGGGCGCTGCCGTGCGCCGTGCCGTGAACGATGCCGCGCATGCGCTCGGCGGCACGTTCAGCGCGGAACATGGCGTCGGCCAGACGGGCTTGCCGGAAATGGCGCACTACAAGTCCGCGGCCGAACTGTCGATCATGCGTGCCGTGAAAAGTGCGCTCGATCCCGCGAACCTCATGAACCCGGGGCGTCTCTTTCCCGCCGCGCCGCTCTGATCCATCCCTCATCAAGCCACCACCGCCCCTCGCTTACCGCAGGAGACTTATATGAAGCCCAAGCACGATAACGACAAAACGATCCTCAACCCCGCCCGCCGCTCGGCGATCAAGGCCGTAGGCGCAGGCGTCGTGGCCGGCGCATTCCCGTTCGTCTGGACGCCTTCGCGCGCGGCCAGCAAGCGCATCGTCGTGCGTGACGACGGCGGCATCTACACCAAGGCGTACGGCGCGGTGTACTACAAGCCGTTCTTCGAGAAGACCGGCATTGAAGTGGTGGGCGTGCAGGCCAATGCCGAGCCGACCGCGCAGATCAAGAGCATGGTCGAGGCAGGCAGCTACGCGTGGGACATGGCGAAGATCAGCCAGCCCGCGATTCTCCTGCTGACCTCGGGCGGCAAGGAGTATCTCGAGAAACACAACCTCGAGTCCGATCCGACCATCGCCAAGATTCCGAAGCAATACATGTCGGCATACGGCGTGGGCACCAATGTCTATTCGACCGTGCTTGCGTATCGCACCGATGCGTTCAAGGGCCGCAAGGCGCCGAGTTCGTGGGCCGATCTCTGGAACGTGAAGGACTTCCCGGGCCGCCGCTCGATCCGCAAGTATCCGTTCGATACGCTCGAAGAAGCGATGATGGCCGATGGCGCATCGACGAGCCAGGTCTATCCGATCAACTTCGATCGCGCGTTTGCGAGTCTCGACAAGATCTCGAAGCACGTGGATGTGTGGTGGACGACGGGCGCGCAAGTCGAGCAGATGCTCAACTCGGGCGAAGTCGCGATGGTCGCGACGTGGGCCTCGCGTGCGCAATCGGCGATGGCCGCGGGCGCGCCGGTGGGCATCGTGTGGAACCAGAACATCTGGGGCTGCGACAACTGGGCGATCCTGAAGGGCACGCCGAACGCCGACGCTTGCCGCGAGTTCATCAAGTTCGCCAGCGACCCGAAGCGTCAGGCCGCGCTCGTCGAGTACTTCCCGGCGGGTCTCACGCAACCGGAATCCTTCAACTATGTGAAGCCGGAACAGGCGAAGAACTGCCCGACGTTCCCGGACAACATGAAGACCGGCGTGCATATCGATGCGAAGTACTGGCAGGAGAATCAAAGCGTGGCGCTCGAGCGCTTCAACCGCTGGATTCTCACTTAAGGCCTGGCATCGTTCATCAAGGAAGAGATCCGCATGGCAACCATCAATCTCCAGATCAGCGGTCTGTGCAAGCGTTACGGCGACTTCGTCGCGCTCGCGCCGACCGATCTCGACGTCGCGCAGGGCGAGTTCCTGACGCTGCTGGGCCCGAGCGGCTCGGGCAAGACCACGCTGCTGAGCCTCATCGCGGGCCTTGCGCAAGCGGACGGCGGCTCGATCCGCATCAATGGCGTCGACGTCACCGACGGCGCGCCGTACGACCGCGACATCGGCATGGTGTTTCAGAACTACGCGCTGTTCCCGCACATGACGGTGGCGGAGAACATCGCGTTCCCGTTGCAAATGCGCAAGGTCGATGCAACGAGCGCGAAGAAGCGCGTTGCCGATGCGCTGGAGATGGTGCATCTGCCGCACGTGGCGGGACGCTATCCGCGTGAACTCTCGGGCGGTCAGCAGCAGCGCATCGCGCTGGCGCGCTGCATGGTGTATCGGCCGTCGATCATCCTGATGGACGAGCCGCTCGGCGCCCTCGACAAGAAGCTGCGCGATCACATGCAGCTGGAGATCAAGCGCATTCACCGCGATCTCGGCACGACGATCATCTACGTGACGCACGATCAGGAAGAAGCGATGACGATGTCGGATCGCATCTGTTTGATGGATGCGGGCAAGATCGCTCAACTCGGTACGCCTGCTGATCTCTATTTCCGTCCGAAGAATGTCTTCGTGGCGGATTTCCTCGGTGAATCGAACTTGCTGGATGCACAGGTCACGTCGCGTGAAGGCGATCAGGTGCGCCTCGCGATGCAAGGCATCGACAAGGGCAGCGCGATGGTCTACGACGCGCAAGTGCAATCAGGCAAGCCGGTCAAGCTGATGCTGCGTCCGCAGAACCTGCGGGTGAACGGTCACAACGATTCAAGCGCCGAGACGATGTCCGCCAAACTCACCGACATCATGGTGACCGGCGGCATGACCAAGCTCTACATGCAGCGCCAGCAGCAGAACGCGGAAGCGGCTGAACTGGTGGCGTCGTTCCCGACCGACCGGCTCGGTGCGCGCTACGAGATCGGCCAGACGCTGACGCTGTCGTGGTCGCCCGCCGATGCCGTCGCCATCGCGGGGTGAGCCGATGAACCCTTCCGCCATGACCGCGCAGAACGATCGCACCGCGCCGCGCAAGGTGCGCAACCCGCGCCTGAGCCGCAAGCTGCGCGTGGCTGCGATGGCTGCACCCGTGATCGTGCTGCTCACGGTGTTCCTGATCTATCCCGTCGGACAATTGCTGCTGCTGAGTATTCACAATCAGA
The DNA here is from genome assembly GCF_031451215.1 of Caballeronia sp. LZ034LL. Classification (NCBI taxonomy): domain Bacteria; kingdom Pseudomonadati; phylum Pseudomonadota; class Betaproteobacteria; order Burkholderiales; family Burkholderiaceae; genus Caballeronia; species Caballeronia sp. LZ034LL. Next base: position 1,445,500 of record NZ_JARUXR010000002.1, read on the forward strand.
GCGGCTTCACGATGGCCGAGTACAAGCGGCTGTTTGCCTCGTCGGTATATGTGGAAGTGCTGTGGGTGACGATGAAGGTATCGCTGCTCACGACCTTCTTCTCGGTGCTGGTGGGCTATCCCGTTGCGTACCTGATCTCGGCGGCCACGCGCGAGCGCAAGAACCGGCTGCTGTACTGGGTGCTGCTGTCGTTCTGGACGAGCTTTCTGGTGCGTACGTTTGCGTGGGTCGTGCTGCTCGGGCGTAACGGCGTGCTCAACTGGGTGTTGAAGCACCTCGGTCTTGTGGATTCACCGCTGGGCCTGCTCTACAACTTGCCGGCAGTGATCGTAGGCATGACGCACGCGCTGATGCCGATCGCCATCATGACGATGCTCTCGGTAATGGAGAACATCGACCGGCGGTTGCCGAGCGCGGCATCGACGCTCGGTGCGCGTCCGGGCACGGCGTTCTGGAAGGTGTATTTTCCGCTGTCGCTGCCGGGGGTGTTTGCGTCGGCGTTGATGGTGTTCGTGACGGCAATCGGCTTCTTCATCACGCCGACGCTGCTGGGCGGACGTCACGAGACGATGATTACGCAGTTGATCATCGATCAGGTGTTGCAGGCGTTGAATTGG
>NZ_JARUXR010000003.1:0-27046 GCF_031451215.1 Caballeronia sp. LZ034LL
CGTGTTCGTTGATGGGTTCGCAGGCTGAGCGGGCGATGACGTGGACTGATTGGCGGGAGTGATCGTTGTGGTCACTTTGTTCGTCGGTTCTTTCTCCGTTATCGTGAGCTCCCCTGTGGACGCCGTGGTCTGCGTGGAGGATGCGCCATTCGATCCGTTGCCAGTTGACGGAGCAGGCGATGGCGTCGATTGACCGTTGGGGGACTTCGGTTGACTGGAGGTCGTCGTGTTCGTTGCGGTGTTCGCAGGCGGGGTCTGCGTGGAGGATGCGTTACCGGTCCCGTTGCCGGATGATGGAGCGGACGATTGCGGCGATTGGTTCGAGGTTGCCGTGTTCGGGCTCGTATCCGTGGTTGCCGTGTTGGCAGACTGCGTCTGCGCCGATCCGGACTGCCCTCCGGACGTATCAGTCGGCGTGGAAGTAGCGTTACCAGTCTCGTTGCCAGATGCTGAAGACGACGCAGATTCGGGGTTCGCGTTCGTGCCGGCCGTGTCCGCAGGCGGAATCTGCGACAACGTGGATTGTCCTTGGGGCGGATCTTTCTGCGCGGAGGATGAGTTGTCAGCGTTGTCGCTATCCGTCTGCGTGGAGGAATTGTTATCGGCCTCGTTACCAGTTGAAGAGGCGGGCGGATCCTTCGCCGGGTTATTGTTGGTGGAGGATGTGTCTTCGTCGTTGCCGCCAGTCTGCTGGGTGGAACCGGACGATGATGAACTGACGCTCGATACAGCCATTTCTGTGCTCCTGACAAGAACATGAACGTCGCCCGATACGCGCCATCTTCATGGAGCGTTGGGGCAATGCGTGTCATCAGTGTCCCTGTCAGTCGCCTTACGCGGGTGATGCAGCAATATCTTGCAAACGCGGCCGTTCAATCTTGCCCGCGTGCTTTCACCCGGACTTCCCGCAAGCGCACGTGAGCATCGTCCCTGGCGTGCATCTCCCGCCGCAACGCCGCGCGGACCGCGTGCGCTTCATGGAGCGCGGCGGCCAGGCCTTCCCTGGCCGCATTTGCTTCGCGCGCCAACACGGCCTCCCGCTGACGATGCCGCTCGCGCGCATGACGCCACATCTCGGGACCATGCGGTCCGCTCGCGCGCCAGTCCTGAATGCCCGCAAGCTGAGCGGCGTGCAGTTCGCATTGCCTGATGGCGTGATCGACCGCCGTCTGTGCGCTCTGCACGCCGCGTTGCGCCCGCGCAAGTTCGCCCAGCCGGCGCTGCACGCGCACGTCGCGGACCCGGCTCAACACCGTCCAGAGTCGCAGGTGGCGCGACACAGCAGACGAAGCGCCCATCCCGTTCAACCTTGACCCGCGCACAGCGCACGCAGTGCCGCGAGCGTGTCATCAAACGGGACGTGCGCGTTCGAGGACTGCCGCAGGAACGCCGTAATGGCCGGATGACGTGCGATGGCGAGATCGCCGGCCGGATCGCTGCCGGCCTTGTACTCGCCGATCTGCAGCAGCAGTTCGAGATCCTGATAGCGCGCCAACCATTCGCGCACGCGTTGCGCATCGGCCTGATGCCAGTCACGCGTGACGCGCGGCATGAGACGGCTCTTGCTCTGCAGGATATCGATGGCCGGATAATGCCCGGCCGCGCCGAGCCGTGACGCAAGCTGGATATGACCATCCAGCAGCGAGCGCGCTTCCTCGACGATCGGATCCGTCGCGTCCTCGTCCTCGGCCAGCACCGTGAAAAATGCGGTCACACTCCCGCTCGCCGTGAGCCCGCTCATCTCGATGATGCGCGGCAGTTCGGCGAACACGCGCGGCGGGTAGCCGCGGCGCACCGGCGGTTCGCCCACCGCGAGGCCCACTTCGCGCAGCGCCCGCGCATAACGGGTCAGCGAATCGAACAGCAGCACCACACGCCGGCCCTGCGCGCGCAGGCCGCTCGCGATCTCACAGGCGAGTTGCGACGCGCGAATACGTTCGGCCGCGGGACGATCGGATGTCGACGCCACCACGACAGACCGTTCGCGCGCGCTGCCCAGATGATCGTGCACGAACTCGGCCACCTCGCGCCCGCGTTCGCCGATCAGCGCGATCACGACGGCATCGGCGCGCGCACCGCTCGCGATCATGCCCATCAGCGTGCTCTTGCCACCGCCCGCCGTCGCGAAGATACCGACGCGCTGTCCGACGCCGCAGGTCAGCAAGCCGTCGATGGCGCGCACGCCGGTCACGAACGGCTCCGCGATCAGCGGGCGTTCGAGCGGATTGATGGTCGCCAGCGCTTCGTTGCGCCCGCCTGGGCGCGGAGCGACGGGCGGCATGCCGTCGAGCGGCTGGCCGAGGCCGTCGATCACCCGGCCGAGCACGCTGCGGACATCCAGCCGGTGCCAGTCGAGCCCGCAGCCTTCGACGCGCGTAATGTCCGACAGCCCGTTGAGCCCGGCATAGGGCATCACCAGCGCGCCGTCCGGCGTGAAGCCGACGACTTCCCCGTTATGCTGTTCGAACGTATCGGGCCGCACGAGGCGGACTTTTTCGCCGATGCGTAACGAAGCGCCCACCACCCGTACGACCACCCCGCGCGCTTCCACCACGCGGCCGGACAGGGTCGGCGAATCGAGCAGCGAAGGCAGCGCCTGTGCCTGGTTTGCGATGTCCCCGGCCATCACGACCTCGAGAAAGTAAAGATGTTGCGGACCTGGTAGACGTCGCGCGGAATCTCTTCGATCGCGACCACCTCCATGCGGATGCCGAGCGTCTGGAATACGCGGGCCATGTGCGGACGCAGGGTCGCCGACGTGACCAGCAGACGCACCGTGCGCGCCTGCATGCCGAGCACGCGCCGCACGGTGTCGAGTTGCGTGAAGTCGAGCGGACAGTACGGCTCGCCGTCCCGAGCGCGCTGGATGCTGGCTTCGAGTTCGGCTTCCCATTCCGGTTCGAGCACGCCGCCCTGGATCTCCCAGGTTTCGAGGTTTGCGTGGCCGCGCACGATCTGCGGCCCGAGTTCGATACGGACTTCCCGCACCATGCGGTCGAGCGTGTGTTCGTGCGTGGGCGCGCGTAGGATCGCTTCGAGGATGCCGCGCAGATTGCGGATCGACACGTGCTGCTGCAACAGTTGCCGGAGCACGGCGGCGAGCTGCACCGTCGTCACGCGTTGCTCGATCTGCACCACCAGCTCGCGGAACTCCCCGCCGATGCGATCCAGCAGGAACCGCGCTTCCTGCGTGCCCATCAGGCGCGGTGCGCAGCGCTCGAACACTTCGACCAGATGCCCGCTGAGCGCCGCTTCCGGCGTGTGCGTCGTGAACACGGCCGGGTCGAGCCGGCTCGCCGCGGCGGTGGGCACCCAGACGGCTTTCTCCGCACCGAGCCGATAACCCGCGACGCCTTCCATCGTGACATCGGCGGCGCGGCCGCTCACCAGCAGATGATCGGGCAGCAGCGTGCCGCTCGCAAACGCGACGTCGTCCACGTCGACGAGATAGCGGTCGGGTACGAGCCGCGCATCGAGCACGCAGGACAGGCCGGGAAACGGCAAGCCGAGCCGCGCATTCAGGTCATGACGCAGCCCCGCGAGCACGCGGTTGAGCGCATCCGGATGCAGCGCTTCGAAGGCGCGCGCGCCTACCCGCAGGCGCAGCGCGGCGCTCGTGCCGGTCTCGGCGTCGTCGAGCAGATTCGGCACGCGCCGGCTGCCGTCGCGCGCGAGTGCGGGCATCGGCGCGAGGGCGTTGGCGTGCGCATGCGCCTGTCGCGACTTGCGCGTCAGCAGCCAGCCAAGGCCGCCGAACAGCGCGGCGAGCAGCGCGAACTGGAGATGCGGAAAGCCGGGAATCAGCGCGAGCGCCAGGCAGCACGCGCCGGCCATCAACAGCGCATGCGGCTGGAGCGTCAGCTGCCGGTAAAGATCCGCGCCGAGATTGGTCGCGCCGCTCGCGGGCGACACACGCGTCACCAGCAGGCCCGCCGACACCGACACGATCAGCGAAGGAATCTGCGAGACCAGGCCGTCGCCGATGGTGAGGATCGTGTAGACCTGCAAGGCCTCGCTGAACGGCAGGTTGCGCTGGAGCATGCCGACCGCGAGTCCGCCGACGATGTTCACCAGCGCCACCACGAAGCTCGCAATGGCATCGCCCTTGACGAACTTCATGGCGCCGTCCAGCGAGCCATAGAAGTAGGTTTCGCGTTCGAGTCCGGCGCGCAGTTGCGCGGCCTGCTCGGCGGTGATCTGGTTGCTGCGCAGGTCGGCATCGATGCTCATCTGGCGGCCGGGAATGCCGTCCAGCGTGAAGCGGGCGGCCACCTCGGCGATGCGGTCGCCGCCCTTCACCACGACGATGAACTGAATCGCGCACAGCACGACGAACACCACCACGCCGACCGCCACGTTATTGCCCGCGACGAGTTCGCCGAACGCGGAGATGACATTGCCGGCGTGCGCGTGGACCAGGATCATCTTGGTCGAGGCGATGGCGAGCGCGAGCCGCAGCAGCGTGGTCATCAGCAGCAGCGCCGGGAAACCCGGCAGGTCGGCCGCGCGCGACACGTAGATGCTGGAGAACAGCATCACGAAGCTGGCACAGAAGCTCACGCCGATGAACAGATCGAGCAGGAACGGCGGCACCGGCAGGATCAGCAGGGCGATCACGCAGATGAAGCCGGCGGCCAGCGCCACGTGGGCATAGCGCGCGAGCAGGCCGGGCAACGCGTGCAGACGGGAGGATGTAAGAGAGGACATGTTATTGGTTCAGTTCTCGGTGAAAGGCGCGGCGGCGGTCCTTGAAGTGGCGGTCGCCGTTGTCGTCGCGTTGTTCGCGCTTGATTTCGTCCTTGTCCATGCGCAGACGGCGAACGTGCAGCACGCGCTGCAACGCGTAGTCGGCGGCGGCGGGCGCGATCTGCAACAGCGCCGCGAGCAGCAGCAGGCGGCCATACTCGCCCGCTGCCAGACTCATCTGCGCACGAGGGGCGAGCGCATGGGACGCGCTGAGCATCGCCATCCAGCCGGACAGCGCCTGCCATGCCAGGAAGCCAAGCAGCACGAGTTGCACGAGCATGATTCCGGTCTCGACCAGCAGCCTCAGGCCGAACAGGTTCTTGAATCCCTCGATCGGATTGAGGCGCTTGAAATCGGGCGAGACGCGCTTGAACGCAATCAGGCCGCGCGTCTGCGCCAGCTCGGGGACGATGACGGTCATCAGCCCCAGGCCCGCCATCGCGAGCGCGGCCTGGCCCGGTTCGATGAGCGCGCCGAGCACCTCGTGGACGGTCGAATCGAACGGGCGGCTCAGGTCGATGGCGGTCACGGTCACGATCATGTTGATGAACGCCACGAACACGTTGGGCGCCTGCACCGCCAGCAACAGCCACCACAGCAGACCACTGGCGGTCGTGGTCAGCTGCACGCTCTTGGGGATGTCGCCGTCCTTGCGCGCGCGGTGCAGGCGCCGGGGACTGGGCTTGACGGTTTTTTCGCTCATCGCGCGCTACCTCAGGACCAGTGAATGCGCGAACAGGTCGGCAAGACGGCTCAGCACAGCCGGGACGCAGGACGCCGCGGCGAACGAGAGCACCATCGCCTTGATCGAGCGCGCGGTGGAGAAGGGGTTGAGGCGCTTCGCGTGACGCGCGGCGAGACCCAGCGACAGGTCCGCCAGCACCATCAGCCCGAGCAGCGGCGCCGCCAGTTGCAGGCCCTGCACGAATAGCGCGGGCAGCCGGATGGTCGCAAGGCTTTGATAGAGGCGCGCGACGCCTTCGCCATAAGGCCCGCCGGGCGGCCAGAGCGACCAGGCATCGGCGAAGAAGCCGCACAGCATTACCAGCCCCGTGCCCGTGAAGAAGGTCAGCGCGGCGAACTGCGTGAAGAGCGTTTCGAAGAGCGCACTTTCCTGCTGGAAGTTGGGGTCGTACACGGCGGCCACGGTATAGCCGCCTTGCTGGTCGAGGATGCCGCCCGCCGCGCCCGCCACGAAGAAGATCACGCTCATGGAGAGTCCCTGCGCGAGACCAATGAGCGCTTCCATCATGCTCGCGCCCAGCAGGTCGGCGGGCAGGCCCGCGTGTGCGGGCAGCATCGCGAACATCAGCACGAGCGGCACCCGCAGCGTGACGCCCAGGCCGCCGTCGTTGCCGAACGGAACCATGCTCAGCGCCACGGCCGGCCGGATCATGCAGAACGCGAAGCCCATGAATTGATCGAGTGTGTTCATGTTCAGCGCGTGCGTCCGGCGGCGATCATGGAGAAGACATGCCCGAGCAGCCGCGCGATCTCGTGATGCGCCCACGGCGCCGCGACGATCAGCACGAGCCCGACGCAGATGATCTTCGCGCCATACGGCAGGCTCTGATCCTGAATCTGCGTGACCGATTGCACGAGACCGAGCAGCAGGCCCACGGCCGTGGCGACGGCGAGCATCGGCAGGGAGAGCCAGAACACGAGCAGCAGGGCGTCGCCGGAGAGCGAGGCAAGAGAAGGAAGAGGGTTCACTTGGCGTAGCTGAGAATGAGTGCATGCATGAGCTTCGGCACGCCGGACGCGGCCACCAGCACGAAGAGCTTGAGCGGGATCGAGACGGTGCTCGGCGAGAGCATCATCATCCCCATGGCGGTCAGCACGTTCGCCACGATCAGGTCGATCACCAGGAACGCGACATACAGCAGGAAGCCCGCTTCGAAGCCGCTGGAGATCTCGCTGATCAGGAAGGCCGGGACGAGCAGCGTGAAGTCGGTTTCATTGGCATCGCGCGACGGATCGATGCGCTTCGCCGCATTGACCAGGAACGCGCGCTCGGCGGGCCGCGAGTGCGCCAGCATGAAGTCGCCGAGCGGGCCGCGCACTGCGTCGACGAATTGCGGCAGCGGCGGCAGCCCCTGCGCCTGCGAACTCGAACCGCGGTCGTTCAGCGAAAGCGCCGTGCCGATCTGATGCATGGTCGGCGCCATCACGGTCAGCGTGGCGGCGAGCGCGAGCCCGGAGATGGCGAGGTTGCCTGGCGCCTGCTGCACGCCGAGCGCCGAGCGCAGCAGCGTCAGGACGATGCTGAACTTGGTGAACGACGTCGTCATCACCACGACGAGCGGCGCCACGCTCATCAGGAAGAAGATGCCGATCAGCTGCAACTGTCCCGTCTGGCCGTCGATCATGATGTCGCGTCACCGTTCGAGGTCTGGAGCATGCTCGTGATGCGCACGGCAAGGACGTCGTCGATATCCACCAGTTCGGCATGTGCGAACGGCAGGCCCTGGCACAGCAGCGTCACGGCGCGTTCGCGTACCGAGATCTGCAGCGAGACGAGCGAGCCGCTACGCAAGCGGCTCAGTTCCTCGAGCGAAATGCGCAACGAGCCGATCATCGCGTCGAAGGTAAAAGTGAGGGCGTCGATTGGAATGAACTCGCTCGTGAGTTCAGTGACGGGTTCGCGATCGTTTTCAAGCGGACGGTCCAGCACGATTTGATCTCCAACGGTTTTAAGACAGATGCGTTGCGTACCGCTGCGTAGCGGCACGCGGAGGTAATAGAAGTTCTTGTCGATGACGAGGGCATCGCCGGTGCGGATGCGGCGCATGCGCTCCACCGAGAGCGTCGGACCCGCGAGGCAGACCGGCAGCGGCACGACGATGCGTCGCGCCAGCGCGCGCAGATCGGCCGGGGGTTGGGAGCGGCGCCGCAACCAGCGGTCGATCGCCTCGCAATGAAACGAGACGCTCGCCATGCGCCCGCTCTGCACATGCGTGACGGCGAGGCCGTAGGCGCCGGCGTCGGGCAGCGCGTCGAAGGAAACGCGGGTTACTTCGAGCGCGAAGCCGAAGAGGCCTTCGAGCGCGCAGAACCAGTCTTCGCAGGCGTCCACGATCAGCTTGCAGGCATGCGCGCCGCTCGCTTCCAGACTGCGGCGCGCGAGTTCGGGCAGCAGCGCCTGGGCGTCGAGATCCAGTTGCAGCGGCTGCCCGGAAGCGTGGCCATGCAGGCGCACCGGATAGCGCGAGCGGCGCGGCTCGAACGTAATCGTGAAGCGGCGATGGCCCACGTTGACCGGCAGCGGCGCACCGAACAGCAGCGCGGCGATGTTGTGACGTTCGGCATGATCGCGACTGAGTTTTTCGAGACCCTTGAACGGATTCATGTCGATGACCCTCCGTTCGACAGCGCGCCGAGCGCCTCGCGCAGGTCAGCGCCGATGTCGTCGAACTGGGCGACGATGCGTTCGTCGAGCCGCGTGTATTCGTCGAGCACGGCGCCGATCGCCTGACGCATGCCGCGTTCGAGCGCTTCGAGTTGCCGGTGCAAACCGCCGTCGACGACGCCGCCCTCCGTTTCCACCACGCACGAACGCGGCGGCAGGTCGGCATCGGCGAGCACGTTGACGAAGGCCAGCCCCAGTTCCTGCTCCAGCAGATCGACGGCGTGTCGGGCTTCCGCAAAATCGCAGACGGCCACGCGCACCGACAGCAGGCGCTGTTCAGGCGCGGCCAGCAAGCTGCTGCGCAACTGAGTAGGCAGCGTCGCGCCCGAGGGCAGTTCGCCCACGAGATCGGTGACGGCCTGCATCACGAGCTGCAACAGCCGGTCTTGCAGGCGTCCCAGCGCATAGGCGGTCGCGGCGGCCGGCACGACGAGTCCGCGCAGCGCCGCGGCCTGACCGGCGCGCAGGCCGCGCACGAACGCGCGGCGGCGGGTGCGGCGCGCGCGTTCGGCGAGACGTCGGGTTTCCTGCAGCACGTATTGATGGATCTCCCGGCGCAGCGCGTCGAGTTCCTGCAGATGCACGAGGTCATCGGCGGACACGTAGCCGTCGGACTCGACGCGCCAGCCGGCGGTACGCCAGATCAGCATGGCTGCCTCCGCGCATTCAACACCTGGAGTGCATCGCCCATCAGTTCGAGCGCGGTTTGCTGCGACACACGCGCAAGACGCCATTGCGCCGCCGCCTCGGCGTGCGCAAGCGGCATGCGCAGACGCGTCCAGGCGCGCTGCGCATCGCCGTGCGTGGCGCGCAGCGCGAGCGCCAGACCGGCGACGCTGAGACTACGTCGCGCGAACCAGTCGACGGGCGCATCGAGCGGCAAGTCGCGCTGGTCGCCGCGGGGATGACATTGCAGCAGCGCGAGCGGCGGCAGGCCCGTCGCAACTTGAAAGCGCGCGTGCGCCTCAGCGCTCACCACCAGACGCAGCGAACGTGCGCACGCGAGCGCCGCGCACAGGCGCATAAGGCGCGCACAGGCGCTGCGGTTGAGCGGTCCGACGAACCAGGGCAACTGCGTGACGCCGGCGCGGGCCAGCATCGGGAAGCGGGTGAACAGATGCGCGGTGGCGCGGGCCCGCGCCCGTTCGCCGCGCGCGGGCCGTTGCTGCGGCAGCCAGCTGTGATGCGCCCAGCCGGAGATATCGAGGAGAGGGCGGGAGGTCATCGACGGTCTCGTGTCGTGGAGGAAGCCGAGTTGGCGTCGTTGGCGGCCGTGGTGGGTTCCTTCTTCACGTGCTCGCTGTCGCGTCCGCGACGCCGGAAGAACGTGATGCCCGGCACACGCAGTCTCGGGAACGCGCGGATGCCCTTGTCCCAGATCCACGCCGCGACGATCAGCAGCAAGGCCATCACGCTCAGCGTGATGAGCACCCGCGTGGTGGAACCGTGCGTGGCGCGCCCGGGTGTGCACGTGCCGGTTTGCGCGCAGATCTCCGCGGGCGTGGCGACCGGCATGACCGGCACCATCGTCACGTAGACGCGATCCGGCGTGAGTCCCGTCACCGCGCCCGCGACGAGCGCGCGGATCTTGTTGCGCATGGCTTCGAGATTGGCGTCGCTGCGATAACGCAGCATCACCGAGGCGCTCGGCAGGGGCGCGGGTCCGAGCAGGGCATCGCGCGGCGGATCGACGACATGCACGCGGGCCACGAGGACGCCGTCCATCTTCTCCAGCGTCTCGGCAAGTTCCTGCGTGAGGCCGTACACGTAGCGAACCTGGTCTTCTTCCGGGCTGGAAATCAGCCCCTGACGGCTGAAGAGTTCACCGAGATTCGCATGGGTTCCGCGCGGCAACGCATAGGCGCCGGCGAGCTCGGTCGCGTAGACGACTTCGTCTTCCTCGACCGAGATGCTCCAGGTCTTGTCGTTGTTGCGCAGCTTCGAACTGTCGATGCCGTGACGGCTCAGCACCGCGACGATCCGGTTCGCCTGGTCTTCGTCAAGACCTTCGAACAGCGAGGTCTTGCACGCGACGAGCAGCACGAGCGGCAGGAGAATGATGGCGCGGCGAATCATGTTCTTTGCGTGAGGGATTGGATCGCGCTGCCGGCGCTCTGTGCCATATGGGAGAGCGTGTTCAGCGTGACCGAGTAGTTGGTGACGGCGGATTGCAGCATCAGCATTTCGCTGGTGGTAGGGGCTTTCCGGCGTGCGGGATCCAGCAGGCCCAGAATGGCGGCCGAGTCGTTCTGCACGAGTTGCTGGGCGTGTTCCGCAATGCGGGTCAGCCCGTCGCCGTCGCCGACGATGCCGGCGCGCGCCGGTTCCGGAGTGGGTGGCGGCGGCACGACCGGCGGGTCGGGCTGATACAGCGTCATGTCGACATTGGGTGAGAGCATGGACGTATCGTGAGTAGATTGAGGATGCGCTGCTGGTTGCCCCCGCGCGGCGGTGGCTGCGGGCCGCGGCGCGGGGAGCTTCGTGGCTGGGCGGGCGTGAGGCCTTATTTCGTGTTATTCGCCACCGCCTTGTTGACGTCGCCGAGGCCGTTCAGGATCGATGTGAGCTGCTGGTACATCGTGTTGTACTCGCTGACTGACTTCTGCATGAACAGCATCTCGGCGCTGCCCACGCCGGAGGTATTTCCTTGACCGCCGGTCTGACCGCCGGTCTGGGCGCCGCCTCCTGCACCCCCGGTCCCGCCTCCACCTCCTGTGTCGCTCTGCGACTGTTTCTGGTAGAGCGCGTTGATTTCCTGGGTCTTGCGCCGCAGCAAGTTCGTCCCGGCTTCAGTCACGGCGGACATAGAAAGCGTGCCGTCGGGGGCAACCAAGCTGGAGACGCTACGGGGGTAATAGCCCGAGTACTGCGGGGTATATGCGAAATCTGAAAAATCGGACATTTATAAAATTCCTTTCGAAAGAACTGGCGTGCTCGACGGGAGCAAACTCGCTCCCGACGCCTCGCACGGCACGCCGACGCGCGAAGCCGTAATGCTCGGATGCTCAAGTGCCGCGAGGATTACCGCGCACCGTCAACAAGGCTTTCCGGAGGCGGTGCGCTGCGCGGTCAGGTCGTAGATGCTGCCGTCCTCACGGACGACACTCGCCCCGCATTCACGGATGCGTTCGATCCTGCCCATCGCGATGCGTCCGCCCGCGAAGTAGCGCGTACCGCCGGCATCCGCGAGCCAGGCCGAATGCGGCGACGTGACGAGATTGAGGCCGAAGCTTTCGAGCGGAATGCGCACCGGTCCGCTCGCGTTCTCGTGACCGGCGAAGGTGAGCGCCCGCAGGCCTTCGATCTGCGACTGCGCCGTACGGGCGACCAGCGCGTAGTCCCAGGAATCGGCCTTGAGGTGCGCGCCCGCTCCAGGCAAGGTCACGACGAACGCGCCCGGCTTCTCCACCTGCGCTTGCGCGCCGCGGTAGTACTGGTCGAGCAGATCGCTCAGCTGCTCAGCGATGTTCTGCATCACGAAGACACGCACGCTCACCGATCGGTCGCTGGCACGCGCGGCCAGCGACAGCGCCGCGAGATCCGCAGGCGTCTGCACGTAGCCTTCATAGATGCGCATGCCCGAGGTCTTGTCGGTTTCCACCCGGACCTGACTGAATGCGGGCCGTTCGAGCAGCGGCGCGCGCGGGGGCACGGCGTCGGTTGCGAAAGGATTCAGGCTGAGCCAGGCGGCGAGCGCGAGGGGAGTCGCCGCCAAGCCGAACCACACGAGGCGCGGAATACGCGCGCAACGCATGTGCAGCCACGCGAGCGGTGCATGCCGCAGCAGCCAGTCGGCTTCGGCCTGTTTCGTACTCTGTTCGTCCGGATACTCGCCGTGACTGAACAGCAACGAGGTCTCGCCCAGGCGGAACGTGGCGCCGTGATCCAGCAGCGTGCGCGACCCGGCCTTCAGCGAGCGGCCGAATACCGTGACGCCGTCGGCCAGCGCGGACAGCACGAGTTGAGGGCCGTGCAGTTGCGCGCGCGCATGGCGCGGAGCGATGCTGTCGTCGGCGAGAATCAGATCGGCCTCGTTGTCCTTGCCGATCTCGAGGTCCTGGTCCACCTTGAGCGGAAGGCTCGCGCCCGCGTGCAGTCCGCTCGTAACGAAGATGCGTGGCAAACCGTTCATCGTGCGTCCTTTGCGGTGGCAGCGCGGTCCGCGCCAGTGATGGTTGCGGATGCGGGAAGCAGGGGCATCACGGCGGGCGTTGCGGAGGCCATCGGGGCATCGGCTGTCACAGGCCGGTCCGTCACGCGCTTCAACTGCGGCGTGATGAGGATCAGGCGCTCGGTACGGCCGCTCGACGTCGTCTCATTGCTGAACAACTGGCCGATGAACGGAATGTCGCCGAGCAAGGGCACTTTCGAGCCGCCGGACTGGCTGTGCTCGTATTCGTATCCGCCTATCAAAAGGCTTTCACCATCCGGCACCACGGCCTGCGTGATGATGGAGTTGCTGCGGACGCGCGGAATGCCGTCGACGGCTTCGTCGTTGTCGAAGGTGCCGTCTTCAATCTGGACGCTCAGCAGGATGCGGCCGTTTTCGGCGCCGCTTTGTTCGACGGTCGGCGTCACCTTGAGGACCAGTCCGGTATCGACGTTGAAAAGATTGGCATCCTGATTACCCGCGACGCGCACATACATCGAGTTGCGCGACGATAAGGTGGCTTCGATGTTATTCAGCGTGAGCACGCGCGGACGCGAGAGGATGCGCGCCTGCCCGTGCTGTTCGAGCGCGTGGATCTGCTGATAGAGGTAATGCGCCGAATTGCCGATCAGCGTGGTGAGCGTGAGGCCGCCGTCCACAGTCGCGGTGACGCCGGGCTGCACGGTTCGCGGTCCGACCGCTTCGGTGCCGAACCACGGCGCTGCGCGTCCGCCCGTGCCGCCGCCCGCGCCCCAGCGCACGCCGAGTTCGCGTGCGGCGTCGCTCGAAACATCCATCACCACGGCGGAGATTTCCACGAGATCCTGCGGCCGGTCGAGCAGGGCGATGGCACGCTGATAGGCCGGCATCATTTCGGGGATGTCGTACACCACGACCGCATTGGTGCGCGCGTCCGCGACGATGTTGCGCTGCGCCGGGCTGACCGCTGTCTGCGGCAGCTCATCCGGGCCGTCGCTCGACGATGCGTTCTGCGATGTTTCGTTGAGACCCGGCAGGCTCGGCAGCGGCGGGACGCCGCGCGAGCCGCCCTTGCTGCGCGCCGGGTTGCGCTGGGCCGCCACGGGCAACGAACCCGCGTTCTCCATCAAGCGGCGCAGCAGGGTGGCGACGCCCGGGATGGTCTGCTTCTGACTGCCGGACTGATACGTGATGTCCTGTGCCTGTGCATAGCGCAGCGGGAATACACGGATCTGGGTCTTTTCATAGACCTGTTGCGGCGTGGTCTGCTCGCGCGCCTGGGCGATGGCGTCCGATACCGCCTCCACGAATCGCGAAGGTCCGACTACTTTTACGCTGTCCTTCGAATAGCGCAGCGGCAAATGCGGATCATCCAGCTCGAGGCTGCGCAGACGGGCGGCGACTTCATCGCGGCTCAGCGGCCCAATTGGAACGGTGCGGCTGCGCACGTCATCGGCGGTTGAAACGTGAAGGGTCTGGCCGTCGAAATACCAGATCAATCCCCAGGCTTCAGTGAGCGCGCGAAACACGGCGGCCGGCGGCTGATTGAATTCGCCATTGACGCTGCCGTTGACGCCACGCGCGATATCGATACGCAAGCCACTCGCGGAAGCGACATCTTTTAAAACGTCCGAAAGACGTGAGTTTCGGGCGACGTAATGCATCGAAGCGCCCTGCCATGCCGGCTCTGCTGAATAAGCCGCATGGCATTGCCACGCCAGAAGCAGCCATGCCGCACGGTGCGCGGCACTGCGCGTTCTGTTTCTGCCAATCAAAGGATGTTTTTGCATTCTGCGCCAGTTCATGATCTTTAAGATTTTCATGCGTCGAATGCTTAGGTCTCTTATGACACGAACCTTTACTCCACTCTATTTCGTGAAGATCTGATTCGCCTAGCCGAGGATCCTGTGCTCCGCATGCGCCGCGTCTTAGTGATCGAACTGTATCGCGCCTCTAATTTTCAGTGGTCGTATTGGCGTATTACATGTGGGAGTCCGGAAGATTCAGAATGATCGTGCGGGTGCGTACAAAAGTATGCGCCGGAGGCAAAGCTTATTAGACGGTGTATCCGCATGAAAAAACAATGGAATAAGAATCTGGATATTTCAGGTAGGTGTTTTCCCGGTGTTTCGATTGTTATGCCGGAGCCTGGCAAGTTATCTGAACGTCATCGGGCTCTGGAATCGTGAAAAAGCAAGCTTGCGAAATCAGTTCGACCTGGATCGTGCCGCGACAGCGGTCGATGAGAATCAATGGCTTTGCGACCTGCGTCCGGCTCGAAGAAGTCTACTGGCGAATCATCGAGACGCTTGCGGAACGCGAGTCGGTCACGGTGGGAAAGCTGGTGTCGAAGTGGGCGCTGGAGATGGACCTGAGCGTTCACGAAGTGAAGAACTTCACAGGCTATCTGAGGGTGGTGTGCGTGGTCGAGATGATCAAGAGAATCCAGCCTTCTTCATCGGGTGAGCCCGATGATTTTCTAAAGATTCTGGGAGCCGGTGCAGGCTTGTGATTTGTGCGCAGTCCAGGCTGCGAAGGAGCGAAGATCGACAGACATTCTCGAATCGAAAGGCCGAAGTGCGATGTTCAGGATATCGCATGAGTACGCATGCATCGTTTATTCAATAGGAGCTTTCTTTATGTCAGTGAGAAATGTAAGTTCGCCCGGAATGGGCATGATGCCTTTGGTTGCGGGCGACGGCGGCGGCATGGGCGGTCTTCCGGCCATGCAATCCCGGATGGATCCGGAGTTGATGCAGCAGATCGGACAGACCGTGAAGGATTCGCTGAACGACTACCTCGGTGGGCAAGGCGGACCCGCTTCGATTCCAACGCAGTACGCGGCAGGTCCCGGGAAAAGCGAGCTTCCGCCTGAAATTGCAGACCAGATCGACAAGGTCGTGAAGAACACGGTCCAGCAGATGCTGCAGGGTGGCGGAGATGCGCAGCAAGGGCCTGTGGCGCAGCAACCGGCTCCTCAAGCGGGGGGAGACGGCGGGCCTGCGGATACGATGGCCATGAGACAAGCTCCTCTAACGATGGGCAACACCGGCGTACCTGCCGGCCCGGGGGGCACGGCCGCGCCGCCCGCGCCGAACACGGCAGCGCAGACTGCGATGATGGGCAATCCTGCACCGCAACCGGCACCGAAGGCCGTACCGCAGCCCGCGCCGCAGCCGGTTCCGGTGACCGCGGGTCAAGCGGGCAAGCAAGCGGCGAGCGGTCCAGCTGGACTTGCAGACGCGATTGGCTCGCAGGTGAAGAAGGTCATCGACTCACTGATGAACGGCGGCGGCGCAGGCACTGCAGCCAGGACCGGAGCGGGCGGAACGGGCGGAGCGATGCCGAACGCGGCCGGTGGCGGCGGCGGAGGAGGTGCGACGCCGAAGGCTGCTGGCGGCGGCGGTGGCGGCGGAACGGGCGGCGCGGAGCCGAAGACCGCTGGTGGCGGTGGTACGGGCGGCGCGGCGCCGAAGGCTGCTGGAGGCGGTGGTACCGGTGGCGGAGGCGGCGGCTTAGGCGGTGGCTTAGGCGGAATGGCCAATGCTTTGGGAGGCATGATGCCGAAGATGGGCGGTGGAGGGGGCGGAGGCGGCGGCTCGACGGGCAATGCGAATGGGAGCCAGCCTGGTCAGCAGACCACGAACGGCACACCGGAACGTGACCAGACGGAGGACAATCTGCAGGTCAACACTCCCCCCGATTCCCAGGATACGGGGGAAGGGACTGGCGGGGTTGATACGGGCGGCGGCGTCGGTGATATGGGCGGTGGCGGCGACCCAGGCGGCGGTGCCGTTGACGGCGGCGCTGATGCGGGCGGCGGTGATGGAGGCGGCGGCGACTGATCTCGCGGGTTGTTGATGCGCCGTGACGCAACACGGCGTCGAAGCGCACTGCAAGTCTCTTGCAGTGCGCTACTCGTTTTCAGGTCGCGCGATGAATCAGAGAGTACGCAGCGGATCCACTCAACGGTTGCTCGCCGATGCGTAATGTCGATCAGGCCGCACGAAGCGGCCCTCGGGCCAAGAGGAAATGAAAAAGAGACGACGGCGTCGAGCGCCGTCGTCTCCGTGCAGGTCAGTTCAGTAGGATCGAATGGACACTCAGGCGCTGAAGTCGGACGCTCTGGCCATCTGATGGCTCTGTTCGTTGACCCAGCCCGTACCCGAGCCGGTTGCCATCAGGCGCGGGCCGTCCTGCGGCAGGTTCTGCAGCTCAGCGAAGCCGTTGCTCTTTTGCACGCTGAGGCCAGCGGGGTTCTTTTCGCTCAAGCCCGTGACGCTGTATGCCTGGTTGCCTCGCGTGATGGTCAGGCCGTCCGCATACGAAACGCCGCCGTCGCTCGGCTGCGTGTGCACGCCGATGGTGGTGTTATCCGGCAGATCGAAGGTCATGGAACCGTTGAACATGCCGCTCGTCTGGCTGTCCGAACCCGAATTGAAATCAATGTGCGGATCTCCCCACAGCTTCGTCGAGATATTGTTGGCCTTGTCGGTGAGCAACATCGACGAATTCGACTTGTCCAGGTCGATCTTGTACTGTCCAAGATCAATCGACCCCTTGTTGTCGCTCACGCCCGTATCGGACCAGCATTGCGCCGGCGGTGCCGGCGGCGTCGGGGGCATCGGCGGGCATTGGTAGCTGTTCATGGACGTGCTGCGCTGAAAGTCGGAATAGCTGAAGTTGCTGCCTCCGTTCGGTCCTTGCGCCTGGTTCATCGACGTACTGCGCTGAAAGTCGGAATAGCTGAAATTGCCGCCTCCGTACGATCCTTGCGGCGCCTGGTTAGAGAACATCGAATTGAATGACTGATATGAGGACATGCTCCCCATCGGCGAATTCAGCGAGTAATAATTCTGCGAGGCCATCGATTGATAGTAATTGGACGGATCGCTATAGGTCTGCTGCGAGAAGTTGTTATAGCTCGACGTCTGATAGCCGCCGCCGCAGAAGGGGGGCACGGGTGCTGGCATCGGCATCGGAATCGGCGCGGGCTGGCATGCGGGCGGCATGGCAGGCCCGTTGCAGAAGCCGCCGCCGAACCGGCCCGGAATCCGCGGCGGAAGCGGCGGAAACGATGTTTGCATATTGACTGCCGAATTTGCCATGAGTGAGAAAGTCATAAGAACGTCCTGATTGAGCGAAGGTTATGGTGATCTTTCCATGCAGTTGAGCAAGTGCGACATGGAGTCGCTTCCTTTTCAAATCTGCGAGCAAAGTTTAAGTTTCGATAACCGGACGCGGGTGCTACATAGTTATCGCAATAACATCGGCATAAGAATTTGAACTTGATAGCTTTCCGTATTTTGGTGATTACCGGGTACCACCTTTGCAAGGATTGCGTGACTATTCTTTGAACTTACTGATATCAGGCGAGCAGCGCACGGTGCGCTTCTCGAGGAAATGATTTATCCAGTGAGGAGTGGAGAGTGGCAATCAGCGTCAAAGGAAGGGAGCCGTGCCTGATGCAGGCGAATGACAACAATCCGGCCGGCATGGAAGGATCAGGCGCGGCAGCGATGCGTCACGCGCTGACGGGCACGGTCAGGGCATTGACACTGATCGGCCTCGCGGGCGCGAGCTCGATGGCCGTCGCAAAGAGCGATTTAACGGACGTGTTCCCGACGGTGAATGTTCAAAGCGTGCATGCGTCCAGGGCGGTGGAGACGGCACCCGAGCCAGCAGTAGAGCCCACAGTCGAGCCCGCCCGATCGCCTCGCAAGGCACGCGTCAGCATGCGCTTTTCGAGCGATGCCACGCCCTCCGCCGCGTCGAAAACAACGACTGTCAAAGCCGCGAAGCCTTCGAAGCGATCCACGCCGGGCAAGCGCGCCGCGTGGCGCAAGCAGAGGCTCAAGCCGCTGCCGGGCGCCGTGCGGTCCTATGCAGCGGCGCCAGGACAAAGAAGCGGCAAGCGTGCTCCGGTGCATCCGGCCGGCCCGGTGCGTTCGCAGCCTCGCGCCGACGCGGCGCGCCCGGTGGCCACCGAGAAAGTGTTTCGCGCGGTCTCGCTTGCGGAGGTCCGCGAAACCGATGAGACCGCACTCGCCGCTGCACCGGCAGACGCTTCAGGGTCGGACAGTCACGACAGCAACAATGAAGCGCAGCAGTCCGCGACCCTGTCCCCTCCCGCGACGCTGAACGGCATCACGGCGCACGCTCTGGTTTCACAGGCGGCGCAGGCCACGGCCGCAAACAGCCTTGCCATCGGTAACGATTCACTGGCAAGCGGTGCGCGGTCGAGCGCGATCGGCAACGGCGCTGTGGCAAGCGCGGCGAATTCAGTGGCGCTGGGCGCGGATTCGCTTGCGGATCGGGAGAACACGGTGTCGGTCGGCGGCGCGCGACACGAGCGGCAGATCACCAACGTCGCGCCGGGAACGGCGGCCACGGACGCCGTCAATCTCGGACAGATGAACAATGCGATAGGCGGCGTGAACAGCCGCATCGACGATGTGGACCGGGTCGCGCGGCGCGGCATCGCATCGGCGGCGGCGCTCAATATCGTGACGCCGTATCTGCCGGGACGCACCACGGTCAATGCGGGTCTCGCGAGTTATCGCGGGCAGTCGGCGCTTGGCATCGGCTTGTCGCGCTGGAACCAGAAGGGCACGATCAACTACAACCTGGGCGTGTCCACTGCCGGCGGCAACAGCACGATTGTGCGTGTGGGGATCGGCATCGTGCTGCGGGCCTGAGCGCCGCGTGGTTCATCGTGCGACCGGCGGCGTCTTCGTCGCGACGCCGCGCTTCAGCACGCGCGCCTGCAACACGATGACGAGCAACAGGAACAGCCCGCGTATCACCGACTGCCAGTACGCCGACAACGAGATATAGCCCAGCCCGTTCTCGAAGTTGAGGAGGTTGAACACGAGTCCGAGCAGCGCCACGCCGGCGATGGTCATCGCGATGGACCCTTCGCCGCCGGTCAGCCGCGTGCCGCCGAGCACCACGGCGGAGATGGCGAACAGTTCCCAGCCGACGCCTTCGTTCGGCTGGCCCGCGCCGAACTGCGCGGCGAGGATCGCGCCGGCGATGCCCGCGAGCAGGCCGCTCACCGCATACACGAAGACGAGCGTGCGATCGACGTTCAGCCCCATCAGACGCGACGCTTCCTCGCTTCCGCCGATAGCCAGCGCATGCCGTCCAAAGCGCGAACTGCGCAACGCCAGCCAGCCGATCACCGCGACCACCGCGCAGACGATGCCCGGAATCGGCAGCCCGAGAAAATCCCCTTGGCCGAAGGCGGCGAAGTTCGCATCGGACGAAATGGCGACGGCGTCGTTATGGCCGAGCAGCAGCGCGAGTCCATGTGCGCCGAGGCTTGTCGCCAGCGTGACGATGAACGGCAGGATGCGCATGTGCGTGATGACGAGTCCGTTCAGCACGCCCACTGCCAGGCCCGCAAGCGAGCCGGCGAGCACGCCGGCGACGACGCCATGTCCGCTCGCCAGCGCCGCGACGACGCTCGCCAGCGCGGCCACTGCGCCGACCGAGAGATCGATGCCGCCGGTGATGATGACGAAGGCCATGCCGATGGAGATCAGCAGGAACATCGAGTTGTAGCGCCAGAACGACGTGATGTTGTAGGCGTCGGCGAAATGCTCGTAGCGGGTGACTCCGAGCACGAGCAGCGCGGCCAGCGCGATCAGGATGGGCAGGTTCTTTTTCATGAGCGGCTCAGCCTCGCTTGCGTTGCACGTACACGGCGGCGATGATGATCGCGGCCTTCAGCACGAGCGCGGCGGCGTCCGGAATGCCGTGCGCGAGCAACGTATAGCGCAGCAGCTGGATGATCAGCGCGCCGATCAGCGTGCCGGTGATATAGGCCTTGCCGCCCGTGAGCGCGGTGCCGCCCACGGCGACGGCCGCGATGGCATCGAGTTCCACGCCCAGGCCCACGACGTTCGCATCCGACGACGAATTCACCGAGATCGATATCAGCCCGGCGAGCCCCGCAAGCGCGGCGCACGCGGTATAGGCAAGCATCTTCACGCGGGTGGTCGGGATGCCTGAGAGATAGGCGGCGGCTTCGTTGCCGCCCGTCACGAGCAGGTACTTGCCGAACAGGGTCTTGCGCACGATCCACGTGAACACCGCGACGAGCACGAGCATCAGCAGGATCTGGAACGGCACGCCCGCGACCTTGCCGAGCGCGATCCACTGGAACGCGGGATTGTTGAAGGCTTGCAGGCTGCCGTCGGTGACCACTTGCGCGATGCCGCGTCCCGCGATGAACAGCACGAGCGTCGCGACGATGGGCTGCACGTTCAGGCGCGTGACGAGAAAGCCGTTGAAGACGCCGCACACGGCGGCGGCGAGCACCGGCAGCGTGAAGGCGAGCACGATGCCGAGCGGGCCTGCGATGTTCGTGAAGAGCATCGGCGCGAGCGCGCCGGCGATCGCCATCGAGGCGCCTACGGAGAGATCGATGCCGCCCGTCGCCACGACCAGCGTCATGCCGATGCCGACGATCACGATCGTCACCACCTGCGTGAGATTCACGTTGAAGGTCTGCAGCGACACGAAATGCTGCGTGAAGATCAGGTTGAAGACGATCATCGCGAGCAGCACGACAATTTCGCGCTGGATCGCGACGCCGCGTCGTTTCTTCGCCGGCGCAGCGGACGCGAGGGCGCCGGCCGGTTGGGTCTTGTCGATCATCACTCGCTTCCTCGCGCGGTCGTTTCCACGGCTTCCGCCAGCGTCGATTGCTCGCCCGCGCCATAGGCGATGGCGTCCATGATCGCGGCCTCGTTCATCTGCGCGCCGTCCAGTTGCGCGACGGTTTCGCCGTCGCGGATCACCACGGCGCGGTCGGCCACGGCGGTCAGCTCTTCGAGTTCGGACGCCGACAGCAGCACCGCGAGCCCCGAATCGCGCAGCTCGCGCACGATCTTCGCGACATCCGCCTTCGCGCCGACATCGATGCCGCGCGTCGGTTCGTCGAGCAGCAACAGGCGCGGCTGCGTGGCGAGCCAGCGCGCCAGCAACACCTTCTGCTGATTGCCGCCGGAGAGTTCGCGGATCGGCTGGTCGGGTGAACGCAGCTTGATGCCGAGCGATTCGATGAAACCATCGACGATCTCGCGCTGCCTTGCGACATCGACGACGCCGCGTTTCGTCAGCGCGGGCAGGCAGACCAGCGTGAGGTTGTCGCGCACGGACAGCTCCGGCACGATGCCTTCGGCCTTGCGGTCTTCCGTCAGATAAGCGATGCCGCGCGCGATGGCATCCTTCGGCGACTTGAACGCAGCGCTCTCGCCGTTCACAGACAGCGTGCCCTTTGCGGGACGGTCCGCGCCGAACAGCAGGCGCATGGTCTCGGTGCGGCCCGAGCCGAGCAGACCCGCGAGTCCCACGGCTTCGCCCGCGTGGACATCGAGCGATACGTCGGTCACTTTCGCGCCTGCCGCCAGACCTTGCGCGGCGAGCGCCACTGGCCCGCGCTTCGCGAGATTCGCTTCCTTCACCGCGCTGTCCTCGTGCACGACGGCGGCGAGCGTGCGGCCGAGCATCGTCGTGACGAGCTTGAGCTTGTCCATCTCCTGCATCGTGCTCTCGGCGACGGTCTGGCCATCGCGCATCACCGTGACGCGGTCGCACAGCGCATACAGTTCATCGAGCCGATGCGAGACGAAGATCACGGCGCGGCCGTCGTCGCGCAGGCGGCGCACCACGCTGAACAGCAGTTCGACTTCACGCTCGTCGAGCGAGGATGTGGATTCGTCCATGATGACCATCTTCGCGTCCGACGACACGGCGCGCGCCAAGGCGACCATCTGCTGGATCGCGGTGGAGTAATCGAGCACCGGCTTTTTCACGTCGATATGCAAGCCGAACGATTCGAGCAGTTCCGACGCGCGCCGCTGCACGCTCTTCCAGTCGATCAAGCCAAAGCGGCGCGGCTCGCGGCCAAGAAAGATGTTCTCGGCAACGGAGCGGAACGGCACCAGGTTGATCTCCTGATAGATCGTGCTGATGCCTGCTTCGCGCGCTTCCTTCGGCGTGCGGAAATCGACTTCGCGGCCGTCGAAGCGCACCGTGCCCGCGCTCTTGCGATAAGCGCCGGTCAGGATCTTGATGAGGGTGGACTTGCCCGCGCCGTTCTGGCCGATCAGCGCATGCACTTCGCCCGCGGCGACCGTGAGGCGCGCGTGCTTCAGCGCGGCGACGCCGCCGAAGGCGATGTCGATGTCCTGCATGTCGAGAAGGGGAGTCTGAGCCATGCCGTGAGTCCGTCGAAATGAAAAAGCGAGCGCCCGCTTTCAGGCGCCCGCAAGACACACACACTTCGCTTCAGTACCCGTACTGCATGCTTTCGTCGACGTTGCTCTTGTCGTAGAAGCGGTCGGACACCTTCACCCACGGCGGAATGGTTTCGCCCTTCGCATACTTCTGCGCGACGTCACAGGCCAGCGGGCCGAAGAACGGACTCGACTGCACGCTCGCGCCGAGTTCGCCGGCCTTGATGGCTTCGAGGCCGCCCTTGGTGCCGTCGATGGTCACGATCTGGATGTCCTTGCCCGGCTGCTTGCCGGCCGCCTTGATCGCGGCGATGGCGCCGAGCGCCATTTCGTCGTTGTGCGCGTAGACGGCGGTCACGTCCGGATGCGCCTGCAGCAGCGTCTCCATGACCTGACGACCCTTGTCGCGCGCAAAGTCGCCGCTCTGCGACGCCACGATCTTCATGCCCGGGTTCTTCGCGATGACATCGTCGAAGCCCTTCTTGCGGTCATTCGCGGCGGATGCGCCCGTCGAGCCTTCCAGTTCGATGATGGTCGCCTTGCCGTTGGTGGCCTTGACGAGCCAGTCGGCGGCGCGGTGACCCTGATCGATGAAGTCGGAGCCGATGAAGGTGATGTAGTCCTTGCCGGCCTTCGCCATCGACTGGTCGATGTTGCGGTCCACCAGGATCACCGGAATGCCCGCCTTCTTGGCCTGCATGACCACCGGCACGAGCGGCTTCTCTTCACGCGGCGGGAACACCAGCAGATCGACGTGCTGCGCGATCATGCTCTGGATGTCCGATACCTGTTTCGCCGCCGAGCTGTTGGCGTCGGTCATGACCATCTGCCAGCCGCACTTCGCGGCGATGTCCTTGAAGCTCTTGGTCTCGGCCAGACGCCACGGGTTGTTGCTCTCCGTCTGCGCGAAACCGACCTTCAACGGTTTCTTGTTCGGGATTTTCGGCAGGCCGTCGTCGGCGGCATGAGCCGCGCCGATGCCGGCGGCGAGCGTCAGGGTGGCGAGTACGGCAGCGAGCGGGCGCAGGCCCAAGCGTGATTTCTTCTCTAGCGACAGCATGTCTTCCTCCATAGGATGGTTTGCCTTTTTCTAGTGATGCCGATGCTTGTGTTGCCCGGTCTGCTTGCTGCGAGAGTGTTCTGCGTTCCTGCTGCGCGGTTGCGATTTTATTAACCGTCAATCGCTAATATTATTAATGGCGAGCTGCTTGGCTTCGCTGATGACCCTGACCGAGCCGCGCTCGATCAGCGGTCCGTCGATCTTCACGGTACGGCGCCGCACCGGCGCGCCCGCGGCGCGGTTCTCTTCTTCCTGCAACAGCGTGTCCACCGCCCAGCGGCCCAGTTCATAGTTGGGCAGCACCACCGTGGACAGCGGCGGATGCGTATGCCGCGCGATTTCCTGGTCGTCGTAGCCGAGCACGGAGACGTCGTCGGGCACGCGCAGGCCGAGCTGCTTGAGCGCCTCGATGGCGCCGAGCGCCATCAGGTCGTTCGCGCAAAAGATGGCGGTGGGCGGGTTCGGCTCGCGCATCAGTGCAAGCGTCTGTTCGAAACCGGTGTGCGGGCTCCAGTCGCCTTCGCGCACGAGTTCCGGCGCGAACGGCAGGTCCGCCGTGGCGAGCGCCGTGCGATAGCCCTTCAGGCGGTCGCGGGCGGCGTCCTGCCAGGGCTCGCCGTTGATATAGCCGATGCGCCGGTGGCCCGCGCTCAACAGGTGATCGGTCGCGCTGTGGCCGCCCGCGACTTCGGCTGGAACGACCGAGGACACGTTCGCCCCGTTCGCATAACAGTTCAGCAGCACCGTGGGCACGCGGGCGAGCGCGGCCGGCAGCGTCACACGGCGCGTGTAGACGGTGGCGTAGATGACGCCGAGCACGTCGGGATTGCCCAGCGTCGCATCGAGCACGCGCGCCTCGATCTCCGCATTGCCGTGCGTCGAATAGACCGCGAGCATGCGGCCATGGGCGAAGGCGGCGTCGCGCGCGCCGTCGATGCTCACGACCGGATGCGGACTCGTCGAGATTTCATCCGCGAGATAGACGATCAGGTTGCGTTCGCTTGCGTTGCCGAGCGGTTCGGCCGGCTCGCGCTGCGTCATGCGATAACCGAGATCCTGGGCCGCGCGCAGCACCTTGTCGCGCGTCGCGTCCGAGAACTTCGCGCCGCTCGCATTGTTCAGCACGAGCGAAACCGTGGACTGCGAGACTCCGGTGAGTTTCGCGATGTCGGTCATCGTCGGGCGGCGTTGCGTCGTCTTTTTCATCGTGCATGCCGGGTCGGGCGGCTGGATCCTTTTCTGTTGTTCGACAGGCCAGGCAGGGCGAAACTTGTCGTTAATATTAGTGATGAATGCTGCGGAAAGCACGCATTTCTTGGTCATATTGGCTCAGGGTTTTCACCGGTTATTACTAATAATATTGACGAATCGATTACGCGCGTGCGATTCTGCTTTGACCAACGCATAAGGAGACGTCGCATGGGCAAGTACGACGAAGGCACGCGAGACGCACTCGCCGCATCGTTCGAGCAGGACGGTTTTGTCGTGCTGCGCAATCACTTTTCGCGCGCGACGATCGAAGCGTGGCGCGACGCCTTCGCGCCGCTGCTGCAACCGCACGTGGAGCAGGCGCGCGAAGCCTCGACCAGCGGCAATCGCGGGCCGGGCCGCTATTACGTGACGCTGCCGTTCGAAGGCGGCTTCGCGGATCCGGCCATCTTTTGCGACGAAGACATCGTGGGCATCGTCGAAAGAGTCGCCGGGCCGGATCCGGTGATGTGCCAGCTCGCCACGGACACGCCGGTGCTCGGCTCGGTGCATCAGGAGTGGCATCGCGATACGCCGCCGCTCTTCGACGACGCGCCCGAGACACCTTCCTTCCAGCTCGCGGTGAACTTCCCGCTCGTCGATGTCGACGACAGCAACGGTCCGCTGGAAACCACGCGCGGCACCCATCGTCTGTCTCGCGACGAGGCGCTCGCGGGTCTGGAAGCGGGGCGGTTCCCGGCGGAGCGCGTGCCGATGCAAGTCGGCGACGTGATGATTCGCGACGTGCGCGGTTTGCATCGAGGCACGCCGAACCTGACCGGTGAGCCGCGCCCGATGGTCGTGATCGGCTACAGCCGGGCTTGGTATTTCCGGCCCGAAGTGCATATCGACGTACCGCGCGACGTGTTTGCCGCGTTGCCCGCGCGTGCACGGCGTCTGCTGCGTTTCAATCCGCAAGTGGATGAGACGGCGCGGACCTTCGACGAAAACTACCGGCAGTTCGCATATTGAGCACGCCTGCTTCCGTACGGCTCGTCGAGTTGCGTTACGGTGGGCGGCGTGTGCTGCTCGCGCCGGACATTGGGGGCGCAATTGCCGCTTTCGACGAATTCCGCGATGGTCGGACGGTTCATTGGCTGCGTCCTGCGACGCCTGAGGCGCTGGCGGCGCGCGATCCTTTGGGCATGGCGAGCTTTCCGCTTTTGCCCTACTGCAACCGGATTCGCGATGCGCGGTTCGTTTTTCAAGGTGCGGTTGTGGATCTGTCCGGCGATGGGAACGCGTTTCCGCACGCGTTGCACGGTAATGCCTGGCGTTTGCCGTGGCGGGTTGACAGCGTGTCGGACGAGCGGGCGCGGCTGGTCTTGCTGCATGAGCCCTCTCCGGAAGCAGCCCACCACTGGCCGTTCGCCTATGAAGCAGCGCAGGACTTCACACTCGACGCCAATAGCCTGAGCGTCACGCTGTCCTTGCGCAATCTGGCCGATCGGCCTATGCCGTTTGGCATGGGGCATCATCCGTACTATCCGCGTACGCTTGATACGCGCATTCGTGCACGCGTTGGGGCGATGTGGCATAGCACTTCTGATCTGCTGCCCACGCATGCCGGTGCGCATCCCAGCGTGGATGCGATGGCCTCGCAAGATGGCATGTCCGCCGATGCCTTCGATCTCGACAACAACTATGCTTGCTGGTCGCGCACTGCCGTTGTTGAGTGGCCCGATGAGCGTCGGTCAATTGTGCTTTCTGCCGATTCTGGCTTTGCGCATATGGTCGTGTATGCACCTGCCGCGTATCCGGATTTGCTCTGTGTCGAGCCAGTAAGCAATGTGGCCGATTGGGTCAATCTCGATACCGTCGATCATGCTGTGAAGGGCGGAGCGGTGTTGATGCCCGGCGAGTTAGCCTGCGCTTCGTTCAGGTGGATCACTCGATTTGATTGAGTTCCTTCTCGGGTGGGCTCTTGATTTTCGCTAGCGCTTTCGTAAACTTCCCGATTTCGCGTCGGTCTATTCGCACTGCCCCTCCCCGGGGCGGGGGTAACTTTCTTTGCGTGCTGCAAAGAAAGTCACCAAAGAAAGCAGCGGCGGATTCAACCGGTCAACGCAACCCCTAACGTTTCGGCCAGCTTTTCCGCTGGATTCATAAAGCCCAACGTCTGACGAGGCCGTTGATTCAGTCGCTTGGCCACTGCATTCAATTGAGCCTGCGAGTATTGATCCACAGGCTGGCCCTTTGGAAAGTAC
>NZ_JARUXR010000003.1:27146-516847 GCF_031451215.1 Caballeronia sp. LZ034LL
CTTGAATTCCTCTGAAAACTCTCGTCTGCCCATTTGACACCTCGTTGGTCGATCAAAGTCTACCTTTAAGAAGTGTCCAAGATTGTTAGACCACTACACGGTAACTTTCTTTGCGTGCTGCAAAGAAAGTCACCAAAGAAAGCAGCTCTCCTACCGCCCAGCGTCACCCCCACGGGCGCAGCACAGAACCACGTTTCTGGCCCGGCAATAGCGAGTGCCCTCACAATCCCCACCCGGCTTGGATCGCGGACCCACTGAGACAAGCCGCCGTTCAGCAAACTGGTGCAGCCATTGAAAGCGCCGGCTCAGCGCTACGCGCCGCCGCAGGGTATGCAAGGGAAACCGTCGAAGGGTCTATGCGATGCTTGATGTGGGATGCGGCGGTGACGCCCGGGCTCTTGGGCCCGGGCACCATCAAGCTTTTTTCTTTTCTCTTTTTCCTCAATAGGATTTAGCTGCGCCGCCGCTCGACGAACCCGAATCCATGCCGCTCTTGTTCTTCTGCATCTTGCTAGAGCCATGTTGCGAACCCATCGTGTTCGCGCCAGATGCGCCCGACGTCGTGCCCGTCACCCCCTCACT
Source organism: Caballeronia sp. LZ034LL (assembly GCF_031451215.1). Taxonomy (NCBI): domain Bacteria; kingdom Pseudomonadati; phylum Pseudomonadota; class Betaproteobacteria; order Burkholderiales; family Burkholderiaceae; genus Caballeronia; species Caballeronia sp. LZ034LL. The sequence continues at coordinate 27,729 of NZ_JARUXR010000003.1, forward strand.
GTTCGGCGTGCTCATGCCCGTACCGCCCTGGCCAGCGCCGTTACCGCCCGCCGTGCCGCCCCCAGCGCCGCCTCCGGATCCCCCGCCCGCGCCTTGCGCGAATGCCGCGCCCGACAGGCTCAGAAACATGACGGATACCAGCAAGCCCTTCTTCGCGTTCTTCATGATGTGTCCTCCCGTTTATGGATGATCTCGCATAAGCCATCAGGCTCAACGCCCCAGCTATGCGCCTTACATCGCGCAAGGCTCGTGCCTCACAAACGGGAAAGTCAACGCGTCAGGCCAGCGCCTCGTCACACCATTCAATCGCCCACGCTCGAGCGCAGTGCAGCGCATCCGATTCGTTCGCGAAAGTGTCCAGATCGCCGGAATCGAAAATTTCCAGTTGCGCAGCCGGTTCGCCATCTGCACGCGTGATCCGGGCGTGGGCGTAGAAGCCGCCGTCCTCGTCGTGACGGGCCGTGCAGTCAATGTGGAATGTCTTGTAGTCGAAGCGCATCAATGTCTCCAGTTTCTGTTTCAGCAAGGCGAGGTTCCAATCACCTTGCAGGCGTCGCAAGAGTCAAACCCATGCCAATGCACGTTGCATCTGGGCGTTTTCGAAAGCGGGCGCGAAGGCTTCCAGATCAGCGGCGCGCATGCCGATGTCAGCCGACTGCGCCACGCGCCGCCAATTGGCAAGCGCGCTCGTGACTTGTCGGAGGATCCGCTTTGCGCTGCTGTCGGACAGTCTGAAATGAGAGGCCTCATGCATGATCGCGTCGATGGAATCCACCGGGCCGTCCGTTTCATTGATCCACAGCTTCAGTTCAGGATCCTTGTCCGGAAAAGGATTCAGGTCGAAAGCCGGCGCGAGCTGCCATTGCCCGTGCTCGACGTGCAGGAAGCCGTGGTTCTGAAGGTGATCGTCGACGTTGGTGATGAGCAGATTGAAGACGAGCCGCCGCCACAGTTCTTCCAAGTCGCGCTTCGGCTCGACGCACCGTGCGACGATCACGTCCGCAATCTCGGTGTAAGCGTGATCGGCGGTGCGCGACGCCTGGAGCATCGAAGCCGCCGACAAATAAGGAATGCGTCCGCCCGACGGCGCACGGTCGAAGCGCCGCACGAGCGCCACCGGGACATCATCCGACATGACAATGCGCGCGTGGGCCGCCGTCATGCCCGCGTCAACAGCCAGTCTCAGCGCGAGCACTTCGCCCCGCGTGACACAGCGCTCGTCCTGAACGCTCGGAAACTTGCCGATGGCGAGATGACCGTCCTGGTCGAGCAGCGTGCACTTGGGACGCATGCCGCCCAGTGACGTGCCCCGGCCCCGAAGGTATTGCAAGTCGGCCTCGGTCTCCTGATTCAGCTCGACCGCACGTGAGGCGCCAATCAATTGCGCCAGCTCGATCAAGGGCGGCGTGCTCCGGCCTCGCGGCGCTTGAGGCCGCAAGAAACGGCCGTTCGCGTCCGTCAGCCTGAGCGCCCCTACGCGGCTCAGGTCGTCGACGCCAAGCAAGTAATCCATCTCCGTCAGTGCCGCGCTCGGCGGCGCCTCCCCATTCAACCGCGCGGCGCGCCGCTGCTTCGCATGATCGCGTGCAATGACCCGGCACCCCCAGCCATCCGGCTCCGTATCGGCGAACGCGAAATGGAAGATCGAATCTTCACGGCTCGGCGCCCTGCGGAACTGATGGCCTTCCACCAGCGGCAGATCCGGCGAGATCTCGAAACGGTTGTCAGCCGAGAGCCAGTCGTGGTCGTAGGCGAAGGCCGTGCTCTGCCGGGCGCCATCCTTGTTCAAGGTCAGCGTACCCACCGGAATGGCACTGTCTCCCAATACCACGCGCACCGTCTGGCGCACGGCCGCGCCCTTCATAGCGCCCCCGATTCAGGCGTGATGCGCTTCTTTCGAACGCGCTGCGGTAGCTCCTGGTTCATCAGCGTCAAACCTATTTCGTCGGAGGCCGTGTCCAGCAGGCCGTCTATCTTGTCCAGTTCGCCCAGAACCATGAATGCTCGCGCGATCAGCCCGATAGGAATGCGCGCGTCACCATGCTCCAGGCGTCGCAAAGTGGCTACCGATGTCTGTATGCGTTCGGCCATCGATGCTTGCGTAAGACGCCGCCGCCGGCGCGCCAGCGCGAGATCGGCACCCAGTTTTTTCAAGGCGCGGGCAACGGGCGGAGGAGGCGCTGCATCTTGAGCTTTACCGCTCAGATGTGAGCGATTAAGGGCCTTAGGCATACATGCGTGAGCGGTTAAATCAAGGCGGAAGAGGTTTGGGCATTATTGACAGGGCATCTTCAGGAAGTCAAGAAATCAGAGATAAGCGCTTACAAACGAGCGATTGAGAACTTTAAAGGATCACATACGAGCGGTTAAGTTGGGGCGATTGAATTTCGGAGCATCAGGTCCGCAACCTGCGCCAGCATCGTTGCAAGCGATTGAGCAATCCTCCTTCTCAACCCACACCCAACATGAGATACTGTATATAAACACAGTATTGCCCTCAAGATGGAACTCTCCGAAAAGCTCGAAATACTCGCCGACGCCGCAAAGTACGACGCGTCGTGTGCGAGCGGCGGGGCGCCCAAACGCGAATCGCGCGGCATCGACGGCCTCGGCGCCAGCACCGGCTCCGGCATCTGCCACAGCTTCACACCGGACGGCCGCTGTGTCTCGCTGCTCAAGATTTTGCTGACCAACTTCTGTCTGTACGACTGCCAGTACTGCGTCAACCGCCGCTCCAGCAACGTCCCGCGTGCGCGCTTCACGCCCGACGAAGTCGTGAACCTCACGCTGGACTTCTATCGCCGCAATTACATCGATGGGCTGTTTCTCAGTTCCGGCGTGATCCGCTCGTCGAACTACACGATGGACCAGCTCGTGCAGGTCGCGAAATCGCTGCGCGAGAAACATCACTTCCGCGGCTATATCCATCTGAAAACCATCCCCGACGCCGATCCCGAACTCATCGCAATGGCCGGCCGCTATGCAGATCGTCTGAGCGTGAACATCGAATTGCCGACGGAAATCAGCCTCGAACGCCTCGCGCCCGAAAAAAGCGGCCGCACGATCAAGCTCGCCATGGGCAACATTCGCGTCGCTCGCGAGGAGTCGGAGGCGGAGCCGCGAGCGCCGCGTTTCGCGCCGGCGGGACAAAGCACGCAAATGATCGTCGGCGCCGACGAAACCGATGACCGCACCATCCTCGGCACCGCCGAAACGCTCTACGGTTCCTATCAGCTGAAACGCGTGTACTACTCGGCGTTCAGCCCGATTCCGGACAGTCCGTCGGGCGTGCCGTCGAAGGCGCCGCCGCTGCTGCGCGAACATCGCCTGTATCAGGCCGACTTCCTGATGCGCGGCTACGGCTTCAACGCGGCCGAACTGCTCGGCGATGCCGGCAACCTGCCGCTCGATGTCGATCCGAAGCTCGCGTGGGCGCTCGCTCATCGCGAACGCTTTCCGGTCGATCTGAACGCCGCGCCGGCGCGGATGATCGCGCGTGTGCCGGGCATCGGCATGCGCAATGCAAAGCGCATCGTCGAATTGCGGCGTGCGCGGCGAGTGCGCTACGACGATCTCGTCCGGCTGCGCTGCGCGATGGACAAGGTGAAACCGTTCGTCGTGACGGCGGACTACAAGCCGCCGCTGGCGGATACGCCGTCGGAAAACTTGCGGCGGGCGCTCGCGACCGGACCGGTGCAGCTGTCGCTGATCTGATGCTGAACTGATGCGCATCATCTCCATCGACGACGATTTCGATGCCTGGCGCACCGCCGCGCTCGATGCCCTCGCGCAAGGCCTCGCGCCCGAGTCGATCGACTGGCGCACGGCGCAGGCCGAACCGGCGCTGTTCAACGAAACCGCTCCTCAACAGGAGGCACCGGATGCGCCACGGATCCGCGTGTCGCGGGAGCTGTCGGCGCTGCTGAAGGACGCCGCGCATTTCCGCGACGAGCGTCGCTGGAGCTTCCTTTACCGCGTGCTATGGCGCTGGGCGCAGGGCGACCGCTCCGCGGCCTCCGCCGCCGATGAAGACGGCGCGCGTCTCTACAAGATGGCCAAGGCCGTGCGGCGCGCCCAGCACGACATGATCGCGTACGTACGGTTCCGCCAGCGCGATGCAGCGCTCGGCGCGCCGGAATACGTCGCGTGGTACGAGCCGGATCACGATGTCCTCGCCTGGGGCGCCGAGCATTTCGCGGCGCGCATGGGCCGCTCGACCTGGCTGATCGCGACGCCGGACGGCGCCGCCATGTTCGACGGCGCGCGCCTGCAACTCGAACGCCGCCGCGCGCTGGCGTCGGAACATGCGGTCGACACGCCCGACGCCGCCGAAGGCCTCTGGATGACCTATTACCGCAGCATCTTCAACCCCGCGCGGCTGAACGAGTCGGCGCTCGAACAGCACATGCCGGTGCGCTTCTGGAAAGGACTGCCAGAGGGCGCGCTGATCCCGCAGATGGTCAGCGCGGCGCGCGGCGGTGCGCGCCGCGTTGCGCAGGCGTCGAGTGTCGGCGCGCTCGGCGGCAAGGCCGTGCAGGTCGATGCCCACGAAGCCCAGCCCGAACGCGACGCGCCCACGTCGCTGGATACCTGCCGCCGCTGCGATCTCTGGCGGCACGCGACGCAGGCGGTGCCGGGCGCGGGACCGTCGGGCGCGCGCATCATGCTGCTCGGCGAACAGCCCGGCGATCAGGAGGATTTGAAGGGCGAGCCGTTCGTCGGCCCGGCCGGACAGTTGCTTGACGAAACCATGCGGCGCGCCGGTGTGCCGCGCGAGCAGGTGTACCTGACCAACGCGGTGAAGCACTTCAAGTGGGAGCCGCGCGGCAAGCGGCGTCTGCACAAGACGCCCGCGCAACAGGAAGTCGACGCGTGCTCGTACTGGCTCGAACAGGAACTGCACGACGTGGGCGCGCCGGTCATCGTCACGCTCGGTGCGACGGCGCTGGCAGCGCTGTTCGGCCGCCGCGCGACGCTCTCGGCGCATATCGGCCGCGTGGTGACGTACAAGGACCGACAGGTCGTCGCGACCTATCACCCGTCCTACGCGCTGCGCCAGAACGACGAGGCCGCGCGCGAGCGCACCGTCGCGGCCATCGTCGAAGCACTCGAAGAGGCGCGCCGCCTCAGTGGCGGCTAGCCGTCAGAACGCCGCGCGGATCACGCCGCCATCGGCGCGCAAGGCCGCGCCATTGGTCGCCGCCGAAAGCTCCGAACACACATAGGCCACCATATTGGCAATTTCCTCGGGTGTGATGAACCGCTTGAGGATCGACGTCGGCCGGGCTTCCTCGAAGAACTGCGTTTCGAATTCGTGGAAGCTCTTACCGCCCGACAGCTTCTCGACGAACTCCGTCACGCCTTCCGAACTCGTCGGACCCGGCAGCACCGAGTTGACCGTGACGCCGGTGCCCGCGCAGGTTTCCGCCAGCCCGCGCGCCAGCGCGATCTGCGCCGTCTTGGTCACGCCGTAATGAATCATCTCGACGGGAATCTGCACGCCGCTCTCGCTGCTGATGAACACCACGCGGCCCCAGTTCTTCTGCTTCATCTTCGGCAGATAGGCGCGTGACAGACGCACGCCGGACATCACGTTGGCATTGAGAAAGCGCAACCATTCGTCGTCGCTGATCTCCTCGAAGGGCTTCGGATCGAAGATGCCCATGTTGTTCACGAGGATGTCGACCTGCGGAAAGCGCGCAACCAGCGTATCGACCTGGGCGGCATCGGAGACATCGCCGGCGAAGCCTTCGGCCTGCGCACCCGGAACCTGCTCGCGCAGCTTGGCGAGCGCGGCATCGACGGAAGCTTGCGAGCGGCCGTTCACGATCACGCGGGCGCCTTCGCGCGCGAGCGCCACCGCGATGGCGTGCCCGATGCCTTTCGTCGATCCGGACACGAGCGCGAGCTTGTTGGCGATCTTGAGATCCATCTTTCTCTCCTTGAACAGGTATGACGGAATGCATCGCGCGGCGCGCAATGCGATGACGTGTCCGGCAGTTAACCAGAAGCCCGCCGAATCTGCATGAGCCCTGTCCCGCGCTGCATCTTTTGACTGGCCTGAAAACCTTGCCCAGCGGGCCTTTGCGCCCGATGAAACCGCACGACATAAATGCTCGATGGCGGCATGAAAAGGCATCGTCCATAGTTGCGCCAGCGTGATCGGGACAACCCGCGGGACAACCCACCAGACACAAAGCAGCAGCGGAACCGAACACCGTATTCCTCGTCGCGCGATACGAACCGTCAACGAATCCACACTTCCGGAGTCACATCATGTTCAACCCGATCAACGCCTTCTTCAGCAAAACCCTCGCCGCACTGGTCGTCGGCACGGCGCTGCTGGCGGGCTGTGCCGACAACCCCGCGCATGCCGCGGACGCGTCCGGCGCATACGCTCAGACAACGAGCGCGTCCGTGCAGACGCTGCGTCCCGATACCATCTACGTCTACCCGTTCGCCAGCGATGCCGGCGACGTCAAGCTCGACAACCACGGCATGATCGCGAAACTCGGCGCGGCGATGTCCGGCGATTCCCAGGCCGACAAGCAAGCGCAGGACGCCGTCGCCGCCCGCGAGGACGTGGCGAACGAGATCGTCGCGAAGCTCCAGTCGATGGGCCTGCGCGCCATTCGCGCCGACGTCCCGCCGCCCGACGGCCAGAACGTGCTGATGATCGAAGGCAGTTTCAATACGATCGATGCGGGCAATCGCCGCCGTCGCATGGTGATCGGTCTGGGGGCGGGCGAGAGCCGCGTCGGCGCGACGGTGCAACTGGTGCTCAAACCGGCCTACGGCGTGCCGCAAGTGCTGGAACAGTTCGACGCCAAGGCCGACAGCGGCCACGCGCCGGGCATGGCGGAAATGGCGGGCGTCGGCGCGGTGGCCGGTCATGCGGTCAGTTCGCTGGCCGTGTCGGGCGGCTTGCACGCGGTGTCGGAGAAGAAGCATGCGGACGTCTCGTCGGACGAAAAGCGTCTCGCGGACACCATCGCCAAGCAGATCCAGAAGCTTGGGCAGACGCAAGGCTGGATGCCCGCGAAGAGCTGAGCAGGTAAAAAGACCCGCACGCGGCCCGAAAACTGCTTCCATGGACATTCCGGACGCATGTTCGTTTCGCGAGGCCCGCGTATGGCGACGCTTGCCCTGATTGTCCTGACCGTCGTGGTGACGCTGATCGTCGTGCTCGTCATCGCCAATCTTTCGAGCGGCGAGAAGAAGATCGAACACAAGATAGAACGCGAGTACGCCAGCGACGACCCGCAGTTCCTCCGCTCGATGGGCCTGCTGCTCGGGCCGCCCGTCATCGGCGGGAACCGCTTCGAAGTGCTGCTGAACGGCGACCAGATCTTCCCGAAGATGCTGGACGCCATCCGCGCCGCCCGCGACACGATTACCTTCGAAACCTTCATTTACTGGTCAGGCGGAATCGGCGAGGAGTTTGCCCAGACGCTCTCGGAGAAGGCGCGATCGGGCGTGTCGGTGCATGTGCTGCTCGACTGGGTGGGTTCGTCGAAGATGGACAAGCGCTATCTGCACATGCTGCGCGACGCCGGCGCCGAGGTCATCCAGTATCACAAGCCGCACTGGACCGGTCTCGGCCGCATGAACGATCGTACGCATCGCAAGCTGCTGGTAATCGACGGGCGCATCGGTTTCACCGGCGGCGTGGGCATCGCCGACGAGTGGACCGGGCACGCGCAGGACGAAAAGCACTGGCGCGACACGCATTTCTGGGTCGAGGGTCCGGCGGTCGGCCAGATGCAGGCCGTCTTCATGGACAACTGGATCAAGGCGACCGGCAATGTCCTGCACGGTCCGCGCTATTTTCCGGAGATCGACGCGGCAGGCGACGGCCTCGCGCACATGTTCAGCAGTTCGCCCTCGGGCGGCAGCGACGACATGCAGCTCATGTATCTGATGGCGATCACCGCCGCGACGCATTCCATCCATCTGTCCAGCGCGTATTTCGTGCCGGACAAGCTGACGATCAACGCCATCGTCGAGGCGGCGAAGCGCGGCGTGCGGGTGCGCATCATCACGCCGGGCAAGCGCATCGACACGCATACGGTGCGGGAAGCGTCGCGCGCCTGCTGGGGCGACCTGCTGGCGGCGGGCGTGGAGATGTTCGAATACCAGCCGACAATGTTCCATTGCAAGCTGATCGTCGTCGACGAATATCTGGTGTCGGTCGGCTCGACCAACTTCGACAGCCGTTCCTTCAAGCTCAACGACGAAGCCAACCTCAACGTCTACGACCGCGATTTCGCGCGCCGCCAGACCGCAATTTTCGACGACGACGTGACGCGCGCGAAACGCATCACGCTCGACGACTGGCGCCGCCGCCCGCTGACCGAAAAGCTGCTCGAACGCGTCGTCTCGATGCTCGATCCGCAGCTCTGACGTTTGCGTGAAGTGCCTTGCGAAAAATTCCGTTGGCGACCCTAAAGGTCGGATTCCGGAAGCCGATAAGACGCTCACTCAAACGAGTCTTCGGTCCATTGGCGAACATGCACGGCACCTACAATCTCTGGCTGGTCGCGGCATCGCTGGTGGTCGCGACGCTCGCTTCATTCACTGCGCTCGATATTTCGGCACGCATCGCCAACCTCGCGCAGTCGCGCGGCCGGCAGATCTGGCTGGCCGGCGGCGCCGCTTCCATGGGCATCGGCATCTGGTCGATGCATTTCATCGGCGTGCTGGCCTTCCAGCTGCCGATTCCGCTCGGCTATGACCTGAAGATCACCGCCGGATCGCTCGGCATCGCGGTGCTGGTGTCGTTCTTCGCGCTGCATGTGATCACCAGCAAGCGCCTCACGGCCCGACGGCTCGTCGCGAGCAGCCTGCTGATGGGCGCCGGCATCGCCGCCATGCACTACACCGGCGACGCCGCCATGCGCATGCAGCCCGCCATCACCTACGATCCGGTGCTGTACGCGGCGTCGATCGTCATCGCCGTGGTGGCGTCGGGCGCGGCGCTGTGGATCGCGCACACGCTCTCGGCTGCGAACCTGCGCAACGTGATGGCCAAGCGCGTCGTGTCGGCGGTCGTGATGGGCATCGCCATCTGCGGCATGCACTACACCGGCAACGCGGCGGCGGAATTCGTGCCGGGCTCCATCTGCGGCGCGGCCAACGACGTCGATGCGCACTGGCTCGCCACCACCGTCGCGCTGTTCACGTTTGCGATCCTCATCATCACGCTGGTGCTGTCGCGCTTCGACGCGCGCACCGCCTTGCTGGCCGGCTCGGTGTCGCGGCTGAACGGCCAGATCGTCCGCATGGCCACCTTCGACACGCTCACGGACCTGCCCAACCGCCGCACGATGAACGAGCGCATCGAACGGGCGATCCGCCACGCGACGCAGCAGCGCAGCCGCTTCGCGATCCTCTTCATGGACCTCGACGGCTTCAAGACCATCAGCGATTCGCTCGGCCATACGATCGGCGACGAAGTGCTGAAGGCGTTTGCCCGCCGGTTACAGGAATGCGTGCGCGGCGGCGATACGGTCGCGCGGCTGGGCGGCGACGAGTTCGTGGTGATGCTGGAAAACCTGAACGCGCCCACCGACGCCGAAAAAATGTCCGAGCGCATCCTGGACACGATGAAACAGGGGCTGATGGTGTCGAGCCATCCGTTGCAGGTGATGCCGAGCATCGGCATCGCGCTGTATCCGCAGGACGGCGACAGCGTGGAGGCGCTGCTCAAGCACGCCGACATCGCGATGTACGAGGCGAAGCGCGGCGGACGCAGCACCTATCGCTTCTTCGAGGCGAGCATGAACGAGGCGGCCGTGCGCACGCTGCAGATCCAGCAGGCGCTGCACGAGGCGCTGAGCGGCGGGCATTTCTACCTGCTGTTCCAGCCGAAATTCCATGGCAAGAGCGGCGACCTGGCGGGCGCGGAAGCGTTGATCCGCCTCGATCATCCGCAGATCGGCACGCTGACGCCGCTCGAATTCATCCCGATCGCCGAGCGCTCGGGGCAGATCGTGCAAATTGGTTACTGGGTGGTGCGCGAGACCTGCCGGCACTTGTCGCGCTGGCGCGCCGAGGGCCGTCCGCCGGTGAAGGTGGCGATCAACCTGTCGCCGCGTCAGATGCACGAGGCGGATCTGGTCGCCAACGTCATGCGGATCGTGCGCGAGGAAGGCGTGCCGAGCGAGCAGATCATGTTCGAGATCACCGAAACAGTGGCGATGCAGGACGCGCCGCGCACCATCGAGATGATCCGCGCGTTCCAGGAGAACGGCATCGAGATCGCCATCGACGATTTCGGCACCGGTTATTCGAGCCTCGCCTATCTGCAACGCTTCCGCGCGAAGCAGTTGAAGATCGACCGCTTCTTCACCAATGGGCTCGACGAGAACGGCCAGGAAGGCCGCGCGATCGTCTCGGCGATCATCGCGCTCGCGCACTCGCTGGACATGGATGTGGTGGCGGAGGGCGTCGAGACCGGTTCGCAGCTGAACCGGCTGCAGGACATGGCGTGCGACGAAATGCAGGGCTTCCTGCTCGCCGTGCCCCTGTCCGCCGAGGCCTTCGGCGGGATGCTCGAAAAACGCACGGTCAGCGTCTGAAGCGCGGCTGACGGTGGTGGCGCTCAGTCCATCGCCGCGTGCGCGATGTTGTCGTCCGCCGCGCGCTTCTTCGCGGGCCGGATCAGCAACAGGAGCGGCACGACCAGCAGCGTCGCGACGAACATCAGCTTGAAGTCGTTGATATAGGCGATCATCGACGCCTGCTGGGTGATGGTCTGGTTGAGCATCGCCATGTCCTGCATCGAGCCGTTCAGGACGGACTGCATCGCCGGATTGAATGGCGTGACGTGCGCGGCCAGGTCCGCGTGCGCGATCTGCGTGTTGCGCGTCATCAGCGTCTGCACGATCGAAATGCCGATACTGCTGCCGATATTGCGCGCCAGACTATACGTGGCGGTGCCGTCGGCGCGCAGGTCCGGCGCCAGTGTCGAGAAGGTCAGCGCCGACAGCGGCACGAACACCAGCCCCAGCCCGAAGCCCTGGATCACGCCGGGCCACACGATATCCGACGCCGACAGCACGATCGTGTAGTGCATCATCTGCCACAGCGCGTACGCCGACACCAGGAAGCCCGAGAGCAGCAGCACGCGCGCATCGACATGTTTCAGCAGCCGGCCCGCCATCAGCATCGCCAGCATGGTGCCCGCGCCGCTCGGCGCCGTGACGAGGCCCGTGGTCGCGACCGGATAGTTCATCAGGTTTTGCAGCATCGGCGGCAGCAGCGCGCGGGTCGCGTACATCACCGCGCCGATCACGAAAATGAACAGCGTGCCGGTCGCGAAATTGCCGTCCTTCAGCAGCTTGTACTTGAAGAACGAGCGCGGACCGGCCGTCGCCGTGTGCGCAATGAAGAACACGAAACTCAGCGCGGCAAGAATGGCCTCGACGCGGATTTCCATCGAGCCGAACCAGTCGAGCTGCTCGCCGCGGTCCAGCATCGCCTGGAAAGCGCCGATCGCCAGGCCCAGGGTCGCGAAGCCGAAGGCGTCGAACTTCACCGCGCGGCGCGCCGCCTGCCCCGGCAGGAAGGTCGTCACGCCGAACAGCGCGAACGCGCCGATCGGCACGTTGATGAAGAACACCCAGCGCCAGTTGTAGCTGTCGGTGAGCCAGCCGCCGAGCGTCGGGCCGAGAATCGGGCCGACCATCACGCCCATGCCCCACACGGCCATGGCCTGGCCTTGTTTTTCGCGCGGATTGATGTCGAGCAGGATGGATTGCGACAGCGGCACCAGCGACGCCCCGAACACGCCCTGCAACAGCCGCGACGCGACGATTTGCGCCAGCGTTTCCGACAGCCCGCACAAGGCCGACGCCACCGTGAAGCCCGCAATGGAGATGCACAGCAGCTTCTTCACGCTGAGCTGGTCGGAGAGCCAGCCCGTCAGCGGCGTGGCGATGGCCGCCGCGACGATGTACGAGGTCAGCACCCACGTGATTTCATCCTGCGACGCCGAAAGCGCGCCCTGCATGTGCGGCAGCGCCACGTTGGCGATGGTGCTGTCGAGCGTCTGGATCAGCGTGGCGAGCATGATCGAGACGGTCAGCATGCCGCGGTTGAGAGGCGCCGCGGCGCTTGCTGTTGAAGCTTCGGAGGACATGGAGGCGGCCGCGCGTGACGGCAGATTGTAATCAGGGTGATGATAAGCACGCTTATTATAAGACGCTGACAACGGCGCGCCAATGCCGACATGCACCGGCGCATGCACGCGTGGCCGTCTGTTCCCTATAATCGCGCGATGGAAACCCAACTCGACAAACGCTTCGGCTTCCTGGTCGCGGACGTGGACCGCCTGTGCGGCAACCGTTTCGACGAACTCGCGAAGTCGTCGCTCAATCTCACGCGCGCGCAATGCCGCGTGCTCGCCTATCTATCGCATTACGGCGAGGTCAATCAGGCGCGTCTGGCCAGCCTGCTCGAAGTCGCGCCAATCTCCGCCGGACGGCTGCTCGATCGCATGGAAGAGGGCGGCTGGATCGAGCGGCTGCTCAATCCCGACGATCGCCGCGAACGTCAGGTGCGCATGACCGCGAAGGCGGAAAAGGCGCTCGACAGCGCGCGGCGCGTCGGCGACGAAATCACCGCCGAGGCGCTCGCGGGATTCACCCGCAAGGAAAGCGAGCAGCTGGTCATGCTGCTGCAGCGCGTGCGCGGCAATCTGAGCCGGATCGTGGATCGCTGAAACGCTGCGAAGGATGGTGCGAAGGCTGGCGGGGATGTGGCCCGCTTATTGCTGTCGCGATGCCTGCAAGTCCAACCGTCGCCATCCCTTCCGGAGAAGACCGATCATGAACAAACGCACCGCACCGTTGGCTGTCATCGCTTTGTCCGTCGCCGCGCTCGTGACCTTGCCCGTCGCGCCCGCGCTGGCGCAAGATTCCGCGGCTTCCACGCCGAAGCAGGTCAGGAAGGCCGAGCGCAAGCAGGCGCGCGCGAAGAAGAACGCCGAACTGAAGCAGCTGGAGCAGAACGGCTACAACCCGTCCGGCGAACAGACGAACTATCCGCAGAACCTGCAGAACGCGCAGGCGAAGATCAACGCGAAGAAGGCTGGCCAGCCCGCACCGGCTTCGGCGCCGTAATTCGAGTGCTGCACGCGCGGGCTCGCCCCGCGCGTCAATCCAGTTGATACGACAAGGTCGCGTTGACGCGCGGACTGCGTGACGTGTTCTCTATAGGCGCATCGCCGACCGCCTTCGCCACCGACAAATCGATGCTGTAGTGCTTCGCATCGGACACGCGAAAGCCGATTCCCACCGAAGACAACCTGCGCGGGTTCGCCGTGCCGCCGTGCAGGTAGACGCGCGCGGCATCGAACGCCACGTACGGCGTAAAGCTCTTCAAATAGGTCATGCCGACGTCGAGCGGCCGGTTCACTTCGAACGACGCTCCCCAGCCCGAATCTCCCGACACCTCTCCCGGCTGATAGCCCAGCGCGAAACGCTGCGCGCCGAACGACACCTGTTCCGAAGTCGGCAGGGAGTCGGGCGAGTATTGTCCGGTCGCGGACAGCACCGTGCCGATCTTCCACGGCCATTCGTTGCTCTGCGAGACGGTGGCGCCGGTACGCACGAAGGTCAGCGAGACCGGATTGACGGGCGCATAGCCGGCGATGTTCGTGTCCGCGCTCTTCGACGCCCCGAGCACGTCGAAGGCCTTCGCGACATTGAAGCTCGCGCGCCGCACGACGCCTTCGCTGATGCCGGTGTAATCGATCTGCAACTGCGCGACGCGGACCTGCGAGCGGTTGGCCAGAAACGGATTGCCGGGCGAGATCGTGTTCTTTAGGCGGTCCTCGTCGTGCGAGGCGTACACGGTCGCCGTGCCGATCAGACTGCGCGCGTTGCTTAGCATGAACGGATAGACGCCGGAGAACGCGAGCTTGTCGTTGACCACCGTGCGTTCGATATAGGACGGCAGGCCAGGGTTGTCGACCGGATGGCCGTGATAGTGCGAGGCATCGACCTTGGCGGTGAAGCCGTCGGTGCCCACCGGCAGCGTGCCGTTCAGCGCGTAGTAGGTCTGGTCGTCGCGGCCTTTCGGCAGCAGCGCCGACGCCGTCAGCGATTCGCCGAGCCCGAGCATGCCGTTCTCGGTCGCGCTCAGGATGCCCTGCACGCCCGGATGATTGAAGTCGATGCCCGTGCTGACGTTGAACGGCTTGCGTTCGACGTCGAGTTCGAGCGCCGTCGCGCCGTCGGTGGTCTGCGGCGGCGCGACGTTCACCTTCGCCTTCACGCCCGGAATCATCCCGAGCACGTTGACGTAACGTTCGAACTTCGCCTGCGTGAGCGGCCGGTCCGCCTCCAGGCGTTCGGCCACGGCGCGGATGCGCTTCTCGGCGGCGCCCGGATTGCCCTTCACGATGACCTTGGCGATATAGCCCTCGACGACCGTCACGCGCACGACGCCATCCTGGAACGTCTGCGCCGGGATGAACGCGAAGGAGAGCGCGTAGCCGTGTTCCTTGTACATCGCGGTGATGCCGTTGGCGGCCTCGATCAGCTGGCCGACTGTCACATCCTTGCCGACGAACGGCGTGAAGCGCGCCGCGATCGGTTCGAAGGGCAGCGACTTGACGCCTTCGATCTCGACCTTGGACGGCGTCAGATGATGGGCGAGGAGCGCTTCGAGCGCGGGCGCGGGCGGCGCGACATTCACCGCGACGGGCGCCTTGGGCGGCGTGTTGACTTGCGGCAGGGCATCGAGCGGATTGCCGCCGACGCTGGCGCGGGGTGCGGGCGCGGTCTGCGCCTGAGCGGGGTGTGCCATGGGCGCCGTCAGCGCGGCGAGCATGAGCGCCCGTGTCCAGTCACGGATCTTCATTGTGTTGCCCTCGGTTGGTTGCGAGAACGTCGTGCGTTCGGATGACGCCGCGTTCTTCGTCGTGTGTCGTTATGGGTGCTGCGTGTCTTGCGTGTCTTGCCTTGCGATTTCAGGCAGAGAGCAGGGAAGCGCAGGTTTCGTGGACCGCGCTCCCCTGCCGCGCGCCGGGTTAGCGCCGCGTGCCTCCCAACACGCCGCCTACCACGGCGCCCACCGTGCCCAGCAGGCCGCCGTTGTTGGCGGTGCCGGTCGTGGTGCCGCCGCCGGTGCTGGCGGTGGTCGTCGAGATGCCGGCGCCCGCGCCTGCGCCCGCCGCAGCGGAGTTCGGCGTGCTCGCAACCGTCACCCCGACTGCACCGGTGATCGTCGTCACCGAGCCGAGCAGCCCTGCGTTGCCGGGCGATCCGGCGGTGCTCGTCGGTGCGCCGGTCAATGCGCCGACCAGTCCGGTGACGGGTGCGAGCAGACCTGCGCTGCCTGTGCCGCCCGCGCCGCCGGTCGATCCTGCGCCGGTTCCCGTGGCGCCCGCCAGCGCGCCGGTGACGCCACCGACCAGACCCGTGACCGGTGCAAGCACACCGCCGACGCCCGCGCCGCTGCCCGTGCCGCCCGCCGCGCCCGTCAGGCCGCCGACCAGACCGGTGACAGGTGCGAGCACACCGCCCGCGCCCGCGCCAGTTCCGCCCGCCGCGCCCGTCAAGCCGCCGACCAGGCCCGTGACGGGTGCAAGCACGCCGCCTGCGCCCGTACCGGTGCCGCCTGCTGCGCCCGTGAGGCCGCCGAGCAGACCGGTGACCGGCGCGAGCGGATTGGCCGTCGAGCCGCCGTTGACGAGGCCGCCCACCGACGACACCGTTTGTCCCGTCGCCGAGACCAGGTTGCCGACGCCGGCGGTGACCGGATTCGCGCCGGTGCCGGTGACGCTCTTGCCGGCGTTGTCGAGCGTGCCGCCGAGGGTCGTCAGGAGATTGTTGACGGGCGCGCCGAGGCCGGTCACCGAGCCGACCGTCTGCGTCGTCGTGCCGACGACCGAAGTGATCGGCGTGATGGCCTGGCTGACCGTCTGCGTGAGTTGCGTGACCGGCGCGCTGGTGAGCGTGGTATCGAGCACGCCGCCGGTCTGATGGACCGCGTTGCCGACGATGCCGACGATGCTGCCCACCGGCGTCGTCACCGGTGCGAGCGGGGAGAGCGCGCCGGTGCCGAGGCTCGACACCAGCGTGCCCGCGCTCGACACCGCGTCACCCGTCTTCTGGACGACGCCGCCGACGCTCGCGACGGTGGTGCCCACAGGATTGGTGCTGGTGCCGATGGTGCCGAGTCCGGCCGACACGCCGTCGCCCAGCGTGGAGACAGCGCCGCCCACGTTCGATACGACATCGCCCGCGGCTTTCGTGGTGCCCGGGTTGACGCCCGGCGCGGTCGTCGAGCCGATTGCCGTCCCGATGCCCGTGACCGTGTCGCCCGCCGCGGACACCACGTTGCCTGTTTTATCGACGACAGCCGCGACCGGCTGGACCGGCGTACTGCCCGTGCCACCGCCGGTGCCGCCACCGGTTCCACCGCCGCCCGTGCCGCCGCCGCTCCCCCCACCGCTTCCACCGCCGCCATTGCTGCCGGTGGTGGTCCCCGAACCTCCGCCCGAGCCCGTTCCGGACCCGCCGCCCGAACCGCCGCCGGTTCCGCCCGCGCCCCCGCCGGTGCCGCCGGCATCGCCCGTGGAGATGCTTCCCGCGCCGCCCGGCGCCTTGCTCACGGATCCCGATCCGCCGCAAGCCGCAAGCGACAGCACGCCCGCAACCGCTGCCGCGATGATGGTGATCCGCAGGGTTTCGCGTCCGATGTGTCTCGTATTCATGTTGGCCCTCGATATGTTTGTTTGAACGAACCGCGGGCGAATAACTGCATTAGGTGTGCCATCGCACGGACAGCGCGATACCGATTCAATGGCGGGTTCACACAGTGCCAATCGCTTCAAGCACTTGCGGAGTAGTCGAGAATGATTCTCACGCCATGACGCGATGCATCAACTGAAGTGTTTCCGGGAAACGTAACGTAACGAGAAACGGCTTGTGTAACGGAGCGGAGGGTTACACGAAACCGCTTTGTCAACCCGCACTGGAGATATATCAAGCATTCAATACATGTAGCAGGAAGTTAATACCTGATTCGGATACCGGCGGTGGTCGCACTTACTTAATAGGAGTTGGAAAAACATGCCGTTAAGCGAAAGCCAAGTCAAAAATTGAACAAAGTTGGGTCAGACGATTATTGATTTTGGGATGGCCATGCGTTATAAATCCTCTCAGCGACACGTCACACGAAATGCCCGCCGCGAGGCGCCAGACGCGTAGACGAGATCGCAATACAAAACAGAGTCGGATCGCCTTTCGGGGGCTGTCACTTACGGTGCAGCAGAACCGGATGGTAGATGCGGCCAGAGAGAAGCAAACCCATCCGAGGGCCATTAATAATGAAAGCAACCTTCCTGCAGTTCCTTCGCGACAGTCGGGGAATTACCGCCATTGAATACGGATTGATTGCCGGCGTGCTTGCGCTGGGCATCATGGCGGCGGTCGGTGATGTCGCAGACCAGTTGAAGAGTACCTTCCAGGCAATCAAGACAGAACTGTCGAAAACCGGAACCTGAGAGAAACCGGCCTTTCGCCGTTATACGGCAAGACTGCATGTGCATTTAATGTTCTTCTCGCGCTGGCTCACGCCAGCGCGAGAATGTTTATCGCCTTGCGGTTTTGGAATATAAAAACATCCGTATTAATCCGGATGACGGTATTCGTTTGCCGGCGGATTTGTTTTCGACATGTTCTCGATCGAATCAGCATTATTCACGGGGTGGGCGTGCGCCATTGCCATGTGCGACTGGCGACGCCGTTCCATCCCCAACGCGCTCGTTCTGGCGGGCGCCGCGTGCGCGCTGGCGCTCGC
Source organism: Caballeronia sp. LZ034LL (assembly GCF_031451215.1). Taxonomy (NCBI): domain Bacteria; kingdom Pseudomonadati; phylum Pseudomonadota; class Betaproteobacteria; order Burkholderiales; family Burkholderiaceae; genus Caballeronia; species Caballeronia sp. LZ034LL. Next base: position 45,543 of record NZ_JARUXR010000003.1, read on the forward strand.
GGCGGCCCGCCTGTCGCCGTTCGATACACCGCCCGGCGCCGCGCTGATCGGACTCGTCGCAGGCTTCGCTGCGCTGCTGCCGTTCTGGCTGCTGGGCATGATGGGCGCCGCCGACGTCAAGACCTTCGCGGTGCTCGGCGCCTGGTGCGGGCCGCGCGCGCTGCTCGGCATCTGGGTGGCGGCCAGCCTGTGCGCCGCGTTGCATGCGCTGCTGCTGCTCGCGCGCCGCCGCACCACGATTGCGCTGGACAAGCTGGCCACCGGCATGACGCTCGCCGAACGCCGGCGCAACAGCACGCCGTACGGCGCGCTGCTCGCGGTGGCCGCGCTCTGTCATCTCGCGCTGCATGCCGCCGGAGTGCCCTCATGACGCCCGCACGCCAAACCGGCAGATCCAGCCGCCGCGCCGAACGCGGCAACATGGCGATCGAATTCGCGATCGTGTTCCCGCTGTTCTTCGTGGTGTTCTACGCGATCGTCACCTACAGCCTGATCTTCGTCGCGCAGCAGTCGCTGACGCTCGCGGCCGAGGAGGGCGCGCGCGCCGCGCTGCGTTTCCAGGACGGCGCGGCAACCGTCGACGACTCGCTCGCCCTGCGCAGCACCGCCGCCTGTACGGCCGCGAAGGGCCTGACGAACTGGCTCGCCGGACTGGCCGACTGCACCGCGACGCCGGCCCCGTGCACCTATGACGCCTCGATGCGCTGCATCCAGGTGACGCTCGACTATCAATACGCGCAGCGTCCGCTGGTGCCGACGCTGCCGCTCTTCGGCCTTGCGCTGCCCGACTCGCTCGTGGCGCGCGCGATGGTTCAACTCGATCCGGACAACGTGCTATGAGCGCGCTCCTGCCGGTCCACTCGCCCTGACACCATGGCCAATCTCACTCGCACGCTTGCCATCCTGCTGTTTTCGGTCGCGGTCATTCTCGGCATCTTCGCCGTGATGCTCGCGCGCCATCCGGCGCCTTCGCCCGAGCGCGACCGGACGCCGGCGCAGCCCGCGGCACTCGCCACGCCGCAACGGCTCGCGCCGGTCGTGATCGCCACCCGCGATCTGGCCGCGGGCAAGCCGCTCGACGCCGACGCCCTGACCATGCGCATGCAGGCCGAACCCGCGCCGGGCACCTGCGGCGATGCGTCCGCGAGCGTCGGCCGCGTGCCGCTCGTCGCCGTGCCGAAGGGCGCGCCGCTGACCGCCGAAACGCTGTCGAGCGGCCTCGCCGACGTCGTCGCGCCCGGCGAGCGCGCGGTGGCCGTGCGCATCGACGAGACCAATGCCGTGGGCAATTTCGTGCGGCCGGGCGATTACGTCGACGTCTTCTTCACGCTGAAGCGCGAAGGCGCATCGGGCGATGTGGAAATCAGCTCGACGCAGGCGCGCCTGCTCCTGTCGAAGGTACGCGTGCTGAGCATGGGCGACGCGTCGATCGGCCGCGCGGGCGGCAAGGACGCAAAGGATTCGGCGCTGCGTTCGGGCAGTCCGCGCACCGCGGTGCTCTCGGTGCGCACCGCCGATGTCGATGCGCTGACGCTCGCGGAAAACGCCGGCCGTCTGGTGCTCGCGCTGCGCAATTCCGCCGATCCCGAAGCGCCGCCGCCGCACGCGTTCGCACCGCTGTTCGCCGCCGCGAAGCCCGACGACGGCGCCGCGCGTGCCGCCGCCGGGCTCTCGCTCGGCACGCTGGCGGGCGCGCGCACGGCGAGCCGCGCGGCGGAACGGGCGCGCGTCGCACGCACGCCGCGCGCGGCCACGGGGGAAGGCATCGAAGTGATACGCGGCGGCCGGGCAGAACAGGTCGCGTACTGACAGTCAGGGCAGGAACGGAACGCGGACAGCGCGACGAATCACGATGACAAGAAAACGGCAAGACAAGGGCATGAAGAAATCGACGGGATGGAAACGGGCGGCGCTCCTCGGCTGGGTGGTCGTGGTATGCGGCGGCACCGTGCAGACGGCGGCGGGAGAAGCAGCGGCGAATGCGGCGACGACGCCCGCGCGCGGACAGGTGCTTGCGCTGTCGACGGGCGCGCAGATGTCGCTCGCGCCCGGCAAGACGGTGACGCGCGTGGCGATCGGCGATCCGGCCGTCGCTGACGTGAACGTGCTGAAGGGCGGCGGCGTGCTGCTCGTCGGCAAGGCGGCGGGTTCGACCAGCCTGATGCTGTGGCAGCGCGGCGGCGAGACGCCGCTCTCCTATACGGTCGACGTGGCCTCCGGCGCAGGCGCCGCGCTCGCCGAAAGCGACGCGCCGCAAGTCCGCGTGCTCGGCAAGACGGCGGTGCTGACCGGCAGCACGCCGGGCGTCGGCAAGCATCAGCGCGCGGTGGCGGCGGCGCGCGCGTCGGTGGGCAAGGACGGCGCGGTCGTCGATGCCTCGACCATCGCGACCCGCAGCGTCGTGCAGGTGGACGTCAAGGTGGTCGAGTTCAGCAAGTCGGTGCTCAAGGAAGCCGGCTTCAACCTGTTCTCGCAGAATCACGCGGGCTTCGCGTTCGGCACCTTCGCGCCGAGCGCGCTCAGCAGCGTGTCGGGCGGCGCGACCAGTCCGCTCGCCGTCACGGCCACCTCGCCGATCGGTTCCGCATTCAACCTGCTGCTCAATTCGACCTCGCGCGGATTGTTCGCCAACCTGAGCTTGCTGGAAGGCAACAATCTGGCGCGCGTGCTGGCGCAGCCGACGCTGGTGGCGCTCTCGGGACAGAGCGCGAGCTTCCTCGCGGGCGGTGAAATCCCGGTGCCGGTGCCGCAGTCGCTCGGCACGACGACGATCGTCTACAAGCCTTACGGCATCGGCCTTTCGCTGACGCCGACCGTACTCGGGCCGGAGCGCATCGCGCTGAAGGTGGCGCCCGAGGCGAGCCAGCTCGACTTCGCGCACGCGATCACCATCGACGGCGTCTCGGTGCCCGCGCTCACTACGCGCCGCGCCGAAACGGCGGTCGAACTCGGTGACGGCGAGAGCTTCGTGATCGGCGGACTGGTGGATCGCGAGACGGCCTCGAACGTCAACAAGGTGCCGCTGCTCGGCGACCTGCCGATCATCGGCGCGTTCTTCAAGACCTTGCAGTACTCGCAGCAGGACCGCGAGCTGGTGATCATCGTGACGCCGCATCTGGTCGCGCCGATCGCCCGCAACGCCCCGTTGCCCGCGACGCCCGGCGAGCAGTCCGAGCGGCGCGACGGTCCGGTGTGGCGCTCGTTCATCGGCGGCGCGTTGTCTGCCGAAGCCGCGCCGGGATTCTCGCGATGACGCCCGCCGAAGCATCCGCGCTACCCGCGCGCTTCCTGTGCGCGAGCCCCGACAGCGCGCGGCTCGACTGGCTGCAACGCGCGCTCGCGGGCGCGGGCCCGGTGGAAGCCGCGCCGTGGGATGTGGCCGGACTGACGGCGCGCATCGGCGAGCGGGCGCCGGGCGTCGTCTTCATCGACTTCGGCGCGAGCGGCGACGCCACCCACGCGAGCCTGCTGGCGCATGCGGCGCGCGACATGTATCCGGAGGTGCCGATCGTCGCGCTGGGCACGCTGGCGACGCCGGCTCCGGCGCTCGCGGCGCTGCGCGCGGGCGTGCGCGATTTCGCCGACGTGAGCGGCGCGCCCGCCGATGTCCTCGCCATCGCGCGGCGTCTGCTGGCCGAACGGCCGGCTCCGCGCAACGAGCCGGTGAGCCGCCAGGGCAAGCTCACGGTGCTGCTTGGCGCGCGCATCGGCGTGGGCGTGAGCACGCTCGCGGCAAACCTCGCGGTGAGCCTGCAAAAACGCGCGGCGGCGGCGCAGCGCACCACGGCGCTGCTCGACCTCGGCCTGCCCGCAGCGGACAGCGCCTTGCTGCTCGACACCCGCAGCGAACTGCATTTCGTCGATGCCGTGCGCAACCTGCGCCGTTTCGACGAAACCTTCGTAAATACCGCCTTCGCGCGCCATCCGAGCGGTCTGGCGCTGACCGCGCTGCCCGCCGACCTCGGCGAGATGCGCGCGATTTCCTTCGCCTCCGCGACCAGCACGCTGAACCGCCTGCGCGCGTATTTCGATCAGCAGATCGTCGATCTGGGCGGTTTCTCGAACTTCGAATTCGTCGCGCAGGCGGTGCGCGCCGCCGACGAAGCCTGGCTCGTGTGCGATCCGAATGTCGCCTCGGCGGTCTCGGCGGTGGCCTTGCTCGACGCCCTGCGCGCGGGCGATGAAAGCGAGCCGGACGAAGCCAGACCGCTCGGCCTCGTCGTCAACAAGTTCGACGCCGCGCTCAACTTCGGCGCCGACCAGCTGGCCGAGCGTCTGGAGCTGCCGCTCGTCGCGGTGCTGCCGGAGCGGGCGCAGGCGCTCGGACGCGCGGTGAACCAGGGCCGGCTGCTGGCCGAGTGCGCCGAACGCGACCCGTATGTCCGCGCGCTCGCGCCGCTGGTGGCGCGGCTGCACGGTGAAGCACCGGGCGAGGCGGCCGCGCGCGACGCACAGTCGGCGGGCGGCCGTGCGTCCCTCCGTTCGGCGCTGGGCGCCGGGCAATTCCTTCCCAACTTTCTCAGACGGTCATAACGATGGTTCAGGACTTCAGCAAGGACATCGCGTTCGCGAACGATCTGGCCGAAGACGCCGTCGCGTTCGCCCAGTCGCAGCAGTTCCAGGACGTGGCGACGGCCGCGCACGAACATCTGCTGTCGCGCATCGAGGAACTCGGCGCGGAATTCGGCCGCTGGTCGCGCCAGGCGATCCAGCAGTTCGTCGATCTGGAAATGGACAGCTTCGTGCGCCTGCGCCGCATTCCGCTCAACGAGAGCGAAGTGCGGCTGGTGGCGGCGGCGCTGACCAAGGAACTCGCGGGTTTCGGTCCGATCGAGGACCTGCTTGCCGACGCCGCCGTGGAGGACATCCTCATCAACGGCTATAGCGACGTGTATGTGTCGCGGCACGGCATCCTCGAAAAGATCCCGGTGCGCTTCGCCGACAACGCGCACCTGCTGCGCATCGTGCGGCGCATTCTCGCGCCGATCGGCCGGCGTCTCGACGAATCCAACCCGATGGTCGATGCGCGCCTGCCCGACGGCGGCCGCGTCAACGTGGTGATCGAGCCGCTGTCGATCGACGGGCCGGTCGTGTCGATCCGCAAGTTTCGCCGCGATCCGCTGCGTCCCGACGATCTGCTCGCCAACGGCACCTTCAACCAGGACATCGCGACGCTGTTGCAGGCGGCGGTCGAGGCGCGCTGCAACGTGCTGGTCTCGGGCGGCACGAGCTCGGGCAAGACCTCGCTGCTCAACGCGCTGGCCTTCTTCATTCCGAAGCACGAACGCGTGGTGACGATCGAGGACACGGCGGAGCTGTCGCTCAACCATCCGCACGTGGTGCGGCTCGAAAGCCGGCCCGGCGGCTTCGACGGCGCGGGCGTCGTGTCGATCCGCGACCTGCTGCGCAATACGCTGCGGATGCGTCCGGACCGGATCATCGTGGGCGAAGTGCGGGGCGGCGAAGTGCTCGAAATGCTCCAGGCGATGAACACCGGCCACGACGGCTCGATGGGCACGGTCCACGCCAGTTCGCCGCGCGAGTGTCTGTACCGGCTGGAAATGCTGGCGGGCTTCGCGGGCTTCCAGGGCACCGAGGCAAGCCTGCGCAGGCAGATTGCCAACGCGATCGACTTCATCGTGCAGATCGGGCGGCTCTCCAACGGCCGGCGCCGGATTCTCTCGGTCACCGAAGTGACGGGCCTGTCCGACAACATCATCGCGATGCAGGAGTTGTATCGCTATGAGCCGTCCGTCGACATGAACGGCGACGAACAGGACCGCTGGAACTGGCTCGGCATTCATCCGAGTTCGCCGAAGCTCGCGAAATTCCGCCAGGCGCAAGGCGTGGCGATGTCGGAAGGCTTCGGGCAGACGGGACGCTTCGGCGGCGGCTTTGGCGGGGGCTTCAGTGGCTAGGGGCGTCGCACTCGTCGCGATGCTGGCGCTGCTGTGCGCGGCGGCGGCGCTCATGCTGTGGCGGCGCAGTGCCGTGCGGCGCGAACGGGCGCTGGCCGAGCGCTTCGTCGAGCGCCAGGTGCAGAGCGCGAGCGCGGCGCATGGCATGCCCGCGCCGCATCCGGCCCAGCCGCCCCGGCCCGTGCCGGGCGCGCCTGCCGTCGAGATGCAGACGGGCGTCCGGGCGCGCATCGCGCAGGTTCGCGCCTTTGTCGGCAATCTGCTGAACCGTGCGGGCATCGAACGGCCGGGCGCGCTCGTCGCGACCACGTTCGCCGTTGCCGGCTTCGGCGCGCTGTGGGCCGGCTTGCGCGCGGGACCAGCGATTGGCGCGGGCGTCGCGGCGTTCGTGCTGGTCGCCGTCTATGCGTGGCTCACGTGGCGCGCGCAGAAACGCTATCAGCGCATCGTGCGGCAGTTGCCGCCGTTCCTCGACGGCATCGTGCGGATGATCGTCATCGGCCACAGCGTGCCGGCCGCGTTCCAGAGCGCGCTCGGCAGCGCCGAAGCGCCGCTCTCCGAATGTCTGAACCGCGCGCTGCCGATGCTGCGCACCGGCATGGAAATCGATCACGCGCTCGGCGCGGTGGCGCGCATCTATCGCGTGCGCGAACTGGAACTGGTGGGTTCGGTGCTGCGCGTGTCGGTGAAATACGGCGGCCGCTCCGACGTCATGCTCGACCGCATGGCCGCCCTGATGCGCGACCTGGAGCAGGCTGATCGCGAACTGATCGCGCTGTCCACTGAAACGCGGCTGTCGTCGTGGGTGCTCGGACTGCTGCCCATCCTGCTCGGCACGATGGTGATCCTGACCAATCCCGCCTACTTCGACGCCATGTGGACCGACACGCTCGGCAAACGCCTCGTCTACATGGCGGTGGCGTTGCAGGCGCTCGGCGCGTGGATGCTGTACCGGCTGGCGAGGGTGCGGACATGACGATCACGCCTGCCTTGCTCGGCGCGCTCGCGCTCGCCGCCGCCGCGCTGGCCGTGAGCCTGTGCGGCGTGCTGGCGTTCAGCCGCCATCTGCGCATGCAGCGTTCGGCGCGCACGCTCGACCACGCGTTGCAGGACCGTGCCGCGGCGTCGCTGGCGGCCGCTTCTGCTGCCGCTGCGCCCGCCACGCGCCTCACATCGCCGCCGACGCGCGGCCTGTTCGCGGCGCTGGGGCGCGCGAGCGTCGCCTGGCTCGACACGCCGTTCGGGCGCATCGCGGTGGCGCCGGAAGACCGGCGTCTGCTGGAACGCTGCGGCTATCTCGACGTCCGTGCGCGCGCCCGCTTTCTCGCGGCGCGCATTGTTGGCGCGCTCGGCGCGCCGCTCGCCGTCTTCGCCGTCGACCATGGCGGCATGAGCAGCGCGCGCTTCATGCTGCTGATGTTCATGGCGCTCTCGGCGGGTTTCATGGCGCCGAAGTGGTTCGTGCGGCGGCGGGCGCAGGCGCGTCAGCGCGCGGTGGAAAACGAGCTGCCGATGTTCGTCGACCTGTTGCGGCTGCTGCAGGGCGTCGGGCTGTCGCTCGATCAGAGCCTGCAGGTGATGATCCACGACTTCGGCAGCGTGCTGCCCGTGCTCGCCCGCGAACTGGCGCTGGCGCAGGCGCAGTTCGTGACCGGCCGCACCCGCGAGCAATCGATGAAACGCCTCGCCACGAGCTACGAAAACGACGATCTCGCCGCCATCGTGCGGCTCATCATCCAGGTCGAGCAGCACGGCGGCGCGGTGCAGGATCCGCTCAAGCAGTTCGGCGACCGGCTGCGCGAGGCGCGCCGCGCGGCGCTGCGGGCGCGCATCGGCAAGGTCACCGTGAAGATGACCGGCGTGATGGTGCTCACGCTGCTGCCCGCGCTGCTGATCATCACGGCCGGGCCGGGTTTCATCGCGGTGGTGCACGCGCTGGCAGGACTTCATCGATAACGGAACGCTCATGACTCTCTCCACGACCCTCTTGCGTCCGCTGCTCGCGGCGCTGCTCTGCGCGACGCTCGGCGCATGCGCGACCAAGCAGGAGAACGGCTACGGCCTGGGCATCCAGGCCGAACGCCAGGCCGCGCTCGATCAGGCGCAGCAGAAGGACGCGCCGCCCGATACGCCCGGCATGTACCTCGCGCTGATCGACCGGATGCAGGCGCAGGGCTTGTGGTACGCGTCGCTGGCGCACATCGATGCTTACGAGCAGCAATACGGCGAAACGCCCGACACGATTCTGTTGCGCGCCGACGCGCTGCGTCAGACCGGCCAGCCCGAGGCCAGCGCCGCGGCCTACGCGCGTCTCGCCGATACCCCGCTCGCCGCGCGCGGTCTGCGCGGCCTGGGTTTGCTGGCGGGCGCGAAGGGCGATTTCACGCACGCCGCCGAACGGTTCGAGGCGGCCTCGAAGCGCGCCCCGACCGACGCCACGATGCTCTCCGACCTCGGTTATGCGCGCTTGCGCATGGGCGACGTCGAAGGCGCGCGCGTGCCGCTGATGAAGGCCGCCGAACTCGCGCCGGGCAACCCGAAGATCCTGAGCAATGTCGCGCTGTATCTGCTGGCCAGCGGGCAGACCGCGAATGCGCAAGGACTGATGGACCAGCAGAAGTTCACGGCGGACGTGCAGCAGGCGATCCGCGGCGATGCGAAGCGGGTTGCCGATGCGGCGCGGCCGCGCGTCGCGGCGCGCTGATGTCGCACGAACGAAGTTTCCGAACCACGAGGCAACGATGAAACGAATCCCCCTGACGATGCTGGCCGCCGTGCTTGTCGCAGCGCCCGCCGCCCCCTTCGCGCAGGTCGCGAACCCGCCGGCGGCGAGCGAGATCGGCCACGCGACGCTGGCCTGGCTCACGCTCCAGGCCAGCAATGCCGCCGCCGCGCCCGCGCAGCCGATGCTGGGCGCCGAGGCCAGCGCGGCCTACGACCGCTACCTGAAGTCGTTCGAGACGGGCATTCCGGCGCGCTTCGGTTCGTCGCTCGAAGACGCCGGGCGGCCGGCGCTCGACGTCAACTATCACAACGCGAACTGATGCAACTCCGCAGCCCACGCTCACGCCATGAAAGCCCACCGCACCTTCGGACCGCACCTTAAGCGCCAGCGCGGCGCGGCGGCGACGCTCGCGGCAATCTGGCTGGTCGTGGCGGTCGCGGCGCTGGGCGCGCTCGACATCGGCAATCTGTTCTTCGCGCGGCGCGCGTTGCAGAGCGTCGTCGATCTCGCCGCCAGCGCGGGCACGCAGTCGCTGTCGAGTTCGTGCGCGCGCGCCACCTCCGCGGCGACCGGCAGCGCACTCGTCAACGGTTTCGACGCCAACGCCGCCGGCAACAGCCTGAGCGTCACGTGCGGGCGCTGGGACACGCAGGCGAACGCCGCGCCCGACTATTTCTCGACCAGCGGCACGCCCGCCAACGCCGTGAAGGTGAGCGCCGCGCGCACGGTGCCGTACTTCTTCGTCGGGCCGTCGCGGAAGGTGACGGCAACGGCCATCGCCCGGGCGACGGAGGTCGGCTCGTTCTCGATCGGCACGACGCTCGTCAGTCTCGGCGCGGGCCAGCTGAACGGCCTGCTGAACGCGTTGCTCGGCACGAATCTCAATCTGAACCTGGTGTCGTACCAGGGGCTCGCGAACGCCCAGGTGCGCGTGGGCGATCTCGTCACGGCGGCGGGCGTCGGCACCGTGGATCAACTGCTGGGCCTGCAACTCAGCGCGGGCGATATCGCGAAACTCATGCTGAAGGCGCTGCAAACCACGTCTGTCGTGAATGCCAATCTGTCGACGGCGATCGGCGCGATGGGCGCCATCGTCAACGCGAATATTCCCGGCAACCAGACCATCGCGCTCGGCAGCAAGAACGGCGCGCCCGGGCTGCTGTCGATTGCGCTGGCGAACACGCAAAGCGCGCTCGACGCCACCATCAACCCGCTGGAGGCGCTGCTCGTTTCCGCCGAGATCGCGCAGGCCGGCAAGGCGGCCGTCATCCTGAAGCCGAGCATCGACCTGGGGCTGCTCGGGTCGGTGACGCTGTCGGTGCAGATCATCGAGCCGCCGGCGCTGGCCATCGGCGAGGCGGGGCAGGACGGCAACGGCAACTGGCGCACCCAGGCCAGCACGGCGCAAGTGCGGGCGGTCCTCGACGTGCGCCTCGTGAAGCTGCCCGACATCCCGCCCATTCCGGCGCTGAGCGGCCAGCTGATCCATCTGCCGCTGTATGTGGATGCGGGATCCGGCACCGCGTGGCTCGCCTCGACGCAATGCGCTGGTCCGCCGCTGGCCCGGCGCTCGGTGATCGGCGTGCAGAGCGGCATCGCCAATGTGTGCGTCGGCGACCTGCAGGCCAATGCGGCGTTCGGCACCTGCCCCGTGCCCGCGACGATTCTCAACGTGCCCGGCGTGGCCAGCGTGAGCCTCGCCGCCGCCCTGCCCGCGACGATGCCCGCGTCGGCCGCGCCGAACATCACGTTCGACGGCGTGAGCGGCAACGCCGACGACTACCAGACCGTGCCGTCCGCGCCGGGCGCATCGCTTGCGAATGCGTTGAGCGGACTGAGCAACCGCCTCTCGGGCACGCTGAAGATTTCTTCGCCCATCCTGCCGACCGTGCTGACCGAGCTGTTGAGCGGCATCGTCACGGGCTTGCTGGGCGGCGTCGTGGCCACGCTGCCGCAATTGCTCACAAGCCTCGACACCGTGTTGCTGCCGGTGCTCCAGGCGCTCGGCGTGCAAGTGGGCGCGAGCACGATCCACGACCTGTCGCTGACCTGCGGCGAGTCGCAACTGGCCTATTGATTGATCGACATGAGACAGAACACCAGAATCGACGGCCTCGACATTCACGTATGGGAGGGCAAGGCCGACATCGTCGAGCGCGTGGTGCGCGCGATGTCCGGCCAGGACGTCGACGTGCTGCGCGCCGACGGCACCGCCATCAGCGCGCCTCGCGACGCCGAGCGTCCCGCGCTCGCGATCATCAGCGTGAGCGTGATCGACCATGGCGCGTTCGTTTTGCGCGACTGGGAGGCGCGGCATACGATGCCGGTCGTGTGGGTCGGCGCGGCGCCGCGCGAGCGCGATCCGTCGATGTTCCCCGCCGACTATTCGCACATCCTGCCGCTCGACTTCACCGGCGCGGAACTGCGCGCGATGGTCTGCAAGCTTGCGCGGCAACTGCGCGCGCATGGCGAGGATACGCAGGCATCGGAGGATCTGATCGCGCATGCGGACTGCATGAAGGCGCTGCTGCATGAAGTCGATACCTTCGCCGATTGCGACACCAGCGTGCTGGTGCACGGCGAGACCGGCGTCGGCAAGGAACGCATCGCGCAACTGCTGCACGAGAAGCACTCGCGTTATGGCGCGGGGCCGTTCGTGGCGGTGAACTGCGGCGCGATTCCGGACGGCCTCTTCGAATCGCTGTTCTTCGGTCATGCGAAGGGTTCCTTCACGGGCGCGGTGATGGCGCACAAGGGCTATTTCGAACAGGCCAACGGCGGCACGCTGTTCCTCGACGAAATCGGCGATTTGCCGCTTTATCAGCAGGTCAAACTGTTGCGCGTGCTGGAAGACCAGGCGGTTACGCGGCTGGGGTCGGCGACGCCGGTGCGCCTCGAATTCAGGCTGATTGCGGCGAGCAACAAGTGCCTGCCGCAGCTCGTGAAGGATGGTGTCTTTCGTGCCGACCTGTATTACCGGCTGGCGGTGATCGAACTCAAGATTCCGTCGCTGGAGGAACGCGGCGCGCCCGACAAGATTGCGCTGTTCAAGGCGTTCGTCAGCGAAGTGATCGGCAAGGACAAGCTCGACACGTTGCCGGACCTGCCGTACTGGCTCGCGGACGCCGTTGCCGATATCTATTTCCCCGGCAATGTGCGCGAACTGCGCAACCTGGCGGAACGGGTAGGTGTCACCGTGCGGCAGCTCGGCGGCTGGGACGAGTCGCGCGTGAAGCGCTTGTTGGTGCTGGCGCGCAACCAGCAGCAACCGTCAGCGGGAGAAGGTGCAACCGATTTGCTCGTCGATCGCAGCAAGTGGGACATGAACGAGCGCAACCGCGTGATCGCCGCGCTCGACGCGAACGGCTGGCGCAGGCAGGATACCGCGCAGCAACTCGGCATCAGCCGCAAGGTGTTGTGGGAGAAGATGCGCAAGTTCCAGATCTTCGACGAGGAACCCGAGACCCGGCCGATGTAAAGCCGTTTCGCCGCTTCGCCGCGTTCAAGCGCGGCGCACCAAAAAAAACGCCGGCGCACGCATGCGCCGGCGAAGTTCTGGCTTTACGAGGGCTGCCAGAAGCTCTTGGGAAACCGGTTCTAACTGCTCGATTTCGTTTTCATGCCGCGTTTGCGATGCGCATGGCGTGGCGAACCTCGCGGCGTTTGTCGGCGACTTTCGCCGTGCGGGCGCCGGGCACCTGGTCGATCCCGAACGCCGGGCGCGCCAGGAAGAAGCCTTGCGCGAGCACATGCGGCCATTGCGCCAGCCATTGCGCCTGCGCGGCGGTCTCCACGCCTTCAACGACGATCGACACCTTGAGCCGCGTCAGTAGCGCGAGCACCGCAGAGAACACCGTGCAGGCGTTCGGGCAGCTCGGCGCTTCGGCGAGCAGCTCCTTCGCGATCTTCACCGTGCCGAATTCGATCGGTCCAAGCGCCGCAAGACAGGCATAGCCGGTGCCAAAATCGTCCATCGAAATATTGACGCCCTTGTTGCGGAAGCGGCGCACGAGCTTCTGCATGCCGGGAAAGCGCGCGAGATCCTCGCTTTCCGATAACTCCAGTTCGAGGCATTCCGGCGCGACGCCATGCGCGCGGCAGATGCTGTCCATACGCTCGGAAAAACCGGGCAGCGCCGCGATGGACGGCGGCACGTTCACGGCCACCGGATAGTGCGCGCCGCCGGCAGCGCGCCACGCGGCCATGTCGGCGGCCACGCGGTCCATCACGAACCAGGTGAGTTCGAGCATCACATCGGCGTCCTTGAACGCCGCGCAAAATGCGCCTGGCAGCTGCAGTCCGAACTCCGGATGACGCCAGCGAATCAGCGCTTCCATCTGCGCGAGTTCGCCGCTGTCCACCCGATAGATTCCCTGATAGGCGATGCAGAACTCACCGGCCCGCAGGCCCTGGAGTACGCGATGCCTCAATGCATGATCTGAGTCCGGCGCGGCGATCGCTGCGGGCGAGCCGTCTGTCGTTCGTTTCATGCTGCTTCCATCTCCTCCGTTTGGTCCGTCGGAAGATTGCACGAGTCGTGCCAGATGCGTCCGACTGCCGTGGTATCAGGGGTGAGCCCGGCATGTCACGGCTGGATAACGTTTGCGGGGGTATTTCGTCGTACCGAAGGCCGCGCCCAGTATGAAACAGGTGCTTCAGTTACGTAACGTCCAGCGCGTGTTACGCCGTGCGGGGCGGAATGCGGGGCGGAACGGAGGCGTTGCTATTTGTCGGCCTTTTTGCATTTTGTACGGACAGGTGGCCGAACTTTTGTAATCCGGACGAGTGGCGGGCTGTCAATAAACGATCGTGGCGACGATCGTATCGGTGTAAGTGCCGGCGCTCGGCGTCGTCTGCGGCGGCACACGGCCATACACGGTGATGGCCTGATTCGAGCCATTCCCGAAGGCGCTCACGAGTGCCGTCCCGTTGCTGCCGTCGCCCCACGGAATCGTGAGCGCGGCGTTGCTGTACAACTGATACTTCACCTGCTCCGTGCCTCCGCCCTTCGTCATGCGCCGGTCGGCCACGGTTGCGCCGACGCCGCTGCCCGCCGAGAGCGAGATCGAATAAGCGTCGTTGTTGGTGCATGCGACGCTCAAAGTGCCGGTCGCGGTGAGCGCGCCGTTCAGCACGCCTGAGGCGCCGAAGTTGATGTTGGTGGCCGACAGCGAGCAATCGTTGATGACCGGCGCCGTGACGATGAACGACAACGCCGTGGCATTCGAGGTGACCGTGGAGCAGTCGGGCGCGAGCAGGACGTATGCTGTGTAGTCCATTTCCGCCGAGACCGTGCCGAAGAACACGGAGACGTAGTTGCCGGCGGTGAGCGTCGTCTGGCCCGGCGCAGTGCGGGCGTAGATGGTCACGGCGCGGCTCACCGAGGACACGCCGAGCGGAAACGTGAGGTCCACCGCGACGGGCGCAAAGGAACCGGACGCTCGCGAGCCCCAGATCGTGCTGTAGCCGGAATCGGAATAGAGGTTGTACTGAATCGTGCCGGTGCCTGTGCTCGCCAGGCGCGGAGAGTACGACGTGCCGCCGCCGCCGGTGCCGAAGTTCAGGCAGACGCGCACCGGCGGATTCAATGCAGCAGGCGTGCAGGTGATGTTGACCGTGCCCGTGATGCTTGCGACGGAGGTGGTTGCGGGCGAGATAGGGCCGAAGGTGATGCCCGAGACCGTCGCAGTGCAACTCTGCGCGTGCGCGGTTGCGCCGTACAGCAGGAACACGAGAAACAGCACGATGCGCTTCATGGCGACGCATCCCCGCACGTGAACGGCCCGAGCGTCGGCAGGCCGCGACCCTGTGCCTTGAAAGGCACCCGCACTTCGCAGGGCTTGCCTGCCGGCGCCGCGTCGAGCGTATTCGCTTGCGAGAGATCGTCGACGAAAGCGAGACCGTCGTAGCCCACCACGTATTGCTTGCCGGTTTCGCGATGCGTGATCTGCGTTCCGACCGGCAAGGGCTGGCCGTTCGCCGACACCAGTTGCAACTGCGCGCCCTTGAAATCCTGCAGCGGGAAGCGCGCAAGCACGCCCGCGCGCGCCTGCGGCGCGAGATTCAGCTGGGTCGTGGTGACGGAGGTATCGGCGGGAAGGCCGAGCGGATCGATGGAAAGATGGTTCGGCTGATACGAGACCAGGTCCGGCACCAGCAGATGCCCCGCCGAATTGGTCTCGCCGATCTCGCGGTTCTCGTGCAGCACCGGAACGCCCGCTACGCCGTCCGTCGAGACGAGAGCGAAGGCGTCGTCGATACGCCGGCCCGCGAGCACGTCGCCGGCCATGACCACGATGGAACCCGAAGCATCCAGCTCGCCGTAGGTGCGCGAATCGACGTTCGCGACCGACGCCAGCAAATCGCCGTAGCGGCCGCGATACGTGCCCTGCGCGAGCGATTGCTGAATGCCGTTCTGGCGCGACGACTGGACTTGCCAGCCGAAGCCGCCGCCGTAGTCCGCCGTCTTCGACAGCGCCGCGCCGAAGATCGGCTTGCCGTGATCCGAGCCCGCGTTGACGCTCGCATTCAGCGCGCCGCCGATCACGAAGCTCAGCGCGACGAAGACGCCGGTGGTGCTGCTGTCACCGAAGTCGTGATAGACGCTCGCCGACAGCGACGCGCCGCGCGGCAGGCTGGTCGTGTACGCGAGCGAGCCGATGCGCGAATAGCCGTAGTAGGGATCGTCCACGCCGACGAAACTCGCGCTCGCCGTGCTCGACGAACCGAGCGCGCGCAGCGGCGCGGCGACGGTGGCGCGATAGGTCGCGCGCGGCACCGGCGTGCCTTCGGCGGCGGCGAGGTCGCTGTAGTGCGGGGTGGCCTTGGTCGCCTGCAAGTCGACGGAAATCGCGGGCGTGCGCCATTGCCAGCCCGCCGCGAACTGCACGCCGCCGCCGCCCGTCGACGGCTGCCGGGGAATGGCTGTGGCCTGCGGGGCAATCGATCCGAAGCCGTCGTAGTAGCCGGCCGGATAGACATAGAGCGGCGCCGGATTGGCGCCGCCATTGCCCGCGCTGCCCGCCACTGCGACGTTCAGCACGCCCCACTGGCCGACGCCGAACAGCACGCCGACGCCTGCGTTATAGACGCCGCGCGTGATTTCGCTGTGCGCTTCGAGCGTGAATTCGTCGGTGACGCCGCGCCGCAGCGACGCCGACAGCGACGGATCGCCGGCGTAGTTGAACGAGTCGAGCGAATAGGCGCGCCGCACGAAGCCCGCTTCCACCGAAAAATCCGTGAGACCGCGCGCGAGCAGGCGGGCATCGATATACAGCGGCACCGTGGTCATCACGCTGCGCCCGAGCGTATCGCGGCTCACGATGACGGCTTCGCCGGCGCCGTTGATCGCAGGCACCGCGTTGATGACGAATGGTCCCGAAGGCGCGTTGCCGCTGAACTGGCGCACGTTGTTCACATACAGGTCGACCGCGCTTGGCACGGCCGCCGAGCCGGCCAGCGCGGGCACCGGATAGGTGATCAGGTCCGGCCGCAGCGAGAAGTCGCGCGACACCTGCGCGCCGCCCATGCGCACCGGCCGCGTCCACGTGAGCGAAGACGAGATGGTGTCGCCGAGACGCGTGGTGACAAGCGTGTCGGTATCCGAATGGCTCCACGACGTATCGAGCCGCACGTAGCGGTGCCGGTCCTGATACCAGTACGCGGTGCCCGTGTTGTCGAACACGCCGCCCGGATAGAAGAAGCGCTGTTCGCTGAAGAGGCCGTATTGCGTCGGCGAGTTGGTCTGCACCGTCGCGTCGTAGTTGATGACGAGACCGGTGCCGGTGGCGGCCGTCGGCGGGCGCGCGGGCGTGTTGGCGAGCGAGGCCGGCAGACGGCGGGAGTCGTTGGTTTCCAGGTTGATGCGCTGCCGCTCCGGCTGGTACGTGTAGCGCAGGCCCGGCACGAAGCCGAGCCCGACGCGACCCTGGGCGTCGGGACGAAGGTCGTCGGTGCGCAGGCCGAGGTCGCGCAGCTCGTTGATCGTCGTGTAGATCATCGTGTCGGTGATGAAGAACTGCGCGATCTTCTGCGTCGACACGCCGTTGATGGCCACTTCGAGATACAGCTCGCCCGTGGCGCCGCCGCCCGCAGCGGGGAAGCCGCCACGCAAGGCGGCGAGCGTCGCGGGCAGGTCACCGGCGGCCAGCGTCGCCGGAACGTCATCGGCGCGCGCCGGCACGCAGGCCGACGCGAATACGCAGACCGGCAGCACCCAGCGCATGCGCCTGAAGGCATGCCCGCGGGTGTGGCACGAGTGCCGGTGGGGCGAGCGCATCCACGGGTCACCGATCAGGTTGCGGTCCGACGACGCTCACGGGCATCGTCACCGGTTCGCCGTTCACGAGCGCCTTGAGCGTCGCCGAGGTCACGCCCGAAGGTGCGCCCTGCACCGGCCAGCGGCGCGCCGCGTGCGGGAGGGCGTATCCAAGGAGGCCGGGGGACACCTGGGTCGAATGGCCGTTAGGCCAGTCGAGGTGCACTCGGCTCAGTTGCGCGTGGAGATCCGTGTGGTTCGCCGCGCGCAGCATCAGGATGTCGTGGCCGTCCGGCGCTTCAGTGCGTTCGAGCGACAGCGCAAGTGCAGGCACCTGGTCCTCCTTGGCGCCGACGAACACCGGCACCGAATAACGCAACTGCATGCGTATGCCGGTCGAGGAGGCGGCCTGGCCGTTCGGCAATTCGTCGATCAGCAGCCGATAGGCTTCCTCGCGGACCAGCGGGGTCGTGCCGACGCGCAGGATGCGAACGGTCTGATCGCCACCCGGCGCGACGTTGACGATAGGCGGACTCGCGACGATGGCAGAGGTGCGGTCCAGATGATCTTCATCGATCGTTTGCGTCCATGCGAACACGCGCACCTGCGCATAGAGCGGCACGGCGCCGTCGTTATGCAGCGTGAGCGCGGCGGCGGGTTTCTCGGCGGAAAGGTCCAGCCGGATCGGCGAAACCTGAAGCGCGGCGCCCCACGCGCTGCCCAGCTGCGAGAGCGTGAGCAGCGCGAACGAGTACAGCAGCCCCCGCCTCACCCGGCGGAGGACTCGACCTGCCTTCGGATCACGCATACCTAGAACGTGATGGTCGCGGTGACCGTCGACGTATAGGTACCCGCTGCCGGAGTGGTCTGCGGCGCGACGCGGCCATACACGGTCAGCGTCTGTGCCGCACCGTTGCCGGTGCCCGCCACCGTGTCAGTGGCGACCGTTTGCCCCCAGATCAGCGTGCGGGCGGCGTCGCGGTAGAGCTGATAGGCGACCGTCGGCACCGGCGTGCCGGTTCCGCCCAGCAAACGGGCGGGGATGGTCGAGCCGGCGACCGAGCCTGCATCGAGCCCGACGTTATAGGCCGCGCCGTTCGAACACGTGACCGACAGCGTGGTGGTCTGGTCGATGTTCGCCGCGATGACGCCCGAAGTACCGAAGTTCAGCGGATTCGCTGTGATGTTGCAGTCGTTCTGCAACGTCAGGGAGACCACGAAGGTGGTGGTCTTGGTAGCGGCTCGCGCTCCGAAGGGAATGAGGGGCCCCGTGGCTAACGCGAGTGAAATGAATGAAACCGCAATCGAGTGGCGACGCATTCTTCACCTCAGAATATTTTTTTATTGATGTGTCCGTGTTCGACAACGTTTGCGCCGTTAGCGCAAAAGCCGTCTACACCTCGGTGGACGTTTCCATTCTTGTTCAATCTTCACACTGAAGACGTAACCGTTTGTAACGAAAGCAACAGATTAACGGAATGCTGCAACGCACTCTTTTAAAAGGCGATTTCGACAACGGCTCTGTTTCGTGTTTGTGTTTTGTCAGTTTCCGCAACCTGGAAATCGGCGAAATACTGTCCTGTAAGGACGCGATATTGCCCCGCTGCCGAGCAGGCGACGGCGGGCCGACGAGCGTCGGTATCGAGGGTGCAGACCTCGTAGATGGTCAGCGAGACGGCGAGCTCGGCGCTGGTCGCGGCGAGCGAGGAGGGTGCTGCTCCGAACGCGAGCAACAGGATGAGCACCGCGGCCGACGCCGCGAGCGAGCGAATTCGAGATGCCATGGAGTTCACGAGACACGAGGTGAAGTCGGCCGCGAAGCAGGACGGCCGAGTGCGCCAGTCGGCGCGTGTTCTCGTTTACGGCAAATCCTCCATTAACTTGACGAAACGCAGCCGTTTCGCCGTGTCAGGCCGTGGCCGTCTGCGCCACCGGCCGCATGCGTTCGAGCGCGCTGCCGTCTTCGCGGAACAGATGCACGTGGCGAATGCTGAAGCCCGCGTTGAGGCGCTGGCCTTCCACGGCGTTCGACTCGCCCGAGCCCTTCACCTGGATCACCAGACCGTTGGCCAGACGCAGATGCAGCAGCGTCTCGCCGCCGAGATGCTCGATCACCATGACCTCGCCGGTCAGGCCGCTGTCGATGTCGCCGCCGCATGACTCGATGAAATGCTCCGGCCGGATGCCGAGCGTCAGTGTCTCGCCGGCCTTGAGCGCGCCGGCGGCGAAGGGAAGCGTGAGTGCCTCGCCGCCCGGCAGCTCGATGGTGACGCCCAGTTGGTCCGCGCGCATGACGCGCACGTCCATGAAGTTCATCTTCGGAGAGCCGATGAAGCCGGCGACGAAGCGGTTATGCGGCGTGCGATACAACTCGAGCGGCGAACCGATCTGCTCCACGCGCCCGTGATTCAGCACGACGATGCGATCAGCCATCGTCATGGCTTCGGTTTGATCGTGCGTGACGTAGATCATCGTTGCGTTTAGTTGCTTGTGCAACTTGATGAGCTCGAGGCGCATCTGCACGCGCAGTGCGGCATCGAGATTCGAGAGCGGTTCGTCGAACAGGAAGACCTTCGGCTCGCGCACGATGGAACGGCCGATGGCCACACGCTGGCGCTGTCCGCCCGACAACGCGCGCGGACGCCGTTCGAGCAACTGGCCGATCTGCAGGATCTCCGCCGCGCGCTGCACGCGTTCCTTGATCTGCGCTTCGGGCAGCTTCAGCATGCGCAGCCCGAATGCGATGTTCTCGTACACCGACATGTGCGGATAGAGCGCATACGACTGGAACACCATGGCAACGCCGCGCTGCGACGGTTCGAGTTCGGTGACGTCTTCGCCGCCTATCAGGACTTGCCCGGAGTCGCAGCGTTCGAGTCCGGCGATGGTGCGCAGCAAGGTGGACTTGCCGCAACCCGAAGGGCCGACGAAGACCATGAACTCCCGGTCCGTGACTTCGATCTCCACGCCCTTCAGCACGTCCACGCCGCCGAAGGTCTTGCGGATCTGCTGCAAATGAACTGCGCTCATGCGTTGTCTCCAGTGTGCTGCTGCGGCAGCGCAGCATCGGATGCATCGGCGATTTTTGTTCTTGACAACCTGTTCGGGCCAAAATATACAATTGTAAAAGCGAAATTACAAGTGAAACGGAGCGTATGATCCGAAGCGCGCAGGATGCTGCGTGACAGGCTCGTTGTACGCTCGTTGCACGTCTGGGAGCGCAGCAAAGAAGCACGAACGAACTGAACCCGACCGCATATCCGCTCGATAAAAACCAAGGAGACAGGCATGAAGAAGCGCTTCATCCCGGCCAGGCAACTCGGCCCGATCAAACACATCGCGGCAGTGGCGCTACTGGCGGCAAGCGCTGCGTTCGCGGCATCGAATGCGCAAGCCTGGACCTTGAAGGAAGCCGCGCAGCCTTACGCGGGCACCACGATCAAGGCCATCTTCCTGGACCGCCCCGGCTACAAGGCCGCGCAACAGCTCATTCCGCAGTTCGAGAAAGAGACGGGCATCAAGGTGCGCTGGGAAGTCATTCCCTACGAGAACACGCGCGAGAAGGAAGTGCTGAACTTCGTCGGTGGCGGGGATCAGGACATCGTGCTGGTGGACGTGGTGTGGATCGGCGAATTTGCGAGCAACAAGTGGCTCGTGCCCATCAAGAAGTTCACCGACGACCCGAAGCTCGCAGACCCGAATCTGAACCTGAAGGGCTTCTTTCCCATCCTGCTCGATTCGTTCGGGTCGTGGGACAAGGTCACCTACGGCCTGCCGTTCGATAACTACTCGGGCCTGATGTTCTACAACAAATGCATGTTGAAGGACGCGGGTTTCGACGCGCCGCCCAAGACCTGGGACGAACTCCTCAACGTCTATGCGCCGAAGCTCACGAAGGGCGACAAGTTCGCCTTCGCGCTGCAATCGCGGCGCGGCGAAACGCAGTCGGCGGACAGCTTCATGCGCGTGCTGTGGCCCAACGGCGGCTCGCTGCTCGATGCGAAATTCAAGTCGAACCTGATGTCGCCGCAATCGCAGGCGGGCCTTGAATACCGGCAGAAGCTGATGAAGTACATGCCGCCGGGCATCGTCGACTTCGATCACGCCGAAGCGGTGAACGCGCTTGCGCAAGGGCAGGTCGCGATGATCACCGAATGGTCCGCGTTCTATCCCACGCTGACCGATCCGAGCAAGTCGAAGCTCGGCAACTGTCTCGCCATTACCACCGAGCCAAAGGGCCCGGCGGGTCTGAAGCCCGCGCTCGGCGGCTTCTCGCTCGCGGTGAACGCGAAGTCGAACGCGAAGAAGCAGGCGGCATCCTGGCTCTTCATCCAGTGGATCACGTCGGAAGCCATGGCGAAGCCGTATCTCGACGCGGGCGGTGTGCCGGCGCGCATGGCGGTGTACGAAGACAAGGCCGTGCAGGACAAGTATCCGTTCGTCAAGCCGATGGTCGAGTCGTGGCAGGGCGGCGTGCCTGATTACCGGCCGCGTTTCCCGGAATGGCCGGCGGTGTCGGAAGTGATCGGCGAATGGGGCAGCAAGATGATGCTGGGTCAGGTGACGGTGAAGGAGGGCGCAGAGACCATCGGTCAGAAGACCGAGGACATCCTCAAGAAAGCGGGCTATTACGACGGCAAGAAGCCCTTGCTGAAGTAACCCGTTCACAGGAACCGGAGGCGATCGAATGGCATCACCCGCACTGCACGCGAGAGGACCGCGCAAGCCCGCGCGCTATTTCGGCATCCTGCCGCGTTCGCCCGCCTTCTGGTTCCTGATTCCCGCCATCGCCGCGCTGGCGATCATCGGCATCTATCCGCTGCTGCTCGCGCTTTACAACTCGTTTCATCAGTACAAGCTCGCAGACCTGAGCTCGGGCACACCCTTCATCGGCGTCGACAACTACATCGCCACGCTCACCGATCCGTCCTTCTGGGGCGCGCTCGGGCGCACCGCGCTGTTCCTGTGCGTGACCTTGCCGATCGAAGTCGCGCTCGGGCTGTTCGCGGCGCTCATGCTGCATCGGACCGAACTGCCGTGGATGCGCGCGGCAGCCCGCGTGAGCCTCGTGATTCCGATGGCAACCACCTATGCCGTGGTCGGGCTGATCGGGCGGCTGATCTTCAATCGCCAGTTCGGCGTGGCGAACTACCTGACGGGTCTGATCGGCATTCCGCCGCAGGACTGGCTCGCCGATCCGACGCTCGCCTTCGTCTCCGTGATGATCATGGATATCTGGCAATGGACGCCGTTCTGCGCGCTGATCCTGCTCGCGGGACTCTCGATGGTGCCGAAGGAAGCGGAAGAGGCGGCGCGTCTGGAGACGCCGAAGTGGAGCATGATCCTGTGGCATCTGCAGCGGCCGTATCTGCTGCCGGGTCTCACGGCCATCCTGATCCTCCGCTCCGCCGACATGCTCAAGATGTTCGACGCCGTCTTCACGATGACGCGCGGCGGACCGGGCGCAGCGACCGAGTTCATCAGCGTGTATATCCAGCGCGTGGGCTTCCGTCTGTTCGATCAAGGCATGGCGTCCGCGCAGGCCATCATCCTGCTGATCCTGACCATCGTGCTGTCGCGTCTTTACATTCGTTTCGTGTATCGGGAGGCAGCGTGAGTTCATCTGGCCCGCAGGCGTCGAACGGCGCCCTGTCGTCACGCGCAAAACGTGCCCGCGCCGCGCGCCGGCGCGTCACCGTATGGCATTTCCTCGGCCTTCTGGTGGTGTTTCTCTCGTCGGTCTTTCCGTTCTACTGGATGGTCACGACGAGCCTGAAAAGCCAGGCCGATGCGCTCGCCTACCCGCCGAAGTGGCTCTTCTCGCCCACCTTGCATCACTACTCGGCGGCGCTGTTCGAACACGATGTCGCGGGCAGCCTGCTGAACTCGCTGATCATCGCGAGCAGCACCACCGTGCTCGCGATCCTGCTCGGCGCGCCTGCTGCCTATGCGCTGGCGCGCTATGAATTTCGCGGCAAGGAAGACCTGTGGTTCTGGTTCATCTCGAACCGCATGGTGAGTCCCGTGGTGCTCGCCGTGCCGTTCTTCCTGATCGCGACGAAGCTCGAACTCGTCGATACCCATATCGTGCTGATCCTGCTTTACCTGACGTTCTCGTTGCCGATCGTCGTCTGGATCTGCACCGACCAGTTCCGCAACATCCCGATTGAACTCGATGAAGCCGCACGTCTCGACGGCGCGTCACCCTGGCGCGTGTTCTGGCGCATCAACCTGCCGCTCGCGATGCCGGGCATCGTCGTCTCGGCGATCTTCGCGTTCATCTTCTCGTGGAACGATCTGCTGTATGCGCTCGTGCTGACGCGCAGCGACGCCATCACGTCGCCGGTGGCGGCAACGAGCTACATGAGCGGCTACGAATTGCCGTGGGGCGAGATCATGGCGACCGGCACGCTGATCGTCCTGCCGATGGTGGTGTTCGCGCTGGCCGTGTCCGGCCGGCTGGTGCAAGGGCTCACGATGGGCGCGGTCAAATAGAATCACGGCGACCATCACTGAACACTGGAGCAACATGAGCAAGAGCGCACCGACCATCGCCGTGGCGGAAACGGACGAGGCCATCGACTCCGAAGAGGAGTTGCAGGCGCGCGTCGCGTGGCACTACTACGTCGGCAACCTGACGCAGCAGGAGATTGCGCAGCGCATCGGCAGCAACCGCGTGCGCGTGAACCGGCTGCTGGCCGCGAGCCGCGAATCGGGTCTCGTGCAGATCACGATCAACAGCAAGATCGCGCCGTGTGTCGCGCTCGAAGAGGCGCTCGCCAAGCGCTTCGGACTGGAGTGCGCGGTCGTCGTGCCGACCGGCGCCGACACCGAAGCCAACAACGCGGCGCTCGGCATCGGCGCGGCGAACTACTTCTCCCGGCAGATCAGCGCGGGGCAGACCATCGGGCTCGGTTGGGGCCGCACCATTCGCGCAGTGCTGCGCGCCATGCCGCAGCGCTCCTATGGCGCGATTTCGGCGGTGTCGCTGCAAGGCGGGCTATCGCATTGCCCGAGCATCAATACCTTCGACATCGTCTCTGACTTCGCCAACATCTGCCGCGCGGACAGTTATCTGTTTGCCGCGCCGATCTACGTGAGCAGCCAGAAGGCACGCGACGTGATCCTGCAGGAAGAGACCGTGCGCGAAACCTATGAACTCGCGCGCAATGCCAGCCTCGCGTTGCTCACTGCAGGCGACTTGACCGAGTCGCTGGTCGTGACCTACGGCATCGACAACCCCGAGCAACTGCGCACGCTGCAGAAGGCCGGTGCGGTCGGCGACATGCTCGGACACTTCATGGATGAAGACGGCGAGCTGATCGATCATCCGCTGAACCGGCGCACCGTCGCCATTACGCTGGAAGACCTGCGCAAGATCCGCCGCGTGGTGCTCGTGAGCGGCGGCAAGAAGAAGTTTCATGTGACGCGCGCGGCGTTGCGCGGACGCTATCCGTCCGTGCTCGTAACCGATGAAGAAACCGCGCAGCGCTTGTGCGAGACGCCTTGATACGGAAACCATGAACCCGACCATCGACAGGAATCGCGAGTTTGCCGGCAAGACCGTGCTCGTCACGGGCGCGGGCAAAGGCATTGGTCATGCGACCGTGCATCTGCTGACGGAGCGCGGCGCGCGCGTGATCGCGCTGAGCCGCAGCCCCGCCGATCTCGATGCGTTGCGTGATGAAACCGGCTGCGAAACCATCGCCGTGGATCTCGCCGATGCCAATGCCACGCGTGAGGCCGCGCGCAACGCGCAGCCCGTGGACCTGCTGGTCAACAACGCGGGTCTCGCGGTGCTGCAGCCGTTCCTCGAAACGAGCGTCGAAGCCTTCGACCTGACGATGAACGTCAACCTCCGGGCCGCGATGATCGTCGCACAGGAATGCGCGAAAAACATGATCGAGCGCGGCGTGGGCGGGTCGATCGTCAATGTGTCGAGCCTATCGGCGAACGTGGGCTTTGCGTTGCATGCCGCGTATTGCGCATCGAAGGGCGGCATGGACGCGCTGACCCGCGTGATGGCCACCGAACTCGGACCGCACGGCATTCGCGTGAACGCGGTGCTTCCCACGGTCACGATGACGCCGATGGGCGAACGCGCGTGGAGCGATCCCGCCAAGTCCGGCCCGATGCTCGCGCGCATCCCGATGAATCGCTTCGTGCAGCCGCTCGAAGTGGCGCGCACGATCGCTTATCTGCTCGGCGAAGACTCGAGCATGGTGAGCGGCGTGAGCCTGCTTGTCGATGGCGGATTCCAGGCCTGCTGATCCCGCTTGTTCAACATCAAAGGAAAGATGATGGAAGCACTGGTTCTCGAGGAAGCAAGGCGCATCAGTCTGCGTCCGTTCAGCCTGCCGCAAGTGGTGGGGCCGCGCGATGTGCGCATCAAGATTCATACCGTGGGCATTTGCGGCAGCGACATTCATTACTACCAGCACGGGCGCATTGGCCCGTTCGTCGTCAACGAGCCGATGGTGCTCGGACATGAGGCTTCAGGGACGATCGTCGAAGTGGGCGAAGAGGTCACGCATCTCAAAGCCGGCGACCGTGTGTGCATGGAGCCGGGCGTGCCGGACATGGAATCGCGTGCCTCGCGCGAGGGGCTGTATAACCTCGACCCGAAAGTGCGCTTCTGGGCTACGCCGCCGGTGCATGGCTGTCTCGCGCCTTATGTCGTGCATTCTGCGGCCTTCACCTACAAGCTGCCGGACAACGTGAGCTTCGCGGAGGGCGCGATCGTCGAACCGCTCTCGATCGGACTGCAAGCCGCGAAGAAGGCCGCGATCAAGCCGGGCGACGTCGCCGTGGTGCTCGGCGCGGGCACGATCGGCATGATGTGCGCGCTGGCCGCGCTCGCGGGCGGGTGCAGCCGCGCGATCGTCTGCGATCTGGTGCAGGAGAAGCTCGACTTGATCGGCGGCGTGCAGGGCGTGACGCCGGTGAATATTCGCGAACGCCGCGCGCTCGACGTGGTGAAGGAACTGACCGATGGCTGGGGCGCCAACATCGTGTTCGAGGCGAGCGGCAACGAGAAGGCCTTCGACGGCATCGTGGACATGCTGTGTCCGGGCGGCTGTCTCGTGCTGGTCGGCATGCCGCAGCATGCCATTCCGCTCGATGTGGTCGCGGTGCAGATCAAGGAAGCGCGGATCGAATCGGTGTTCCGCTACGCCAACATCTTTCCGCGCGCCATTCAGCTGATTGCATCCGGCAAGCTCGATGTCAAGCCGTTCATCTCACGCACGTTCCCGTTTGCAGAAGGCATCAAGGCATTCGAGGAAGCGGCGAGCGGCGTGCCCACTGACGTGAAGGTGCAGATCGTTCTGGAAGGGTAAGCCGCGGGGCGCTCGGGTCAGAACAGCGCCTCGGCGACGTGCCACAGCACGCCGGACGGATCGAACACGAAGCCGACCTTCATTCCCCAGCTCTGCACCGCGGGCGGACGCGCGGGATTGACTGGAAAGCTTCCGCTCAGCGCGGCAGGGTTCGTGTCGCGCCACCAGGCATCGAGATCGCGCACGAGCATCTGCAACATGAAGTTCTCGGCCAGTTCTTTCACATAGAAGTTCTGCAGGATGAAGCTGAAGCCTTCGGACTTCAGCATCGCAATGTTCTCGTCCTGATGCGTGATGCGAAAACCCAGAGCTTCGTAGAAGCGCTTGGACATTTCGAAGTCTTTAGCGGGAACGAAAGGGCGCAGCGAAAGAAGTTGGCTCATTCGGAAGGTCGGCGAAGTTAAAACGGCAGTGTACCGTGCGCGTAACTCGGTACTATCATGTAACGGTCACGTGGATCATCGCCGAGGCCGATTGTGAAACGCAAGGATCTGCTCTACATACTTGTTCTGTCGATTCTTCTGTTTTTTGCGCCGGCCTTCTGCATAGCCTTTATCGCATGCGGATTCGCGGACTTTCAGCGCAGCCGTCAATTCAATCTCCCGAGCTGGCGCCGCTACTTTCTCGGCAACGGTCTGCTCACGTGGGTACTGTCGCCATTCAATCTTCTGGTGGATCTGATGTGCACGCGCAATCGCGGCATCTACGCGCTTGCGGATTTACCCGAAGGGCATCAGGAAGAAATTCGCCACGTCATTGGCGCGTTCCGGAAAAACCTGCCCTATGTTCAGGCGCATCTTGCCGCGCAGATGCCTGACAAGCGCCGGGGCATGTGCTTCGCGCGCTGGTATGGCGTGCCGGTGGAAAGCTCGATCGACTTGCCTGAATTCAGCCGCAGCTTCAAGTATGTGCAGACCATCGGCATTTCCGTGTTCAATGAGCGGCAAAGCACCTCGGTCCATTACGGGCCTTTGCGGCTCACGTTACGTTGCCTGTATAACCTGAATCCGGTGCAGGACGAGAACGTTTATATCCATGTGGCGGGGCATCGGCACTACTGGCATGACGAGCCGCTCTTCATCTTCGACGATACCCTCGTGCATCAATCCATTAATGATTCGGACCGTCTGCGCTATTGCATCTTTCTCGACGTGCTGCGGCCCACGCACTTCGGCCGTGTGCTGCATGCGCTCGTGACGGGCGTGCGCCTGAGCGTGATGTCGGTGCGGCGCGTGTTCTATGCCAACTGGGAGATGATTCGCTGAGTCATGCATCACAGCGATACGCCGAGCAGCTTGCCCAGTCCATAAGTGCAGCCCGCGGCCACGAGTCCGATCAGGACTTGCCTTGCTGCTGAAAAAAGCGCGCTGCGTCCATTGAACAGTGAGGTAAAGACGCCTATGCCCGCCAGGCCCAACGCGCTCAAAGCCATACACTGCGCAATGCCGTTCACGCCGCTCGACCAGAGAAAGGGCACCGCGGGAAACATCGCGCCGATGGCAAACAACGCAAACGACGCCAGCGCGGCCGTCCACGGATTGCCGCCGAGTTCGTGTGGATCGAGACCCAGCTCTTCGCGTGTGAGGGTATCGAGCGCCTTGTCCTTGTCGAGCATGATCTGTGCGGCGACGCGGCGCGCTTCCGCCGGCGCGATACCCTTCGCCTGATAGATGAGTGCGAGTTCGTGGCGCTCGGCGTCGGGCATGTGATCGAGTTCGTCTTTCTCTTTCGCGATCTGCGTGCGCGCCAGTTCGCGTGCGTTGGTGACGGACAGCCATTCGCCGAGCGCCATCGACGCCGCGCCCGCGATCAGGCCGGCAAACGCAGTGAGCAGGACGGACCTGCTACCGGCGCCGGCGCCCGCGACGCCCATGATGAGACAGAAGTTCGATACGAGGCCGTCGTTCGCGCCGAGCACGGCAGCGCGCAAGTTGTTGCCGGAGGCCACGCCGCGATGCCATGTTTCGGCGGCCGCAATCGCGTTGCCTTTGTCGAGTCCCTTGTTGCGGCTCACCACGTCCTGCACGATGTCCGCGTGATGGCGTTCTTCCATCGACATCTGCGCGGCATCGGGTTGTCCGGCGTACTTGTCGCGATCGGCCATCTCGTTCGCCGCGACCGAGCGGAGCACGAAGTCAGGTCCGAATACGCTGGCAAGCGTGCGCATGATGCGCGTCTTGAGGCTCAGACGATGCTCGCGAATGGGCACGCCATTCGCCTTGAGTTTCGCCGCCCAGATACTGGCGTGACGGCGTTCGGCGTCGGCCAGTTCGGCATAGACGCGTCGTTTGTCTTCTTGCGGTTCGGCTCGCGCCAGTGTGTCGTAGAGCGCGGCGCTGTCGAGTTCATCGGCGAGATTGGCCGTGAAACGCCTGAGTTCAGCATGCGAGGCCATGACATCACCCTGGATGGTTCGTCTAGGTCTTCTCAGGGTAATGACGAAGCCGGTCAAGGTTGCCAATAGCCCCACAAGCCACGATAAGTGCGAATGTATTCGCGTCTCATCAAACTGCTTGGGAACTCATTTGAGCATCCACATCCACCACGATCTTTCCCTGCGCCGCACCGCTCATCAAGGCTTCATAGGCCGCTTCCGCGTCGTGCAGACCGAAGCGGCGCGGGTCCACGCGCGGCACGAGCTTGCCCGCTTCAACGAGTCGCGCGGCGACACGCAGCATCTCGCCATGATGAGCGCGATGCTCTCCCGTCAATAGCGGATACAACGTGAAGACGCCCGAATAGCTTGCTTCACGGAAGGAGAGCGGAGCCAGCGCATGATTGCCCCATCCCAGTGCGCTGACGACATGGCCGAAGTGACGGACCGCCGCGAACGATGCATCGAGCGAGGCGCCGCCGGCCGTGTCCACCACGACGTCGAAGCCGGCGCCTTGCGTATGTTCGGCGACGTAGTGCTCGACGCTCACCGTCTTGTAGTCGATCGGCGTGGCGCCGAGGCGCTCGATATAGCTGTGATCCTTCCGACTGGCCGTGGCAAACACCTGTGCGCCCAGTGCTTGGGCAAGTTGCACGGCGACGTGTCCCACGCCGCCCGCGCCGCCCTGGACCAGCACGGTCTGTCCGGCCTGCACGCGCGCACGGTCCACGATGCCCGCATGAGCGGTGATGAAGGCGAGCGGCAGGGCGGCCGCATCGTGCAAGGAGAGATTCGCGGGCTTGTGGGCGAGCAACGTGGCATCGACGGCAGCATATTGCGCGAGCGAACCCTGTATGCCGCCGACGCCGCCGGTCATTCCATATACGGCATCGCCGGGTTTGAAGGCATCGACGCCGGGTCCGACGGCTTCGACGATGCCCGCCATGTCGATGCCCAGCACGAGCGGCAGCGGATGCCGCGCATGCTCTGCGACGCCGGCGCGAATCTTGGTATCGAGCGGATTGAGGCCGCTTGCGGCAATGCGCACGAGTACCTTCCCCGGGCCGGGTTCGGGACGAAGCATGTCGACGAGTTCGAGCGGACCGTCGTGCCGGGTCAGAACGAGTGCTTGCATGGTGGACATCGCGGGCTCCTTGAGAGGTTGAACGCTGGTTTCGTTGCGCTCATACTCCGCCATGCAGGCAAGCATGTAAATCCACAGATTCGCACGGCGATCATACAAAAATGAATGGACCCGATCTCGACTGGAGCGACGTGCGCGTATTCCTCGCCATCGCACGAAGCGGCACGCTCGGCGCCGCGGCGCGCGCGACGGGCCAGACGCAGCCCACCATGGGCCGCCGCCTGCGCGCGTTGGAGGAAACCCTTGGTCATGTACTGTTCCAGCGCACCAGCGACGGCTTCGTGCTGACCGACGAAGGCGCAGCCGTGCTGTCCCACGCCGAACGCATGGAAGAAGAGGCGCTGAGCTTCACGCGCGCGCTGGCCGGACAGGAAGCGTCGCTGACCGGCTTGCTGCGCGTCTCGTCGTCGGACTGGTTCGGGGTTCATGTGCTGACGCCGGTATTCGCGCGCTTTCTCGCCAAACATCCGGATGTACAGATCGAACTCGTGACGGATGCGCGCCGCTATAACCTTGCGCGTCGCGAGGCGGATCTCGTGTTCCGCATCACGCCCTTTGAGGAGCCTGATGTGGTGCAGCGCAAGCTCATGCATATCGATTACGCACTTTATGGGCGCCGCGATCTCGCGCAGCCTTCCCTGGGCGACGGAACAGGGCAGACGCTCATCAGCATGGACAGCGCCTTCGATTACCTGCCGGATGTGCTGTGGGTCAAACGCGCGTTGCCCAATGCGAGGATCGTTTTCGGCAGCAACAATCGCGATGCCCAGGCGCGGATGTGCGCGTCCGGTGCAGGGTTCGCGGTGCTGCCCTGTCCGCTCAGCGATGTCGATGCCCGCCTGAAGCGCTTCGACTTGGGCGAGACACCGCCGGGCCGCGACGTATGGATGGGTTATCACCGCGACCTCAAGCGCGTTGCGCGATTGCGCGCGCTGCTTGAGGAAACGCTGTCTGCTTTAAGCAAATCTTAGTGGTCGCATGTTATCGGCGCGGACTAATTTGCACTGCAACTAACCCTCTTTTTTGCTTGAAGCCTTTGAATTTGTTCAAAGCCAACGCTTACACAAGCCTTAAAGGAATATCGAAGAGAATAGGGCTGCGGAGATTAAGGCAAGTCGTTAACGCTCAAGAGCAGTGCGTGCGTGCCGCCTGTTGAGCTTGTTTTAAAAAGCGAGGCTACAATCCGCTAGCTCTTTCTGCTCGCTTTCACGCCGGCTGTCTCCCCGCAGCCGGCCATTTGCGCTATCCGCCATATCTACTCTTAAGCCGGAGCCGCTCATGACCACGCTTGATATCAACGGCCAGACTCATACGGTCGATGCCCCGCCCGACATGCCCGTGTTATGGGTCTTGCGCGATCTCGTCGGCCTCACCGGCACCAAGTTCGGCTGCGGCATTGCGCAATGCGGCGCCTGCACGGTTCATCTCGACGGCGTGGCCGTCCGTTCCTGTGTGTTGCCGGTTGCGGCAGTCGGCGAGCGCAAGATCACGACGATCGAAGCAGTCGGCGACACGCCCGCAGGCAAGAAGGTGCAGGCGGCCTGGCGCAAGCTCGATGTCGTGCAATGCGGCTACTGTCAGTCCGGGCAGGTGATGTCCGCCACAGCCCTGCTCGCGACCGTACCCGATCCCGGCGACTCCGACATCGACGCCGCCATGGCCGGCAACATCTGCCGCTGCGGCACCTATCACCGCATCCGCGCCGCCATCAAGCAGGCAGCGAAGGAGGCGTGACATGTCGCAAGGACTGATTGAAGCGGGACGCCATGCGGCTCGTGCGGGCTTCTCGCGCCGCGCATTCCTCAAGTGGGGCGTGACGGCGGGCGCGGCCGCGGGCGGTGGATTGCTGGTCGGCTTCAGCCTGCCTGCCGCGAGCCAGGATCAAGGCAAGGGCAAGTCGGTGATCGGCGGCGATGGCGTCGAGACGCCGCAGGACGGCGTGTTCGCGCCGAATGCCTTCGTGCAGATCGACAAGAGCGGCAAGGTCGTGCTCATCATGCCGAAGGTCGAGATGGGACAGGGCGTCTATACGTCGCTTCCGATGCTGATCGCGGAAGAACTCGAAGTGCCGCTCGACCAGGTCACGATCGATCACGCACCGCCGAATGAAAAGCTCTTCACTGACCCGCTGTTGGGCGGTCAGCTGACGGGCGGTTCAACGTCCATACGCTATGCCTGGGAACCTATGCGCAAAGCCGGCGCGGCTGCGCGCATGATGCTCGTCGCGGCGGCCGCGCAGCAGTGGCAATGCGATGCCGCGTCGTGTCAGGCGCAAGGCGGCAAGGTGGTCCATGCATCGGGCGAGCGCAGCGCGAGCTATGGCGATCTCGCCGAAGCCGCGGCGAAGATGCCCGTGCCCACGGACATCAAGCTCAAGGATCCGAAAGACTTCAAGATCATCGGCACGCCGGTGAAGCGGCTCGACTCGCCGGAGAAAGTGGACGGCACCGCGATGTTCGGCCTCGACGTGCGCTTGCCCGACATGGTGTACGCCGCCATCGTCAACTGCCCGGTCTTCGGCGGCACGGTCGTGTCCTTCGACGACAGCGCCGCGAAGAAAGTGCCGGGCGTGCGCCAGGTCGTCAAGTTCGACAACGGCGTCGCGGTCATCGGCGATCACACGTGGGCCGCGAAGCGCGGTGCGGCTGCGCTGAAGATCGAGTGGAACGAGGGCGCGGGCGCGAAGCTGTCCACGCGGCAACTCGTCGACGACATGGCGCAGGCCTCGCAGCGCACTGGCGCCGTCGCGCGCAAGGAGGGCGATGCCGGCAATGCATTGTCGGGTGCGAAGACGCGCGTGGATGCCGTGTACGTCCAGCCCTTGCTTGCACATGCAACCATGGAGCCGATCAACTGCACCGTGCATGTGCGCCCGGACGGCTGCGACATCTG
Organism: Caballeronia sp. LZ034LL; assembly: GCF_031451215.1. Taxonomy (NCBI): domain Bacteria; kingdom Pseudomonadati; phylum Pseudomonadota; class Betaproteobacteria; order Burkholderiales; family Burkholderiaceae; genus Caballeronia; species Caballeronia sp. LZ034LL. Next base: position 78,191 of record NZ_JARUXR010000003.1, read on the forward strand.
GCTCGGCACGCAGGTGCCCACGCGCGTTCGCGATGCCGGCATGCAGGCCACCGGCTTGCCCGCCGACAAGATCGTCGTGCACAACCATCTGCTCGGCGGCGGCTTCGGCAGACGGCTCGAATTCGACATGGCGACGCAGGCGCTCAAGATCGGCAAGGCGCTGGGCGTGCCCGTCAAGGTGACCTGGTCGCGCGAGGAAGACATCCAGCACGACATGTATCGTCCGTGCTACTACGACCAGCTCTCCGCCGGACTCGATGCCAACGGCAAGCCGGTCGCGTGGACGCATCGCATCGTCGGGTCGTCGGTGCTGGCGCGCTTTGCGCCGCCTGCCGTGAAGAACGGCGTCGATCCGGACGCTGTGGAAGTCGCGGCCGATCTTCCCTACGACCTGCCGAATCAACTGATCGATTACGTGCGGCTCGAACCGCACGATGTCCCTACTGCGTTCTGGCGCGGCGTGGGCCCGACGCGCGGCACCTTCGTGGTAGAGAGTTTCATCGACGAACTCGCGGCGCAGGCCAAGGCCGATCCGGTCCAGTACCGGCGCGATCTGCTGAGCAAGTCGCCGCGCGCGCGCAACGTGCTCGATGTCGCGACGCAGGCGGCCGGCTGGGGACAACATGCGTTGCCGCAAGGTCAGGGACGCGGCGTCTCGGTGATGCACGCGTTCGGCAGCTTCTTTTCGATCGTCGCCGATGTGAGCGTCGACAAGGAAGGCGAGGTCAAGGTGGACCGCATCGTGTGCGCGGTGGATTGCGGCATGGCCGTGAACCCGAACACCATCGAAGCGCAGGTGCAGGGCGGCATCATCTTCGGCATCACGGCGGCGCTCTATAGCGAGATCACCATCAAGGACGGCCGGGTCGAGCAAAGCAATTTCACCGACTATCGCATCTTGCGCATTCATGAAACGCCGCCGGTGGAAGTGCATATCGTCAAGAGCACCGAAGCGCCTGGCGGTATCGGCGAACCCGGCACGGCCGCGCTCGCGCCGGCCATCACCAACGCGATCTACGCGGCAACCGGCAAGCGGCTGAGGCAGTTACCGGTCGGCAGCCAGTTGCGCAGCGCCTGAGGGAGCCCGTCCATGAAGAACGCATTCAAGCCTCTGTTCGCGGCGTTGACTGCGGCAGGCATGGCCTTCTGCCTGTCGCCCTCCGCTGCCACCGCCGCCACTGCCGCCGATACCGCGAACGACGCGCTCGTCGCACGCGGCGCCTATCTCGCGAAAGCCGGCGACTGCGTCGCGTGTCACTCGATTCCAAGCGGCAAGCCGCTGACGGGCGGTCTGAAGATGATGACGCCTGTCGGCGCAATCTATTCGACCAACATCACGCCGGACCCTGAAACCGGGATCGGCCGTTACACGGAAGAGGACTTTGCGCGCGCCTTGCGCAAGGGCGTGGCGAAGGACGGTCATAACCTTTATCCGGCGATGCCTTATCCGTCGTACGCGAAGATCAATGACGACGACATGCATGCGCTCTATGCGTACTTCATGCATGGCGTCACGCCGGTTAAGCAGGCGAATCGGGAAGCAGACATCAAGTGGCCGATGAACATGCGCTGGCCGCTGAAGTTATGGAACATGGTGTTCCTCGAGAACGGCGTGTATCAGAGCAAGCAGGGCAAGGATGTCGCGTGGAATCGCGGCGCTTACCTGATCCAGGGGCTGGGACATTGCGGCTCGTGTCATACGCCGCGCGGCATCGCGTTCCAGGAAAAGGCCCTCGATGAAAGCGGCAGCGCGTTCCTGACGGGCAGCCTGCTCGATAACTGGTTCGCTTCGAACCTGAGCGGCGAACACAATACGGGCCTCGGACGCTGGTCGGAGCAGGATGTCGCGACCTTTCTGAAGACCGGCGCGAATGCCCATGCTTCGGCATTCGGCTCGATGACGAGCGTCATCAACAACAGCACGCAGCATCTGAACGATGCTGACATCACCGCCATGGCGCAGTACCTGAAATCCTTGCCGGCATCGGGCGGCACGGGCGCGCCGGCGTATTCGTATGATCCCAAGGCGACGCGCGTTTCGCTCACGCGGCCCGCGGCTTCGGACTCGGGAGCACGCGTTTATACGGCGTACTGCATGCACTGCCACGGCGTGGACGGACGCGGCTTCGCGCCGATGCTGGCGCCGCTCGCGGGCAATCCGAATGTGCTGGAAAAGGATGCGTCGTCGCTGATCAACGTCACGCTCAACGGCACGGAAGATATCGTGCTTCAAGGCGTGCCCGCGCCTTATCCGATGCCGCGCTATGCACCGGTCCTGAATGACCGGCAGATCGCCGACGTGCTGACCTTCATTCGCGGGGCGTGGAATAACAATAACAATGCACCCGCGATAGCGCCGGAAGACGTGGCCAAGATGCGCAAGGCAACCCAGGCGGCGCGCTAGACGGAGGCATGGCGCGCGCTTGAACGGTTTGCCTCACGAAGCAAAGTCGATGACGTCGAGGTGAATGGAACTGGCCGGATGAGCAAGAAACTTCCGGTGTACGCGCGCGCTGATGCGTTCATAACCGTCGCTCAAGGCTTTCAGCAGACGCTCGTCGCTTGCGCCGACGGGTGCCCAGAAACATTGCTCCAGCGCCTTGCGGGTGATGTTGCACTGAATGGCCTGCTCGCGGGAAAACGCAACGAAACTGACGGACGCACGGTCCGCAGAGATGTTTGCATGGATCGGGGGCTTGCTTGTCATGATCCGACAGGAGTGTCCAGGGCGCCGGTTTTATTGTGTCAGAAATCGATGCATGCGCGCACTCCGGATCGAAAGCGAAACCTGTCTGGATGCCTGACGTTCCTTACTTCATTCAAGTGAAGAATTCCGCCTTGAGGCCGCTTGGCGGCGAACGTCCGTTCGTCCAAGCGATTTGGCTTGAGATGCTTTGGCTTGCGAACGCTTGAGCGTGTCGCTCTTGGGCAAGCGCTGGCGTTCGCGAACATGTATTTCAGGAAAAATGGAAACAAAATACGGTCCATGTGTACTACTCTAGGAACGATAATCCGAAGCGGCAGTGTCGCCCGGTTCATTGGGCGAATTCACTAGCGCGACAATCCGGCTCGGCAAGCGGAACGTGTCTCGCATTCCCGTCATCACATCGGCAACGTTCACCGGGTCGCTGTTGCGGTGCGCGTCGTCGCGAACAGGAGCGGAACATGAAGAGTCCATCGATGATGGATCCCTGGAGCCGTACCCTGGCCATGCTCGACAAATCGGGCCGGCTGTCCGAGGCAGCCGACAATCCCACGTCCCTGACGCGAGCGCTGGTGCGCAAGGTGCCGGTCAGAGGCAGCTTTGCGCCGGACAACGAGACTGGCCGAGTGAACATCCGCGTGCTCGAACGCCTCAGCGCTTCAACCCTTGCGCTGTCCTGGCACGATCCCACCTCCTTCAACTATTCCGAGCAGGTCTGGTCGCTCTGCACGGCGCGCAAGCGCGGCACGTGCGCATTGAGTGGACAGGCGATCCGGCGCGGTCAGCCCGTGTACCGGCCAAGACGGGTCGGCAGGTCGATACCCCTCAACAGCGGCGCGATGATCCTCGCCCGGGCAGTCATGGTCACGCCGCTCGAGCAGGAAGAAGAGGCGCTCGCCGTCGAATGACGAAAAAGACCCCAGGGCAGGCGCGCATCCCAACTATCGAGAATATGTCGCATCAGGATTGCGCGTCCTGTTCATTCGTCTGACGGGCAACTCAGAAATCGGGCGCGTCATAAAGACCGGGTGAAGTAAGAACAGGCTGACTCTGTGCATCGTCAGAGCGCGATAAAGGTAATCTTTTGAGCATGAGCGCTTCGCTACGGCGTGCGCCGGATAAGATTTCCTGCGACACAAGCTCACAGGATTGCAAGGTTATGCCGAAGTTATGGCGAGGCCCAAACAAACCATGGGCTTGTTGGCTTGAGCCGGTCACGCTAAGGCTCAAGATATCGCTTCAACTCTCGCTCTAGTGTCGTTCCAAGGCCGCTTCATGTTTCAGGAGGAACAATGGCTACTCTGGCGCAGCTGGAAAACCAGATTCAGGAATTGCAGCGTCGCGCGGATGCCATGCGCGAGGAAAAGTCACTGGAAGCTATCGCCAGTATCCGCGCGCTCATGCAAGAGTACGGGTTGACCATGTCGGATCTGGTCAAGGCGGGATTGGGGAAGATGCGCGGCCGTCCCGCCGGTTCGCGGAATGCGTCAGCCAGGAACGGTCGAGGGCAGGCAACCAAGCTGCCGCCGAAGTATCGCGATCCCAAATCGGGCGCCACGTGGAGCGGTCATGCGCGCGCGCCGGCGTGGATCAAGGATGCGCCGGATCGCAGTGTCTATCTGATCGATGATGCGGCGGACAAGCCTGCTTCGAATCGGGCTGCATCGGCTTCGCGCGCGGCCGGCGCAAAGCGCGCGCGCAAGACCGGAGCGAAGAAGGCGCCCAAGCTGTCTGACCGTGCAGAGCCCAGTACCGGTCAAAGGGCCGCGCAGCGCGCCGCCGCGTGATTTAGTCAAGCACGCCGGTCAAGCAACGGGCTGCGTCGGGTAGAGCAGTCGCTTGCACGTTCATACGCAAGCCCAAGCCGAAGTACGTCGAGATCCTTCTGCACCGGTCCCATGATCTGCAAGCCCGCCGGCAAACCGTCTGCATTGAAGCCGGCAGGCGCGCTGAGTGCGGGAAGCGCAGCCATCGTGGCGGGAACCACGGTCTCCATCCAGCGGTGGTACGAGTCCATCTCACGCCCGGCAATGACATGAGGCCAGTCGAGTGACGCATTGAACGGAAAGACCTGGGCCGAAGGCATCACCAGGAAGTCGAAGCGTTCGAATAGCGTATTGATCGCCTGATACCATGCGGACCGCTCGCGCACCGCGCGCGAAATGTCTTCGCTTGTCAGCTTCAAGCCGCGTTCTATCTCCCATACCGCCTCGGGCTTGAGCAGCGCACGTTTGGCGGGGTCGCGCCAGAGCGGGCCGTTGGTCCCTGAAAAGGTCAGGCTGCGCAGATCGATCCAGGCACGCCAGAGACGTTCCGCATCGAAGTCCACGCGCACGTCTTCCACCACACAGCCGATGGTTTCGAAGTGGCGCAAGGCCGCTTCGCAAGTGGCCATCAAGCCCGGCTCGGTCGGCAAGTGTCCGTTCAGGTCCCCAAGCCAGCCGATGCGCTTGCCCCGCAGGTCGCACTCCAGCGCGTGGGCGAAGTCCGCCGGTTGTTCGCTTCTGCGTGAAAGCGGCGCGCGGCTGTCGAAGCCGGCTTGCACGGATAACAACAAACCAAGGTCCGGTATCGAACGCGCCATCGGGCCCGCCACGCTGAACTGCTGGAAGAACACGTCATCGCTCGGCGCATAGGGCACGCATCCGGGCGTCGTGCGAAAGCCGAATACATTGTTGAATGCGGCCGGCGTGCGCAGCGATCCCATCATGTCCGATCCATCCGCGCAGGGCAGCATGCCCAACGCCACGGCAACAGCCGCACCGCCGCTGCTGCCGCCGGCGGAGCGCGTCGGGTCGAAGGCATTGCGCGTGGTGCCATACACCGGGTTATAGGTATGGCCGCCCAGGCCGAATTCCGGCGAATTCGTACGGCCCACGAAGAGCGCGCCGCCCTGGCGCATGCGCTCGAAGATCACCGCATCGGTCTGGCTGACTTCTCCGGCATAGATAGGCGAACCCTTGGTCGTGACCATGCCGGCAACGGGCAGGATATCTTTCGGCGCCTGGGGAAAGCCATGCAGCGGCCCGAGGCTCTTGCCCGCGGCCAGTTGCGTGTCACGTTCGCGGGCTTGCTCGAGCAGGGCGTCCCGGTCCTGCAAGGCCACGATGGCATTGACCACCGGATTGAGCCGGTCGATCTGCGCGAGATGAGCCTGCATGACCTCGACGCATGAAACCGCGCGTGAATGAATCGCGCGGGACAGCGCGACGGCGCCGAGGGACACGATATCGTCGCTCGGCGGAAGATCGGGAGTGGCGTCGGATGCGGTCATGGTCTCGTTGAAGATAAGCCGTGGGTTCAATGATGAAACTGCGGAAGCACGCTGGTTGCGAGTTCTTCGATGATGTCGCGCGCAGGCCGCCGCTCTGACGTCACGTTGAGCGTGACATGGTGCGTGCCGTTGTCGCGCATCCGTTGCAGGATGTCGATCAGCGCGCGGTGCCCGGTGCGATAACCCAGCGCGAGCTCGTGCGCCGGTTCGGCGGGATCGTCGGCGAGGTCGAGGCGCATCGCGACGCCGAAGGCCCGAAACGCGCCGCCCGCCGCGCGCTCCACGGCCGCACGCCACATGCTGTAGCGGCCGCGCTGTGCTTGCGGTTCGCGGTGATAGGTCATCCAGCCGATCGAATGGCGCGCGATCCAGTCCACGCTCTGGCCGCCCGAGCCCACGGCAAGCAACGGAATGGGCGCGGCCTGGCGGGGCAGCAAAGTGAACTCGGGCGCAGCGTCGCTTGCGTGATCGGGAATGACGGTCGAAGGCGTTGCAACGGCCGCTGAAAGCGTGTCCCAATGCCGTCGATACAACTCGCGCCGCTCCTCCGGATCGCGGCCGAATGCGGCATATTCCGGCGGCCGGTCGCCTGAGCCCACGCCAAGCACGAAGCGTCCGCGCGACAGATCATTGACCGAGAACGCCGCCTTGGCGATATGCAACGGATGCCGCAGCGTCAGCACGATCGCGCCGCTGATCAGCGCGGCGCGCTGTGTGTTCGATGCAAGCGCGCCCAACAGCACCCAGGGGTCGAGGTGTCCGACGGGGTCCGGGTAATCGGCGCTGTTGAGCGGCACGTCGCGCACCCAGAGCGCACGAAAACCCAGCTGATCCGCCAGCCGCGCGAGCTCGATCTGCTCGTTGAAGTCGACCACGCTCTGATGGTCGCCGGTGATCGGCAAGGTCAGGCCGATGGAAAGCGCATTGGGAGCGAACACGTGGTTCGCGATGGAGGACATGACACGAAGGGCATCGGAATGGATTCGCCGTCGATGGTATCACCGCGACCCGTATTGGCGCGTGGATGAAAAAGAGCCCGGCGCCTGTATGGGGCCGGGCTCCTTCGTGCCGCTGACGCGGGATCAGGCGGCAGCGACTGCCGTGCGTCGCGTGACCAGCGACACCGCGAACGTCACGATCACATTCACGACGAGCGCGATGATGCCGATGTACAGCGGCCAGCTGGCGTCGCCGGCATGCAGCACATAGACAGGCTTGAGTCCTTGCGAGATCGCGAGTCCGGTGCCGAGCACGATGCCGCAGAGCCAGCCGAGGAACAGCCCCGGCGTCGTCAGGCGGCGCGTGAAGAGCGTGAACACGATGGCGGGGAAGATCTGCAGGATCCACACGCCGCCGAGCAATTGCAGGTCGATCGCATATTGCGTCGGCAGGAACACGATGAACAGCAACGCGCCGAACTTGACGACCAGCGACACGACCTTGGCCGTCGATGCTTCCGAAGCCGACGTCATGTCGGGCGATACCAGCGGACGCCAGAGATTGCGCGTGAAGAGGTTCGCGGCGCCGATCGACATGATGGCGGCGGGCACAAGCGCGCTGATCGCGATGGCGGCGGCCGCGAAGCCGACGAACCACGACGGAAACAGCGTGCCGAACAGCGCCGGCACGACATCGGATGCCGACTTCACGTGGATGCCGGCTGCAATCGCCATATAGCCGAGCAGGGCGATCAGACCGAGCAGCAGTGTGTAGGCGGGCAGGAAGATCGCGTTCTTGCGCACCGTTGCGGCCGACGACGACGACAGCACCGCGGTCATCGTATGCGGATACATGAACGCGGCAAGCGCCGAACCCAGCGCGAGCGATGCATAAGCCGTGAACTGGCCGGGCTTGAGAATGATGCCGGTCGGACCGCCCTTCGCCTTGAAGTATTGATCGGCGGCGTCGAAGACGTGGCCATAGCCGCCCAGCTTGGCCGGAATCAGCCACACGGCGGCGATCACCACGATATAGATCATGATGTCCTTCACGAAGGCGATCATGGCCGGCGCGCGCAGGCCGCTGGTGTAGGTATAGAGCGCGAGGATCACGAACGCGACGATGAGCGGCAGTTCACCGGTCACGCCGAGCCCCTTGATGACGACCTGCATGCCCACCAGCTGCAGCGCGATGTAAGGCATCGTGGCCACGATGCCGGTAATCGCCACGGCTGCCGGAAACCATTTGCCGCCATATTCGCCCTGCACGTAATCGGCGCCGGTGATGTGGTTCTTCGCATGCGCGATTTTCCACAGCTTGGGCATCACGGCAAACACGAACGGATACACGATGATCGTATAAGGCAGCGCGAAGAAGCCGTACGCGCCCACCGAATAGACGAGCGCCGGCACGGCAATGACGGTGTAGGCCGTATAGAAATCGCCGCCGACCAGGAACCACGAAATCACCACGCCGAATTGACGGCCGCCGAGGCCCCATTCATGCAACTGGGTGAGATCGCCGCGTTTCCAGCGTGCAGCAAAGAAGCCGACGATGGTCACGAGCGCAAAGAACGCGATGAAGATGGTCATCGCGAGCGGATCGACTGGAGTGAGATCGTTCATTTGAGGCCCCTGTACACGACATAAAGCAGGAGCGACGTGAGCGGCACCCACAGGAACTGATACCAGTAGAAGAATGGGAATCCGCCGATTGAAGGACGGGTGTCGTTATAGAACGGCAGCCACAGCAAGGCTACGTACGGAATGAGTAGCGCAATCCACAGCCAGGGGCTGCGTGGCGCATCGTTATTGGGTTCCAAGACCTTTCTCCTCGTGAATCTGCGCTGACAAGAACTTGCCGGCGCGTCCGCGCCATTCGATTCGCCGATCGAAGCGAGTACCGCGCCGCCAACGGGTGCGCATTATCCGGGATATTCCGGATTATTGCCGGGAGCTTCAGAGAAGAGTTGAACGATAAAAGCTGTATTACTGATAGCTTTCTGTTGCGAGCAATAACCGCGAAGATTACAAAACAATTTCATCGCTAACCGATGCGCGCTTGCCGACAAGCATCGCGCGCTTGCCGCCAAAGCCGCGCACCTTGCGATATTCGAAACCGTTCTGAAGCAGCGCGCGCTTGACCTGGCCCGCGCTCGTATAAGTGGCGAAGCTGGCGTCGTCGCTTGCGATGGCGGCCAGCGACGCGAACAGCGCAGGCGTCCACATGTCCGGATTCCTGGCAGGCGCGAAGCCGTCGAGATAGATCGCGTCCGCTGTCGTGCCGTCCTGCTTCAGGCGCGGCATGACATCGATCACATCGCCGAAAGCGAGCGTGAGCGTCACTGCGCGTTGTTCCAGTTCAATCCGGTGAATGCCCGTCACGAGCACCGGCCACGCAGCCGCGAGCGTGTCGGCCAAGGGCATGACGGAGGCATCGTCGAAGATTGCCGCATGCGCGCGGCGCAGGTCGGCGGCATTGAACGGATACTTCTCCACCGAAATGAAGTGGAGAGCAGCGGGACGTTGAGGATCGATGCGCCACGCAGCCCAAGTTGCAAGGAAGTTGATGCCCATGCCGAAGCCCGTCTCCAGCACATTGAAGCGCGGCTTGCCGCGCCATCGTTCGGGCAGGCCATTGCCGTTCAGGAATACATGCCGCGCTTGCGACAGCGCCCCGGCGGCGCTGTGATAGATGTCGTCGTGACGGGGCGAGTAAGGCGTGCCGTCGTCGCGAAACACGAGCGGTGCCGGGACAAGCGGTTCGTGCATGGGCGCATCCCGATGGATCAGGCATCCGGCGACGGTTGATCGAGCGCAATGCCCAGTTCGCCGGCCATGCGCACGACCATCGCACGCAGTTGCACGACTTCGTGAGCCAGCCGCTTCTGTTCCGACTTGAGCGCTTCGAATTCCGAAGCCGAAAAGCCTTCGCCGCCTTGTGCCTCGCGTGCTAAAGGCTCGCTTGCGCTCACGCTGACTTCGCCGCACAGCAAGTGCATCCAGCGGCTTTCGCGCTCGCCGGGTACGCGCGGCAACCTGACGACACGGGGCGGCTCGTTGCCGGCCAGTTCATCGAGAAAGCTTTCCACCGACGATATGTCCGCGAACGCGTGCAGCCTTGCGCTATTCGCGCGCAGTTCGGCTGCTGTCTGCGGTCCGCGCAGAAAGAGCGTGGCGAGCAGCGCGACCGACTGGCTCGGCACGCCAAGCACGCGATTGACATTGTGTTCAAAGCGCGGCACACGGCTGCTGCTGCCCTCGATCACGAGGCTTAGCCGCTTGAGGCCGTCGATGGTCGTCAGCACTTCGTCTTCGCTGACGCTCATCACGGGAAAGCGCGCGGTCTTCTGATTGCAACCGGAGGTCAGGGAATTCAGCGACAGCGGATACGTGTCCGGCACCGTATGCTGTTTCTCGACGAGCACGCCGAGCACGCGCGCTTCGAGCGGGGTGAGTTCGCGCAACGCGGGGCGGGGAGCGGCTTCGGATGGAGTGTTCATGGCGTCGTTCGGCTTGCTGGAAGACGCCTATCATACCGGTGGGGCGCGCACCGTCTTGCGGCATGGACCAGGATGGCGCGTCGTTCTGGTGCATGAGGCGGCATCTGGTTTATCGGCTTAAGCGTTTTTACGAGGATCCAACCCGTTTTATCGATTGGCATTGAAGTTGCTTTTTTGTATTCGGCACTGGGCTGCCCACGCAAACGATGCGCGGTTCGATCGATCTTGTTGAGTCGACTTACCTGCGCGCATCTCGCTTCGAGGTCGCCTAACGGCGTGACCGGTATCACCGGCGCGCCGCGTCTTTCAGGCTCTTCAGGCATTGCGGGAGTGCAACCAGAAATATGAACGCCGGGGCACCGCCATCCCGGCATGCACTTCATATGGAAGACCGGTTATGACGCAAGCATTCTTCAACGAGATGTTCGAGCGCAACGATCTCGAAGCGCGAGGCATGCCGGCATCGGCGTTCCGCGCGGCGGGCGATCCTCGCACGCATTACCGCGACTTCATGAACTGGCTGACCGTGCAAAGCGAGCAGCAGATCGATATCAAGCGTGCGGAAGCCGATCTCAACTTCAGGCGCGTCGGCATCACCTTCGCGGTGTACGGCACCAGCGACGTGCCGGGCATCATTCCCGAACGCACGATTCCCTTCGACGTGATCCCGCGCATCTTTCCCGCCGATGAATGGCGCGCGCTCGAACGCGGCTTGCGGCAACGCGTGAATACGCTCAATCGCTTCATTCACGACATCTATCACGAGCAGGACATCATCCGCGCGGGCATCATTCCCGAGGCGCAGATTCTAGGCAATGCGCAGTATCGGCCGCAGATGCGCGGCGTGAACGTGGCGCGCAACATCTATGCGCATATTGCCGGCATCGATATCGTGCGTGCCGGACAAGGCGAGTTCTACGTGCTGGAGGATAACCTGCGCGTGCCGTCGGGCGTGTCGTACATGCTCGAGAACCGCAAGATGATGATGCGGCTCTTTCCGGATCTCTTCGCGCGCAATCGCGTCGCGCCGGTCGCGCATTATCCGGATCTGTTGCTCGATACCTTGCGCGCCGCCGCGCCCGCCGCTGCCGGGAATCCGACCATCGTCGTGATGACGCCCGGCATGTATAACTCGGCCTATTTCGAGCATGCGTTCCTGGCGCAGCAGATGGGTGTGGAACTGGTCGAGGGACAGGATCTGTTCGTCGATGACCATCAGGTCTTCATGCGCACGACGCAGGGACCGCAGCGGGTCGATGTCATCTATCGTCGCGTGGACGACGACTTTCTCGATCCGCTCGTCTTCCGTCCGGATTCGGCGCTCGGGGTGCCGGGTCTGATCGACGCATACCGGATGGGCAATGTATCGCTATGCAATGCGGTGGGCACCGGCATTGCCGATGACAAGTCCATCTATCCGTATGTGCCGGACATGGTGCGTTTCTATCTGGGTGAAGAACCCATCCTGAACAACGTGCCGACCTGGATGTGCCGCAAGCCCGACGATCTCAAGTATGTGCTCGATCATCTGCCCGAACTCGTCGTGAAGGAAACGCACGGTGCGGGCGGCTATGGAATGCTGGTGGGGCCTGCGTCGACTGCTGCGCAGATCGCGGAATTCCGCGCGGTGCTGGAGGCACATCCGGAAAAGTACATCGCGCAGCCGACGCTCGCGCTGTCCACCTGTCCCACTTACGTTGAAGCGGGCATTGCACCGCGTCATATCGACCTGCGTCCGTTCGTGCTCTCGGGCACTGAAGTGCGCATGGTGCCGGGCGGACTGACGCGAGTCGCGTTGCGTGAAGGATCGCTGGTGGTCAATTCGTCCCAAGGCGGCGGAACCAAGGACACGTGGGTACTGGAGCGCTAGAACATTCACTGACGAACGCTTGAGCATGGCACGCCATGCGGTATTGAAGACAACGACAAACCACCGGGAACACCCATGCTGAGCCGCACCGCGGATCATCTCTTCTGGATGGCGCGCTATACCGAACGCGCCGAAAACACTGCCCGGATGCTCGACGCGAACTATCAGCTTTCGCTCCTGCCGCAGTCCGACGAATACGCGGAACTCGGCTGGCGCGCGATGTTGTCGATATCGGAGTTGAGCGGGATCTATTCAGCGGCGCACCATGGCATGAAGAGCCGTGACGTGATCGATTTCATGGCGGCCGACCTGACCAATCCTTCGTCGATCATCAGTTGCCTGCGGGCCGCGCGCGAGAATGCGCGCGCCGTGCGCAGCTCCACCAACAGCGAGTTGTGGGAGTCGCTCAATACGACCTGGCTCGACGGTCAGCGCATGCTCGCCGACGGCATTCTCGAACGCGAGCCTTATACCTTCTTTGAATGGGTGAAGTTCCGCTCGCATCTGTCGCGCGGCGTGCAGCTGGGCACGCTGGTGAAGGACGATGCTTTTTATTTCATGCGTCTCGGGACGTTCATCGAACGCGCCGACAATACGGCGCGGATTCTCGACGTGAAGTTCGAGATGATGGAACAACGCGACGATACCGCTGCGCAACCGTTCGACTATCACCACTGGGTGGCGGTGCTGGGTTCGGTGTCGGGCTTCGAGGTGTATCGCCGGGTGTATCGAGATGTCATTACGCCGGAGCGCGTCGCCGGGCTGCTGATCCTGTATGGCGACTGGCCGCGGTCGCTTGCCGCGAGCATCGCCGAAGTCGAGCAGCTGATCGCGCACGTCACGAAGGGCCGCGACACGGATGCCGGGCGGCTGGCGGCGGAATTGAGCGCGGAACTGAAGAACGGGCGCATCGGCGACATTCTGCAAGCCGGATTGCATGCCTACCTCGTCAGTTTCCTTGCGCGCGTAAATGATCTGGCGGGTCGGGTGAGCCGCGAATTCCTGTTGCCGATTGCGCCCGAGCCTAAGCCTGAGCAGACCCAGTCTCAATCCCAGACGCAGCCGTTGTCGGAGCCGTTGTCGCAAACCCAGACGCAATCGCAGAGCAAGGGCTGAACGCGTGCCTCGGGGTTCAGCGCTTGGCGGCCGCCGCGACGACGCGATGCACGAAGCGCAGCTTGTCGACGACCGGCGGCGCGAGCGTGAACGGATAACCGTCCGGCATGCCGAGGCTGCGGTTCAGGCTGTTGAGCACATAGGTCAGCGGATACCAGCGCTTCATCAGGTTATCGAAGCTGGCGTCTTCGACCGGCGTCTGGTCGGTGAGCGTCGGCTCGTTCGGCGTGTCCGGCACGAGCGCGAGGCCGCAGGACACGGCCGTGTCGAGCGTATCGACGATATGCAGGTAGTGCGCCCAGGTTTCCGCCCAGTCTTCCCATGGATGCATCGTCGCGTATGCGCTGATGAAGTTGTCCTCCCACTGCGCGGGCGGACCTTCGTGATAGTGGCGGTCGAGTGCGGCGGCGTAGTCGGCCTGTTCATCGCCGAAGGCCGTGCGGTACGGGCCGATGCGCCCGGTATCGGCGATCAGCCGGTCGAAGAAGTAATGTCCGGACTCGTGCCGGAAATGCCCGAGCAGCGTGCGATACGGTTCGTGCAGCGAGGCGCGCGTCTTCTCGCGATGCGCGTCGTCGGCTTCGGCGACGTTGAGCGTAATGATGCCGTTGTTATGTCCCGTCATCACGCCGTGGCCTTGGGCATCGGCTTCGAGGAACTGGAATTCGAGGCCGCGCTCGGGGTCGGTCTGGCGCGAGACGACTTCAAGGCCGAGTTCGGCGAAGGTATAAAGCAGCCGGCGCTTGGCGGATTCGATGCGATACCAGAAGACGCGGTTATCCGGATTCGACAGATTGGGGATCACGCTGGTGAGCTGGCAGGAACAACACAGGGCATCCGCAGGCGTGTCTTCGTCAGTAGCGGGAACGACCCAGTTGCAGACGTTCTCGACGGCGTAGTTGTGGCACGGCCGATAAAGCTGATCATTCGCGAGCGGATGCAGACTGCGCCAGCGGCCGTCTTCGGTTTCGTCGAATGCGCTGATCTGATTGATCTCGGGGATGTAACCGAGTCGCGCGCCACACTTTTCGCAATGCGTGTTTTCGAAAAAAACAAGCTGATTGCAACGGTTGCAGTGGAAGGTTTTCATCGTGTGGCCGGTATGAGTGAAGCCGCGCGGGATGGAGAGGTGCGGGCGCTGGCGGCGGACCATGCGCAAGCTTTGTGCCGCGCAGGCCTCGCTGTACTGCCTGCGGCGTCATTCGATTTGAACAAAGGAGTGCGGTGTGTCCATTCGTGTCGCGTTGAACCATGTCACGCATTATCGTTACGACCGGCTCGTCGGTCTCTCGCCGCAAGTTGTGCGTCTGCGGCCGGCTCCGCATTGCCGTACGCCGGTCGTGTCGTATTCGATGCGCGTGGAACCTGAAGAACATTTCATCAACTGGCAGCAGGACGCGTTCGCCAATTATCAGGCGCGGCTCGTGTTTCCCGAGAAAACGCGCGAGTTCAAGGTGACCGTCGATCTCGTCGCCGAGATGGCCGTCTACAATCCGTTCGACTTTTTTCTGGAACCGGCCGCCGAAAAATTTCCGTTCGCTTATGCGCCGGAATTGCTGCACGACCTCGCGCCCTACATGGTCAAGCGCGAGCCGACGCCGCGCTTTGCGGCTTTCGTCGACAGTATCGAGCGCACGCCGCAGCCGACGGTGGATTTTCTCGTCGCGCTGAACCAGCGGCTGGCGAATGAAATCCGCTATCTGATCCGTATGGAGCCCGGCGTGCAGACGCCGGAGGAAACGCTCGAAACGGCGGCGGGATCGTGTCGCGATTCGGGCTGGCTGTTGGTCGAGGCACTGCGGCATCTCGGACTGGCTGCACGTTTCGTGTCGGGCTACCTGCTGCAACTGGCGCCGGACACGAAATCGCTCGATGGTCCGAGCGGAACCGAAGTCGACTTCACCGACCTCCATGCCTGGTGCGAGGTGTACTTGCCGGGGGCGGGCTGGATCGGCTTCGATCCGACTTCTGGCCTGCTGGCGGGAGAGGGCCACATTCCCGTCGCCTGCACGCCCGAGCCCGACAGCGCCGCGCCTGTCTCCGGCGCGGTGGACAAGAGCGAAGTGGCGTTCGATCACACGATGTCCATCGCACGCGTGCTGGAAACGCCGCGCGTGACCAAGCCCTACAGCGAAGAAGACTGGCAGGCCGTGCTGCGCATGGGCGAGCAGGTAGACGTGAAGCTGGACGAAGGCGATGTGCGCCTGACGATGGGCGGGGAACCGACCTATGTATCGGTGCGTGACCGGGATGCACCGGAATGGAACACCGACGCGCTGGGTCCGACGAAGCGTGCCTACGCCGTTTCGCTGATGGACAAGTTGCGCGCGCAGTACGGTGCCCGCGGCTTTTTGCATATCGGGCAAGGCAAGTGGTATCCCGGCGAACAGCTGCCGCGCTGGGCGCTTTCCCTGTTCTGGCGCGCGGACGGCGAGCCATGCTGGCACGATCCCACGCTGTTCGCGGACGAGCGTCAAAACGCGTCATTCACCTCGGACGATGCCGGGCGTTTCATCCGGCATCTTGCATGCAAGCTTTCGCTGGATGCGAAATACGTTCAGCCCGCCTACGAGGACACGTGGTACTACCTGTGGCGCGAGCGCCGGCTGCCGGTGAACGTCGATCCGTTCGACTCGCGTCTCGACGACGAACTCGAACGCGCACGCCTGCGCCGGGTTTTCGACGCCGGTCTGCCTTCCGTGACCGGCTACGTGCTGCCGATTTCCCGCGACGAAGGGCTCGCGTTGCAGCCGGGCGAATGGGTGAGCGGTCCGTGGTTTTTCCGCGATGAGCGCATGTACCTGATTCCCGGCGATTCGCCGATGGGCTACCGCTTGCCGCTGGAGTCGCTGCCCTGGGTTTCGCAGGCCGACTATCCGTGGCAGCACCAGCACGATCCGTTCGCTCCGCCGACGCCGCTGCGTACGGCAACGGAATTACGCATGCAATATGCCGATCTGGATGTTGCATCAGGCATGCAAGATACCGGCTCGACGGACTCGGTTGCCTCAGGCGAAAGTGGTAGTTCACCCGGCGGCGCAAGTGCAGGCCTTCCCCGGCGCGGTCAATCCGCCGCCGACACCCTTCGTACGGCGCTCTGCGTGGAAGCACGCGATCCGGCGCGCGCCGCCGGCCCCAAAGCGGAAGCCGAAGCATTCGAGAAACTCGGCAACGGCAACAAGCTGATCCACGTATTCATGCCGCCGCTCACCGCGCTCGATGACTACCTGGACCTGCTGGCCGCCGTCGAATCGACCGCCGCCGATCTCGCCATGCCGGTGATCGTCGAGGGCTATCCGCCGCCGCGCGATCCGCGTCTGAAGATGCTGCAGGTCACGCCGGACCCGGGCGTGATCGAAGTGAACATTCATCCGGCGGCAAACTGGACAGAACTGGTCGAGCACACCGAGTTCCTGTACGGGGCGGCCCACGAGACCTACCTGAGCCCGGAGAAGTTCATGCTCGACGGCCGCCACACCGGCACTGGCGGCGGCAATCACTTCGTGCTCGGCGGGGCCACGCCGGCGGACAGCCCGTTCCTGCGGCGTCCTGATGTGCTCGCCAGCCTCATCGCGTACTGGCTCAATCATCCTTCGCTGTCGATGCTGTTCTCGGGTCTCTTCATCGGGCCGACCAGCCAGGCGCCGCGTGTGGATCAGGCGCGCAACGACCAGGTCTTCGAACTCGAGCTTGCGTTCGCCGAGTTGCAGCATCAGCTTGACCGGCTTGGCGGACGCGACAGTGCGACGGTGCCGCCATGGCTCATCGACCGCATCCTGCGCAATATCCTGATCGACGTGACGGGCAACACGCATCGCGCGGAATTTTGCATCGACAAGCTGTATTCGCCGGAGGGCGCCACAGGCCGGCTCGGGCTGCTCGAACTGCGCGGCTTCGAAATGCCGCCGCATGCGCGCATGAGTCTGGTGCAGCAACTGTTGCTGCGCGCGCTGGTGGCGCGCTTCTGGGACACGCCCTACACGACGCGCCTGACGCGCTGGGGCACCGAACTGCATGACCGCTTCATGCTCAGTACCTTCGTGCAAATGGATTTCGACGACGTGCTCGCCGAGTTGCGCGAGGCCGGCTTCGCGTTCGAGCGCAGCTGGTTCGAACCGCATTTTGAATTCCGTTTCCCGCTGGTGGGTTCATACGACACCAACGGCATCGCGCTGACCATCCGCAACGCGCTCGAACCGTGGCACGTGATGGGCGAAGAGGGTTCCGCCGGCGGCACGGTGCGTTACGTGGATTCGTCCGTCGAACGGCTGGAAGTGCGCGCGCTGGGGTTGAACGGCAACCGGCACGTCGTGACCGTGAACGGCGCGGCACTGCCGTTGCAGCCGACCGGACGCGTCGGCGAATACGTCGCGGGCGTGCGCTTTCGGGCGTGGTCGCAGGCGGCGTCGCTGCATCCGACCATCGGCGTGCATGCGCCGCTCACCTTCGATATCGTCGACACCTGGACGGGGCGCGCCATCGGCGGATGCCAGTACCATGTCGCGCATCCCGGCGGACGCAACTACCAGACTTTTCCCGTCAACGCCTATGAAGCAGAAAGCCGCCGCCGCGCACGCTTCTTCGCGACCGGACACACGCCCGGCACGATGTCCGTCGAAGCGCGCGAGCGCAGCCTTGAATTTCCGTTCACGCTCGACCTGCGTTATCGTTGAAATGCATTCATCATTCAAAAGATAAGCGGGAAGACTTTGGCCTATCAATCGACCTTGCCCTTCGACATCGCCGCCGCCCGCGCCGATGCGCTCGCGCTGCTGCGCACGCTGCCGGGGCGGCCGGGGCACTGGGACGAGTTGCGCGATGCCTCGGGCGCATTGCGCGAGCCGTGGCGGCAGTTCTTCGATCTGCTGGGCGAGCAGGGCATCGCGCGTCTCGACGACGGCGTCGCCGCGGTGGCCCAGCAAGTGCGCGACAACGACATCACCTACAACGTCTATGCCGACAACGGCAAGCCGCGCGCGTGGTCGCTCGATCTGTTGCCGCTCATCATCGACGAAGCGGAGTGGGCGGGCATCGAGCGCGGCGTCGCGCAGCGCGCACGGCTGATGGAAGCCATCGTCGCCGATGTCTATGGTCCGCAGACCTTGCTGCAGCGTGGTCTGCTGCCCGCTGCGCTCGTGTTCGGAAATCCAGGCTATCTGCGTTCGGTGAAGGGCTTCGTGCCGCCGCTCGGGCGCTTCCTGCAGATCGTCGCGGTCGATCTCGCGCGTGCGCCCTCGGGCGAGTGGACCGTGATCGCGCATCGCACCGAGGTGCCGTCGGGTCTGGGCTATGTGCTGGAGAACCGGCTGATCGTCGCGAGCCTGTTCGCCGATCCGTTCCGCGCCATGCGCGTGAGCCGGCTCGCGGCGTCGTATGCGCAGCTGATCGCGACCATCGCGCAGGCCGCGCGCGCCACGATGCGCGACGACGAAGGCGGCCGCAGCAGCGCGGACGACGTGCCGCACATTGCGCTGCTCAGTCCCGGCCCGTTCAGCGAAACCTATTTCGAACATGTGTTCCTGGCGCGCTATTTCGGCGTGACGCTCGTCGAAGGCAAGGACCTCACGGTGCGTCACGACAAGCTCTATCTGAAGACGCTGGCCGGCCTGTCGCGCGTGCATGCCGTACTGCGCCGTCTCGACGACGCCTTCTGCGACCCGGTCGAACTGCGCGCCGATTCGAGCATCGGCGTGCCCGGTCTGCTGCAGGTCATGCGCGCGGGCAACGTGATGGTGTCGAACGTGCCGGGCGCGGGCTTCACGGAATCGCCCGCATTGAATGCGTTCCTGCCGGGCATCGCGCAGGCCCTGCTCGGCGAGACGCTCGAGCTGCCCACCGTGCCGACCTGGTGGTGCGGCGAGGAAGCGGCCCGTCGCGAGGCCTTCGAACGATTCGACAGCGCACTCATCGCGCCCACCTGGCCGGGTGCGCAGGCGGACCGGGCGCCGGGCATCGACGCGGGCGTGCAAGTGCTGGCGGACTGGCGCGAACGCATCGAGCGCGCGCCGGATGTCTTCACGATTCAGGCGCATCAGCCGTTCTCGTGCGCGCCGCGCTTTCACGATGGCGCGCTGGGATCGCGCCCGTGCGTGCTGCGCGCCTACGCGGTCGCCAATCCTGATGGCGGCTGGAGCGTCGTGCCGGGCGGCTTCACGCGGCTGGCGGCCGATCATCGCGCGACGGTGTCGATGCAGTTCGGCGGCAGCAGCGTCGATACCTGGGTGATGTCGAGCCAGCCGGGCAGTTCGGTATCGCTGCGTCCCACGCCGATCCGGCCCGGCGATCTTCGCAAGCATCGGACCGTGTCGAGCCGGGCTGCCGAGAACCTGTTCTGGGCCGGCCGCTACGGCGAGCGCGCAGAGAACAATGTGCGCCTGTGCCGTCTGCTGCTCGGCATGCTCGAAGGAAGCGATGCCGAGGAACTGTTTCCGACGCTGGCCGAACTGGCCGCGCAAAGCGGCCTGATCCCGTCGGGCGATACGCTCGCGCGCGCCACGCCGCAAGCATTCGAACGCGTGTTGATCGCGGGCTTGCCGGAGACGAGCATCGGCACCAGCATCGGCGGCAATCTCGCGGACCAGGCGCGCGTGGGCGGCGAGATTCGCGACCGACTCTCGACCGATCACTGGCGCGTCATTCTCGCGTCGCGCAACGACTTTCGTGATGCGCTCGTGCGTCTCGATCTCGACGAGTCCCGCGCCGAAGGCATCCCGCGTCTCGGCCGCAGCTACGATCGCGTGTTGCTGATGAATGCGCTCGAACATCTCGCGACCCAGCTGTGCGCAATCAGCGGCGCACAGGGCGACCGCATGACGCGCGACGAAGCATGGCGCCTGCTGTTCATCGGCCGGCACATCGAACGCGTCTCGACGATGGCGACCATCCTGCGCGTGGTCGCCGAATGCGGCACGCTGGCTTCACCGGCAGGCTTCGATCTGTTGCTGCAATTGTTCGACAGCACGCTGACCTATCGCTCGCTGTATCCGGGAAGGCTCGAAGTGCCGGCGCTGATCGATCTGATCGTCGTCGATCAGACGAACCCGCGCGGCCTGTACGGCGTCCATGCGCGCTTGCGCGTGAAGCTCGAGGAAATCGCGGCGGCGGCGGGCGGCGCACGGCGCATGCAGGCCACGCGTTTCGCCGATCTGCTCGCGCCTGCCGACGCCTTGCCGCCGCTCGCCACGCTGTGCGAGACGCGCGGCGACGGCCTCCATGTTGCGCTGATTGCGTTGTGCGACAGGCTGGTTGCATCGATGAGCGCTGCGTCCAACGAAGTGAGCGCGCGCTATTTCAGCCACGCGAACACGCCGGCCGCGCAGGTGTCGTCATGAACATCGGCATGCACGATACCGTGCTCGCGGTGACGCACCGCACGACCTATCGCTATTCGACGCCGGTGGAGATCGCGCAGCACCTGGCGACCATCCGGCCGCTGCACTGTCCGTGGCAACAGGTGATTTCGCATACAGAACGCATTGAACCAGTGCCGTCCTATGTGCATAGCCGCGTCGATGCATTCGGCAACGACGTGCTGTACTTCTCGCTGGACGCGCCGCACGAGCGTCTTTCGATGACGAGCGAAACCACCGTGCGCCTGACGCCGCGCTGGACCGCACTAGATCCGGATGCGACGCCACCTTGGGAAACCGTCGCGGAACGGCTGCGCTATCACGCAGGCGAAGCGTTTCTCGCGCAAGGCGAGTTCTGCTTCGCGTCACCCAATATCCCAATCGCGCACGCGTTTCGTGAGTATGCGCAGGCGAGCTTTCCGGCGGGCAGGCCGCTCGTCGCGGGTGCAATCGATCTGATGCACCGCATCCACGCGGATTTTGAATACAAACCGTCTTCCACATCGGTCGATACGCCGGCTTCGCGCGCGTTCGAACTGCGGCATGGCGTATGCCAGGACTTCTCGCAGGTGATGATCGGCTGCCTGCGCGCGCTGGGCTTGCCCGCGCGCTATGTGAGCGGCTATCTGCGCAACGATCCGCCGCCGGGACAGCCGCGCCTCATCGGCGCGGATGCCTCGCATGCATGGGTGTCGGTGCATTGTCCGCAGAGTGGTTGGATCGATCTCGATCCGACCAATGACGTGCTGGCCGATCTGGATCATGTGACGCTCGCCACGGGCCGCGACTATAGCGACGTGTCGCTGTTGCGCGGCATGATACTGGGCGGCGGCGCGCATCACATGGATGTCGCGGTGAACGTGCTGGCCTTGTAACGGCTCCTTGCGTCACTCGCCTTCGGGAAAGTCCGCGCCCACGGAAACCGCTTCCCAGCCGTCGAAGTCCTTGCGCAAGGCGTCGATCTTCACGCGTGCATTCGTCACCGCGGCCTTGCCGAGCAGCAGGCGCAGCGGCGGGTCCTTGCTTTCCACGGCCTGGATGATCGCTTCGGCGGCGCGCACCGGATCGCCGGGTTGCTTGCCGCTGTAGCCGCGCATCGTATCCGTGCGCGCCTGCGCGGTGCCGGCGTAATCGGCGATCGTGCGCGGCGCCTCGTTCGCCGAGCGTCCCGCCCAATCCGTGCGGAACGGACCCGGCTCGACGATCAGCACCTTGATGCCGAGCGGCGCCAGTTCGTGCGACATCGACTCCGACATGCCTTCCACCGCGAACTTCGTCGCGTGATAGAAGCTCACGCCGGGGAACGCGATGATGCCGCCAATCGACGAGACATTCACGATGGTGCCGTGCTTCTGCTTGCGCATCTGCGGCAGCACCGCGCGCGTCATGTCCACCAGGCCCCAGACGTTGATGTCCACCATCTTGCGCACTTCGTTCAGGTCGCTCTCCTCGAACGAACCGAAATAGCCGATGCCCGCGTTGTTCACGAGCACGTCGATGCGCCCGAACTTGTCTGTCGCTGCCTTCACGGCGGCCTGAACCTGCTCGGGCTGCGTGACGTCGAGTTGCAGCACGAGCGCGAGGTCGCCGTATTGTTCGGTGAATGCCTCGAGTGTCTTCGGATTGCGCGCGGTGACCACGGTCGGATAGCCGAGCGCGAGAGTCTTTGCGGCAAGATCGCGGCCGAAGCCGGTCGAGCAGCCGGTGATGAACCAGATGGGTTGAGTAGCGGGTGTCGTCATGGGAAGCATCTTCAGTTCAGTCAAGGGAATGAAAGCGTTCGGCGGGATGATGCGACGCAGGGCATGTTAGCAGGGGCGGTCTGTTTCGGTGCAAATGGTCCGGATGGTTCACCCCTGGCTTAACATGACAGGCAGCGCGATTCGCTGCATTGTTATAAGGTGCGAAGTTTCGCAGCATGCGCACGAGCATGCGCGCTCGCAGTTCCTTTCGCTTCGCAAGGAGATTCGCACGATGGATTACGTGAAACTGGGTACGACCGGCCTCGACGTCTCGCGGCTCTGTCTCGGCTGCATGACCTATGGCGTGCCGGAACGCGGCACGCATCCGTGGTCGCTCGACGAGGAGAAGAGCCGTCCGCTCATCAAGGAAGCGCTGGACGCAGGCATCAACTTCTTCGATACCGCCAATGTCTATTCCGACGGTACGTCTGAAGAAATCGTTGGACGCGCACTGCGCGACTTCGCGAAGCGCGACGATATCGTGATTGCGTCGAAGGTGTTCAACCGCATGCGGCCCGGCCCGAACGGCGCGGGCCTGTCGCGCAAGGCCATTTTCAACGAGATCGACAACAGCCTGCGGCGCCTGGGCACCGATTATCTCGACCTGTACCAGATCCATCGCTGGGACTATGCGACGCCGATCGAAGAAACCCTCGAAGCGCTGCACGATGTCGTGAAGGCGGGCAAGGTGCGTTATATCGGCGCGTCGTCGATGTATGCCTGGCAGTTCAGCAAAGCGCTTTATACGTCGCGCGCGAACGGCTGGACCGAATTCAGGACCATGCAGAACCACCTGAACCTGCTCTATCGCGAGGAAGAGCGCGAGATGCTTCCGCTGTGCAAGGATCAGGGCATCGGCGTCGTGCCGTGGAGCCCGCTTGCTCGAGGCCGTCTCACGCGTGACTGGGACACGACCAGCGCGCGTCAGGAAACGGACGCCTTCGGCAGCACGCTGTACAAGACCGACGAAGCCGATCGCGCCGTAGTCGAAGCCGTGGCCGCGCTGGCTCAGAAGCGCGGCGTGCCGCGCGCGCAGGTGGCGCTGGCATGGGTCGCGCAGAAGGCGCCGGTGAGCGCGCCGATCATCGGGGCCTCGAAGCCCGGTCATATCGGCGATGCGGTCGCGGCCTTATCGCTGAATCTCACAGCGGAAGAGATTGCTGCTCTGGAAGCACCGTATGTGCCGCACGCGGTGTCGGGATTCAAATGAAGCGCGTGCGGTAGAGCCAGGCCGCGCGGCTCATAACTGCGATTCGATCGGCAGCAGCCCGAGCATCCAGATGCCCGCGCGTTTCAGCGTGGACACCTCGGGCTCCGCGTTAAGCACGCGTGTCGTGCCATCGGCGGCGGTGTCGATCCAGACCATCCGTTGATGGCCGGCGCCGTCGTCTTGCCACTCGACGCGCCAGGCAATGCGGTCGATCTGCTTGCCGATGCCGTCCGCCACTTCCGTGGCCGCCTGCGCACTCTCGCAATACACGCCGATTTCCGTATTCAACTGCACGGAGCGCGGATCGAGATTCATCGAGCCGATGAAGATGCGCGTCCGGTCGAACACATAGGTCTTCGCATGGAGCGAAGCCTTGGACGAACCGAATGTGCTCTGCTTTTGCATTTTGTCTTCATTATTCGATGTGACGGGTTTGAGTTCATAAAGCGTCACGCCGGCTTCGAGCATGTCGCGGCGATAGCGCTGATAACCCGCATGCACCGCCGCCACATCCGTGGCCGCGAGTGAATTGGTGAGCACGGTGACGTGCACGCCGCGCGCGGTCATCGAACGCAGCCATTGCACGCCTTCGCTGCGCGGCACGAAATACGGCGACACGATCAACATGTCCTTGCCGGGCGCGAAGTCCAGCGCCTTGAATTGCGACATCAAATGCCCTTCGCTGTCGCCGGGCGCGCGGGTGATCTTCGCGGGATCGTCGTAGAGCAGCGTGGCTTTGCCCCATGAGAAGGCTTCATCGTGTGCCTGAAGCACGTCGGCCATGCGCTGGCGAACTTGCGCGACATAAGGCGAATGACGTTCCGCCAGCAGATAGGCCTCCAGCTTGTCGCGATAGCTTCGCAGCGCGTCGGGATCGGCGGAACGGCCCACGAGATGCTCGATGGGATAAGCCGCGGCCGAATTCCAGTAGAGGTCGAACGCATCCGACACATCGCGCACCACCGGTCCGTGCACGAGCACATCGAGATCGCCGAACGCCACCGTGCTCGACGCGCCAAAGTATTCGTCGCCGATATTGCGGCCGCCGAGAATGGCCGCCTGGTTGTCGGCGATGATCGCCTTGTTGTGCATGCGGCGATTCACGCGAAAGAACTCCATCGCCGAGCCGAGCTTCTTGAAGGTGCGGTTCGCCACCGGGTTGAAGAGCCGCACCTGGATGTTCGGATGTGAGGCGAGCGCGAGCAGGAAGCGGTCGTCGGCATTGGTGCCGAGGTCGTCGAGCAGAAGACGCACGCGCACGCCGCGATCGGCCGCCCGCATGATCGAAGCCGCCATTTCGCGGCCGGTCAGGTCGTCGTGCCAGATGTAGTACTGCAGGTCGAGCGAACGTTCGGCGCGCTCGCTCAGGATCACTCGCGCAATGAGCGCGTCCATGCCGTTCGGAAGCAGATGGAAGGCGTTGTCGCCCGGATGCGCTTGTTCGCTCGTCGAGAACGCCCGGCCCAGGGACGTGCCGGCGGTGTCGGTGAAGGCTTGCGTCTGCACGCGTCCCGCCTGCGGCGGCAGGCTGGCGCAAGCGCCCAGCAACAGCAGCGCCAGCGCGGCCAGCCATGCGCGCAGGCTCATCGCGGGCTCTCCGCCGCGCGATCATGCAGCGGCGCCGTACCGGCACGCCGCCTGCCTTCGCTGAGACGCGCGCGCACGAAGCCGATGTGTTCGCGCAGTACGTAGAGTGCATCGACATGGGCGAGCGGCATCTTGAGCGTGTTGAGCGACTCCTCGATGTAGTCGAGTTCGACGAGGAGCGTACGCCGTTCGTTTTCATCGACGAGCTTCATCGCGCCGCGTTCCACCGCGATCAGCGCGCCGTAGTAGCGATAGATGCGGGAACGCACGCGCCAGCGATAGAGCCAGGGCACGATGCGCAGCGCCGGAAGGATCAGCACCGCGACCGGCAGCAGCAGCACGAGCGCGCGGTCCGCAACATTGGCAAGCCAGAACGGCAGCGTGCGATACAGGAAGCTCTTGCCCGAACGATAGTATCGGCTGGCATCCTCGCTGATCGGAAACTCATGCGCGACTGCGCGCGGAAACTGCCCGGCGGGTTGCAGCAAGCTCGCCGTGCCGTGGACCTCCTGCGCGGCTTCGATGAGCAGATCGGACAGCGCGGGATGCAGGCTCGGCCGCGCGACCAGTTCGAGCATCGGGCTCACCAGATGCACGGTCTCGGGCGGAATGAGGCGGCCCAGGTCGAGTATGCCGGGCGGCAATTCGATGTCGTCCAGATATGGGAAGAGGCGCGTATAGGCGCGCGCTTCCGTGAAGTTCATCACGGAGATGCCGGGCACGCGCAACAGACGCAGCATGAGGTCGCGCGTCGCGGAGTCGCCGGAGAGCAGCACGGCGTCCGCTTCGTTGCTGACGAGTTGCGTGGCGGCCTCGAGGCCGTCGGTCGGAAGCAACTGCGTGTCGGCGCCCGGATAGATGCCGTTTGCTGCGAGCAGTTTGAGCGACAGCGTGCGCGTGCCGCTGCCTTCACGGCCGATGGCAATCCGCTTGCCCTCCAGTTGCGACAGCAGGCTGAGCCCCTTGCCGCGATAGAACACCACCAGCGGCACATACGACACGCTGCCGAGCGAGACCAGCTTCGACACCTGTTCCTTCGTCGCGATGCCGCCTTGCACGAGCGCGAGATCGACATGCTGTTGCGGATCGAGCAGACGATCGAGGTTCTGCACGGAGCCGTCCGAAGGCAGCACTTTGAGCGTGATGCCGTTGCGCGCGAGGATGGCCGCGTATTGCTTCGAGATGACGTAGAACGAGCTGTCGGGCTGGCCCGCACTCATGGTGATGGTGCGGGGCGGCGCGGGATCGACGAGCCAGTAGACCAGCGCGGAGATGATCGCAATGACCAGCACGACGGGGCCCGCGGTCCAGATGACGTCGTGCAGGACCCCTTTCGCGTGATCGTCGGGCAGGTGAGGACGCTTCATGCGATGTCTCGTCATGAGCGCTTGCTCGTGGTTGCCTGGGCGTCGGGGAAGACATCGGGCATGGCGTGCCTCTGCCGGAAGCGGCGTTGATCCGCAGTGTAACGCCTCGTGCCGGCAAAGCGACAGGGCCGGCGCACAGGCGTTCGAACCTCGGGTTCGCGGCTGCCGGTCATGCCCAGTGCGCAGGCACCCACACCGCGCCGGCATAGTGGCCCGGAATCCAGATGGCGCGGCGCGGTGCGACATAGATGACCTTGACCGGCGGCGGGGGCGGGGCGACATACACCGTCTTGACCGGCGGCGGCGTCGTCACGACGACTGCCGGCGGCGGCGGGGGAGGCGTCGTCACGACCACGGTCGCCGGCGGCGGAGGCGGCGGCACGATCAAGGGCGCGGCAACCACGGCAGCCGATCCCGTGACGACAGCCGTGCTCGTCGTGGTGACCGTGCCGCCGCCCGATACCGTCGTGACATGCGCGCCGTTCGTGGCCGTCGCGCTGCCCGACGTGACCACGACGCCCGGCGCCACGCTCGTCGCGCTGCCCGAATGCGTGACGGTGCCGCCGCTGGCCGTATTGACCGTTCCGGAGCGGTTGCAGGTATAGCCCGCGCATTGGGTCGATGCCGTATGCGTCGACGTGTTGCCGTTCGGACCCGTCACCGAGCCCGACGAGTTGTATTGGCCCGGCGCGGTGCGCGTGACGGTATCGGTGCCGGACGCGGTCTTGCCGTTCGGGCCGGTCGCGCTGCCGCTGTGCGTGCAGCTGCCGCTGGCGCAGCTCGTGTCGCCGGCATGCTGGACGGAGCGGCCGTTCGGGCCGTATGCAGTGCCGCTGTTGCTGAACTGTCCCGGCGCGGTGCGTGTCACCGTGCCTGAATTGGTGGCCGTGCGGCCCCAGGGATTTTCGACGCCGCCTGCATGCGAGCAGCTGCCGCCGCCGCAGGAACCGACATGCGCGCCCTGATACTCGCCGCGCCCGGTATAGGCGGTGCCGCCGCGCGCCCAGCCCGCGAAGGCGGAGCCGCTGCACAGCGTGAGCGCTGCGGCGGTGGCGGCAACGAGCAGGGTATGCATGCCGCGCTTCTGAAGACTTCTGTTTGATGCGAAAGTCGAACGGGTATTCACGGGATGTTCCTCTCGGTTGCCTGAGCCACGTTGTGTTTCGTGTGGCGACGGAACGGACTATAGAGGCAGCCTCATCCAAAGTCCCGCGATGACTTGTTTCACGCGATGTCATCGGTCGCAGCGGCCGGCCGCAAGGCGTCCCGACATGATTTCGCGGCTTGCGTCACACTAGCGGCTGCCGCGGATTCGCGCATTCGTCACAACAAAATCGAAGGCTTCATCATGTCCAGTTCTTCACGCATCAAGGTCGCGGTGCTCGACGATTATCAGAACCTCGCCCGCTCGATGGCCGACTGGTCGGCGCTCGAATCGCGCGCCGACATCACCGTCTTCAACGATCACATCGCCGAGCGCGAGGCGCTGCTCGAACGACTTCAACCGTTCGATGTGATCTGCGCCATGCGCGAACGCACGCCGTTGCCGCGCGACATCATCGAGCATCTGCCTAACCTCAAGCTGATCGCATCCACCGGCTCGGCCAATGCATCGATCGATCTCGACGCTGCGGCGCAACGCGGCGTTGAAGTGCGGCACACGGGCTATTCGTCCGCGCCGACGATCGAGTTCACCTGGGCGCTGATCCTCGCCATGGTGCGCGACATTCCCGGCGAGAACCGCTCGCTCAAAGAGGGCGGCTGGCAGATCGGTCTCGGCACCGAGCTTGCCGGCAAGACGCTCGGGTTGCTCGGGTTGGGGCGCGTGGGGTCGGCGGTCGGTGTGATCGGCCGGGCGTTCCGCATGAACGTGATTGCGTGGAGCCAGAACCTCACCGCCGAACGCGCGGCGGAGAAGGGGATTGAACGCGTCGACAAGGACACGCTCTTCAAGACCTCGGACGTGCTATCGGTTCACGTGCGTCTGAGCGAACGGACGCATCATCTCGTCGGCGCAACGGAACTCGGTCAGATGAAGCCGACCAGCCGCATCGTCAATACATCGCGCGGGCCGATCATCGACAATGCAGCGTTGATCGATGCACTGAAGTCCAAGCGTCTGGCAGGCGCGGCCATCGACGTGTACGACCAGGAGCCGCTCGCCGCAGACGATCCGCTGCGCTCGTTGCCGAACCTGCTCGCGACGCCGCATATCGGTTATGTGTCGGAGGAGCTGTATCGCACGTTCTATGGCGATACGGTGCGCAATGTCGTCGAATGGCTCGATGCCCGCGAGGGCTGAATGCAACGCCTATTGGCCCTGTGAAGGCGGTTGCGGATTGTTCGCGGGATTCGTATCGTACTTGCGGATCTCCGTGATCGCGTCGCTGGCCAACGCGTGGAGATCCGCTTCCAATGCATCGGCCAGGGCCTTTTCATAGACCTCGTCGCCGTTCACGTAGAAGGTGAACGCTTCGAGGTACTTCGCCTTCTTCGCGGGATTCTCGATGGTGTCGCGCGTCCATCGATACAACGGATAGCCTTCGACGCCATCCCGCTCCGCCTGCGCCACATAGTCCGCGAAGGCGTCGTACTGGCAGATCAACGTCGCGCGATGTTTCGCGAGCAAGGCGCCGAGCGGCGCGAGCTTGCCATCGAAGCGATCCTGACGCGCCATCGCGGCGCATTCAGGCGTGAGCCTGATACGAACCTGATACAGCAAACTTGAGTTCATGACGTCCTTTCAGTATTGAAAGCGATGGAAGCGCTCGCGTGCGCGCGCTGCAACTCTTGCACTACACTCCCGAAGCATCGCGCAGCACGCCAGCCCACGCCAGCCATCACCGTCTCTTCATTGCAGTTCTTCATCGCAGTTCTTCATTGCACGCGACGAACAGAAGGAGGGTAACAATGAGTCTTCGGCATTCGATGTACTGTCCATGTTGCGATACTCAACCGGCTGGCGCAAGCCGCCGCCGTTTTCTTGCGCTGGCGGGTCAGGGCGCCGCGGCGCTCGCGCTGTTCCCGCATCTCGCGTACGCCGATAACGACGTGCCGTCGATTCCCTACGGCTCCGTGCCCGATCCCGTGCGCTTGCCGCGCGACATGTACTTCGGCGAATGCTCGGGCGTCGCGGTCAATTCGGCGGGTCATGTGTTCGTGCTGTCGCGCGGCAACAGCACCGGGCCGGCCTATGGCGCGGCCGCTGCGCAGCTGCTGGAGTTCGACCGCAATGGACGCTTCGTGCGCGAGATCGGTCATCGTCTCTATGCGTGGTCGTTCGCGCACACCGTGAAGGTGGACCGGCAGGACAACGTCTGGGTCACGGACAAGGGCTCGGACATGATCATCAAGTTCACGCCGGAAGGGCGTGTGGCGATGGTCTTCGGCCGCAAGCAGGAAGCAGCGGATGAAGAGACCGCTCCGCTCAAGCATCCGAACCCGCCCTTGCCTTCGGAGCCGGGACGCTTCCGCCAGGTCACGGACGTCGCATGGGATACCTCGGGCAACACGTACATCAGCGATGGCTACATCAATTCGCGCGTGGCGAAGGTGGATCGCGACGGCAACTGGCTCAAGTCATGGGGCGACCGCGGCACGGGACCGGGGCAGTTTCATACGCCGCACAGCATTGCCATCGATGCGAACAACATGGTCTATGTCGCGGACCGCAGCAACCGCCGCATCCAGGTCTTCGACGGCGAGGGCAACTTCCAGCGGCAATTCACCATCGACGTGCCGGTGCCGCCGGATGCGCGGCCGGCCATCGGCAACATGCCCGATGAGGCGGCGCTTGCAGCAGGCACCTTCGCGCCGGGATCGCCGTGGGCCATCTGCATCTCGCCGGGTCCGAATCAGGTGCTCTATTCCGCCGATGCGTTCCCCGGCCGCATCTACAAGCTGTCGCTCGACGGCAAGCTGCTCGGCGTGCTCGGCCGCTCCGGCAAGCAGCTCAAGCAGTTCGGCTGGATTCACGAGATGGCATGTCCTGCCGAGAACACGCTGTTCGTCGCCGAGTTGCTCAACTGGCGCGTGCAGAAGCTGGTGCTGCATGCGTGATCATTGACCGGTGCGTCGCCTGGAACCCATCGACATGATGGGTTTGGGCTGTGCGTCGCGCCGGTCTTCGCGCCATGCCCGCAGCGTGTCGAGGGCCACCGAGTTGCGCACATAGCGATGCCAGACGAAGGCGAGATCGAAGATCAGGATGGCGAGCCACCACGCATAAAGAAAGAACAGTCCGCCGAGCACGACGGGCCACAGCGGCTTGCCCGCGAGATCGCCCCATAGCCTCACGCCGACGATGAGCACCATCATCAGCGTGCCCAGCGCGACGAGCACGCGCCGTCCCCAATGCGGTTTGCGCGGCGCTATCCAGCCGCTGAGCGCGCAGACGAGTCCGGCCAGCACGAAGACCGCTTTGCCGACGAGTGGATCCGCGACATCGCGATGGAGGATGTTAGCGAACGGGCTCGCGAGGAACGCGGCGACGCCGCTCACGAGGACGAACCAGAAGAGGAGTGCGCCGGCTGCGAATGCCGCGAGCGCGACGATGCGCCATCGCAGCCATGCGCCCGTGCGATGCGTGCCGCGTGCTTTCACCAGCCGTGGAATGCGTGCGGCGATGGTGGTGCCCATCAGCAGGCAAGCGAGGGCGAATACCGAGCGCGTGAGATAGATGAACTCCGGCGCCGTGCTGGCGGAACCGGCGCCCGCATCCGATGAAGCCGTGACGGCCTTGTAGATGAAGAACACAGCAAGAAGATGCAGGGCAAAGCTGAGCAGGTAGGGGATCGCGGTGCTGACGAAGCCGCGGGCGCGCCTGTTTCCCGGCGGGGTTGCTGTCTGCTCGCCGAGCACGACGTTGTCGATGAAGTGGCCGAAGACTTCGGAGTCGGTCCAGTAATCGGTATGCGCCTTGCCGGGCAGCCAGTAGCGCGAGAAGCCGATGTCGTCGGCGTGTTCGTCGAACTCGAATGCGCGGCAGCCATGGTGATCCAGGAACGCGCGCGCCGTGTCCAGCGCGAAGCCGACGGGATCGCCGTAATCGTAGTAGTTGCGCCACTTGATCTGAGCCGGCAGCGCGAGCGGCCCGCCTGGACGGTCGACCTGCGTGACCGTGTCGCCCTGTGTTTCGCTCCTCAGTTGCATGCCTTCCCATAGCTTGGGCCAGAGCAGGATGTGCTTGTCGATGGGCGAGCCGATGGTCATGAAGCCGCGCAGGCTTTGCACCCAGTCGGTGCTGATGACCTGCTTGCCGTCCTTCGGATCCGCCACGGTGGGCGTGGACAGCGCCTGCAGGATACCGAGGAAGCTGATCACGGTGCCTTCGCTGTGCGCGACGACGTAGACCTCGGGCGCGCACTGGCAACGCTCCGTGGCGAGCGCCACGAGTCGTTCCATCACGCGATGAAAGCGGAAGACGATGGTGTCGCGATGCTGCTTGAAGTCCGCGACGAGCTGCACGTCGCCGACGTAGTCGCGCAGCATCGGCGCGAGATCGAACTTGAAGATGCCCGCTTTCTCCGCAACGGCAAGCAGGCTTTGCATGACGGCGACGGTCTCGACGATTTCTTCCACCACGCCTGCGGCCAGCGAGAAATCGGCGGGCTCGAGCTTGCGTTCTTCGACGTTGAGCATGTAGGCCGCTTGCGCGCGGCTGACGATGGAAAGGCCCCAGGCCTTGCTCTCCTCGAGCGTGTCGTCCTGCTTGACGACCTCGCGCGGGATGTCGGCCCAGTAGACCTCGGCGAAGCCCAGTGCCGAGTAGAACTCGCGCTGCGCCGGCGTATAGGAGCCGGTTGCCGGGAGATCGAGCTGGCGCACGTCCACTTCGCCGACACCCGCGATATCGAAGTAGCCGAGCGGCATGACGGGGAGCGGCGGATCATAGCGCGCACCGAACTGGCTGGCGACCGAGCGCACCGTGTCGCTGTGCAACTGGTTGCCGATGCCGTGAATCGCAACGACGATCTTCTGCACGCGTGGTGCAACAGGCAGTTCAGCTGCCGATGCGGTGGAGGGTGAGGCGGACCATGCGTTGCCAGAGCCGGCTTGTGCGTCGAGGGATGAGGCGTTCATGTGCGTCTCCCGATGGCGTTGCGTCAGCGCTTCTTCGTGTCCCTGCGTGGTATGGCATGAATGGGCCGGTAGGGTGGGTCGCCTGCGTGCCCCGGCCGCGTTCGCGATGCTCGAAGGAGATTAGTTCATTTTCAAGACAAGGGGACGACTTTGGGCATGCGGGGCATACGCGGGCATTCGCGGGCTGACGCGGCGCCTTGGCATTTTGCGTGCGTAATGCTGCATGCAAGATTCAACCGCCGCGCGACTGTCCCGTGGCGATGGCCACGCCGTTCCACAGATGCATTGCCGCGTAGGCGCGCCACGGCCGCCAGCGTTCCGTGCGAGCGCGTTGCTGCGCGGGTTTGACGAGCGACGGATCCCGTCTGGCGATGGCCTGCATGAGCACGAGGTCGGCATCGGGCCAGGCATCGGGATCACGCAACGCGCGCATCGCGACATAGCCGACCGTCCAGGGTCCGATGCCGGGCATCGCGAGAAGATCGCGCTGCAGTTGGACGGTATCGGCGCCGGGTGTGTCGAGCGGCAGCGCGCCGGAAGCGACGGCCTGCGCGAAGTTCTGCACGGCCTGGACGCGCTTCGTCGGCATGCCGATCTTGTCGAGATCCGCGGCGGCGAGTTCGGCCGGTGTCGGAAAGCGCCACGCGGTGCCTTCATGCGGGTGCCCTTCGATACGCCTCCCCGCACGCTGGACGATGCGGTTCATGATCGTCGAAGCGCCTTTCACGCTCACCTGCTGTCCGACGATGGTGCGCACCACCAGTTCGAAGCCCGACCATGCGCCCGGCACGCGCAGGCCGGGTGCGGCTTCGACGAGGGGGGCGAGGATAGGATCGGCGGACAGGCAGCGAGTGATTTCACGCGGGTCGGCGTGCAGGTCGAACATGCGGGATAGCGGCGTGGCGAGTTCCTGCGCGTGGCGGGCCGCGGCGCCTTCCACTGTCACGACCAGGCGATGTTTGCGTGCATGCGGCCGGACTTCGATCGTACCGTCGTCGCCGCGCCATTCGATCGCCCGCCGATAGATGCCGTCACTGACCGATTCCACGCCCGCGGACGCGCGCCCGCCGATGAAGCCCAGCATGCGGGTCCAGTCGAACGGGCGCTTGAAGGGAAGCTCGAGCGAGGCGGACGGTGCGTCGATGGTCGAATGCATTTTGAATGCAGGATGCCGGATGGTCGAATGAACGCCGATCTTAACCCGGTTGTTTACCCGATAGGCCAGGATGGCCGGGCGCGACATGGCAAGCGGATGAAGCCGCGGCGCACTCATTCCCTGCTAAGTCTCGGCGACGACAATGCTTCTCACAGGCAGCGCAACACGCAGCCCGATCCAGCCAACGCAAGATAAAGGAGCTTGTCATGAACGCCTTCTCGATCAGCATCGCCGCCATCCTCTTGACCGCCGCTCTTGCCGCCGTGGCGCCCGTGACGCACTATGCGCAGCACGAAATCGCCGCGCTGCGCGCACACGAAGCCAACACCCGCGCCCTGGTGCAACCGGGTGCGGGAAGCGGTCTTCAGGCCTGAGAGGGCTGGTGAGTCAGCGGAGGCGCGTTACGGGCGGCGCGCGAGGTGCAGGGTTTGCGCGTTCACGAGCTGCCTGAACTCCGCATCCTGGGACAGCAGCTGGCGCGCACTCGTGACCAGTTGCGGACGGCGGTCCCACTGATCTGAACGCACGATGCAGCGCGACAGTACATCGGTATAGATGGGCCGCATCCCTTCCCGGTCATGGCCGGCGGTGAGATGGGCGAGGCGGAATTTCTCGTCGCGCGTGAGACTGCGGCTGAGGCAGTCGACGGTCTGCCGGTCCATCGCGGCCTGCGCCGCTTCGAAATCCGGCGAACGGTAGGTCGCGAAAGCTGTAATGGCGAGCACTGCCCCTGACACAATGCACGCACCTCGAAATCCGGTCACGATGATCCCCCCAGTGGATGGCTCTGACGGCCAATCGGGTCGTATCGTACCTTACATCTGACGTTATGGTGCGGACGCTACATTGCTTCGTGTGGTCTGACGCGCGTTAGTCTTCGACCGACTTCCTCTTCCTCGCCGCCGGGGCCTTCACTGTCGTCAGCGTGCGTTCGGCCAGCACCGCATCGCGCTTGGAAAGCAGGTGCCGGCGCAGGATCTCGCCCATGCGCTTGCCGTCGCGCGTCTCGAGCGCCTCGATCATGTCTTCATGATCGTGAATGGCGCTGTCCCACTTGGGCGTCTGGAAATTCGAGCGAAACCGCAGCGCCATCAGGCGACGGTTGATCGACACATAGGTCTGGCGCAAGGCCGTGTTACGCGCGGCTTCGTTGATCTTGTCGTGGATGGCCTGATTGCGGCTGTAATAGCCGGAGAGGTCGTTCTGCGCGCGGCAGGCGAGCATTGCATAGTGCAGCGCCTTGATTTCCGCGATTTCGAGCGGCGTGATGCGCTCGCACGCCAGTTCGCCTGAAAACGCCTCGAGCCCGCTCATCAGTTCGAACATCTCGCGGATTTCCAGCTCGCTCATTTGCGATACCGACGCGCCGCGATTCGGCGAGATATCGATCAGGCCTTCGGCGGCCAGCACCTTGAGCGCTTCGCGCAGCGGTGTGCGCGAAATCCCCAGCGTCTCGCAGAGCTTGCGTTCATTGAGCTTCACGCCAGGCGCGAGCAAGCCTTCGACGATGAATCCGCGCAAGTGATCGACCACGGTGTCGTGCAGGCGCAGACGCTCGACCCTCGGCAATGACTGGGCAAGATGCGATGAAGGTAAATCGGGATTTTGCATTCAATACCTCGAATTTCATTTGCGGCAATTTTAACCCAGCCCGATTGAAAAAAACCGCCAGCGGGTTATCCCTAGGCCGTTCGGCCGATGTTTTCCTTTACCCCGGCAAGTCACCGCGTTATTGTATTTTGCATGCAAAATCACATTCAAGGACGCGATTTCATGCTCAAGCTCGACTTCCATCCCGCCGGCCGTCACTTCCTGCAGATTCCCGGACCCAGCCCTGTGCCCGACCGGATCCTGCGGGCGATGAGCTATCCGACCATCGATCATCGCGGTCCGGAGTTCGGTGCGCTGGGGCTGAAGGTGCTGGAGGGCATCCGGAAGATCTTCAAGACGGACCAGCCCGTGGTGATCTATCCGGCTTCGGGGACGGGAGCGTGGGAAGCGGCGCTTTGCAACACACTGAGTCCGGGCGATACGGTGCTCATGTATGAGACCGGCCACTTCGCGACGCTGTGGAAGAAGATGGCCGAGAACCTCGGGCTCAAGCCGGAGTTTCTCGGTTTGCCGGGTATCGAAGGCTGGCGGCGCGGCGTGCAGGCGGACCAGATCGAAAAGCGTCTGCGCGAGGACACGCAGCATGCGATCAAGGCGGTCTGTGTCGTCCACAACGAAACCTCGACCGGCGTGACCTCCGACATTGCCGCTGTGCGACGTGCCATCGATGCCGCCGCGCATCCTGCATTATTAATGGTGGATACCATTTCCGGGCTGGCCTCGGCGGATTATCGGCATGACGAGTGGGGCGTCGACGTGACCGTCTCCGGATCGCAGAAAGGGCTCATGCTGCCCCCGGGAATCAGCTTCAACGCGGTGTCGCAGAAGGCGCGCGAGGCGTCGAAGCGCGCGACGCTGCCGCGCGCGTTCTGGGACTGGACCGACATCATCGAGATGAACCAGCAGGGCTACTGGCCCTATACGCCGAATACGAACCTGCTCTACGGGTTGTCCGAGGCGCTCGACATGATCCTCGACGAAGGGCTCGACAATGTCTTCGCCCGGCATCAGCGACTGGCGGCCGCCTGTCGCGCGGCGGTCACCGCATGGGGGCTGGAGATCCAGTGCGCGGATCCGGCCGTTTATTCGCCGGTGCTGACCGGCGTGATGACGCCCGAGGGTGTCGATGCCGATGCCGTGCGCAAGCTCATCTACGAGCATTTCGATCTTTCGCTGGGGACGGGTCTCGGCAAGGTGAAGGGCCGCATGTTCCGCATCGGGCATCTGGGCGACTGCAACGACCTCACGCTGATGGCCGCGCTCACCGGGTGCGAAATGGGCCTCAAGCTGGCGGGCGTCGGGCTGAAGGGCAGCGGCGTAACGGCCGCGATGGACTATCTGACGAGCCACGTCGCGAAGCCGGCGTTCAAGGCGGCCGCATGAGCGCCGCATTCGACGCCCACGCGCTCGCCCGGCTTTTCGTGGAAGCGCGCGCACATCACGCGCAACTGGATTCCCTGCCGTCGGGCCTGCGTCCGGGTCATTCCGATGAAGCATGCGCCGCGCAGGACGCCACGCTGCGCACACTCGACGCGGCCATCGGCGGATGGAAGGTGGGCGCCAAGTCGGCCGACGGACCCATTCAGGGCGCGCCGCTTCCTGCCGGCGGCGTGCAGCAGTCCGGCGCGCGCCTTGCGATGTCCGCGTTCGGCCGGGCGGGTCTCGAACTCGAAGTGGCCTTCAGGCTTGGCCGGCGTTTCGAGCCCGGCAGCGGGCCGTATGCCGAAGAGGAAATCCTCGCGTCGATCGAGTCGGTACATGCCGCGATCGAGATCGTCGCGAGCCGCTTTGCTGCGTGGCCTGACGTGGACAAGCTCTGGCAACTCGCCGATCTGCAAAATCACGGTGCGCTGATCGTGGGCGACGGCGTGCCGTACGACGCCTCGTATCCCTTCGTCGCGCCCGCCATGACTTTTGAATACAACGGTGCGCCGCTGTTCGACGGCACGCCCGCCAACCCGGCGGGCGATCCGCGCCGGTTGCTGGCGTGGACGGTGAATCACTGCGTGTCGCGCGGACATGCGCTCGAACGCGGCACGGTGCTGACGGCGGGCTCGTACACCGGCATGGCTTTCCCGAAGGCGCCCGGTACGGCGCTGGGCAGGATCGAAGGTCTGCCGCCCGTCGAATTGCATTTCGCATAACGCATTCAGCATTCAGACAGCGACAATGCTCAACTCTCCGACCGACCGGCTCGTCAAGCCCATCCATCTGATGCCCGCCTCGGCGCGCGCCCGTCCGGGGTCTTCGCCGACACCGTTGCAGGCGCGTCTCCAGCGTGAACTGAAGGGCGACGTGCTGTTCGATCCGGCGTCGCGCGGACGCTATGCGACCGATGCGTCGATCTACCAGATCATGCCGCTCGGCGTCGCCGTGCCGAGAGATCAGGCGGACCTGCGTCTGGCGTTGCAGATTGCCGCGGATCAGGGGGCGAGCGTCCTTGCGCGAGGCGCTGGAACGAGCCAGTGCGGGCAGACGGTGGGCGAGGCGCTCGTCATCGATACGACGAAGTGGCTCAACAACATCGTTCACTTCGACAAGGACGCGCGCACCGTCACGGTCGAGCCGGGTGTCGTGCTGGATCATCTCAATGCGTGGCTGAAGCCGCATGGGCTATGGTTTCCGGTGGATGTCTCCACGAGTGCGCAATGCACGATTGGCGGGATGGCGGGCAACAACTCGTGCGGGTCCCGGTCGATGGAATACGGGATCATGGTGCACAACGTCGACGCCATCGATGCGATCCTCGCCGACGGGCTTGAAACGCGCTTCGGCAAGCTCGCGGACATGCCGCAGGACACGCGTACCCGGGATCTCGTCGAGGCCGTGCGCGGCATTGCGCTGCGCGAACGCGCCGAACTGCGTGAACGCATCCCGAAGGTGTTGCGGCGCGTGGCCGGCTACAACCTCGATCTGTTCGACTGCCAGAGTCCGCTGCCCTTCAACGATGACGGCCAGCCCAACCTGGCCAATCTGCTGGTGGGTTCGGAGGGCACGCTCGCGTTCAGCCGGCAGTTGACGTTGAAGCTTGCGCCGCTGCCTGCGCACAAGACTTTGGGCGTGGTGAACTTCCCGACCTTCTGGGCGGCGATGGACATGACGCAGCACATCGTCAAGCTCGGCCCGGTTGCGGTGGAGCTGGTGGACCGCACGATGATCGACCTGGCGATGTCCAATCCCGCCTTCCGTCCGGTGATCGGCAAGGCGCTGACTGGCAATCCCGAGGCGATATTGCTCGTCGAGTTCGCGGGCGCCGACCGCGATGAGCAAGTGACGAAGCTGGCCCGTCTCGTCGAACTGATGAGCGATCTCGGCCTGCCGGGCTCCGTCGTCGAAATGCCCGATGCGGGTCCGCAGAAGGCGCTATGGGAGGTCCGCAAGGCCGGGCTGAACATCATGATGAGCATGAAGGGCGACGGCAAGCCGGTGTCCTTCATCGAAGACTGCGCGGTTCCGCTCGAACATCTCGCGGACTATACGGCGCGGCTGACGGAAGTGTTCCGCAAGCACGGCACGGAAGGCACGTGGTACGCGCATGCGAGCGTCGGCACGCTGCATGTGCGGCCGATCCTCGACATGCGCCGCGACGGCGCCGGCAAGATGCGCGCGATCGCGGAAGAAGCCGCGGCCATGGTGCGTGAATACAAGGGCGCGTATTCGGGCGAACACGGCGACGGGCTCTGTCGCGGCGAATGGGTGGCCTGGCAATACGGTCCGCGCATCAACGAAGCGTTTCGCGACATCAAGCAATTGTTCGATCCGGAGAACCGGCTGAGCCCGGACCGGATCGTGGCGCCGCCGAAGATGGACGATGTCGCAAACTTCCGCTTTCCGCCTTCGTATCGTGAGCGCGCGGTCAAACCGTTGCTCGACTGGTCGGCGTGGAATGTCACGCGCGATCCGCTGACGGGCGACGAAGGCGCACCGGGTTCCGGCAGCGATCGTTCCGGCGGTCTCGCGAAAGCGCTCGAAATGTGCAACAACAACGGCCATTGCCGCAAGTTCGATGCAGGCACGATGTGTCCGAGCTATCGCATCACGAAGGACGAGCAGCATGTCACGCGTGGTCGCGCCAATACGCTACGTCTGGCGTTATCGGGGCAACTCGGCGAGGACGGCCTGGCCAGCCGCGATGTCAAGGAGGTGCTCGATCTGTGCGTGTCGTGCAAGGGCTGTAAGCGCGACTGTCCGACGGGCGTCGACATGGCACGCATCAAGATCGAGGCGCGCGCGGCCTGGAAGAAGCGACATGGCTTGCGGCTGCGTGAAAGACTGATTGCGTTCCTGCCGCGCTATGCGCCTCTTGCGAGCCGCATGCCGGCGCTTGCCAACGGGCTCGAAGACAACATGCCGGGCGCGGCGCGCTGGCTCAAGACGAAGCTGGGCCTTGCGCCGCAGCGTGGCCTGCCGCGCTTCAGCAAGCCGTTTCTCGGCGATGCAACCGCAAAACAAGTTGCATCCGCAACCAAAGAGGTCCTGCTGTTCGTCGATACGTTCAACAACTATATCGAGCCTGAAAACGCCCGCGCTGCGCAGCGGGTGCTCGAAGCGGCGGGCTACGCCGTGCATCTGAATGTGAAGGCGGGTGAGCGGCCGTTGTGTTGCGGGCGCACGTTCC
Source organism: Caballeronia sp. LZ034LL (assembly GCF_031451215.1). Taxonomy (NCBI): domain Bacteria; kingdom Pseudomonadati; phylum Pseudomonadota; class Betaproteobacteria; order Burkholderiales; family Burkholderiaceae; genus Caballeronia; species Caballeronia sp. LZ034LL. The sequence goes on from NZ_JARUXR010000003.1 coordinate 118,317, forward strand.
TCTCGGCGGGACTCGTCGACGAGGCGAAGGCCGAAGCGCGCCGTACGCTCGATGTATTGCTGCCGTTCGTCGAGCGCGGCGTGGCCATCGTCGGACTCGAGCCGTCGTGCCTGCTCTCGTTACGCGACGAATTCCTTGGCTACGGCTATGGCGAAGCGGCGCGCAGGCTCTCGGAGCACGCGTTCCTGTTCGAGGAATTCCTGGTGCGCGAAAAAGCGCAAGGGCGATTGCATCTTGAATTCAATGCGCTGAATGCAAAGAACGCGTTGCTGCACGGACATTGCCATCAGAAGGCTTTCGACGCCGTGCGTCCGATCGAGCAAGTGCTGGGCTGGATTCCGGGCCTCAGCGTGAAGACGATCGAATCGTCGTGCTGCGGCATGGCCGGAAGTTTTGGCTACGAGGCGGAACATCATGCGGCGTCGCAAGCCATGGCGGAGTTGTCGCTCCTGCCGGCGGTGCGCGAAGCCGGCGATGCGCTGATCGTGGCGGACGGAACGAGTTGCCGCCACCAGATCGCGGAGGGCGCACAAAGAGACGCCCTGCATGTGGCGCGCGTCCTTGCCATGGCACTGGATACACGAGCACGCGATTCGAAAGACTGAATACAGCTTCATCCATCGAGCACACATCGAACACACAAGCGGGCCGTAACGAGCCGCGAAGGAGACGAGACATGACATCACCGCGCAAGCCCCGCATCCGCAAGCTGCGTCGCCGCATGCAATAGCCGTCTTCAGCCGGCTACCAGCAATCTCATCCGACGTACCCAAAGGAAGTCCCGCATGACGTGATGACCGGAGCCCGGCCTGCGCAGGGCGCCGTGTTCACGCACGCGGCTACACAAGGAGACGATGATGTTCCGTCGAGCCACGACGCGCGTTCTGCTGCTGCTATGCGCGATGTATTTCATCACCTATATCGACCGCGTGAATGTCAGCACGGCGGCCAGCCAGTTCGGGGCTGAACTGGGTCTATCGCATACGCAGGTCGGCTTTGTGTTCTCGGCCTTCGCGTACCCGTATCTCGTGTTCCAGATCATCGGCGGCTGGGTAGGGGACCGCTTCGGGCCGCGTCGTACTCTGACGCTGTGCGCGATCATCTGGGCCGGCGCCACCGTGCTGACCGGCCTCGCGGGCGGCTTCGTGTCGCTCATCGTGGCGCGGGTGCTGCTGGGTCTGGGCGAAGGCGCGACCTTCCCGACGGCGACGCGCGCAATGTCCAACTGGATGCCGGCCGATCAGCGCGGCTTCGCGCAAGGCATTACGCATGCCGCATCACGCATCGGCAATGCCGTTGCGCCGCCGCTCATCGTGTGGCTGATGGTCGCGACGAGCTGGCGCGGTGCGTTCCTGATCACCGGTGTCATCAGTTTCGTGTGGGCCATTGCCTGGGTGTTCTATTTCCGCGATAACCCGCGCGACCATCCGCGTATCACCGAGACCGAATGCGCGACCCTCGCCACGTATTCCGGCGTGAAGGAGCGCGCACCCGTGCCGTGGCGAATTCTTCTGGGCCGCATGGCGCCGGTGACGGCCGTGTACTTCTGCTATGGCTGGGTGCTCTGGCTGTTCCTCGGCTGGATTCCGCAATATTTCCTGCATAGCTATCACATGCAGCTCGGCAAGTCCGCGCTGTTCGCGTCGGGCGTGTTCTTCGCGGGTGTGCTCGGCGACTGGCTCGGCGGCTCGGTCACGGATCGCATCCTGCGCAAGAGCGGCAATGTGCGCCTCGCCCGCAACGTGATGGTCGGCGTGTGCATGTTCCTCACGCTGCTGTCGCTTGCACCGATCATGTTCGTTTCCAACATTTCGATCACACTCGCCGCCGTCTGTCTGTCCGCGGGCTTCTTCTTCAACGAGATGACGATTGGCCCGATGTGGTCCGTGCCGATGGATATTGCCCCCAAGCATTCCGGCACCGCCGCCGGCATCATGAATTCAGGTTCGGCGCTGGCGGCGATCATCAGTCCGGTGGTGGGCGGCTGGCTGATCGACCGTACGGGCAACTGGAACCTGCCGTTCACGGTTTCGATGATCCTGATGGCGGCGGGCATCATCCTGTCGTTCATGATGCGGCCTGACCGGGTGCTGGAGGTGGAGGCGGAAACGCAGGACGCAGCGCACGCGCGCAAGTTCGTCTAGTTTGGTGGGCCGCGGTTCAATGCGTTTTGCATGCATTGAACCGCGGCGAATGGAGCCTTGTTGCAGCGTTCAGACCAAGGCGGCGCAACCCATGAACACCCGCAACGACAAAGCTGGAATTTTGCGTAATGCATTCATCATGCCGCATGCAGCGACATGATCGGAACCTGACTTGACAGAGACTCCCGCCATCGCCATGACGTTTTCGCCTCCACCCGCCGCCCGCCCTGGCGATTCACTCTCCTCGGTTGCCACGCCGTCGCTGTTGCTCGACCTCGAAGCCTTCGAAGCCAACCTCGCCGCGATGGCGACATTCGCCGCTGATCAAGGCGTCGCGCTACGTCCGCATGCGAAGGCGCACAAGTCGAGCGAGATCGCGAAGCGGCAGATCGAGGCGGGTGCCGTGGGCGTGTGCTGTCAGAAGCTCTCGGAGGCGTATCCGTTCGCCGCAGCGGGTGTTCGCAGTATTCATGTCAGCAACGAGTTCTCCGGTGCCGACAAACTGGCTATGGCCGTCGAACTTGCATCGCACGTGCAGCTTTCCGTGTGCGTGGATGCCTTGCCGCAGGTGCAGGCCCTCGGACGCGCGGCCGCTGAGGCCGGCGTCAAGATCGACGTGCTGCCCGAAGTCGATGCAGGGCAGCATCGCTGCGGCGTCACCCACGAGGACGCCTTGCTCGAACTCGTGGACGCCATCGCGGCGCAGCATGCCCTGCGCTTCGCCGGCATCCAGGCGTATCACGGCGGCATTCAGCATGTCGCCGACTGGAATGCCCGCAGGACCGCCGCTAGCCGCGCGGCCGATATCGCCGCAGGCTATGTTCGTGCGCTGGACGCGCGCGGCGTGCGCTGTGATGTCGTGACAGGCGGCGGCACCGGTACGGTCGAATTCGATGCCGCAAGCGGCGTGTTCACCGAATTGCAGCCCGGTTCATATCTTTTCATGGACGGCGACTATGGCGGCATCGGCTGGGACGGGGCTTTGCACTGGCGGCATAGCCTCTTCGTGCTGTCGACCGTCATGAGCGCAACGCGGCCAGGCATGGCCGTCTGCGACGTCGGCCTGAAAGGGCTCGCGGTGGATTCGGGCCTGCCGCGCAGCGCGCACTGGCTCGACGGCCGCAGCGCGCCGGTGTTGAACTACATCGCCGCGAACGATGAACACGGCATGCTGCATGCAAAAGACAATCCCGAGGACGATGTCGGACCGCTCGTCGGCGAACGCCTCCTGCTGCCGCCCGGTCATTGCGATCCGAGCGTCAATCTCTACGACGAGTACGTCTGCTATCGCGGCGGGCGCGTCGTCGACATCTGGCCCATCGACGCACGCGGCCTGTCGCGCTAGGCGCGCGTCACTTCGGCGGATAGAGCGTGCTGATCAGCGCATCGAGATCGGCGACGATCAGGCCGATGACGAATTGCGCCGCTTCCTGCGCTCCATGCGTCGGCGCTTGTGCGGCCAGCGCCGTCTTCAGTGCGCTGACTGAAGCCCGCGCCTGCTCCAGCTTGTCGCCATCCTGCTGCGGCGACGCCATCACACCTGCCAGCAGCTCGAAGAGCGTCTGCAACGTCCGGCCCATGTCGCCGAGATGCACCGCGCAGGATTGCCGATCCAGACCCGCTACTGCTTTCGCGAGGAACGTCGCATCGCTGTGCAGACGCTGCAAAAAGGGCGCGGCCTTGTCGATGCCATCCGAGCGGCTGTTGTGTACGAGCACGATGATGTGCTCGCGCTCGGCTTCCTTCAGGGCGTCGTCGAGCGCCTTCTGTGCGGCCACGCTTTGCGCTTCGAGTTGCGTCTCGCGTGCTGCATCCTGCGCGCCTCTCAAATAGAGGCCGATGAGCTGGCCGAGACTTCTCAGCGTATCGGCGACGCCGTGATGTGCGGCCCGCAACGCGCGATTCGGCCAGAGTGCGGTCACCACGAACGCGGAGATGGCGCCGATCAGGATCTCCAGCACGCGATGCAGCGGGCGCTCGAACGGTGAGCCCGGCCCTGCCGGAATCAGCACGACGATCACCAACGTTACGCAGGCCAGCCGGAAGGCGGGACGCTTCGCGCTGACGGCGGCAAGCGGGATCAGGGCAACGCTGAAGACCGCGAGCGGCGGTGCGCCATACTGCATCGCGACGATGCCGAGCACGCCGACCATCGCACCGATGCACGCGCCGATGATCTGATCCCGCGCCGTGTCGACGGCTTGCGTGAGGCTCGGCTGCGTGACGACGACGAGTGTCGTGATGAGCGCCCAGTAACCTTCGGGAAGCGCGGCGAGACGCGCAGCAATGTAGCTGATGGCGCAACTCATCAGCGTGCGCAGCAGACGGCGCGCTTCGGGTGCGCCGAAGAACGCGTGCAGGCGGCGCCGGGTGCGGGTGATCGCAATCATGCCTGGCATAGGGTCGACGAAAGGGTCGGTGTCGCATTATGCCAAGGTGTCATGCAGCAAGCCCGCGCCATGCACAAGAAAGCAGGTGAGTCAGCGAAACGAAAGGAGCGCGCCGCTTGCTTCAGTCATTTGCATTCAAGATGCCGGATGGCGTTTTGTGTTCTGCATGCGAAATCACAAGCCGGCCTTGCTCGCAGTCAGCAGAAGCCGCAAGCCGAGCGCCGCGATCACGCCTGCCGCCACGCGATCGATCCACTTCTTCGCCCGCAGATAGAGCTCGCGCGGCCGCTTGCTGGAGAAACCCAGCGCGACGATGGTGTACCAGCCGGTCTCGATGGCGAACACCATCGGCGGCAGGACGAAGTAGCACCACAGCGGCGGGTGCTGCGGCAGCAGCGCAGCGAAGATGCTGCCGTACCAGATCGCGGTCTTCGGGTTGCTCAGTTGCGTCGAGAGCCCGAGCCAGAACGATCTTCCGGCGCTCGGTTTGCGGGACGACGCATCGCTCGATATCGGCACCTCCATGGGACGGGCGGCGCCGCGCCAGATGTTCCAGGCGATGTAGACGAGATACAGGCCGCCGGCCGCCTTCAGCGCCACATACAGCCATTCGACGGCGACCAGCAGCGTGTACAGCCCGGCGAGCGCGATGCCGCCGAAAAAGATGCCGCCGACACCCATGCCGAGCGCGGTCGCGAGCCCGTCGGCGCGTGAAACGCCGATCGAGTTGCGCGCCACGACCACGAAGCTCGGCCCAGGAATCATCGCGCCCAGCAGCAGGGAAAACAGGATGGCGAGTACGGCGTTGGAAGCTGGCATCGTGTCGACTCCTTGTATGACGCATGCAAAACGCATGATTCAATACGCATGATGCAAAACGTACGACGTCCCCGGCTATTTGACCAGCCGCAGCCGCCGCGTCACGATCGACCCGTCCTTGCGGTCGACGAGCCATGCCGCCGCGACGCTGCCGTTCAGCGTCGAGGTTCTGCGCGTGATGTCGGTGGGTTCTTCCTCGGAGGGGGCGCTGTGCGTGACGTCGTCCGTCAGATAGGGCGGTTCGAGGGCGCAGACGAGAACGATCGCAAAATCGCCTTCGCCGTGTTCATGCGAGAAGTTCGGCAATAGCGCCCGGCCCGTCACCGTGGTCCGGGCGCCGCCGTCCGGTTGCAGCTGAATGACGTCGAAGGTCTGCAAGAAGCCCTTCGCCCTGGCTTCGGCCGCGACGACAAGCTTGCGGCCGCTTTGCCCCTTGACCGTTTGCTTCAGCAGGATGGCATTCGGGTTGCCGGGCGCCGCGAGCGAGACATTGACCGTCAGAACCTTCTTCTTCGACTGATAGCGCACGCCGTATGTCACGGGAATGACGAATACAAAAGTGCGGTCTGCCTGCGTAGCGCTCGCGGCCTGGGGCTGACTCGCGCCCTTTACACCCGATGCGCCCGATGCCCCGTGCTCCCATCTGCGGAACGGTTGTGAGAGAAACGTCCGCACCCGGCTCGTGATCGAGGGCGCCTGGCCCGGCGCGGGCCGGCCGGCGAGCGCGTCCCGCACGTGCTCGGGATCGTCGCCGGCGAAACCGGGCGGCAACGACTCCACCGCAAGAATGTTCTCGCCCGTCACCCCGCTTGCAGCACCGATCGTCCGTTCCGCGTGCGCGCCATGCGTCTCCATGGCACGCGCGGAGGTGCAGCAGCATAAGAATGCCCAGACGGCGCAGGCGACAAGGCGTCTTTGTGTCGAGAAAAGCACGTACTTCTCCTGGCGCAGAACGCCGAATCCACGATATAGGCCGTATCTTAAATGGAAGCATCTGCTTTGGCAGTCTGGCTCGCAGCGGACACCGGCGCCGGATCGCGCGAACGAGCCGCCGGCATTTTGCACGCGGAATGATGAATTCAAAATGCCAATCCCCGCGCGGCCCCGGAAGGACCGGATCGCGGCGCTATACTGGACGTCCACTCACCGCACACCGGTCCGCGATCCCAAGCAGCGGCGCACGTTCGAAAATTGGCTGAACACGACCTCGAAAAACTAAAGATCGACCGGGGACCCTCCGCTGCGGTGCCGCGGCGTCGGCGCCACTGGCTTCGCTGGGCAATCGCCGCGCTCATCGTGCTTGCGTTGATCGCCATCGCATTCCGGCTCACCGGGCCGCAGGCGATAGAGACGGCGACTGTCACGTCCGCCTACCCCTCGCAAAGCTATACGCTCCTGAACGCGACCGGCTATGTCGTGCCGCAGCGCAAGGCCGCGGTGGCGTCGAAGGGGCAGGGCCGCGTCGAATGGCTCGGCGTCCTCGAAGGCTCCGTGGTCAAGCAGGGCGAGGTGATTGCCCGTCTGGAAAGCGACGACGTCGCTGCATCGCTCGCCCAGGCCCAGGCGCAGGTGAAGGTCGCGCAGGCCAACCTGCAACTCCAGCGCGCCGAACTCAAGAACGCCGAAGTCGATCTCAAGCGCTACCGCATTCTCGTGCCGCAGGGCGCCATCCCCGCGACGCAGTACGATGCCGCGCTCGCCCGTTTCGACAAGGCGCAGGCGTCCATCAACAGCGACGAAGCCGCGATCCTCTCCGCGCGTGCCAATGCGCAGGCGGCGCAAGTGGCCGTCGACCAGACCGTGATCCGCGCGCCGTTCGATGGCGTCGTGCTCGAAAAGCACGCCAACGTGGGCGACAACATCACGCCGTTTTCATCGGCGTCCGACAGCAAGGGCGCGGTCGTCACCATCGCCGACATGAAGACGCTCGAAGTCGAGGCCGATGTCGCCGAGTCGAACATCGCCCGTATCGCCGTGGACCAGCCGTGCGAGATCCAGCTCGACGCGCTGCCGGACGTGCGTTTCCCGGGCCGCGTGTCGCGCATGGTGCCCACCGTCGACCGCTCCAAGGCCACCGTGCTCGTGAAGGTGCGTTTCGTCGACCGCGACGCACGCGTGCTGCCGGACATGTCCGCGAAGGTCGCGTTCCTGTCGAAGCCGGTGCCGCCCGATCAGAAGCAGGCGGTCATCGCGGTGCAGCCGTCGGCGGTCGTGACGCGCGGCGGCAAGCAGGTGGTGTATGTCATCAGCCAGGACATCGCGCACGAAGTACCGGTGACGGCCGGCGCGCGTATCGGCGATCTGCTCGCCGTGCAGGGCGTCAAGCCCGGCGACGTGGTCGCGCTGTCGCCCGGCGAAACGCTCAAGGATGGCGCCCGGGTCACCGTGGCGAAGAAGTAGCGTGAGCACGCCGCCGCTCGTCCAGATCAGTCATGTCGCGAAGTCGTATCGGCGCGGCGTGCAGACCGTGCCGGTGCTGACCGACATCACGCTGTCGATCGCGGAAGGCAACTTCGTCGCGCTGATGGGGCCGTCCGGGTCCGGCAAGAGCACGCTGCTGAACCTGATCGCGGGCATTGACCGGCCCGACAGCGGCGAACTGCTCGTCGGCGGACTCGACATCACGCGCCTGCCCGAAGCCGCGCTGGCGGACTGGCGCGCGGCGAACGTCGGCTTCATCTTCCAGTTCTACAACCTGATGCCGGTGCTGTCCGCGTTCGAGAACGTCGAACTGCCGCTGATGCTGACGCGCCTCACGCGCCACGAACGGCGCGAGCGCGTCGCGATGGTGCTCGACATGGTCAACATGGCCGACCGCATGAGCCACTATCCGTCCGAGCTGTCGGGCGGGCAGCAGCAACGCGTGGCGATTGCGCGGGCGCTGATCACGGACCCGAAGCTGATCGTCGCCGACGAGCCCACCGGGGACCTCGACCGCAACTCCGCCAGCGATGTCCTCGCGATGCTGCAACGCCTGAACAGCCGGCTCGGCAAGACCATCATCATGGTCACGCACGATGCGCACGCCGCCGGCGCGGCGAAGGCGCTCGTGCATCTGGAAAAGGGAGAGCTGACCGATGGCGCCCGCCCCTGAATCGTCATGTATCTCGCCAAGCTGATCCTGCGCAACGCGCTGCGCCACCGCTTGCGCACCGCGCTGACGGTGCTCGGGCTCACCATCGCGGTGCTCGCGTACGGCCTGCTGCATACGGTCGTGGACGCGTGGTATGCGGGCGCATCGGCGGCCTCGAATGCGCGGCTCGTCACGCGCAATGCCATCTCCCTCGTGTTCCCGTTGCCGCTCGCCTACGAGAACCGCATCCGCGGCGTGGACGGCGTCACGCTGGTCGCGCGCTCGAACTGGTTCGGCGGCGTCTATCGCGACCCGAAGAACTTCTTCGCGCAGTTTGCCGTGTCGGACAACTATCTCGACCTCTATCCGGAGTTCATCGTCGGCGAAGAAGCGCGCGCCGCATTCCAGCGCGACCGCAAGGGCGTGCTGATCGGCAGGCAGCTTGCCGATCAGTTCGGTTTCAAGGTTGGCGACGTGATTCCGCTCAAGGGCACGATCTATCCGGGCACCTGGGACTTCGTCGTGCGCGGCATCATGGAAGGACGCGACGAATCCACCATCACGCGTCAACTGCTGATGCACTGGGACTATCTCAACGAGACCATCCGCAAGACGACGAAACGCAATGTGGATCAGGTCGGCGTGTACGTGGTCGGCGTGAAGGATCCGGACCAGGCGGCGGCCGTCTCGCGCAATATCGACAGTGTCTTCAAGAACTCGCTCGCCGAAACGCTCACCGAAACCGAACAGGCCTTCCAGCTGGGCTTCGTCGCGATGTCGAACCAGATCATCGCGGCCATCCGCGTGGTGTCCTACGTGGTGATCCTCATCATCATGGCCGTGATGGCCAATGCCATGGCCATGAGCGCGCGCGAGCGCATCACCGAGTACGCGACGCTGAAGGCGCTCGGCTTCGGCGCGGGCTTTCTCTCGGTGCTGGTGTTCGGCGAATCGATTGCGATCTGCGCGATCGGCGGCGGCATCGGCATTCTCGCGACGCCGCCGCTCGCGGTAGTCTTCAAGCATGCGACGGGCGGCGTGTTCCCGGTCTTCCGCGTCTCGCACGAGACCATGCTGTTGCAGGCCGCCTGCGCGTTCGTGGTCGCGCTGGCTGCGGCGATCGTGCCGGCCGTGCAGGCCAGCCGGGTGCGCATCGTCGAAGGCCTGCGGGCCATCGGCTGAGGGCGCGCGATGGCCATTCCCGTCTCCTATGTCGCGCGCAACCTGTGGGCGCGCCGCCTCACGACGGCGCTCACGGCGGGCGGTCTCGCGCTCGTGGTGTTCGTGTTCTCGACCGTGCTGATGCTGGATGCCGGCCTCAAGAAGACGCTGGTCTCGACAGGCGAGGCGGACAACGTCGTCGTGATCCGCAAGGGCGCGGAGACCGAGATCCAGAGCGCGATCGATCGCGGGCAGGCGAACGTGATGGAGATGCATCCGTCCGTCGCGATGAACCGCGACGGCCAGCCGCTTGCATCGAAGGAAACGGTGGTGCTGATCTCGCTCACCAAGCTCGGCAGCAGCACGCCCGCCAATGTCGTGATTCGCGGCGTCTCGCCGATGGGTCCGCAACTGCGTCCGCAAGTGAAACTCACGGCTGGCCGCATGTTCCGCAGCGGGTCGTCGGAGATCATCGTGGGCAGCAGCATCGCGAAGGGCTTCGGCGGCACGCGCATCGGCGATCATCTGCGTTTCGCGCAACGCGACTGGACCGTGGTCGGCCATTTCGATGCAGGCGGCAGCGGCTTCGATTCCGAGATCTGGGGCGACGTCGATCAACTGATGCAGTCCTTCCGCCGCACGAGCTTTTCGTCGATGGTCGTGCGGCTCGCGCGCAGCGACGCGTTCGAGCGCTTCAAGGCGGATATCGACGTCGATCCGCGCCTCGCCCACGAAGCCAAGCGTGAAAGAATCTTCTACGGCGACCAGTCGAAAGCGCTCTCGACGTTCATCAATATCCTGGGCTTCACGCTCTCCATCATCTTCTCGATCGCGGCGATGATCGGCGCCATGATCACGATGTACGCGTCGGTGGCGAACCGCGTCGCTGAAATCGGCACGTTGCGCGCGCTCGGTTTCAAGCGCCTCGACGTGCTCGGCGCGTTCATGCTCGAAGCCTTGCTGCTCGGCCTGACCGGCGGCATCGCGGGGCTGTGCTGTGCCGCGCTGATGCAGTTCGCCTCGTTCTCGACGACCAACTTCCAGACCTTCGCGGACCTGTCGTTCCGCTTCATCCTGACGCCGTCGGTTATCGTGCGGACACTGCTGTTCTCGCTCGCGATGGGCTTTGTCGGCGGCTTTCTTCCGGCGCTGCGCGCGTCACGCATGAATATCGTCGATGCGCTGCGCACGCGTTGACCGCGCTTTCTCAACCATTCGATTTTTCTGCATCGTCGCTTCCAAACTTTGCCATGTTCAGGGCAGACAGGGCGGCGTAGAGTGGCCTGACCGGGCGATGCCAGCATCGCTCTCCGCATTCACCGCGAAGGAGAATCCATCATGCCGCTCGTTCACATTTCGCTTCTGAAAGGCAAGCCGCGCGAGCACATTCGCGCCATCGCCGACGGCGTTCACGAGGCGCTCGTCGAGACATTCAAGGTACCCGCCGACGACCGCTTCCAGTTGATCCAGCAGTTCGAGCGCGACGACTTCATCTACGACGATGGTTATCTCGGCGTGGACCGCAGCGACGATGTCGTGTTCATCCACATCACCGCGAGCGACTGGCGCGACACGGCGACCAAGCAGGCGTTCTACCGGGCGCTGGTCGCGAAGCTCGTCGCGTCTCCTGGCTTGCGGCCCGAGGACGTGATGATCGTGCTGGGTCCGAATCGCCGCGACGACTGGTCGTTCGGACGCGGCATTGCGCAGTACGTCGAGAACGCTGCATGAAGCTCAGGCACTCCATGTGAAGGTAGGCGCCGGGAATGCGCCTTGCTACTTTCCGGCACCCACAAGCCGTTCGCCTTCGATGTGACGAAGCGCAACCGCGCCCCGGCACGAACATGAAGGCGTGCGAGAAAAGCACTTACACGGAGCGCCATCATGACCGACAAGCCGTCCAAGCCCGTCTCCAGCGAACCCGATGCAGTACGCCGCCGCCTGCTCGCAGCGCTCGCGAGTTCGGCGATGCTGTCCGCCTGCGGTGGCGGCGGCAGCGACGACAACTCCGGCACGGTCACGCCGACGAGTCCCATCGGCATGATCCCGGCGGATCGCGCCAATCTTCCGCGTCCTGCCTTGCCGGCGCCCGCGACTTCGGGCATCGATCACATCGTGCTGGTCACGATGGAAAACCGCTCCTTCGATCACCTGATGGGCTGGGTTCCCGGCGCGGAAGGCACGCAGACGGGCAGGCAGTTCACCGACGCCTTCGGCACCGTGCAGACGAGCTTCTCGCTCGCGGCCAATGCGGCGTTCGGCTTCCAGGGCTGCCAGTACGCGGACCCCGATCACCAGTACGACGCCGGCCGCACGCATCTCGCGAACGGCGCGATGAACGGCTTCCTGCTGACGCCCGACACGAACGAGACGCGCGGCGACCTGTTGCCCATCGGATACTTCACCGGCGCCGATCTCGACTTCTATCGCCAGGCGGTCGCGCAATACACGGTCTGCGACTACTACATGAGCGGGATCCTCGCGGACACCTTTCCGAACCGCGTCTATCTGCACAGCGGCGAGACCGACCGGCTCAGCGATACGCTCGATACGTCATCGCTTTCGACCCTCTGGGACCGGCTCGATGCGAAGAACGTCTCGTCGAAGTACTACTTCCACGACGTGCCCTTCACCGCGCTCTACGGCACGCGCTATGTGGGACGTTCGAAGCTGTTCTCCGATTTCCTCTCGGATGCGGCGGGCGGCAACCTGCCGTCGTTCTGCATGGTCGATCCGAGCTTCGCCGGCGAAGCGAACGGCACCTCGAACGACGATCATCCGCACGCCGACGTCCGCAACGGCCAGGCCTTGCTCGGCCAGATCTACGAAGCATTGCGTGCGGGCCCCAACTGGAAGTCGACGCTGATGATCGTCGTGTACGACGAGTGGGGCGGCTTCTTCGAGCACGTGGCGCCGCCGGTCAAGTCACTCTCGGTGGCGGAGCAGAAGCTCGGCAACGATGGCCGGCTCGGCTTTCGCGTGCCTTGCATGCTGCTCGGTCCGCGCGTGCGCGCGGGCAGCGTGTCGCGCTATCCGTTCGATCCCAGCTCGATCCACCAGCTGCTCGCATGGCGCTTCGGGCTCGACCCGCTGGGCGTGCGCGCAAGCGATCCGACGACCTTCAACATGGCCTACGCGCTCGACCTGAGCGATGCGCCCCGCACCGATGCGCCCGCGTTCGTCGTGCCGCCGGGACCGTTCGGCCTCGAATGCTCGAACACGCCTTCGAGCGGATCGGGACTCGGCACCGTGGACAAGCGCGCGGGCGAGGGCGCGGCGCAAACGCTCACGCCCGGCGGCCGCTTTGCCGATCTGCGTGCTAAGGCCACGACTTTGGGATTCCCTTCGCGTTGATGCAACAGCGAGTCTGAAACCCGGGTTCGACGCGCGGCGCATATGCGTGCATCATGTGCGTTCGCGTCGCGGGCGCCGTTTCGCATGGTCCGTGGCCTGATGAAGCATGAGGCAGCTGTTCCTATCATCGACACAAGGACTCCATGGCCATGACTCGTCTGCTGCAAAGGTTCACGTGGTTCATCGCGCTTGCATGCCTCTCCACCTCGCTCGCGCTGGCATGCACACGCGTGCTCTATACGGGCGACAAGGGGCTCGTGGTCACGGGACGCTCGATGGACTGGTCCGAGGACATGCGCTCGAACCTGTGGGTGATGCCGGCGGGCATCGAGCGCGACGGCAACGCCGGGCCGCGCTCCATCAAGTGGAAGTCCAAGTACGGCAGCGTGGTGGTGTCGGGCTATGAGATCGGCAGCGTGGACGGCATGAACGAGCGCGGGCTCGTCGCCAATGCGCTGTACCTGGCCGAGACCGATTACGGCAAGCCCGACCCGAAGCGCGACCCGATGTCCATCAGCCTGTGGGCGCAATACGCGCTCGACAACTTCGCGACCGTCGCGCAGGCGGTCTATGTGCTGAGCCGCGAGCCGTTCCAGATCATCGCGCCGCCCCTGCCCAACGGCAAGCCGCTGACCATTCATCTGTCGCTCTCGGATGCGCGCGGCGACTCGGCCATCCTCGAATACATCAACGGCAAGCTCGTGATTCACCAAGGCAAGAAGTACAAGGTGATGACCAATTCGCCCATCTACGACGAGCAGCTTGCCATCGATACGTATTGGAAGAGCGTCGGCGGGCTCGGCTTCCTGCCGGGCACGAATCGCGCGGCGGACCGCTATGTGCGCGCCTCCTTCCTGCTGGACGCCATTCCGAAGCAGGCCGATCCGAACTACCTCGCGGGCGTGCCGCAGCAGTCATACGCGTTCCAGGCAGTGGCCAGCGTGATGAGCGTGGTGCGCTCGGTCAGCGTGCCGCTCGGCATCAGCACGCCGGAGCAACCGAACCTCTCTTCGACCATCTGGCGCACGGTGGCGGATCAGCAGAACCTCGTCTATTACTTCGATTCCGCCACGCGCCCCGACACCTTCTGGGTGTCGCTCAAGAAGCTCAACCTGAGTCCCGGCGCGCCGGTGATGAAGCTGACCATCGACGGCGGGCAGGTGTTCTCCGGCGAAACGGCGGGCAGTTTCGTGGCGACGCCGGCCTTTGCCTTCATGCCGGCGAAAGCGCCCTGACAGGCGCGTGACGGCTGCATGACGGGCAAACGGGGCGAGCCATGCGCGCGGGCAGGTAAAATACCGTCCTTTTGCCTCTGGTGATCGCGTGCAAGGCCTTAAGCGCACGGCATTCAGCGGCCCGGCGCTCGTGCGCCTGCTGGCGCAATGTGCCGATCTCGATGTCCACGAACCCGCGCAATCGCTGTCGGACCGCCTGAGCCAGTGGCTCGGCTGGACCGATGCGATCGCGCTGTCCACCGCGCTCGGCGCCGATCCGCAGCCTGTCGCCAGTCCGCGATCCGCTGCCGGCGACGATGCAGCGGCAGGTGCGCAGACGCGCGCGCGCCTCGTGAGCGCCATCACGCGCGATGAAAGCGCCGAGCCGAGCCTGCATGGCCGGCGGCGTGCGGTGGCGCAGACGCCGCCCGACGCGATGCAGATCGATTTCGCGATCTTCCGCCAGCACTATTTGTCGTTGCAACAGACGATGGAGTCCGACATCGGCGAACTGCGCAGCCGGCTGCGTGCGTCCGTGGCGGCCCGTGCGGGCGGCATGACGCGTCTCGCGGTCGTCGATGCCGTCATGGAGCGTACCTTCGCGGCGCGCGAGCGCACGCTGCTGGCGCAGGTGCCCGTGATCCTCGGCCGCCACTTCGAGCGGCTCAAGCGCGGTCAGGCGCAGGCCGAAGCCGACGCCGGTGCAGCGCCCGGCGCGTGGCTCGCGACGTTCCGCACGGACATGCGCAACGTCCTGCTCGCCGAACTCGAAGTTCGTTTTCAACCGGTCGAAGGCCTGCTTGCGGCGCTTCGTACTCAGTCTCAGTAACTGGCACGCTATGCCCCGAAATTTCGTCAAACTCGCAGTCTTTCTGGTGGGCCTTGCAGCGGTGTGCGGCATCGCCATCGGCTATATCGTTTCGAATCCGCTCGCGTTTGCGGTGACCGTGCTGATCGGCGCCTGTTATGTCGTCGGCGCGCTGGAGCTGCGCCGCTTCCAGCAGACTACCGAGGCCTTCGTGCAGGCCCTCGACGCGCTGCTCAACGCGCCGAAGAGCCTTGCCGTCTGGATCGATACGGTGCCGCCGGGCCTGCGCAATGCCGTGCGTGCGCGCGTGGAAGGCGAACGCGCCGGTCTGCCCGGACCCGCGCTCACGCCGTATCTCGTCGGATTGCTGGTGCTGCTGGGCATGCTCGGCACGCTGCTCGGCATGGTGGTGACGCTGCACGGCACCGGCGCCGCACTGGAAAGCGCAACGGACCTGTCCGCGATCCGCGCCTCGCTTGCCGCGCCGGTCACGGGTCTGGGCTTCGCGTTCGGCACCTCCATTGCGGGTGTCGCGACCTCGGCGATGCTCGGCTTGCTGTCGGCGCTGTGCCGGCGCGAACGGCTGCACGCCGCGCACACGCTCGACACGAAGATCGCCACGACGCTGCGCGCGTTCACGCAGACCCATCAGCGCGAGGAAGCATTCAAGCTGATGCAGAAGCAGGCCGATCTGATGCCCGCACTCGCCGAGCATCTGCACGCGATGATGCACGCCATCGAGCAACACAGCCTCGCCGCGCACGAGCGGCAGGTGGCGAGCCAGGGCGAGTTTCATGCGAAGACGGAAACGGCGTACCGCAGGCTGGCGACATCGGTGGAACTGTCGTTGAAGCAAAGCGTCGCCGACAGCGCCCGCGCCGCCAGCGCCGCGCTCCAGCCGGTCATGCAGGCGACGATGGACGGCATCGCGCGCGAAACGGCCGCGCTGCATGGCACGGTCGAACAAGCAGTGGCGCGCCAGCTCGACAGTCTGAACACGGGCTTCGAGGCATCGGCGACGAAGGTCGCGGAAATCTGGAATCAATCGCTCGATGCGCAGCGTCATGCGAACGACGCGCTCGCGGAGAAGTTCGAGGCGCGCTCGATCGTGCTGCTGGACGGCATCGCCACGCAGATGAGCGCCGTCAGGGAAGGGCTGGACAGCTTCGTCATCAGGCAACGTGAAGCCAGCGATGCACAGTCCGACCGCATGGCCGCTTCGCTGGACCGTTTCGCCGACAGCTTCGAGCAGCGCTCGACGCGTCTGGTCGCGGATGTATCGACGGAAATGGCGGGCGTGAAGCAGGGCCTCGATACGCACGTCGGGCACATGTCGGCTTCGATGGAGCAGTTTGCCTCGGCATTCGAGGCACGTTCGTCGAGTCTCGTCGACGGCATCGCGGCGCGCATGGAACACGCCACATCCGGCATGTCGGAAGCGTGGCAGAAGGCGCTCGCGCAGCAGACCAGTAGCGGCGAACAACTCGCCGCACAGCACGAACAAGCGCTTGCCAATGCCGCCGCGACCTTCGAAGGGCACGCAGCGTCGTTGCTGGATTCGATGAACCAGGCGCATGCAGCGTTGCGTACGGAGATCGGCACGCATCACGATGCGCGTCTCAGCGCATGGACCGATGCGCTCGGCGCGCTCGCCACGACTTTGCGCCAGGAATGGCAGAGCACCAGCGCGTTTGCCGCAAGCCGTCAGCAGGACATCTGTGACACGCTCGCGCGCACCGCAAGCGAGATCTCGGAGCAGAGCAAGCTCCGCGCGAACGAAACCATCGCGCAGATCGGGCAACTGGTGCAAGCGGCTTCCGCAGCGCCTAAGGCCGCAGCCGAGGTCATTGCCGAACTGCGCCAGAAGCTCTCCGATTCCATGGTCCGCGACACCGCGATGCTCGACGAGCGCGCGCGTCTGCTGGCCACGCTGGAAACGCTGCTCGATGCGGTGAATCACGCGTCTACCGAACAACGCGCGGCGGTCGATGCGCTCGTGACCGGCTCGGCCGATCTGCTCGAACGCGTGGGCACGCAGTTCACCGGCAAGGTCGATGCCGAGGCGGCAAAGCTGAGCGATGCGGCCGCGCATGTGACGAGCGGCGTCGTCGAAGTGGCGAGTCTTGCCGATGCCTTCGGCGCGGCCGTGCAGGCCTTCGGTGAGTCGAACGAGACGTTGGTCGCGCAGCTGCAACGCATCGAGGGGGCGCTGGACAAGTCCCTCACACGCAGCGACGAGCAACTCGCGTACTACGTTGCACAGGCACGCGAGGTCATCGATCTGTCGATGATGTCGCAGAAGCAGATCGTCGAGAACCTGCAACATCTGGCCGGCGAGCGCGGCGCACACGGAGCAAAGGCCGCATGAACGAGGAGATCGACGGCGGCGTCGAGACCGCGGCGCCCGTATGGGCGGCATTCGCCGATCTGATGTCGGTGCTGCTGGGCGCGTTCGTGCTGATACTCGTCGCCGTGCTCGGCGTGCAGTTGCAACTGTCGACGCGGCTCGAACAGGCCATCAAGCAGCAGCAGAAAGAGACCGAGCGCCGCAAGACGCTCGAACAGGCGCTCGCGGGGCCGCTCGCTTCGGGACGCGTGACGCTGGTGAACGGCAAGATCGGCATCAGCGGCAACGTGCTGTTCGCGTTGAATTCGGATCAGCTGCAGCCGCAGGGGCGTGACGTGCTGAAGAGTCTCGCGGGTCCGTTGACCGCGTATCTGGGATCGCACGAACAGATCCTGATGGTGAGCGGTTTCGCCGATGATCAACAGGTCCACGAAGGCAACCGTCGCTTCGCGGACAACTGGGAACTGTCGGCCAAGCGCGCGCTGACCGTGATGCGTGCGCTGATCGACGCGGGCGTGCCGTCCTCTTCGGTGTTTGCGGCGGCATTCGGCTCGGAGCAGCCGGTGAGCTCGAACGCCGACGATGCGGGCCGCGCGAAGAACCGTCGCGTGGAAATCTCGGCGGTGCCGCGTCCGGTCAATGCAGCGGTGCCCGCGCATGACTGACAGCGTGACGCGTGCGCGCGAGATGCTCGACACATGGCGCGAGCGCGGCGACGCACGCGTGGGCGGGATGTCATATCGCATCATCGAAGCGTTGACGCAGCGCGCTTCATGTCATGAAGGCGATGCAAGGCACGTGCTGGATGAACGTCTCGCCGCGCTGCTCGACGCGCAGAAGGCTGCGGACGGGTCCACCGCGGTCACGCAGGACACCGTCGACACGCCGTTCGCCGCATTGCTCGACGAACTGAACCAGCGCGCGCAAGCCCGTCCCGCACCCGCCGAGTATCTCGATGCATTGCGCGCCGTATGGACCTCGGTCAGCGCGGAGAAACGCCTGCGCGAATCGCTCGCCCAAGTGCCGAAGAATGCCGGGCCGCTTAATTCGAGCAGCCTCGTGCATCGTTCACTGGCGCTGATGGGTGAAGTCTCGCCGGATTATTTGCAGCACTTTCTCGGCTATGTCGATGCGCTCTCGTGGCTCGACGCATTGACGCTCGTGAGCGCCCCGGTGAAGGATGCGCCGCGTGCGGCCTCGCAGAAGAAGACCACACGCGGCAAGTCGCGCTGAAGCCGCCGGGCTGCGCTATGCGAGCCAGCCTTTGATCGAGCTTGCCATTGCGTTGGTTGAAATGCCGTAGCGTTCGTGCAGCGTCGGCAATGCGCCGGCATCGAGGAACGCATCGGGCAAGCCGATCTGCCGATACGCGCACGACACGCCCTCGGTCAGCAGCGTGGTGGCCACCGCTTCGCCCAGGCCGCCGATCACCGTATGATTCTCCGCCACCACCACGAGCCGTCCGGAACGACGCGCCTCGCGGATGATCGTCGCCGTGTCGAGCGGCTTGATCGTGGGCACATGCAGCACCGCGACATCCACGCTGTCCTTCTGCAGCGCCTGCGCCGTTTCGAGCGCGCGCATCGTCATGATGCCCGACGAGATGATGAGCACGTCCCGGCCATCGCGCAGCAGCTTCGCGCGGCCCAGTTCGAAGCTGTAGTCGTATTCGTCGAGCACGGCCGGCACGTTGCCGCGCAACAGGCGCGCATACACCGGACCCTTGTGCGCGGCGATGGCGGGGACCATCTGCTCGATGTCGAGCGCATCGCACGGGTCGATCACGGTCATGTTGGGCATCGCGCGCATCAAGGCCAGATCCTCGGCTGCCTGATGGCTCGGGCCATAACCGGTGGTGAGGCCGGGCAGCGCGCAGACGATCTTCACATCGAGATGATCTTCCGCAATGGTTTGATGGACGAAGTCATAGGCGCGCCGCGTGCCGAACACGGCGTAGGTCGTCACGAACGGCTGCGCGCCCTCGTGCGCGAAACCCGCCGCCGCGCCCATCAGCAACTGCTCGGCCATGCCCATCTGGTAATAGCGCTCCGCAAACTCCTTGGCGAAGATATGCAGGTCCGTGTACTTGCCGAGATCGGCCGTCATGCCGATGACGTTCGCCTTCGTGCGAGCAAGCTCGCACAGCGCATGGCCGAAGGGCGCGGAACGCGTGAGCTGCCCTTCGCCTGCAATCGAGGCGATCATCGCGGATGTTTTCAAACGAGTGCTCATGCCTGTCTCCCTGCTTCAAGTGCTTCGAGCGCCAGCTTCCATTCGTGCGGATCGACGCGGATGAAATGGTTCTTCTCGCGCTGCTCGAGGAACGGCACGCCGCAACCCATCTTCGTATCGCACACGATGATGCGCGGCTTCGCTTCCTTCGAATTGCGAGCGTTGTCGAAGGCCTGCTTGACGGCGTCAATGTCGTTGCCGTTCACGCGCTGCACATACCAGCCGAAGGCGTCAAGTTTCTCGACCAGCGGTTCGAAGGACATGATCTGCGTCGAGGGGCCGTCGGCTTGCTGGTTGTTGACGTCCACCATCGCGATCAGGTTGTCGAGCTTCCAGTGCGCCGCGGACATCAGGCCTTCCCAGATCGCGCCTTCATCGAGTTCGCCGTCCGAGAACAGCGTGTAGACGAAGGACTTCGAACCCTTGCGCTTCAGACCGAGACAACGGCCCACCGCGATCGTCAGCCCTTGTCCGAGCGAGCCGCCCGACATCTCCATGCCGGGCGTGTAGCTCGCCATGCCGGACATCGGCAGGCGGCTGTCGTCGCTGCCATAGGTTTCGAGTTCCTCGGGCGGCAGGATGCCCGCTTCGAACAAGGCGGCATACAGCGCGATCGCATAGTGACCATTCGAAAGCAGGAAGCGGTCGCGGCCTTCCCACTCGGGATCGTCGGCGCGGTAATGCATCGCGCCGAAATACGCGACCGCCAGCACGTCGGCGATATCCAGCGCCTGGCCGATGTAGCCCTGGCCCTGCACCTCGCCCATCAGAAGCGCGTTGCGGCGAATGCGCCAGGCGCGTTCGGCGAGGGTCGTCTCCTCGATGACGGGACTGCTCATGGTTGTGTCTCCTTGGAAGAATGCGTTCAGCGATTGACCGTCCGGGCCGGCACGAAGAACACCAGCACCGCGCCCACCACGACGGCCGCCGAGATGAAGATCAGGCCCGCGGTGGACTTGCCCGTGAAGTCGTTGAGCCAGCCGACGATGGCGGGCGAGAAGAAGCCGGCGAGATTGGCGAAGCAGTTCACCGCCGCGATGCCCGCCGCCGCCGACATGCCGCCCAGCACGGCGGTGGGCAGCGACCAGAACTGCGACGACGACGCGAGAATGCCGGCCGCCGCGACGCTCACGCAGACGATCGAGGCGCCCACGCTGCCGAGCATCGGCAAGGTGGCGAAGCCGGCGGCGGAGATGAGCATCGGGATCGCGAGATGCAGGCGGCGTTCGCGGCGGCGGTCGGCGCTGGCGCCGATCAGCGGCAGGGCGACGATCGCGCAGAGATACGGAATGGCGGTCAGGATCCCGACCCACAGCGGGTCCGCGACGCCGGTCCTGCGCACGATGGTCGGCAGCCAGAAGGTGAGCCCGTACTGACCGAGCACGACGCAGAAGTAGATGGCCGCCATGAGCCACAGCCTGCGGTCCGCGACGAACGCGCGGATCGACACGTGCTTCACCGTCTGCGCGTTGTCCTTGTCGACGTTGCGCTTGAGCAGCGCCTTTTCGTCGTCCGTGAGCCACTTGGCGCCGGCGATGCCGTCGTCAAGATAGAACAGGATCGCGACGCCGAGGCACAGCGAGGGCAGCGCTTCGAGCATGAAGAGCCACTTCCATCCGGCCAGCCCATGCGCGCCCTGGAAGGCATGCATGATGTAACCGGACAGCGGACCGCCGACGATGCCCGCGAGCGGAATCGCCATGAAGAACAGCGAGAGCGCCTTGGCGCGCCGCGCGGCCGGGAACCAGTACGTGAGATAGAGAATCACGCCGGGCGCGAAGCCCGCCTCGGCCACGCCGAGCAGGAAGCGCAGCGCGTAGAACTGGGTGGGCGTCTGGACGAACACGAAGCTTGCCGAGATCAGCGCCCAGGTGAGCATGATGCGCGCGAGCCACTTGCGCGCGCCCACGCGATGCAGGATCACGTTGCTGGGCACTTCGAAGAGGAAATAGCCGAGGAAGAAGATGCCCGCGCCGACGCCGTAAATGGTCTCCGAAAAGCGCAGGTCGTTCAGCATCTGCAGCTTCGCGAAGCCGACGTTGACGCGGTCGAGATACGCGCCGAGATAGCACAGCATCAGGAACGGGATGAGGCGGCGTCCCACCTTGGCGTAGGTCTTCGTTTCGAAGCTGGCGGCATCGTCGGCGGAGGCGAAGTCAGCCGCGGCCGCCGGTGTGGCGAGTCTGGATTTCATGAATGTCTCCTGCCATGAAGCGCCCCGGTTGTTCCGGGTGCGCAGGTGGGTGCGTCCGTATGTGCGTCTGTAGGCGCGATCGATCAGTGGATCAGCATGCCGCCGTTCACGTCGAGCGTGACGCCGGTGAGATACGACGAGAGGTCGCTCGCGAGGAACAGGCAGGCGTTGGCGATGTCGGCGGCGTCGCCGAGACGGCCGAGCGGGATGCCCTTGATGATGTCGGTGCGCATCTCGGGCGTGAGCTTGTCGCCGGTGATGTCGGTCTGGATGAGGCCGGGCGTGATCGAGTTCACGCGGATCCTATCGGACCCGAACTCGCGCGCCATGGCTTTCGCGAGGCCCAGCACGCCGGCTTTCGCCGCGCTGTAGTGCGGTCCGCCGAAGATGCCGCCGCCACGCTGCGCCGATACCGACGACATGCACACGATGCTGCCGCGCTGCTGCTTCTTCATCTGCGGAATGACGGCCTGCGACATGTACAGCGTGCCGCGCAGGTTCACGCCGATGACGGCGTCGAAGTTGTCCGCGCCGATCTCCAGCGTCTTGATCGGCTGCGTGATGCCCGCGTTGTTGATGAGCGCGTCGATGCGGCCATAGCGCTCCGTCGTGGCGGTCGCGGCGGCGACGCAGGCGGCCTTGTCGGTGACGTCGCAGGCGAGGCCGAGATGGCCTTCGCCGAGGTCGGCGGCGGCGGCTTGCGCATCGGCTTCCTTCAGGTCGAGCACGACGATGCGTGCGCCCTGTGCGGCCAGCGCGCGCGCCGTGGCCTTGCCGATGCCGCGCGGCGAGGCCGCGCCCGTGACGATCACTACCTGGTTCTCGAGCAACATCGCTGTCTCCGTTGATGGTCTGGTGTAGGCGCAGTGTCTTCGCCTTCCGCCTGACGATCAACGCAGTTTGGCTCAACTATCGCTGAGAAATTTTCAGGTATCGGCGTGCAGCGCCATTTGTTGATCCATCCACGCGAGGAACTTGGCGACGCGCGGCAGGCCCGCGTTCTGGCTCGGGTAAACCAGATGATGTGCGCCCACTTCAACTGCATATTCGCGGCCGAACACCGGCGCCAGCGTGCCCCGTGCGAGATGCCGCGAGGCCAGCATCGTGCTCTCCAGCGCGATGCCGTGGCCCAGCGCCGCCGCTTCCAGCGACATGTACGAGCGGTCGAACGAGAAGTCGAATGCCTTGCGCCTGACCGCCACGCCGAACTTGCCGAACCACTGCTGCCATTGCACCAGCGGCGACTCGGAGAGGATCAGGCGGCGTTCCAGCAGGTCGTCGGGCGAAGCGACGGGGAAGCGTTCGAGGTACTCGGGCGAAGCCAGCGGCGCGATGGTCTCGTGCCGCAGGGTCCGGATCTCGACATCGCTCCAGTGCGCATAGCCGTGACGCACGGCGACGTCGTAGTAACCCGAGGTGAACGACACGTCCTCGTACGAGCACGCGAGGTTCATCTGGATGTCACCGTTCGCCTCCTGGAAGGCGGCGAGACGCGGCAGCAGCCACATCAGGCCGAAGCTCGGGCTCGAATGGATCCGCAGAATCTCGACCGAGGTTTCACTCGATGCGCGTTCGGTGGCGCGGTTCAGTTCGGCGAGCGCGCCGGTCACGTCGGACAGGTACTGCGTGCCGGTCGGCGTCAGCACGAGTCCGCGTCCGAGGCGCGTGAACAACGGCCGCCCGACGATGCTCTCCAGGTTCGCCAGTTGATGACTCACGGCGGAGGGCGTGAGGCCGAGTTCGTCGGCGGCGCGGTTGACGCTTTTCGTCCGCGCCACGCTTTCGAAGGCGATGATGGCTTTCAGCGGAGGCAGGCGCATCGGCTTACTGCTTCGGCTCGCGCGGCACGCGTCCCATCAGGAAGAACTCGTCGTTGGGCCGCATCGAGATCACGTTCGCCATGCGGTTCGACAGGCCGAAGAACGCGGTGATGGCCGCGATGTCCCAGATGTCTTCATCGTTGAAACCGTGCGCGCGCAGCGTGACGAAGTCGCTGTCGTCCACGCTGCCCGACGCGCGGCAGACCTTCAGCGCGAAATCGAGCATGGCGTGCTGGCGCGGCGTGATATCCGCCTTGCGATGATTCACCGCGACCTGATCCGCCACCAGCACGTTCTTTTCGTAGATGCGCAGGATTGCGCCATGCGCGACGACGCAATACAGGCAGTCGTTCACGGCGCTCGTCGCGACGACGATCATCTCGCGCTCGCCCTTGCTCAGGCCGCCTTCCTTCAGCATCAGCGCATCGTGATAGGCGAAGAATGCACGGAACTCTGCGGGGCGGTGCGCCAGCGTGAGAAACACGTTCGGCACGAAGCCGGCTTTCTCCTGGACCTCGAGGATGCGAGTGCGGATGTCGTCGGGCCAGTCTTGCGGTTGGGGAACGGGATAGCGGCTGATGGGCGGGGTCGTCATGGCGTCGTCGCGAATGAAGGCGTTGATCGAACGCTCATTCTAGTTCGACGGCGCGCCTCGTGTGGCAGTCAGCGAACCCAGCAGCTTGAGCAGGCTTTCCACGTTCACGGGCTTGACGAAGTGATAGTCGAAGCCCGCCGACTGCGCGCGCAGCCGGTCTTCGGCCTGACCATAGCCGGTGATCGCGATCAGCAGCGGCATGGTCTCGCCCTTGCGGCGCAGGCGGCGCGCGAGTTCATAGCCGTCGATATCCGGCAAGCCAATGTCGAGCAGCGCGACGTCCGGTTCCAGCTGCGGCGCCGCTTCGAGCGCTTCCGACGACGAATACGCCACCTGCGCGACATGACCTTCGGACTCGCACAGCATGGCGAGCGAATCGGCGGCGTCGCGGTTGTCATCCACCACGAGGATGCGCAAGGTCTTGCGCGCGGTGCGCGTGCCCTGGTCGGCGAGCGCGAGCGCCGAGTGCCGTTCATGATGATGCAGGCGCGGCAGGCGGATCGTCACGGTCGTCCCGAGTCCCGGGCCCGGACTCTGCACGCTGATGGTTCCCTTGTGCATCTCGACCAGCTTCTTAACCAGCGAGAGCCCGATGCCAAGCCCGCCGTTCGAACGGTCGAGCGTGCGCTCGCCCTGCGAGAACAGCTCGAAGACCTTCGGCAGGAGATCCGCCGAGATGCCGGTGCCGGTGTCGGCGATGACGATCGCCACCACTTCCTCGTCGGCCCGCACGCTCACGGTGATGCGGCCGTTTTCGGGCGTGTACTTGCTGGCATTGTTCAGCACATTGACGAGAATCTGCGACAGACGCGTGACGTCGCCGCATACCCAGGTGGTGGCATCGGAGACATCGACGTGAATGGATTGCGCGCGCGCCTCGACCATGCCCGCGATCGCCTCGACCGAGTGATAGACCGCCGTGCCGACGAGGATCGGTTCGAGTTGCAGTGCAATGCGTCCCTGCGTGATGCGCGACACTTCGAGCAGATCGTCCACGATGCGCGTCATGTGCTCGACCTGCCTGCGCATCAGATCGATCAGGTCGCGCAGATGCGGGTCGCTGTCCTTGTCCTTCTGCAGCAGCGCGATAGCGGTGCGCAACGGCGCGAGCGGATTGCGCAGTTCGTGGGCGAGCATGGCGAGGAACTCGTCCTTGCGCCGGCCCGACTCGCGCAGCATCAGTTCCATGTGCTTGCGCTCGGTGATGTCGATCACGCTGCCGATGATGCGCAGCGGCTTGCCGTCCTTGCTGCGCTGGAGCAGTGCGCTGCCTTGCATCCATTGTTCGCCATGCAGGTTTCGCACGCGGAATTCAAAATGCCCGCCGGGGTTTTCGCCGGCGGCGAGACTGCGCATATAGCGGTCGAGCGACGCGCTGTCCTCTGGATGCACGCGCGCGAGCGCCGCGTCGTAGGTGAGCGTCTCGTGGATCTGGCGCTCGCCGCCGGTTTCGAGGAAGAGCGTCCAGGTGGCGAGTTCGAGCGAGGCGATGTGGATGTTCGCGGCCTGCATGGCCACGGTGAGGCGCAGGCTGCGCGCTTCGATGGCGGCCTGCGCCTCGTAGCGCGGCGTGACGTCGGTGGTCGTGCCGAACCATTCCTGCAGCTTGCCTTGATCGTCGTACAGCGGCGCGGCGTGTGCCTGCACCATGCGATACACGCCGTCGCGCCGGTACATGCGGAAGGTGAAGGTGCGCGCGGCGCCTTGTTCCAGTGCGTCGAGCCAGTCGCGCTGCGTGCGTTCGCGGTCGTCCGGATGAATGAATTCGAGCCAGCCCCAGCCGGACAGCGCTTCGGGCGGGACGCCGGTGAAGCGCTCCCATTCTCCGCCCGACGGACGGATCTCGCCGTTTGCATCGGCGGACCAGACCAGCGCTCCCGTCGATTCCACCAGCGCCCGATAGCGCCGTTCAGAGAGGCTCAGGCGGTCTTCGTCGGCGCGCTGCGTGCTGATGTCGAAGCTCACGCCATAGACGCGCGTGAGCACGCCTTCGCGGTCGAACTCGGGATGGCCGCGCATGCGCAGCCAGCGGCGCGTGCCGGGATCGGGCTCGAGCACGAAGTCGAATTCGAACGGACCGCCGTCGCGTAGTGCTTCGGTGAGATTGCGTTGAAACGGCGCGCGATATTCCGGGGCGACCCGGTCCCATACTTCCGATAGCAACACGGCCTCGGTGCCGGGCGGGAACGAATAGAGCGCCGCGAGCTGCGCGGTCATGCGCACCACGCGCGTCTTCATGTCCCATTCCCACGCGCCCATGCGCGCGCCGGCAAAGGCCGCCTGCAGGCGCCGCTCGCTGGCTTCGTACATGGCCCACGCATGGCGGCACTCGTGAATGTCGATGGCCACGCCCACGGTCTCGCCGATCAGCCCTTCCTCGTCGCGCCGCGCCTGCAGATGCAACGTGTGCCAGCGGAACGCGCCGTCGGCGCGCAGCAGGCGCACATCGACGTTGCGCAGCAGGGTGCCGTCGCGCATGAGGCGCAGCGCATCGAGCACCGGAGGGATGTCATCGGGATGGACGAAGGCGTTCCAGTGCCGGCCGGACAGCTCTGCAAGCGCCACGCCGAGATAACGGCACGCCCAGGGATTTGCGTATTGGATAGTGCCGTCGCGTGCGGCGCGCCAGACGAACGACGGCAAGAAATGAGCAGGATCGTGCATGGGCGTCCTTGCTTCTGCTGACTCGTTGTCGGCGATACGCGTCGCCGTACGCGGCATCGAACGCTGCGATAGCCTGGGGCTACCATACAACAAAAGCGCCGCCCGGACGCTCATGGCAGGGGCTCTTGCCGCTTGTCGGGCGAGCCGGAAAAAAATCAGGAGTAATTTCTACGTGACGCGCGGCAAGCACGGATGCCGAAGCCGGTCCCGGGCATTGCGAAAGAGCGAAGTTTGGCGTATCAGCCCGCTTCGCCCACTTCCTTCGGATCAGGCAGATTGCCGGACTGGCCGCCGCTCGGCTTCTCGGGTTCGTTCTTCAAGTCACGCTTTTGTTCGTCGGAAAGCCGCCGGTCTGCGACATTCGGGTCGTCGGGCGTTTGCTTCGGCGGGGTCGGACGGTCGTTTTCGTCGGTCATGATGTGCGCTCCCTGTTCGTCATGAGATCGGATTCATGTTCATAGGGGCGCATGTCGCGTGCCAGCGTGCACGTCTTATGTCAGGACATTCCACAGCACGAGTGTGAGCACCAGTCCGACCACCGAGACGATGGTCTGCAAGATTGACCACACCGCGACCGTGCGCTTCAGCGTGAGGCCGAAGTATTCGCGCACCATCCAGAAGCCTGCATCATTGACGTGGCAGAAGAACACCGAGCCCGCGCCGATGGCGAGCGCCATCAGCGAGTTGTGGGTCGCGGTGAGTCCGCTGACGACCGGCGCGACGATCCCCGCGGTGGTCGTCGTGGCGACGGTTGCCGAGCCGGTCGCCTGGCGCAGCGCGACGGCGATCAGCCATGCGAGCAGGATCAGCGGCAGATGCGTGCCGACGGCAATCTTGCCGATGGTCACGCTGATGCCCGCGTTGACCAGCATCTGCTTGAGGCCGCCGCCGGCGCCGATGGTCAGCAGCAGCGCGGCGATGGGCGGCAGGCTCTTGCGCAGGATGCCGCCGACGCGTTCCCGCGCCATGCCGCGCGACCAGCCCAGCATCACGATGGCGAACAGCACGGTCAGCGCGAGCGCAACGAGCGGTTCGCCGACGAAGTCGAGCATGTCGTACAGCAGCGTGTCCTTCGTGAGCGCGAGCTTGGCGACGGTGCGGCCGAGCATCATCACGACAGGCAGCAGAATGGTCACCAGCGAGATCGCGAAGCCAGGTGTGGCTGCGCCTTCCTCGCGGGCGGTGAAGAGCTGGCCGATTTCCTCGGGCGCCTCGATATGCAGCCGCTTCGACAGCCAGATGCCGTAGACCGGTCCGGCGAGGACGACGGCAGGCAGCGCGACGATCAGGCCCAGTCCGAGCGTCAGCCCGAGGTCGGCATGCA
This sequence comes from Caballeronia sp. LZ034LL, assembly GCF_031451215.1. Lineage (NCBI taxonomy): Bacteria > Pseudomonadati > Pseudomonadota > Betaproteobacteria > Burkholderiales > Burkholderiaceae > Caballeronia > Caballeronia sp. LZ034LL. Next base: position 146,456 of record NZ_JARUXR010000003.1, read on the forward strand.
GCGCGCTCACGGCGATCAGCGGACCGGGGTGTGGCGGCAGCAGCGCGTGCAGGGTGGTCATGCCGGCGAGCGCGGGAATCGCGATGCGCAGGATGGGTTGCCCCGAGCGGCGCGCCATGACGAAGATGATCGGCACCATCATCACGAGGCCGACTTCGAAGAACAGCGGCAGCCCGACGATGATCGCGACGAGCGCCATCATCCACGGCAGGCGGCGTGGCGTGGAATGGTCGAGCAGGGTGGTCACGAGCCTGTCGGCGGCGCCGGATTCGGCCATCAGCGCACCGAGCATGGCCCCGAGCGCGATGATGATGCCGACGTCGCCGAGCAGCGCGCCCGCGCCCTTGCTGAACGCCTGTGCGATGGCTTCGAGCGGCTGATGCGCGGCGAAGCCTGCCGCGAACGTGCCCACCAGGATGGAGAGGAACGGCGCGAGCTTCAGGACGCTGATGGAAACGATGATGATCGCGAGGCCGAGCGCGCATGCGATGAGGAGCTGGGTGTCGTGGGCGGACCAGGGGGCGAGGGTTGTCGTTGGGTTCACTGTGGGCTTGAGGTGGTTCTTGAGATGACGCTTGCTCTGACGTTTGATCTGACGCGGCTGAGCGCGGCGGCAATACGATTACGGTTTGCTTTCGCAGTGCGAGTGATGCCGGCTTCCCGCGAGGCCGTGTCGTAATAGCATTTTTCGCGGCGCCGGTCAAAAAATCGGACCAATGAGGCCGGCGCGCCGAACAGTTTAAGCAGAGGCGCACGCGCTTGCATTTTGCGTTTTGCACTTTGCATGCGAGATGGCATTTTGCACTTTGTATTCGAGATGCCATCCGTTGACGGGACGAAACCCGCGTCGAGGCTGAACGAACGGGTCGCGCCGTCATGCGTCCCGGCAGACAGGCTTGCGCTACGATTCTGCATGGACCTTTTTCAGAGACTTGAACCCGCACGGACCCGGAGCCGACACCATGGATGACGCCACGCGCGAGTTCGATCGCCTGCGCCCTCGTCTGCAAGCCATTGCCTATCGCATGCTGGGCTCGGTGGCGGAAGCCGAGGACATCGTCCAGGATGTCTGGTTGCGCTGGCATGCGGCCGCGCGCGAGGCCATCGAGAATGCGGAGGCGTGGCTGGTATCGGTCACGACGCGTCATTCGATCGACCGCCTGCGCGCCGCGAAGATCCAGCGCGAACACTACACCGGTATCTGGCTTCCCGAGCCGCACATCAGCGAGCCGCCCGCGACCCCTGAAGAGATGACCGAACGGGCCGATGACGTCTCCGTCGCCTTCCTGATGCTGCTCGAACGTCTGACGCCGGAGGGGCGCGCCGCCTTCCTGCTGCGCGAGGTATTCGACGCCGACTACCCGGAGGTGGCGCGCATCATCGGCAAGACGGAGGCCGCCTGCCGGCAGCTCGTGAGCCGCGCCAAGGTGCAGTTGCGCGAGGAACGTCCGCGCCGTCCGGTGTCGCGCGAGCTTCATCGGCACGTGCTGCTGGCCTTCGTGAGCGCGCTCGAACACGGCGACTTCGCATCCATTCATGCGATGCTCGCCGACGAAGCCATGCTCATCGGCGACGGCGGCGGCCGCGTGCAGAGTTTCCCGGAGCCGATGCGGGGCGGCCGGCGCATTGCGCAGCTGTTCTATGCCGCGTATCTGCGCTACGGAGGCGACGTGCGCATGGAACCCGTGATGCTGAATGGCCAATGGGCGTTGCTGCGCTTCATCGAGGGCAAGCTCGAGTCCGCGCAGTCGTTCGAGATCGAGCAGGATCGCATCGTCGGCATCCAGGTGCAGCGCAACCCCGACAAACTTGAACGGATCGCCTCCTGGCTGGACAGCCGGTAAGAGCGTTAGGGACGATTGATGCCTGGCGGGCAACAGCGTGAGGCTTGCCGCGGGTCTACCGGCGCAAGGCGTGCAAACCTACGATGACATCCATGCCGGGCCGCGCCCGCGGCCGGCAAAACCCACCTGCATGGAGCCGTCATGTCGCAGCGCATCAACTACGTTCACCAGTCTCCGGAACTCTTCAAGAAGTTTTATGAATTCAGCAACGTCGTCGCGGAATGCGCGATCGAGCAGACTGTTCGCGATCTCGTCTCGCTGCGCGCGTCGCAGATGAACGGTTGCGGCTTCTGCGTCGACATGCACGTGAAGGAAGCGAAGATTCATGGCGAGCGTGAACTGCGCACGCATCATGTAGCAATCTGGCGCGAGTCCACCTTGTTTTCGCCGCGCGAACGCGCCGCGCTCGCCTGGACCGAAGTGCTGACACGTCTTCCGGAGCATGGCGTGCCCGACGAGCTGTATCAGCGCGTGCGTGAGCAGTTCAACGAAAAGGAATTGTCCGACCTGACCTACGCCATCATGGCGATCAACGGCTGGAACCGCGCCAACGTCGCGTTCCAGACGGTGCCGGGCTCGTCGGACAAGGTGTTCGGCCTCGAGAAGGCAAACTTGTCCTGAAGCCTCGGGCGCCGTCCTTCCACTCACGGAGACTCATCATGCAGAACCTCAGACGCATGGGACTGGCGCTCGCCCTCGGAAGCGCGGCGCTCGTTGTGCAAGAGTCGCGGGCCGCGCCCGAGGCCGTCGTCACCGAGCTGATGACCCGGCCGCTGCCGGACTATCCCGGCAAGGAAGCGTTGATGATCAACGTGGACTATCCGCCGGGCGCGGTGGATCCGGTGCATCGGCACGATGCGCACGCGTTCGTCTATGTCGTCGAAGGGTCGATCGTGATGCAGCTCAAGGGCGGCAAGCAAGTGACGCTGAAGCCGGGCGACACCTTCTACGAAGGCCCCGACGATATCCACACGGTCGGCCGCAACGCCAGCAAGATGAAGCCCGCGAAGTTCATCGTGCTGTTGCTGAAGGACAAGGGCAAGCCTGTGCTGACGCCGGTGAAGTAACGCGCGAATCGGGCGCGAGAATTTTTTTCAGCAGGCGATGTCACAAACCGGGCGGCGCAAACGTCTTGTAAGTCAGAGCCACTCCGTTTAGCGCCGCCATGCCACTGGACCTCGTTTCCCATTCCGACGATTTGCTCGCCTACAGCTTCAGCACCAGTTATGCGGGCGTCGTTTCGTTCCTGGCCGTCGCCAATGAAGGCAGCTTCGCGAAAGCGAGCGATCGCCTGGGCATCGGCCGCTCCGCCGTCAGCCGCAACGTGCAGAAACTCGAAGCGCAACTCGACGCGCGCCTGTTCCTGCGCACCACACGCAGCACGTCGCTGACGCGCGAGGGCGAACTCTTCTACAAGAACTGCCAGCCGGGCGTCGAACGCATCGTGCAGGCGCTCGAAGACATGCGCGAACTACGTAACGGACCGCCGCGCGGACACCTTCGCATCGCCTCGACATCGGGCTTCGGCCGCAAGGTCGTGGCGCCGCTGCTGCCCGGCTTCAATGCGCGCTATCCGGACATCGCATTGGAACTGCTGTTGAACGATGCGGCATGCGACTTCACCGCGGATCGTGTGGATGTGGCCTTCCGCGACGGCCATATCGACGATTGCGAAGTCGTCGCGAAACAACTCATACCGATGCAGATGATCGTCTGCATGTCGCCCGGCCATGCGCGCGAACATGGGCTGCCGCGCAGCGTCGAGCAACTGGAGCAGCATCGCTGCATCAGCTTGCGCACGTCGTCCGGACGTATTGCCGAATGGGAATTCAAGGTCAATGGCGTGGCGCACAAGGTGATGCCTCATGCGCGCCAGATCTTCAACGATATCGATCTGATGCTTCAGGCCGTGATCGACGGACAAGGCATTGCGCAACTGCCGGCCTATCTCGTGTGCGATGCCTTGAAGGCCGGCCGGCTGGTCATGTGTCTCGCGCAATATGCGCCGGACGATGGCGGTCATTACCTGTGCTATCTCAGCCGCAAGCATCTTCCGACGCGTGTGCGCGTGTTCGTCGACTACATGACCGAGCACACGCGCGCGCTGGACCTGCATTGTCTGACGACCACGATCAGCAACGCGGCGCACCCATTGAGCGGCGCGGATTGATGCATGCAGGGCAACACCGTGCGTCCGCCGATGGCACTACCGGATGCGCGCCGGCACGCATACGATGCATGCTGGACAGACGTCGGGCATGCGCATCGAAGAGACCATCATGGCATCACTCACTCCGCCTCCTGCGACTCTGCTCGACAAGTACCAGGGCCAGGACACGCACACGCTGTATTCGACGACCGTGACGATCACCGGCGGCGACGCGGGCCATGGCCGCGCCTCGGGCAACGCACGCTCCGACGACGGCAATCTCGATCTCGCTCTGCGGCTCCCCGAGTCGCTGGGCGGCGCCGGCGGCGGCACGAACCCGGAGCAGTTGTTCGCAGCCGCGTATGGCGCCTGCTTCCATGGCGCGCTCACGCTGCTCGCGACCCGCGCGGGCATCGAGGTCGCGCAGGCCGCCGTGTCCGTCACGGTGAACTTCGCGCGCGATCCGGTGGATGGCCTCTTCGTGCTCACCGCGCATACCGAAGTGCAGCTTCCCGGCGTCGAGCGTGACGTCGCCGAGGAACTCGTGCGCAATACGGAACGCTTCTGCCCGTACACGAAGATGGCACGCAAGGGCATCGTGAATGTCGTTGCGCTCGCGGGAAACGCGGACCAAGCGTAACGAGGGTTGCTACTCGCGATCAGGCGTTCTATGCTTCGCCGTGCTGCCGAACAAACCCATAATCAGAACGCGCCGCCCGAGCGAGACCAGTCCGGTTCAACATCCTTCGAGGGAGGGAGCATGATCGCACTGTCATCGCATCGCGCGGTTCCTGACGTGTCATTGCATGAACCTGTAAAGACACGACGAGCCAGGACGCGCCGAATGCTCGGCGTCTGGCTCTTCCTGAGCATCGCCGCAAGTGCGGCCCATGCCGACGCCACCAGCGGTTATGTATTGCCCCCGCCGCCGAGCGAGCTTTATGGCGATCTCTTCGTCGCGGTGCAGACCCAAGGCGTCTATCCCGATCAGAAGACCTTCGTCGATGCGACCCCGAACATCGATCCCGCGCAGATCCTGCAGGACTATCACACACAGATGTCCACGCCGGGATTCGACCTGAAGGCATTCGTCGCGCAATACTTCACGCCGCCCACGGACCAGAGCATTACGCCTCCGCCGGGTCAGTCGTTGCGCGATCATATCGACTGGCTCTGGCCGCAGCTCACACGCCTGACGACGACAGCGAACGTGCCGCAGAACAGTTCGCTGATCCCGCTGCCGAACTCGTATGTCGTGCCAGGCGGGCGTTTCCGCGAAGGTTACTACTGGGACACCTATTTCACGATGCTGGGCTTGCAGGAAGCGGGCCGCGAAGATCTGGTCGACGACATGCTCGATAACTTCGCGTATCTGATCGACACGATCGGCCATATTCCCAACGGCAATCGCACTTATTACGTGAGCCGTTCGCAGCCCCCGTTCTTTTCGTACATGGTGGAACTTGCCGCGCAGAAGGAAGGCGGGCGTGTGTATCAGAAGTATTTGCCGCAGTTGCGCCGCGAGCATGAGTACTGGATGAAAGGCGCGCGTTCGCTACAACCGGGCGAGGCGAAACGCAACGTCGTGATGCTGCCGGACCGGACGGTATTGAATCGCTATTGGGACGAACGTGACACGCCGCGCGACGAGTCGTATCTGGAGGACGTGACCACCGCGAAGCAGGCGAGCAGTCGTCCGCCGAACGAAGTCTATCGGGACTTGCGGGCGGCGGCCGAGAGCGGCTGGGACTTCAGCTCGCGCTGGTTCGGGGACAACATGACCCTCGCGACCATCCGCACCACGTCCATCATTCCCGTCGATCTCAACAGCCTGATGTTCCACCTCGAAACGACGATTGCAATTGGCTGCGGCGAGGTGCGCGACTTCGGCTGTGTCGGCGAATACATCGGCCGCGCGGCGAAGCGGGCGATCGCCATCAACAAATATTTGTGGAACGACAACGGCTATTACGGCGACTATGACTGGAGGCTCGGAAAGCCACGCAATAATCCGTCGGCCGCCATGCTTTATCCGTTGTTCGCGGGCGCCGCATGGCCGGACCGGGCGCAGAAGACAGCGAATACGGTCGCCACGACCTTGCTCAAGCCGGGCGGCCTCACGACGACGACCTTCAATACGTCACAGCAATGGGATGCGCCGAACGGCTGGGCGCCCTTGCACTGGATAGCAGTGCAAGGGCTCAAGCGCTATGGGCGCGGTGACCTGGCGCGGCCTATCGGCACGCGCTTCCTCGCGGACGTGAACAACGTCTACTCGAAGCAGCAGAAGCTCGTCGAGAAGTATGTCGTCGAAGGCGAGGGCACGGGCGGTGGAGGCGGCGGCGAATATCCGTTGCAGGACGGCTTCGGCTGGACCAACGGCGTGACGCTCAAGTTCCTCGACCTCTACGCGCCAGGGCAATGACGCGCCCGACGTAAAGCGTCAGCCCGGCCCGGCCTGCTTCTGCCGGCGATACGCCTGCACCGGCAGGCCGCCCACGCCCCAGTTGTCCATGTCCACTTCCTCGATCACGACGAAGGTGGCGTCCAGTGGCTTGTTCAACACGTCGAGCAACAACTGGCTCACGCCTTGAATGAGCCGCGCCTTTTCGGCGGCGGTGACGGCGTTCGTGCCTGGCGTCGTGCCTTCGCGCGTCACTTGAATGGTTACGATCGGCATGGGTGGCTCCTTCGAACAACGGTTGTAACGGCCGTCATCAATGTCCCGCGCTTTGGCCGCCATCGACGTGGAGAATCTCGCCGGTCACGAACGACGCATTGTCGAGATACAGGACCGCCCCGGCGATATCGCTCATTTCGCCCATGCGTCCCACCGGATGCAGTTTGCCGAGCGCTTCGTGCGTGTCAGGCGCATGCATCGGCGACTTGATGATGCCGGGCGAGACCGCATTGGCGCGAATGCCGGACTTCGCGTACTCGATGGCAAGCGACTTGATAGCGGCATTCAGGCCGCCCTTGGTCAGCGAGGCGAGCACCGAGGGTACGCCGCTCACCGCGTGATCGACGAGGCTGGTCGTGATGTTGAGCACATGCCCGCTCTGGTTCTTCTCCATCTGTTCGATGGCAAGCTGCGTGACATGGAAGAACCCATTGAGGTTCACGTTCAGCATCGCCGCATAGTCCTCCAGCGTGTACTGTGTGAAGGGCTTGGCGATGAAGATGCCGGCGTTGTTGATCAGCGTATCGATCCGACCGAAGTTCTCGATCGCCGCCTCCACTACGCGCTGAGCGGTGGCGCGTTCGCCGATGTCGCCCGCTACGGCAATGATGTTGGGATCGTCGGCTTGCTGGATGGAACGCGCGGTGGCGACCACGGCATGACCTTGCGCGCGGAATGCCGCGACGATCTCTGCGCCGATGCCTTGCGACGCACCCGTGACGATAATGACTTTCTGCAAATTGCTCATGATGAACCTCGATAAGAGAACAGGGGCCTGTTGCGGATCGGACCGTTGGCTCCGATGGCTTGTAATCTAGGCGCTTCGAGGTTCGTTGCGTACACCCGCGGTGGACTTTCAGTCTTGCGCGGCAGGAACAAATCGCCCCGCATGACCGTTCATTCATAATTCAACACGCAAAACTCAAAATGCAAAACTCGAAAGGGAGCACCCAGTGAGCTTGTCCCAGGTAAAGGCTTTCGTTTTCGATGTGTTCGGTACGGTGGTGGACTGGCGCGGCGGCGTCACGCGCGAGGCTGATGCATTTCTGAAGCGTCACGGGCGTCCCGGCGCGCGGCCCGAAGCCTTCGCCGATGCCTGGCGCAGCCGCTATGTGCCCGCCATGCGCAAAGTGATCAGCGGGGAGCGGCCGTTCGTCCGGCTGGACGTGCTGCATCGCGAGAATCTGCTGGACGTGCTGCCCGAGTTCGGCATCGATGCGGCCGCGGTCCCGCCCGAAGCGCTCGATGAGCTCAATCTCGCGTGGCATCGTCTCGATCCGTGGCCGGATTCGGTGCCTGGCTTGCAGCGGTTGAAGGCGCGCCATATCATCGCGCCGCTTTCGAACGGCAATATCAGGCTGATGGTAGATATGGCGAAGCGCGCCGGCCTGCCGTGGGATGCGATCCTCGGTGCTGAAATCGCGCAGATCTACAAGCCGGCGCCGGAGGCCTATTTGCGTACGGCTGAAGTCCTGATGCTCGCGCCCGCCGAGGTCTGTCTCGTCGCGGCGCACAACAACGATCTTGCGGCGGCGAGGCAATGCGAGCTCAAGACGGCGTTCATCGCGCGGCCGCTGGAGCACGGTCCCGGTCAGACAAGCGACCTGCAAGCCGAAAGCGACTGGGATGCTGTCGTGAACGACCTGAACGAACTGGCCGATGCCGTCGGCGCTTGAGCGCGGCGGACATCGGCCGGATAGTGCGGTTCAGCGATGAATCAGGCCGCGCCTTCAACGATGCGGAAATCACGCACCACGGCGTCGCCGAGCACGCGCAGCGCTTCCTTGTAGGTGTCGCTGTTGTACGCGGCCATCGCGGCTTCGAGCGAATCGTACTCGACCACGACCGTGCGTTCGAGCGCGCCTTCGCCTTGCGCCAGGGCCGCGACGCCGCGGACCAGCGGACGGCCGCCGCCTTCCTTGATGGCCTGCGTGGCGAGTTTCGCGTATTCGGCGGCCTGCTCGGGCTTCATGATCGTCTTGTACACGCTGACCCAATAACCTTTTGCCATCTGTATCTCCGTGGTTTGAGCGGCGCCCTGGCGCCTCGAGACGGACACCACGCGTCAAGCGCGCGTGCGTCCGGTTGCGGCGGCCAGCATAGCAAATAATCGGGCGATCAATCGGCAGCGTACTTGCGGTCGAGTTCGTCGAAGAGCGGTTTGTTCACGAGCCTTTGACGCTCCGCAAACGGCGCGACGACCGCGGGATCTTCGTCGAGCCGGCCTTGCGACTTCAATGCGCCCAGCGCGGTCTGCATGCCGCGCACCGCGCCTTGCAATGCTGCATTCGCATACAGCACAATGCTGAAGCCGAGCTGCTGCAGATCGGCGCGGTCCGTCACCGGCGTCTTGCCGCCGATCACGATGTTGATCAGCTGCGGCGCGTCGAGCAGTTTGGGCAGCGACGCGATCTGCTCCGGCGTTTCGATCGCCTCGACGAAGAGAATGTCGGCGCCTGCTTCCACGAAGGCGCGCGCACGTTCGATTGCAGCGTCGAAGCCCTCGACCGCGCAGGCATCGGTGCGGGCAATGATCTGGAAATTATCGTCTTCGCGCGCATCCACGGCGGCGTGGATCTTGCCGACCATTTCGCTTGTCGATACCACCGCCTTGCCCGCGAAATGCCCGCACTTTTTCGGCATCACCTGATCTTCGAGCTGGATGGCATCGGCGCCTGCGCGTTCGAGCGTGCGCACCGTATGGCGCACGTTGAGGGCATTGCCGAATCCGGTGTCGGCATCGACGAGGAGCGGCAGATCGACGGCATCGCGGATGCGCGCGGTATGTTCAGCAATTTCCGCGAGACCGACGAAGCCGAGATCCGGCATGCCAAGCGACATGTTCGTCACGCCCGCGCCCGTGATGTAGATCGCTTCGAATCCCAGGTCCGCGACGACGCGCGCGCTCATGGCGTTGAAGGCGCCGGGCAGGAGCAGTCCGCGCCGTGCCTCGACCAGTTCACGGAAGGCGGCGCGGCGGCGGGAGGAAGATGTCGTCATGGCTGGGTTCCGAAAAAAAGTGGAATGGGGCGTTTCGATACGCCCGGCGTTTGCCATGCTAACGCGGGCGTCGCTTTAGTGCTCGCCTTCCCTCGTACTTCGTTTCCATCAATCGAAACGAAACAGCGTGCGCGCCGAGTCGCGGATGACCGCCGTGCGCTGTGCGGGGTCCGGAATCCAGCGGTCCAGCGCGGCGCGCGAGTCATCGTATTCGATCAGGCTGCGATGCTGCGTATGCGGCCAGTCGCTGCCCCACACGAGCCGCTCCGGTCCGAAGGCATCAAGCAGGGCGGCGGTCAGCGTCTGGCCGAGCGCCGCGCCGTTTTCGCCGACGACGTTGCGATACGCCGCCGATAACTTCACCCATACCTTGCCGCTCGATGCTGTCGTCAGCAGATAGCGGAAGCCTGCATCGGCGGCGCCCCGCGCCGGGTCGGGACGGCCGAAATGATCGATCACCACGGTGCAGCGCTGTTCGAGCAGCGGCGTGATGAGCAGCGGCAGGTCGATGGCGTTGCGATGGATCTCGACATGCCAGCCCAGCGCATTGACGCGTTCGAACAGGCTGCGCCAGTGCGCCGCCCGCACATCCGGCAACGCCAGGCCGATGAGATTCAGACGCATGCCCACGACGCCCTGTTCTGCAAGCCGATGCAATGCGGCGTCGCTGATCGACGGATCGATGACGGCCACGCCGCGAAAACGTTGCGGAAAACGTTGCAATACATTCAGAAAAAAAGCGTTGTCCGTGCCGAGAAAACTGGGCTGCACGAGCACGCCATGCGAGACGCCGTTGGCGCGCAAGTGCGCCGCGTAGTCATCGAGGGTCGCGTCATAGTCGGGTGCATGACGGCGATGCGGCGCGAGCGGCAGGCCGCGCACGAAGACATGCGCATGACTGTCGATGGCGTCGATGGGAGCGTGCACTGCGTCGAGCCACTGCTCGTTTCTGGTGTCGAGTAATTGCGTCATGGCGTGTCAGACATGGTTGGGCGAACGTTCGCGCGACGCGCCCTGTGCAGCATCCGTGGCGATGCGGCGGCCCCGGGTCTCCGGCAGCAGCAACGCGGCGATGACCACGAGGCCATAGGCGATGCCGGCGTCGATGCCGAGTGCCTGTCCGATCGGCATCGAATTGCCCATGTGCCCGACGAGCACCGGAAACACCGCGGACACGACGCGTCCGAAGTTGTAGCAGAAGCCCACGCCCGTGCCGCGCACGCCTTGCGGATACAGCTCGTTGAACAGCGCGCCGAGCGTGGCGGGAATGCCGGCGGAGAACAGCCCGAGCGGAAAGCTCAGGATCAGCATCGCGAGATCGCCGATGGGCAGGAACACATAGACGTTGACCGTGATGGCGCAGCAGACCGCGAAGAAGATTACGTTCCTGCGGCGGCCGATCTTGTCCTGCAGCCACGCGCTGACGAAGCAGCCGACGATGAACGCCGAGATCACCACTGCCAGATAGCCTCCGGTGCCGAGCACCGACAGATGGCGTTCCGTTTTCAGATAGGTGGGCAGCCATGTGGTGATCGCGTGGTAGCCGCCATGCGCGCCCAGCCCGATGAGCCCGCCGACGATCGTCGTGCGCAGCACCGATGGATGAAAAATGCCGGCGAGGATCGCGAATGTGCCTTGAGGGCGGACGTCGCCGGCTTCGGCGGTGCGCACCGCGCGAGGCGGCTCTTCGATGTTGCGCCGCATGTAGATCACGAGCAGCGCGGGAATCAGGCCGATGGCGAACAACACGCGCCAGGCCCATTCCGGCGAGACCCACGAGAACACGATCATGTACAGCAGCACCGCGCCCGCCCAGCCGAAGCCCCAGGCGCTCTGCACGATGCCCATCGCCTTGCCGCGATGTTCGGCGCGAATCGTCTCGCCGAGCAGGACCGCACCGGCCGTCCATTCGCCGCCGAAGCCGAGTCCTTGCAAGGACTTGAGCACGAGCAGCTGCTCGAAGTTCTGCGCGAAGGCGCTCAGGAAAGTGAATACAGAAAACCACAGCACCGTGATTTGCAGCGCCTTGACGCGGCCGATGCGGTCGGACAGCACGCCCGCCAGCAGGCCGCCGAGCGCGCCCGCCACGAGCGTCGCGCCGCCGATCAGGCCCGCCTGGCCCTTGCCGATGCCCCAGGTCGCGATGAGCGTCGGGATGACGAGGCTGAAAACCTGCGTGTCGACGCCGTCCAGCGCCCAGCCGGCGAAGCATCCCCACAGCGTGCGCTTTTCGGCTGTGGATACCTCTCGGTACCAGTTCATGTCTTGTCTCCTGCGCGGCTTCACATCCGCCTTTTGTGTCAATGAATGGCCAATGAATGCAGATTGCCCGTGCATTCTAAAAACCAATGTGCGCCGCGCATACTATGGATATGTTCGTTTTTCATAGCATTTTGATATGCTCGCGCCATGGAGACCCGCAACCTCAAATACTTTCTGGCCGTCGCCGATGCGGGCAGCGTGACGCGCGCCGCGGAGTTGCTCGACATCGCCCAGCCCGCCTTGAGTCAGGCGTTGTCGCGCATGGAGCGCGATCTGGGCGTCAAGCTGTTTTCACGCACGCGGCGCGGCGCGCAGCTGACGCCGGCGGGTGAAGCCATCGTCGAGGATGTGCGCCTGAGCGTGGCGCGCATCGAGGCCGCTTCGCATCGCGCCAGGGAGATCGGCGCGCAGCGGGGCGGCCGCCTGACCATCGGCTTTGCGTCCGCTGCGCTGTTCAACCTTCTGCCGCGCGCCATCGGCGCGCTGCGCGCCGAAGTGCCCAATGTCGAGCTGATGCTCAAGGAGATGAGCAACGCGGAGCAGGCCAGCGCGCTGGAACAAGGCACGATCGATATTGGTCTTTTGCATACACCGGTCGCGGTCGGCGGCCGGATGCGGGAGAAGCTGATCGTCCGCGAGCGGCTGCTCGCGGTGCTGCCCCACGCGTTCCGCACCGGCGAGGACGGCAAGGTCGGCCTAAAGGATCTCTCGGACGCCGGTCTCGTGTGGTTTCCCGGCGACCAACTACCCGTCGTGCGCGCTGGCATTTTGAGTGCATTCCGCCAGGCTGGCTGCGAGGCGAATGTCGTGCAGGACGCGAACCGCTCCCTGACCGTGCTCGCTTGCGTCGCGGCGGGATGCGGTGCATCGTTGCTGCCGCAGTCGGTGACGGCGCTGCAATTCGCAGGCGTGCGCTTCTGCGACGTGCGCGACGGAGACAACCTGCCGCCCTTCGAGCTGAGTGCAATCTGGCCGATGCGTTCGCGTCCCACGCTGGCAGACCGCTTCGCCGCGCTGCTCGAAGGATGATTTCAATTCAAAAGTGACAGTGAAATGAGCCAACCGTTGAACGATCTACCTTTGCCCGAAGGCATTCGCGCGCGCAATGTCGACAACGGCAACGGCCTGTCGATGCATGTTCTCGAAGCCGGGTTCGATGCGCCGGACCGGCCGTGCATCGTCCTCCTGCATGGTTTTCCCGAGCTGGCGTATAGCTGGCGCAAGGTCATGCTGCCGCTGGCCGCGGCGGGTTATCACGTCATCGCGCCCGACCAGCGAGGTTATGGCAGGACCACGGGCGCCGACACGTCCTTCAATGCCGATCTCACCCGCTTCGGCTTTCCGAATCTCGTGAGCGATGTGCTGGGACTGGTCTCGGCGCTGGGCTACCGCCGGGTGGCGGCGGTGGTCGGTCATGATTTCGGCTCGCCGGTGGCGGCATGGTGCGGCGTGATACGGCCGGACGTATTCGCGTCGGTTGTCATGATGAGCGCGCCGTTTGCCGGACCGCCGGCATTCGCCTTCGATACCGCGCAGGACGATCCATCGCGCGCGCGCATCGACGTGACGGCCGCCTTGATGAAGGACGCTGTCGATGGGCTCGCATTGCTCGATCCGCCGCGCAAGCACTATCAATGGTATTACTCGGGTCCGCAGGCGGACCACGACATGCGGCATGCGCCGCAGGGACTCGCCGCGTTTCTGCGTGCCTACTTCCATGTGAAGAGCGCGGACTGGGCGGGCAACCGGCCGCATACGCTCGATGGCGTCACGGCAAACCAGCTTGCCTTGCTGCCTGCCTACTACGTGATGAACGCAGACGCCACCATGCCCGCAACGGTCGCGGAACATGCGCCGAGTGACGAGCAGGCCGCTTCATGCGCGTGGCTCACGAATAGCGATCTGGAGATCTATGCGAATGAATACGCGCGCACCGGCTTTCAAGGCGGTTTGAATTGGTATCGCTGCGCTACGGATGCGTATCAGGCGGCCGCGTTGCGGACGTGGTCGGGTGCGACCATCGACGTGCCGGCGTGTTTCATCGCGGGGAGCAGTGACTGGGGCGTGTATCAGCGTCCCGGCGACTTCGATGCGATGCGCCTGCTGGCTTGCAGAAATTTTCGCGCCGCGCATCTGATTGAAGGGGCGGGACATTGGGTGCAGCAGGAACAGCCGGCCACCGTGGCCAGCCGTATCCTGCGTTTCCTGAGGCAGGACGCGCCCGCGTTCTAGCAGGCGTGTCCTTGCATCACTTGGCCGGCGTGCGTCCCTTCTTGATGAGACGCGCGACGCGATGTGCACCGAGCCGCCATTCGTACGGATTGGTGTAGTCGAACTCCTTGACCTTGCGATACAAGTAAGGCCAGAACGAGCCCTGCGCGCGCCGTGATTCATGTACGCGCTGATCGCGCGACAGTTTCCGGTTGTCGTTCCAGGGAAAGCTGCGCACTTCGCTCGATGCCCGTCGCGGCAGGCCGAACACCAGCGAGTAGGCGTAGCGCGGTGCATTGGACGGATTGGGGCCGGCAAAGTGCAGCGTGCGCCCGCCATGGATCGTGCAATCGCCGAGCTGCAACGGGCAGATCACCGCTTCGTTGACTTCGAAACCCGACGTGCATTCGAGCCCGTGCGTGCTAGGGTCTCCGCCAATCGGCCCATGCGGCAAGACCGGGCCCAGGTGTGATCCGGGAATGAACTGCATGCAGCCATTCTCGAGCGACACCGGTTGCAACGGGAACCAGAAGTTCACTTCACGATGTTCGATGCGCGGGTCCGTGAACGCCTCGTCCTGATGCCAGGGCGTGACGGCTTCGGTATGCGGCGGCTTGTGGAAAAAGCTGTCGCTGACGAAGCGCGCCTTGGGTCCGAGCAACTGCATCGCCACGCGCTGCGCGCGCCGTGCCAGGTCCATTTCGAGCAGGCTGCGCTCGAAATGCGAAGGGTGATGCAACTGGGCGAGCTTCGGCTTTTCCGGCCCTTCACCTTCAGGGTAGAAGTCGAAGAGCAAGCCTTCGTTGAATCCCGCCTTTTCGCGCAGCAGGCGGTCACCCACACTGCGCAAGGTCTTGAGTTCCGCGTGCGTCGCGACGTTTTCCAGACGGAGAAAGCCGTCCTTCCAGAAGCTCCCGCACTGCGATTGGGATAGCGTTGTCATCTCCCTTGTCGCCCCGCTCAAAAGATTCCTCTGCCGGTTTATAAAATCCGGTCAGTGGAACAGCACACAAATTAACGTACTGTTCGGTATCGCACAGTACGCCACCCTGGCCCCCTAAAACCCGGCATAAAAACTGCCGCTTTATTCTTCAACTTTTTTCGACGCGACAAAGGACGAAAAGCTGTAATGTACAGCTTTCAGCGGTGTCGGTAGTTATTGCCTGCAGCGTAAGACGGATAAAACAAAATTTCCGGTTTGCATCCGTTTCGTCAAGAAATCGGAAAGCTTTTCGTGCGATTGCACTAACTTCAGCAACAGTCTAACGAGAAAAGCCTACGATAAGCTTTCAAAACAGGACCCGCTGAAATGTCATTTGGTTGGCTAATGCACCAACCGAACCTACTTTGTCGGATATTGCCGGACGACACGGCGGCATATAACTAGAGCGTTCACTAATCGAGCGGTCGCGGATTTCGTTATTGCACGAAAAGATACGGAACGAAGCTTTCAATTTATTAACTCATAGCATGCCGCTTCGCAAAAGCCGGAAGTTGTATCCATACGTGTATCAAGTTTCATCGTGTAAGAGTCTCCGGAATTGCGCTGATTTGTAGGAACTACGGCGTAGGCGTCTGTGTCCACGGGCCTCGCGGCCTGTCAAGTTTTTGGAGGTCGGAACGAACCGCGAGGAGAGAAGTAATGGAGAAGGGACGTGTTGCCGCGCTCGACGCCGGACGGGCGCTTGCGATCGTCGGGGTGGTCGGCGTACACCTTTCGTTTCAGTTTCCCAATTTGCCCGGAAGCGTCGCGCTGATTGCGCGCATGGGGCAGTACGGCGTGCAACTGTTCTTCGTGATCAGCGCGATCACGATCTTCATGACACTCGAAGTGGATCACGCGCGCTGCGCGGATGCGCGCCACGTCACGCTGCGCTTCTACATCAAGCGCTTCTTCCGCATCGCGCCGCTGTACTACGCGGCCATCGCCGTCTATGGGCTCATCAGCTACGGCGCGACGCAATCAGGCATCGAGCGCGCGTGGATACTCGGTGCGCACGGCCCGATGGACGTCCTTCTCAATCTGGTGTTCCTGCATGCGCTCTCGCCGACGGCCATCAATAATGTCGTGCCGGGAGGCTGGTCGATCGGCGTCGAGATGCTGTTCTACATGATCGCGCCGCTGCTGTTCTTCGTCGCGGTGGATCGCATGCGCCTGATGCTGGCCACGGTGGTCTTGCTGGCGATATCGCTCGGCGTGATGTCGATGAGCGAATGCCACGGCACGCTCGAATGCAATGTCGCCAACAATACCTTCGGCTATTTCTGGCCACCGGTGCAAGGGCCGTGCTTCATCGTCGGCATGTGGGCATGGTATGCGTTCCGCTCGAATCTGCTCGGCGCGTCCGCGGTGACGCGGCGCGTGTGCCTGACTTACTTTGCGCTTGCCATTGCCTTCGCCTTGGTGACGGGCGCGCTAGGCGTCTGGTTCGACAAGGCCCATGCGCTTGCGCCCATCGCAGCGGCGTGCAGCGCGGTGGCGTTCCTGCTGTTCGTGTGCTCGCAGCAGGCGCGCAGGCAGCGCGGCACGCCGCGCGCAACCTCTCGCGTACGCTTCATCGGACTAAGGCGTTGCACCGCCGCGTTGGGACGCGAAAGCTATGGCATCTACCTGTGGCACTTCATCTGCGTGTACCTCACCTTCCATTTCTTCGATCGTGTCTTCGGGCAGAAGAACGGCGAGACGTCCATCGCGCTGTTCGGCGCGACGCTGATCGGCGTGCTGGCGGTCTCCTATGCGCTGTCGCGCGTGTCGGATCGGCTGATCCAGGGACGTGCGACGCGACTGTCCCGACGCCTCCTGGAAAGCGTCGACCGGCGCTTTCACCTGACGCGCGAAGCCCGGGCATCGGCGTTGAAATAGCGCATGACAGACAGCCGGCGCCCCCTCAGCCGATACAACGCGATACTCGCCACCAGCGTGACCGCTTCGGTGAGCGCGACGGTCATCCAGATTCCGCGCGGGCCGAGCCATGCGCTCAATAGCCATAACATCGCGAGCAACAGCAGCCAGCTGCGCATGAGCGCCACGAGCATCGAGGCAAGCGGCGCCTCGATGGCCGTCAGATAACCGCTGATCGCGACATTGATCGCTGCGGGCACGAACGCCAGCGCGCACCATGGCAAGGCCTGATGCAACAACGCTTGGGCAGCGGAATCGCTGGGTACGAAAAGGTCGCCGAGCGGTTGTGCAAGCGCAAGGCAGGCGACAGCGGCGAGCAGCGCGAAGCCGGCAGTGGTGACGAGCCCGGTGGTGAACGCGCGTGATACGGCGTGCGCATGGCCCGCGCCGCGCTGGAAGCTCACGATCGGCTGCATGCTTTGAACCAGCGCGATCATCGTGACCGAAGCAATCATCGTTACATACTCGACGACCGCGAACGCGACCAGCCCGGTGTCGCCGAGCGCCCGCAAGACAGCGTGATTGAAAGCGAAGATCGTGACGCTCGGCGCGATCTCGCCCAGGAATTCCGACACGCCGTTATAGGCCATGCGCCACGCATTTCCGGGCGCTGCGAAAGCGCGCGCGACCGGACGCAGACGGCGCGCGCGGACCAGGTGAAAGGCGAACATCGGTACGCATGCCAGTGCCTGACTGAGCCCTGTCGCCCATGCCGCGCCACGCATGCCCCATTGCAGATGACCGACCATCCACCAGGTGAGGGCGACGTCGGCGATGCCGCCTGCGATCAGGCAGGCCAGGCCGAACTTCGCCGCGCCTTCGATGCGCAGGAAGAGTTCGAGTGCATAGCACGCGGTGGGAGACAGCACGAAGGGCGCGTAGGCATGGAGGAATTGCGTCGCCAGCACGGCAAGATCGCCGCGCGCGCCGCTCAGGCGCACGAAGGTATCGGCGTGAAAGAGAATCGCCAGCGTGAAGCCGGCGCCGCATGCGCCGAGCAGCCATAGCGCCTGCGTGAAGGCTTCGGCTGCTTCGGGTTCGCGCTGTTCGCCGAGCAGTCGTGCGACGAGCGTGGAGCCGCCCACGCCGATCATCACACTGAATGCATACGGCAGATAGAGCAGGGGAACCAGCAGGTTCAGCGCGGCGAGCGCATCGGCGCCGATGTACCGTCCGATGAAAATGCCGCTGATGACCGAATGCATGCAATAAACCCATGCAGCGAGCACCGTGGGAATGGCGAGGTTCGTGAACTGCCGGAACAGGGAATCGCTTGACGAATGCATGACGACAAAACCATACGTGACTCGCGGGATAGGTCAACCGGAGCACGCGACATTTCGATCATGCGCGGCGAGGCAATGACATGGCACGGCGGACGCAGGCCGAAGCCGTTCAGGCGACAGGACTGCGCAACGCATTCTGGCGGCGCGAGATCACGCCAGCGGGCTCAACAGCAATGGGACATGCGCGGATGGCATCTTGCATGCCGAATAATGAATGCAACATGCATCGATGACGACGCAGGCATTCGAGCGCAGCGCGGGGAAAGAGGTTCCTGAAAACATGCGTAACCTAATCATGATTCGCATGCAGTATTCAAACGGCAAATAATGTGAAAGTCAGCTTCCCGACGCTTCCATCGGCCGGTCGGATTTGACCCGCAAGCCATACGCCGTCAGCATGCGATACAGCGTGACGCGCGAGATACCGAGTTCGTCGGCTGCTTCGCCCAGACGTCCCCGATGGCGCAGCAAGGCCACTTCGATCGCCTGCCGCTCGGCGGCTTCCCGTGCCTGTGCGAGCGTCATCGGCGCGGCCTCGGCATACTCGCCGAGTTCGAGGTCGCTCGCGAGAATCTGCCGTCCTTCCGACATGACGATTGCACGGCGCACACGATTGATCAGCTCGCGCACATTGCCGGGCCAGCCGTAGTTATGCAGCGCCGCGATCGCGCAGGGCGAGAAGCCGCGCAGGCGGCGGCTTGCATCCTTGCGAAAGCGTTCGAGCATGTGATTCGCCAGCAGTTCGATGTCCTTGCCGCGCACGCGCAATGGCGGCTCGTCGATCTGCAGCACGCACAGCCGGTGATACAGGTCCGCGCGAAACCGTCCTTCGATCATTGCAGCCTGCATGTCGACGTGGGTGGCCGAGATGATGCGCACGTCGACGTCCGTCGAGTCCTGCCCGCCGAGACGTTCGATCTTGCGTTCCTGCAGGAAGCGCAGCAGGCTCGCCTGGCTTTCGAGCGGCAGGTCGCCGATTTCATCGAGGAAGAGCGTGCCGCCGTCGGCCGCTTCCACCCGGCCAATCTTGCGTTGATTCGCACCGGTGAACGCGCCGCGTTCATAGCCGAACAGTTCGGATTGCAGCAGGTGCGGCGGAATGGCGCCGCAGTTGATCGCCACGAAAGGCTGTTCGCGCCGCACCGAACGCTCGTGGATGGCCACGGCCGTGAGTTCCTTGCCGGTGCCGGATTCGCCCGAGATGAAGACGGGTGCGTCGGTCATCGCCACTTTGCGGACCGAGCGATACAAGGCCAGCATGGCGTCGCACGAACCCACCATGCCGCCTTCCACACAGTCGTCCTTGCGGGTGTCGCGGGATGCATTGTCGTGCAGCGACACCATGCCGTACGCATGCCCCACTGCATCGACCAGACGGTCCGCCGCGGAGGGCACGGTCACATAGTCGAAACAGAAGTCGCGGATGAGGCGGCAGATTTCCGGGCTGTCGACGTAATCGGCGTCGACAGTCGCAACCCAGCCCACCTGATAAGTGGCGAGCATTTCGCTCAGCAGCGCGGGTTCGCTGGCGAAGCCGCGCCGGGTCAGATCGACGATGCCCGCCGCCGCGCGCTTGCCATGCTTCGAGGATTTCGCGAGCTTGGCCGGATCGATGCGTTCGATGGCCCAGCCGCGTGCATGCAGCCGTTCGGAGAGTTCTTCCGATACCGTGCGGCCTGCGTAATAGAGTGTTCTGGATTCCCCGTGCATGGCTGTTCTTCCCGTTCTTATATATGCAGAAGCAAGTATGCATTGGAATGCATCGCGACGACACGTCTCGCAAACGATAAGCGGAATTTGAATGTTTGCATTGGTCGGCGGATATCGATTAATAAATGCAAGGCACTTATTGCTTTACGTTCGTTCGAAACGGGCAAGCCTTGCTGCGATTAGCCGCCGCCATGGCGAAGCCGCGCCGCCGCTCGCGCGGGTTGCGAATTGCCGTGCAGCGCCCGAATGAATAAAATTTGGCGGATCATGGAATATCAGATAATTATCGAGTCGATGCAATTTGCGTTTGCGGGCTGCACAAGGCGAGCGTAAAGTTCATCAATGTTGATCGTCTGAAGAATTTCCCGCGAAACATGGACACAGCCGAAAACTCCTCTTCTGTATTTCAGCCGCGTTTGCTTCTCGTGGACGACGACCCGGCGATGATTCGCATCATCGGCGAGATGCTCGCGGAATGTCCCGACCAACGCTTTGCCACCACCGGCGAGGCCGCGCTTGCACTGGCGCGCGAAGCCACGCCGGACCTGATCCTGCTGGACGCCAACCTGCCGACCATGACTGGCTTCGACGTCTGCGAAATCCTCAAGCATGACGCGAAGCTGTCGCGCGTGCCCGTGATCTTCGTCACAAGCCACGATGCGCCGGCGCTCGAAGTCGATGCCTTCAACATGGGTGCCTCCGACTACGTCATCAAGCCGCTGGTCGCCTCGCGTCTGCAGGCCCGCGTGCGCGCGCAATTGCGCCTGACGGACCGCGCGCTGCACATGCGGGCCCGCGCGCATGAAGCGGATGCGCTGGCATCGGCATCGGCGGGGCCGGGTGTGCAACTGCTCGGCATCCTCGGCAACGATACGGCGCTGGCGCAACGCGACGCGCTCGAAGCGCTCGGTACGCTCGATGTCGTCACGGATCGCGAGGCCGCGCTGAATCTCATCGCGCGCGACGAACCGGACGCCATCGTGCTCGATTCCCGCTGCAGCAATGCACCCGGCGAAATGGAAGCGCTCGAACAGACCGTCCGCGCCTTGCTCGCGCCGAATCCGCTCGTGCCGCTCATCGTGCTCGCCGATGCCTGCGACGCCGACACCGAACGCCATATCCTCGATGCAGGCGCGGCCGATGTCATCGCGAAACCCGCGAAGCCCGCCGTGCTGCAAGCGCGCGTACGCGCGGCGCTCGCTTCCGCCCGCCGTGCGCGTGAAGCGCTGCGTGCGGCGCTGGAGGCATCGGCGGGGGCGAATGTTCATCCGTTCCCCGTGTCCGTGCGCGACCCGCGCGGCATGTGATCCTCATCCATCGCCTGGGTCGCTTGTAACGCTTGGGTCGCTACCGCGAAGCGCGCACGTCCTGCGCGTTTCGCCTGATAGAGTGCATCGTCGGCGGCCTTGAGCAGCATGTCGGGCGTGCTGCCGCATGCCGGCCGCACGCACGCCACGCCGACGGAGATCGTCACGCGCGTCTCCACGTCCGATGACACATGGCCGATGTCGAGCGCATGCACGCCATCGACGATGCGTTGTGCAATGCATTGCGCGCCCGCGAGATCGGTCTTCGGCAACAGGCAGGCGAACTCCTCGCCGCCATAACGCGCAAGCTTGTCGTACGGGCGGCGCAGCGCCTCCGCCAGTGCCTTCGCAATGGCCTTGAGACAGGCATCGCCAGCCATATGTCCGTAGTGGTCGTTGAAGCGCTTGAAGCAGTCCACGTCCACCATCAGCAGGGCAAGCGAAGTCTCTTCGCGCGCGCAGTGGCGCCAGTCCGCGTGCAGGTCTTCATCGAACTTGCGGCGGTTCGACACGCCCGTGAGTCCGTCGAGCAGCGCACTGGCGCGCAGCAGGTCGCCCTGGAACTTGATCGTCAGATGCGTGCGCACGCGCGCTTTCGTGACGACCGGGTTGATTGGCTTGCTGATGAAGTCGACGGCCCCCAGTTCGAGCGCCTTGACTTCATCGTCCGCGCGGTCCTGCGACGTGATGAAGATGACGGGCACATCGCGCGTGAGCGGATCGGCCTTGAGACGGCGGCAGACTTCGTGTCCGTCGAGATCGTCCATCACCACATCGAGCAGGATCAGGTCCGGTGCTTCGGCCTGGCATATCTGGAGTGCCTGCGAGCCGCTCGTCGCCATGAAGATGTCGCACACGTCATGCAGCAACTCGTAGAGCACGCGAATGTTAAGCGGCTGGTCGTCGGCGATCAGGAGCTTGGGACGCCGGTTCGCATGCAGCAGCCAGGTTTGCAGGAGCGCTTCCATGTCAGACCTGCTCCAGCATGTCGCGCGCGATCTTCGACGCACGCGCGAAGTCCAGCGCCCTGACGCGCGCAAGGAAATGCTCGAAGTCCTCGCGCTGCCCGTTGGGCGCATGTGCCGACAGGTTCTCCGAGAGCGCGATGGCCTGCAGGTTCGATGCGTCGAGCAGGTTCACGATGGCCGTGAGGCGCGCGCGCCAGTCCTGTTCGTCGAGCGGCTCAGGCTGGGCGGGCGCGTGTGACGGCGGTGGCGCGTGCTCGAATGCCTGCGTGAGTTGATCGACGCTCGATGCGAGCAATTGCTGCATGCGTGGCAGTCCGGCGCGGATCGAGGCGAGCGCGCGATCGTCGTCATCGCGGTTGAGAAGATCGCTTTCGAACTGGCTCGCAAGCTGCGCGAGCGCGATGGCGCCCACTGTCCCCGCGCTGCCCTTGATGGCGTGCAGCACCGAGGCGGCGCCGTTCGCGTCGTGATCGGCGAGCCGTCCGGCCAGACGAGCCAGTTGCGCTTCGGCTTGCGCGCCGAAGTCGCCGACCACCTGATGGATCAGATCCAGATTGCCGCCGAAGCGCGCGATGATCGAACCGCGTGACTCGATCGTCGTCGTCGTCGTCATCGTGAATGCTGCGCCCGGTTCGCTTGCCGTTTCGACAGGTGCCTGCGAACGCAGCACGGCAACGAGCCGCTCCACGTCGATCGGCTTGCCGACGTGATCGTTCATGCCCGCTTCCAGGCAACGCTCGCGATCCGCGCCGGATGCATTGGCGGTCATTGCGATGATCGGCAGCGCGGCGAAGCGGCTGTCGGCGCGAATCAGCCGCGTGGCCTCCAGGCCGTCGAGATCGGGCATCTGCACGTCCATCAACACGGCGTCGAAGTGCATGTCGCCCATGCACACCCGCTCCACGCCTTCGCGCCCGCCTTCCGCCAACGTCACGTGCGCGCCCTCGGCGAGCAGCAGGCCTTCGGCGACCTGACGGTTGAGCGCGTTGTCTTCGACGACCAGCAGCGTCATGCCCGCGAGACGCCGCACGCTTGCGGCATGGCCCTGCGCCGGCGCATGGGATGACTTTGAGCCGCCCGGTCCGGGCAGTGCCGCGCGAATCGCGTTGACGAGCTGCTTCGGCGTGACGGGCTTCGTGAGGAACCCAGCGAAGGGCGCGCTGCCTTCGTCCTGCGATTCACGCAAGGTCTCGCGGCCGAACGCCGTCACGAGCAGCACCAGCGGCGCTGGAGCGCGGCCCTTCATCGTGCCGATGAGTCTGGCGGCGTTGAGGCCGTCGAGGCCCGGCATGCGCCAGTCCAGCAGTGCGATGTCATAGGGCGCGTCGCTGCGCGCGGCGTCGCCGATGCGCTCGACCGCCTCGATGCCGCTCGTGACCACGTCGGCCTGCCAACCCAGCGCGCGCACCGTACGCGAGAGGATTTCGCGGGCGATCGCATTGTCGTCGGCGATCAGGATGCGTGCGCCATGTTCGAGGACCGGGCTTTCGTCAGGCATTACCACGGCCGCACGCTCGATGCCCAGCGTGATATCGAACCAGAAGCGGCTGCCCTCGCCGACACGGCTCTCCACGTCGATCCGGCCACCCATCATGCCGACGAGGCGCTTGCAGATGACGAGCCCGAGCCCCGAGCCGCCATAGCGCCGCGAGGTCGAGGCCTCCGCCTGCGTGAAGCCTTCGAAGATGCGTTCCAGTTGCTCCGCGCTGATGCCGATGCCACTGTCGCTCACCGAGATGCGCACGCGCGCCGTCTCGCCGGCCGCGTCGCGAGAACTGTCGAGGAGATGCATGCCGACGACGATCTCGCCGCTCGACGTGAACTTGAGCGCATTGCCCGCCAGGTTGATGAGCACCTGTTGCAGCCGGAAACCGTCGCCGATCAGGACGTCGGGCACGGCGGGGTCGAGATCGAACAGCACTTCGACATCTTTCGGACCCTGATTCCCCGAGAGCACGACGCCCAGTTCCTCCAGCAGCTTCTCCGGCTCGAACGGATGAATGTCCAGCTGCAGCTTGCCGGCCTCGATCTTCGAATAATCGAGGATGTCATTGAGCAGGTTCAGCAGCGACCGGGCCGCCATTTCCGCCTTGCCGATGTAGTCCTGCTGCCGGAGATTGAGCGCGGTGGACTGCACCAGATGCAGCATGCCGAGCACCGCGTTCATCGGCGTGCGGATTTCGTGACTCATGTTCGCGAGGAACGAGGACTTTGCCGCGCTGGCGGCATCCGCCTGTTCCTTCGCGTTGCGCAGATGGAATTCGAGTTCGTACTGGTCCGTGATGTCGTAGTTCACGCCCGTCATGCTCAGCGGCTTGCCGTGCGCATCGCGTTGCACCCGCAGCCCGCTCTGGATGCGGCGCGTGGTGCCGTCGGGCAGGACGATGCGGAACGGCGGCAGGGCATCGGCATCGCCTGCGGCCACAGCGCGCAGGCCGGCATCGACGCCCTCGACATCCTCGGCATGAATGCGGCGGCGCCAGTGTTCGTAATGCAGGCCGTTGTCCAGCAGTTGCGGCGGGTACTGGTAGATCTCGAACATGCGCGCATTCCAGTGCAGCTTGTCGGTGGCGAGATCCCACGACCAGATGCCCAGTTCGGCGATGTCCGCGGCGAGGAGCAACTGGTCGCGCGCATCGGCGAGTTCGCTACGCGCCTTCTTTTGCCGCGAGATATCGGTGATTACAGATACAAAATGCAAAGCACCACCGAGGCGCATTGCGCCGGTGGAGACGTGCGCCGGGAACGAACTGCCGTCCTTGCGCAGTCCGGACAACTCGCATTCGGCCGTCGCGACGCCTGACTCGCCCTTGAATTGCATTATGTATTCGTTATACGCGTCGAGATGCGGCGGCGGCACGAGCATGCGGATGTTCTGCCCGATGATCTCGCTCGCCGCGTAGCCGAACACGCGCTCGCCGGCGGAATTGAAGGAGCGGATTGCGCCGCGTTCGTCCACGGTGATGATCGGGTTGATGGCCGTGTCGAGCACGGTGCGCGTGGTGGCGAGACTGCGGGCGAGCTCCTGTTCGACGCGCGTGCGTGCGTTGATCTGGCGCACGAGGCTCGAGCCGAACAGGGCCAGCACCAGTGCCAGCATCCCGGTGATGGCGGCATGCCAGAGCGTGTCGCGCCACCATGGCGCGATGATCTCGTCGCGCGACAGCGCCGCCGCGACGAACAGCGGATAGTCCGGCAACTCGCGGAAACTGTTGAGGCGCGTGATGTGATCCTGCGACGAGCTGGTCGTGAAGACGCCCGAGCGTCCTTGTTCGAGGTGCGCGCGGAACAGCGTCGTATCGACTACGTTCTTGCCGACAAAGCGGTCCTCGAACGGACGGCGCACGACCATCGCGCCGGAGTTCAGCACGAGCACGGCCGCGCCGTCCTCGCCGAGGTCCAGGCTTTCGTAGAAGCTCGAAAAGAAGGTGACATTAATGGTCGCCAGCGCGACGCCGGCGAAGCTGCCGTCGGGCGCGTCGATGCGACGGGACACCGGCACGATCCATTTGCCCGTCGAACGGCTCTGCACCGGCACGCCGATATGCGTGCCCTGATCCGTGTGCGTGCGGTGGTATTCAAAATACTCGCGGTCGGAGTTGTTGAAGCGCTGATCAAGCACCGGCTGCGAGTTGACGATCCAGGTGCCGTTCTTGTCGTAGATGAACAGGCCGTTCAACTGCGGCAACTGCTCGACCCGCGAGACGAGCGAGCGATGCAGCCGCGCCAGTGCCTCCGGGCCGGTGCCGTCCTCCTCGACGCGTTCCACCATGCCGAGCAGCGTGACATCGGCTTGCCTGAAGGTGTCGTTGGCGTGCTGCGCCATCGCGCGCGCGAGGTTGGATGTGGCGGTCGTCATCTCGTCGAGCTGGGCGCGACGGGCGGCGAGACTGCGCCATACGTCGGTGCCGATCAGCAGCACGCAGACTGCGACGATGAACACCGTCATCCTGGAGGTGAGCGAATGACGACCGGAACTGAGCAAGCCGTTTATCTCCGAGTGAGCGTGGCAAGGGGCAGGCCGGGGCGCTAGGACCGTAAGCTGCCGTATCTTATCGCGCCCTTCGCAGGTGGCCGGCTGTCGCGCCGGCCGAGGCTTTGCGCGGCTGTTCAGACTGTTTACGGCACCCACGCCGGACAGCTTGATCCCTTATTTCGGGAATTTTCCCCGAGCAAACGCAGTTTGGATGCCTGAAAGGCAGATCACGCACGGCTTTGGACGTGTTGGGCACGCGCCGACTTTCAAGTTTGAAAGCGTTGGCCGCGGTCCGACACAGCGCCGCATCAGTGCGCTGCGAAGCCTTGCTGGACAAGCCTTTCGCAGAACTGGCACGGCTGGTGCAAAGGTATTCCGACACCCGCCGCCTCAGCGACTTCCTGATCGAACCAAGCATCAGTGAACCAATGAATCCATCGCTCTGCCGGCATTGAAACGCATGACCTGCTGCCGAAAGTGGAGTGAACCATGTTGGGAATCCTGATCGACGTGTCCAGAGAAATTCTTTTGCCCCATCTGATCTGCTGGGTTCGTGTGCTGCTCAACCGCGCCGAACACGGCCGGCGCGATGCATGGCTGGATTCGTGCGCCGACATCGGCGAACTCGAACGGCGCATGCGTGCATGCGATCAGACGGACGCCTGACTCCATCATCCATCCGCCTTCCACCATGTCGACAAATTCGAAGAACGATAAAGCTGCTGTTTCCGTGATCGCCCTGCATTGCTCCGGCTCAGGTGCAAACCAGTGGCGACCCTTGCGCGAGACGCTTGCCGCGATGCATCCGCGCCATGCGTTCTTCGCGCCCGAGCATTACGGTTGCGATGGCGTCGGTCCATGGGGCGGCGAGCGCGCCTTCACGCTGGCCGACGAAGCGGCTCGCACGGTCGAGATCATCGATCGTCATCCGGGTCAGGTGCATCTGGTCGGTCATTCGTATGGCGGCGGCGTGGCATTGCGCGCGGCGCTCGAACGGCCGCGCGACGTCGCGAGCATCACGCTGTATGAGCCTTCGGCCTTCAACCTATTGAAGGGCATGGGTGCGGACGGCGCGCGCGAGTTCGCCGAGATTGTCGCGATTGCGTCGCGCACGGCGGAGGGCGTCGTCGCTGGAGACTTGCGCGGCGCTGCCACGGCTTTTGTTGATTACTGGGGTGGAGAGGGCGCGTTCTCGGCATTGCGGCCCTCGGTGCAGGCGATGCTCACGCGCTGGGTCCCGAAGGCGCCGCTCGACTTTCGCGCGCTGATCCACGAGCCGACACTGCCCAGCGCCTACGCGAAACTGCGCATTCCCACGCTCGTGATGCGCGGCGAGGAAGCGCCCCCGCCGACGCGGCTCATCGCAGAGATCCTTAGCACGCTGATGCCCGTTGCGCAACTCATGACCGTGCCGGAAGCCGGGCACATGGGTCCGCTCACGCATGCGGAGACGGTCAACGGGGCGATTGCCCGTCACATCGCGCAGTGTGGCGCAGCGCTCGAAAGCCTAGCCGAGTAGACCGTCGCGGGAAGGACCGCTCTCGCCCTGGCGTTCGATGAGCCGCGCACGAAACCAGAAGGTCCAGGAAAGAAGGCCGCCGTACACCGTGTAGCTCACGACTGGCGACACGACCAGATAGCGCTCCACTGGCCAGGTCCACGCGAACCAGAAGCGCAATGCGGTCTCGGCAGTCAGCCCGATGCCCCAGACGAGCGTCATGAGCCGCAGCGAGCGGCGCAGGCCGGCGCTTTCATTCCAGTACGCTTCGAAGCGCTCGGCGCCGTTTTCCTGTTCGCGCGTAACGGTGGCGCGCGCCAGATAGAAGATCAACGGGCGGTCGAACAGCAGCGAGAAGAGGAAGACGATGGCCGTTGCTCCCGCAGCGAGCGATTCGCGCACGAGCAGGATGCGGGGACTGCCGCCCAGCGCGAGCAGCACGATGGACAGCGCGATGCCGAACAACACCAGTGCGGAGAGCGCGTCGACGCGCCTCGAGCGCGCGAACTCGGCAAGACTCCAGACGAGCGGCGGTGCAGCCGATGCATACAGCGCCCCGACATCGCCCCAGTGGGGCAGCGCGAGCCGGTAAGCGAGCCACGGCAACAGAAGGTTGGCAACGAGTTCGAGCAGCAGGCCGGGCTTGATCTTTTTCATGAGCTCGCGGAAGGAAGTCGCGCGGTGCGCGAGAACATCTTGACCTTGAAGCCAGTATAAAAGATCAGCCGTGCGGGAATAGGGCAGATTGGCCGCCCGGTGCGTGGGCGGCCCTTTTCAAGCCTGGAACGAAGTCTTACTTCCTGCCTGCCGCGGCGGCGCCATTTGCGCTGTTGGCGCTGTTCGCGCCGTTGACCGTGCCTGCGTTGGCGGCATTGGGGTTGTAGGTCGAGTTGTTGTTATAGCCGGGATTGGTCGTATTGCTGTTGGCACTGTTCGAATACGCGTTGTTGTTCGAGCGCAGAGGCTTGGGCTGCAGCGTCTGATTGATGATGCCCATCTGCCCCATCTTCTTCGCGGCCTGGCTGTCGGCATTGGCCGCCGATGCAAAGCACAGCCCGGCCGCGCCGGCGATCAGCGCGATGTGCATGGCGCGTCGCGGCGCGCGCGTGGAAACTTTCTTCATGACCGCCTCCTGTTTGGCGCTTGTCGTATGAGCAAGCGTGTGAACGCGCTAGGAGCGCGTGGCAAGCACATAAGCATATAGGGTCGTGCAAGCCGAATGCCCAGTACAGAAAGGGTTTTGCCTAGGGGATTCATCGGATGTGAGGCACGCTTCAAGCATGTTGTGCCGCTTCCTTGAGCGCTTCGGCGAGCAGGCGTGCGTGCGGTGTGAGCGCATCGAAGTCGCGCGCGCACAGATGCAGGCGGCGCGTGGCCCATGGCTCCGAAAGCGGCACGATGGCGAGTCCCGGCCGTTCGAGCATGCGTGCCGACGCTTCCGACAGGATCACGAGCCCGATGCCCGCCGCCGCGAGCATGCCGACATTGTCGACGCTGCGCATGCGGATGCGATAGTTGATCTGCCGCCCGATACGCGAGGCGCGTTCGGCCAGATGCATTTCGAGCGCGGCATCGGAGAGTCCGACGAACGCTTCTCCGACGATCTCCGCAAACGCCACCGCGCGTTCATCCGCGATGCGATGCGACCGGTGCGCCACGACGACCAGTTGATCCTGCGCGATCAGATGCGTCTGGAGCATGCCGAGATCCGTGGTATCCGAGACGACGCCGAGATCGGCGCGACCCTCGGCGATGATCTGCACGATGTCGACGCTCGGACGCTCATCGAGGTCGATGGAGAGATCGGGGTACTCGGCGAGGAAGCGCGCAAGCCGTGGCGGCAGCAGCGTGGCGAGCGCGGCGGTGTTCGAGAGCAGCTTGATGCGGCCTTTGAGGCCGGTGGCGAAGGAACGCAACTCGCCGCGCATCTGCTCGACCTGGCCGAGGATGGCGCGTGCGTGGCGCGCGAATGCTTCGCCGGCGGCGGTCGCCTGCACCCCGCGCCGGTTGCGCTCCAGCAGCGGCGCACCGAGCGCCGTCTCCATGCCCGCAATGCGTTCGCTCGCGGAAGCCAGCGCAAGATGCATGGCCTGCGCGCCCGCCGTGATGCTGCCGCGCTCGATGACGGTCAGGAACAGGCGCATGTCGGTGAGGTCGAAACGCATGACGCATGCTTCGGCGGAACCGAAGTCTCACATTGGAAATGCCAGATTGTAAGCGTGCAGTCCTGCCGATAGCATCTGTCGCATGCAATCCATTCTTCTCGTCAGCGGCGCAGGTTTTCTCGCGGGCGCCATGAACGCACTGGCCGGCGGGGGCTCGTTCGTCAGCCTGCCCGCGATGATCGCCGCCGGCTTGCCCCCGGTTCAGGCGAACGCTTCGAGCACCGTTGCGCTGTTTCCCGGCGGCGTCGTGAGTGCGTGGGCGTATCGCGACGGGCTTGGGCCCGTCGGCTCGGTGTCCATTCGCAGGATGCTGGTCGTGACGCTGATCGGCGGCTTCGTCGGGGCGGCGCTGCTGCTCTCCACGTCGTCGAAGACCTTCTCCTTCGTGTTGCCCTGGTTGCTGCTGTGCGCGAGCATCACGCTCGCCTTCGGACGCAGGCTCGGCGAAACCTTGCGGCGCCGCTGGCGTATCGGCGCGCCTGCCGTGCTGTCCATTCAATTTGTGCTTGGCGTGTATGGCGGCTACTTTGGCGGCGCGGTCGGCATCATGATGATGGCCGTCTGGGGACTGCTCGATGCACGCGATCTGAAGAGCCTCAATGCGCCGCGTACGCTGCTGGTGAGCGCGGCCAATTCGGTTGCGGTGCTCACCTTTGCGGCCGCGCACGCCGTGCGCTGGCCCGAAACCATCGCCATGCTGCTCGCGGCGATGCTCGGCGGCTATGGCGGCGCGCAGCTCGGCCGGCGCGCGCCGCCGCAACTGATCCGGGCGGGCACCTTGCTCGTCAGCGCAGGCATCACGGTCGCGTTCTTCGTCAAGACCTACGCGCCGATGCTGTCCCACCGTTAAAGCCCGTCCTGATGCACGGAGGCGATCATGATTCCCGCGCTGCTTGAAACCATCGGCGTGCTGTCCTTGCTGGCCAGCATGCTGGCGAAGATCGCCTGGCTTCGCGATGACCCTCAGGGTGACGCGAAAGTCGCACATGCTGTGAGCTTCAAGCGCAGGGCACGCGAGGTGCGGCGCTCAATGCGAGCCGGGAGCCAGCACAGGAAGGCCGAGCGCGGTGCGCGCCGCCTCATAATCGCGGACGAAGCGCGGATCGTCGTCCATTTCACGCGTCATCCAGCGCGTGAGGTCATCGCGGCAGGCAGGGTCGGCGATATCGGTGAAGCATGGCGAGTTCGCCGACATCATGCTCGCGGCCCAGTAGAACCCGAATAGCGCCTGTTTCTCGGCGGGGTCCATCACGATGGCGTGCGGATCCTTGCCGGAGAACCAGTGCTCGAGCTTCGCGGCAAGCGCTGCCTCGGTTTCATGGCTGTCGTAGGAGAATACATAGCCGCCGCCTGCCTGTGCCGTGTGGAAGTCGTTGAGCACGACAGCGGACGCAAAGCGCGCGGCGCGAGCGTTCAGGGCGAAAGACTCTGCATGGGCGTCGCAAGCGGCAAACCACAAGGCGAAGAGCAATGCATTTGTTTTTTGCCGTACGCTTGCGCGGCATTTTTTCCGATCGCTTGCCTGAATCACGGGATATAGAAGAAAGAATTTCGCCTAAGCGCGAGGGCGGCCGAGCTAAAAATCATATTAAATCTACGGAATTCCGCCGCTTGCCGCGCGAAACGGAAACCTTGCACGTTGCATGAGGCAAGTCCGGCCAAGGCTGGAGCAAGGAGCCGGCGTTTCGATTCCTGGCTTACCAATGCAAAACGGCCCTTGCGGGCCGTTTCGTGCCTGAAGGCTAAACCGCCTGACTTACAGCGGCTGGATCGTCGAAGCTTGCTTGCCCTTGGGGCCTTGCTTGACTTCGAAGCTCACCTTCTGGTTCTCCTGGAGCGACTTGAAACCCTTGGATTGGATTTCGGAGAAATGTGCAAACAGGTCTTCGCCGCCGTCATCCGGCGTAATGAAGCCAAAACCCTTTGCATCGTTGAACCACTTAACAGTACCCGTTGCCATTTGTCCAAACCCTTTTGAGACGTATTCGGTTGAAGATGCGCTCTTAAATTTCGAGCGGCAGAGAGTTTTACCACGCCAGAACGCGAACTTCAAATAAGCGTTTCTGCTAAGAGACGTGACATTACATCGTCATACTCGCTGCAGCCAGTCTTGTCCGCCCGAATGTTTAGTTCGGAGACGCTATGTTCGGACTTTAATCAGGGGCGTGTATAGGATTATCCATGACTTTCAGCCAGCCAAAAACAAATAAACATCATGCAAGGCACAAGTTATCCCTGGGGAGATGGCCGTAGTCCCGCTCCGGAACCGGGTGCCAGAGCGGGCTCATCGTCCGCGTCCTGTGAAGCGCTTTAGCAGCCCGCGCTTGCCGATGTCGGTCTGCTGCAGGAAAACCGCAATGACGATGATTAACCCTTTCAGCACTAGTTGCGTGTTGCTGTCGATATCGTTGAGCAACAGGATATTGCTCAAGAAACCGAATATCAGCACGCCCGCGACCGTTCCCGACACGCGTCCGACCCCGCCCGCGAGACTCGTGCCGCCGATCACCACGGCGGCAATGGCGTCCAGTTCCCAGCCCATGCCCGCATCGGCCTTGCCTTGCCGGTATTGCGCCGCGTACAGCACGCCGACCAGCGCGGACAGCAGCCCCGAGAGCGCGTACGCGGCGGTCTTGTGACGCGCGACGGAAAGCCCCGAGATCAGCGCGCATTTCTCGTTGCCGCCGATGGCGTACAGGTACTTGCCGAACACCGTACGGTTCATCACGAAGCTGACCACGACCGCGATCGCCAGGAAGAACAGCGCGGGCACCGGCACCACGTTGAAGAGCAGGGCGCGCAAGGCCTCGATGTCCGTGGTGGCGTTGGTGCCGCTGTAGATTGAATAGACCGCCGTGTCCTGGCCGGCAATCAGGCGCGCCGCGCCGAGCACGCCGACCATTGCGGCCAACGTGACGATGAAGGGCTGCATGCGTCCGCGGGTGATGATCCAGCCGTTGAGCGCGCCGACCGTGAAGCCCGCGAGCGGCACGATGCCCATGACAGCGAGAAGCGGCATGCGATGCGCGCCGTGCAGCGCGATGCCGGCGCAGGCCAGCAACGCCGCGACGAAGGCGATGCCTGCCTGCGGCAGCACACTCGCGGGCCGTCGTGCGGTCTGCGGGTTTCTTGTATTCAAAATGCCGCATGCGATGCCGGACACGGTAAAGACGATGACGAACACCGCGATTGCCACCAGCACGAGGGACGCGTGGGTCGCGCGGTTCCAGCCGTCGGTGGTGAGCAGCATTGCGGTGAGCACGCTGCCGAGGCCCATGATCGCGCCCACCGAGAGATCGATGCCCGCCGTGATGATGACGAGCGTCATGCCGATGGAGATCACGCCGACGTTCGCCACCTGACGGAACACGTCCGAGATATTGGCGCTCGACAGGAAGATGTTGGCGCCGTCGGCGGCATGCGGCGACGTGAGTGCGCCGACCACCAGCAACACGATGAGCCCCAGGTAATACTTGAGCGTCGTGAGGAAGGTGCTCAGGTGTCGCTGGCGGGCGTTGGCCGCGGGCTCGGCGAGTTGGTCCTGCGCATGCAGCATGATGAATGCCTCCGTGTTTTCGTCCGGCTTGCTTCAGGGCGATGCCATCCTGATGAGCACGTCGCCTGAAAACTGCTCGCGTTTCAGCACGCCGCGCGCGCGTCCTTCACACATCACGAGGATGCGGTCGCACAGCAACATCAGCTCGTCGATCTCCGAGCTCGCGACGATCACCGTCACCCCGCCGCGCGCGGCGGCCAGCACTTGCCGGTAGATCTCCGCCTTGGCGGCCACGTCTACGCCGCGCGTCGGTTCATCGAGCAGCAGGATGCGGGGCCGGGTCATCAGCCACTTGCCGATGATGAGCTTCTGCTGGTTGCCGCCCGATAACGTGCTCGCGTCCTGCGCGAGACTGCGATGCTTGACGTTCGACGCGCGCGCCTGCGATGCGGCCCATGCGTGCATGCGTGCGCGCCGATACAGCGGAAAGCCCGGCGCGCGCGACAGCGAGGGCAACAGCAGATTCGCTTCGAGCGAGTGATCGAGCACGAGGCCGTCTTTCTTGCGGTCCTCGGTAACGAACGCGAGTCCGGCTGCGGCCGCGCGATCCGGCGAGTCGATCGTGCGCGGCTGCCCGGCAATGCGAATCTCGCCTGTGCGGCGATACGGCGACACGCCGAAGATCGCTTCGAGTATCTCGGTCTTGCCCGCGCCGAGCAGTCCCGAGATGCCGAACACCTCGCCCTGCTGCACGGCGAACGAGACCTCGGCCACCGGCGCGCGTGCGGCGCCGCCAAGCGTGAGATCGCGCACCTCGACCGCAAGCGGGCGCGCCTGCGGCGCCTCCGCCTCAGTGCGCTCGCTCGGCGCGAAGTCTTTCCCGATCATCATCGAAACGAGCGCCTGCGAGGACTCCACGTGTCGCATCGGCAGCGTCGCGATGCGCCGGCCATCGCGTAACACGGTCACGCGGTCCGCGACCGCGAAGACTTCGCTCAGGCGATGACTGATCAGCACGATGCCCATGCCGCGTTCGCGCAACTCGCGGGTCAGGCCGAGCAGCGCCCGCGTTTCCGTGTCCGAGAGGGCGGAGGTGGGTTCGTCCATGATGAGGACGCGCGCGTCGGCGAGCAGCGCCTTGGCGATCTCCACGAGTTGCTTCTCGCCGACGCGCAGCGTGCCGACGAGCGTCTCCGGCGCAAGGCGAAAGCCCAGTTGCGCGAGCACGTTCATGGCGGCGGCGCGCATCGCGCGGCGGTCGGGGAAGCCCATGCGCGTGCGCATCTCCTTGCCGAGGAAGATGTTGTCGACGGCGGACAGCGTATCGACGAGGTTCAATTCCTGATGAATGGTCGCGATGCCGGCGCGCGCGGCGTCGTTGACGCTCGACATGCGCGTGGCCTCGCCGCGCACACGGATGCTGCCCGCATCGGGCGCATACAGGCCGCCCAGTATCTTCATCAGGCTCGACTTGCCCGCGCCGTTCTCGCCGACGAGCGCATGAACCTCGCCCGCGGTGATGTCGAAGTCGACGCCCGCGAGCGCGGGACTGCCGTTGAACGATATCGACAGGCCCGCGGCCTCGACGAGCGGCGCAGTGACGGTTGCCATGACGCGTGTGCGCTCGTTCAGTGGCTCGCGATGTACTGCTTGGCGTTGTCGGCGAAGATGCCCTGGGTCGGCAGCGTCACCTTCTTCGGCACCTTGTCGCCGTGCAGGACCTTGAGCGACTCGCGGATGCCTTCGGCACCCGGCGTGGGATACATGAACGTGCCGGCGAGCAGGCCCTGTTCGACCCACGTCGCGCCTTCCTGCGGCAGGCCGTCGATGCCCACGAACTTGATGCTCTTCTCGCGGCCCGCATCCTTCGCGGCGAGATACGCGCCGTAGGCCATCGGGTCGTTGTGCGCGTAGACCACGTCGATCTTCGGCTGCACCCGCAGGACGGTCTTCATGTAGTCATAGGCCTTGTCCTGCTTCCAGTCGCAATCGACGCGTTCACCCACGCGCTTGACGCCTTTCTCCTTGGCGAGCGCCTTGTCGGCGCCGTCGTGACGGTCGTGCGCGGGCTGTGCGCCGAAGCCGCCCCAGATCTCCACGAGACTGCCTTGCGCCTTTCCCGGGCCGCCCATCAGCTTGACGATGAAGTTGCCCGCTTCCTCGCCGATCTGCACGTTGTCGCCGCCGATGAACTGCGTGAACTGCTCGCCGTTCACTTCGCGATCGAGCACGAACACGGGAATGCCTGCCTTGAAGGCCTTTTCCACGACGCCGGTGAGCCCGGCCGACTCCTTCGGCGAGATGAAGATGGCATCCATCTTCTGCGCGATGAAGTTCTCCATGTCGGCGTTCTGCTTGTCGGTGCGATCGCCTGCGTCGGCGATGATCAGCTCGACCTCCGGATGCTTCGCGGCCTCCGCCTTCATGTCCTTGTTGAACTGCACGCGCCAGGGTTCGACGGTCGTGACCTGCGAGAACCCGAAGCGATACTTCTTCTGCTGTGCGAACGCGGGCTGCGAGATGAGCGCCGCGAGCGATCCCACCGTTCCGGCCAGCGGCACGGCGATGAGACTCGCGGTGATGATGCGTCGTTTGCTGTCCATTGCGTCTCTCCTGATGGGTTGGCCAGCTTGTGCGTGGTCTTTCAACGCTAAAAAATAAAACGTTATAGTGCGCCGCTAATGATCGGCGAGCGTCGCCCGCCTGCGGCCGCGCCCGGCGTTCTGCTGCGCCGGCAGGGTCTCCGCGCTGCCTTC
This sequence comes from Caballeronia sp. LZ034LL, assembly GCF_031451215.1. NCBI lineage: Bacteria > Pseudomonadati > Pseudomonadota > Betaproteobacteria > Burkholderiales > Burkholderiaceae > Caballeronia > Caballeronia sp. LZ034LL. Next base: position 182,666 of record NZ_JARUXR010000003.1, read on the forward strand.
CTTCTCCGTTGATCTGCGAGGCGGCGCGGTGCTCTCCCGCACGCGCAAGTCCGCCCGCATGCGCAAATGCACCGGCTCCGCGGCTTCGCCCTGCAACTGCTTGTGCAGCAGTTGCCAGATCGCTCCGCCCACCGCATCAACCGGCTGATGAATCGAGCTGATGCGCGGATGCAGCACGGACATCCACGGCGCGTCGTCGAACGAGAGCAGCGAAATATCCTCAGGCAAGCGCAGCTCGGCGTCGCGAATGGCACGCAGCGCGCCGAGCGTCGCCACGTTCGCGCCCGTGAACAGCGCCGTAGGGCGCTCGCGTTCCGCCAGCAAGCCGAGCGTGACCGTGTGGCTCTCGGTGTCGGTCATGCCGCAGACGACGATGCGCGCGTGACGCGTGAGGCCTGCGCGCTTCATCGCCGCGAGATAGCCGTCCGCGCGCTCGCGGCTGTTGACCAGATCGAGCGCGTTGACGATGAACGTGATGCGCTTGTGGCCGAGCGCGATCAGATGTTCGGTGCCGTCGCGGGCGGCGCGGCGGCTGTCGGTGGTGACGGTATTGGCGGGGAAGGTGTCGTCCACGCGGTCGGCCATGACGAGCGGGACATCGCATTCACGCAGCTCGTCGATCGCGTGGGCATAGCCGTGGCAGGGAATGATGATCATGCCGGCCACCTGCCGTGACAGCACGAAGCGGATGCGCTCCGCCTCGCGCTCCGGATCTTCCTGCGCATGCGCGAGCAACAGGCGATAGCCGCTTGCCAGCGCGTGATCTTCGACCACACACAGTAGTTCGATGAAGAACGAGTTGGTGAGGTCAGGCACGACGAAGCCGATGGACGTCGAGCGGCTGCTGCGCAGTTCCGCCGCCAGGCTGTTGCGCCGGTAGCCAAGCTGGCGCGCCGCCTCCCAGACCTGCTGGCGGCGGGCGTCGCTGACGCCGTCGGCGCCCGCCATGACCTTCGACGCAGTGCCGAGCGAAACGCCGGCCGCGTTGGCGACATCCTTGAGCGTGCTGGTGATCTTCTTTCGTGAGTCCAAGGCGCGTTGACCGTCGAGATTCTGAAACGTTTCAGAATAGTAGAAAGCGTCCCGCGATGGCGCAAATGAGTGTTTTTACCGAGCCGGCCGAAAGGCCTATATCGCGACGTCGTGCAGACCCTTGACGACGGGCGGTCCTATTTTGAAGTCCGAGAACCGGACCTCGAGACCGCCGCGCTCGGGCGTGCAGCACATGGGTCCGACGTGCCAGCCCGAGCCCGAGTGTGCTGGAAAGGGCGCGAGACGCATCAGGATCCATTCTTTCTGGTCCGCGCTGCATTGCACTTTCAGCACGTTCTCCAGTACCGTGATGCGCAGGCGGAAGCGGTGCGCGTCGGCACGTGCGCCGAGTGACCAGTCGGAGTGTCCGTCGGTCAGGACCGTGCTGAAGGTGAGGGCGCCGTCGTTGTACTCGGCGCCCGCCTTGACCCAGCGCTCGGCGCTTTCGCGCACCATGAGGCCTGCCTGGTCATAGAGCGCGGAGAACGCGCCGTCGACCGTCACTTCAGCGGTGAAGTCGCCCTCGACGGTGGCGGCGAACACATGGCCGTTGTCGCGCACGAAGCCGTAGTGCGTCTTGCGCCAGAAATCGGTGCTGGCGTCGGTGGTGACATGGAGCGTGCTGCCGTCGAGTTTCCATTGCGCGGGCTCGTTGATCCATTGGCACTGGTCGAACATGGCGTCTCCGTCGCTTGGGTCGCGGCGCCAGTATGGCATGGCTCGCCGCGCGGCAGGCGCCGGATCATGACGCGGTGCAGCGCGCGATCTGCACTAACATGAACGATGAAGCGCATGCGGCGTCCTCGGTCAAAAGGAAGAACGATGGTCAAGCTGATGATGATCCTGCTGGGCGTGGACTATCTGCGCAATCGCTGGCGCAGCCTGATGGTGATCGGCTGGCTGTTGCTTATCGTCGGCATCGGCGTGTTCATCGATGCGCTCGACGGTGCGCTGGGCTTTCCCATCGAGTTCGTGGGCTGGCTGCTGCTGATCGAGAGCGTGCTTTCTCTGGCGGTGGCATGGGCCGGCGTCGGCGGACAGCGCAGGCTGCGTCATGCGAAGGGCATCGTCTTCCTGCTCACGGCCGCGCTGATTTTCGAGGGCAATCATCATGGCCACTTCATTCTGTCGATCCTGATCGGCGTGGCCTTTGTCTTCGATGGACTGCTGCAGGCGACGTCCGCGCTCGTCGTGCGCTACCGGCGCTTTCGCGTGGCGCTCGGGTTTGCGATCTTCGAGATCCTGCTCGGGGTCTTCATGCTGCAACCCTATCCGACGCACTACAAAGGGACCGTGCCGTATTGCGTCGGGGCGTTCTTCATCTTCGCAGGGGTCAATCTGATCCTGATCGCTACCCGCGTCCGCAGGCTGACGCGCAATCCCGCGATGCAAGAGGTGGAGGTCGCGCGTCCCGCGCAGCCGGCGCGCGAATGGGACGGTCCGCCCGCCGATGACGAGCCCGCCCTCACGGTGCACGTGTGGACGCCCGTGGGATCGTCGAAGGCGGAGACACAGTGGCATCCGGTCGTGGACCGCTACATTGCGGCGGTGGACCGCAACGGCGTCATCTCGACGGGGCATGCGGCGCTCGAAGCGCCTGGCGGGCTTTATGTGAGCCTGTATCCGGCGGTGGAGATCGACCGCTCTCCGGACGACTTCGCGCGTCTGTTGCGGGCGACGCGCGAGAACGACGTGCCCGGCACGTTCCAGCCGAGCTATGAGTTCGAATCGAAAGCATGGTGCCCTTCGACCGTGCGCGTGCGCATCCGTAATTACGACGCCGTGCGGCTCGATAGTTTCTGGCGCAACTATCGGCAGGACACGACGTATAACCTCACGCACCGAAATTGTTCGAGCAGTGTCGCGCGTGCACTGGAGGCCGCGCTCGAAGGCGCGGCGGGGCGTCTGTACGGCGCGCGTGCCGGCTGGGGCGCGCTGGTTCGCATGATCCTGACGCCGGAGCTGTGGGTCGCGGCGCAGATCCGCAAGCGCGCCGTGACGATGGCCTGGACGCCCGGTCTCGCGCTCGACTATGCCCGCGCGCTCAGCATGGTCGCCGATCCGCGGCCGTATGGCTGGCTCAAGGTTGCGCGCATGGCGTTGACGAAGATGCGCGACTCGCGGCGCGCGTGGCGTGGAGAGGGGCCGCTTGCAGAGAGTAGTGAACGAAGGGTGCGGGATTAGACGTGTGCGAGACCGTCAGAGGTCGAGCTCGTCCTCGGCCTTGCGTGCCCGGCGCTCTTCGTTGGCGCGGCGTGCGCGCAGGCGCTGGCGCGACAACTGGGCGATGACTTCACCGGTGCTGGCGCCCGGCGGAATTTCGTTGCGAATGACCTTCGGCACCATGGGCAGACCCATGCGTTGTCTGCGCAAGGCGCGTGCAATATGGGTGCGGCACTCCTGCCCGTGACAATCCCATTCGTCACGGATTCGCTCGCAGTAGGGACATTTTTCCATCCCGGCAGTTTATCGCGAATCGCCGAAAGGTCTGTAAGCCGGGCGCGCCAGGGGAACGTGCTGACAGGCGAGTCAGCGTGCGGGCGAGGGAAGCGCAATCGATACCTCCCGCCCGCACGCTGGCGCGCTCATCCGCTGAACTGGTTCGAGGCGCTCGAACGCCGCTCGCGCTGATGATGATCGAGACTGCGCCGCAAGACCTTTTTCACGAGACCTTTGAGGAAGTGGATCGAACGATCCGCGCGCACGTTCAGGTCGAAAGGCTTGAGCTCGACGACTTCGCGGCCGCTGCGTTCGGCAAGTGTCGTGCGCGTCTTGCGGTGATCGACCGCCATCGCCGACAGCGTCTCGGAGGCCTGCTTGAACGAGGCGCGATCCACGCGCGCGCACACGTGGCAGGCGCGATGGAACAGCTTGTCGAACACGGTGAGCCAGTAATCGTCCATCTCTCCGCCGTTGCAACGCGCGAGCGCTTCGCGGCCATTGCGATGGAGATCCTCGACATCGTTCAGCGACGCGCATTGCGTGATGCTGCCGAAGCGCCGGCGATAGCCGATGAGCGGCGTCGGGACGCGGTACAGGCTGCTCGCGCGAAGATACGTGGAGGGCACCACGGCCGCGTCCTCGTAATGACGGCCGACCGGGAACGGCGCTTCGTCGAACAGGGAGGTGCGATAGACCCGCGCCCACACGAAGGTGTGGAAGTCGTCGGCGAAGTGCTGCAGCGCGGCCCGGTCCATGGGCGCGCCGCCGCGCGTGTCGCCATCGACGATATTGATCTCGTCGAGTTCGCGGCCTTCGTCGTCGATGATCTTGACGTTGTATTCGACGATATCCCACTTGTTCTCGGCCAGCACCGGAATGATCGACTCGCCGAAGCCCTTGAGAAAGACGTCGTCGCCATCGAGAAAGCCGACATAGGGCGTGCGCACCGACTTGAGGCCGGTATTGCGCGCCGCACTCAGGCCGCCGTTCTCCTGATGCACGAGTTCGATGTGTACGCCGCGGTCGCGCTCGACAATCGCGCGTGCCGCGGCATAGGTCTGGTCGCGAGAACCGTCATCCACCACGATGATCTTCATCGCATCGATGTAGGGCTGGCTCAGGAGGGACTCGAGCGCTTCCTCGATGTAACCCTCGATGTTGTAAGCCGCGACGACGATGCTGAGCAGCGGGGTCGTGTCTCGCAAGGAGTCACTCTCAAACGGCATATATGACGCTCTCCGTCGATGATTGGGCTAACTCTCCTTGCATCGTGTGCAAGGAGCCTCGTCAATACGCGACGTGTGGCGAAACAGAGCGGTTTCGCGCCTACGCGAAAACGCTCCGCCCAACGCGCCACACGGCGAGTCATGCAGTGGTCTCACAGTAACGGCGGGCTCGTTCACCGTATAACGGCGGGGAGAGCCATTCGAAATGCCGATGCGGCGCAGCCAGGCACACAGGACTTGCAACAAGCAAGCCGCATGATCGGTCTGTCGACGCTTATTATTGGTGCATGTCGCGTCATTCGGCCGGCCCCGGAAGCCCCGGCGTGACGCACATGTCAATCGAGCCAACGCCACACAGCGCGTTGTATGGGGCGCATGTTAGCGGTTCAAAAAAGACCGGTTTGCGCGACCGTTCAGGCTGGTCATAGGCCGGTCATCGAAGTCCTGCCTCTTTGAAGACAACAATACAAAATCGTTCACGCAATACGCGTACTTATTGCATCGCGCGTGCATCCCTTGCCCTTCCTGATTCTTGCATTGCGACTTCAGTGATAACCCTTACTATGCTCCGGGCTCGAGTTTGCCTGCTCCGTGCGGTCCGCCACATGGGAGCAACATCGAACCCTCTGATTAGTGACAAACCGTTTCATTTTGCAAGCACATATAGCAGGCGCAGGCATATTTTTCGTGACAGCGCCGATAGTGCGGCAAGGCGCTGAAAAATATGCTGGTTACGTCCAGATGGGATGCCGCCTGGATATCCATGCTGTTCGTTTCAGCGCAAGCAGTCGAGAGGCTTTAGCAAGCGTAATGCCACTGCTTGTTTGCTTCGGCCTTTTCTTCCGAAGCGCCGCAGTGAAAGGAAAATGAATGAAAGCAAGTTTTCAACGATGCATATAAAGCGACTGTCCAAGCGCTTGCTCTGAAGGCTGGGTCAGTCATGCGTCCTGACGAGGGCTGCCACCGGACCTCGGTTCTTGCATGCGCTGCGTATCAGCATAGATGACTTTTGATTGACGCAAAGGGCCATCGTGCAGCAAGCCCGACCTTTTCAGACGTTCTCCGGCGTGTAGAGCTGCGCGGGCAACGGGTACTGACTCGCCAGTGCGGGCTCGCCGGGGAGTGCCTGCAAGGCGCGCAACATGGCCTGCACGGCTGTTTCGGCAATGCGTTGCAGCGGCGTGTCGATCACCAGGTCGATGACGCCCTCGACGAGCGCTTCGTAGCGGTCCGGCATCAGGTCGCTGCACACGGTGACGATGCGTCGCTCCGAAGCCTCCTCACGCAGCGCGCGAATCACGCCGCCCACGCCGCCGCCGGGAATGTAGAGGCCGGCGAGATCGGCATGGCGCGCGAGCATCGCAAGGGTCGCTTCGTAGGCGAGCTGTTTGTCTTCGAGGTTGATTTGCGTGTCCAGCACGCGCAGTCCTGGTGCATGTTCACGCAGATAGGAACGAAAGCTGATCTCGCAGCTTTCCTGCCCCAGATAGCGCGGCGTGCCGACGAACACGCCGACCGTCCCTTCGTTGCGATGAGCCAGCCGGCTCACGGCCCATGCGGCGGTGCGTCCGCTCTTGCGCGGATCGACGCCGATGTAGCCGGCGCGCAATGGCGCGCTCAGATCGGATAACAGCGTGACCGTGGGCTTGCCTTGCGCGTGCAGGGTTTCGATGGCGGCTGTCACATGCGGATGATCGACAGCCACGACGCCGAGCGCGTCCGCGGTATCGCCCAGTGCGAGCAGCGTGCGGGCGATCGAAGCCGGATCGAGTTCGTCCATGTATTCGATGACGGCCTTGCAGTCCTCGGGTTCATGTCGCGCGGCGGCGTCGGTGAGGATGCGCGCAAAGCTCTGATAGAACGGATCAGCGCGTTTCTGAAGACAAAAGCCCAGCGTGTGACGCTCGCGGCGTTCGCCGCGTTGCGCGCGCAAGCGCTCCCGCATCAATCCGGCGCCGTGATAGCCGATGCGTTCGGCGGCTTCGATGACGCGTAGCGCAGTGCCGTCGCGGACGCTCAGACGTCCGTTGAACACGCGATCGACGGTTGCCGGACTCACGCCGGCCGCTTCGGCCACTGACTGAAGTGTGGGACGCTTGCTCATCGATTGATGTAAATGATGGGTTTCAGACGCGCGCAATGATGCTTAAAGATAGCAAATGCGCGCGCATATTGCGTGCGGGAAACGTCGCTCCTATTATCGATTCCAACAAGAACCGATGATGTGAATCCAATCAAAGCTTGAGGTGACATGATGGAATCGCGGCAGCCCGAGGAGACGGGCGAGCATGAGCGGCATCGCGCATACCGGCTGATCGATGGAGACGGAGAGCGGGCGAAGCTGGCCGGTCTCGTGAATGCGGAGTGGTACAAGTGCGCGGTTCCGAGGCCGTTGATGAAAGGCCTGATGCAGCGAAGCGATGCTCGTGCGATACGCGACACGCTGCTGTGGTATGCGGCGATCGTTGCGAGCGGCGTGCTTGCAGGGTTCGCCTGGCGCGCGCATTCGCTATGGGCAATTCCCGCGTTCTTCCTGTACGGCACCCTGTATTGCAGCCCCGCGGACTCGCGCTGGCATGAGAGCGGCCACGGCACCGCATTCAAGACGCCGTGGATGAACCGGGTGCTGTATCAGATGGCATCGTTCCAGGTGTTCCGCCGGCCGACCATCTGGCGCTGGAGTCATGCACGCCATCACACGGACACACTGGTGGTGGGCCGCGACCGCGAGATTGCCGTCCCGCTGCCCACCGACTGGCTGAGTCTCGCGCTGAACGTGTTCGCGCTGAAGCACGCGGCGGCCGAGGTGCCGAGGATGATCTCGGCGGCGTTCGGCGACATCGGCGCAGAAGAAAAGACCTTCGTGCCCGAATCGGAATGGCCGAAGGTGATCCGGGATGCACGCATTCATCTGAGCATCTACGTCGCGGTGATTGCGTCGTGCTTCGTGTTCCGCTCGATCCTGCCGCTGCTCTATGTCGGCTTGCCGAGCCTGTATGGCGCGTGGCTTTATCTCTACTTCGGTCTCACGCAGCATGCGGGCATGCCCGAGAACGTGCTCGATCATCGCAAGAACTGCCGCACTGTAATGATGAATCCGGTCTTCAGGTTTCTTTACCTGAACATGAACTATCACGTCGAGCACCACATGTTTCCGATGGTCCCTTATCACGCGCTGCCGCGTCTTCACGATGCCGTCAAGCACGACATGCCGCCGCCTTATCCGAGTTCGCTCGCGGCCTATGCCGAGATCATTCCCGCGCTGATGCGGCAGACGCGCGATCCGTCGTATCACGTCGAGCGGCCCGTGCCGGCCGCGACGCAGCCCTGAGCCCAGAGCCTTGAAGGAGACAAGAGCATGACGCAATGGATCGATGCAGCCGCGCTGGACGACATCGAAGACGAGGATGTCATGCGTTTCGACCATGACACGCGCACGTTCGCGATCTATCGCGTGAACGACGCCGTCTATGCAAGCGACGGCCTGTGTACGCATGAACAGGTTCATCTGAGCGATGGCTTCGTCATGGATCATGTGATCGAATGCCCGAAGCACAACGGCCGTTTCGATATCCGCGATGGCCGGCCCTTGTGCGCACCGGTGTGTGAGAAGCTCAGGACCTATCCGGCGAAGGTCGAGGGCGGTCGCATCTTCATCGAGATCTGATGCCATGACGGACCAGCACGATGCCCGGGCGATGGTGATCGTCGGCGCCGGGCATGCCGGCGGGCGCGCAGCCGCTGCGCTGCGCGAATTCGGGTGGCGCGGGCGCATCGTGATGATCGGCGCGGAGCCGCATCTGCCTTATGAGCGGCCGCCTTTGTCCAAGCAAGTGCTGACCGGCGAGCGCGATGCGTCTCAGTGTGCGCTGCGCAGCCGCGATGCATGGCAGGCGGACCGGATCGAGCACAAGCTGGCCAGCGTCCGCAGCATCGTGCCGGGTTCGCGCGAAGTGCTTCTCGCCGATGACAGCCGCATCGCGTATGAAGCCTTGCTGCTGGCTACTGGTGGACATGTGCGCAAGCTCTCTATCCCCGGCGCGCAGCTCGACGGCGTCATGACGCTGCGCACTCTCGACGATGCCTTGTGCATCGCGCCGCGCCTCGTCAGCGGAGCGCGCGTGCTGATCGTCGGCGGCGGCTTCATCGGGCTGGAGGTGGCAGCGTCGGCACGCATGCGCGGTTGCGAGGTCAGTGTGATCGAAGGAGCTGCGCGCCTGCTTGGACGCGCAGTGCCCGCAGATATCGCGCAGAGCGTGCAGGATCTGCACGAGCGCAATGGTGTCGCCGTACACGTCGGCGTTGCACCGCTCGAGATCACTCGCACATCACAGGGCGCGCTGCGCGTCCTGCTGTCCGATGCGCGTTCAATCGACGCGGAAGTCGTGATCGTCGGCATCGGTATCGAACCGGCACACGAACTCGCGCGGGACGCGGGTCTTGCCGTGAATCGCGGGGTCATCGTGAATGCGCAACTCGAAACGTCGGCGCCGGGCATCTTCGCGGCGGGAGATATCGCGATCCATCCAGGCCGCTTCACGGGCGCGCCCATCCGTCAGGAAACCTGGCACAACGCCGAAACCCAGGCGCGCACGGCTGCCAGGAACATGCTCGGCGCGCAGGCCGCGTATGACGAAGTGCCCTGGTTCTGGTCCGATCAGTACGACCATCAGTTGCAGGTGGCGGGCGAGCCGTCGCTCGGCATGCGCACGGTGCGGCGCGTGCCGGGCGTATCGGCTTCGATGGACTTTCATTTCGGTGCGGCGAACCGGCTCGTGGGCGTCAGCGGATTCGGCCCGGCCCACGTCATCGCGAAAGACATGAAGCTTGCGCGCATGCTCGTGGAGCGCGGTCTGTCGCCGTCCGCGGATGTGCTCAGCGACGCAAGCTTCAAGCTGAAGGCACTGCTGTGAAGCGGCGCGTCAGACGCGGAAGCGGCTGACTGCTTCTTCGAGTTGCCCCGCCTGATCCCGCAGTTCGGCGGCGGAGTGCTCGGCATTGCCGACGAGCGTCGCATTCTGCTGCGTCGCTTCGCCGATCAACATGACCGCGCTGTTGACCTGCTCGATGCCGCTTGCCTGCTCACGCGAGGCCACGTCCATCTCCCCGACGATGGCGTTGACGCGCGCCACGCGTTCGAGAATGCCGTTCATCGTGTTGCTCGCTTCCTCGGCGATGCGGTAGCCGTGCGAGACCCGCGTGGCCGACTCGGCGATGAGCGCTTCGATCTCCTTCACGGCGCCCGCGCTGCGTTGCGCGAGCACGCGCACTTCGGCGGCGACCACCGCGAAGCCCTTGCCGTGCTCGCCTGCGCGCGCGGCTTCGACCGCTGCATTGAGCGCCAGGATGTTGGTCTGGAACGCGATGCCTTCGATGGTCGCGGTGATGTCGGCGATGCGGCGCGCCGCTGCATCGATGTCGCCCATGGTCTGCACCACGCGCGTGACGGCGTCGCCGCCGGCGCGCGCCGCATCGGATGCCGACGCCACCAGCTCGCCGGCCTGCGCGGTATTGGCGGCGTTCTGCCGGACCGTGGAGGTGAATTGCTCCATGCTCGCGGCCGTTTCCTCGACGCTCGCGGCTTGCGTGGCGATGCGCGTGGCTATGTCGCTGCTGTCAGAAGCAATCCGTCCCGTCCCTTCGTTCATGCCGGCCGACGCATGGCGCACCTGCACGACGATGCCGGCAAGACCGCGTGCGATGCCGTCGATGGCGCGCATCAGGCGGCCGATATCGTCCTGGCGCGTACTGTCGATGCGGACCGTGAGATCGCCGGCGGCGATGCGTTCGGAAGCGCGCGTGATCTGGTCGATTGGATGTCCGACGAGCCGCGCGACCGCATAGAGCAGCACGCCCACCAGCAGCACGACGACGATGAACCCGATGGCAAGGAACAGGGTGCGGCTATGGTCCACGTCCGCGAGCAGTTCGTCGCGATAGGCAATGCCGCCGATCATCCATTGCCATTGCGGCACGCTCATGTAGACGATCTCCTTGGTGCCGCCATGCACGCGCGGATCGGCGCCGGGGATGTCGGCGCCTTCGAACACGAGCTTGCCTTCGCGGGTATCGAGCATGTGCGCGAAGGGCGCGACGCGTTCATCGACGCCCTGGCCTTGCGAGCCGGGATGCACCAGCAGCTTGCCGCGATTCGCGCCGTTCGATGCATCGACGACGAAGTGATAGCCGCTCGCGCCTATTGCCAGCTTCGCGATGGTGTCCTGCAGCGCGGCGAATTCCGCGGTGACGTCGACGCCGACGAACAGCGCGCCGATCACGCGGCCCGACGTGTCCAGGACCGGCTTGTACTCGGTGATGTATTGCTTGCCGAACAGCGCCGCAATGCCGATATACGGCTTGCCGGAGAGGATCGGCGCATAGGCCGGGCCCTTGCGGTCGAGCAGCGTGCCGATGGCGCGCGTGCCGTCCTGCTTCTTGAGCGACGTCGTGACGCGGACGAAGTCGTCGCCGGTGCGGGCGAAGATCGTCGCGATGGCGCCGCTGTCCGCGAGGAATGCATCGGGAATCGTGAAGTCGTTGTTGAGGGGCTTGTCGCCGGCCAGCATGGTGGGTGTCGACGTGCCGGCGATCTCGACCGTATGCGCGGGGTCGAGCGTGAACGAAGACGGCAGGCGATGCGCGAACAAGGTCATGAAGCGCGAGACCTCGGCGCTCACGGCCTTGTCATAGAGGCCGATCATCGTGGCAATGGAGCGGTTCTCGCTCTTGACACGCGCCAGCGCATGCGTGTCCACCTGTTCTCCGGCGCGTTTCGTGACAGCGAGGGTAAAGAAAGCAATGGCGATCGCCGTGAGCGCGCAGGCCAGCACGGCAAACTGGGTCCCGACGTTCATGCGGGCCAGACGGGTTCGAAACATGGGCAGTGATTGAACGTAATGAGTAGGTGTGGTCCTTATCGGCAGCCGGTGCGCGCGTCTTTAATTTTTTGCTTGGGACAGGACACCGTAATGTGCTAGCGACGCTGACGCATGGCGAGCGCGACGCCCGACAGCGTCAGCGCCATCGCAAGCGCTTCGCGTGCGCCGAGCGGCTCGCCCAGCGTGAGGGCCGCGGCGACGATGCCCATGACCGGCACGAGCAGCATCCCGATGGAAGCGACCTCGGCGGACAGACGGCGCAACGTGGCAAACCACGCCAGATAGCATGCGCCCATCGGTACGAGGCTCATGTAGACCATGACGGCCCAGCCATCGAGCTTGAGCGCCGCGAACGACGGATGTTCGATCAGTGCGCCGAGCAGGACCATCGGCACGCAGCCGATGCCGACTTGCCAGGCGACCAGCGTGATCGGGGCGACGGGCATCGGTCCATGCGTGATGACGGTGCCGAGCGCGAACAACACCGCGGCTGCCAGCGCGAAGGCGATGCCGGCGAGCTTGCCGCCATCGAAGGAAAGGCCGTGCCCGGAAAGCAGGACGATCACGCCGGCCAGGCCCAGAGCGAGAGCGCAAAAGCCGGCGAAGGAGGGCTTGCGCTTCGAGATGGGCCACGCGAGCAGCATGGCCCAGATCGGCATGGTGTAGACGAGCAATGCACCTTCGCTCACGGAAAGCCATTTCATCGACAGTGTGGCGAAACCCATCCAGGCGAACACGTTGATCGCGGATGCGAGGAGCAGGCGCGGAACGCATGCGCGCGGCACGCGAAGGTCTTGCCCGGCAAAGAGCGCGATCAGACCCAGCAGGACGGCCGCCGTCACGCCCGCGACGCCGCGGGAGAAGAGCGGCGGCCACTCGCGCAGCAGGACCTTCATGGCCGGCCAGTTCAGCGCCCAGCCGATGGCGGTGACGAACAGATAGATGAACCCCGTGAGACGAGAAGGCATGGAGCGCGGGACGGGTTGCCGTGAATGAATGGGGATCGATCTTACAGGCGCGGGTGCACGCGGTTGGCATGCAAAACACCTAATGCATAAAACCGTCTGCCTTTGGGAAAAATCGTAGAAAACGATTAACTTTCGGCTTGAGGCCGGCTCGGATCGCGCCAGAATGCGTGTGAGAGCTGTGCTGGTGAGCGACCTAGGGCAAACACCAGGATGGTCACTCCCGTTCAAAACGACTATTCTTGATAAAACGTTTTCCAAACGGCTATATGGGTGACTGTCCAGGTGCTTCCGAATGGTCCGCCCGCGGCGCTCGTCGCCGAATCCACGCAACAAAGAACGCGGCACGACGAGCGCCGCCGCGTCCGGAGACTTTTCATGAACACTGTCGTTGCCGGCGTCGTACGAACCGCCAGCCGTTATCGCTGGACCGTGTGCGCGCTGCTTTTCTTCGCCACGGTCATCAACTACATGGACCGGCAGATCCTCGGCCTGCTGGCGCCGATGCTTCAGCACGACATCGGCTGGACGCAGGTGCAGTACGGCCGCATCGTCATTGCGTTCTCGGCGTTTTATGCCATCGGCCTGCTGTGTTTCGGGCGGATCGTCGACTGGCTCGGCACACGCATCTCCTACGCGGCGGCGATGTTCATCTGGAGTATCGCGGCGATGCTGCATGCGGCCGTCGGCTCGGTCATGGGCTTCGCGATGGTTCGCGCGCTGCTCGGCATCGGCGAAGGCGGCAATTTCCCGGCTGCGATCAAGACCACCGCCGAGTGGTTCCCGCGTCGCGAGCGTGCACTCGCCACTGGCATTTTTAATTCAGGCGCCAACATCGGCGCGGTCTTTGCGCCTGCGCTCATTCCTGCGCTTGCGGTGGCTTTCGGCTGGCGCGCGGCGTTCGTGCTGGTGGGCGCCGTCGGCCTCGTGTGGCTCGTGGTGTGGTTCGTGATGTATCGCCAGCCGGACGGCAGCGCGCACGATGACGAGCTCGCCGATGAAGGCGACGAGGCGAAGATCGCCGACGCCGCCCATGCGAAGGCCGGCGCGCCGGGCTTCAAGGAACTCATCAAGAAGCGTGAAACGTGGGCGTTCATCGTCGGCAAGTTCCTGACGGACCCGGTGTGGTGGTTCTATCTGTTCTGGCTGCCGAAGTGGCTGAATGAATCGCGTGGCATGGACATGCAGCACATTGGCATGCCGCTCGTCGTGATCTACGCGATCACCACGGTGGGGAGTATCGGCGGCGGCTGGATTTCGTCGGCGCTGCTGCGCTCGGGCTGGACCGTGAATGCGGCGCGCAAGACCGCGATGCTGATCTGCGCCTGCGCGGTACTGCCGATCGCATTCGTCTCGCAGGCGGAGAACCTGTGGGTCGCGGTGGCGATCGTGGGTCTCGCGGCGGCGGCGCACCAGGGCTGGTCGGCGAACCTGTTCACGACGGCATCGGACCTGTTTCCGCGGCGCGCGGTGGGTGCGGTGGTCGGTATCGGCGGCATGGCCGGGTCGATCGGCGGCGTGCTGTTCTCGGAAGTGATCGGTCAGGTATTGCAGCGCACGGGCCACTATTGGGTGCTGTTCGCGATCGGTGCATCGGCTTATTTGATTGCTTTCGCAATCATGCACGTGCTGACGCCCAAGATGACGCCGGCGAAGCTCGCAGGTTGAAGTTGCGCATGACCGGCGCGCACACCACGCGCCGTGCATCATGCATGCATCAGGTTGCGGCAGCCGTGGATTCACGCACGATGAGGCGCGGCTCGAACATGGAATTGCCTGGATCGGGATGTCCGGCGAGCGCGTCGATGAGTTTCTGCATGGCGAGTTCGCCCATCTTCTCGCTCTGGATGTCCACCGTAGTGAGGCCGGGCGCGGCATAGGCGCCGTACGGGACGTTGTCGATGCCCGTGACGGAAACGTCATGCGGCACCCGTATGCCGAGTGTTGCGGCTTCCTTCATGAAGCCGAGCGCGATGAGGTCGTTGTAGCAGATCACCGCCTGCGGCCGCTTCGGTCCGAGCATCACGCGCGAGCACGCCTGTTCGCCCGCGATCGAAGTCGGTGCATGCGCTTCGTAGACATCGAGTTCGAGGCCCGCTTCGGCGAGGCAATCGCGAGCTCCACGGATGCGTTCATCGTTGATGCGCGCATGCTCGAAGCCGAGGTAGGCGATGCGCCGATGCCCCAGGTCGAGCAAATGGCGCGTCAGCATGTAGGTGGCAAGGCGGCTGTTGATGCCGACGCTCGGAATGGGCAACTCGGCGTTGCGCAGAAGCACGACGGGTTTGTCGAGTTCAAGCATCCAGTGCGCGTCTTCGTCGGGCAGGCGCGAACTGACGAGCAGGCCGTCCACGCGTTGCGCGAGGGCTTCGATGAGAGGACGTTCGCGCGCCTGATTCTCGTCGATGTCGACGAGCAGCAGCGTGTAGTCATGACGCAGAGCGATGCGGTTGGCGCCCTTGACGACGTGAGTGAAGTGCGGATTGCTGATGTCGAGAATGGTGAGTCCGATGGTCCGGGTCTTGCCTGTGATCATCGAGCGCGCCAGCGGATTCGAACGATATCCGAGCGTCTCGATCGCCTCCTTGAGCCGCGCTTCCACCGGCGCCGAGAATCGTTGTGCGCCGTTGATGTATTTGGAAACTGTCGCGACGGACACGCCCGCTGCGGCAGCAACGTCGCGAATGGTTGAGGAATTTTTTTTCATTCGGAGGGTAACGTTTTCGCGGAATTCACGAATTGTCGCAGAAAATCGGGAAACCTGGAAAACGGGTTTTGCATTTCGAATGATGCGTTTTGGATGCAAAACCTTCCTAACGTTGTTGTTTCCGTGCGCCCGTGACGCCGAAAACGTTTTCTTCATTTTTGCTTTCAACGCAGTTGCAACGTAATACACAGGAGTTTCGATGAATCAGCCAACGGCAGCGGGCAAACCGTTCAAGCGTCTGCTTCTCACCGGCGCGGCCGGCAACCTGGGCCGACAGCTGCGCGGTGCAGTCTCGCAGTGGGCCGATGTGGTGAGGCTCTCGGACATCGCGCCGCTCGACGACGCCGCGCGTCATGAAGAGACAAGCGCCGTCGATCTCGCTGATATTGCCAAGGTGATGCAGCTCGTCGAGGGCGTGGATGCGATCGTGCACCTGGGCGGTATCTCCATCGACGCACCGTTCGATGACCTGATCGAAGCCAACATTCGCGGTACCTACAACATCTACGAAGCGGCGCGTCGCCATGGCGTGAAGCGGGTGGTGTTCGCGAGTTCGAATCATGCGATCGGCTTTCATCCCGTGACCGACGTGCTCGACGCCGACTCGCCACAGCGGCCGGACAGTCTCTACGGTGTGACGAAGTGCTTCGGCGAATCGCTGTCGCGCTATTACTTCGATCGCTTCGGCATCGAGACCGTCTGCCTGCGCATCGGTTCGTCGTTCGAGGAACCGAAGAACCCGCGCATGCTGGTCACTTACCTGAGCTATCGCGACTTCATCGAACTCGTGCGCTGCTCGCTGTTCACGAATCGCGTGGGGCATACGGTCGTGTATGGCGCATCGAACAATCCGGTGAAGTGGTGGGACAACTCGAAAGCGGGCTTCCTCGGATTCAATCCGCAAGACAGCTCGACGCAGTTCAACGATCTGTTCCCGCCGAAAGCGCCGACCGCCGATTACGACGATCCCGCCCAACGCTTCCAAGGCGGGCAGTTTGTCATCGGCGAGCCGATGGAGCGCAAGCGATGAGCAGCGCCGTGCGCGTGGACCGTCTCGACGCGGCGGGCGCCGCGACGGTCGGCGAGTGCCCGGTCTGGCGCGCGAAAGAGGGCGCGCTGTACTGGGTCGACATTCCGGCACGACGTATCGTCCGGCTCGTGCTCGAAAGCGGACAGCGCTCGGAATGGACCTTTGAGGAACAGGTCGCATGCATCGCATTCGATGCCGCCGGACAGATCGTCGCCGGCATGGAGAGCGGCGTCTTCGCCGTGACGCTGCACGACGGCGGCGATGTTTCCACGGCGAAGCTTGTCGCACCCTCGTTCGCCGCACCGGGCATGCGCTTCAACGATGGCCGCTGTGACAGGCAGGGCCGCTTCTGGGCGGGCACGATGGTGCAGGACATGTCGCTCGCGAGTGCGGCCGGCGCGCTGTACCGCTTCGATCGACATGGCGTGCTGTCGGACCCGCTTGTCGAGGGTTTGATCACGCAGAACGGACTGGCCTGGTCGCCCGACGGCAGGACCATGTATCTGTCGGACTCTCATCCGCAACGCCGCCTCGTCTGGGCGTTCGACTTCGACTTGGACAGCGGCACGCCTGGCGCGCGACGTATGTTCGCTGATCTGAATCATCACGCGGGACGTCCGGACGGCGCAGCGGTCGATGCGGACGGTTGCTACTGGACCTGCGCGAACGATGCCGCGCGCCTGCTGCGCTTTACGCCGCAAGGCCGGCTCGACCGCGAAATCGCGTTGCGTGCCAGCAAGCCGTCCATGTGCGCGTTTGGCGGCAGTGACCTCTCGACGCTTTTCGTCACGACGATCCGCCCGTCAATAAACGCAACTGACGACGACGGTCAGGTGTTCGCGCTGAACGCCGGCGTGCAAGGATTACCGGAACCGGAATACGCCGGAATGTTACCGGTCGCATGACCGGTACGAAACGGAACGATCCGTTCAAATTTTATTCGAGACAAGACGTTGCAAATGCTGGGATGCAAGGCGTTCCAGCACCGGATTGGCGCATGCCGTTCCGCTTGTCGGGCGGGCTTCGGAACCGATACCAAGGCTAAACACCAATGCTGTAGTTCCTCCTTAAAGAGTAGGCTCCGCAGGTATCCCAAGTACCCGCGATCTAGCGATTCTTCTATCCGGAGGAGACATAGATGGACCTTGAAACCCGCACCATGAAGCGCGTGATGGTTCGCCTCGTGCCGTTCCTGATTTTGTGTTACTTCATTGCCTATCTGGACCGCGTCAATGTCGGCTTTGCAGCCTTGCAAATGAACAAGGCGCTCGGCTTCACGGCGAGCATGTTCGGATTCGGCGCCGGTATTTTCTTCATCGCGTATTTCTTTTTCGAGGTTCCTTCGAACCTGCTGCTCGAACGATTCGGCGCGCGCCGCTGGATTGCGCGAATCATGTTCACCTGGGGCATCCTCGCTGCCGCGATGGCGTACATACCCCACATCGCGCAAGCAACCGGTCTGTCCAACGCCTATGTGTTCTATGGCTTGCGGATCCTGCTTGGCGTCGCCGAAGCGGGCTTCTTCCCCGGCATCATCTTTCTGCTGACGCTGTGGTTTCCGGCCAAGTACCGGGGACGCGTGGTCGGCTATTTCATGGCGGCGATTCCACTCTCGACTGTGATCGGCGGCCCGATCTCCGGTGCGTTGCTGCAGATGGACGGTCTGGGCGGGATGCAAGGCTGGCAGTGGCTCTATCTGATCGAAGCCATTCCGGCGCTGCTGCTCGCATTCGTCGTGTACTTCTACCTGACCGACAAGCCCACGGATGCACACTGGCTTGCGGATGACGAGCGCAAATGGCTAGTCGACCGTCAGGCCCACGAGCGCGCGCATCGCGAATCGGTGCATGCGTTCAGCGTCAAGGAAGCGATCTTCAATCCCCGCGTGCTGGCGATCGCGCTGATCTATTTCGGCGCCAATGCCACCAATTACGGCCTCAGCTTCTTCCTGCCGCAGATCGTCAAGGCGTTTGGCCTCACCAATCTGCAGACGGGCTTCGTGACGTCGCTGCCGTATGCGGTGGGTGTCGTCAGCATGGTCTTGTGGGGACGTCATTCGGACCGCAAGCTCGAGCGTCGCTGGCATGTGGCGATTGCGTTGATGGTCGCGGCCGGCGGCATCGCGGTCTCGGCCGGGCTCGACGATCCGGTCATGAAAATGATCGCGCTGTCGATCGCGGGCTTCGGCATCTTCGGCTGCCTGCCGGTGATCTGGACCTTGCCTGCATCGTTCCTGTCGGGTGCCGCGGCTGCCGGCGGCATCGCCGCGATCAACTCGCTCGGTAATCTCGCCGGGTTCTTCGGTCCTTATGCAATGGGCTGGATCAAGGACAGCACGGGCGGTTTCGGCGCGGGCCTGCTGTGTCTCGCGGGGGCAGGTATGGTCGGCGTAGCGGCGGTTCTGCTGCTGCACCATGACTCGGCGCTGGAGACCATCTCGGGCGCCCACGACGTCAACGATGCGGAGCCCAAGCTCGCGCGCTGAGCGAATGTGAGGCGGATGTTGCAAGAGACAAGGGACCGCGGCAAGAACGCGGTCCCTTTGTATATTTAATCTTGCATCATGAATTCAATCGCTTGATGTCTGCGCGCGGCGCAGGCGTTCCCGGCTGTTGATGAGATGAAGACGCATCGCCGTGCGGGCGGAGTCGGCGTCGCCGCGCTCGATTGCATCGGCGATCTGTTCGTGTTCCCGATTCACCCGCGTCAGATATTCGGCGTGGCGTTCAGGCGCGACAGGTGTCGCGGTCAGGCGCGTGCGCGGAATCATCCGCGCGCCGAGATGCGCCATGATCTCCACGAAATAACGGTTGCCGGTCGCCTGTGCGATTTCCATGTGGAATCGCAGGTCCGGCGCGATGGTGTCGGCGTGTCGCTCGACGTTCCTCGCGAAATCGACGAGCGCAGCGCGCATGGCCGTCACGCGTGCCGCATCGCATCGCAGGGCCGCGAGTCCTGCGCTCTCGGTTTCGAGGCTGATGCGCAATTCGAGTATCGCAAGGGCATCGAGGGAGCCGGGGACATCGGCGGGATCGATTTGCAGCAGCGGCGCTGCGGCCGCTTCGCAGATGAACGTGCCGATGCCATGGCGCGTCTCCACGAGTCCCTCCGCCTGCAGGCGCGATAGCGCTTCGCGCACCACGGTGCGGCTCACACCGAAGTGCTGCACCATTTCTGCCTCGGTAGGGAGGCGGGCGCCAGCCTTAAGTTCGCTCGCGTCGATCTGCGCGCGCACGGCGTCCACCATTTGCAGCGTGAGGCTTCGGCGCGTGCCTGAAGCGCTGTTCGGAGCACTCGAAGATGCGTGCGCGGAAGGGAAGGAATCCGCGTGTTTGTGAGGATCGGGCGATTGCGTCACGGCGTTCTCGTTGGAATGGGTTTTACACACATTGACAAATCGATTGGCAAATGATGATATGCGTCATGCGGTGATATGACAACGTACAAGAAGAGGCGTGCAGGGTAATCCCTAGCCGAATCTCGCAGGAGACATGAATCGATGGAACAACGAAATAACGCGTCGTCACGCGAGCATTCCGCTCGCTTCGAAAGACTGCTGCTCACCGGCGCCGCTGGGGGTATCGGGCAGGCAATCAGGCATCGGGTGGCCGAATTCGCGCGCCACGTGCGCATTTCCGACCTTCCTGGCGTACTCGGCAGCGAGGCTGCGCCGCACGAAGAAATCGTGCCTTGCGACCTTGCGGATCGTGAGGCTGTCGACGCGCTGGCAAAAGAATGCGACGCCGTCATTCATCTGGGCGGAGTATCGGTGGAGCGTCCGTTCGAGGAAGTGCTCGAAGCAAACATCAAGGGCGTGTTCAATCTCTACGAGGCAGCGCGCCGACAGGGCGTGAAGCGCATCGTGTTCGCCAGTTCGAATCACGTCACGGGCTTCTATCGCCAGGACGAGATCATCGATGCGACCGCACGCAAGCGTCCCGATGGCTACTACGGACTGTCAAAGTCCTTCGGCGAGGACATGGCGCAGTTGTACTTCGATCGCTACGGCATCGAGACCGTGAGCATCCGCATCGGTTCGGTTTTTCCGGAGCCCAAGGATCGCCGCATGATGGCGAGCTGGATGAGCCAGGACGATTTCCACGACCTGTTGCGCCGCAGTCTGTTCACGCCGGATGTCGGCCACACGATTGCCTTTGGTATGTCCGCCAATGCGCACACATGGTGGGACAACCGGTGCGCCGCGCATCTCGGCTTCGTACCGCATGACTCGTCGGAACCGTTCCGCGAAAAGATCGAAGCCACGCCGCCGCCCCTGCCGACCGATCCGGTCGCGGTTCTCCAGGGCGGCGCGTTCACGACGATCGGACCGTTCGACCC
Organism: Caballeronia sp. LZ034LL; assembly: GCF_031451215.1. Lineage (NCBI taxonomy): Bacteria > Pseudomonadati > Pseudomonadota > Betaproteobacteria > Burkholderiales > Burkholderiaceae > Caballeronia > Caballeronia sp. LZ034LL. Next base: position 203,284 of record NZ_JARUXR010000003.1, read on the forward strand.
GGTTTAATGCATGCAAGATTCATTATCACCAATCGTAGTATGTCGTCATACATCCAGCGCAGGATCGGCTCAGCGGCGCCAGAGCCGTCATAACGTGTAAAACGTCAACCTGACAGGGACATCGCCTCCATGTTTTCACTCGATTTTTCACCCCTGTGGCCTTATTGGCCGACGTTCCTGCTAGGGGCGTGGCTCACGCTCAAGATGACGTGCGTCGCGGTCTTCTTCGGCTTGATCGTGGGGATGCTCGTGGCATTCGCGAAGCGCGCCCGCGTACCCGTGCTGACGCGCCTCTGCATCATCTATATCGAGGCGGTGCGTAACACGCCGTTCCTCGTGCAGATCTTTCTGCTCTATTTCGGACTGGCGAGCATCGGCTTGCGCATGCCGACCTTCGCGGCCGCTGCGCTTGCGATGACGATCAACATCGGCGCCTATGCAGCCGAAATCATTCGGGCGGGTCTGGAATCCGTGCCGCGTGGACAGATCGAGGCGGCGGAATGCCTGGGCTTGTCGAAGTGGCGCATCGGCTGGCATGTGATGTTGCAGCCGTCGATCGAAAAGGTTTATCCGGCGCTGACGAGCCAGTTCCTGCTGATGATGCAGGCGTCCGCCATTGCATCGCAGATCTCCGCGGAAGAACTCACGGCCGTTGCCAACACCGTGCAGTCCGATACCTTCCGTTCACTCGAAACCTACATCGTGGTCGCGGGCCTGTATCTCGTGCTCTCGCTGATCATCAAGCTGATCGCGTGGCAGGTCGGCGAGCATCTGTTCAAGCGTCGCCGCGCGATCCGTCTGGCGGCGAAGCGGGCAGGCAAGGCGCCGCCCGATCCGCAACGGATCGATACGGTGATACCCGGGGGTGCAGCATGAGCGGCGGATTCACGGCTGCGCACCTGGCCTACCTGGTGCAATCGATCGGCTGGACCGTGGTGTTGTCGCTGCTGGCGTTCGTGCTGGGCGGCATTGGCGGCTTCGTCGTGATGCTTGCGCGCATCTCGCCGCGCGCATGGCTGTCGCGCGTCGCGCTGGTTTATATCGAAGCCATCCAGGGCATCCCGCTGCTGATCCTGCTGTTCATCGTGTACTTCGGCCTGTCCGTGTATGGCTATCAGGTGCCGGCGCTGATCGCGGCGGGCCTTGCCCTGATGGTGTATTCGAGCGCCTATCTCGGCGACATCTGGCGCGGCTGCATCGAGGCGATGCCCAAGCCGCAATGGGAAGCCTCGGAGTGCCTGTCGCTGACACGCTGGCAGACCCTGCGGCTCGTGATCATTCCGCAGGCCATGCGCCTCGCGTTGCCGCCCACGGTCGGCTTTCTCGTGCAGCTCATCAAGATGACTTCGCTCGCCTCGGTAATCGGCTTCATCGAACTGACGCGCGCAGGTCAGATCATCAACAACTCGATCTTCCAGCCGTTCCTTATCTTCGGCCTGGTGGGCGCTTTTTATTTCGTGCTGTGCTATCCGCTTTCGCGCTGGAGCCAATCGATGGAGAACAAGCTCAATGTCAGCAATCGTTAAGGTCGACGATATTCACAAGAGCTTCGGCTCCAATCATGTGCTCAAGGGTGTGTCGTTCGAAGTCAACAAGGGCGAGATGATTGCTGTGATCGGCGCAAGCGGCTCGGGCAAGAGCACGGCGTTGAGATGCATCGACCGGCTGGAAACCGTCGATCAAGGTCAGATCGAGGTATGCGGTATACGTGTCGACGATCCCAAGGTGAATCTTCACCACCTGCGCCGCGAAGTGGGCATCGTGTTCCAGAGCTATAACCTCTTCCCGCATCTGACGGTGGAGGAAAACATCATGCTTGCGCTGCGCCACGTGAAGAAAATGTCCCGCGACGAGGCACGGCGCATTGCGCTGAATGTGCTGGAGCAAGTCGGACTCGGACAGAAGGCGGATGCGTATCCCGAACAGCTGTCCGGCGGACAGCAGCAACGGGTCGCGATTGCACGCTCTCTGGCCATGTCGCCGAAGGTGATGTTATTCGACGAAGTGACATCGGCGCTCGATCCGCAACTCACCGGCGAAGTTCTTCGCGTCATGGAAGATCTTGCCGCGGACGGCATGACCATGCTGCTCGTCACGCATGAAATGGCCTTTGCTAAGCGTGTGGCGGACCGCATCATTTACATGCACCAGGGCCGGGTCTGGGAAGTCGGTGACGGCAGCATGCTCGATTCGCCGCAAACGCCGGAGCTTCGTGCCTTCCTCGATAACGGGCTGTGATCCCCGCTGCATGGGAACACGCATTCGACTCACGCATCAATCCACGCAACAACCATAACGACGGAGACGTAACTTGAAAGCCAAGACTATCATTGCACGCGCGGCCCTTGCCACCTTGATGCTGGCAGGCGCGGTGCACAGCGCCATGGCCGACCAGCTCGACGACATCAAGAAGGCCGGCGTCGTGCGCGTCGCCATTGCAATGGGCACGCCGCTCTTCAGCTATGCCGACGAGAACCTGAAGCCCGCGGGTTCCGACGTGGATACTGCCGCCGCGCTCGCCAAGGATCTCGGCGTCAAACTCGAACTGGTGCAAATCACCAATGCCGCGCGCATTCCGACGCTGCAAGCCAAGCGGGCGGACCTCGTGATCGCCGACTTGTCGATCACGCCGGAACGCGCGAAGGTGGTCGACTTCTCGAATCCTTATGCGGTGATCACGATCATCGTCGGCGGCTTGAAATCGATCAAGGTGAAGGACTATGCCGATCTCGACGGCAAGACCATCGGTCTCACGCGCGCAACCGTGAACGACACGCTCACGACGCAGCAGGCGAAGGGCGCGCAGATCCAGCGTTATGAAGACGATGCAACGCTCATCACCTCGATGGTGACGGGCCAGATCGACGTGTTCTCGAGCACCCCGTCGAACCTGCAGGAAATGCAGCACCGCGCGCCTCAGCGCAACATCGAGATGAAGTTCGAGCAGAAGAATTTCGATCTTGGGATTGCGATGAACAAGGATCAGCCGCGTCTGAAGGAGTGGGTGAACAACTGGGTCGGCACGAACATGAAGAACGGCAACCTCAATGCGATCTATAAGAAGTATCATGGCCGCGATCTGCCGGATAACGTTCGCAAGGGTGCGTGACGTGCGTGACGCATCACGCGTCGCGGTAGCCTGAAGGCCCGCCAGGGCGATGAAGAAGGGCGGATAACGCAGGGCGACGAGCCTTGACGCTATTCGCCCTTTTACATTTTGCATGCAGAAGACAATCGGGCATTACGTATTCGAAATGCCCAATTCAACGCTTCTTCGGATCGTAGGGCAGGATCCGTTCATGCGCTGTGCAGCGCCGTGATGTGCCGTGAAGCGCCGCCAAACGCTGCAGGCAAGGTACAAGACAATATTCACAGACCCGGCATACACTTGCGTCTGCATTTTGCATCGTGCATTCAAAGAGCCGTCGGTCGTGCGTGGCTCGTCGCGCACGAAGCCTCGTGTCCTTCGCGCCCCGAGTCCGCACGACTGCGCCATCTCCCGGAATCCTTTCCACGCATGGAGCTCAACATGGCCACCAAAACGATTGCCGATTACCTTGCAAGGACGCTTGCTGCAGCCGGAGTCGAGCGCATCTGGGGCGTCACGGGCGACAGCCTCAACGGACTCGCCTTCAGCCTGGATCGCGTCGGTTCGATCCGCTGGATGCATACCCGGCACGAGGAAGCCGCCGCGTTCGCTGCCGGGGCCGACGCCGCGACGACCGGCAAACTGGCCGTCTGCGCGGGCAGTTGCGGGCCGGGTAATCTTCACCTGATCAACGGGCTCTACGACTGTCACCGCAACCATCAGCCGGTGCTCGCCATTGCCGCGCACATCCCATCGACAGAAATCGGCCTCAACTATTTCCAGGAAACGCACCCGCAGGAATTGTTCAGGGAATGCAGTCACTTCGTCGAACTCGTGTCGAACGCATCGCAGTTTCCCCGCGTGCTCGAACGAGCGATGCGCGCGGCGCTGGATCAGCGCGGCGTCGCGGTGATCGTGCTGCCCGGCGATGTTGCGTTGAGTGAGGGCCCAGGTATCGAGCCTCGCTGGACGGCGAGCGCACCCGGCGCGATCGTTCCTTCCGACACCGAACTCGACAAACTGGCCGGCCTCCTCAACGGCTGCGAGGCGGTGACGATCATGTGCGGCAGCGGCGTTGCAGGATCGCACGATGAAGTCGTGACGCTGGCGGACACGCTCGGTGCGCCTGTCGTGCATGCGCTGCGCGGCAAGCAGTTCATCGAGTACGACAATCCATTCGATGTCGGCATGACGGGTCTCATCGGCTTCAGCTCCGGCTATCACGCGATGATGAACTGCGACACGCTGCTTCTGCTCGGCTGCGACTTTCCCTATCGTCCGTTCTATCCGCCGAATGCGAAGATCGTCCAGATCGACTGGCGCGGTTCGCAACTGGGGCGTCGCGCGCAGCTGGAGATGGGCGTGGTCGGCACTGTCAAGGAAACGCTCACGGCACTGCTGCCGAAACTCACGCGCAAGGACGAACGACGCTTTCTCGACAACGCGCTCAAGCACTATGCGAGCGCCCGCAAGGGGCTCGACGACCTCGCGACGCCTTCCGCGCCGGGCCGGCCGATTCATCCGCAGTACCTGACCAAGCTGGTCGACGACATCGCCGCCGAAGACGCCATCTTCACGGCGGATGTCGGCACGCCGACGCTGTGGGCTGCGCGCTATCTCACGATGAATGGCAAGCGCCAGTTGCATGGGTCGTTCAATCACGGCTCCATGGCCAATGCGATGCCGCAGGCGCTCGGAGCGCAGGCGGCGCATCCGCAGCGTCAGGTGGTGTCCCTGTCGGGCGATGGCGGTCTCGCGATGCTGCTCGGCGATCTGCTGAGCGCCGTGCAGCTCGAGTTGCCGATCAAGGTCGTCGTGTTCAACAACAGCCTGCTCGGATTCGTATCGATGGAATTGAAAGCGGCGGGCTACGTCGATACAAATGTGGATCTCAGCAAGACCGATTTTTCGCAGATCGCGAAGGGAGCGGGAATCTGGTCGGTGCGCGTCGAGGAATCGGAACAACTCGAGAGCGCACTGCGCGATGCGTTCGCGCACAAGGGGCCGGCGGTCGTGGATGTGGTGACGTCCAAGCATGAACTCTCGCTTCCGCCGACTATCGAGCTCTCGCAGGCGAAGGGGTTCAGCCTCTATATGTTGCGAGCCATCCTGAGCGGCCGCGGCGACGAGATCATCGAGCTGGCGCGCACCAATCTTCGTTGAAACGACACGACGAGCGAAAGCCGGGCACGCGCATGAAGCGCGCGCCCGGCCCGGAACATCAGTAGTGTGGATACGAGCGCGATACGCGCTCAGAAGCGATACGTGACGCCAACCTTCACGATCGGGAAGAACCGCAGCTTGTCAGCCTTGTTCTGCAGATCCTGTTTTTCCGCGTCGACGTTTTCCTGTCCTGCTTCAGCGACGATATCGGCGGGCACATCGAAGTCGATGCGCGGACGGCCGTACGCGACGCCGGCATCGAAGAAGGCGGAGAAGCCCTTCTGCGCCACCGGCGTATGGCCGAAACCAATGCCGATGTAAGGACGGACCGTCGGGAAGCGCGCCTTCGCGTGAATGCTTTGCCCGAGCGTCGAATACTGCACGCCATTGATGGTGTACGTGCCGCTCATGCTGGTCGCGGTGGCATCGACGTTATCGCCGCCGACGAGCGCGCCGGCCGTGATGCGAAAACCGACGGTGTCAGGCGCCGGAAAAAAATCGAAATAAAAGCCGCCGTGATAGATGCTCGCCGTTCCGTCGTAGTGCAGGCCGCCGGCATTGAAGCTATGCGAAAAACGGAATCCGTTGAACTCGGCGCGCACATTGTCGCGGGTGCCGAGTGGCTCGGAGTAGCCGACGCCGAAGCCTTCGGTGCCGATCTGGCCATAGATTTCGCGAGCGTGCGCAAGCGGCGTGGCGAGCGCGGCAAGCGTGCCGACGAGGGCCGCGACCGCGGCCAACGATTTCTTCATTGCAAGAATTTCCAGAGAGGGATTGGACGGGAGGGCGTCCTGGCGAAAGCGGCGGGGGGTGCCGGCTGGTGCGAGAGGCCATGCGCGATGAGCTTGCATCGCGGATAGTTTCGATAACGGAAACGTTTGGCGGATTCTTTAGACAAAAAAAGAGCGGCTAATGAAGCCGCCCTTCTCGCAACCGGTATTTTCGACTTATTGCTTTTTCTTTGCGCTCTCCGCACGGAACGCAGCTTCGCCCGCGTCCGAAATTTCCACCCATTTCTTGTCGGGCTGAGCATCCTGCACGTAGCTGTCATGCCAGTTCCACCATTTATAGGTGGGCGTCTGCGGGTAGCCTTCAGGCGAGTCTTCCCAGAGTTCCTGCCGGCCCAGCGGCGTGATGTCGAGATAGTTCCACGTATTGCCCATCTGCTCATCACCGCGATTGTTGATGAAGTAGGTTCGGTACAGGTTGTCGCCGTCGCGGAAGAAGACATTCGTGCCGTGCCATTCGTCCACGGCGAAGTCCTTGTCGAACTGATCCGTGATGGTGACCCACGGTATGTCCCATCCCATGCGCTGCTTCAGTCTTGCGATGTCTTCCTGCGGCGCGCGCGATGCGAACACCAATGTCGTGTCGCGTGCATTCAGGTGGGCAGGATGCGCGACCTGGTCAGCGACCATCGAACAGCCGCGGCAGGCATGCTCGGGCCAGCCGAATACGCCCGGCTCGAAGAAGGCGCGATAGACGATCAACTGACGCCGTCCATCGAAGAGATCGAGCAGGCTCCGTGTGCCTTCAGGAGTGTCGAACTGGTAATCCGCTTTCACAGCCATCCACGGCATGCGGCGACGTTCGGCGGCAAGCGCATCGCGTGCGCGAGTGTGTTCCTTTTCCTTCACGAGGAGCCGCTCGCGCGCCGCCTCCCATTCAGCCGGCGAGACAACCGCCGGCGTTTGCATGGCCGCTTGCGGGCCGTTCCCTGCCTTTTCGTCCGATGCAGTCATGACTTGTGTCTCCTCCTGAACAAGACCGTGAGCGTTGCGCCAGTGTGAGGCTGTGACGCGCGGTTCGGGAGTAACAAGTGTGACGCCATTTGCATCGGACGGTCTGGAGCAAGGCCGTGCGCACCATCACGCGGCCGCGGGGCGGCACGAATCGAGCCCGCGCCAGTAGGTGATGAAGCGTCCTCCGAACATGCCTGCAACGAGTCCCGAGATGGCCGCATCGAGCAACGCATAGTGGACGAGCGAGGTGGCAAGCATCGTCGTGGCCATTTCGAAACCGATCCAGAACTTGGCGATGAAGATGACGGCGATCAGCACGAGCGGAACGAAGGAGCCCGGCAGCATCACGGTGCGAGCAATCGGATCGACGATGAAACGCGTGCGGCTCGCGGTGAACATGCCGCCCGCGATACCCGCTCCGACACCGATGATCCACGCCATGACGGCGCTCCAGCCCGCGTAGGGATCCGACATCAGATGCGCGATACCGAGGCCGGCAAAAATCAGCGGCACCACGGCGAGTTTCGAAAGCGGCGCGGTGTTGGTCTGCAATGCCTTGATTCCGCGATAAAGAAGAAATGCGAGCAGCACCCAGACCCAGGTGGGCGTGCCCTGAAGAATTGCGATTGGTGACATGACGATCTCCTTGTTGTGATCACCGGGCGACTCATGGGGCTGGCATTCGCGCCATGACTCTTCGTTCTTGCGCAGCATGAAGGAAACGAATTAGCGCGAAATTAAAAAACGGAACGGCCCGTATCGACGCAACCGGCGTCGGAATTAAGCGAATTCAGAATAGAGCCGCGCCGACAGGTAAAATGCGGCGCCTGATTGATTTTTCTTGCCCCACCGCGCGCGATCCGCGCCTGACGGCACGGCGATCAGCCGGCCCAGGTGCCCAGGCGGCCGCCCCACGAGGGCAATCCTGCTGCGCATGGCCCCATTTGTTTCACGCGAGATCACACGATCGGTCCTGTGCAGTCGGCACCCCCGGCGCCGCGGCAGCCACCGCGGCTCCGCCAGGAAGGCACGACACGCTACCCATAAGACTTTCGAGGATTGTTTTTCATGTTTGCCCGCATCACCCGCCTTTTTCCGCTCTGGGCCGTGCTGGTTTCCATCGCCGCCTATGCCGAGCCTTCGTCCGTGACGGGCATCGCACCGCACGTCACGACGCTTCTGACCATCATCATGTTGTCGATGGGCGTCACGCTTTCCCTCGACGATTTCCGGCGCGTGTTCACGCGTCCCGCACCCGTGATTGCCGGGATCGTTCTGCATTACCTCGTCATGCCGCTCGCCGCCTGGGTGATCGCCAAGGCGCTGCGCATGCCTCCCGACCTGACGGCCGGCATGGTGCTCGTGGGCAGCGTCGCGAGCGGTACGGCGTCGAACGTGATGATCTATCTGGCGCGCGGCGACGTGGCGCTGTCAGTCACGATCAGCGCACTGTCGACCCTGGTCGGCGTCTTCGCCACGCCGTTGCTCACGCGCCTGTACGTCGATGCATCCATCGTGGTCGACGTGCACGGCATGTTGATGAGCATCGTCCAGATCGTGGCGCTGCCGATCGTCGTCGGGCTCGTCGTCAATCATCTGTTTGGCAAGGTCGTGCGCAAGATTGAATGGGTCTTGCCGATCGTGTCGATGGTGTCGATTCTGCTGATCATCGCGGCGGTCGTCGGGGGTACGCAAAAGAGCATTGCCTCGGTCGGTCTCGTGGTGGCTCTGGGCGTGGTGCTGCACAACGGCATCGGGCTGCTGGGCGGTTACTGGGGCGGACGTCTGCTCGGCTTCGACGAGGCTGTCTGCCGCACGCTCGCCATCGAAGTCGGCATGCAGAATTCGGGTCTTGCCGCGACGCTCGGCAAGCTGTACTTCACGCCGATCGCCGCGCTTCCGGGCGCCTTGTTCTCGGTGTGGCACAACCTGTCGGGCTCGATGCTGGCCGGCTATTGGGCAGGCCGCCCCGCCAAGGGTGCGACGCGGAATGAGGATGCCGATGCCGCCGTCGCTCGACATGGCTAAGAAATAACGGAACCCCTTGTTCCGGATAGAAGGCGTGCCGCAACTTGCGGGCACGCCTTTTTTGTACAGCGGCGCCTCGCGATTACGCTCCCAGCAGTTCCCTGATCTTCGCCTCAGTCTCCGCATAACGGCCTTCCCCATAGTGCCGGTACACGATCCTGCCGTCCTGGTCGATCAGGTACAGCGCGGGCCAGTACTGGTTGCCGTAGGCGTTCCACGTCGCATAGGCATTGTCCTGCGCAACGGGAAAGTCGATGCCATAGCGTTGAATCGCCTTCTTCAGGTTTTCGGTGTCGCGCTCGAAGCCGTATTCGGGCGTATGCACGCTCACGACCACGAGTCCCTTGTCGCGATAACGCGCATACCAGTCCTTCACATGCGGCAGCGTATGCGCGCAGTTGATGCAGTCGAAGGTCCAGAAATCGACCAGCACGACTTTTCCGTGCATTTGCTTCAGGTTCAGTGGCGCGCTGTTGAGCCAGTTGTCGATGCCGGTGAATTCCGGCGCTTGGACCGCGATCTGCCGCGCCGGGTCCGGTTCGGACGAGGCCCCCGTCGATGCGAAGGCGGTCAGCGCAGCCACCGCTCCGAAGGCGGCGATCATGGCGGCAGCGAAGGCGGCGATCTTGATGCGATCGAACATGAGGTTTCTCCTTTCCGGTTGGCGTGGAGCGTATTGAAGCGCGCGGATGTATCGGGCGCTTGTCCCGGTGGAGGTCCTTCGGCATCGCTGTGTATCCGGGGGCATTGCAGATACATGGCGATACATGGAGCGCGTTCGTCTCGCTTTGCCCAAGCCCAGTCATTGCAATAAAAGACCGAACGTTTCAGACCGGTTTTTTCCGGAACGCGGGGCGAATTTCGTCACCGCAAGGACCCTTAACCCCACGAAAAGGTCATGCAGAACCGCCCGTCTAGGTGCATTCCCTAGCGCCGCCGGATCAGCCTCACCCCGCCAGACCCGCCTCCGCTCAAGCTCGACGCCCGCAAAGCCGCATCCACACACGCTTCCAGCGTTTCTCCCGTCCCCGCACTGTTTCCCTGCATGGCCTGCACCACGGGAATCCATTACCAGAAGTATCGGAAAGGGCGCAGAAAATGTCGGTGGATGATCGAAATTGACCAGTTACGCTTCATTCCAACGCAACGAACGCCGGAATGTGATCGGCGCTGTCGACCCGGATCGTACTCAAAGGACGCACATGGCAGACGTCCTCAACGTTTCGGTTTTCTCGAACTTGCCAGCTGGAATGAATCGATGATTCCGAACCTAACGCTCGCACCGGGCGACCTGTCAAAAGCGGTTTCCGCAGAGCCGGACACCCTGTCGCCGGCCCGATCCGTCGCCGCTTCGCAGACTGAGATCCTCACGGTCAAGAATCTCTCGAAGATCTTCGGCGCCAAGCCCGAGCGTGCGCAGGAACTCCTGAAACAAGGCCTCGGCCGCAACGAAATCTTCGCGCAGACCGGCAACATGGTCGCCGTCGACGACGTCAGCCTCGCGGTCAACGCGGGTGAAATCTTCGTCATCATGGGACTGTCCGGCTCGGGCAAGTCCACGCTCGTCCGCCTGCTCAATCGCCTGATCGAGCCGACTTCGGGTCAGGTGATTCTCGAAGGCCGCGACATCGCGCCGATGAACGTGAACGAACTGCGCGCGGTGCGTCGCGAAAAGATGGCGATGGTGTTCCAGTCTTTTGCGCTGCTGCCGAACCGCTCGGTCATCGACAACATCGCGTACGGACTCGAAGTCGCCGGCAAGAAAAAATCGGAACGCTATGACATTGCTCGCGCCGCGTTGACGCGCGTCGGCCTGGCTTCCTACGAAAAACTGCTGCCGAGCGAACTGTCGGGCGGCATGCAGCAACGCGTCGGACTGGCGCGGGCGCTCGCAGTGAATCCCGCGGTGCTCCTGATGGACGAAGCGTTCTCGGCGCTCGACCCGCTGATCCGCTTCGAGATGCAGAACGAACTGCTGCGCCTGCAGAAAGAAGAGCAGCGCACGATCGTCTTCATCTCGCATGACATCGAGGAAGCCGTGAAGATCGGCGGGCGCATCGGCATCATGAAAGATGGCCGGCTGATCCAGGTCGGCACGCCCGCTGAACTCATTCAATCGCCCGCCGACGATTACGTGCGCGACTTCTTCCGCAACGTCGACGTGTCGCGCTTCCTCGCTGCATCGAGCCTGCTCACGAAGGTCGAGCGCGGCCTCATTGCCTGCGACGGCGGCGCACCGTCGGAACGCTATCTGAACAGCCTGATCGACAGCGGCGCCGACTGCGGTTACGTCTGCGACGAAGCCGGACGCTATCAGGGATGCGTGACGCCCGCATCGCTGCACAAGAGCGGCGCACGTCCGATTCGCGAAGCCTTGCTGCGCGACGTCGCCGCCGTGCCGCTCGACGCCGATCTGCACCGGCTCGCGGCCATCGCACTCAGTCAGGAACACGACGTGCCCGTCACCGACGAACAAGGCCGGCTCGCCGGCGTCGTCTCGTGCCGCACGATTCTCAAGCAGGTCATGGAGCGGAGGGCAGCATGAACGGTACGAGCAGTTCGATTTTCGGCAAGTTCGCCGAGGACGCGGTCAATTTCTTGTTCTCGCATTTTCGCGGCGGTTTCGATGCCTTTTCTGCCGCACTCGGCGCGGTGATCAAGGTGCTCGAAGATGGCCTGGGCGCGGTCCCGTTCATCGCGATGCTGGTGATCCTGATGGCGCTCGCGCTGTGGCGCAAGGGCGTGGTGTTCTCGGCCTTCGTCGGCGTGGCGCTCTATGCGATCAACTACATGGGCCTCTGGGCGCAGACGGTTTCCACGCTCGCGCTGGTGATCGCGGCGACGTTCTTCAGTCTTGTGATCGGCGTGCCGCTCGGCATCTGGGGCGCGCGCAGCAATCGCGCCGAAGTCGTGCTGCGCTCGCTGCTCGACTTCATGCAGACGATGCCCGCGTTCGTCTACCTGATCCCCGCCGTGATCCTGTTCGGTCTCGGACGCGTGCCGGCCGTGATCGCGACCATCGTGTTCGCCATGCCGCCCGTCGTGCGCCTGACCACGCTCGGCATCCGCCAGGTGCGCGAAGAACTGCTCGAAGCAGGCCGCTCGTTCGGCAGCACCGATGCGCAACTGCTGTGGAAGATCCAGTTGCCCAACGCGCTGCCGTCGATCATGGCAGGCGTCAACCAGACCATCATGATGGCGCTCTCGATGGTGGTGGTCGCATCGATGATCGGTGCGGGCGGCCTTGGCGAATACGTGTTGAGCGGCATCCAGCGGCTCGATATCGGCATCGGCTTCGAAGGCGGTCTCGGCGTCGTGCTGCTCGCGATCATCCTCGATCGTCTGACGGAAAGCTTCGGCGTCAAGGCCAAGAAGGCAAAGAAGAAGAAGGTGATCTCAACGCCGGTCACGCCGTCCAAGGCGGCGCAGACTTGAGAGACGAGTGAGAGAAGACTGAGAGAAGAAAGGCGCCGGCAACGACCGGCGCAACAGCGAACCAGACCACACACTGACACACCCATCCGGAGTCGAAATGAAGAACCTGTCCATCAAGGCGGTGCTCGCGAAGGTGCTGATGCCCGCTGTCGTCGCCTTCGGCGTGGCGTCCGCTCCGGCCATGTCGGCCGAGCCGCTCAAGATCGCCGTCACCAACTGGGCCGACGTGCTCGCCGTCGCCAATGTCGCTAAGTACGTGCTCGAGACGCAGCTGAAGCAGCCGGTGCAGTTCGTGCAGGCGGACATCGGCATCCAGTATCAGGGCGTCGCGCGCGGCGACCTGGACATCATGGTGGGCGGCTGGCTGCCGGTCACGCACGGTCAGTATGTGGCGCGCTACAAGAACGATCTCGATGACGTCGGCATAATTTATACGGGTGGCAAGAACGGCTGGGCCGTGCCGGCGTATGTACCGGAGTCGCAGCTGTCGTCCATCGAGGACCTGAAGAAGCCTGACGTGCAGAAGCAGCTCAACGGCGTGATCCAGGGCATCGAACCGGGCGGCGGACTGATGCAGGCATCGGAGAAGACCATCAAGGCCTACGACCTCTCCGGCTATCACCTGCAATCCGCCAGCGAGGCAGGCATGCTCGCGTCCATCCAGCGCGCCTATCAGTCGAAGCAATGGATCGTCGCAACGGTGTGGAGCCCGCACTGGCTGTTCCAGAAATGGCAGATGCGTTACCTGAAGGATCCGAAGGGCACGCTCGGCGGCGAAGAACAGGTGCATGCATTCGCGTCCAAGCAGTTCGCAGGCAAGTTCCCGCGCGCCGATGTGTTCTTCAAGCATCTGAAGCTCAATCTCGCGGATGTGGAAGCGATCGAGTTCGAGGGCAACAGCACGAACGACTATGCGACGGCCGCCAAGAAGTTCGTCGATGCGCACCCCGACAAGCTGAAGGCATGGCTGGCGCAGTAACGCCGACGCCCAGCCATTCGCTGCACGATCCACGCGGAGTCTTCCTGTGAACGCACATGCGCGCTTCTTTGGCGAGAGCCTGCAGAGCCACGATCCCGTCATCGCTGCGGAGATCGCGCTGGAACTGCGTCGCCAGCAGAGCCAGATCGAGTTGATCGCATCGGAGAACATCGTGTCGTCGGCCGTGCTCGAGGCGCAGGGCACGGTGCTGACGAACAAGCTTGCGGAAGGCTATCCGGGCGAGCGCCATAACGGCGGCTGCGAGCACGTGGACCGGATCGAGGCGCTGGCCATCGATCGCGTGAAGGCGCTGTTCGATGCAGGCTTCGCCAACGTGCAACCGCATTCCGGCGCGCAGGCGAACAGTGCAGTGATGCTTGCGCTGCTCGCACCGGGCGACACCGTGATGGGCATGTCGCCCGATGCGGGCGGCCATCTCACGCATGGCGCGCGTCCGGCGCTTACGGGCAAGTGGTTCAACGCCGTGCAGTACGGCGTGAGCCCGGAGACATTGCGCATCGACTACGACGCGGTCCGGCGGCTTGCCGAAACGCATCGGCCAAAGCTGATCATCGCTGGCTTCTCCGCCTATCCCCGCGCGCTGGACTTCACTGCGTTCCGCGACATAGCGGATCGCGTCGGCGCGATGCTGATGGTGGACATGGCGCCTTTCGCGGGCATCGTCGCGGCGGGCAAGCATGAGAACCCCGTGCCGTTCGCCGACGTGGTCACGTCGACGACCCACAAGACACTGCGCGGCCCACGCGGCGGCTTCATCCTGACCAACCACGCCGACCTCGCGAAGAAGATCGATGCAGCCGTGTTTCCGGGCGCGCAGGGCGGTCCGTTGATGCATGTGATCGCGGGCAAGGCGGTGGCCTTCGGCGAGGCGCTACGGCCCGAATTCGGCGCTTACATCGAGCGGATGCTGCGCAATGCACAGGCGCTCGGCAAGGTGCTGCAAGCAGGCGGCCTGCGTCTCCTCACGGGCGGCACCGACAACCATCTGCTGCTCGTTGATTTGCGCAGCAAGGGCTTGACCGGCACGCAGGCCGAGAAGGCGCTGGAGCGCGCGGGCATCACCTGCAATCAGAACGGCATCCCGACCCTCACCTCCGGCATTCTCCTCGGGACGCCGGCCGGCACCACGCGAGGCCTGGGTGTCGCGGAGTTCGAAGAGGTTGGCGACATGATCCTGCAAGTCATCGCGGCGCTCGTGCGCGATCCCGGCGGCGACGAGCAGGTGGAGCGTTCAGTGCGCGCGCGGGTGCGCGAACTGTGCGCGCGGTTCCCTATTTACACGCGTGCGGAAGCACTGGTCTGACGCATCGCAAACGACGACACACGATCCTACTTCAGAGAGACGATCATGAGCTTCGAAGGCGTACATACTCCGCTGGTCACCCCGTTCAAGGCCGACGGCGAAATCGATCACGACATGCTCGGCAAGCATGCGGCGAGTCTTGCCGGCCGCGTGACCGGACTCGGCGTGGGCGGCACCACGGGCGAATACTATGCGCTGAGTTTCGACGAGCGCGTGAAGACATTCGATACCGTGGCGCAGGCGGTGGGCGGCAAGACCTGGCTCACGGCGGGCATCAATGCAACCACCACGAACGAAGTGCTGCGCCTCGGCCGCGAGGCGAAGCGCGCGGGCTATGACGCGCTGCTGGTGGCCGCGCCGTACTACGTGCAGCCGACGCAGGACGAACTGCTGACGCATCTGCTGAAGATCGACGATGCGCTCGATCTGCCGGTCATGCTCTATAACTTTCCTGCACGCACCGGAACCGCGATCGGCGATGAAGTGCTCATGAAGCTGCTCGAACGTCCCAACTTCGCCGCGATGAAGGAGAGCACGGGCGATGTCGCGCATCTCCATCATCTCGCGACGCAACTGCCCGAGCGCTTCGTCCTCAGCTGCGGCATGGACGACCAGGCGCTCGAATTCTTCGCGTGGGGCGTGCGGAGCTGGGTGGCGGGCGCATCGAACTTCCTGCCCGAAGCGCATACCGAACTGCTCGAAACCTGCGTAAAACAAGGCGATTTCAACGCAGGGCGCAAGCTGATGACGCAGCTCCTGCCCGTGCTCGAACTGCTCGAACGCAGCGGCAAGTTCATCCAGTACGTGCGTTACGGCTGCGAGCTCGCGGGCACGCGTGTGGGTCATGCGCGCGCGCCGCTCGGCACGCTTACCGACGAAGAGCGCAACGCTTTCGCGAAGCTCGTTCAACCTCTGCTGCGCAACGCTCAGTGAACCTGCATGGCCTCGAAACTGGATTTCGCGCATCTGCCTGCCCCGGATGGCGTCAACGGCTGGTGGGAAAGCCTGCCGCCCGCCGCGCCCGCGAGGACCGTGACGGGTGAACACGCCTTCGACTACGTCGTGGTGGGCGGCGGCATTACCGGGCTATGTGCGGCGCGGCGGCTGGCTGAACTCGCGCCGGACGCATCCGTCGCCTTGGTCGAGGCCGACCGTATCGGCCGCTCGACGGCAGGCCGCAATTCGGGCTTCTTTGTGGATCTGCCGCACGACATCAGCAGCGAGAGTTATTCGCGCAGCGTAGAGGCCGACAAGGCCGATGTCCGTCTGCAACGGCACGGCATCGACTATGTGCGTTCGATCGTGAAGCAGCATGGCATCGATTGCGACTGGCGCGACGACGGCAAGTATCACGCGTCGGTCAACAAGAAGGGACATGCGGCGCTCACGCACTTCGCAGAAGGTCTCGCACGCATCGGCGAAGCGTGCGAATGGCTCGATCGCAGCGCCATCGAAAAAGTGACGGGCACGCCGTTCTATGAGAGCGCGCTGTTCACGCCGGGATGCAGCACGGTTCAGCCGGCCGCGCTGATGCGCGGCCTTGCGGCGACGCAACCGGCGAACGTAACCGTGTTCGAGCTGAGCGCGGTGAAGGGCATGGACACGGGCGGCGCCGCGAAGCTGCTGAAGTTCGCCGGCGGCAGCATCACGACAGCGCGCGTCGTGCTTTGCACCAACGCCTATGCGGCGACCTTCGGCGGCCATCCGAACGGCCTGCTGCCGGTCTACACGTTCGCGTCGATGTCGCGGCCGATGAACCCCGACGAGATCGCGCGGCTGGGCGGCATGCAGTCGTGGGCGCTGATTCCCGCGGACCCGATGGGCACCACCGTGCGCCGCCTCGCCAATCACCGCATCTGCATTCGCAATCACTTCGCGTTCCGGCCCAACCTGTCCGTCTCGGACAGCGATCTCGCGAAGTCGCGACAACTGCATCAACGTTCGTTTGAACGGCGTTTTCCGATGTTGAAGGACGTCGAGTTGCAATACACCTGGGGCGGGGCGCTGTGCCTGTCGGCGAACAACGGCGCGTTGTTCGGGCAGCGCGAGCAGGGCGTGTTCGAAGCGGTCGGCTGCAATGGATTGGGACTGAGCCGCGGCTCGGCATCGGGCAAGCTGATCGCCGAATATGCGCTCGGCGAATCCCATGCGTTGATCGATCAACTGCTGCGACAACCGCATCCGCGTTCGTTGCCGATGCGGCCGATTGCCGATGTGGCGGTGACCGCCGCGATCTGGATGAAGGAATTCTCGGCGGGCGCCGAGCTTTGAATCTGTGAGGATAGACACATGACGACGCACCAGGAATGGACAAGCAAGGCACAAGGTCTGGCGCTCGATGGCCGCGCCCTGATTGCCGGGGCACGCTGCAACGCGGCGTCGAACGAAACCTTCGATACGCTCAATCCTTCGACGGGCAAGGCGCTTGCCGCGATTGCGAAGTGCGATGCGAAGGACGTGGACCGCGCGGTTGCAGCCGCGCGCGAGGCCTTCGAAGCGGGCATCTGGTCGAAGGCCGCGCCATCGCATCGCAAGGCCGTGCTGCAGCGTCTGGCGCAACTCATCGACGACAACGCCGAAGAGCTCGCGCTGCTCGAAGCGCTCGAAGCCGGCAAGCCGATCAGCGAATGCATGGGGCTCGACATTCCCGAGTCGGCGGCGTGCATCCGCTGGCATGCGGAAGCCACGGACAAGCGTTATGACGCGCTGTCGCCGTCGGGCGCGAGCGTCGTGAGCATGATCACGCGCGAGCCGATCGGCGTGGTCGGCGCAGTGTTGCCATGGAATTTTCCCGCGCTGATGCTGGCCTGGAAGATCGGGCCGGCGCTCTCGGTGGGCAACAGCGTGGTCGTGAAGCCGGCCGAGCAGACGTCCCTGTCTACCTTGCGCATCGCCGACCTCGCACTCGAGGCGGGCGTGCCGTCCGGCGTGCTGAGCGTGGTCACGGGGCTGGGCGAGAGCGCCGGGCAGGCTATCGGCTGTCATGCCGACATCGACCTCGTGGCCTTCACCGGTTCGACCGAAACGGGCAAGCGCTTCCTCCGCTATTCCGCCGATACCAACCTGAAGCGCGTCGTGCTCGAATGCGGCGGCAAGAATCCGCAGGTGGTGCTGCCGGACGTCGCCAATCTCGATGTAGTCGCGGAACAGGCCGTCGCCGCCGCGTTCTGGAACATGGGCGAGAATTGCAGCGCCGGGTCGCGCATCATCGTGCATGTGAGCCAGAAGGAGGCCTTGCTGCAGAAGATGCAGGCCGTGCTGGAAGGCTGGAAGACCGGCGACCCGCTCGATCCCGATGTGAAGCTCGGCTCGCTCATCGAGGAAGCGCACTACCGCAAGGTGCTGGGCCACATCGAGAAGGCGCGGGCCGAGGGCGCGCGCGTGGTGTGCGGCGGGCAGGCGACGCTCGCCGAGTCCGGCGGCTGGTTCGTCGAGCCGACCATCATCGATCAGGTCACGCCCGAGATGAGCATCGCGCGCGACGAGGTCTTTGGCCCGGTGGTGTGCTTTATCGAATATGCTGACGTCGACGAGGCCGTGCGCATCGCCAACGATACGTGCTATGGCCTCGCGGCATCGCTGTGGACCGACAATGTCAATCACGCTCACAAGGTGGCGGCGCGCATTCGCGCAGGCACGGTGACCGTGAACTGCTTCGGCGAAGGCGACCTGACGACGCCGTTCGGCGGCTTCGGGCAGTCGGGCTTCGGGGGGCGAGACAAGTCGATCTACGCGCACGATCAATACTGCGAGCTGAAAACCACGTGGCTTAAGCTCGACTGACTAGAGACGAGGAAGTATGCGGATTGGATTCGTCGGCACCGGCGCGATCACGCGGGCGGTCGTGACCGGGATGATCAGGTTCGAGGTTCCCTTCGAGCGTATCGCGCTGTCGCCGCGCAATGCGGACACGGCAGCCGAGCTTGCGCAACTGGACACGCGCGTCGAGGTAAGCGCCAGCAATCAGGCGGTGCTCGATTCCTCGGACGTGATCTGTCTCGCGGTGCGGCCGCAGATCGCCGCCGATGTCCTCCCGACGCTGAAGTTCGAGCCGCGCCATCATGTCATCAGCTTCATTGCCGGCAAGTCGCTTGCGCAGGTGCGTGAATGGCTGGGTGACGTGGCCGCGGTGATTCGCGCCATCCCACTGCCGGCGGTGTCGGAAGGCAAGGGCAGCACGGCGTTGTGTCCGCCGGATGCGGTCGCGCGCACGCTGTTCGCGCCGCTCGGCGCGGCCGTGGAAGTCGAGGACGAGCATCAGTTCGATGCACTGTCCGCCGCCACCGCGACCATGGCGAGCTACTTTGCGTTGCTGGAAGAGCAGGCCTCGTGGCTCGTCGCGCAAGGTCTGCCGTATGCGTCGGCGCGGTCGTTCCTGTCGGGGTTCCAAGTGGGCCTCGCGCATGAAACCACCAAGGACGCCCGGCCGTACTCGGAATTGATCGGCGAAATGTGCACGCCGGGCGGACTCAATGAACAAGTGACCAACGAGCTTGCGCAGCGGGGCACCTACCAGCATTACATCGAAGCGCTCGAACGGATCCTGAAACGCGTGCAGGGACGTTGATGGACGGCAACGGGAAGCCATCACATCAAGACAGGCAATAAAATCAATAAAATGACTCATCAGCGGCGCCGCGTACCGGGCGCCTGCAGGTGCCCGCAAGCCCTTCGAAGGTGATCCCGATGCAGAAGAAACAGCAGTTCGCCGACCGGCTGCTCGCACAGATGCCCTCGTTGCGCGCGCTTCGGTGCTTCGTCACCGCAGCGCGCTATGAAAGCTTCACGCAAGCCGCGGAAGTGCTGTGCGTGACGCAGGCGGCCGTCAGCCGGCAGATCAAGGAGCTCGAGGACACCCTCGAAGTTGCGCTGTTCGAGCGCGCCGGCCGTCATATCGCGCTGACGGATGCGGGGCGCATCCTGTACAACGCGTCTTATCTGTCGATCATGAATATCGCGGAGGCGGCGCAGGCAGTGCGGCGCGTGGATCGTCACGCGCTCACACTGTGCATCTCGCATACTTTTTCGGCACTGTGGCTGTCGGGCAGACTGCCTGAATTCCGTCGCCGCTTTCCGGAAATCCGCCTGCACGTGATGGTCACCGACCAGTTCATGGAACTGGACGATCTCATGGAGCCGGACGTCATCATCACGAAAAATCCGCCGCGCGAGGCGGAATACGAAGTCGAGCCGCTGTTTCACGACATCGTTTATCCGGTATGCAGCGTTCCGTTTCATGAACGCCATTTCCATGGCCGCACGCTCAAGCCGCTCGATCTGCTCCAGCATCCCACCCTGAGTCTTTCGCTGCTGGGTCGGGCGCAGGTGTGCGAGCACGTCGACTGGCGCGTATGGAAGAACTGGTTCCAGCAAGGCGACGGCTCGGAGCGCCTCGACCAGAACGACAACTTCGAGAGCAACGACTATCGGTTGCTGGTGGCGCAGGCCGAGGCCGGCGAGGGCACGCTGCTCGGCTGGCATCATCTCGTGCATCGGCAGGTCGAGCAGAAGAAACTCGTGCGGCCCGTCGACGATGCGCTCGTTTTCCACGACCGACATCACTACCTGATCACGCATCGCAATGCGCGGGCGCGGCCGGAGTACATGCAGTTCCGCCAATGGCTCGACGACGAAATCGACGCGATGATGCAGGGCTGGCCGTCCGAGCAGGCGAAGGTCGCGCAGTGATCCGCTTCAGCCGCGCGCGTGCCGGGCAAGAAAGCGGTCGAGCTGCGCGGCGAACTGCTTGCCGTCGCGCGGGCTATAGGGCGGCGGTCCGCCGGTGGCGACGCCGCTGCTGCGCAACTGGTCCATCATCGAGCGGATCGACAGACGCTCCTCGATATTTTCCTCACTGAACCATTCGCCGCGCGGGTCCAGCGCGTGAGCCGCCTTGGCGAGCACGGCGGCGGCGAGCGGAATATCGGCCGTGATGATGAGGTCGCCCGCTTGCGCCATCTCGACGATGCGCGCGTCCGCTACATCGAAACCCGCGGGCACCTGAATCGCCCGGATGAATGGCGAGGGCGGCGTGCGCAAGAACTGGTTGGCCACCAGCGTGACGGCGACCTTCACGCGCGGCCCCGCGCGGAACAGGATGTCCTTGACCACGCTCGGGCAGGCGTCAGCATCGACGAGGATTTGCATGCGTCAATGGTCCGTCAGATAGTCGGGATGGCTCGCGCGGATTTCGTCGAGCTGGCTGAGCGTGCCGGACAGATGCGCGCGCAGGGCGGCATCGGCGGCATCGGCATTGCCTTGCTCGATGGCGTCGACGATGGCGGTGTGGTCGCGCACCACGGCCAGCGTCTTGCCTTCCACTGGCAAGTGCAGGCGCCGCAAGCGGTCTATGTGTCCGCTCAGCCGGCGCACCAGATCCCAGAGCTGCGGCACGCCCGCGGCCTCATACATCTGCCGGTGAAACGCATGATCGAGCAATGCGAACTGCTCGACGTCCTGCGGCTCCAGATAATCCATTTGTTCCGCGATCGTCGCGCGCAGCCGCGCGACCAGTGACGCCTTGTGCGCTTGCGCGAGCGTGCGCACGATTTCGAGTTCGATCGAGCGGCGCAGAAAGTGCGCCTGCAACGCCGATGCGATGCTGATCTGGCTCACAACCGTAGCGTGCTGCGGAAAGATGTCGACGAGCCCTTCTTCACCGAGCTTGATGAGCGCGTCGCGCACAGGGGTCTGGCTCAGGCCGTAGCGCGTCGCCAGTTCGCTGCGCGACAGCACGGTGCCTGGCGCCAGTTCAAGCGACAGGATCAGTTCGCGCAGGCGTTCGAACACCTGCGGCGCCGCGTGACGCGAGCGATCCAGGCGATGGGCCGCGCGGGGAGCATCGATATTACTCATATGAATGATGAAGCGTGCTGAAACATTAGTACTATAGCCCGCCTTTGCGGCCATGCCGAGCGGCGCGAAGCGCGAGCGACGCTTGGTGATTTCCCTACTGACACACTAATGTATTAGTGCTTTACCATGACTTCATTCTCGCTTCCGTCCATTCGCAGGAAATATCGCCATGACTCGACAGATCGCCATTACTCACGTGCGCATCACGCCGATCGCCTTTCGCGACGGCCCGCTCCTCAATGCCGCGGGCATCCACGAGCCGTGGGCACTGCGCGCGATCGTCGAACTGGAGACGAATGACGGACGAGTCGGCATCTCCGAAACCTATGGCGACGAGCCCATGCTGCGCGTGCTGCAACAGGCAAAGGATCTCGTCATCGGCCTCTCGCCGTTCGAACTGAATCAGATGGAAGAGCGTGTGCGCGCGACCATCACGGCCACGCCGGGCGCCGTGGAGTTCGAACTCGCACCGGGCTCGCATGCCGCGAAGAATGCGCCGAAGGTCATCAGCACGCTGGAAGTGGCGATGCTCGACCTGCAGGGGCAAATCGTCGGCGCGCCGGTGGTGGATCTGCTGGGCGGCAAAGTGCGCGACGCCGTGCCGTACAGCGCGTATCTGTTCTTCAAGTACGCGGAACACATCGGCAAGCCCTACGCGCCGGATGCGTGGGGCGAGGGCATCAGCCCGGAGCAGATCGTCGCGCAGGCGCGCCGCATGATCGACCTGTACGGCTTCCAGAGCATCAAGCTCAAAGGCGGCGTGTTCGAGCCTGCGCATGAAATCGCCTGCATGCAGGCGCTTGCCGAGGCCTTCCCTGGCATGCCGCTGCGTCTCGATCCGAACGCGAACTGGACGCTTGCGACGAGCATCAAGGCCGCGCCCCAGCTCGACGAAATCCTCGAGTATTACGAAGACCCATGCCCTGGCCTCGAAGGCATGGCCGAACTGCAAAAGCATACGAAGCTGCCGCTCGCGACCAACATGGTCATCACGACCATGGACGACTTCCGCAAAGGTTGCGAGATGGGTTCGATCAAGGTGCTGCTCTCGGATCACCACTACTGGGGCGGACTGCGCGCCACGCAGACGCTCGCGCGCATGTGCAGGCTGTGGGGCTTCGGCATGTCGATGCATTCCAACTCGCACCTCGGCATCAGCCTGATGGCGATGACCCACGTGGCGGCGAGCGTGCCGAACCTGACCTACGCGTGCGACACGCACTACCCGTGGCAGGAAGAAGAAGTCATCAAGGGCGGCCGCGTGAAGTTCGACAACGGCGCGGTGCGCGTACCCGTCACGCCGGGCCTCGGCGTCGAGCTGGATCGGGAGAAGCTGGGCGAACTGCATGAGCAATATTTGTCATGCGGCGTGCGCAATCGCGACGACCTCTCGCAGATGCGCAAATATCAGCCGGAATTCACCGGCAAGAATCCGCGCTTCTGATTCGAATAAAAAGGCGTTCGCAGCGCTACTCCAGGAGACATCTTCATGAGCACTTCCAGCGCGCTGTCGAGCGCCGTACGCAAGATCAAGTGGCATGTGCTGCCGCTGTTCGTCGTGATGTTCATCGTCAATTACATCGACCGGGTGAACATCGGTTTCGTGCGTCAGCATCTGAGCGCGGACTTGGGCATCGGCGCTGCGGCCTATGGGCTCGGCGCGGGTCTGTTCTTCGTCAGCTATGCCGTGTTCGAAGTGCCTTCGAACATGCTGCTGCAACGCTTCGGCGCGAAGGCCTGGCTCACGCGCATCATGGTGACGTGGGGACTGGCTGCGGTCGGCATGGCCTTCGTAAAGGGCGAAACGTCCTTCTACGCGATGCGTCTGCTGCTCGGCGCGGCCGAAGCGGGCTTCTTTCCGGGCGTCGTCTTCTATTTCACGCAATGGCTGCCGCGCGATCAACGCGGCCGGGCCATGGCGGTCTTCCTGAGCGGCTCGGCGCTGGCATCGGTCTTCTCCGGACCGATCTCCGGCGGCCTGATGTTGATCGAAGGCGGGGGCCTGCATGGCTGGCAGTGGATGTTCATCATCGAAGGCGTGGCCTCCGTGGTGCTCGCCGGCTTCGTCTGGTTCTGGCTGGACTCGAAACCGCGTGACGCGAAGTGGCTCACGCGTGAAGAACAGGATGCGCTCATCGCTGAGGTGGAAGCGGAACAGCGTCAGCGCGATGCCGCGCATACCGTGAAGCCCTCGTCGTGGAGCCTGTTGCGCGATCCGCAGATCCTGATCTTTTGCCTGATCTATTTCTCCGTGTCGCTGACCATTTACGGCGCAACCTTCTGGTTGCCGAGCATCATCCGCAAGATGGGGCATCTGAATGACTTCCAGGTCGGTCTCTTCAATTCGATTCCCTGGCTGATCTCGATCGTCGCGATGTATCTGTTTGCCGCTCTCGCTGGACGCTTCAAGTTCCAGCAGGCGTGGGTGGCGTGCGTGCTGTTGATCGCGGCGGCAGGCATGTATGCCGCCGGTCTGGGCAGCCCGGCGTTCTCGTTCGTCGCCATCTGTTTCGCGGCGATCGGCTTCAAGGCGGCATCGTCGTTGTTCTGGCCCATTCCGCAAAGCTATCTGGATGCGCGCATCGCGGCGCCGGTGCTCGCGCTGATCAACTCGATCGGCAATCTCGGCGGCTTCGTGGCGCCCGCGGCCTTCGGCTTTCTCGAGCAGAAGACCGGCTCGATCCGGGGCGGCTTGACGGGCCTGGCGATCATGTCGGTCGTGGCCGCGGTCATCGTTTTCCTGGCGCGCATGGCGCCGCGCGAAGGTCGTACCTCACTCGGACTGCAATCTCGCCCCACGAAATAAGTCCTGACGGCAGCGCGCATTAGCTAAGACCAAAGCCTTGGTTTGAAGGGCGCGGCACGCGTATTAGCATGAATCGCATCGGGCGCTTTTGCCCTCTGGAAAGCCATATGCGATACAAGGGATACGATGTCGCGCCCTCGGCGCATGCATTGCCGAGCGGCCTCTTTGCCGCCAACCTCACCATCGAAAGCGGCGCATCGCCGCATGCCGCGTCGTTCACCTTCGATGCGCTCGACTACTTCTTCGAAGCCGATCACGCCGTGGCCTATGCTGCGCGCTGGGCGCGGCTGTGGATCGATCAACGAAAGCGCGGTCAAGCAGAACGTACCCGTTCGCTCGTTTCCTCATAAGCTTTTCTCGCCGCCGTGCTTTTGCATATGCGGAACGCTTGGTTCTCTTGCATGCGATGCCGTTCTATCGTGAGCGGCGCGGCAGCATCATGCCGCGTCATATCCGAACGATCACGGCACACAAGAGGAACGGCAGCACATGGCAGGTTTCAATCGGCGGGACTTCCTGGTTTCATCGGGCGCGGCGCTCGCGTCCGCAAGCCTGTCTTCACTGACTTTCGCACAGGGCGCGGCGAAGCGGGGCGGCACGCTCAACATGCTGATCAATCCCGAGCCGCCCGTGCTCGTCTCGATCTTCCAGACCACGGGACCCGCGCTCGTCGCAAGCTCGAAGGTGCTGGAAGGGCTGCTCGCCTATGACTTCGATCTCAAGCCGCAGCCGCAACTCGCCACCGCCTGGAAGGTCAGCCCGGACGGCCTCAAGTACACGTTCACGCTGCGGCAGAACGTCAAGTGGCACGATGGACAGCCTTTCACCTCAGCGGACGTCGCGTTCTCGATCGACCTGCTGAAGTCGATTCATCCGCGCGGCCGCAGCACCTTTGCGAATGTCGTGCAGGTCACGACGCCGGACGCGCGCACTGCTGTCATCGAACTGTCGAAGCCCGCGCCTTATCTGCTAAAGGCGCTTTCGGCAGGCGAGTCGCCGATGGTCCCCAAGCATCTCTATGCCACGGGCGACCCGTTGTCAAACCCGCATAACAATGCGCCCGTCGGCACCGGTCCGTTCCGCTTCAAATCGTGGACGCGCGGCGCAAACATCGTGTACGAACGCAATCCGGACTACTGGGACGCGGGCAAGCCGTATATCGACGCACTCGTCTTCAAGGTCGTGCCCGATGCCGCCGCGCGCTCGGCCGCCTTCGAAACCGGCGCGCTCGATCTCGGCGGAGAGAACCCGGTGCCGTTGTCGGACTTGCCGCGTCTGACGCAATTGCCGCAACTCGCGGTGGAGACGCGCGGCTATCGCTTCCTCGAGCCGCTTTCGGAGATCGACTTCAATCTCGATCATCCGGTCCTGAAGGACCTGCGGGTGCGTCAGGCTATCGCGCATGCAGTGAATCCGCAGATCGTGCAGAAGACGATTGCGTACGGTTATGCCGATGTCTCGCCGACGCCCATCACACCCGCTTCGCCGTATCACGATGCCAAGCTCGCGCCGTATGCATTCGATATCGCGAATGCAGAGAAGCTGCTGGATGCGGCCGGTTATCCGCGCAAGAACGGCGGTCCGCGCTTCCAGCTGACGCACGACTATCTTCCCTATGGCGACATGTACCGGCGTCAGGCCGACTATGTGAAGTCCGCGCTGGCGCGCGTGGGCATCGAGGTCACGGTGCGCTCGCAGGATCTGCCGTCGTTCCTCAAGCGCGTGTATGCGGACCGTCAGTTCGATTTCACGAGCATCGGCGTAAATACCTTGTTCGATCCGAGCGTGGGCGTGCAACGTTTGTACTGGTCGAAGAACATTCGTCCGGGCGTGCCGTTTTCCAATGCACCGCACTACAACAATGCGCAGGTGGATAGCCTGCTCGAAGCGGCGTCGATTGAGACCGACGAGAGCAAGCGCGTGGCGCTGTATCAGCAGTTCCAGCAGATCGTGTATCGCGACCTGCCGATTCTCAATCTCGTCGCGCCGCGAATGGTCACGCTCGCGAACCGTCGCGTGCGCAATCACACGGTGTCCGCGCAAGGCCTGGAAGGCAATCTCGCCAATGTGTGGCTGGCTGCATGAGGAGCGATGCGATGAACCGACGCAGCCGCTTCGCCGCCATAGCGCGACGCACGGCATGGCAGGCGCTGCCGACGATGATCGCCATCGTGATCGCCAACTTCTTCCTGCTGAAGCTGATGCCCGGAGACGCCGCCGATGTACTGGCAGGCGAGTCCGGTTCCGCCACGCTGGAAACGGTGCAGGCCTTGCGCGCGAAGTTCGGCCTTGATCAGCCGGTGCTGCATCAGCTCGGCGCGTATCTTGGACATCTTGCGCACGGCAGCCTCGGCTATTCGCCGCGTTATGACGCGCCTGTCATGCAGCTGATCCTGTCGCGCCTTCCCAGCACATTGATCCTGATGGGCACGGCGCTCGCGCTGGCCATCGTTGCGGGGATCGTGCTGGGCGCGGTCATGGCGCACTGGGCGGGCAAGTGGCCGGACCGCGTGCTCTCCGTGCTCGCGCTGCTGCTGTATTCGACGCCGGGCTTCTGGATCGGGCTGCTGGCCATCGTCCTGTTCTCGGTGCATCTCGGCTGGCTGCCGAGCGGCGGCGACGTGACGGTGGGCGCCAATTTGCATGGCTTTGCCCATCTCGCCGATCTTGCCCGGCATGTGCTGCTGCCGGCCGCGACGCTCGGCTCCTTCTTCGTCGCCATTTATGCACGGCTGACCCGCAGCGCGATGCTCGAAGTCACGCGCCAGGACTTCGTTCGCACCGCGCATGCGAAGGGGCTGCATCCTTTGCGTGTGACGGTGCGCCATGTGCTGCGCAACGCCCTCATGCCGCTCACGACGATGGTCGGCATTCACTTCGGCACGCTGCTCGGCGGCGCGGCCGTGACGGAGACGGTCTTCAGCTGGCCGGGCCTTGGCCGTCTCGCGCTTGATGCCGTCATGGCGCGCGACTTCAGCGTGTTGCTCGGTGTGCTGCTGTTGTCCTCGTTGCTGGTGATCGTCGCGAACGTCGTGGTCGATCTGCTTCAGGCGTGGCTCGATCCACGCATCGCTTGACTCACTCACTCTCACGCATGGCTACTCCTTCACCTCATTCCGCGTGGCGACGCCAGCTTGCGGGCGCGTTGTTCGGCTCGCGCCGTGCACAGCAGACGACGTCTTCGCATGGCTCGCGCGGCGCGTGGCATGCGTTGCTGCGCAATCCTTCCGCGCTGGCGGGCCTCGCGCTGCTGGCCGCCTTCATTGCACTCGCGCTCGGCGCGCCGCACTTCTTTCCTGGCGATCCGCTCGACATGGTTGCAGCGCCGTTCGAATGGCCAGGCGCTGATCCGCTATATCGACTCGGGACCGATTCGCTCGGCCGGGATGTGGCAGCAGGGGTTGCGCACGGTGCGCGCGTGTCCTTGCTGATCGGCGCATCGGCGGCGGCGATCGGACTCGTGATCGGCACGCTGGTGGGCGCGATAGGCGGCTTCTTCGGCGGGCTGATCGATGACGTGCTCGTACGCGTCACCGAATTGTTCCAGACGGTGCCTTCGTTCCTGCTGGTGATCGTGATCGTGGCGATCGGCAATCCGGGCGTCACCGTCATCGCGCTGGCAATCGGCATTGCCTCGTGGCCGACGGTCGCGCGGATCGTGCGGGCCGAGTTCCGTACCTTGCGACAGAGCGATTTCGTACTGGCCGCGCGCAGTCAGGGCTTCAGTCATACGCGCATCATATTCGGGGAAATATTGCCTAACGCATTACCTCCGGTGATCGTGACGGCGTCGGTGATGGTGGCGAGCGCGATCCTGATCGAATCGTCGCTGTCGTTTCTCGGCATGGGCGATCCGAACGTGGTGACGTGGGGCGGCATGATCGGCGCGGGCCGCGATTCGCTGCGCACCGCGTGGTATCTCACCGCGATTCCCGGCGCGGCGATCGTGCTGGCCGTGCTCGCGCTGAACCTGCTCGGCGACGGTCTCAACGACGCACTCAATCCGCGCATGCGGCCGCTTTCCTGACGAGGTGCAGGCTTGACTCAACTTCTTGAAGTGCGCGGTTTGCACGTGGATTTCGGCGCGCATCGCGCGGTGCGCGGCATCGATCTGGATATCGCGGCTGGGGAGACGCTGGCGCTCGTCGGTGAATCGGGTTGCGGCAAGTCGGCTACGGCGCTCTCGCTGATGCGGCTGTTGCCCGCGCCCGGACGGGTGACGGGAAGCGTGCGTTTCGACGGACGCGACGTGCTCGCATTGAAGCCGCGCGACATGCGTGCACTGCGTGGTCGCGACATCTCGATGATCTTCCAGGAGCCAATGACCTCGCTGAATCCGGTGTTGCCGGTCGGGGCGCAGATTGTCGAGACCTTGCGACAGCATGAATCGCTGTCGGAGCAGGCGGCGCAGCGGCGCGCAGTGGAATTGCTCGATCTGGTGCATGTGCCCGAGCCGCAGCGGCGCGTGGCGGATTATCCGCACGAACTGTCGGGCGGGCAGCGGCAACGCGTGATGATTGCGATGGCGGTGGCATGCCGTCCGCGTCTCCTGATCGCCGATGAACCGACCACCGCGCTCGACGTCACCATCCAGGCACGCATTCTCGAACTGCTGGACGAATTGCGCCGCGAACTGTCGATGTCGCTGCTGCTCATTACGCACGATCTCGGCGTCGTCGCGCAGCATGCGGACCGCGTCGCCGTGATGCTCGCCGGCGAGAAAGTCGAGGAAGGGCCGGTGGAACAGCTGTTCACGCGGCCGCAGCATGCTTATACGCGCGGGCTGCTGGGCGCGTCGCTGAATCTGTCGAACGAGGTTCACTATCGCGAATGGAAGCTGCCGGAAATCCGGCACGCAGCTTCCGCCGACGGCAAGACGGCCTTCAACGTGACGCCTCTGGCGCGCGTGAAGACGCCGCCGGAAAAGCAGGGCGAAGGCGAACCCTTGCTGTCGGTAAGTGGCCTGACCGTGGACTATGCGCATCGCCACGGCAAGGGCATCGCGCGCGCGGTAGATGGCGTGTCGTTCGACATCGGACGCGGCGAGACCGTGGGTCTGGTCGGCGAATCGGGGTGTGGGAAATCCACGCTGTCGAAAGCGATCATGCGCCTCGTGCCGGCTGCGGGCGGCGCGATCCGCCTGCGCGGCACGAACCTCGCGCCGCTCGACGAACGCGCGTTGCGGCCGCATCGGCGCCATGTGCAGATGGTGTTCCAGGACCCGTATGCGTCGCTGAATCCGCGCCGCACGGTGGGCGCGATCCTGGAGACGGTGCTGGCGGTGAACGGCGTCGGCGATGCCAGTGTGCGCCGTGCGCGTGCCGTCGCGATGCTCGATCGCGTGGGTCTGCCCAGTACGGCGCTCGCGCGCTATCCGCACGAATTTTCGGGCGGTCAGCGGCAACGCATCGGCATTGCGCGCGCGCTCATTCTCGAACCTGCACTGCTGATCTGCGACGAACCGGTTTCGGCGCTCGACGTCTCGATCCAGGCGCAGATTCTCAATCTGCTGGTGGAGCTGAAACGCGATCTGGGCCTAGCCTATCTTTTCATTTCACATGATCTTTCGGTGGTCCGCTATATCGCCGACCGCGTGCACGTGATGCATGGCGGGCGTATCGTCGAAAGCGGCCATCACCGCGAAATCTGGCGCGCGCCCCGGCATGCCTATACGCGCACGCTGCTCGACGCCGTGCCGGCCCGCCAATTCGACGCGCAGGCCGCCTGACGGCCGGCCGCGCGCCATCAAACAACAGGAATGAACGATGTCACAAGACTCTCAAGCCCGCGACGCACTGCATGACGCACTGGCCGCGTTGCCCGCGCTGGCGGAAGCAATCGGTGCGGACGCTGCCGCGCGGGAAGTGCGCCGCGATCTGCCGTTCGAGGCCTTCGCGCTGTTTCGCCGCTCCGGTCTCGGCAAGTTGCGCCTGCCGGTGGAGTGGGGAGGACTCGGCGGTTCGCTCGAAGACGTATTCCACGTGATCGCGACGCTTGCCGCACACGAGAGCAATGTGGCGCATGCGCTGCGCATCCATTTCGACCAGACCGAAGCGTTGTTGTTGTCGCCGCGCACACCGTTCAACGAAGTGCAGATCCGGCGCGTGGCCGAGGGCGCGATTTTCGGCGGCGCGTCGACCGAAGCCGGCACTTCGCGTCCCGGTGAGATCACCACGCAACTGCGTCGCGAGGGTAATCAATATCGCCTGAGCGGCCGGAAATATTACTCGACGGGCACGGCGTTCTCGGACTATGCGCGGCTCAACGTGCAGGACGAGCACGGCGAGTCGGTCAGTGCGATCGTGCCGGTGCAGCGCGAGGGCCTGCGCGTGCTCGACGACTGGGACGGCATGGGGCAGCGCATGACCGCGAGCGGCAGCCTGGAGTTCGACAACCTCGTCGTCCACGAGGACGAAGTCGCTCCGCGCGTGCAATCGACGCTCGTCGGACGCCACGGCAGCGCGCTGCGACAACTGCATCTGGTGTCGGTCGCGGCGGGCATCGTGCGCAATGTCGTCGCCGACGCGAAGCGCTATGTGCTGAAGCACGGGCGTCCCGTGCTGCACAGCGCGGCGCCGAGTGCGCGCGAGGATGGGTTCATCCAGCAGGTCGTCGGCGAGCTGTCGGCGCACAGCCACGCAATCGATGCGCTGATCGCCGAGAACGCGCGTGTGCTGGACCGGACGGCTCGCGCCATCCGCAATGGGTCCGCCGATGCCGAAGCGCTCGTGCTGGAAGGCTCGCTTGCGACGGCGCGCACGCAGATCGTCGTCAGCAAGCTCGCGCTGCAGGCCGCGGAGCGTCTGTTCGAGGCGGGCGGCGCGTCGGCGACTTCGCGCGCGCACAACTTCGACCGGCACTGGCGCAATCTGCGCACGATCTTCAGCCATAACCCGCTGTTGCATAAAGCGCGGGTGCTGGGCGACTACGAACTGAACGGCGTGACCACGCATCTGACCGAAGGCCGCGTTTTCTGAACCGGATGTTCCGAACTTTTCTGGAGTCTCATTCATGAGCGCCGCTGCTCCGCGCCAGTTGCACCTGAATATCAACGCGCTGCATTCCGGTTTTGTGCCGTCGGCATGGCGTCTCGCCGATGCCGATCCCGCCGCGTTCATCGACGTGAACCACTATGTGCGGCTGGCGCAGATTGCGGAACGCGCGTGCCTCGACGCCATCTTTCTCGCCGATAACGCCGCGATCGCCGACCAGCTCGACATGCGGCCGATCACGGCCCTCGAACCGACGCTGTTGCTGACCAGCGTGGCGGCGGCGACCGAGCATCTGGGGCTCATTGCGACCGCATCGACGAGTTATAACGAGCCGTACAACCTCGCGCGCCGTTTCGCGACGCTCGATCTCATCAGCGGCGGACGCGCGGGCTGGAACATCGTGACGACGGCAGACTTGCCGTCCGCGCGCAACTTCGGCCTCGACGCCGTGCCCGATCACGCGCAGCGTTACGCACGCGCCGACGAGTTCGCGACGCTCGTGAAGACGCTGTGGAACAGCTGGGAGGATGACGCGCTGATCGCGGACAAGGCCAGTGGCCGCTTCGTCGATCTTGCACGCGTGCATCCGGCGGCGCATCGTGGCCGCTTCTTCGGTGTGCAAGGCGCGCTCAACCTGCCGCGCTCCGCGCAAGGTCATCCGGTGCTGGTGCAGGCAGGCGCATCCGGCGATGGCCGCGACCTTGCGGCCCGTCATGCGGAAGCGGTCTTTTCGGCTTCGCAATCGTTCGATGAATCGCGGGCGTATCGCGAGGATCTGAACCTGCGCGCGGCGCGTCATGGCCGTGGACTGGACGCCGTGAAGGTGCTCGCGGGCCTGACCACGATCATTGGCGGGACCGAAGCCGAGGCGCTGCGCCGGCGCGATGAACTCGTCGACCTGATTCCCTGGCGCTACAGCCTGAACCGTCTGGCGGGCACACTCGGCGTGCCGGCCGATAGTCTTTCGCTGGATCAGCGTTTGCCCGACGACCTTCCGCCGCCGAATAACGGTAACGGCAATCACACTTTTTTCAACGCAACGCTGGCCCAGGCGCGCACGCACGGCTATACGGTGCGCGAACTGGTGCGCGCGCTTGCGGGCGGCGGCGGGCATCGCGTGATCGTGGGCACGCCGGAGCAGATCGCGGACGACATCGCTCACTGGTTCGAACAGGGCGCCGCCGATGGCTTCAACCTGATGCCCGATGCGTTGCCCGGCGGGCTGGAAGCATTCACGGAAGGCGTGGTGCCGATCCTGCAAAAACGCGGCATCTTCCGCCGCGCGTATGAAGGCAAGACGTTGCGCAGTCATCTCGGGCTGGGTGTGCCCGAAGGGCGCCGTGCGGCGGAGAAGGCTGCCTGAAGCGGTCCGTGCGCGAAATTGGGGCGCTGAAATGCATTGCAGAAAAGTTTGTTTGCCGGAATTTTTGCAACGGTCTAGATTCAAGGCATTCACGCTACGCGGGAGCGCAGCCATGCAGCACATCCTGACTCGTTACTGGCAAACCCTGTCGACTTCCGTGCGGGAGAGGCGCGATCGCAGCCGGATGCGCGCATTCCAGCGTGTGCGCCAGGACTGTGCGTGCGGAACAGCCTCCGCCAAGACGCAGCATGACGATCCGCCGAGCCGCACCGAGCGGCTGGAAACCATCGCGCTGTATGCGCGCGCGGGCTACTTCAACATGGGCTATACGGTGGACGTGTTTCAGTCGCCCGCCGATCTTCCGCCGGAGTGATGCCGTTTTTCTGAATTGATTATGACGATTGCTCGCTTAGCGATGGCTGGACCCGTTGCTAAGATCGATGAACCCAGACGGCATCACCGATGTCATCGTTCATCGCCAGAGGAATCCTCATGTTCGTTCCGGAAAATGTGTCGCGCCGCCGTGCGCTCGTCAGGCTCGCCGCACTCGGCGCGGGTATGACGGGGGCCTTCACCGCCAGCGGCGCGCTTGCCGCTGACGCGTCGAAGACCTTGCGTATCGGCTATCAGAAATACGGCAACTTCGTCGTCTTGAAGGCGCGCGGCACGCTCGACAAGCGTCTCGCGGCGCAGGGCGTCACCGTGCAATGGCTCGAGTTTCCAGCGGGGCCGCAATTGCTGGAAGGACTCAATGCCGGCGCTGTCGATATCGGCACGGTGGGTGAGACGCCGCCCATCTTCGCGCAGGCGGCGGGCGTGGATTTTGTCTATATCGCCAATGAACCGCCCGCGCCCAGGGCGGAGGCCATCGTCGTGCCGCAGCAGTCGCCGCTGCGCTCGGTCGCGGACCTGCGCGGCAAGAAAGTGGCCTTGAACAAGGGGTCAAACGTTCACTATCTGCTGGTCGAGGCGCTGAAGAAAGCGGGCCTCGCCTATGCGGATATCCAGCCCGTCTATCTCGCTCCCGCCGATGCACGCGCGGCCTTCGTTCAGGGAAGCATCGACGCATGGGTCATCTGGGATCCGTATCTGGCCGCCGTCGAGAAACAGGCGCATGCGCGGCAGCTCGTCGACGGCACGAACCTCGTCAGCAACGTGCAGTACTACCTCGCGACGCGCAAGATCGCGAGCACGCAAGCGCCACTCGTGCATGCGGTGCTCGACGAACTCGATCAGGTGGATCGCTGGGCGCGCGACAACGTGCCCGCAGTTGCGGCGCAGCTATCGCCGCTTGTGGGTCTCGATGCGGACATTCTCGACACCGCGCTCAGGCGCACGGCATACGGCGTGCAGCCGGTCACGAATGCCACGCTCGCGTATCAGCAGCGGATCGCGGATGTGTTCACGAACCTCAAGCTGATTCCGAAACAGCTCGACGTGAGCGCGGCGCGCTGGAACGTCGCCTGATGCGCTGACCCGCCTGCATCGATTTAAAAAACGAGACGCTTACGCAAGGTTTATCGCAATGAATGTTTTCTGGTTCATCCCCACGCACGGCGACAGCCGCTATCTCGGCACCACGCAAGGCGCGCGCGCAGCGGACTACGACTATTTCAGGCAGATCGCGACCGCCGCCGATACGCTCGGCTACGAAGGCGTGCTGCTGCCCACCGGACGTTCCTGCGAGGATGCGTGGGTGGTGGCGTCGAGCCTGATTCCGGCGACGAAGCGTCTCAAGTTTCTCGTCGCGATCCGGCCGGGCCTGAGTTCGCCGGGTCTGTCGGCGCGCATGGCTGCCACGTTCGACCGGCTCTCCAATGGCCGCCTGCTGATCAACGTGGTCACGGGCGGCGATCCGTCCGAGCTCGCGGGCGACGGCGTCTTCTACGACCACGATACGCGCTACGAACTCACCGATGAATTCCTTAGCATCTGGCGCGGCCTGCTGGAAAGCGCGCACGAGAACGGCAGCTTCGACTTCGAAGGCAAGCATCTGCGCTCGCAAGACGGCAAGGTGCTGTATCCGCCGGTGCAGAAGGCGCATCCGCCGTTGTGGTTCGGCGGGTCCTCGGCGGCCGCGCACGAGATCGCCGCAAAGCATGTCGATACCTATCTGACCTGGGGCGAGCCGCCTGCCGAAGTCGAGAAAAAGATCAACGACATTCGCCGCCGCGCCGCCGCAGCCGGCCGCGACATCAAGTTCGGCATCCGGCTGCATGTGATCGTCCGCGAGACGGAGCAGGAGGCGCGGGCGGATGCGGACCGCCTGATCAGCAAGCTCGACGATGAAACCATTCGCCGTGCACAGGCTTCGTTCGCAAAGATGGACTCGGAAGGCCAGCGGCGCATGGCCGCGCTGCACGGCGGCAACCGCGAAGCACTCGAGGTGTATCCGCATCTCTGGGCCGGCGTGGGCCTGGTGCGAGGCGGCGCGGGCACGGCGCTCGTCGGAAATCCGGAACAAGTGGCCGGATTGATGAAGCAATATTCGGAACTCGGCATCGACACTTTTATTCTGTCCGGCTATCCGCATCTCGAAGAGTCGTATCGCTTCGCCGAACTCGTGTTCCCGCTGCTGCCGCGCGGCCAGAAGGCCACACCCACGGGTCCGCTGTCGGGGCCCTTCGGCGAAGTGATCGGCACCTCGGAACTGCCGCGTGCGGCGCAGGGTTGAACGGGCGATGAAGATCGAAAAAAACATCGCCCGGCATCTGCTGCCATGGGTCGTGCCCGTGCTGATCCTGATTGCCTGGGAAAGCGCGGCGCGCAGCGGCGGGCTGTCGGTCCGCGTGTTGCCCGAACCGCTTGCGGTCGTGAAGGCGGCATGGACGCTGATCCTGTCCGGCGATCTGTGGGCCAACGTCAAGGTCAGCGCATGGCGGGCGCTCGCCGGCTTTGCGATGGGCGGCTCGGTGGGCTTCGTGCTCGGGCTGGCAACCGGTCTCAGCAGACCCGTGGAAATCGCGCTCGACTCGACCGTGCAGATGATCCGCAACATTCCCGCGCTCGCGTTGATTCCTCTGCTGATCCTGTGGTTCGGCATCGGCGAGGAAGCCAAGCTCGTGCTCGTTGCGCTGGGCGTGTTCTTTCCGGTGTACGTCAATACGTATCACGGCATCCGCTCGGTGGATCGTGACCTGATCGAAATGGCGAAGAGTTACGGGCTCTCCGGCGGCGCGTTGTACTGGCATGTGATCCTGCCGGGCGCATTGCCTTCGATTCTTGTCGGCGTGCGCTTCGCGCTGGGACTGATGTGGGTCATGCTGATCGTCGCGGAGACCATCTCGGCACAATCGGGCATCGGCTACATGACGATGAACGCGCGCGAGTTCCTGCAAACCGATGTCGTGCTGGTCGGCATCCTGCTGTATGCGCTGCTCGGCAAGCTGGCGGACATGGCGGCTCGCCTCATCGAGCGCGCGACGCTGCGCTGGCATCCGTCCTGGCAGAACGAGGTGCAATCATGAGTTCAGTGAAACCGGCCGCCGGTCGACAAGTGGACCCGCCTGGACGAACCCCCACGCGGATGTCGCCGGTTGCGCGGCTGCCTGTCGGGCGCGACATGGCGGTCGCCCTGCGCGGCGTAGGCAAGCACTTCGGCGAACGGCGGGTACTGCATGACCTGGACCTGTCGATCGAACGAGGCAGCTTCGTCTCGATCGTCGGGCGCAGCGGTTGCGGCAAGTCCACCTTGTTGCGTCTGATCGCGGGACTGGAGGACAGTTCGACCGGCGACGTGCAACGCCACGCCGCGACGCCCGGCGACACGCTCGGCATTCGCATCATGTTTCAGGACGCGCGGCTATTGCCATGGAAAAGCGTGCTCGACAACGTGATGCTCGGCCTGCCGCGCAGCGCATGCGAGGACGCCCGCGCGACACTCGCCGATGTGGGTTTGAGCGGACGCGAACGCGACTGGCCCTTGCGTCTCTCAGGCGGACAGAAGCAACGGGTTGCGCTTGCGCGGGCGCTGATGCATCGGCCGGATCTGCTGTTGCTCGACGAACCGCTCGGCGCGCTCGACGCGTTGACGCGCATCGAGATGCAAGACCTGATCGAGCGGCTGTGGCGCGAACATCGCTTCACGGCTCTGCTGGTGACGCATGACGTGCAGGAGGCGGTGTCGCTGGGAGACCGGGTCGTGCTGATCGAGCAGGGGCACATCACGCTGGACACGGAGGTAGCCCTGCCGCGGCCGCGCAGTCGCACGGCCGAACGGTTTGCGGAACTGGAGGAAGCGGTGCTGTCGCGGGTATTGCGCCGGACGTGATGATGAGTCGAGACAGGAGGCTGTCTCGACTCGCTTGAATCAGCGCTTGAATCAGCCTTGCACGATGCTCGCTTCGCGTTCCACCGCGTGATACGCATCGCTGTCATGTGCGCCGAAGGCCAGCGCGAAGCTCGCTGCCTGGCGGCCCACGGTGCGCAACTGCTCGACCACCTTCGGGTCCGAGCACGTATCCGCCGTGTCGAAGCGCGTTTCGAGCGTATTGACGGTGGCGCCAAAGGGCGTGGGCCAGCCACGCAGCGCATGGACGATGGAACGCAGCGAGGTCAGCACCGTGCCGGCAGCCTGCCATCCATACGCTGTGACGATGCAGCCGACGGCGCGGCCGTCGAGATATGGACGTTCATCGCTGCGCAGTTCCTCGAGGGTGTCGAGTGCGTTCTTCACCAGCCCCGATACGCCGCCGTGATAGCCGGGTGTGGCGATGACGAGCGCGTCGGCGCTGCGGACAGCCTCGATCAGTTCATGCTGCTCGTCCGTGAGCTGGCGTGTTTCCGGCGAGTAGTGCGGCAGGCCATGCAGGAAGGCGCCGCCGAACAGTTGCACGCGTGCGCCGGCTTCCTGTGCGCCCTTCAGTGACAAGGCGAGCGCGCGCTCCGTGGACGAAGCCGGACGTGTCGTGCCGCCGATTCCAACCACGAACGGGCGGCGCGATGAGTGTTGTCGAGTCAAGATCGATGCTCCAGATGAACGGGCGGTCCGCCACGCAGCGCATGACAGTCCCGCGGATCATTCATGATAACCAGTGGCTCCTCGCACAGGAACGCATGATTTTCGCTAAGGTTATGCATCGAACGTTTCATTCCGTTTTTTATCTACTTGAGACGCCTTGCTTTTTTATCTCAACTCGCTGACGCATACACCATGACGGATCGACCCGCACAAACCGACCTTCCCATCCATTCCCTGCTTGCCGAACGCTGGAGTCCGCGCGCCTATTCCGAAAAGGCCGTCGCCCACGAGCAGGTTCTCTCGCTCCTCGAAGCGGCGCGCTGGGCGCCCTCGGCGTTCAACGCGCAGCCCTGGCGCTTCGTCGTGTTCGAGAAAGCGGTGGATCCGAACGCCTTTACGCGCGCCTTCACCACGCTGATTCCGTTCAACCAGACGTGGAATGCGCCGGCTCAGGTGTTGATCGCCGTGCTGGCGGATACGCTGACTTCGAAGGGCACCGTGAACGCGACTGCGAGCTACGACGCCGGCGCCGCCGCCATGGCGCTGTTGCTTCAGGCCCATGCGCTACGACTCGCGGCGCACCCGATGAGCGGCTTCGATGGTCCGGCCTTTCAACAAGCCTTCGATATTCCCGAGCGCTACGTGCCGCTCAGCATGATTTCGGTCGCGCATCACGGTGACGCACAGGCGCTTCCCGCCCAGCTTGCGGAGCGCGAAGCCGCGCCGCGCGCACGCCTGCCGCTCGAAAAAATCGCGCATTTCGGCGGCTGGTCGGGCGATGCCTGAACCCGGCGGGCGCTAGGTCCATGGCGAGGTTTGCGGTACCGTAGCGTATCGAGACCCTTTCACGGTCAGGAGCGCCCGACGTATGACGAGAACCAACGAACATCAGCAGCCCATCGGCGATGCGGTGAATGACTGGACCCCGCGCGAGCGGCCGGCCCGCATCGTCATTGAAGGCAAGCATTGCCGTCTCGAGTCGCTCGACGTGGACCGTCACGGCGCCGATCTCTTCGACGCCTATGGCCGCGCGCCGGACGGACGCGACTGGACCTATCTGTTTGCGGGACCGTTCACGGATGCCGACGCCTTTCGCGACTATCTGACGAAGGCCGCGGCCTCCACCGATCCGCTGCACTACAGCGTCATCGATCTTTCGAGCGGCAAGGCGGTCGGCACACTCGCGCTGATGCGCATCGAGCCTGTGCATGGCGTCATCGAAGTGGGCAGCGTGACCTTTTCGCCGCTGCTCAAGCAGACGCGCATCTCGACGGAAGCGCAATATCTGCTGATGCGTTATGCCTTCGATGACCTTGGCTACCGCCGCTATGAATGGAAGTGCGACAGCCTGAACGCGCCCTCGCGCAAGACTGCACTGCGGCTGGGCTTCGAATTCGAAGGTATCTTCAGGCAAGCGATTGTTTATCGCGGACGCAATCGCGATACCGCCTGGTACGCGATCATCGACCGAGACTGGCCGCGCGTGCGCCGTGGTTTCGAACGCTGGCTGGCGGACGATAACTTCGATGCGGACGGCAAGCAGCGCGCGTCGCTTGCGCAGTTGCGGGAGGACTGATTCCCGCGCGGCGTGCAATGCATTTCACGCGCGGCGCACTGAGCTATGCAGTTTTGCTTCGTTTGAAGGCCCTTTGCCGGGCTTGAGAATCGGGGAGCGTGACGCGGCCTGCCGTCAGGGCCGCTGTTCCGATCCATCAGGCTCTCAAGCAAGTTTTCAAGCGAAGGACGATCCCAGCATGACTCGACGAAGCGGGCATCTGCATCTTGGTGCATTTCTCTATCCCACCGGTCATCACATCGCTGCATGGCGCCACCCTCGGGCTGTGGCCGACGCAGGCAGCAACTTCGCGCACTACACGCAACTGGCGCAGGCCGCCGAGGCCGCGAAATTCGATCTTGTGTTTCTCGCCGATGGCTCCGGCACGCGCGGCGACGACGCACCGTTCCTCAGCCGCACCGCGCACAGCTACGTAGCTCAGTTCGAGCCGCTCACGCTGCTTTCGGCGCTGGCAGCGGTGACTCAACGCATCGGTCTGGTCGGCACCGCGTCGACGTCGTTCAACGAGCCGTATCACATCGCACGCAAGTTCGCGTCGCTCGATCACATCAGCGGCGGGCGTGCCGGATGGAATCTCGTGACGTCGTCGAGCGAACATGAAGCGCGCAATTTCGGTCACGACGAACACTTGCAGCATGCGCACCGCTACGAACGCGCCGCGGAATTCGCGGACGTCGTCGCGGGGCTGTGGGACACCTGGGACGAGGATGCCTTCCCGCGCGACAAGGCCTCCGGCATCTTCTTCGATCCCGCGAAGCGCCGCGTGCTGAATCACCGCGGCGCGTTCTTCAAGGTGCGTGGACCCTTGAACGTCGCGCGCGCGCCGCAGGGACATCCGGTGCTCGTGCAGGCGGGATCGTCGGAGGCTGGCAGGACGCTGGCGGCGCGCACGGCCGAGGTCGTCTTCACGGCACAGCAGACACTCGAAGACGCGGCCGCGTTCTATGCGGACGTGAAGGGCCGCATGGCGCACTTTGGCCGGCATCCGGATTCGCTCAAGATCATGCCTGGCGTCATGCCGATCGTCGGGCGCACGGAAGCGGAAGCGCAAGAGAAGTTCGAGGAACTGCAGGCGCTCATCGATCCTGTCGTCGGCCTCGCGATGGTCTCCACGCTGACGGGCGGTGTCGATCTCTCGTCGTTCCCCCTCGACGGTCCCATCCCCGAGTTGCCTGAAACCAATGCCAGCAAGAGCCGTCAGTCCCTGATGATCGAACTGGCGCGCCGCGAGAACCTGACGATTCGCGGACTCTATCGCCGCATTGCGGGAGCGCGCGGACATTGGCAAATTGTCGGGACCGCCGCCCAGATCGCCGACGAACTGGAACAGCGCTTTCAGCATTTCGGCGCCGACGGCTTCAACATCATGCCTGCGCTGCTGCCGGGATCCCTGCACGACTTCATCGAAGGGGTGTTGCCGGAACTACGGCGGCGCGGACTGTTCCGCGGCGAGTACGAAGGTCGCACCCTGCGCGACCATCTCGGCCTGGCGAAACCGCGCGTTCCACAAAAAAACGGAATCGCAGCCTGATTTTTTCTGCAACGGCATCCCCGACATACCCGGCCGGCTGAAGCGCCTCCGAACTTTCCCTATGTTACGATCGTAACAAAGTTGATATAAACTGAGATCAATCTATCAAAACATGTTGTGCGTCGCACAAGACGCCGGCACACCGATCTCATGCTGGAAACTGCATCGAAGTCCATCGTCGCATGGCCTGGAAAGGTTCAGGACCACGCTGGCACACGTAATCCCGGCGTGCCGTTCGACCTGGCGTGGCTGGACGGGCTGCGCGTCAATCAGTCAGCCGTGGCGCGCCGCGCGTCCACCCTCGGTACGCGGCGCGCGGTCAAGAAGGACGCGCAGGCGGCATGGCTGCTGAAGGCCATCACCTGCATCGACCTGACGACGCTCAATGGCGACGACACCCACGGCCGCGTCGAACGCCTGTGCGCGAAGGCGCGCCGGCCGTTGCGCGACGATCTGCTCGACGCACTCGGCATGCCGCCTGCGTCGATCACGACCGGCGCCGTCTGTGTCTATCACCGCTATGTGAAGACCGCCGTGGACGCGCTGCGAGGCAGCGGCATTCCGGTCGCCGCCGTGTCCACCGGCTTTCCCGCCGGCCTCAATCCGCATGAATTGAAGCTGCGCGAGATCGAAGCTTCCGTCGCCGACGGCGCAGCGGAGATCGATATCGTCGTCACGCGCGAGCACGTTCTGACTGGAAACTGGAAGGCGCTCTACGACGAGATGCGCGACTTCCGCGCCGCCTGCGGACCGGCGCACGTCAAGGCGATTCTCGCGACGGGCGACATCCGCACGCTTTCGAACGTCGCCAAGGCGTCCATGATCTGCATGATGGCCGGCGCCGACTTCATCAAGACCTCGACGGGCAAGGAAGGCGTGAACGCCACGCTCGACGTGTCGCTCGTCATGGTGCGGATGATCCGCGACTATCTGGCGCGCACCGGCGTCCTGATCGGCTTCAAGCCGGCGGGCGGCGTCTCGACGGCCAAGTCGGTGCTCGAGTATCAGATCCTGATGAAAGAAGAACTCGGACGCGAGTGGCTCGAACCCGAACTGTTCCGCATCGGCGCATCGAGTCTGCTGGCGGATATCGAACGCCAGCTCGAACATCACGTGAGCGGACGCTATTCGGCGTTCAATCGTCATCCCGTCGCCTGATCCGCACGACTTCACATTCCAAGCCTCATGAGCGTTGCCGACTATTTCTCCTCGATGGACTACGGACCCGCACCGGAAGACGATCGCGCCGCGCGCGCCTGGCTCGATCAACATGAAGGGCGCTTCGGTCACTTCATCAACGGCGCCTGGCGCGACAGCGATGCCGCCGAGCGTTTCGATTCACGCGAACCCGCCACGGGCCGCGTGCTCGCATCGGTCGCGCAGGGCGAGCAAGCCGATATCGATGCCGCCGTACAGGCCGCCCATGCGGCGTTCGAAGGCTGGCAGGCCATCGGCGGTGCCGGACGTGCGCGTCATCTGTATGCGCTTTCGCGCATGGTGCAGCGGCATGCGCGCCTCTTTGCGGTGCTCGAATCGCTCGATAACGGCAAGCCGATCCGCGAGTCCCGCGA
Source organism: Caballeronia sp. LZ034LL (assembly GCF_031451215.1). Classification (NCBI taxonomy): domain Bacteria; kingdom Pseudomonadati; phylum Pseudomonadota; class Betaproteobacteria; order Burkholderiales; family Burkholderiaceae; genus Caballeronia; species Caballeronia sp. LZ034LL. The sequence continues at coordinate 245,697 of NZ_JARUXR010000003.1, forward strand.
CATCGATATCCCCCTTGTAGCAAGGCATTTTCTGCATCACGCGGGATGGGCCCAGTTGCAGGACAAGGAGTTCCCGGACTGGGCGCCGCTCGGCGTGGTCGGCCAGATCGTGCCGTGGAATTTTCCGCTGCTGATGCTTGCATGGAAAATCGCACCCGCACTCGCGCTCGGCAACACGGTGGTCCTGAAACCGGCCGAGTTCACCTCGCTCACCGCGTTGTTGTTCGCCGAACTCGCGCATCGCGCGGGCTTGCCGAAGGGCGTGCTCAATGTCGTCACCGGCGACGGCCGCACTGGCGCCGCGCTCGTCGAACATCAGCGGGTCGCGAAGATCGCGTTCACCGGATCGACCGAAGTGGGCCGCCTGATTCGTGCGAGCACGGCGGGTTCGGGCAAGTCGCTGACGCTCGAACTCGGCGGCAAGTCGCCGTTCATCGTGTTCGACGACGCCGACCTCGACAGCGCCGTTGAAGGCGTCGTCGATGCGATCTGGTTCAATCAGGGACAAGTGTGCTGCGCCGGTTCGCGCCTGCTCGTGCAGGAGGGCATCGAGGCGCGCTTCGTCGAGAAGCTCAAGCGCCGCATGGACACGCTGCGCGTCGGGCCGTCGCTCGACAAGGGCATCGACATGGGCGCGGTCGTCGACGACATCCAGCTCGAACGCATCCGCGCGCTGGTCGCGCAGGGTGCGAGCGAAGGCTGCGAGATCCATCAGTCGACGCGTGTCGGCGTGCCCGAAGGCGGCGCATTCTTTCCGCCGACGCTGGTCACCAAGGTCTCGCCCGCCTCGACGCTCGCACAGGAAGAAATCTTCGGCCCCGTGCTCGTGACGATGAGCTTCCGCACGCCGGAAGAAGCCGTCGCGCTCGCGAACAACACGCGCTACGGGCTTGCCGCGAGCGTGTGGAGCGAGAACATCAGCCGCGCGCTGGATGTCGCGCCGCGCCTGCAATGCGGCGTCGTGTGGATCAACGCGACCAACCTGTTCGATGCGGCCGTGGGCTTCGGCGGCTATCGCGAGTCGGGCTTCGGGCGCGAGGGCGGACGCGAGGGCATCTACGAATACCTGAAGCCGCGCGCCTGGGCGAAGCTTCCGCTGCGCAGCGAAAGCAAGGCAGCGCCGGCCGAGCCGGATTCACTGACCGATGCGGGCAACGTCAGCGCGCTCGATCGCACGGCGAAGCTCTTCATCGGCGGCAAGCAGGCGCGTCCGGACAGCGGCTATTCGCGACTCGTGCGCGCGCCTTCGGGCGAGATCGTCGGCGAAGTGGGCGAGGGCAATCGGAAGGACATTCGCAACGCAGTAGCGGCCGCGCGCGGCATGACCAAGTGGACGTCGGCGAGCGCGCACAATCGCGCGCAAGTGCTGTACTACCTTGCGGAGAACCTGAGCGCGCGCGCCGATGAATTCGCCCGGCAACTGGTGCGGCGCGCCGGCGCCAGCGAACGGGATGCGAAGCGCGAAGTGGAAGCATCGATCACGCGCTTCTTCACGTACGCCGCATGGACCGACAAGTTCGATGGCGCGGTGCATGCGCCGCCGCTGCATGGCGTGGCGCTGGCGATGCATGAGGCGCTGGGCGTGATCGGCGTGGTGTGCCCGGACGAGGCGCCCTTGCTGGGCTTCGTATCGCTCGTCGCGCCTGCGCTCGCGCTCGGCAATCGCGTGGTGGCGGTGCCCAGCGAGACGTGTCCGCTGATGGCCACGGACTTCTATCAGGTCGTCGAGACCTCGGATGTGCCGGGCGGCGCGCTCAACATCGTGACCGGCGATGCGCGCTCGCTGGCGCAGACGCTTGCGCAACATGATGATGTCGATGCGCTCTGGTGCTTTCATGGCGCCGCGCTCTCGGCGCTTGCCGAGCGTGAATCGGTGGGCAACCTGAAGCGCACCTTCGTCGATCAGGGCCGTGTGTTCGACTGGCACGATGCCGCAAGCGAAGGCCTGCCGTTCCTGCGTCAGGCCGTGCAAGTGAAGAACATCTGGGTGCCGTACGGAGACTGATCAAGGAATTGACCGGGCGCAGATCTCGACAAGACAAGAGACGCGCCCATGCATGGAGGAGACGCTGTGCTGAAGAACATCGATCCGCTCTTGAACGCCGATATCCTGCACGCGCTCGCCGCGATGGGTCACGGCGACGAAGTGGTGATCTGCGACGCTCATTTTCCCGCCGATTCCGTGGCGCGCAAGACCGCGCTCGGACACGTGCTGCGCATGGACGGCGCGAGCGCGCCGCGTGCGGTGCGCGCGGTGCTGTCGGTATTGCCGCTCGATACGTTCGTCGACGACCCTGCGGGCCGCATGGAAGTGGTCGGCGACGCCGCCACGCTGCCGGCGGTACAGCGCGAGGCACAACGCGAAGTGGACGACGCCGAAGGCCGTGCGTTGCCGTTCGCGCCCGTCGAGCGTTTCGCTTTTTATGAGCGCGCCAGACAGGCTTATTGTGTGATCGCGACGGGCGAAGCGCGCGGCTATGGCTGCTTCATCTTCAAGAAGGGCGTGCTGCTTGCACCCGATGTACCTGAAGCTTCAGACGGAGGCGCGCGATGAAGAGCGTCGTCATTCTCGGCATCTACGTGACGGACCTCGCGTTTCGCGCGCAGCGCATGCCCTTGCTCGGCGAGACCGTCGCGGGCTCCGCGTTCAAGATGGGGCCCGGCGGCAAGGGCTCGAATCAGGCGGTGGCCGCCGCGCGCGCGGGTGCGAACGTGATCTTCTGCACGCGCATCGGCGCGGATGCTTTCGGCGACATCGCGCAGGCCACCTGGGCCGCCGAAGGCATCACGTCGCGGGCCACGGTCATGCAGGATGCCGCCACGGGCGCCGCGCACATCTACGTCGATGAAAACACCGGCGGCAACGCGATCATCGTGGCAGCGGGCGCAGCGGGCACGCTCGTGCCCGAGGACGTGGAAGCCATCGAAGCAGACATCGCGGGCGCGGGCGTGTTCGTCACGCAACTGGAGCAGCCGATTCCGGCCGCGCGACGCGGACTGGAACTTGCGCGCAAGCATGGTGTGATCACCGTGTTCAACCCGGCCCCGGCGCTGCCGCTGACCGACGACATCTATCCGCTGTGCGACTACATCACGCCGAACGAAACCGAAGCGGCTGCATTGACGGGCATCGGGATCGCATCGGTCGATGACGCGCGGCGTGCCGCCGACGTGCTGCTCGACAAGGGCGCGCGTGCCGTGATCGTGACGCTCGGTGAAGCGGGTGCGCTGCTGCACACGGCGCAAGAATCGACGCTCGTGCCGGCGTTCAACTGTGGCCGCGTGGTGGAAACAGCGGGCGCGGGCGATGGCTTCACCGGCGGCTTCGCGGCAGCGCTCGCACGCGGCGACAGTCCGCTCGATGCAGTGCGTTTCGGTTGCGCGCTCGCGAGCCTTTCGGTCACGCGGCCGGGCACGGCGCCTTCGATGCCGCGTCTCGACGAAATCACCGCGGTGCTCGAGCAAAGGAGCGTCACGCAATGAAAGGTGCGAAGTGGCTCGCTGACCGCCAGTTCAATTTCCTGATCGGCGTGAACATCCTGGTGGTGCTGGTGGCCACGGCGATGTCGCACGGTCAGTTCCTCGACATCGACAATCTTCAGTCGATGGGCGGACAACTGCCCGAGCTCGGCCTGCTCGCGCTCGGCATCATGCTCTCGATGGTCTCGGGCAACGGCGGCATCGACCTGTCGGGCGTGGGACTCGCGAATCTCTCGGGCATGGTCGCGGCGTTGCTGCTGCCGCACATGGTTTCCGCCGATGATTCCCCCGCGCTCTATACCGGCGTGTTCGTATGCGTCGTCGTGATCATGGGCCTGCTTGGCGGTTTGATGAACGGCGTGGTGATCGCAAAGCTCAGGCTCACGCCGATTCTCTGCACGCTCGGCACGCAGCTGCTGTTCACGGGCATTGCGGTGGTGCTGAGCAATGGGGCATCGGTGCGGGTCGAATACGTCGATCCCTTGTCGAACATCGGCAACGGCACCTTCCTGCAAGTGCCCATTGCGCTGTGGATCTTCATCGCGGCCGTGCTGGTGCTCGGCTGGGTCCTGAAGCGCACGCCGTTCGGCCTGCGTCTGTACCTGATGGGCACGAACCCGAAGGCCGCCTTCTATGCGGGCATTCCGCGCGCGCGCATGCTGATCGTCACGTATGGATTGTGCGGCGTGCTCGCCTCGCTCGCAGGTCTTATCAGCGCGACGCATACGTCCAGCGCCAAATGGGATTACGGCAACTCGTATCTGCTGATCGCGATCCTGATCGCGGTGATGGGCGGCGTGAATCCGGCGGGCGGTTATGGGCGCATCGTCTGCGTGTTCCTTGCGGCGACCGTGCTGCAATTCCTGTCGAGTCTGTTCAATCTGCTCGGCGTATCGCAGTTCTTCGGCGATTGCGCATGGGGCTTTCTGCTGCTCGCTTCGCTCGCCTTCGCTGGCGGTGAACGCGTGCGCGCGATCTTCGGCATCGGCGGGGCTGCGCCCAAAAGCAAGGTGCCGCCGCCTGCATCGACCGGACGTTAGTGTTGCGTGTGACATATCAAAGAAGCCAATTCAATCGATACCTGAAGGAGACAACGCAATGAAGCTCAACAAACTCGCCACCGCGCTGACCGCGGTTGCACTCGCAGCAGGCGCCATCGCGGCGGCGCAGGCTGCGACCAACGAGACCATCGTGACGGTCGTCAAGGTCACCGGCATCAACTGGTTCAATCGCATGGACGAAGGCGTGAAGGAGTTCGGCAAGGACAACCCGAACATCAACGCTTATCAGACGGGACCGGGCCGCGCCGATGCCGCGCAGCAGCTCAAGATCATCGAGGATCTGATTGCGAAGAAGGTCACGGCCATTGCCGTGGTCCCCTACGATCCGCCTACGTTGGAACCCGCGCTCAAGAAAGCAATGGACCGCGGCATCAAGGTCGTCACGCATGAAGCGGACAACGCGAAGAACACGATGGTCGACATCGAAGCCTTCGACAACACCGCATATGGCGCGGGCCTGAACGAACGGCTCGCGAAGTGCATGGGGCAGCAGGGCAAGTGGGCGGTGCTGGTCGGCTCGCTCGGCAGCCGTTCGCAAGTGCAATGGGCTGACGGCGGCATCGGCAACGCGAAGGCCAAGTATCCGAAGATGGATCTCGTCGAGCCGAAGCTCGAAACCAACAACGACGGTGAGCGTGCCTATCAGGTCGCCAAGGAAGTCTTGCGCAAGCATCCGGACCTGACCGGCTTCCAGGGATCGTCGTCGCTGGATGTGATCGGCATCGGCCGCGCTGTGGAAGAGGCGGGCAAGGTCGGCAAGATCTGCGTGTACGGCACGGGCCTGCCGACGGAAGCCGCGAAGTTCCTCGAGAGCGGCGCGGTCAACGGCATCGCGTTCTGGGATCCGAAGCTCGCGGGACTGGCGATGAACAAGGTCGCGCAGATGCTCGTCGAGGGCAAGGAAGTGCAGAACGGCGCTGACCTCGGCATCACCGGCTACAACAAGGTGACGGTCACGAAAGGCCCGGGCAAGGGCGTGATCGTGCGCGGCACCGGCTGGGTCGACGTCGACAAGACGAACTACAAGCAATACAACTTCTGATGTGACGTGCGCGGCGCGCTTTTGCGGAAGCGCGCCGCGCGCCCTGGACAGACATGACCAACACGACACCGCTTCTCGAAGTCGTCAACATCCACAAGCGCTTTACCGGCGTGTATGCGCTGCGCGGCGTGAGCCTCGCGTTCGAACGCGGGCAGATCTATCACTTGCTGGGCGAGAACGGCTGCGGCAAGAGCACGCTCATCAAGATCATCTCGGGTGCGCAGCCGCCTGACGAAGGCGAACTCGTGATCGAGGGCGTGCGTCATAGCAAGCTCTCTCCGCTCGAATCGCTTTCGGCGGGTATCGAGACCGTCTATCAGGACTTGTCGTTGCTGCCGAATATGAGCGTGGCGGAGAACGTGGCGCTGACTGCGGAGCTGGCCATGCATCAGGGCAAGCTGGCGCGCACCTTCGACCGTCGCGCGCTCGCGCAAACCGCGGCGCGCGCGCTCGAAGCAGTGGGCCTGCCGGGCGACGCCGCGTTCCAGAAAACACTCATCGAACAATTGCCGCTCGCGACGCGTCAGCTGGTTGCCATCGCGCGCGCCATTGCCAGCGAGGCGAAGTTTGTCATCATGGACGAGCCGACCACCTCGCTCACGCAGAAGGAAGTCGACAATCTGATTGCTGTGCTCGCACGACTGCGGGCGGACGGCGTGGCCGTGCTGTTCGTGAGCCACAAGCTGGACGAATGCTATGCGATCGGCGGTGAGGTGATCGTGTTGCGCGATGGCCAGAAGATGGCGCAAGGGCCGATCGAGCAATACACGAAAGCGCAGATCAGCGAGCTCATGACGGGCAAGCATCTTTCGACCGAGCGATATCGCGCGGAAGGCGAGGGCAGTGCGCAGCACGTGGTGCTGGACGTGCAGGCACTTGGCCGCAAGGGCCAGTTCGCGGATGTTTCGTTCAAGCTGCACAAGGGCGAAATCCTGGGCGTGACCGGTCTGCTCGATTCGGGCCGCAACGAACTCGCCCGGGCACTGGCCGGTGTGGCGCCCGCTGATCACGGCGCCGTCACGCTCGACGGCATGCGCGTGCGCCTGCACTCTCCCGCCGACGCGAAGATGCAGCGCATCGGCTATGTGCCGGAAGATCGTCTCAACGAGGGCCTGTTCCTCGACAAGCCGATTCGCGACAACGTCGTCACTGCGATGATCGCGAGCCTGCGCGACCGTTTCGGGCAGATCGACCGCAAGCGCGCGCAGGAACTCGCGGAGCGCACAGTGAAGGACCTGCAGATCGCGACGCCGGATGTGGACAAGCCCGTGCAGTCGCTTTCAGGCGGCAATCAGCAGCGCGTGCTGATCGGCCGGTGGCTGGCCATCGATCCACGCGTGCTGATCCTGCACGGCCCGACCGTGGGTGTCGACGTGGGTTCGAAGGACATCATCTACCGCATCATGCAGCGGCTCTCGAAGGAGGGCATCGGCATCATCCTGATCAGCGACGACCTGCCGGAACTGCTGCAGAACTGCGACCGCATCCTGATGATGAAGAAGGGCCGCATTGCGAGCGAATATCGCGCGGACCGGCTCGATGAAGCCGGTCTTTATCACGCGCTACTATCAGAGGCAGCATAAGCATGAGCGAATTTATCCGCCGCACGGGGAGCGAGACGATGCCGCAGCACGTGGCCGAAGTCGCACCGCGTGTGCGCAAGGGCAATCTTTACGCGCAGCTGATGCGCAATCCGGAGTGGTTCACCGTCGGGCTGATCGTGGTGACGTGTCTGGTGGTGGGCGGCCTCAATCCGCGCTTCTTCCAGTTCGCGACGCTGTTCGACATGCTGCATTCCGCCACGACCGTTTCGCTTTTCGCGCTCGGTACGCTGGTGGTGCTGGCTTCGGGCGGCATCGACGTGTCGTTCACGGCGATTGCAGCGCTCACGATGTATTCGATCACCAAGGCCGTGTTCGCCTGGTGGCCCGATTGCCCGTTCGCGCTGATCCTGCTGGCGGGGGCCATCGGCGGCGTGATCCTCGGCATCGTCAATGGCATGCTCGTGCACCGGCTGAAGGCGCCGTCGCTGATCGTCACCATCGGTACGCAATATCTGTTTCGCGGTTTGTTGCTGACTTTCGTCGGCACGCAGTTCTTCATGAACATTCCGCACAGCATGGATACGTTCGGGCGTCTGCCGCTGTTCTTCTATCACACGTCCGATGGCCTGCGCGCCGTGTTGCCCGTATCAGTGCTGGCGCTGGTGATTGCCGCAGTGGTCACGTGGTGGCTGCTGAACCGGACGATGATGGGCCGGGGTGTCTATGCAATGGGCGGCTCGCTCGCCATCGCGGAACGGCTCGGCTACAACCTGCGTGCGATCCATCTGTTCGTGTTCGGCTATACGGGGTTGCTGGCGGGCGTGGCGGGCATTCTCCACGTTTCGACCAACCGCCTCGCGAACCCGTTCGATCTCGTCGGCACGGAACTGGATGTGATCGCCGCGGTGATCCTGGGCGGTGCGCGCATTACCGGGGGCACGGGAACGGTGGCGGGCACGCTGCTCGGCGTGGTGCTGGTGACGCTCATCAACAGCGTGCTGATTCTGATCGGCGTGCCGAGCACCTGGCAGAAGGTGATTATCGGCGCGTTCATTCTGGTGGCGGGGACGCTGTTCGCGCTGGGGCGCAGGCAGTAGGTCGGCTGGCTTCCGAGGATCTTTTCACGGTTGGCGTTGAGCGATGGACCCTGAAAACCGAAATGGAAAAAGGCTCGTTCAAGAACTGAACGAGCCTTTTCGATTTTTAACGGAATGCGGCTTTCCATTTATAAGCGGAACGTCGCTTTCTGCTTTTAATCGGAATCCGGGGTCAGGTACGCGCGCGCTGCGTCTGCCCTTCTTCCGTGATGACTGAATCGAACTCCGAAAGCTGCGAGAAGCGCACGGCCTTGACCTTGCCGAACTTGCTCGCATCGACGACAAGATGCCGTTCGACCGCGCTCGCCATGGCCGCCTGCTTGATGGCCACTTCGTGGAAATTCCAGCAGGTCACGCCGCGCGCTTCATCCACTCCGCCCGCCGACATGAACGCCTTGTTGATGCCCATGCGCCGCAAGGTTTCGACGCTTTCATCGCTGGCGAACGATTCCGAGGAAGGCACATAGACCCCGCCGAGCAGGATCATGCGGACGTTGGGCTTGCGTCGCAGAATTTCTGCGACGTTCAGGGAATAACACACCACCGTGAGATGCATCTCGATCGGGATCTGCCGCGCAAGCGTGGTCAGCGTCGTGCCGCAGTCGATGAAGATGGTTTCGCTGTCTACCAGCAACCGCGCCGCATGGTTCGATGCGATTGCCTTGGCTTGCGCGAAGTGATCTTTTTCTTCCTCGATGGTGTAGCCCGCATTCGGCACGTCGGCCGCGCTGACGATATAACCGCCGAGATACGTGAACTGATGTGGGTGGGCCGCGATATCGCGGCGTACCGTCATTTCCGAGACGCCGAGCAACGCGGCCGCATCGCGCAGGCGCATCACATTCTGTTTTACAAGCGCGCCGGAGAGGGTGCGCAAGCGGTCGTTTTTGGCCATCGGGGCGGCGCGACAAGGCGCAGTGATGCTGGCGGCTATCGCGCGAAGAGTGTTAGATTTTGGTCGTTCGTTGAAAGGATTATAACAACGCAAGCCGCGTTTTTTGCGGCTTGCGTTCATTGGAGCGGGTAAATCCCGAGGCGTCAGTCAGCGCGTGAATAGCGCACCCAGACCACGTCGTGATCCAGTTTCTCGACCGATTCCAGTTTCAGGTAGGCCGGCTTCTTCCATTGCTCCATCGACACTTCGAAAGAGGACGTATGCGCCTCGCGACCGTCGACGAGCGGAATCAGCAGCACGCTGACCTCATCGACGAGGCCTGCATTGACGAACGCGCCGGATACATGGCCGCCGCCTTCCACGATCAGCTTGCCGATCTTCAATTCACGCGCGAGGGTATCGACCACCCGTTTCAGCTCGATGTCTTCCTTGCCGCCGAACACATACGACGCGCCGATCGATTGCAGATACGCGAGATAGTCATCGTCGACGCTCTCCGCCAGTATTTCGACGACATGCGAATCCAGCGCCGTGCTGCTCTTCCACGCGACGCGTCCCTTGGGATCGATCGAAATGGCGTACTGGCTCGCGTTGCGGTCGGCGAAATGGTCGGTGCGGGGAATCGGGCCTTTTGCCATGCCGCGCGGATAGTCGCGGTCCTTGCCGTGCGAGATTTCCTGCATCGTGACGCGGCCGCAGGCCCAGGCGTCCGCCTTGAAACTCGCGGCGGTTTCCTCATAGGTCGGCGACGCGTAATCGAGGTTCCAGTTGTCGGTGAGACTGCGGCCGTCAATTGACGACATCATGTGACAGACGATGTACATGCGGTTCTCCAGTGCGCGAGAGCAGGTGAACCCTCGGTGCAAGCACCGTGCCGCGACCAGGTTGTTCCGGAAAAAAACGGAATGTCCGCCTGCGAATTTTTTCCAAACACGCGACAATCCCGGGTTGTCACGCTTTTTCCAATTCCCGGATTCACTTTTTTGTCATGTCAGATCTCGCCAGTTCTCTCCCACGCCGTACCGACATCGATCCGAAGCCGCTCGGCATCGCCGCGCTGCTGATCGTGCTCGGTGTGGTGTATCTCGGGCAGACCGTCGGGGCGCGTCAGGCTGCGTTGTACGCGGTCGGCGCGCTGCTCGGCGTCACGCTCTATCACGCCGCGTTCGGCTTCACGTCGGCCTGGCGCGTCTTCATCGCCGATGGCCGCGGCGCCGGGCTGCGTGCGCAAATGCTGATGCTCGCGGTAGGCGTCGCACTGTTCTTCCCGGCGCTGGCGGCCGGCTCGCTGTTCGGCATGCCGGTCACGGGACTGGTGTCGCCGGCGGGGACGTCGGTGGTAGTGGGCGCCTTCCTGTTCGGCATCGGCATGCAACTCGGCGGCGGATGTGCATCCGGCACCCTGTACACGGTCGGCGGCGGCAGCACGCGCATGATCGTGACGCTGATCGCGTTCGTCGCCGGATCGGTCATCGGCACCGCGCACATGCCGTTCTGGACCTCGCTGCCGCAGCTGCAGCCCGTGTCGATCGTCAAGACGTTCGGGGCAGGACCTGCGCTCGCGCTTAACTGGCTCGTCTTCGCCTTGATCGCGGCGCTGACGGTGGTCATCGAGAAGCGCCGTCACGGCAGGCTCGTCGCGGCGCACGTGCAACCGGCGCACACGTCGCCGTGGCTGCATGGTCCGTGGCCGCTGATGGCCGGCGGCATTGCGCTCGCCGTGCTCAACTTCGCAACGCTGGCGCTGTCGGGACGGCCGTGGGGTGTCACGTCGGCGTTCGCGCTGTGGGGCGCGAAGGCGGCGGCCCTGATGGGTGTCGATACCGCCAGCTGGCCGTACTGGATGAGCAAAGCCAACGCAGCCGCCCTGGCTGCGCCGATTTCGCGCGACGTCACGTCGGTGATGGACATCGGCATCGTGCTCGGCGCCATGCTCGCCGCCGCGCTCGCGGGCCGCTATGCGCCCATGTGGCGCCTGCCGTTGCGCTCGCTGGTGGCGGCCATCGTCGGCGGCCTGCTGCTCGGCTATGGCGCCCGGCTGGCCTATGGCTGCAATATCGGCGCGTACTTCAGCGGCATCGTGTCGGGCAGCCTGCACGGCTGGCTATGGCTCGTCGCTGCGTTCTTCGGCAATGTACTGGGTACGCGGCTGCGTCCCATGTTCGGTCTCGAAGTGGAACGCGTGCGGCCGACTTCCTGCTGATTGTTTCTGCAAGCGCGACCGTGCTTGCGGTCGCGCATCTCAGTCGTCAAGCCGCGCCTGGCGGAACAGCAGATACGCGCCGATCCCCTGCATGATGACCGCGGCGTAGACGAGCTTCCTGCCGAGCATGTCGGTCCACATCGAGTCGAAATATTCCGGATTGAGCGCGATGACCGCGCAGCCGATCAATGCGGCCAACAGCGCGGGCATCCATGCAGCTGCGCTGAGCTTGGCCGGCGCGTGCTCGTCCGGTTCGAGGTCACGCAGGGTCGACGCCATGCGCTCGAGCACGCGCTCCGAGCCTCCGCCGAATTTCATCGAGACCTTCAGCACCGCGCCGATCAGTTCAAATTCGTGAACGCGATAGGTGCGCGCCGCTGCTGCGAACGCCTGATCGATGTTCGCGTCGATGCGAAATTGTGGAACGGCCCGTTCCAGACATGCGGAAAGCGGCGCCTGCATGCTCGCGGCGGCCGCCTGGAACGCAGCCGGAATGCTGTGACCCGTATCGACCCGGCGCGTGATCCCTTCAAGGAACGCGGGCAACTGACGCACGATATGGCGCTGGCATTGCCGCGCACGCCATGCGAGCCACGCGTAGCACGTCAGCGTCGAGGCTGCGAGGGCAAGCACTGCTGCCAGCGGTGCATCGTTGGTGACGCAAAGAATGGCGGCTGCCCCGCTGATGAGCGCCCATAGCGCTAGCGCCACGCCTGGATTCGGTAGGTTGGAGCGGTGCATGAGATCGTCGAATTCGCGCAGCAGGTGAGCGGGCGGCGTCATGCAACGACCGAGGATGCGTTTCGCGAGCCGCGCGTCGTGTCGGAGCGCGCCGCAGACCCACATCATGACGGCGCTCGCCGCGCACAGCATGGCGAGCGTGAAGACCAACACGATTCCAGTGGGCACCGAAGCCTCCGGCAAATAAGCAGCGGCCCGCAAGCGGGCGATTTGTGTAATCGATCAGGCTGCGGTACACGTCTCCCCGAGGTCGCGTGTTTCACCGTGATGCAAAGCCTGTGGATCTGGACGATACCGGCGATCGTCTCCGCGATCTGTTTTCTCACGCTCATTTCCGCGCGCCGAAATCCGGCGTTTCCCGCCAGCTCGAGCAAGTGGCGGGATCGCGGGACTACGCGCCTCAATACAGCTGATACGAGAAGGTCGCATTCAAGCGCGGACTGCGTGACGGGCTTTCGATCGGTGCATCGCCGATGGCACGCGCCAACGACAAATCGATGCTGTAGTGCTTCGCATCCGACACGCGGAAGCCCACGCCCACCGACGACAGCCGGCGCGGATTCGGCGTGCCGCCATGCAGGTAGACGCGCGCGGCATCGATCGACGCATACGGCGTGAGCGATTTCAGCCAGGTCCATTCGAGCGCGAACGGACGGTTGAGCTCGAACGATGCGCCCCAGCCCGAGTCGCCCGACACCTCGCCCGGCTGATATCCGAGCGCGAAACGTTGGGCGCCGAACGCAATCTGCTCGGACGTGGGCAGCGTGTCGGGCGAGAACTGACCTGTCGTCGCGACCACCGAGCCGATCTTCCAGGGCCACTCATTGGTCTGCGAAAAGCTCGCGCCGGTGCGCAGGAATGTGAGCGACACCGGATTCGTCAGCGCCAGTCCGGTGATATTCGTTTCAGCCGTCTTCGAGGCGCCGAGGATGTTCATCGCCTTCGCCACGTTGAGGCTGGCGCGGCGCGTCATGCCGGTGTCGATACCCGTGTAGTCGAGCGACAGTTGCGCCACGCGAATCTGCGAGCGGTTCGTGAGCTGCGGATTGCTCGCCACCGCCATGTTTTTCAGGCGATCTTCGTCGTGGGTCGCGTAGACGCTCGCCGTGCCGAGCAGGCTGCGCGTGTTGCCGAGCACGAACGGATAGACCGCTGAGAGGGCGAGCTTGTCGTTGATGACCGTGCGCTCGATGTACGACGGCAGGCCTGGGTTGTCGACCGGATGACCGTAGTAATGCGAGGCATCCACCTTGAACGCGAAGCCGTCGGCGCCCACTGGCAGCATCGCGTTGACGCCGTAGTAAGTCTGATCGTTGCGTCCCGGAGGCGCGAGCGCCGATGCGGTGATCGATTCGCCCAAGCCGAGCAGGCCGTTCTCGGTCGCGCTGAAAATGCCTTGCACGCCCGGATGATTCAAGTCGATGCCACTCGACACATTGAAACGCTTGCGCGTGACGTTGAGTTCGAGGGTGGTCTTGCCATCGGTGTTCTGCGGGGGCGCGATGGTCGCGTCGATCTTCGCGCCGGGAATCATGCCGAGCAGGTTGATCGTGCGCTCGAATGTACTTTGACGCAGCGGGCGGTCCGTCGCGATATGCTGCGCGACCGCGCGAATCCGCTTTTCCAGGTTGCCCGGTTCGCCCTTGATTTTGATGTCGGCCACATAGCCTTCGACGATCGTCACGCGCACGACGCCGTTCTCGAAGGTCTGCGCGGGCACGAACGCGAACGACAGCGCGTAGCCCCGCTCCTTGTAGAGCGCGGTGACGCCGTTGGCCGTCTCCATCAGCTGCGCAATCGTGATGTCGCTGCCGACAAGGCTCTTGAAGCGTTGCGCGACTTCCTCGAAGGGCAGGGACTTCACACCTTCGATCTGGATCGATTGCGGCGTGATGTGCCGCGCGAGCAAGTCCTGCAATTGTTGCTGCGGCGCCTGCACCTCGACTTCCACCGCCGGCGCGCGAGCCGGCGCATTCACCTGAGGCAGGGCTTCGAGCGGATTGCCGCCGACACTCGGGCGCGGCGCGTTCTGCGCATGCGCGGCCTGGACGAACGCGAGCGCCGCCGCGACTGCGGCCGCTTTCCAGTTGAACATTTTTTAGCTTGGATCGTGATTGATTTTTTTTGCAACGCACGGCCCGGGTGCCGCACGTCGAACGCGTCATGTCGCGTCCGACGTGTGCGGAACCGGGCCGCTGTGCGCCGTTGCCTTACTTCTTGATTCCGCCGCCGAGGACGCTGCCGAGCGTCGACGTCAGGCCGCCGAGCAGGCCCGTCGAGCCGCTCGTGCCGCTCGACGTGGTGCTGGCGGTGAGCGTCGTCGTCGCCGAGACGGTCGAGGTCGAGGTCGTGGTTGCAGGTGCGGGGACCGGCGCGGCCATCGTCATGGTTGCGGGCGCGGCCGGCGTCTTCACGCCGGTCGTGACCGTGCTGACGAGCGACGTGACCGGCGCGAGGGCGCCCGCCACTGCCGTCGAGCCGGTGACAGCCGACACCGCGCTGCCCACCGTCGCTACCGCGCCGCTGACAACGCCCGTGACCGCGCTGACCACCGGCGCCGTGCCGGTTGCCGTCGTCACGCCGGACACGACGCCGCCGATCGCAGCAGGCATCGAAGTCGCCGGCGTGCCGCCGACGAGCGTGCCCGCCGATGCCACCGTGGTGCCCGTCGCCGAGACGAGCGAGCCCACGCCCGTCGCAACCGGATTGCCGCCGGCGGACAGTTTCTGGCCGCCGCTGACGAGGCCCGCGCCGACGTTCGACAGCAGCGTGGAGACGGGCGCGCCGAGGCCGGTCGCTGCGCCGACGGTCTGGGTCGTCGTGCTGACGAGCGAGGTGATCGGCGTGATGGTCGTGCTGACCTGTTGTGTCAACTGCTGCACGGGGGCGCTCGTGAGCGCGGTCGTCAGATTGCCGCCCAACTGGTTCACGCCCGTGCCGACGCCGCTGACCAGCGCGCCGACCGGCGTCGTCACCGCGGCGAGCGGAGCGAGGGCGCCGGTGTTCAGACTCGTGACGGCGTTGCCGCCGCTCGTGACCGCATCGCCGACGCGCTGCACGACGCCGCCGACGCTGGCGACCGTCGTGCCGACCGGGTTCGTCGTCGCGCCGATCGAACCGATGCCGTTGCCGACGCCATTGCCGAGCGTCGTCACGGCCGCACCCAGGTTCGAAACCACGCCGCCAAGGTTCTTCGTGGTGTTGTCGCCGAGACCGGTCAGCTTGGTGTCGCCGAGCGCGTTGCCGAGATCCGTCACCGTGCCGCCCGCGGCCGTCACGATGTTGCTCGTCTTGTCGACGACCTGCGCGATCGGCTGCGCTGTCGGACTGGTCTTGATGACAGGCGTGCCGCCGTTGCCGCCGGTGTCCTTGCCGCCGTTGCTGGCGGTGGTGGTGACCGGCGTCGTCGGCGTGCCGGCGTCGGTGCCGCCGGTGCTGGATTCGAGCGTCGCGCCGTTGCCCTCGGTGCCGGCCATGCCGGACGAGTCGCGTGCGCCGGAGGCGGAAGCACTGTTGGCGCCGGTGGTGCTGGCCGTATGGTTGGCCGTTCCGCCGGCCGATTTGCTGACGGAGCCCGAACCGCCGCAGGCCGACAACGCGAGGAGTGCCGCTACCGCCCCGGCCAGGGCGGTCATGCGGATGGTTTCGCTATAAAACGTGGGTGTCTTCATTTCTCAGAGATATCTGTTTATTGTTTGCTGCACCGATTTCTTCCGGCTTACGCTGAAAAAAACGGCGGACTGCGTAAAAGCACGAATATCGAGACCGGTCGGATCTTTAATGACGTGCTGAGACAACCGCGTGCCTGCCTGTGCGATTACCACAGGCGAGCGCGGTCCCCCGCGACTTGTGATCGCGGTTTGCCCGAAGGCGAGTTAATTTCCGA
Organism: Caballeronia sp. LZ034LL; assembly: GCF_031451215.1. NCBI lineage: Bacteria > Pseudomonadati > Pseudomonadota > Betaproteobacteria > Burkholderiales > Burkholderiaceae > Caballeronia > Caballeronia sp. LZ034LL. The sequence goes on from NZ_JARUXR010000003.1 coordinate 261,646, forward strand.
TATGCGCGTTAAAGCGAATCAAACGCCTTTTAGCGTGGTCGAGATATTCTGGAAGGTGGATTTGAGCTGATCGGCCACGTCGCCCACGGCAGTCATGATGCCAAGAGCCAGCACACCGGCAATGAGTCCGTACTCGATGGCGGTGATGCCGCGTGTGTCCGCGAGATAGTGCTTGAAGACGCGTTTCATGATGTTCCTCGGTTCTTTCCATTCACCGGGTCATGGGCCAGCAGGAGGCGCACCGGACGTATCCGTCTTGCTTGCAAGGACGGGTCCGTCATGTGGGGCGCTTCTCGCTGGCCGATGCCTGGCGTCTGCTCTCAGGTTCTGTTTTTTAGTCTTCCCGTGTGCCCGGGTGAGAAGCCTCGTTCCGCATTTTTTCGAAATGCTTTCCGGTAAAAATAGGAACAGGTACTTCTTGAGCATGTTGTCGACGCGCCTTTGTCCGGCCTGAGCCCGGCTTTTGCAAATCTTTAATCTTTTTTTTGCACGAAGTAATTTCTTCTCCATAAGCACAAGTCAGCGCGCAGGCGATCAGGGTTTTCAGGCTTGCCATTTCGCGTCTGGAAGTCTAGGAAGATGCGTCGACATTCCGGATAAAAGCACCGGGAGACCTTCGTTGAGCAAGCAGCAATCCGCTCGGCGTGCCGCAGAAGAGAAACACGAACGCTTATGCGAGAATTCGGTCCATGAAAAAAATCCAGATCCTCATCCTCTCGGTGGCGCTCGCGGCGCTCAGCCCGCTTGCTCACGCCAGCGTCGCGGAGGGCGCCCATGAATTCAAGGAAGACGTCAAATCGGCTGGGCGCCAGACGGGCCATGCAGCCCGTGACGCGGCGCACGCCATCGGTCAGGGTGCGAAAACGGCGGGGCACGCCGTCGCAGACACCTCGAAGCGCGGCTATCACGCCACCAAAAAATGGATTGCCGGCGATAGTGAATAGCCCGCGTCGGCCAGCGATTCATACCGGTTTTTAAGCGTCGCATGACAAGTCTCGACGCAGGTTAATAATAAGCGTTATCATTTACGTCACTTTGCTGGCTCATCGGGCTGGAACCGGGCAGCGTGCGTCGTCATCGCGCAGCGCGCCCGGAAAGCGGCGACATTGGCAGTTCCAGTCACGCATCCGGGCTCGATCGAAGCCCGATCACCATCACCCACAGCTTTGAATCCGCGCAGTCCGATCCGGCGTTCCGGTTCGATTCGTGCGGGCGCAGTGGCGCGAACGCATCCAAGGAACTGAGTTGAAGACACACGCCACAGCGGGCGGGACGGGACGCCCCGCAGCAATCGGCAAATACGGGCCGCTGATCTCCCGCATCGTTGCCGCAATCCTGGGCGGCTATGCGCTCGCTGCGCTCACGAGCGTCGCGGCGCTCGTTCTGCCCATGAGCAAGCCGCAGGCGGTGCTCACCGGCATGCTCGCGAGTTTCATCGTGTATGTGTGCGCGGTGATCTGGGTGTTCGCCGTGCGCAGTGCGCGCCGCGCCTGGGGCGGTCTGATGGTCGCGGCGCTGCCGTTGCTGCTTGCGTCGTGGAGCGTGTGGTCCGGAGGAAGCGCATCGTGAAGTCCACGCATGACGCGAAACCGCGAGCACGCGGCATCCGCCAGACCATGTCGGACCTGCATACATGGGCCGGTCTGCTGGCCGGCTGGATTCTTTATGCAATGTTCCTCACCGGCACCGTCAGTTACTTCAAGGACGAGACCTCGCAATGGATGCGCCCCGAGCAGCCGCATCAGCGCGCCTTGCCCGATCCTGCAGCGGTCGCGCAACGCGTGACGACGACGCTCGGCTCGATTGCCGCAGGCAGTCCGCAGTGGAGCTTCGGATTACCGGATGAGCGCACCAGCGTGATCGACTCGTTCTGGCGCGCGCCGCCCAAGGCAAACGGCAGGCGCGCATTCGAGGAGGCGAGCTTCGATCCCGCCACGGGCGAGCGCAGCAGCGCGCGCAAGACGCTCGGCGGCGAATTTTTTTATCGCTTCCATTTCCAGTTTTATTACATGCCGGTGCTCTGGGGCCGCTGGCTCGCGGGCCTGTGCGCGATGTTCATGCTCGTCGCGATCGTGAGCGGCGTCATCACGCACAAAAAAATCTTTACCGATTTCTTCACGTTCCGCTGGGGCAAGGGTCAGCGATCCTGGCTCGACGCGCATAACGCACTCTCCGTCTTCGGGCTGCCGTTCCACGCGATGATCACCTACACCGGTCTCGTGACGCTGATGGCTATGTATATGCCGTGGGGCGCGCAGACCGCGTTCAAGACGCCGGCGGAACGGCAGGCGATGATGTCGCAGCTGAGCGCATTCATCCAGCCCGGCAAGCCATCCGGGCAGAAGGCCGCACTTGCGCATGTCGATGCGATGGTGCGCGAAGCCGAAGCGCGCTGGGGCCGCGACAAGGTCGGCCGCGTGACGATCACCAATCCCGGCGACAGCACGGCGCGCGTGGCAGTTTCGCGCGGCGAAGCGCAACGCGTGTCGATGAGCCCGCAATATCTACTCTTCGACGGCGTGAGCGGCAAGCTCATCGACGTGAAGGACAGCGTCGGCGGCGCGGCTGAAACGCGCGGCGTGCTGTACGCGCTGCATCTCGGACGCTTCAGCGATCTGCAGCTGCGCTGGCTGTACTTCATCGTGAGTCTTGCGGGGACGGCAATGGTCGGCACAGGGCTTGTCATGTGGACCGTCAAGCGCCGTCAGAAGTTGCCTGATCCGGCGCGGCCTTACTTCGGTTTCCGTCTAGTGGAGCGCCTGAACATCGCGAGCATCGCCGGACTCTCGGTTGCCATGACGAGCTTCCTGTGGGGCAACCGGCTGCTGCCGGTGGGCATCGCCGCGCGCGATGAAGCGGAGATCAACGTGTTCTTCACGGTATGGGCCGCAACCTTGCTATACGCAATGATGCGTCCGGCCAAGCGTGCGTGGATCGAACTGTTGTGGCTTGCCGCTGCAATGCTTGCGCTGCTGCCCGTGCTCAACGCGCTGACCACGGATCGTCCGTTCTGGCGCAGCATCGCCCAAGGCGACTGGGTCTTCGCGGGATTCGATCTCATGATGCTGGCCTTCGCGCTCTTGCATGCGTCGCTGGCGCTGCGCGTCACGCACCATCGTCCGCGCGTGAAGGCAGCCCGAAAAGAAGTGCCTGCGCGCGTGATGACCGCCGAGCGCGAAGAGGAGAATGCGTGATGCATCTCCTGACTTTCCTGTTCTGCCTGATTGCCTTCGCGTGTCTGGCTGCTTCAATGGACCGCCACCAGCAAGCCGTATGGCGCCGTGAATGGTCGCCGCGAACGTCGCGTGGCTTGCGAATCGCCGGATGGTGCGGGCTGGTGCTTGCATTGCGCCTGATCGTCGATCAGGACGGATGGGCGCTCGGACTCGTTCGTTTTAGCGGCTTGACGAGCCTGGCCGCAGGACTCGTGTTCGGCTCGCTAATCATGTGGCAAAGGCGCGCTGCGCCTTGACAGTCCACGCATGCCTTCCTAGCATCAAGCGGTACTCGCGGGATCCACGCTGACACACGAGGGAGACGCTTGATGAGGGATCGGGATGCACACCGCACGATGCGTCGACGCGTGCTGGCTTCACTCGGCGCGGGAACGCTCGCGACGCTGGGCTTCGGGCAAGCGGCACATGCCGCAACGCCCAAGCTCGAAACGGTGGCCACGTTCGACGATGACTTCCGCCTGGTCGGCATCGGTGTATCGAAGCAGGGTCGCGTGTTCGCGACCGCGCCTTCATCCGTCAAGCGCTCGCGCTACAGCATGGTCGAGGTCGATACCGAGACAGGCGCGCTCACACCCTTTCCGGATGAAAGCTGGAACGTGTTCAAGCCGGATGAAGACGGCGCGCATCAATGGATCTCGCTTCAGGCGCTGTGGGTCGATGAGCACGATCATCTCTGGGCGCTCGACTCGTCCTTGCCTTCGGTCGATCAGACACGTCAGCCGCCGAAGCTCGTCGAGCTCGATCTCGCCACGCGCAAGATCGTGCGTCAGTTCGATTACGGCAAGCTCGTCACGCCGAAGGATTCCCTCAACGACATACGCGTCGATCACACGCATGGCTTCGCGTACATCAGCAACGCGGGCAATCAGGGCGGCGTAGTGGCGACGAACCTCAGGAGCGGCGCTTCACGCCTGCTGCTCGCGGGCGATCGTTCGAGCGTAACGGATCCCGCGCAACATCTGATGTTCGGCGACCAGCCTGCGCGTAAGCTCGACGGCGGCGTGCTGGTGCTGCAAACCGACGGCATCGCGCTGTCTCCCGAACGCAAGTGGCTGTATTACCGGCCGTTGACGGATCATCACTACTGGCGCATCGAGACCGCTGCGCTCATCGACGACACGCTGACGGCCGAGGCGCTCGCGCAGCGCGTGCAATCTCTCGGCGACGGCGCACTGACGGGCGGCCTCATCATGAGTCCGGCGGGCGTGCTGTATGGCGGCGATCTGGAAAAACGCACGGTGGTCGGGTTCGACGTGATCGAGCACAACGGCAAGCCTGCGCTCAGGGAGCACACGCTGGTGGGCAAGCATCGCGAGCTGTCATGGGCCGATGGTTTCGCATACTCGAACGGCTATCTCTACATCGCGGATTCCCATCTGCACGAAACCAATTTCTCCAATGGCTATCCGCGCGAGGGCAAGTTCGCGATCTTTCGCGTGCGCTTGCCGAGGCAGCCCGCGCACGGTCTCGCAGGATAAGGTTCCTCGATCACCAGCCGTGAAAACGCGGCCATACGGTGGTGCTTCCGTCGCTCGATAGCGCGTGGTACTCGGGATACTGGGCGCCCGTGGCGCAGGCGTGATTCGGCAGGATGCGCAGCTTCATGCCGATGGGAAAACGTCGCGTGAGATCCTCGCCTGAGGCGACGGCGATGATGCCGTGCTCCTGATTCGCGCCGACGACTTCGCAGCCCGGCAGCGGCGTGCCATCCAGCGCGCAGGCCAGGCCGTAGCCGAAGTCGCGTGTCTGCTTCGATGTGCCGCGGTCACGGCTCATCGCCATCCAGCCCGCATCGACGATGACCCAGCCCTTGTCGGGCTGATGTCCGATGACACTCGCCAGCACGCTCAACGCTATCTCATCGGTCGTGCATGCGCCGACGTTCGCCATCACCAGGTCGAAGAACACATAGACGCCCGCGCGCACTTCATCGATGCCTTCGAGATGGGTCGCCGCGAGCGCGGTCGGCGTGGAGCCGATGCTCACGTTCTTGCAAGCGATACCCGCTGCACGCAGACGTTCAGCCGCGCGTACGCAACCGTCGCGTTCCTGGGCGGCCAGTGCGGCGAGCGCGTCGGGCTCGTTCAATTCATAGCTGGAACCCGCATGCGTCAACACGCCGCCCACCCCGACGCCGCCTTCCTGCAAGATGCGGCCGATGTCGATCAATGCGTCGTCGTCGGGGGCGAGGCCCGAGCGATGACCGTCCGTGTCGATCTCCAGCCAGACTTCGAGCGATGCGCCTTCCGCCTTGCAGTAGTCGACGATCGCACGCGCCGCCGCCGCGTTGTCCGCGATGATCTTCAGATCGCAGCCACGTTGCCTGAGCGCGAATGCGCGCGGCAGCTTCGCGGGTGCGATGCCGACCGCATAAAGAATATCGGTGATGCCGGCCGAGATGAACTGTTCCGCTTCCTTGAGCGTCGACACCGTGATGCCGCGCGCGCCGGCCGCAATCTGTGCGCGCACGACATCGAGGCACTTCGTGGTCTTCACATGCGGACGGAACTTCACGCCGAGCGCGTCCATGCGCGCCTGCATCGCGGTGATATTGCGCTGCATCCTGGCGATATCGATGATCGCCGCGGGGGTATCGAGCTGAGCGAGTTGCATGATGTGATTGAGAGAGTCAGGCGATGGGACCTTCCGGCAGCTTGCTCTGCCACGCTACAGCGATCGCGCTGCCGACGATCAGTGCAATGCCCGCAAGCGACAGCGGCGCGATCGTCTCGCCCCACGCCAGATAAGCGAAGAGCGCGGCCCACACGATGCTCGTGTAGTTGAAGGGCGCGAGCGTGCCGGCGTCCGCGCGGCGGAATGCAACGGTCATCAGGACCTGGCCAGCGGTGGCAAGCGCGCCGAGCAAGGCCATCAGGAGCAGCGCGTCGAGCGTCGGCGCTTTCCAGCTGAATGGAAGGGTCGCGGCCATGACGACCGTGCCCACCGTGGTGAAGAACAGGACCGTGGTGCGGGAATCGTCGCTGGCGCGTATGCGCTTGATCTGGATGATCGAAAGTGCGCCGCACAATGCGCTCATGATCAACAGCGCCGGGCCGAGCCAGCTCGACTCTCCGCCGCCTGGACGGACCACCAGCAAGACACCGGCAAAGCCGATCATGGCCGCCGCGGCCGCGCGTGGCGTGAGCCGTTCCTTGAGCAGTCAGGGCGCGAGCACGACGACCAGCAGCGTCTCCGAATACGCGATCGCCACGGCCTCGCCGAGCGGAATATAGGGCAAACCCGCAAAGAAAAAACCGGAAGCGCCGAGCAGCGTCAACGCGCGCCAGGTCTGCCCGCGGAGGTCGAGCCGCCTGACGCGCTGCACGAGCGAGCGCTCGCCGATGCAGCACATCGCCACGGCCGGCACGAGACCGAACAGCATGCGGAAAAAAGTCAGTTCGTTGGCCGGATAGTGCAGCGCGACAGCCTTCGCCAGCGTATCGACGATGGCGAAGCAGAGCATCGACACAAGAATGAAACCGATGCTCGCAAGCGGAAGGTGTCCGGCGCGGGTGGCGACAGTCGAGGGCATGACGCGTGAAGTCGTGACAGAACCCGAATCATCGCATGACCGCGACCGCACACGTTCCGGTCCAGGTTGTTCCGCTTTTTTCCGATACGGGAAACCACTATTTTTGATCAGCTTGACTCGCAGAAAAGTCCTGCTAGCATACGTTCATCGGATTCATCAGCATACTGAACATATCGGAAGGAGCGACAGATGGCTCTCAAGTTCGCGGCGAAGTTCGCCGACCTCGTGGAAGACGAGCCGCTTGGCGTGACGATCGGCGAGGAACGCATCGCGCTGTATCTGCTGGACGGCGATGTGCATGCCACGCACAACGTCTGCACGCATCAGTTCGCCCTGTTGAGCGACGGCTATATGGAAGACGGCTGCATCGAATGTCCGCTGCATCAGGGACGTTTCGACATCCGCACGGGCGCCGCGCAGTGCGCGCCCGTGACCGAGCCGCTGCGCGTCTACGGCGTGCAGGTGGAAGGCGGCGAGATCTTCGTCGATCTTTGATACGCGGGAAGCGGAGCCGGGAATCATGACTCAGACGGTATTGATCATTGGTGCAGGGCAGGCCGGCGCGCGCGCCGCCGAGGCGCTGCGCACGCATGGCTTCGACGGACGCGTCATGCTGGTCGGCGACGAGGCGCACGCGCCCTACGAGAGGCCGCCGCTGTCGAAAGACGTGCTGACGGCACAGTCCGATGCGGACTGCTTCAAGGGCTGGGTACATCCGGCGCAGCTGTATGCGGATGCGCGCATCGAATGGCTCAGTGACCGAGTGCTGCAACTCGATCCGCAACGTCACGTCGCAGTGCTGGAGCAGGGCGGTGAGGTGCGTTACGACCACTGTCTGCTGACCACAGGCGGACGCGCGCGCCAGTTGCCCGGCATGCCCGAAGGCCCGCATACGTTTTATCTGCGCACACTCGACGATGCCATGCGCCTGCGCACCCGCCTTGTGGACGCGCGTTCCGTGGCGGTGATCGGCGGCGGCTTCCTGGGGCTCGAATTCGCCGCCAGCGCACGCAGCCGTGGACTCGATGTGAGCGTGTTCGACTCGGCATCGAGCCTGCTGAGCCGCGCGTTGCCGCCGTCGATGGCAGAACGCCTGCGCCTGAAGCACGAAGATCACGGCGTGCGCTTCTTCTTCGATGCAAAGCCGCTGTCGCTGCAGGCGCATACCGCGGGCGTGCAAGTCAACGACATGCCTTTCGATTTCTGCGTGATCGCCATCGGTCAGGAACCCGACGACGCGCTTGCACGGGCCTCAGGCATCGCGACCGACAACGGAATAAGCGTGGATCGCCATTGCCGCACATCCGCGCCTGATGTCTACGCCGCCGGCGATTGCGCGAGCTTCCCTTGCGGCCCGGCGGATCGCGCGGTGCGTCTCGAATCGTGGCAGAACGCGCAGGAACAGGCGCTGGTCGCGGCGCGCAACATCGCGGGCGAGTCCGTCGCCTACGCTCCGACGCCCTGGTTCTGGACCGATCAGTACGACTGGAACATCCAGATGCTCGGCTGGCCCGGCATCGGCGTGGAGCAATGGATCGAACGCGCGGGCGCGGACGGCAAGACCGTGCTGATGGGCTTGCGCGACGGCGTCATCGTGCAGGCGCTCGCCATCAATCAGGGCGGCGAGTTGCGCGCGCTCCGGCGGCTCGTCGAGGACGCCATGCCGGTGGACCCGAAACTGCTGTCCGACCCCACGGTCAAGCTGCGCCAGCTGGAACGGCTGATTCGCTCAACACAATCGGGAGATCAAGGTGTACTCGTCTGAAACGGTCATCGGGGTTCATACGCCCCAAACAAAGAATCCGTCGATAGAAGGCCTCGCCTGGCCTGAAGAAGGGCTGCAGTGCATCCCCGACTGGGTGTACACGAGCGAAGCGGTCTACACGCGCGAAGTGGAACGGATCTTTCATGGACGCACCTGGAACTTCGTCGCGCTCGAAGCGGAAGTGCCGAATGCGGGCGACTACAAGCGCTCCTATGTCGGGCCCACGCCGGTGGTCGTATCGCGTGCGGAAGACGGTTCGATCAACGTCTTCGAGAACCGCTGTGCGCATCGCGGCGCGGAGTTCTGCCGCCATAGCCGCGGCAACAACAAGGAATTCGTCTGTCCGTATCATCAATGGTCGTACGACCTGAAGGGCAATCTTCAGGGCGTGCCATTCCGGCGTGGCGTCAACAAGCTCGGCGGCATGCCGAAGGACTTCCGCACCGATGAACACGGTCTGCGCAAGCTTGCCGTCGCGACCCGCAACGGTGTGGTGTTCGCATCGTTCACGCATGACATGGAGCCGCTCGAGGACTATCTCACGCCCGAGATCCTCACGGACTTCGACGCCGTGTTCAACGGCAAGAAGCTGCGCGTGCTCGGCTTCTACAAGAACGAGCTGCCGTGCAACTGGAAGATGTATCACGAGAACCTGAAGGACCCGTATCACGCGACCCTGCTGCATTCGTTCCTCGTCGTGTTCGGCCTGCTGGTGGCGGGCAACCGCTCGGCGATGGTCGCGGACAGCAAGTACGGCATTCACGGCACCATGGCCTCGGCCAAGAGCGACACGCTCTACGCAACCGTCGACGAAGACAAGAAGAAGGAGATGCGGTCCTTCCACGACGGCATGGTGTTGCAGGACGAACGCTTCCTCGAATTCGTCAAGGAGTTCGATTCCGAATGGTCCGTGACGATGCAGACCATCTGGCCCAACCTGATCGTGCAGCGCGAGATGAACACGCTGGGCGTCCGCCATATCGTGCCGAACGGCCCGAACAGCATGATCATGCTCTGGACCATGTTCGGCTATGAAGACGATACCGACGAGATGGTGCGTCATCGTTTGCGCCAGGGCAATCTGATGGGACCGTCGGGCTTTCTCGGCCTCGAAGACAACGAAGCGATGAAGTTCGTCCAGGAAGGCGTGCGCCGCTCGGTGACGGACCGCAGCATCATCAAGCTGGACGGCGACAAGATCGGCACGGCGGACAACCTGATCTCCGAGGCTGCCATTCGCGCCATGTACAAACACTATCGTGAAGTGATGGAGTTCTAGATGTTGCCAGGATTCGAGAAGCAGCCCATTGCGCACGACAAGGCGTTGATCGCACGCGCCGCGGTGGAGGACTTTCATGCCGAGTATTGCGCGGCGCTGGATAGCGGCGACATCGAGCGCTGGCCCGAGTTCTTCACCGAGAACTGCCTGTATCGCGTGACCGAATACGAAAATGCCGCGAACGGCTTTCCGGTCGGGCTCGTGTATGCGGAAGGCCGCAACATGCTGCGCGACCGGGCCGTGGCTATCTCCCGCACGCAGATGTTCGCGCCGCGTCAGATGCTGCATTTCGTGTCGAACGTGCGCATCCTGAACGCGACCGATGAAGAAATCGTCGCGCAGAGCAACTACATGCTGCTGCAGACGCTGGTGGAAGGCGCGACCACGCTGCATCAGGCGGGCAGGCTTTTTGACCGCTTCGCGCGCAATGGTAACGTGCTGCTGCTGAAGGAAAGGCAGGCGGTGTACGACACGGCGATGATCGCCAACGATCTGGCCTATCCGGTCTGAACGTCAGCGCTGATCCGGGAGAGTGCGCATATGAGTCACACGGAAAATACGGAAGCACCCGTCGAGAGCGGTGGTGTCGGGGCGCGCGTCAGGCGTCGAGAAGACGAACGGCATCTGCAAGGCAAGGGCAAGTTCGTCGCCGACTACACGTTTCCCGATCTGCAGGAGGTCGCGTTCCTGCGCAGTCCGGTGGCGCATGCGCGCATCGTGCGTATCGGCAAGCCCGAGCGCTACGCACAACAGGTGATCCTGCGCGACGACATGCAAGGCGCGACCGATATCGTCGCCGATTCGAGCCTGCCTTCGTACAAACCCTCGTCACATCCGCCGCTGGCGTCCGGCAAGGTGCGCTTCGTCGGCGAGCCGGTGGCAATGTGTTTCGCGAAGACGCGTGCGCAGGCGGAAGACATCGCAGAGGAAATCGAGCTCGATCTCGATGAACTGCCGGCCTTCGCCAATGCCTTCACCGCGCGCGAGCGCACCGACGTGCGCGTGCACGATCACTGGACGGACAACCTTTTTCTCGACCTCAAGGCCGACGTGAACTTCGACGAACGCGCGAAGGACGCGCCCGTCGTCGTGAAGCAGAAAGTGGATCTCGCTCGTCAGTGCATGGTGCCGATGGAAGGCAAGGCCGTGCTCGCGTACTGGGACGATACGCATGGGCAACTCGTCGTGATTACATCGACGCAGGTGCCGCACATGATCCGCACGGTGCTGTCGCAGTGCCTGGGTATCGATCATGCGCAAGTGCGCGTCATTTCACCCGACGTGGGCGGCGCGTTCGGCTACAAGTGCGTGTTGCAGCAGGAAGAGCTGTGCATCGCGTGGCTGGCGTTCACTTTCCGGAAACCGTTCCGTTTTATTGAAGACCGCCGCGAGCATCTGATCGCCGGCGCCAACTCGCGTCAGCACCACTACGAACTTACCGCCTACGCGGACGAGACCGGCCGCCTTCTTGCCCTCGATGCGGAATTGCTGATCGACGGCGGCGCCTATTCCGCGTGGCCCTTCACAATCGGACTGGAAACCGGCCAGGCGCTCGGCAATCTTCCGGGACCGTACGATTTCAAGGGTTATCGCTGCCGCACGCAATGCGCGGCCACCAACAAGCCGGGCTTCCTGCCGTATCGCGGCGTGGCGCGCACGGGCGTGTGCTTCGCGATCGAACTGACGATGGACGCGATCGCGCGTGCGGTCGGACGCGAGGCGTGGGAAGTGCGTCACGACAATCTCGTGCGCGGCGCTGACATGCCTTATACGAACGTCGTGAAGAAGCACTACGACAGCGGCGACTTCCAGGAAAGCCTGCGTCGCGCGGTCGAACAACTCGACGTGCCGAAGTGGCGCGCGCGTCAGAAGGCGGGCGAGAAGGATGGTCGTCTCGTGGGCGTCGGCTTTGCGACTTTCACTGAACAGTCCGCGCACGGCACGGCGGTGTTCGCCTCATGGGGCCTGCCGGTGGTGCCGGGCTACGATCTCGCGACGGTGCGCATCACCGCTGACGGCGGTCTCGAAGTGCGCGCGGGCATTCACTCGCATGGCCAGGGCATGGAAACCACGCTTGCGCAGATCGCAAGCGAAGTGCTCGGCGTGACGCTGCAAAAGATCAAGGTCGTACACGGCGATACCGCGCTGACGCCGTACTCCACCGGCACCTATGCATCGCGCAGCATCGTGATGGCGGGCGGCGCGGTCGCCGCGACCTGCCGCGAACTCGTGCCGCGCCTGCTGTTCATCGGCGCGCATCTGCTCGGCGAACCGCAGGAAGCGGTCCGCTTCGAGCAGGGCGAAGTGATCGGCACGCAAGGCCGTGTGTCGATCGGGGAGATCGCGGCCGCGTGGTATCTGCGTCCCGAGCGGCTTCCCGCCGGCGTGAACCTCGCCGGTCTGGAAGCAACGCAAGGCTTCAAGCCCAAGGTGGACACCGGCGCGTTTAGCTACGCGACGCACGCCGCCGCCGTAGCCGTCGATCCGAAGACGGGCCACGTCGAGATCCTCGACTATGTGATCGTCGAAGACTGTGGCCGCATGATCAATCCGATGGTGGTCGAAGGACAGACGATCGGCGGGACGGCGCAAGGCATCGGCACCGCGTTCTATGAGGAAACGCTCTACGACGACAACGCGCAGCCGCTGACCTCCACGCTCGCCGACTACATGCTGCCCGGGCCGACCGAATTGCCTCCGCTCAGGATCATTCACATGGAGACGCCGTCGCCTTATACCGAGTTCGGTGCGAAGGGTGTCGGCGAAGGCGGCGCGATTGCTCCGCCCGCCGCGCTGTTCAACGCGGTGAACGATGCGCTCACGCCGCTCGGTGCGACCGTATCGGAGACGCCGCTCACGCCGCGCCGCCTGCTTTCGGCGATCGAAGCCGCGCGAGCGAAGAGCCAGGCGAAGCGTGAAGAACTGAGCCAGGAGGTGGCGGGATGAAGGCCGCTGCATTCGATTATGTGAGGCCGGCATCCTTGCCGGAAGCACTCCGCGAGTTGAGTGACGCAAAGCCCATCTCCGGCAGTCAGTCGATGGGACCGATGCTGAACCTGCGCCTCGCGCGCCCGTCACGCGTGATCGATGTGTCGCGCATCGCGGACCTGCGCAGCGTGACCGAGAGCGGCGACTTCGTGCGCGTCGGCGCGGCGGTGACGCATGCGGAGATCGAGGACGGCAAGCACGAACTGCTGCGTCATCCCTATTTGCAGCACGTGGCGAGCGGCATCGCGTATCGCGCGATCCGCAATCGCGGCACCATCGGCGGCAGTCTGGCGCATGCCGATCCGGCCGCGGACTGGCCGCTCGCGCTGTCCGCGCTGGATGCCCGTCTCGAAGTGGCGAAGGACGGCGGCACGCGGCAGGTGCGCGCGAGCGGCTTCATGCTCGGCGCGTTCACGACGCTGCTCGAAGGAGGCGAAATCATCACTGCCGTACTGCTGCCCAAGCTGGGTCCGACGCTGCGTTGGGGCTATTACAAGCTATGCCGCAAGACCGGCGAGTTCGCGCATGCCAGCGCGGCGGCCGCGTTCGATGCACGCTCGGGACTCGCACGCGTGGTGCTCGGTGCGCTCGACGGTCCGCCCGCCGCACTCGACGACCTCGCGCGCCAGATCGCCCAGCGCGGCCCGTGCGCCGTCACTGAAGATGCGCTTGCGCAAGCGGTGGCCGGGGCGATGCCCAACGCCGACAGCATCGACCGCTCGATCCACGCCGCCGCGTTGCAGCGCTGCCTTGCGCAGGCGCTCGGCGACGCCGGCACGACGCAAGCCTAGAAGAGACTGAGAGACTGCAATGTCCGTCATCGAACTCACCATCAACGACCGTTCCGTGCGCAGCGATGTGGAGTCGCGCGTGCATCTCGGCGACTTTCTCCGCGAAACGCATCATCTCACTGGCACGCACCTCGGCTGCGAGCATGGCGTGTGTGGCGCATGCACCGTGCTCGTCGACGGCGAGCCGGTCCGTTCGTGCATCACCTTCGCCGTGGCATGCGATCAACAGAAGGTGCGCACGATCGAGGGCTTCGACGACGATGAGCTGATGCGCCGTCTGCGCCGTTCGTTTTCGATCCATCACGGCCTGCAATGCGGATACTGCACACCGGGCATGCTGATTACGGCGCGCGATATCGTGCGACGCTTTCCCGACGCCGACGAAGCGCGCATCCGTCTCGAACTTTCGGGCAATCTGTGCCGCTGTACGGGCTATATGGGTATCGTCGCGGCGATCAAGGCAGTGCTCGCGGACCTGAAGGAGAATCCGATCGCGGATGCACCGGTCGCACGCAAAGTGGTTAGCGATGCAACCATCGCCGCCCCCGCGTTCGAGACTTTCGCGGCGGCGCCTGTCAGTGCGCCTCAGGCGGCTGCACTCACGGCAGCGGCCGTCAGCGAACCTGCGGGCACACAGCGCAAGGGCTGGACTGCGATCGACGACAGCTTCGTCGTGCCGTTCCCGCTCGATCAGGTCTGGACCTTCATGGGCGACTTGCCTTCCGTCGCGCGCTGCCTGCCAGGCGCTGAACTCCTGGATCACGACGGCGAATCACTGAAGGGCAAGATCGCGATCAAGTTCGGTCCGATGTCGGCGAACTTTGCCGGCGCCGCACGCCTGGAACGCGATGACGCTGCGCATCGCGCGGTGATGCGCGGCGCAGGGCAGGACAACATCAGCCGCTCGCGCGCCAACGGCGACGTCACATACGCCTTGTCCAGCGAGGCGAACGGCGCGCAGACGCGCGTGGCGGTCACGCTCGAATACATGCTGCAAGGCCCGCTCGCGCAGTTCTCGCGCTCCGGGCTCGTGAAGGATTTCGTGCGGCGCATGATCGCGGACTTCGGCGCGCGCATCACCGCGCAGCTCGGCGGCAGCGATGCGCCGGAGGCATCGGCAGCGTCGGCGAAGTTCAATGCTGGCGGTCTCGTCTGGAGTGTGATCTGGAGCCGCATCAAACAGCTTTTCGGCAAGCGCGACTGAACGGCGCATGACTGGCCAAGCGCCCGGTTTTTCGGCCATATCGTCAGCCTACTGATCAAATAATCCATTGAGGTTTTACATGAGCAAGCGGATTCGCAAGATCGCTCTGGAAGAGCACTTCAGCACGCCGGGTTTCCAGGGCTATTCGAAGAGCTTCACGCAGCACATTGCACCGGAAGTACTGCGCGATCTCGCGGCGCGCCTGAACGACTTCGACGAGCAGCGCATCGTCGAAATGGACCGCGCCGGGATCGACTATACGATCCTCTCGCAGACAGGTCCGAGCGTGCAGGGCGAGCCTGATGCCGCGCTCGCGATCAGCCGCGCGCAGGAGAGCAACGACTTCCTCGCCGCGCAGATTGCACGACATCCGGCGCGCTTCGGCGGCTTCGCCACCTTGCCGATGCACACGGCGCAAGCCGCATCGAATGAACTGACGCGCGCGGTCCGTGAACTCGGTTTCAAGGGAGCGCTCGTCAACGGCCATACGCTCGGCGTCTACTACGACGACCGCGCCTACGATCCGTTCTGGGCAACGATGCAGGAGCTCGACGTGCCGCTCTACCTGCATCCCACCGATGCATTCGTGAATCCGCGCGTGCTCGACGGTCATCCGGAACTCACCGGCGCGACCTGGGGCTGGGGCGTCGAAACGGGCAGCCATGCATTGCGTCTGCTGTTCAGCGGCGTCTTCGACCGCTTCCCGAAGCTCAAGCTGATTCTCGGTCACATGGGCGAGGGCCTGCCTTATCTGCGCTGGCGCTTCGACAGCCGCTTTGCCGTGTACTCGCATGGCCTGACGCTGGAGCGCGCGCCCTCGGAATACATCGGCACGAACATTCTCATCACGACCTCGGGCGTGTGCTCGGCGCCGGCGCTCATGGGCGCGATCGGCGAAATGGGCGCGGAGGCGGTGATGTTCTCGGTGGACTATCCGTACGAATCGACGGCCATTGCAGCGGACTTCATCGAACGCGCGCCGCTCGACGACGCCACGCGCGCGCTCGTCTGTCACGGAAACGCGGAACGCCTGTTCCGCCTTTGATCGGTCGCAAGCAAGCAATCAGGCAATCAATCAAGCACAGGGAGCAGCACATGACGAAGCCATACCGTATCGGCCAGATCGTGCCGAGTTCGAACACGACGATGGAAACCGAAATCCCCGCGATGTTGCTCGCGCGCCAGTCGATCCGGCCCGAGCGCTTCACGTTCCATTCGAGCCGCATGCGCATGAAGAAGGTCGTCAAGGATGAACTGGCGGCCATGGATGCGGAGTCGGACCGCTGCGCCGTCGAGTTGTCCGATGCACGCGTGGACGTGCTCGGCTATGCCTGCCTCGTCGCGATCATGGCGATGGGACACGGCTATCACCGCGTGTCGCAAAAGCGTCTGCATGAGCGCACGGTCGAGAACGGTGGCGATGCACCGGTCATCACGAGCGCGGGCGCGCTCGTGGATGCGCTGAAGGTGATCGGCGCGAAGCGTGTCGTGGTGGTCGCGCCCTACATGAAGCCGCTGACCGAACTCGTGGTCGACTATATCCGCAACGAGGATTACGAGGTCATCGACTATCGCGCGCTGGAGATTCCGGACAACCTCGAAGTGGGTCGCCACGATCCGAGCCGCCTGCCCGAGATCGTGATGTCGATGCGTTATCAGGAAGCGGACGCCATCGTCTTGTCGGCGTGCGTGCAGATGCCTTCGCTGCCGGTCATCGCGAAGGTCGAGGCGTTGACGGGCAAGCCGGTCGTCACGGCGGCGGTCGCGACCACGTACGCGATGCTCAAGCAACTCGGCCTCGAAGCCGTGGTGCCGGGCGCGGGCGCGCTGCTGTCAGGCGCTTACTGAACGAGGCGCCCATGTCTACCTTCGTCTGCGGCGCGAATCTTCACGCCAACGGTATCCGCCAGCATTACCTTCGTTACGGCGGCGAGCGCCCCGGTCGCGATCCGGTCATCATCGTGCCGGGCATCACGAGTCCGGCCGTGACGTGGGGATTCGTTGCGGAACAGCTCGGTCAGGTCTTCGATACCTATGTGCTCGACGTGCGCGGCCGTGGCTTGTCGTCGGCATCGAACACGCTCGACTACAGCCTCGACGCGCAGGCCGCCGATCTGATTGCATTCGCAACTACTTTGGGCCTGGGACGCTACAGCGTGCTCGGGCATTCGATGGGCGCGCGTATCGGCATTCGTGCTGCACGGTCGGCCCCCAAGGGCATGATGCGGCTCGCGATGATCGATCCGCCGGTATCGGGTCCGGGACGACGCCCGTATCCGTCGCAATTGCCGTGGTATGTCGATTCGATCCGTCAGGCGCGCGAAGGCATGAGCGCCGAGGCCATGCGTACGTTCTGCCCGACGTGGACCGAGGCGCAGCTCGCGTTGCGCGCGGAATGGCTGCATACCTGCGATGAACGTGCGATTCGTGCGAGCTTCGAAGGCTTCCATACCGACGACATCCATGCCGATCTGCCACATCTGGAGATTCCAGCGCGTCTGGTGACGGCGGGGCGGGGCGACGTGGTGCGCGACGAGGACGTCGAGGAAATCCGCGCAAGCGTGCCGCAGCTCGAACACACGCGCGTGCAGAACGCCGGCCACATGATTCCGTGGGACGACGAGGCCGGCTTCTACGCGGCGCTCGGTGAGTTCCTCGGTGCGCCGCTCATTCAAGGAGGCCATCATGCCAGTCAGTGACTATCAAATGGTCGATGCCTGGACCCGGGTTCTGAAGCTTTCGCGCCTCGAAGCCGGCCAGACGGTGACGATTCTCACGAGCGCGTCCACGCATCCGCAGACGCTCGCCACCGCGTTGATCGCGACGCAGGCGCTGGGCGCTATCGTGAACCGTCTCGACCTGCCGCCGGTGAATGGCGAGAAGTCCCTGAGCCGCGATTCGCTCGCGTATCTCGGCACGACGCCGCTCACGGGCAATCGCGCCGCCATCGCGGCGCTCAAGGAAAGCGATCTCGTCCTCGACCTGATGACGCTGTTGTTCTCGCCCGAGCAACTAGAGATTCTCAAGACCGGCACGAAGATCCTGCTTGCTGTTGAACCGCCTGAAGTGCTCACGCGTCTGGTGCCGACCGAAGGCGACCGGACGCGCGTCC
The DNA here is from genome assembly GCF_031451215.1 of Caballeronia sp. LZ034LL. NCBI lineage: Bacteria > Pseudomonadati > Pseudomonadota > Betaproteobacteria > Burkholderiales > Burkholderiaceae > Caballeronia > Caballeronia sp. LZ034LL. Next base: position 279,553 of record NZ_JARUXR010000003.1, read on the forward strand.
TCGCGGCGCAGGCACGCATTGCGCGCGCGAAGAAGATGCATATCGTGTCCGCGGCGGGTACGGACTTTCATTGTCCGCTGGGCGAATTCGAACCGATCGCGGAGTACGGTTTCGTCGATGAACCGGGCCGCTGGGATCATTGGCCAAGCGGCTTCGCGCTAACCTTCCCGGACGATCGCACAACTCATGGACGCATCGTGATCGATCGCGGCGACATCCTGCTGCCGCAGAAGAGCTACGTGCAGGACCGCATCGAACTGACGGTGGAAGGCGGCTATGCGACGCGCATCGAAGGCGGCATCGACGCGCAGTTGCTGAGCGAATACATGGCCACCTTCAACGATCCCGAAGCCTACGCGATCTCGCATATCGGCTGGGGTTTGCAACCGCGCGCGCACTGGTCGACGCTCGGCCTCTACGATCGTGAAGCGACCATCGGCATGGATGCGCGCGCTTTCGAAGGCAATTTCCTGTTCTCGCTCGGACCGAACAACGAAGCAGGCGGCAGCCGCACGACGACCTGTCACATCGACATTCCGCTGCGGCACTGCGATGTCTTCCTCGACGGCGAGGCCGTCGTGCGCAACGGCGTCGTGCTCGATCGATAAATCACGAAAGGCACCCCATGTCCCACGATATCGAAACCTACCAGCGTCAAAGCTTTGGCACGGCGCTGGAACCGAAAGCGCCGTTCGGTCTGTTGATCGTCGATCTGGTGAACGGATTCGCCGATCCCGACGTGTTCGGCGGCGGCAATATTCCGCAGGCCATCGAGAACACGGTGCCGCTGCTGGCGCACGCGCGCGCGAAGGGCTGGCCGGTGGCGCACAGCCGCATCGTGTTCGCGGACGACGACGCCGATCACAACATCTTCACGATGAAAGTGCCCGGCCTGCTGACGCTGAAGGAAGCGGCGCACAACAGCGCGATCGTGCCGCAACTGACGCCGCGCGACGGTGAACTGGTCGTGCGCAAGACCGTGCCTTCCGCGTTCTTCGGCACGCCGCTCGCGGCATGGCTCACGCAGCACGGCGTGCGCACGCTGTTGATCGCGGGCGCGGTGACGAGCGGCTGCGTGCGTTCGTCGGTCGTCGATGCGATGCAGTACGGCTTCCGTCCGTTCGTGTTGTCGGATTGCGTCGGCGATCGTGCGATCGGGCCGCATGACGCGAACCTGTTCGACATGGCGCAGAAATACGCGGCCGTGATGAAGCGCGACGAAGCCTTGGCGTTGCTCGAGGACCTCTGATCGTCCGCATGGACGGCGCGCACGTCAACCGCATGGGATCGACATGGATACCTCTGTTTCCGGACAGCCGCAGCGCGCCGTCACGCGCCACGAGTTCACGCTGATCGTTGCGTCATCGTTCGGCGCGCTGCTCGAATGGTATGACTTCTACATCTATGCGGCGCTCGCGGGCACGTTCGGCGCGCTGTTCTTCCCGAGCGGCAACGATACCGTGGCCTTCCTGGCGAGCCTCGCCACCTTCGGCGCCGGCTTTCTGGTGCGGCCGCTCGGCGCGCTGTTCTTCGGACGGCTCGGCGACCGCATCGGCCGCAAATATACGTTCATGGCGACCATCGTGCTGATGGGCGTCGCGACGGTGGGCGTCGGCTTGCTGCCGTCCTTCGAGCGCATCGGCATGCTGGCGCCGGCCTTGCTCGTCGCGCTTCGGTTGCTGCAGGGCTTCGCGCTCGGCGGGGAGACCGGCGGCGCGGCGACGTATCTCGCCGAGCATTCGCCCGCGCAACGGCGCGGCTTCTACACGAGCTCGCTGCAAACCACGGCGACGCTCGGATTGCTGGCGTCCATCGCGGCTGTCAGCATCAGCCGCGCGGCAATGGACGAAGCCGCGTTCCGCAGCTGGGGCTGGCGCATGCCGTTCCTCGTGTCGATCGTGCTGCTCGCGGTCTCCGTGTATCTGCGGACAAAACTCGCGGAATCGCCCACTTTCCGCGACATGAAGCGCGCCGGGCGGCTCTCGAAGTCGCCGATCGGGGAAAGCTTCGGCACGTGGGGCAATCTCAAGTACGTGTTGATCATGCTGTTCAGCACGGCATCGGGCGTCGGGGTCGTGTTCGGCACGGGACACTTCTATTCGATGGTATTCCTGCAGAACACGCTCAAGGTCGCGCCGAACACCGTGAACCTGTTTCTCGCCATCGCGCTGATCGGCGTGTTTCCGTGTTATCTCGTGTTCGGCTGGCTCTCGGACCGCATCGGACGGAAGTGGATCATGATGCTCGCGTGCCTGCTGCTCGCCGCGACCACGCAGCCGATCTTCCACGCGCTGACGCACTATGCGAACCCGGCGCTCGAAGCCTTCCAGAAGCAGGCGCCCGTGACCGTTCGCGCCGACGATTGCCGCTTCACGCTGTTCTCGGCGCCCGTGACGGAGTGCGACCGCATCCGCGCGTTCCTGAGCGCGTCGGGTGTCTCTTATGAGCAGGCGCGGCCGGCGGCGGGCGAGGGCGCAGCGACGACGATCGGTGCGCGCGTGGTGCAGGGCAGCGACCGGCACGCGCTGGAGCAGGCGCTGATCGCCTCCGGCTGGTCGCCCCACGCGGATCCCGCCCGCATCGACGCGCCGATGGTCATCTTCCTGATGTGGCTGCTGCTGCTCTATCTCGCGATGATCTACGGCCCGATGGCGGCCTTCATGGTCGAACTGTTTCCCGCGCGCATCCGCTACACGTCGCTGTCGTTGCCGTTTCATCTCGGCTCCGGCTGGTTCGGCGGCATGCTGCCTTTCGTGGTGTCGGCGATGGCGGTGGCGCGCGGCGACGTGTACTTCGGCCTGTGGTACCCGGTGGTGATTGCGCTCGTGTCGTTCGCGGTCGGCGTGCTGTTCGTGCCCGAGACGTTCCGGCGCGACATCACGCAGTGACGCGCCGTGACGACAGCAGAACTCAGTCGAAGTGCTTGAGCGAAGTCCGGCCGTACTGGTTGTTCCCCTCGACGAGCTTCATCATCATGCGCACGAAATGAACGCGATCTTCGGCACTCAGCGGTTCGAGAAACTTCACCTGCGCCTGGCGCATGCTGCCGTACATCTCCTTCATCGTGCGGCGGCCCTTCGCGGTGATGTTGGCGAGCTTCAGACGGCCGTCGTTCGGGCTCGGCTCGCGCTTGACCAGGCCGCGTTCCTCGAGCCGGCGCAACACGTCCGCCATGGTCGTGCGATCCACGCCCACCTCCGCACACAGCGACGTCTGGTCGAGGCCGGGACGTTCGCTCAAGGTGGTCAGCAAGCCGTATTGCACCGGCGTGATGGCGAAGTCCTTGCAGCACTCGAAGAAGAGCGCGATGTGAATCTGGTTGAGCCGCCGGATCAGAAAGCCCGGGCGTTGCCACAAATGTCCGGTTTCGATGCCGCTATCGGCGACGGCCGCTTTTTTCTCGGCTGCGGTGCCCATCCTTTACCTTTTTCGAAGAAGTTTCGTCACTCGGGAGTGTAGCGTTCGCGCGCGGGGTCTGTCACAGGCGCGGTCACGGAGCATGCTTTCACATGGTGCCCGATGCACCGTATCCGGGACCATGACGGCCGCGTCGATTGTAGGGGCAATCATGCTTGCGCCGCCATTTTTTTCCGGATACAAAGCTATCAATCAGCGTACTGATGAAATGCCTCGGGTTGCATTGCAGCATGTCGATGATGGATGTCGGATCACGAAGTCAATAGAAGGACGCGTCGCGCAATGATCAGTGCGATCAGTGCGATCGGTTCATGTGCAAGGTCCCGCCATGCGCATGAATGTTCAGCATGCTGATCAAGTGGCGAATGCGTTGAACCTCACCTCACTCAGTGCCTTGGAGTTTCATATGAGTTCTACCCCTGTACGGACGGACGACGTCGCCATCAAAGGGCGGTCGATGTCAGGCAACGACATCAAGACGCTGATGCTGGCGTCGCTGGGCGGTGCGCTCGAATACTACGACTTCATCGTCGCGGTATTCTTCACCAAGCTGCTCGCGACGGTGTTCTTCCCGCCGCAGACGCCCGAGTGGCTCGCGCAACTCGAAGTGTTCTGCATCTTCGCGGCGGGCTATCTGGTACGGCCGATCGGCGGCATCTTCTTCGCGCACTTCGGCGACCGCATCGGCCGCAAGAAAATGTTCGCGCTGAGCCTGTTCCTGATGGCCGCGCCGACGCTGCTCATCGGCCTGCTGCCCAGCTACGCGATGCTCGGCATCGTCGCGCCGCTGCTGTTCCTGTTGTGCCGCGTGCTGCAGGGGCTGTCGGTCGGCGGGGAAGTGCCGGGCGCGTGGATCTTCTGTTCGGAGCACGTGCGGCGCGACCGCATCGGTCTCGCGTGCGGTCTGCTGATGTCGGGGCTGTGCACCGGCATCCTGCTCGGCGCGCTGTCGGCGAAGTTCCTGATCGGCAACATGGATCCGGCCGAACTCAAGACCTGGGGCTGGCGCGTGCCGTTCATCGCGGGCGGCGTGTTCGGTCTGATCTCGGTCTATCTGCGCCGCTATCTGCAGGAGACGCCCGTGTTCGAGGCGCTGCGCGCCAAGCGTGAGGCCGATGCGCGCCTGCCGCTCGCGGTCGTGCTGAAGGAGCATCGCGGCGCGGTGATCGTCTCGCTGCTCGCCACGTGGGTCTTCTCGGGCATCTTCGTGCTGTATTTCCTCTACACGCCGACTTTCCTCCAGACGCAATTCCACTTCGCGCCGAAGGACGTCTTCACCAACAACTCGTGGTCGATCTTCGGCCTGATTCTCGGCAGCACCTTCGCCGGATGGGCCGCGGACAAGATCGGCGGAGGGCGCGCGTATGCCATCGGCAGCGTGGCGATGCTGCTCGTGACCGGCGCTTTCTATCTGAGCCTGAACGCGGGCAGCACGTCGGTCTGGGCGCTGTATATCGCCGGCGGCTTCCTGATCGGCACCATCACGCTCGGACCGTACATCATCGTCAAGAGCTTTCCGGCCGAAGTGCGCTTCACCGGCTTTGCGCTCTCGTACAACACGGCCTATGCGATCTTCGGCGGCACGGCGCCCGCCATCGCGTCCTTCATGGTGGGACGGCAGGGCATGACGATGGCGCCCGCATGGTACATTGCCGCGTTGTGCGTGCTCGGCGTGATCATCGGCCTCATCTGGCGCGCGCCGGTGCACGCCGAAGCGGCCGCGCACTGACGCACGGCCTGGGTTCCGTCGCGGTCTTGCACGCTTGCAGTGTTTCAGTGCGAGACCGCTTGCGCAAGAGCACTCTCCATGTCCGTTGGCGACACAAGCGGCAAAAGCAGCGGTAGCGGCGATCACGGCCTCGGCCGCTCGTGGCTTCTCTATCTCTCACTCGCGTTCGCGAGCATGAGTTTCTCCGCGACCGGCCCGGTCGCCATCATCATCGCTGCGTCGCGTGAAGGCGGCTTGAGTTTCGCGCAGACGTCGTCGTGGCTGTTCGCGTCGATCGGCATCAACGGGCTCGCAAGCATTGCGATCAGTTGGAAGACGCGCCAGCCGCTCCTGTTCCTGTGGACGATTCCCGGCGCGGTGCTCGCCGCGCCAGTGATCGCACAATACGGTTTCGGGGCCGCGGTGGGGACGTACCTCGTGTGCGCGGCCGTGTTGCTCGTGCTGGGCGTGACGAACCTCGTCGGCCTGCTCGACCGCTGGGTGCCGATGCCCATCGTCATGGCGATGATCGCCGGGCTCTTCATCAAATACGTGCTGGCCGTGGTGCATTCGACCGTGGCTGCGCCGCTCATCGGCGGCTGCATGCTGCTGTGCTTCTTCGGCCTGCTGTGGCTCGAACGGCGCAATGCAGCGCCCATCCCGCCGCTGATCGGCGCCATGCTGGCGGGCGCGGCGGTGCTGTTCGCGACCGGCTTCAGGCTGCCGAGCCACAGCGGCGGCGCGTGGATCGCGACGCCAGCGTTGATCGTGCCGCGCTTCGACATTCACGCGATCTCGCAACTGCTGCTGCCGCTGCTCATCACCGTGCTGTTCGTGCAGAACGCGCAGGGTATCGCGGTGACGCGCGCGTCGGGTTATCGGACGTCGTTGCGCCTCGTGACGCTCGTCAGCGCGGCGCTCACAGCGATCACCGCGCCCTTCGGCGGCTGTCCCTCGGTGCTCGCCGGGCCGAGCAATGCGATCCTCGTTTCAGGCGGCACGCACGGACGACACTATCTCGGCGCGTTGATGGCCGGCGTGATCTGCGTGGCGATCGGCGTGTGTTCCACGGCTTATGTCTTTCTTCTGACGAGCCTGCCCGGCGCGTACATCGCGATCCTCGCCGGACTGGCGATGATGGGCGTGCTCGAAAAGTCGTTCGTCAGCGCGTTCCGCTCGGCCTTGCCCCTGAGCGCGATGATCGTCTTCGTCGTCACCTTGAGCGATGTCACGCTGCTGGGCGTGGGCGCGGCCTTCTGGGGCGTCGTGGCCGGTTGCCTCGTGTATTACGCGATCGAACAGCCGCGCGGCGGGCCAACGCGCGCGTAGCCTTCGTTCAGGGCGAAGCCGGCATGGTCGACGGCGCCGGCAGTCCGGGCGGCGGACCGCTGTCGGCGAGGTCGAACAGCGGAACGGCGGCGGGACAATGAAAGGCCGTGAGCAGGTCGCTCGTCAGCGGATTGGCGAGGCTGCCGGTGCTCGCGATATCCAGCGCCGCCTTGCGCCCGTCGAAATCGAACACGACGCGCACGCGCCCCGGCGTCGCGGTCGGCACGATCTGGCCGCGTCCGAGCAGGCGCATGAGCGCCCATGGGCCGTCCACCGAGAGGGTCGAGGTGTCGGTCCGGATCCGCGGGCTCGCCGTGAGCTCGACGTGCACGCCGCCGCGTGGTCCCGGCCACGCGATGCGCAGCGGCGTCACCGGCCCGTGCTGGTACAGCATGCCTTGCCCATCGATGTCGATGGCCAGACTCAGGATGGTGGGGTCGAGTTCGGGCACGCGCACATCTGCTTTCCACGCAATCTGCTTGCCCTGTTCGCCGAAGAAGACCTGACGGATCGCCTGCGCGCGCTGGAAGGGCACGAGGTCCGGGCCTTGCACGGGGGCCGTCGAGCCGGGCAGGGTCCGGTAGCGCCACGGCTGTGACGACGTATCGACGAAAGGCGCCAGGTTCTTGGTGAAGAAATCGTCGAGCAGGCCGCCTTGCGCGAACATGCGGGTGAAATCGTCGATGCTGATGTCGCGCGCGCTGTCCCGTACGAACGGATAGTGGCCCTCGACGGCCAGCCGGCATGCATCGCCGACTACCGCCTGCGTCTGGCGCGACAGCAGTTGTCCGACGCCCTGGTTCACGTCGCGCGAGCCTTGCAGGGCGAGCGCCTGCAACACCGCGCGAAACGGCGCGGGCATGGTGTCGGCGGCCATCTTGAGCTTCGCGGAGGCGTCGTTCGGCGGCGGCAGGCCATTGTTCGAGAGCGCGTTTTCGGCGATGGTAAGCGCCGTGTAGGTGTCATTGAGCAAGGTGGCGACGCCGTCGAGCCCTGTCCGGCGTGCCTGCGTCGCCGCCGGTGCCGCCGGTGCACCCTGCGCCGTTCGCGCAGGCGTGTCCGGCTGGACCTGCGCCTCGCCCGTCACCATTTCGCGCAGCGCGGCGAAGCGGTCGTCGACGAGTTCGCGCTCCACGCGCTCCTGCGCCCGCAGTCCGAATCCCTTCGCCTTGTTCGTGAGCGCCGCGTCCGCCTGATCGAGCAGTGAACGCTTTTCTTCCGTCAGGCTTTTGGTGAGCGTGGTTTCGCGCGCGGCGGCGAATGCCAGTCGCGCGAGCGGCGAATCCGGCGCCGCGAACTGGCGCATGATCTGCAAGTTGAAGCCGGCACTCGATCCGGTCACCGGACGAATGTCCGCCAGGAACGCGCTCCAGTGCTGTTGATACTCCGTCAGATACAGGCGGCGGATGGCGTCGGTCAGCGCATCGTCTCCGCCGCCGGCGGCGCTTACGAATTCAGCCGTTTTTTTTTGAGCCTCGCGCACGCCGCCGGTCCAGCCCGAGAGATACGCCCGGCCCATGACCCAGGCGTCGTCGTCGCGCGCGATCTTGAGGAATTCCGCCAGACGACGGTCGAACAGGGCACGGTAGCCATCGAACGTGAAGAGACCCGGCACGCCGCGCGAGAGCGGTTCTCCGCTCGCACGCGTGAACGACATGCCCGCCTGCGGTCCCACCGCGCGCAGCAGCGTGAAGTCGTCCGGTGCGTCGTCCTGCATCGCGGCCTTCGCGCGGTCATACAGCCGTTGCGTGCCGTTGCTCTGGTCGAGAAAGCTTCGCGCGCGCTCGATCAGTGCGTCGTTGCGGATGAGCGGCGACTGAACGACGCGCTGCCCCGCGAAGAGCCGGTCCAGATGCTCCAGCATCGATGCACGGCCGCCGTAGGCCGACGCGCTGTCCGTTCTCGACCAGTCGTCGAGCACCCAGGCCTTGATCTCGCCGCCGTTGAACATCGCGGGCTCGTAGAGCATCAGGTAGACGCGCAGCGCGCCGTAGGCCGCCTTCGGGTCCTGCCGTGCGATGGCCTGCGCGATGACCGCCTCGATGCGATGCACGATTTGCGGCAGCAGCAGGCTGGCTTCGAGGGCGCGATAGGTTGCGCCGCTCGCATCGACGATGTCGGGCGCCGCGTACAGCCCATACCGATAGCTTGCGTCGGGATGAGCGAGATCGAGGCCGGTGCGGGCGGGCAGGTGCAGGGCGTCGGTCAGGGCATCGGGTACGCCGTCGGGCTTGGGCTCGCGATAGAGCTGCGCGACTTTTGCGGAGAGCGCCTGGGTCTTGCGCGTGACGGCCTCCAGATAGCTGCGGTTGTTGCCGAAGCTCTCGTACAGGGCGACGGACAGCCAGGTGAAGAGCAACACCGCGAGCGCATGGCCGATCAGCCGCAGCAGGCGGAAGCGAACCTCCCAGCGCAGGTTGGGTTGCACCAGATGCGCTTCGGGCAGGATCACCTTCCTGAAGACGTCGTGCAGGAAATAGCTTCGGTTGCCGGCCGGACTCGCCGGACTTGCCGAGGCGTGACTGCCCGCCAGCGCGCGTTCGACGCCCTCGGCCAGTCGCCGGGCGATCGTCGCGGGTTCGGCCGGCAGCGGCAGGCCCTCCTGCGCGGCGCTCGTGAAATACACGCCGCGCAACATCGGATGATGTTCGGTGTCGTCGTAGCGCGTGCCGGTGAACAGCCGCGCGAAGCACTCCGCGAGCGGCGCGGCGAGCGCGGCGAAGGCTTCGGGAAAGGCGACGAGACGGCGGCGACGGTCGAGATCGAATTCGTCTTCGAGGCGCGTGTTGAGGCCGTCGGCCAGACGCGCCGTCAGCAACGCGAGCTCTTCACGGCAACGCGCCTCGGTGGCCGGCGACGCGACCGGCAGCGTGAAGCCCCAGACCTGCGCGCGATGTTCCTCGGTCAGCGCGGCAAAGTAGTCGGCAAAGCCGCTCAGGCGGTCCATCTGCGTGACGATCAAATACACCGGAAAGCGAATCCCGAGCGTACGGCGCAGGTCGGCGAGCCGCGCGCGGAGGGCGTCGGCTTCGGCTTCGCGCAGGGTGGCGTCGGCGGCGGTGAGCAGGTCGAGGCGGATCGTCAGCAGCGCGCCGTTGATCGGCGCACGCGGACGGTGACGGCGCAACATCCGCAGGAAACCCAGCCATTCCTGCGTGTCGGTCTCGCGCCGGTTCGGAAGGTCCGTCTGGATGCTGGGATGCAAGGGCGCGACATTCGCTGAGCGAAGGCTCGCGGCTGCGGCCTGTGTTTCGCTGGCCGAGGTCAGCGGATGAGAGGACTGGCCCGGACGCGTGTAATAGCCCGGGGTGTCGATGCACAGGGCTTCGTCGGTAAGCCACCAGTCGACGGACGGATCGGCAGGCGCATCCGGGCGCGCCTGCCGGAGCGCGACGCTCGCGGGCACCGGCAGGCCGGCATTGAGCAGTGCGCGCGTCTTACCTGAGCCCTCTGAACCGAGCGCGATGAACCAGGGCAATTCATACAGGTAACGGGTGCGCTGGAACAGACGGGCGAAACCGCTCGTGCGCGTGCTTTTTAGGCTCTCCAGCACGCTCCTGAAGTGCGTTTCGAGTTGCCGGAGCCTGGGATTCACCGGCGATTCCTGTTTGTTGCCGAAAGCGAGCGCGCGGCGCAGGAACTGCTCGTCGCTGCGCATGCGGCACCAGATGCGATAAAGCAGCCAGCCCGCGAAGACCGCGACGACGGCGGCGATCGCGACGATGCGCGTGTCCGAGGACGCGAACGGTTTCTTCTCGCCGAAGCTCAGCAAGGGCGCGGCATGCCAGATGAGCAGGCAGAGCAGCGCGCCGAAGACGACCGCCATCGACACGTGTCTGAGCCGGAGCAGCGCGCCGCACAGGATCAGCGCGATCACGATCACGCGCAACGCGACGCTTTCGAGCGGCTTGAGTCCGCCGAACGCGAAGTACGGTCCGATGAACCATACGGCCAGCACGAGCATCAGCAGCGCGATGATCGCGAGAAACAGGCGTGAAAACAGGAACGACAACAGCTTCTTCATTCTTCGGGTCCACTTCTTCGGGTCGAGTAGCGACGAGCGACGTTCGGCGTGAAGGCTCACGCACCGTTACGGCACGACGGCGATCTCGACGCGCCGGTTCAGCGCGCGGCCTGACGCCGTGCGGTTGTCGCCGAGCGGACTGGATGCGCCGCGGCCGACCGCTTCCAGCCTTCCCGCCGGCACGCCGGCCGCTTGCAGCTGCTGGACGACTTGGGTGGCGCGTTCGAGCGAGAGCGCGTCGTTGGAGGCGTAGCGACGGCTGCGGATGGGAAGGTTGTCGGTGTAACCGGTGACCGTGACCCGGCCGGGAACCCGGGTCACTTCGCCGGCAATTTTCGCGATGAGCGGGGTCATCGCGGCATTCACGGCAATGGCGCCCGGCGCGAACATCGCGTCGCCCCGGAAGGTCACGGTGCTGTGCTGCGCATCTTCAACGACGCTCACCATGCCGGCCGCAATCTCGTTCGCCAGCAGTTCGCGCAGGCGGGGCACGCGTGGCGCGGGCGGCGGGGTCATGCGGCCGATCTCAATGATGCGCGTTGCGAGCGAGGCGCCTTCGCTGAGCAAGTGATACTTGAACCAGCCGAACAGGCCAAGCAACGCGAGCCCGAGGACGGCGAAGCTGATCCATGCGGGGAAGTTCCATAACGAGAGGCGTTTGCCGCGGGCGGTGGAGTCGGCGTGGGGGGAGAGGGCTAGGGGGAGGGGATTGCGGCTTTCCTGAATCTTGTGGAACAGGAGGCGGCGGATTCCGTCATGCCTGCGCGCACCGTCCGCCAGCGTTCGATACGTGCCCATGAAACCCAGGCTGAGCACCCGATAGATGACTTCGAGAAGGTCCAGGTGTTCGTGAGAATCCTCCAACAGGCGACCGATGAGATTGAAGGTCTTTACGCCGCCTTCGGCATCTTCATGGAACTTCGCCGCCAGAGTTTTGGTACTCCATTTGGCGCCGGATGATTTTTTGTCCCATTCAGTTTGCATCGCCGCTTCATCGAGAGCAGTACACAGGCAATAGCGTGCACCGAGCATGTGGTCGCGACGGATATTGGCCTGTTCGCACAGGCGCTGGAAATTACGCACTTCATCGACGAGCAATTGCCGGAACGCCCTCATTCCGGTCTGATCGAGTCTATCGGGGATCTCCGCGAGCGCGCGCAGAAGCGGACGCGCCGCTTCGAGCAATGGATTACGCGCCGCGAGAATCGCACGCAGACGTGCTGCGGGGACTTCGCTTGGTGGCACGCGGTCCATGAAGCGGGCGAACGTGGCGTCGTCTTTCTCTTTTGCTTCGGCTGCCGCTTTTGCTTCCGCTTCCGCTTGCTTGTTCGGAGCCGGTTTGGCGTGCGTCTCGTTTTGCCGCAATGCCTCGTCAGCATCCGTCGTAGTGTCAGCGTGTGTAATTTTTAGCCTCCCGATGCCTGCACTCAGTTCTTCCCCCGTCTGCCGCCGCTTCAACCGCGCACGCCCCACAACTGGAGCTGCAGCCCAGGAAAATCGCCCGCGATATGCAGCGCGATGCCGCCGTGTTTCTCAACGACACTCCACAACGGCCCGCCGCGCGCGATTTCGAAATAGACGAAGCCGGCGTTGAAGGGAATCTGGCGCGGCGGTACCGGCAAGCCTTGCAGCGGAATGCCCGGCAGATGCGCGCGCACGAGATCGGGCAGACGCTCGGACGGCCCGACCTTCGCCTGCGACGCGAAGCGGTCCGCCAGCGTGTCCAGCGGCATTTCCGCGGACACGGCGAGCACCACGGCGGAGAACGAACGCATCTCGCCCGGATCGACGACGGCATTGCTCACGCCGTAGCCCGCATCGTCGAGCGGAATACGCTGGGCGCTGCGCACCAGCACCGCGTTGAGCAGCCACTGCGTGTCTTCGACGAGCGGCCGCAGACACAGATGCGGCTCCTCGTGCCGATACGGCGGATGCGTTTCAAGTGGACGACGCGTCGCCGGTCGGACATAGGTGGACAGTTCGCCGGCCATGCTCAGCAACAGCGCGTAGAGCTCTGCCGGAGACGTGGTCGGCACGCGCCGCAGATGCTGCAACAGCGGCTCGTAACGATTGAGCGTCTGCAAGAGCAGATAGTCCGATACTTCGGCCACGGAACCCGCCTGACCGTCGCTGCCGGTGAGCCGCTTCGCGAGCTTGTCGGCGCGCATGTGGAGCAGATCGTGGACGTCACCGAGCCAGGTGGTGAGCAAGGCACTCGCCCCGTATCCGCAAACGGGCGGGACGAGCGAATCGTCCAGTTCGATGCTGCCATCGGCGCGCAAGGACTTGACGCGCGCGAGCGGCAGGCCGATCCACCCGCCGGTCATCTCCTTGCGGGGCAACAGGCGCACGCGCAGGTTCGACAACTGGACGGTCTTGGGCCCCAGCCCGGTGGAATTGGCGTCGCGCAAGTCGGTGGCGAACACGGAGTGACGCGCGAGTGAATCCGCCGAATCGTCGAACGTGGTTTCTTCGCCGTTGGGCACACGCACCGGCACCGCAAGGCAGATCTCCTGTTCGAGATGCTCCTGGCGGATCGTCAGCGGCGCGGGCGGGGGCGTGCTGCCGGGCATGTCGAAGGGCGTGCCGTCGGCGAACAGGCCGCTCGCCGATTTCACGATGACCTTGCCGAGCGCGAGCGCCTCGGAATCGATCGCATAGTGCGAGAAGCCGAAGAAGAACGGTGACAGCGGCGCGGCGCGCTTGTGCGCGAAATGCTCCAGATACCGCTCCTGTTGCTGGAACAGTTGCGGACAGAGGAAAAGGCCTTCGCTCCAGGTGACTTTGTTGTGCCAGCTCATGCGCTAAGTGCTCATTCGTTGTGTGGCCGGTTGCCGGACGGGGCGCTCGAGGGATCCACCGACGGAGATTGCGCGTCGCTGATCCGGATGGCATCGGTGTCGAGGTCGATGGCGAGGCGCAGCTTCGGCGCGCGCCGGTACCACGCCGCCGTGGGTGTCGCGGGCAGCAGCGTTGTCGCGCGCCACACGGCGTGGGGCAGGTCGCGGTATGCCGCGATCACGCCCAGCGCCGTGGTGGCGCCCTGGGCGTTGCGCGCGATGCGCCTGCTCTCGCCCGGCCGCAACATGAACTGGTCCCTCGCCACGAGGTCTGCGGCGAGCACGGTCTTGTCCTTGTCCTGCAGCGACTGGAAATCCGCCTCGTTGAATGCATCGAGACTCTTCAGTTCGTACACGCGCACGAGAATGGGCGCGGCCCGTTTCTGGTCGTCGGGGTTGACCGTCGATGACGCGCGAATCGCGACGTCGAGCTTCAGCGGCTCGCGTGGAGGCGGCGCGTCGGAGCTTGCGCAGGCGCCGAGTGCAAGCGCGCACACGGGCGCAGATAACCACGCGGGCGCGGTGGTGGATCGGATGAAACGAGTCGGCAGAAGTCGCATGGATGGCGTGCAGGGCGGAACCCGCTGCGTGCGCGTCGGGTTCCGTGTGAAAAGGCGTCGGCTTCGTTCAGGCTTCCTTGTTGCCCTTGATGTCGAATGCCGCCGTGACGGCTCCGCCGCTGCCGCCCTGGGCGTTCTGCACGATGTACTCCTGCTTGACCTTGGCGAACGCGAGGCGCACTTCCTCGCGGACGCCGTTCTCGCCATGGGAACCCGACGGCTGCACTTTCGTGACCATCACGTCGCTCATCGTGATCTTCAGATATTCGAGCGGATTGCCGCCCGCCTTGCGCACGGTCAGGACGGCCTGATCGATATGCTTGCCGGTCAGGCAATACTTCATCAGGTTGGGACTGGCGCGGTCCATCAGATGCTCGAAGCTGAGATCGTCGACGCTTGCCTTGCCCGCGCCGCCGCCGCTGCCTGCGTGCATCATCGAATCCTGCGAGACGCGCCAGCCCCAGCTCGCCACTTCAATTTCGCTCTTGTGCGCGGCATCCTGGGATTCGCCGTCGATACCGTTGATCTTGATGAAGATGTCTTGTGCCATGGTTCTCTGTTCCTTGAGGTTGACGATAGTTATTGAAGTTGCGTGGAGCTCGTTTCGAGCTGCCGCTGCATGTGCGCGAGCCGGTCCAGACAGGGCGCGCGCCGGTCCGCATCGCCTTCCGGCACGTCCAGTACCGCAGGAATGGTCCGGTCGAGATAGGCCTTCACCTCTCCCGGCGCGGGCTCGATGAACGGCACGCCGCACACGGCGGAGGTGCCGAGCACCGTACCGTCGTCGAGCACGCGCAGGACGGCCGCGGGATTCTTCGGCAGTGCCGTGGCGAGGGCGATGGTCAGGCCAATGGAAGCGCTCCCGTCCGTGCCCTGCGCGAGCCGGGGCGCGAGTTCGACCCAGGCGGCGTTGCCGGTCGCGATGCGGTCGAGCACGGCGTCGAACTGACCGTCGCGGTCGAGCGAGGCCACGGCCGGCCGGGCGCCTTGCGTGTCGATCTCCCCGGCGATGCGTGCGGCGTCCGGCGCGACCTGGGCACTGGCGCATGCCGAAGCAAGCAGCGCACAGGCCAAAGACGCAGGCAAGCCCGATTTGAGCAACAGGAATCGCATCATTGGACGATCAATCCCTTGTCGGCGCTTCGGTTGATCTGTTCCCGCACGGGCCGCCCGAGGATCACGCAGCCGGTGGACGCCGTGTGATCGAGGTTGTCGCCGTGAATCATGAAGGCGGATCGTCCGAAGGTGGCGGTGCCGGTTTCCGGCGTGAGGTCCATCGAGACAGCGCCTGTGCGTACCGAATGACGCGCATTGCCGATTCGATAACTGCCTCGCGGAATCGGGCCCATGTTTCGGACGTTCTCCATGGCGGGATTGTTGCGGCCATCGCCTGCGCCGGAATAGCCGTTTCGGGCGACGATGTTGCCGTCCGGATCGCTGAGCGTTCCGGTGCTGCGGGTGTAGGTCCAGGGCATGACGGTTCCTCCAGACTGATTCAGGCGGTTTTCTTCACGGAAGGCAGACGGGCGACGAGTCTCAGCGAGACCGTCAGCCCTTCGAGCTGGAAATGCGGACGCAGGAAGAACTTCGCCTGGTAGTAGCCCGGGTTGTCCTCGAGATCCTCGACGACGACTTCGGCAGCCGCGAGCGGACGGCTGGCCTTCGTGTCCTGCGAGGAGTTGGCGGGGTCGGCGTCGACGTAATTCATGATCCAGCCGTTCAGCCACTGCTGCATTTCCTCGCGTTCGCGGAACGAGCCGATCTTGTCGCGCACGATGCACTTCAGGTAATGCGCGAAACGCGAACACGCGAACAGATACGGCAGACGAGCAGAGAGATTCGCGTTCGCGGTGGCGTCCGGGTCGTGGTATTCCGCCGGCTTCTGCAGCGACTGGGCGCCAATGAACGTGGCGTGGTCGGTGTTCTTGCGGTGGATCAGCGGAATCAGGCCGTTCTTCGAGAGTTCTGCTTCGCGACGGTCGGAAATGGCGATCTCGGTCGGGCATTTCATGTCGACGCCGCCGTCGTCGGTCGGGAAGGTATGGCAGGGCAGGCTGTCCACGGTGCCGCCGGACTCGACGCCGCGAATCAGCGAACACCAGCCATACAGCTTGAAGGAGCGGTTGATGTTCACGCCCATCGCATAGGCGGCGTTGGCCCATGCGAAGCGCTGATGATCCGCGCCGTCGGTTTCCTCTTCGAAATCAAATTCGTCGACCGGATTGCTCTTGGCGCCATAGGGCAGACGCGCGAGGAAACGCGGCATGGCCAGGCCCACATAGCGCGCATCCTCGGTGGTGCGCAGCGAGTTCCACGGCGCGTATTCGAGGTTCTGCGCGAAGATCCGGGACAGGTCGCGCGGGTTGGCGAGTTCCTGCCACGATTCCATCTGCAGGACGGCGGGCGACGCGCCCGAGATGAACGGCGTATGCGCTGCCGCGGCGACCTTGGCGATCGACCCGAGGAGGTCCACGTCGGGCGGCGTGTGGTCGAAGTAGTAATCGGCGACGAGACAGCCGTATGGCTGGCCGCCCAGTTGCCCGTATTCCTCCTCGTAGATCTGCTTGAACAGCGGGCTCTGGTCCCACGCAAGCCCCTTGTAGCGCTTCATCGTGCGGCGCAGGTCGCTCTTGGACACGTCCATGAAGCGGATCTTGAGGCGCTCGTCCGTCTCGGTGTTCGACACCAGATGATGCAGACCGCGCCAGGCCGATTCCAGTTGCTGGAAATCGGCGTGATGCAGGATCAGGTTGATCTGCTCGGAAAGCTTGCGGTCGATCTGCGCGATGATCGCTTCGATGCTCTTGTAGGCGTCGTCGCTGATGGTGAGCGTCTGCTCCAAGGCCTGCTCGGCCAGCGTCTGCACGGCCTGTTCCACCGCCTCGCGCGCGGCCGGCGTCTTGGGGCGGAACTCCTGATTCAGCAGGGTGGCGATGTCGCTGTGGGCGAACGGGGTTGTCGGGGCGGCTGCGCTCGCCTGGACCTGGTTGACTGTCATGACGGGTTTCGGTCTTGTCTCGGTCGGGTTCGGTGTGCCGGAGCCGCGCATGCGCGCAAGGCTACCGGCGGCGGATCAGTTCAGCGTGGTTTCGACGGCGTCCGGCGCGCTGTCGGCGGCCGGCTTCGGCGCGGCCGTGAGGGACTTGAGCAGTGCCGGGTCGCGCAGGAGCGTGTTGACGAGCGCTTCCGCGCCGGATTTGCCGTCCATGTACGTTTGCAGGTTGGCAAGCTGGGTGCGTGCCTTCAGCAACTGGCTCAGTGCGTCCACCTTGCTCGCGACCGCGGCAGGCGAGAAGTCCTCGATGCTCTCGAAGGTCATGTCCACCATCAACTGCCCTTCGCCCGTAAGCGTGTTGTGGACGGGGAACGCCACACGCGGCTTGATGGCCTTCATGCGCTCGTCGAAGTTGTCGATGTCGATTTCCAGGAAACGCCGGTCCGCAACGGCCGGCAATGGCTCGACCGGCTTGCCGGAGAGATCCGCGAGCACGCCCATGACGAAGGGCAGTTCGACCTTCTTCTCGGATCCGTAGACCTCGACGTCGTATTCGATCTGCACGCGCGGCGGGCGGTTGCGCGCGATGAACTTCTGGGAATTGTTGGCCTGCGACATACGTGCCTCCGTGATCTAAAGAGCGGCGGAATGGGTGACGAAAGGGTGGGCGCTAACGGGTCAACGCGACGTCTGCTGCATGCGACGGCGGCGACGGCGCAGTGAGCGCGAAGACGATGGCCTCGCGAGGGTCGAGCAGCGGATTGACGACGTCGGCGTCGATCCGCGTGATCGGCTGCTGCGCCGACATTGCGTCAAGCCACAGCCCGGACAGACGCGGCAGCACATGCTTTTCGATGAAGCCGATGAGCACGCGCGCGCCGGTTTCCTGCACGAGACAGCGGCTGACGATGTAATCCGTCAGGCGTTCGCTGCAGACGAGCGAGATGCCGTGGCTCTCCGCCATGCGGCGTACGACGCGATTCAGATGCAGCCGCACGATGACGGCAAGCGATGCCTGCGCAAGCGGCCGATAAGGCACGACGGTCACGCGGCCGAGGAATGCGGGCGGGAAGGTCTTCAGCAGTTCGGGGATGAGCGCTGCCTGCAACGTGTCCTGATCGGGCGCAAGCGCGGGGTCGGCGCACAGGCTCGCGATGCGTTCCGCACCGGCATTGCTCGTGAGCAGGATGGTGGTGTTGCGGAAATCGATATGGCGCCCGTCCGCGTCTTCCATGTAGCCCTTGTCGAACACCTGGAAGAACATCTCATGCACGTCGCGATGCGCCTTCTCTATCTCGTCGAGCAAAAGCACCGCGTAGGGACGGCGCCGCACCGCCTCGGTCAGCACGCCGCCCTCGCCGGAACCCACGTAACCCGGCGGCGCACCCTTGAGACCCGAGACGCTGTGCGCTTCCTGGTACTCGCTCATGTTGATGGTGATGAGATTCTGCTCACCGCCATACAGTGCTTCGGCCAGCGCCAGCGCGGTTTCCGTCTTGCCGACGCCCGATGGCCCGGCGAGCAGGAACACGCCCACCGGCTTGTGGGGATCGGCGAGCCCGGCGCGCGCGGTCTGGATGCGTTCTCCGATCAGCGCAAGCGACGCAGGCTGCCCGACCACGCGCGCCGCCAGCGTGCCGGACAACGCGCGGATGGCCGTGATTTCGTCAGTGACCATGCGGCCCACGGGGATGCCGGTCCAGTCCGCCACGACCGCGGCTACGACCGCCTCGTTCACCTCCGGAAACACGAGCGGCATTTCGCCTTGCAGTTCAAGCAGGCTCTGCTCGAACTGGCGAAGTTCGGCAGGCGTGGGACGGCGCTCGACAGGCGCAACGTCGGGGACCGGCGTCAACGCCGCTTCGCGGGCACTGACGAGCGCTTCCGCCGCAGCGGACTGCGCCTGCCAGTGCGCTTCGAGCGCGCCTTGCTCGGCCAGCAAGGTATCGATGCGCGCGCGTGCCTCCTGCATTGCGCGCCCTGTCTCCAGGCCGATGCGCGCCTCTTGTTCGAGCAGGTCGAGTTCGACTCGTGCCGCCTGCAAGCGCTCGGTCAGTTGCAGAAGTTCACGCGGCGGCGCTTGCTGTGAGAGCGCAACGCGCGCACAGGCGGTATCGAGCAGGCTGATTGCCTTGTCGGGCAACTGGCGCGACGGGATATACCGGTGCGAGAGCCGGACCGCTGCCCGGATCGCTTCGTCGCGCACGATCACGCGATGATGGCGCGCGAACATTCCGGCGAGCCCGCGCACCATCTCGATTGCCGCGGCTTCCTGCGGTTCGGCAATCTGAAGGACCTGGAAGCGCCGTGTGAGCGCCGGATCCTTTTCGATATGACGCTTGTATTCGGCCCAGGTGGTCGCGCCGATGATCCGCACCGCACCGCGCGCAAGGGCGGGCTTGAGCAGGTTGGCCGCGTCGCCGGTGCCGGCCTGGCCGCCCGCACCGACCAGCGTGTGGATCTCGTCGACGAACAGGATGACCGGCACTGGCGACTTTCTTGCCGCTTCGAGCACGCCCTTGAGGCGAGCCTCGAATTCGCCCTTCATGCTGGCGCCCGCCAGCAGTGCCCCGACATCGAGCGACAGCAGGCGGACATCGGCAAGCACCCGCGGCACGTCGCCGCTTGCAATGGCCAGCGCGAATCCTTCGACTACGGCAGTCTTGCCGACGCCGGCCTCGCCGGTCAGCAACGGATGATTCTGACGCCGGCGCAGCAGGACATCGGTCAGTGTGCGGATTTCCTGGTCGCGGCCGCTGATGGCGTCGATCTCGCCGCTGCGCGCGAGCGCCGTGAGGTCGGTGCAATATTGGCCGAGCACGCCTTCAGGCGTTGCGCTCACGGCTTGCGACGCCTCGCCGGGCAGCGCCGGATCGAAGGCGCTGCCGTCGTAGGGCGGATCGGCGGCTTCGGGCGAGCCGGTCGTCCATGAGGCAAAAGTTTCGTCGAGGTTCTCGGAGGGAAGACGCATGAACTCCCGCGATACCGCCAGCAATTCCCGGCGCAATTCCGGCGTACCCGCAAGCGCCGCCAGCAGCCACGCGCCGCGAATGCGCTGCTCGTTGCGCCCGAGCGATGTAATGACCCAGGCGCGTTCGATCGCCATCTCGACGGGGTGTGAAAAATCGCTGATGGAACTCGCGCCCGCCGGAAGCGAGCGCAGTGTGCGCACCAGATCCTGTTCGAGCGTCTCGTATTCGATGCCGGCATGCCTCACGATGCGATGCAGGTCGCTGTCGGTCAGCTGAAGCAATTGATGAATCCAGTGCGCCAGTTCCACGTAGGGATTTCCCCGCAACTTGCAGAACGTGGTCGCGGATTCAATGCCGCGAAATAGCGTCACTCCCAGTTTTCCGAATAACGTTTGCCGAGAAATCATTTTCGTACGCGCGCCTGATTCACGCCCTTGAATATTTATCCAGGGCGTGGGTTGGGTTCATGTTTTATTTCGAGCCCGAATAAAGACAGGTGCCAGTGCAATCCTGTCTTCTTTTCCGGAATCAATGTTATGCAACCCATCATGAATTTCGATTCTGTAAACGTCAAGCAGACTCCATGGGTCTCTGTGTCCCATATATTCAAGTGACAAAAGGCAGTAGACCTGCCTGAAAAACCGCTAAGAAGAGTAATTTAGTATTTAAAATCAACGTGGTATCCATGTATTGCCAAATCCGGAGAAACCTCATTCGATATGGCTGAGCAGCCGATGCTAACTGAGTAAAATCCTAATTGAGGGATTTTCCGATCTTCAAATGGCACAAAAAATCACAATCAAACGTTGTAGAAGATTCTGATTAGGCTAAATCGGGGTTTGGATGTCTGGACAGGCATATTCGATTCGTGCGCTAATTCTCTTTATCGGGAACGGGCTGGATTAAAAGACTGTTCAGGCTAGTTTTAACTCGCAGGTATTTTTGCGGGCATCAGGGCGCGCCACCCTGGCGGCGAGCGTGCGGGGGTTATCGAATGCTGTTTGAATCACTCTTCAGGCGTCGTTTTTCCATGCGTGAATGCGTGGAGCCTACGTTATTCGCCGCGCCTTCTCCTTCATTCGATCGGGCGGAATCGGGAGGCTGTGCGTGGATAGACGCAGTGCAGCCGGATGTCGACACGGGCGCTTACGTTCCGGTTCGCAAGGACGCCGACCTCAGTGCGGCGCGGCAGACGGCACGCGCGAGTTCCACACCTTCCGCAAGTCTCGATGCAGACGCACTGATCGCCGCCTTGAATGCGGGCTATTACGAGGCACTTCGTTCGGGCGATGGTCAGGCCGGTGGCGCATGGGAGACGGCGCTGGCGGTGTCCGATCCCGGTCACCAGGAGGACGCGTCGTCGGAATCCAAAAACGCCGGAGAAGCGCTCGGCACGGAATCGATCAGTGCGTTCCTGGGTGAAGCGCAGCGCGTCGAAGACGTCTTTGGCCCGCTGGGTGACAGCCTTGCGTCAGGCGGCGTGGACATGAGCATTCCACCTACGCCGGAAATCCTGCGGCTCTTCGCGCCGGCCGGGCATCCTGCCGATCACGCGAGCCGAGCGCGTACGCCGCCGCCCGCGCTGGCGCGTCGCGAGCATCATGCACTCGCCCTCGACAGCTGGTTGCCCGACCTCCAGGCCAGACCGGAGCGGGAGGCCGCGTGCGCGGTCAGCGACGCCGTCGCGCGCACGCCGGAGCTCAATTGCGAGCATCCGGCATGAGCGAAGCCAGGTTGCCGCGTCGCGCCGAAAGCCATCTGCTGCCGACGTTGATCGATCGCCTGCGCGACGACGCGCCGCAACGTCAGACGGAGGTGCCTGGCGAATACACCGTGACGCGCGCACAACTCCGCGACATCATCCAGCGCGACCTTGCCTATCTGCTCAACGCGACCAGTCCCGGGCCGCTGATCGACGCCGTGCGCCACCCGCATGTCGCGGCCTCGACGATCAATTTCGGCGTGCCGCCGCTGGCGGGCGCGTTCGTCGCGTCGCGTCAATGGGTGGCGATCGAGAAAGCCGTCAGGCTGGCCATCGTGCGCTTCGAACCGCGCCTGATACCCGAGTCGCTGCGGATCGTGCCGCGTGTACAAGGTGAGCGCCTTGCACGGCATGGCGAAGTCGCCTTCGAGATTCATGGTCTGGTGCAGGCCGAACCGTATCCGCTCGAATTCATGGTGCAAAGCTCGCTTTGCCTGGAGTCGAGCCGCCTGCTGGCCAGCCCGAAACAAGCCTGAGACAGCGCTGGAATCGAACCAAGCCGAACCGAACCGTTACCCAACGCCGCATGGACCCGCGACTCCTCGATTACTACAACCAGGAACTGATCTACCTGCGTGAGAGCGCAGGGGAATTCGCGCAGGCTCATCCAAAGATCGCACGGCGTCTCGGGCTGCAATCCGGCGAAATGACCGATCCCTACGTGGAGCGGCTGATCGAGTCTTTCTGTTTCATGTCCGCGCGCATGCGCCTCAAGCTCGACGCGGAATTCCCGCGCTTCACCCAGCGCCTGCTCGAGGTCATCTATCCGAATTACGTGTCGCCGACGCCTTCGATGGCCGTCGTGCAGATCCATCCGTCTCGTACCGCGGGCGCTCTGAACGATGGCCCGGTGTTGCCTCGCGGCACCACGCTGAAGACCCGCGAGGCCGATGGAGAAGCCACGTGCTGTACGTTCCGCACGAGCCAGGACGTGGCGCTGTATCCGCTGGAGATCGTGGACGCGCGGCTGACCGGCGTGCCGCCGGATATTCGCCGGCTCGACCGGCACGTGCCCGGCCAGGCGCAGGTTCGCGGCGCGCTGCGCCTGCGCATCCGCACCACGGACAAGTCGAACATCGCCACGTTGACGCAGCTGGACCGCCTGCCGGTCTATCTGGCGGGCGACGAAACCGTGGCGTCGCATCTGTTCGAACTCGTGCATGCGGCGAGCATCGCGTCGATCGTCGGCGAGCCAGGCCAGTTCGGCGAAGCGAGCCAGCGATTCGCCGCGGTCCGGACGAACGCCGTGACGCACGAAGGACTCGGACTCGACCAGGGACTACTGCCGCTCACATGGTCGAAGTTTCATGGCCATAACCTGTTGCACGAATACTTCGCATGCCCCAGCCGCTTCCTGTTCTTCACGCTGACCGGTCTGAAAGAGGGGCTCGCCCGGACTCGCGGACAGGAAGCCGAAATCGTCGTGCTGCTGGACCGTGCGTCCGGCCAACTGGACAATCTCGTCGACGCGGCGCGCTTCGCGCTCTTCTGCACGCCCGTTGTCAATCTGTTCCCGGACAGGCTGGACCGCGTCGACATCTCGGCCGCCGGCACCGAAATCCATCTGGTGCCGAAGCGGCAGGCCCCGCTCGACTACGAAGTCCATTCCATCGAGCGCGTGTACGGGCGCCAGTCGGCGTCTTCGAACCGGCTCGAATTCCGCGCGCTCTATCAGACGCTCAACCACGACGAAGGCAATCACGGACGCTATTTCTCCGTGCGCCGGGAACGGCGGCTGTTGTCGGACCGGACCCGGCGCTATGGCACGCGCACGTCCTATATCGGCAGCGAGACCTTCGTTTCGCTCGTGGATCAGCACGAGGCGCCGTATCACGAAAACCTGCGCATTCTCGAAGCCGACGCCTGGCTAACCAACCGCGACTTGCCCCTGCTCGTGCCGCGTAACGGCGTCAAGGATTTCGAGGCGCTCGAGAATAGCGATGCGCCGGTCGACAGCATCGGTCTGATCCGGCCGCCGAGCGCGCCACGGCCGCCCTGCGCGGAAGGCGAGATTGCCTGGCGGCTGATCCGGCAGTTGAACTTCAACTATCTGCCGCTCGAAGAGCTCGACCACCGGCCCGGAGGACAAGGCCTGCGCGACATGCTCAGGCTCTTTCTGGGCAGTCACGACGTCGAACAGCATCGGCAGGTGGAATGTTTGATCGGCGTGAAGACCAACGCCGTCACGCGCAAGCTGCCCGGCGGCGGACCGCTCGTGTTCGGACGCGGCATCGAATGCTGTCTGACGGTGGACGAAAGCGGCTTTTCCGGAGCCAGTCCTTATCTGTTCGGCCTGATCCTCGAGCATTACCTCGCGCGTCACGTGTCCATCAACTCGTTCACGCAAACGGAACTGGTGTCGATGCAGCGCGGCCGCATCATGCGCTGGCCGGTGCGCATGGGCACGCGCGGGGTGGCGTGATGGAGCGCAGGCCGTCCACTACGCTGTTGCGCGAATCGGCCCTGTCGGCGGCGCTGCTCGAACGTCTTCAGAGCGAGCCCTGGCGCTTCGGCTTTCTCGCTCTTGTGCGCCGGATAAGCGCGGACCCGCGCATTCAACCTGTCGGCACCGCGGCGCGTCCGGGTGCCGAACCATTCCGGCTCGGACAGCAGCCGAGCCTGGCGTTTGCACCGCGCGAGATCGCGAGCGTCGGGGAAATCGACGGCCGCCTGCATCTGCGCCTGTTCGGACTCGGCATGCTGGGCCCGAACGGACCTTTGCCCATCCATGTCACCGAGATCGCGCGCGAACGCGAGGAAGCGCGGCACGACGCTACCCTGAGCCGGTTCCTCGACATCTTTCACCATCGCTACCTGACGCTGCTGTATCGCGCGTGGAGCAAGGCGCAGGCAGCAGCCGGGCTGGACCGTGCGGACGACGAAAGCTTTTCGTTTTATGTGGCGTGCCTGACCGGGCAGGAGCGCGGCGAGATTGCCGGGCGACGATGGCCCGCGCATGCGCAACTGGCCGCTTCCGCCAATCTGGTGCGCGAGGCGCGCAATCCCGACGGACTGCGCATGACGCTCGAACATTACTTCGGCGTGCCGGTGAGTCTCGACGAATACGTGTTCCACTGGATCAAGGTCGCGCGCGAGGAACAGACCCGGCTGGGCCTGCCGAGTCCCGCGTCGGTGATGGGTGACGGCGCCATGCTCGGCGAACAGGCGCCGGACCGGCAGTTCCGCTTCCGGATCGTGATCGGGCCGGTGGGAATCGACGAATATTTGCGCTTCACGCCGCGCGGCGCGGCCTTGCCGGAACTCGTCGATATCGTGCGCAGCTTCGTGGGCCGCGAGTTCCAGTGGGAACTCGTGCTGCGCATCAGGGCGGACAGTGCGCCCTGTGCGCGAATCGGCGGCATCGAGCAGCTGGGGTGGTCGGGCTGGCTCGGTTCCTCCGTGGACGGCGCACCCGTGACCGGAATGCGCTTCGATCCCGAAGACTATGCCGGGCAGCACGAGCCGAACGTCGCGGACATGCAGGGCGACGCAGTGCGGAGCGGTCCGGCAATCAGGAGAACAGCATGAGCAAGAAGCGCGGAGCGACGTCGCGGCCAGACGCGACGGACGACTGGATGACGCCGCTCGACCCCGCCGCGCCGTGTGGCGTGGACCTCGAATACGACCCCGAGTGCGTGGTGCTGTTCGCTCAGGCCGTGGCGCGCGTCGATGCCCAGTACGGCGACTTCGTCGGCACGGCGGAGCCGGTCAACTGGAGCGAGATCGAACGCGATTGCCGCCGGCTCATGCAGCGCAGCAAGGATATCCGTCTGGCCATCCTGTTCACGCGTTGCCGCACGCGGCTGGCGAGCGCGCACGGACTGGCTGACGGACTCGGTGTGCTGTCGGCGTGGCTGACAGCGTATGGCGACACGATCCATCCGCAGCAGGGCGTGGATGAAGACCGGGACGCCGCGCAGGAGATCCGCATGAACGCGTTGCAAACCCTGACCGATACGAACGGTCTGCTTGCCGATGTGCGGGATATCGCGCTGGTGCGCTCGTCGGTGGCGCGATTGCAGGTACGCGACGTCGAGCGCGCCTTTGCGCAACCGAGACCGAGCGATGCGTTGTCGGCGCAATCCGTGTCGCAGCAACTGCGCGACCTGCGCATACGGCAGCCCGACGTGCTCGCGGGCTTCGATCTGGCGCTGCACAGTCTCGGCCTCATCGATGCTTGGAACCGCGAGAAGCTGGGCGCCTTTGCGGCCGATCTTGCGCCTTTGAAACGCGTGCTCGAACGCGTTGTGGGCGAGGGTCCGGTGGAGCGGGCGGCAGTGGAACTCGAAGAACCTGAGGAAGCAGAAAAACCCGAGCAGGCGTCAAGCCCGGCAAACCCCTCCCCAATACCCGACGAGCCGCACAATGAAATCACCTTGCCCGGACGCGACGCCGCGCTGCACGCCATCCGCGATGCCCGGCACTGGTTCGAAGCGCACGAACCCAGCAGCCCGATCCCCGTGTTGTTGCGCCGCGCGGAACGGTTTGTCGGCAAGCGGTATGGGGAAGCCGTAAAGGCTATTCCCGCCGCCGTGCTCGCGGAGTGGGAGGCTGAGCCGTGACCCGATCGGCATCAGCGCCCAATCCAGTCCTCAGCAGGCCGCGCGGAAGCGGTCGGCGGTCAGCGCGCCGCTCGACAGGCCCATCAGCAGCATCTCGGTCTGCGTCACGGAGACGCCCGCTTTCTCGACGAACCGGTTCTGCCGCATGTCGCCGCTGACCGACGCCGCCACGGCCGAGCGTAGCGCGGCATCGCCCGACTGGTTCCCAAGCGAGGCGAGCAGGGTCTTCGCAGTGGGCGCGAGCGGGTCCCATTGCAGCTCGGCCGTCCATTCCGGCACGGACGCGATGTTCTGTTTGGCGAAGGCCACGAGCCGGTCGATCGACGCGCCTTGCGCGCTCGAACATGATCCGGCCTCGTTGCGGCACGCGGCAAGCGAGAGACCGAGAGCCGGCAGTACGGCAATGAAGCGACGGCGAGAGATCATATTTGCTTTTGCTGGGAGGCGAGGTGATCACCCAGGCGGATCGCCAGGGCAACGATGGTGTAGGTCGGGTTGGCGAAACCGCCGCTCGGGAACACGGAGCTGCCGGCCATGAAGACGTTGTCGATGCCGAACACGCGGCAGTCCGCATCGACCACGCCCTTGTCCGGCGTCTGCGCCATGCGCGTGGTGCCGTGCAAATGGCCCACCGCGACGATGGGCGACTCCGTGGTCGGCGAAACCCACGCATGCGCGCCGTTCGCCATCAGCCACGTCTTTGCGGCATCGACAATCTTCTTCTGCGCAGTCAGGTCGAGCGTCAGGTGACCGTCGTTCTTGCGCTTGAGCGTGCCGTCGTCGAGCACCGAAAAGTCTTTCGAGTGCACCGTCTGCTCCATGCCGAGCGTGGCGTTGTAGACGGCCGGCTCGACGCCGTAGATCGCCTTGTAGTTTTTGGCGATCGCCGCTTCACGGCTGTCGAGCTTGTCCGCCGGGACCGTCGAGAGCTGGAAGTTGAAGTCGGTGAGCTTGTTCTTGACGAGGAAGTCCGCTGTCGGCATCAGCGAGATAAACGACGACGACTGGTATTGCTTCTTCGTCAGTTCCTGCGCCAGTTCAGGCGCGAACAGGATCCTGGCGAGTGAATAGCAATGCGGATGCTCGAAGAAGTACCTGCCGACATTCGCGGACGTGGCATCGGACACGCCCAGCTCGGCGGCCGAGCGCGCCAGCAGCCGCGCGTTGCCTACCGCGCCAGCAGCCAGCACGATGGCCTTGCCGCACTTGAGCGTGCGCGCTTCGCCGCCCACCGACAGTTCCAGCGCTTCCGCGTGGCCGTGGCGGCCCTTGATCGACAGCACCGTCACGCCTTGCACCAGCGTGATCTTCGGCGACTTCTCGATGTGCTCGCTGAAGTCCTTGCCGTAGCGCACCGGCGGGGAGAAGCGGAAGGGCTTGACGTTCAGCTGATCGAAGCCGCTCACCGGAATGGCGTCGACGAGCGAGGCCTCGTAGTCGGGAATCTTGAGCCACGTGCCCGCGCGGCCATAGAACGGCGTGAGGTCCGCGCGCTTCAGCGGCCACTGGGGATAGTCCGCGATGTCCGTGCGCGACATCGACATCTCGCGCATGGTCGTGCACCAGCCACCCCAAACGTTCGATCCGCCGCCCAGTTGACGGCGAATGTGCAGCTGGGTGTACGAGTCGGCGACACCGTAGTCCGCGCCCTTGAAGCCACCCGTCAGGACGTTCCATTGTTCCGTCTTGCTGGCCTCGCCCGATTCGAGCAGGACGCTCGGAACACCACGCTCTTCCAGCGCGTAGGCCACGGCGAGCGCGGCGGGGCCGGAGCCGACAATCACGACTTGAGACTGCAATGCACCAGAGCTGGCCAATTCCGTAAAGGCAGTGAGCACGTTTGATTCCGTTGATGTGACGGCCTGTTTTCGAGCAAACTCGTTGCGTTCTGCGAAACGAGCAAGACGAATTCACCGCCGAGGAAAAAAGTGCGCACATTCTGCCATAACGATTCCGCCGCCCAAATAACAGATCCTTACCCGGACGGATTAATCGCCCCGGGTAAAGGTCGTGCGCGCGCTTCAGGCAACGCGGCGGGTGGAGTGCGGCACACGACTCACGTATATTACGGGCAGCCGTGTTTGAGTTCGTACGCGCGGGCGTTCAACACGCTCATATAGAATGAAATAAGAACAAGTTACTTGTAATTGTTGTTTTGTGTTACCGAATTTCGCGCAAAGCGGTAACAATAGCCATATCGAATCTGAAGGATGAACCGCCACACATGAGCGTTACTTATCGACATGACGGCCGCGATGAAGGTCGCAAGCGCGCGCACTTCAGCACCTTGTTTGCCGTGCCATGGCGAAATCGCCGGCTGATCTACGAACTGACCAAGCGGGACATTCTCGGCCGTTATCGCGGCTCCGTGATGGGTCTTGCATGGTCCATCGTGCAGCCGCTCATCATGCTTGCCATGTACACGGTCGTTTTCGGCACGCTGCTGAAGTCGCGCTGGCCCGGAACCACCGACAGTTTTCAATTCGCCGTCATTTTGTTTTCGGGGCTGATGCTGTTCAACTTCTTCGCGGAATGTCTGAATCGAGCGCCGACCATCATTACGTCGAATCCCAACTATGTGACGAAGCTGATTTTCCCGCTCGAAATCCTGCCGTGGATTTCCGTGGCGTCCGCAGCATTTCATCTGCTGATGAGCATCGTCGTGTGGGTCGCGTTCGCGTTGTATGTGTATGGCCGCATTCACTGGACCATCGTGTTTCTTCCAGTGGTCTTCATTCCGCTTGCAATCGTGAGCGCGGGCGTAGGCTGGTTGTTTGCCGCCACCGGCGTGTATATCCGCGACCTCACCTATGTGACCGGTCTGCTTTCGTCGATGCTGATGTTTCTTTCGCCCATTTTCTATTCGCTGGATAATCTCTCGCCTGCTTTCCGGACGCTGATTCTCGCCAATCCGCTGACGTTCATCGTCGAGCAGACGCGGGTCGTGCTGGTGAAGGGCGATTTGCCGGATTTCACGGGCATCGGCCTGTATCTGGTGGGAAGCGTCGTCTTTGCCTGGCTGTGTCTGGCCTGGTTCCAGAAAGCGCGCGAAGGTTTCGCGGACGTGCTCTAGTCTTTCATCACATTCATCACCTGGTTTTTACGGAATCGTCGTGAACAAACGCAAGATCTTAGTCACTGTCGGGACGCGTCCCGAAGCCGTCAAGATGGCGCCGCTCATCGGGCGGCTGCAGAAGGAAGACTGGGCCGAGTGCCGCGTGCTCGCCACCGCCCAGCATCGCGGCATGCTCGACCAGGTGCTCGACCTGTTCAAGATCCACGCGGACGTGGATCTCGACATCATGCAGCCGAACCAGTCGCTGCCCGAACTAACTTCGCGGCTCATCACGCGGCTCGACCAGGTTCTCGAAGTCGAAAAGCCGGATGTCCTGCTCGCGCAAGGCGACACCACGACGGTGCTCACCGCCGCGCTCGCGTGCTTCTACCGGCGCATTCCGTTCGGCCACGTCGAAGCGGGACTTCGCACCGGCGACCTGGACAATCCGTTCCCGGAAGAGATGAACCGCGTCGTCGCGAGCCGGCTGGCGCGCTGGCATTTCGCGCCGACCCAAAGCTCGCGGCAGAACCTGTTGCGCGAGGGCGTGGACGACGCCTCGATCTTCGTGACCGGCAACACCGTGATCGACGCGCTGCTCGACGTCGCCAGCCGCTGCGACGGCGAGGCGCCTTATCAGGGCGAGCGCCGTCTGATCCTGGTGACGTCGCATCGCCGCGAGAATTTCGGTGAAGGCTTCCGCAACATCCTGCGCGCGATCAAGGCAGTCGCGGATGCCAACGAGGACACACACATCCTCTATCCGGTGCACCCGAATCCCAATGTGCGCGATCCGGCGTACGAACACCTCGGCGGGCATCCGCGCATCACGCTGTGCGAGCCGCTGTCGTACCTCCCGTTCGTCGCGGCGATGAAGCAGGCCTACCTGATCCTGACCGACTCGGGCGGCGTGCAGGAAGAAGCGCCCGCGCTCGGCAAGCCGGTGCTCGTCATGCGCCGCGAGACCGAGCGTCCTGAAGCAGTCGAACACGAAGTGGTGAAGCTGGTGGGTACGGACTATGACGAGATCGTCTCGAGCGTGCAGCGTCTGCTCGACGACCCGGCCGAATACAAGCGCATGGCGCGCGGCGTGTCGCCTTATGGCGACGGGCTGGCATCGGGGCGTATCGTCGATGTCCTCAAGCAGTATTTCGGAGCGTAAGCGCATGGCAGACGTATCCGGGTGGTTGGGCAGGGCGAAGGCGGCCGTGCGTCTGGACGTTCGCCGCGCGGCGCGTCACGACGCTGACGGCTCGCCGGCAGAACGCGCTTTCATCCTGCGCGGCGGCCGTGTGCCTGCCGCGCGTTCGACACGGAATGGCGATGTTTTCTGATCCGGGCATGAATCGCCCCCATCCTGACAAGCAGGAAGAGATCGCCATTCGTGTCGAGGGCCTCTCCAAGCGTTTCGCCGTCTACGAGACGCCGCTCGAACGGCTGAAGCACCTCGTCATGCCGAAGCGCAAGAAAGGCTGGAGCGAATTCTGGGCGCTGGACAATGTCGATCTGAAGATCGGGCGGGGCGATACCGTCGCCATCATCGGCCGCAATGGTTCGGGCAAATCCACGCTGCTGCAGATCCTGTGCGGCACGCTCACCGGCACGTCGGGCAGCGTCGAGGTCAATGGCCGCATTGCGGCGCTGCTCGAACTGGGCGCGGGGTTCAACATCGAATTCACCGGCCGCGAGAACGTCTATGTGAACGGCGCGGTGCTCGGGCTGTCGCGCGAGCAGATCGACACGCGTTTTGCGGATATCGAGGCTTTCGCCGAAATCGGCGAGTTCATCGACCAGCCGGTCAAGACCTATTCCAGCGGCATGTACGTGCGGCTGGCTTTCGCCGTGGCCATTCACGTCGATCCGCAGATCCTCATCGTGGACGAAGCGCTGGCCGTCGGCGATTCGCGCTTCCAGGCCAAGTGTCTGAACCGCATCAAGGCGATGCAGAAGGACGGCGTCACCATCCTGTTCGTCTCGCATGACGTCGGCGCGGTGCGCACGCTCTGCGAGCACGCGCTGTGGCTGGATCACGGCAAGGTGCGCATGTACGGCGACGCGTTCTCGGTCACGGCGCAGTACAACCAGTTCCTGTTCGAGAAGGACGACGAGGAGACGCCGACGCCGAAGCTGACGCACGAGGCGCCCGCCAGCGAGCCCGAGGCTGAAGCCGAGGCCGAAGCAGAAACCGAAGCCCAAGTCACTGAACCAGCGGACGGCACGCCAGCCGAAACGCAAGCCGCCGAACCCGAACCCGAGCAGGACAGCGCGGTCGGGCTGATGGCCAAGCATCGGCCGATCAACCATTGGGGCAGTCACGTCGGCTGCATCGTCGACGTGGGCATGTATCACGCGAACGGCGAGCGGCTCTCCACCGTCAACGCGCTCGACGAAATGGAAATTCGCGTGCGCGTGACGCCGCCCGCGACGGCGGACCGGTCCACCATGAGCGTCGCGTTCTCGCTGAAGGATCTGCGCGGCACGGACCTGATCGTTTCCACGACGTGGGACCAGGGCTCGATGGACTTCACGCAGGCCGGCGAGACGGTGCTGGTGCGCTTCAAGCTGACCAACCGGCTCAACGCCGGCAATTACCTGCTGGCGGTGGCGCTCGAAGATCGCGCCAGCGTCCTGCCGCAATACTACGAATACATAGAAGGCGCGCATTACTTCACGTCGATGACGGAGCACAGGGTGTACGGCACCTTCGTCGCCGACGTCGAACAGGTCATGGAAGCGCAATCCGGACGGCGAGTCTACGCATGAGCGATCAAAACCACATCAACAGCAACGAGTATTGGGACGCGCGTTTCGAAACCGACTGGGACAAGCTCGGCGGCCGCGAGCAGAGCCGCTTCTTCGCGCGCGTCGCCGTCGAGGCGCTGCCTGCCTGGTTCGTGCAGAAGGTCCGGCACGAGAAGCTGCGCGTATGCGATTTCGGTTGCGCGGAAGGCGACGGCACGGACGTCCTCGCGCAGGTGCTGGCGTGGGACATGACGGGTATCGATTTCTCGCAGCCGGCCATCGAGAGCGCGAATGCGATGTACCACAGCGCGCGTTTCTCGCACGAGAACCTGCTGGATCGCCCGGACCGTCCGGCGTTCGACGTCATGTTCTCGTCGAATACGCTGGAGCATTTCGCGCGTCCCTGGGACGTGTTCGACGCCATCTCGAACTATGCGACGAAGTATGTCGTGCTGTTGCTGCCTTACCGCGAGTTCGACCGTCATTCCGAGCACGAAGTCACCTTCGACGCGCCGAACATTCCGCTCGCGCCGAAGGCCGGCTGGACGCTCGTATACGAGTCGGTGGCGGATACGCGTCTGCACCAGCCGAGTTACTGGCCGGGCTTCCAGATCCTGCTGATCTATGCGCGCAACGAGGAAGTCGCTGCGCTGCGGATGACGATGTCCGATGCGCGCATCAACGGCTCGGCCAGCGCGGACCATACCCTCGCCGAACTGCGCGCGGAACAGCAGCGCATGCGCGAGGTCGAGGCGCAGTCCGCCGCCGACAAGGCCCGCGCGGAAGAAGCGGTGGCGCAGCTGGACGTCGTGAAAGCCGAGGCGCGCGATGCACAGCTTGGCGTGGCGCATGCGGCGACGCATCTGGCCACGCTCACGCAGCGCTGCGACGTACTGCGCGAGCGGCTCCAGACGGCTACCGAAGAACACGGGGCCCAGATCGCGGCGTTCGAGCGCATGCATCGCGACAACCTGAAGGAACTGGATGCCGCCGCTCAGCGCGCGGCCACGGTCGCGAACGAGCTGACCGCCTACATCCACTATCTGCGGCAACGCGAGCACTCGCTGCAGAGCGAACTGAACCTGATCCACAGGAGCCGCAGCTGGCGCTGGACGTCACTGGCGCGCCGGGTGCCGGGCTGGCTGCGGCGCCGCATGAGCGATGTCAACTACGCCTACACGCACGGCGGGGTGATGGACACGGCGCAGCGCATGTTCGCCTATGTGCCGAAGCATCTGCGGCGGCGTGCCGGCGCGGACGCGGCGCCGGCGCCGGTTGCATCGGCCGCGCCCGTGGAAACCGCTGCGCCGGTGGTCGCGGAACCCGTCACGCCGGTCACCGTGATGCCGCCGAAGCTGCCGCGCCAGCGCCCCGATGCCCAGGCCGATGTCTTCGTCTTCAGCATCATCGACTGGCACTTCCGGATTCAGCGCCCGCAGCATCTGTCGCGCGAACTCGCGCAGGCGGGCCATCGGGTGTTCTTCTTCACGAACTATTTCGAGGAAGCGGACGAGCCGGGTTTCTCGGTCGAACGGCTGGACGAAGCCTTGCCGCTTTTCCAGATCAAGCTGAAGGTCAAGGGCGCGCCGCAGATCTACTTCTCGCCGCCCGACGAAGACGCGCTCAGCCAGATGCGCACGGGCATGCGGCTGTTCACGGAGTGGACCGGCACCGATCATTCGTGGTCGATCATCCAGCATGCCTTCTGGTATCCGCTCGCGACGAGCCTGCAATCCGACGACCTGCTGTACGACTGCATGGATCACCATGAAGGCTTCGGCAATGTCTCGCCGGAACTGATCGAGGTCGAGAACCAGCTGATGCACAACGCGGACCTGCTGATCGCCACCTCGTCCTTCCTGGAGAAGGAAGCGCGCGAACGCAATCCGCGCGTCGCGGTGATCCGCAATGCCTGCCAGTACAGCGACTTCTGCAACGCGCCCGCCGAACGCTTCGTCGATCCCAAGGGCCGGCGCATCATCGGCTACTACGGCGCGATCGCCGACTGGTTCGACGCGGATCTGGTCGCGCAAGTCGCGGAGTCCTTCCCGGATGCGCTCGTCCTGCTGGTCGGCGCGGACACGGCCGGCGTGCGCGAGCGTCTCGCGGGTTACGACAACGTGCAGATGACGGGCGAGGTGCGTTACACCGAGCTGTCGTACTACCTGTACGCCTTCGATGTCTGCATGATGCCGTTCCAGGTGATCCCGCTCACGCTGGCGACCAACCCCGTCAAGATCTACGAATACCTGGCGGCAGGGCGGCCGGTGGTGTCGGTTGATCTGCCGGAAATGGCGCAGTTCGGCGAACTGGTGCGCACGGCGACCACTTACGACGGTTTCGTCGATCAGCTGCGCGCCGCGCTGGCGGCGCTGCCCGATTCGAAGGCGGTCGTCTCGCGCCGCAAGGCCTTCTCCGCGGGTCAGACCTGGGCGCATCGCGTCAACGACATCCGCCGCGCGGTGGAAACCTTGCCGCGCCCGACGGTCAGCGCCATCGTGCTGACCTACAACAACATCCATCTGACGATGGACTGTCTCGAGAGTCTGGTGCGCAACACGGCCGGCGTGGATCTCGAGATCGTCGCGGTCGACAACGCCTCCAGCGACGGCTCGCGCGCCTACCTGACCGCGTGGGCCGCTGCGCACTCGAACGTCAAGCTGATCCTCAACGACAAGAACCTCGGCTTTGCAGGCGGCAACAACGTCGGGCTGGCCGCGGCGACGGGCGACTATCTCACGATCCTGAACAACGACACGGTGGTCACGCGCGGCTGGGCACGGCGGCTCGTCAATCATCTGCGCCACCATCCGGAGATCGGGATCATCGGGCCGGTGACCAACAATATCGGCAACGAGGCGCGCCTGACGACGCACTATCGCGGCATCGACGAGATGCACGTCGAGGCCCGCTCGCTCACGGAGCCTTACCGGGGCGAATGGTTCGAACTAAGCGTGGCCGCGTTCTTCTGCGTGATGATGCCGCGCAGCACCTATGAGCGTTGCGGGCCGATCAGCGAAGACTACGGCATCGGCTTCTATGAAGACGACGACTATTGCCGGCTGGTGGAATCGGCGGGACTGCGCGTCGCCTGCGCGGAAGACGTGTTCGTGCATCACTATCTGTCCGCGTCCTTCAACAAGCTGGGCGAGGAACGGAAGCTCGCCTTGCTCGCGACGAACCGGGCGGTCTATGAGGCCAAGTGGGGCACGTGGATGCCGCACAAGTCGCGCGAGCGGTCCAGGGTCGAGGGGGCGGCGGTCTAGCAGCGCGCATTGCGCAGGTTCGAGGCGGCCCGGCCGCTTGTGCAACCTGTCGGAGGCCGGCGCTGCGCGCGCCGGCCTGGCGCTTGATTCATGTCTTTCGCGGGCGTTCAGCCATTTCCCCTTTGGGAACGGCGCACGCTCGCGCACATTCGGCGCGCGCTGACGCGCCAGTCATCGGAACGGAGTTTCAAACATGCAGGTCTGGTCCCGCACGGCCTCGGGAGAAGGGCGCGTCAACTTGCCCTTGATGATCGCCGTCGCGTTCGTTGCTTTCTTCATGACGGCGTTTTATGTGTCATACGCCCACGCCGCCTGGTTCTTCCAGGACGACTTTGGCTTCCTCGAGCGCTATGCAGCAGTGGTCAAGCTCCCGGAGCTGTGGCGCTTCACCAACTTCGGCCGCTTCATCACGCGCAACGTCTACTGGCACTACGGCCAGCAGCTTTTCGCACTGGACGCGCTGTATTTCTATCTCTTCAATCTCTTCTGCATCGGCGTGACGAGCGTGCTGGCCGGGCTGATCGTCACGCGCGGTCATGACCGCTTCGCGGGCGTCGTGGCCGGCCTGTTCTACTACGCATTGCCGGCGACCGCCGCGGCCTACGTGTGGCTGTCGAACTCGCAGCATCTGATCGGCCATGTGTTCGTGATGCTGTTCGTGTACCTGTTCATCAGCCAAGTGCCATCCGCCGATGGCCGCACGCGCTTCGGCACCATCCTCGCGCTGCTGATCGTCCTGGCGTTCGGCTACATGTCGAACATCTTCATGTGCATGGCAGTCAGCCTGCCCGTCTGGATGCTGGTCACGGATGCGAAACACCGGCGGGACTGGCGCAACTATGTGGTGCCGCTGGCGGGCATCGCCTTGTTCGTCGTGTTCTTTCTCAAGCTGAAGGGACAGCAGGTGGATGAATATTCCACGTCCTACACGCTCTCGACGCTGTGGGACAACGCCGCTTATTACTTTGGCGGCCGCGCCTCGCGAGTGGTCTGGGCGATCGTCGTCGTGGCCGGCGCGGCGTATTCATGGGCTAAAGGCAGGCTCTTTACGGCCTGGCTGTTTCTCGCTTCGCTGGCATTCTTCGTGCCTTTCGCGTTCCTGCTGCATCAGCGCTACATGAACTATGGCGTACTCGCGCAACTGTTCTTCCTGATGGGCGTGCTGTCCGCGCTGCACGAGTTGCTGCCGGCGCGGCGCGTGAACCTTGCGCGCTGGATCGGGGTGGCTGCGCTGTTGTTCATCTTCGGATCGGCGTTCCGCGAGCCGATCGCCTGGTTCAGCCGCGAGCCGTACGGCGCGGGCGTGCGTGCCGACGTCGAAGCGCTGCGCAACTATGACCGCGCGCATCCGGAAGTTGCCACGTATTGTTTCCGTCCGAGCCAGATGACCGTCAATTCATCCGGTGCCGCGCACGGGGACATTCCCGCGGAGTGGTGGTTCTCGGGCTTCGGCACGGCCTATACCGTGTTCGTGAATCACGCCAAGACCTTCAGGCTCGCGTCCGGGCCGGAAGCGCCCCGTTGCGACGTCACGCTGGTGCTCGAGAACGGCCATGTCCAGATTCCCGCGAACTGATGCTGCTGCGCGGACCAGGACAAGCGTCCGTCGCACCGTAGGCGGTAACATATAATCCAGCGCGCCGAAACGATGCTCCGCGAGGCGGAAAGCGCAAGGCGTGCATGGCATTGCAGTTCAAACAGAAGCTAGTGGAAGAAGAGAGGGCATCATGATTCTGGTCACGGGCGGCGCGGGGTTCATCGGCGCCAATTTCGTTGTCGACTGGCTCGCGCAGACGGATGAGCCCGTGCTGAACGTCGACAAGCTGACGTACGCCGGCAATCTCAAGACGCTCGAATCCCTCTGGAACGATACGCGTCACGTGTTCGCGCGTGCGGACATCTGCGATCGCGCGGCCATCGACGAGCTGCTGGCCCGGCACACGCCGCGCGCCATCCTGCATTTCGCGGCGGAGAGTCATGTGGATCGCTCGATTCACGGTCCTGCCGATTTCGTGCAGACCAATGTGGTCGGCACCTTCACCTTGCTCGAAGCGGCGCGCCTGTACTGGAGCAAGCTGCCCGAAGCCGACAAGCAGGCCTTCCGTTTCCTGCACGTCTCGACCGACGAAGTCTTCGGTTCGCTCTCGGCCACGGACCCGCAGTTCTCCGAGACCACGCCGTATGCGCCGAACAGTCCCTACTCGGCCACGAAGGCCGGGTCGGACCATCTGGTGCGCGCGTATCATCACACCTACGGTCTGCCGGTCCTCACGACCAACTGCTCGAACAACTACGGCCCGTTCCAGTTCCCCGAGAAGCTGATTCCGTTGATGATCGCCAATGCACTCGGCGGCAAGCCGTTGCCGGTGTATGGCGACGGCCAGAACGTGCGCGACTGGCTCTATGTCGGCGACCATTGCGCGGCGATCCGTGAAGTGCTCGCGCGCGGCGTGCCGGGCGAAACGTACAACGTCGGCGGCTGGAACGAGAAGAAGAATCTCGATGTCGTGCATACGCTCTGCGACCTGCTCGACCAGGCGCGGCCCAAGTCGGGCGGCTCGTATCGCGACCAGATCACCTATGTGAAAGATCGCCCGGGCCATGACCGGCGCTATGCCATCGACGCGCGCAAGCTCGAACGCGAACTCGGCTGGAAGCCGGCGGAGACTTTCGAGACCGGACTCGCGAAGACGGTGCAGTGGTATCTGGACAACCAGGTGTGGTCCGACGAAGTCGCTTCCGGCGAGTACCGGAAATGGGTGGAAACCAACTACGCGCAGCGCGCGTGAGGGAACTGACGATGGCGCGCAAAGGCATCATTCTCGCGGGCGGATCGGGCACCCGGCTCTATCCGATCACGCACGTCGTCTCGAAGCAGCTGCTGCCCGTGTACGACAAGCCGATGATCTACTACCCGCTGTCGACGCTGATGATCGCGGGCATCCGGGACGTGCTGATCATCTCCACGCCGCAGGACACGTCGCGCTTCGAGACGATGCTCGGCGACGGCAGCCAGTGGGGCATGAACATCCAGTACGCGGTGCAGCCTTCGCCCGACGGACTGGCGCAGGCGTTCCTGATCGGCCGCGAGTTCATCGGCAACGATCCCTGCGCGCTGATCCTCGGCGACAACATCTTCTACGGGCACGATCTCGCCAAGCTGCTGGAAAGCGCGAATGCGCGCACGGAAGGCGCCACGGTGTTCGCCTATCACGTGCATGACCCGGAACGTTATGGCGTGGTGGAATTCGACCGCGCGTTCCGCGCGCTGTCGATCGAAGAAAAGCCCGAGAAGCCGCGCTCCAACTATGCGGTGACGGGCCTGTACTTCTACGACAACAGCGTCTGCGACATCGCGGCGGACATCAAGCCTTCGGCGCGCGGCGAACTCGAGATCACCGACGTCAACTCGTGCTATCTGAACGACGGCAAGCTCACCGTGCAGATCATGGGGCGCGGCCATGCCTGGCTCGACACCGGCACGCATGATTCGCTGATCGAAGCCGCCACGTTCATCGCCACGTTGCAGAAGCGGCAGGCGCTGGTGGTGGCCTGTCCGGAAGAGATTGCCTTCCGCCGCCGCTGGATCGACGAGGAAGCCTTGCTCGCACTCGCCCGGCCGCTCGCGAAGAACGCGTACGGACAATATCTGCTCAACCTACCGAAGGACCAAGTCGCATGGCCATCAGCGTAACCGCCACGGCGTTGCCCGAAGTCAAGATCATCGAGCCGAAGGTCTTCGGTGACGCGCGCGGCTTCTTCTACGAAAGCTTCAACGCCCGCGAATTCGGCGAGCTCGTGGCGCCCGGCGTCGAGTTCGTGCAGGACAATCACTCGCGCTCGGCCCGCGGCGTGCTGCGCGGCTTGCATTATCAGATCGAGCATGCGCAGGGCAAGCTCGTGCGCGTGGTGGAAGGCGAAGTGTTCGATGTCGCCGTCGATATCCGCAAGCATTCGCCGAACTTCGGCAAATGGGTGGGCGTGACGCTCTCGGAAGCGAACCATCGGCAATTGTGGGTGCCGCCAGGCTTTGCACATGGCTTCGTGGTGCTGTCGGAGTCGGCCCAGTTTCTCTACAAGACCACCGACTACTGGTATCCGGAGCACGAGCGCAGCCTCGTCTGGAACGACGAGACGATCGGCATCGAATGGCCCATCGACTTCGAGCCGATGCTCGCCGCGAAAGACCGCGACGGCAAGCGCCTCGCCGAAGCGGATTGCTACGCATGAGCGCGCCGGCCCTGCCCACCATCCTGCTGACCGGCGTGAACGGTCAGGTCGGTTATGAACTCGCGCGGACCTTGCAGGGTCTCGGGCGCGTGGTGGCGCTGGATCGCCAGGCGCTCGACCTGCGCGATCTCGATCACGTGCGCAGCGTGCTGCGCGAACTGCGGCCGGCGGTCGTCGTGAATCCCGCGGCCTATACGGCCGTGGATCGCGCGGAAGACGAGCGCGACGAAGCCCGGCATCTCAATGCGGCCTTGCCTGCGACGCTTGCCGAAGAGTGCGCCCGCACGAATGCATGGCTCGTGCATTACTCGACGGACTACGTCTTCGACGGCAGGAAGGACACGCCCTATGTGGAAACCGATGCTGTCGCTCCGCTCAACGTCTATGGCGAAACCAAGCTCGCCGGGGAACAGGCGATTGCGGCAAGCGGCTGCCGGCATCTGATCCTGCGCACGAGCTGGGTCTATGGCGCACGCGGCGCGAACTTCATGCGCACCATCCTGCGGCTGGCGGAGCAGCGCCCGGAACTGACGATCGTCGCGGACCAGTTCGGCGCGCCGACCTGGAGCCGGACCATCGCCGAACTCAGCGCCGGCATGCTGAGCCAGATCGCCTATGCGGAACGCACGCGGCCCAGCTCGGCCGATGCGCTCAGCGGCCTCTATCACCTGACCAACGGCGGGCGCACGTCCTGGTGCGAGTTCGCCGGCGAGATCCTGCGCGTGTGGGGCAAGACGGAGCAGACCCGCGTGACGCCGATTCCGGCCAGCGCCTATACGGTGAAGGCGCGCCGTCCGGTCAACTCGTGTCTGTCGAACGCGAAGCTCGCGGCGGCCTTCGGCCTCGTCGCGCCCGACTGGCGCCACGCGCTCGAACTGTGCGCGCAGCAGACCTGATTCACGCCTGCATCGTCATCCAGTAACATGGCCGCACGGCGCACAGGGCGGCCGGTTCAGGCGCGGGCATGACCTTGTCGCGCGCCGCATCAGGAGCGAGATCAGGGTGGGAAGAAAAGGAGCGACTCAGGCGACCTCGATGAAAGACGTCGCGCGTCTCGCCGGCGTATCGACGATGACCGTCTCGCGCGCCATGCGCGCGCCGGGCAGCGTCTCGCCACACGTGCTGGAGAGCGTGCGCGCGGCCATCGAGGCGAGCGGCTATGTGCCGAACCGCATTGCGGGCAGCCTGTCGTCGAATCGCTCCACCGTGGTCGCGCTCGTCGTGCCGAGCCTGCGCAATGCGCTCTATGCCGAAACCATCAAGGGCATTTCCGAAGTGCTCACGCGCAACGGCCTGCATCTGATGATCTCCGACAGCGGACTCGATCTCGACGAAGAAGAGAAGCTCGTCGCCGAATACATCGCGATGCGCGTCTGCGGCGTCATCCTGCACAACACGAAGCACACGCCGCGCACCGTCACCATGCTGCGCAACAACGGCATCCCCTGCGTGGAAACCGGCAATCTCAGCAGCGACCCCATCGACATGGTGGTCAGCTACTCGAATCATGCCGCGGGCAAGGCCATGGCGCGGCATCTGCTCGAACTGGGCTATCGGCGTTTTGCGTTCGCAAGTCTCGCGGTGGCGGGCAGCGACCGGCTGCGTCAGCGGCGCAACGGGTTTCTCGCGGAACTCAAGCGTGCGGGCGCGGGCATTGCGCCGGGACTGGTGCTGGAAGTGGAGCCGGGACTCGAAAGCGGTTCACGCGCGCTGGCGCGCATCGTAGAACAGGAGCCTTCGGTGCAGGCCGTGTTCTTCGCCGGCGACGTGCTCGCCGCCGGCGCCGTGTTCGAATGCCAGCGGCGCGGCATCGCGGTGCCGGAGCGCATCGCGGTGGCCGCATCCGATGACAACGAGCTGATGCAAAACATCGTGCCGCCGATCACCACCGTTGCGTTTCCGCGCTATGAGATCGGCGTGCGCAGCGCGAGCATGATCGTCGCGCGGACCAAGGGGGTGACGTTGCCGGTGTCGAGCGTCGATGTCGGCTTCGAAGTGATCCAGCGCGGCAGTACCTGAGCACGGTTGCTTTAACCGAGGCCGCTTTCGTCCATCGCTTTGAGCGCCGCGATCAGCGCGAAGCGCGACTGCTCGACCGCCTCGTTCGGATTGCTGCAACGCGTGTTGTAGTAGAGATCGCGGCCGAGGCTCACGATGTCGCGATTCCATTGCGCCGTGCAGCCCGCCAGTTCCACAGCACGCTCCAGCACGCTGTCCGCCGGCACGATCTCGTTGACGAGATGGAACTGCTGCGCCTCCGCCGCGCTCAGCAGCCGCGCGCGATACACCATGTCCCACAGCACCTTTTTCGGCAGACTGTCCTTCACGATGGCCAGCGCAAGGAACGGAAACAGTCCGTGCGCGATTTCCGGCAGACCGAAGGTCGCGCCTTCGTGCGTCACCGCGAGATCGCACGCGGTGAGCAGGCTGAAGCCGCCTGCATGCGTGGGGCCGTTGTTCGCGCAGACCAGCGGCTTGCCGACACGCGTCATCGCACGTTCCATGTCGCTGAACGCGCGCGCGAAACCGAGGCGTCCTTCGCTCGTGCCGCCCGCGCTCATGTAGTCGCCGCCGGTGCAGAAGACCTCGCCGTGGCCCGTGAGCACGACGCCGCTCACCGACTTGTCGATGCGCGCCGCCTCGAACGCGCGCACGGCCTGCTCGGCCATGGCTTGCGTGACGCGATTGTTCTTGTCCGGCCTGGACATCGTGAGGATGCGGACGCTGCCGCGATTTTCGATTTCAATCGTGCCTTCCTGCGCTGCGTTCATAGAGGGTTTCCGTTTTGAGTGGTCGATGAGAAGAGTCAGCCGCGCGCCTCGCGAAGCGCCTGCGCGGCGTCCTGCGCGTTCGTATCCCGGCGA
The DNA here is from genome assembly GCF_031451215.1 of Caballeronia sp. LZ034LL. Classification (NCBI taxonomy): domain Bacteria; kingdom Pseudomonadati; phylum Pseudomonadota; class Betaproteobacteria; order Burkholderiales; family Burkholderiaceae; genus Caballeronia; species Caballeronia sp. LZ034LL. The sequence goes on from NZ_JARUXR010000003.1 coordinate 321,879, forward strand.
TGGTGCCGGCTGACGACAGCAAGAATCAGCCACGCGATCACGCCATACGCGCCGATGGCCTGCAATCCGCCCGCCGTGCTGCCGGTCGCATCCTTGATGACGCCCACCACGTAGGGCGCGGCGAAGCCTGACAGGTTGCCGAGCGAGTTGATCGCCGCGAAGCCGATAGCCGCGACCGCCGGCCCGAGCAAACCGGGCAATAGCGCCCAGAAGACCGGCAGCGCCGAGAACACGCCGAACGAAGCGAGACACAGCAAGGCGAGCTTCAGCGCGGGCACGGCGACGAGCGTCGAGCCGACGAGCCCGATAATGCCGAGCGCCATCGGCAGCAATACATGGAAGCGGCGTTCGCCATGACGGTCTGAGCGACGGCTCCACCACATCATGCCGAACGCGCCGACGACAAACGGAATCGCGGCGACGATGCCGACCTGCATGAGACTCAGATGGAACTCGCGCACGATCTGCGGCAGGAAGAAGCTCAGCCCGAAGTTGATGCCGACAATGCCGAAATAAGCGGCCGCGAGCATCAGCACGAGCGGCCGTCTGACGATGTTGAGGAAGCCGTGCTCGTTGAACGCGACGCTGCGCGTGCGTTCCGCATTGAGCGTGGCATCGAGCCAGGCGCGTTCGTCGTCGGCGAGCCATTCGGCTTGCGCGGGGGAATCGCGCAGCACCTTCAGCACGACGACCGCGAGCACGAGCGAAGGCAGCGCTTCGGCGATGAACATCAGTTGCCAGCCCTTCAGGCCGAAGACGCCGTCATGGCTCAGCAGCCATCCGGACAAAGGTGCGCCGAACACGCTGGCGAACGGCATCGCGGCCATGAACGCGCCCACTACACGGCCGCGATGACGCTCCGGCACCCAGTAAGTCAGGAACAGGATCACACCCGGGAAGAAGCCCGCTTCGGCGGCACCGAGCAGCACGCGCACGATGTAGTAGCTCCATGGCCCGGTAATGAACGCCGTGGCTCCTGACAGGATGCCCCACGTGAGCATGATGCGCGCGATCCAGCGGCGCGCGCCCACGCGTTCGAGCGCGAGGTTTGACGGCACCTCGAAGAAGAAGTAGCCGATGAAGAACAGTCCCGCACCGAGGCCGAACACGGTGGAGGAGAACTTGAGATCCGCACTCATGGTCAGCGCGGCAAAACCGACGTTGACGCGATCGAGGAATGAGATCACGAAGCAGATGATGAGCAAGGGCACGAAGCGGCGCGTGACCCGGCGCATGGTTCGCGATTCGATGTCGGACATGGGTGTGTCTCCTGGGAGCGGCCGGGCGCTTTTGGTCCGGCTTTGTGCATGCATTATCTTGAGCGAGCCGGGCTTGCGAGGAATAGGGGAATACCCTTCGCACCGGTCTCAAGCATCCCGTTTTAACCACTCAAACTATTGATAAATAACGATAAAACGAAATTCCCCCTTGTCGTGATATCGATATCAAAAAGTCGCCGCCAAGCCTTGCTTCCTGCATTGAGTTATCGATATCATGAAACCTCGTCATTCACGCAAGCAGGGGAGAAGACCTTGAACCGTTCCGCCCGATTCCGCGAGTTGCTCAAATCCCCGCCGTTCGTGTGCCTGGGCGCACACGACGCCGTCACCGCCATGCTGGCCGAGCAGGCCGGCGCGAAGGCCATCTATGTGAGCGGCTTCGCGGCGTCCGCCATCGTCGCCGGGCAGCCCGACGTAGGCCAGCTCACGCAGACGGAAATGTTCGATCACATCCGCCGCATCTGTCGCGTGACGAAGGTGCCGGTCTTCGCCGATGCCGATACCGGCTACGGCGGCGTGCTTGACTGCCAACGCACCATCAAGCTGTGGGAAGAAGCAGGTGCATCGGTGCTGCATCTGGAAGATCAGGCGGTGCCGAAGAAGTGCGGGCACTTCGCCGGCAAGCAACTGGTGCCGAAGGAAGAGATGCAGCAGAAGCTCGCCGCGATGCTGGCCGCGCGCACGGATCCGAATTTCTTCATCGTCGCGCGCACTGATGCGATCGCGGTGACGGGTCTGAACGACGCCATCGAGCGGCTCGAATCGTATGCGGCGATCGGCGCGGACGGCCTGTATGCCGATGCACCGGAAAGCATCGACCAGATGCGCGAACTGATCCGCCGCCTGAAGCCGCTCGGCAAGCCGATCCTGTTCAACATGGCGCGTTCGGGCAAGAGCCCGTACCTGTCGTTGAAGGAAGTGCATGAGATCGGTTTCGACTACGCGCTGTGCCCGATCGAACCGATGTTCGCGATGCACAAGGCCGTCAAGGAAATGATGGAGATCTTCATGCGCGAAGGGTCAACCAATGCGGTGGCGGATCGCCTGACCTCGTTCGAGGACTTCAACAAGTTCGTCGGCCTCGACAAGGCCGTCGCGGAAGAGGCGCGCTACGCGAACATCGGCCGCTGAGCGGACGCCGATGCCGATGCCGGGCGCAGCAGCCATGCGCCCGCAAGCCTGGAGGAGACATGCACATCAAGGACCGCATCAGGCATTTTGCCGCGCAGGGCGGGACCTGGAACGCCTCGCTCGATGCGCTCGCGGACGCCGCGCCCGAGTTCATCGACGCGTGGCTCGACTTCGCGGGCAAGCCGCTGCGGCACGGGCCGCTTGCACCGAAGACCAAGGCGCTGATCGGTCTCGCGCTCAATGCGGCGATGACGCATCTGCACGAGGACGGCATCCGCGAACACTTGCGCCGGGCGCTCGACCATGGCGCGACGCGCGAGGAACTGGTCGAGGTGCTGCAACTGGTCAGCGTGATGGCCGTGCATGCGTGCACGCTCGGCGTGCCGATCCTCGCCGAATGCCTGGCGCTCGATCCACATCAGGCCGACGAACTGCAACGCAGCGATGCACGCCGCGACGCGTTGCGCGCGGAGTTCGAGGCCAAGCGCGGCTACTGGAATCCGCTGTGGGAAACGCTGCTTGCGCTCGATCCGGAGTACTTCAAGGCTTTCATCGATTTTTCGGCGGCGCCGTGGTTGTCGGGCGCGCTGGAGCCGAAGGTCAAGGAGTTCGTGTATATCGCGGTGGCGGTATCGGCGACGCATCAGTTCGCGCCGGGTACGCGCATCCACATCAAGAACGCATTGGGCTATGGCGCGAGCGCGGCCGAACTGCTGGAAGTGATGCAGCTTGCCAGCGCGATGGGCATCCAGAGCTTCACGGTGGCGTGGCCCTTGCTCGACGAAGCCATCGCGGAGCATGCGCTCAGACCTGATCGAGGCGAAAGTCCCTGAGCGTGTCGAGCTGCTTCTGCACGCCACGCGCGCGATGCTCGCGGAACAGGCGCTGCGCGGTATCGGCATCGGCGCGGGCGAGCGCTGCGACGATCTCGCGATGTTCGCCCGCCGATGCATGCGGTTTCGGCCCGAGCTTCAGCGTGATGAAACGCACGCGATGAATCTGGTCCCAGTACTTGCGCACGATCTGTTCGAGCCGCGCGTTGCCGCACAGCTTGAGCAGATGCAGGTGGAAGGCTTCGTCGGCGGCGGCCCAGGCTTCGAGATCGTCCTTTGCGAGCGCGCGGTCCATGGCGACGCACGCGCGTTCGAGCGTTTGCAGATCCTTCGCGGCGGGCTTGCTCATGGCGACGAGTTCCGCGGCGGTTGCTTCGAGGCTCGTGAGGATCTGATAGATCTCGCGCATGTCCGCGACCGACACCGGCAACACGCGCATGCCGCGACGCGGCACGAGTTCGACGAGGCCTTCGTCGCGCAGCCGCACCATCGCCTCGCGAACCGGCGTGCGGCTCACGCCGAAGGCTTCGGCGAGATCCTGTTCGGTGGCGTAGGCGCCGGGGCGCAGCGCGTTGTCGAGAATGCGCGCGCGGATCTGGGCGAAGACGGTATAGGAAGAGGTGGTGCGGGAAGAAGGGACGGCGGTCTCGTTCGCTGGAGTCTTCGGCATGGAGGTCGCTCGATGATGATGCGCGCTGTCGCGGGCGTGCCAGGCTGAACGCATTATAGCCAGCGTGTTCACGCTGCATGACGATGTTCAAGGAGACCTGCATGGATGAACTCGAAGTCCGCACCATGCGCCGGGTGCTGCGGCGTTATGTGCCGCTGTTGATCGTGTGCTTCGTCGTGTCGTTTCTCGACCGCGTGAACATCGGCTTCGCCGCGCTGACGATGAATCGCGCGCTTGGTTTCTCGGCGACGACTTTCGGCATCGGCGCGGGCCTGTTCTTCATCGGCTATGTGATTTTCGAGGTGCCGTCGAACCTGATTCTCGAACGGGTCGGCGCGCGCCGCTGGATTGCGCGGATCATGCTGACCTGGGGCGTGCTGTCGGCCTGCATGGCCTTCGTGCAGGGACCCGCGAGCTTCTTCACGCTGCGCGTGCTGCTCGGCATCGCCGAGGCGGGCTTCTTTCCCGGCATCATGCTGTACTTCACGTACTGGATTCCGGGGGCGTGGCGCGCGCGGGTCGTGAGCGTCTTCATGGCCGCGATGCCGTTCGCCAATGTGTTCGGCTCGCTGTTGTCGGGCTGGCTGCTCGGACTCGACGGCGTGTTCGGCCTGCACGGCTGGCAACTGATGTTCATCGCGGAGGGCTTGCCCGCCGTGCTGCTCGCATTCGCCGTGCTCGCCGTATTGCGCGATACGCCCGCGCAGGCGCAGTGGCTTGCGCCGGACGAACGCGCGTGGCTCGCAAACACCATCGCCGCTGAACGCGCCCGCGTGCCCGCCGCGCGACACGGCGGCTGGAGCGCGGTGCGCAACCCGGTGATCGTCGCGCTGGCGCTGGCGTATTTCGGCATCAACCTGTCGATCTTTGGACTGAGCTTCTTCCTGCCGCAGATCGTCCGCGAGTTTCATCTGAGCCTGAGCATGGTCGGCGTGGTCGCGGCCATCCCGTTCTTCATCGCCGGCTTCGGCATGATGTGGTGGGGCCGACGCTCCGACCGTCACGACGAACGCCGCTTCCATGTGCTGCTGCCGATGGCGCTTGCCGTCGTCGGACTCGGCGGCTCCACGCTTGCAGCCGCACCGGTGCTCAAGCTTGGCTTTCTCTGTCTCGCCGCGTTCGGCACCTTCTCGGCGGTGGCGATCTTCTGGTCCACCTTGCCGCTGCTGCTCGGGCCCGCGGTCGCGGCCATCGGCTTCGGCGCGATCAATTCGTTCGGCAATCTCGCGGGCTTCACCGCGCCGTATGCGATAGGCGTCGTGAAGGATGCCACGGGTCATTTCGACGCCGGCATCCAGCTGATTGCGCTGTACGGCTGCTTCGCACTCGCAGCGCTGGCGTGGGCCATGCGCGGCCGGCATGGCCGGGCCGAAGGCGAGACGAACGAACTCGCCGCCACCGAGCGTTCCTGATCCCTGAACTTCAAACCTATCGATGAACATCGTCTTTCTCGACCGCGCCACCCTTGCTCCGCAAACCCGTCTGCGCCGTCCGGATTTTGCGCACACGTGGCGCGAGTATCCGGCGACTGCCGCGCACGAAGTGGCCGAACGCATTCGCGATGCGGACATCGTCATCACGAACAAGGCGCCGATCAGCGCGGCCGCGCTCGAACACGCGCCGCGCGTGAAGCTGGTGGCGGTGGCGGCGACGGGCACGAACGTCATCGACCTGGAGGCGTGCAAGGCGCGCGGCATCGCCGTCTCGAACATTCGCGACTATGCGCGGCATACGGTGCCCGAACATACCTTCGCGCTGATTTTCGCGTTGCGGCGCAGTCTGGTTGCGTATCGCGAGTCAGTGCGCGCGGGCCGCTGGGAAGAGAGCGGTCAGTTCTGTTTCTTCGATCATCCGATCCGCGACCTCGCCGGTTCGACGCTCGGCGTCATCGGCGACGGCGCGCTCGGACGGGCGGTGGCCGCACTGGGTCGAGCGCTCGGCATGCGCGTGCTGATGTCGGCGCACAAGGGCCGCGAGGGCATGGGTTCGCTGTACACGCCGTTCAACACGGTGCTGCGCACGAGCGATGTCATCACGCTGCATTGCCCGCTCACGCCCGCGACGCGCAACCTGATCGACACGCCGGAGTTCGCCGCGATGGAGCGCCGCCCGCTGCTCATCAACACGGCGCGCGGCGGGCTCGTCAACGAGCATGCGCTGGGTCCGGCGCTGCGGGACGGGCAGATTGCGGGCGCGGGTTTCGATGTCGCGACGTCCGAGCCGCTCGCCGACGATCACCCGTTCCGCGCCTTGCTCGACCTGCCGAACTTCATCCTGACGCCGCACGTCGCGTGGGCCAGCGAGGAGGCGGTGCAGGCGCTGGCTGACCAGCTGACCGGCAACCTCGAAGCGTTCGCGCGCGGTGCGCCGCGCAACCTCGTCATCGTCTGAGCATCGTCATACAAACATCGTTTCCGGAGACCGACATGCAGGCTGACACCCGTATCGGCGCACGACTCGACAGCGTGCCGCTGTCCCGCTATCACTGGAAGTTGCTCGCGCTGATTGCGGCGGGCATGTACTTCGATTCGTTCGACATCTACATTGCCGGCACCGTGCTCGCCGCGATGATCAAGAGCGGCGAGTCGACGCTGCAACTCAACGCGACCTTCGTCTCGGTGACCTTCATCGGCATGATGGCGGGCGCGTGGCTGTCCGGCGTGATGGGCGACCGCTACGGACGGCGCTTCTGCTATCAGTTCAATCTGCTGATCTACGGTCTCGCGTCCATCGCGGCGGCGCTCGCGCCCTCGATGACCTGGCTGATCTTCTTCCGGCTCGTGATGGGCATCGGGATGGGTGCGGAGATCGTGGTCGGCTACGGCACGCTGAGCGAGTTCATTCCGCCTGCGTGGCGCGGCCGCTTCGGCACGATCGTCAATCTCATCATCAACTCGTCGCTGTTTCTCTCGACGCTGCTCGGCTGGATGATCGTGCCGCATTACGGCTGGCGCTGGATGTTCGCGATTGCCGGCGTGGGCGCGCTGGTCGCATGGTTCCTGCGCAAGCGCATGCCGGAATCGCCGCGCTGGCTGGCGTCGAAAGGGCGTGAGCGCGAGGCGCTGGCGGTGGTCGAGTCCATCGAGGCTGCTTGCGGCGTGACGTCTTCTGTGTCGCCTTCTGGGTCGTCTTCGGTTGGGCGTGAGAGCGTGCCTGAGGCGAGCAGCCGTCTCCGCGACCTGTTCGCGCCCGGCATGCGTGCGCGCACCATCAGCGCGATCACCGTGCTCGTGGTGCAGTTCGTCGCGCAGTTCGCGTTCGTCAGCTGGATCCCGACTTTTCTGGTCAAGGAAGGCCACACGATTTCCAGTTCGCTCGGGCTGACGGCCATCATGTTCGCGGGCGGACCGGTCGGCTCGCTCATCGCGTTCCTGCTGACCGAGCGCATCGGGCGCAAGTGGGGCATCGTCGCGTTCTCGCTGATCTGTGCGGCGCTCGGGGTCGGCTATCCGTTCGCGCAATCCGAATTCGTGATCGCCGCGCTGGGGTTTGCGATCACCGCGTGTCTTTATGTGTTGTCGTCGTTCACTATCGCCAGCTACGTGCCGGAGCTGTTTCCCACTGCGTTGCGGCTGCGTGGAACAGGGCTCGCGAACACCATCGGGCGCGCGGTCAGCATCGCGTTGCCGTATGCCGTGGCGGCGGCGTATGCGGGCACGGGCATCGCGGGCGTGCTGACGCTGATCGTCGGGACACTGCTGGCGCAGGCGTTGATCGTGGGGATGTTCGGGCCGGAGACGAAGAACCGGTCGCTCGAGGCGATCTCCGTGGGGACAGAGGAAGGGGCGCGGGAGCGTGGGGAGGGGGTGGGGGCGTTTGAGCGGGGAAGGTGAGGGGTTGGGACTTTTCAGATTTTAATCATTCCGTTGTAGTGCGGGATGCAGCAGGCTCGATAGCTTCGATTAACGAGGCTACGAGCGCATGATGCTGACAGGGCACCTTATCCTTCTGGTTGACCGTTGCCGGATCGATCTCAAGCTGAGCATGGCGGAGATTCATGTTCGGCAGCCAATCGGCAGGGAAGAAGCCTGATGAGCATGCCGGCGGTCACGCACCTGACGCCCGTCATCGGCGTGGACGTGCACATGATTCAGACGCCTGCGGGCGTCGTCATGCCTCTGCCGCATCCGCACGTGGGCTTCGTGCTCGATCCGATGGAATACTTGTCGACGCTGCCGGAAGGCGTCGGCAGCATGGTGTCGATGGGGATGATGGCGAGAGCGCGGGAGCCATCGTCAAGCTGGGAAGGCGCAGTGTGAGCGCGGCGGCCGTGGCAGCGGGCGCGATGGCCGTTGCGGTGACTGCCGGCGGTGGCGGTGGCCCGATCTGGGTCAACGGCCTGATGCGCTCGACTGCCGGCACGCAGACCATGCATATGCCCGGGCTGCATTTTCCGATTGGCGGCGTTTTCACGGGTCCTGATGCGCCCAAGCCAGCAGGCAGCGGCGAAGCCTTCCTCGGCCGCATGACCGTGCAGGCCAACGGCGATCCGATGGCCTATGCCGTGCTGCCCGCGCTGACGTGCTGGTTCACGGGAATGCTTTCGCTCTCGCACAACAGCGAGCACACGCGGCGTGGAAGCATGTCGCTGCCCACTTCAGTCATGCTGCCGATTCCGGCATCCCGTCCGGTGTTGGTGGGCGGGCCGCCCGTGCCCAGTATCGCGGCGCTGGCCGGCATAGCGATGCGTGCGGCGTTTTCGCACGGTCTGTCCAGACCGTCGCGTGCCTGCACGGTATCCAGAGCGATTCAGGATCGCGTGGGCAACGGACAATGGGGCAACTTCGTCAGTCTGGTCGCCAGATGGGTCTTTGGCGAACCGGTCAACGGCATCACGGGTGAAGTGGTCGTGCAGCAGCACGACTTCACGGTGCCGGGGCGCTTGCCGCTCGTATGGAACCGCCGCTACGCAAGTCACGACACGCGCCTGGGCGCAGTGGGCTGCGGCTGGCAGTCGCCCGCTGATATCCGCATCGAACTCTTTGAGCACGATGATGAGATCGGCGGCATCGTCTATTTCCCCGACACATGGGTGTGCTTCGACCAGATGCCCGCCGATGAAGGCAGGGCGGCGCGCATCATCGAAGGCATCGGTGGTCATGCGCTTTATCTTGACGGCGCGCATTTGATCGTGCGAAGTCGGGAAGGCATCGAATACCGTTTCGCGCTGCCCGAACGATGGCGCGAACAAGCGCTTGCAGGCAGTCCGCAGCAGCCGCTCCGGTCATGGCTCGTGCAATTCAACGATCTGAACGGCAATGCGTGGCGTATCGAGTTGCCCCGTGAAGGCGGACTGCGTTTCATCGAATGGTCGGACGATGCCCCGACGGGTCGCATCGTGCACTGCGCTCCGGGTGATGTGCTTGGCTGCATCGGCAGGGTGATATTGCACGACGCAGAAGGCCGAATCTGGCCGCTGGCGTGCTACGAGCAGAACGCGCGCAGCGATCTGATCGCGGTCCATGATGCGCTCGACAATCCTTACCGCTTCGAATATGCCGGCGAGCACGTCATGGTGCGGCATACCGATCGCAACGGCTTGTCGTTTTACTATTCGCATCAAATGCACGAGGACGGTCTGTGGCGCGTCGATCATGCATGGGGCGATGGCGGTCTTTATGACTATCGCTTTGAATATGACCTGACGTATCGCGAGACGCGCATTACTGATTCGCTCGGTGGACTTATGCGTCTGCAATGCGATCAGCGCGGACTGCCGGTCATGCTGATCGATCAGTTGGGCAGCATGTCCAGTTATCGCTATGACGGGTGGGGACGCACTGTTGCAGCGGTGGACCCAGCAGGGAACAGGACCACGTGGGAATACGACGTGTGCGGCAATCTGCTAAGTCACACGCTGCCGAATCGTAGCGAGACCCACACAGAGTACGACGACAATCTTCGGCCTATCGCCATTACTGACCCGGAAGGCGGAGAGTGGAAACAGGCATGGGACACGCGCGGTAATCTCGTTAAACAGACCACGCCCTCGGGCCTCGTCATGGCGTTCGCTTACGACCCGCGAGGACAACTTGTGCAGGTGCGCAACGCCGCCCAACAGGTCACGACCCTCGCCTATGACCCGCTGGGTTATCTGGTGGGATTGACCGATCCGCTCGGACGCACCACGCGTCTGAAGCACGATGCCCGCGGCAAGCTGATTGAACGGCAAGCGCCGGGAGAAGAGTCAGCCACCTATAGATGGGACGCCAAGGGACGGCTTGCGGCCTGCATGTTGCCGGGATATCGCTTGGTGTCTTGCAAATACGACGCCGAAGACAACCCCATGCAGTACACCGACGAAGCCGGCCACATCACGCGCTTCAGCTTCTACGGGCAAGGCCAGCTAGCGAGCCGCACCGACGCCAATGGCAATGTCACGCGCTATCACTACAACACCGAAGAACAACTGGTTGGCGTGATCAATGCGCGAGGCGAGACGTGGCATCTGAAGCGTGATGCTGTAGGAAGGCTCGTCGAAGAAATCGGCTATGACAAGCGCTCGCGTCGCTATGCCTATGATCCGGCGGGGCATCTGACGCAGAGCATCGATCCGCTGGGGCAGGTGCTTGCGGTGACGTGCGATCCGTTGGGACGTATCACGCGGCGTGCGGTTACGGGCAGCGATCAAAACGAAGCCTTCACGTACGACAAGCGCGGACAGTTGATTCGTGCGAGCAATGCAAACAGCGTGGTCAAGCGTGCCTATGACCTCGATGGGCAGCTGATGATGGAGCTGCAACAGCACGTCGATGCAACGGGCACGCTCGCATATGCGTACGACGTGGCCGGGCGTCTGATCGAGCAGACGCGCAAGTTGCAAACGGCCGATTCCGTGTTCGAGCAGACGCTCGCTTATACGTATGACGCGCTGGGCGCACCGCAGTCCATCCAGATCGACGACAACGAGCCGATCCGTTTCACGCGCGATATCGCGGGACGGCTGGCTCGTACGCGGTTCACTGGAAACCTCGAACACGTCTACGGATACGACAGCACAGGACGCCTGACGCGCCATGCAACCCGCCGCGCGGGCTTGCACGACGACGATACGCACTTCGGCTATGACATCAATGGCAATCTGACTGAACGCCGCGACAGCCGTATCGGTAGCGATCAATTCAGCTATGACCCGCTCGGACGCATTCTCGCGCATACCGATCCGACCGGGCGGCTGAAGTATTTCGGCTACGACGCCCTTGGAGACCGCTTCAAGGTCGTATGCGACGACGACCGCGGCGAGAACTACAACACAACGATGGCGCGCGCTGGCTACTGGATGCGGCGGGCCAACTGGTGATCCGCCAGGGCGGCGGACATGGCGTGCAGCGCTTCGAGTGGGATGCGTTCGGCCGGCTGGCGAGCTTCGAGAACACGCAGAACGAGCGCTGGGCGTATCGCTATGACGCGCTGGGGCGACGCATCGGCAAACGGGCGACCGATGCATGGCATGGAAAACATAGCCAGCACGGTTCGCAAACGTGGTTCCTGTGGGACGGCGATGCGATGGCGGGTGAGCTGCGGCGCGCTGCGAACAAACAGGACTCAGCACGCTTCTATGCATACCACCTGGGAAGCTTCGAGCCCCTGGCGATGCAGACGAAAGAAGCCGCATCGAAGCGGCTGTACTTCTACCAGAACGACCCGAACGGCGCGCCGGTACGCCTGCGCAACGCGAACGGCGAGATCGTATGGGAAGTACACTACGGCGTGACTGGCGGGGTCGATCATGTCGGGACGGAGCGCATCGAGCAGCCGATCCGTTTGCAAGGGCAATACGAGGACTATGAGAGCAGGCTGAGATATAACCGGCATCGGTACTTCGATCCGCAGACGGGAATCTTCGTCAGTCAGGATCCGATTGGCCTTGCGGGGGGGGTGCATCCTTACCGGTTTGGACCTAATACGTCAGGATGGATTGATCCGCTAGGCCTGACCGAATTAGTAGCGTTCGATCCTTTACCCGACGGTACGCAGGTATTTCGAATTGGAAGTGCGAGAAATCCGTTTGGCTTTGATTTCAGCGGTCCAGAGCTGGCAGCGATCGAAAAGGGGAGGTTCAACGGCCCTCCGGGCATATCGGTAATCAGAGCGGGCAGTGCTGACGAGGCTCGCGAGATATGGAACCGTACGTTCCCGCAAAATCCGGCAACGAGGATAATGCAAGCAAGTGCTGAGGAAATCAGAGTTGCGGGGTTTGATGTCATTCATAATCCGAGCAGGAACGGATTAGGTGATAGCCATGCCCGTTTGATACATCCAGATGGTCCTGACGGGCATAATGCGAACAGGGGTAACCTGATGCAGGTCTTCAAGTGCGGAGGGGGAGGATGAGAGACTATTTGGCAGGAAGCGACGGTGAAATATATGCAACTCTTGATTATGTTCATGACGCAGAGATCGAGCATTTCTTTAGAGGCGAAATAATTGACTATCGACTGCCATCAGAGCTGACCAGCCTTCTCGCGGAATATTCTGAGATTTTGGATGGCATGGCGCTTTCGCTGCTGGATGAGGTTGAAGCTAAGATAGCCAGCTATCATCTGCACTTGAAAAACGCAGGAAAAAGTGTTTTCAACCTCGAAATAGTAAATAAGACGAGCCTAACATTTTTTGACAGATATCCAACTGCAAAGGGATTTATTGACAGACATCCTGGATCGGGTCTTTAAAAAATGGTGGTGCATGAAGGATGAGATCAGAAGTCGACCGGGCGACGAGCGCCTGTTCACGCCATCGCTCAGGCGGCACAAAGCAGCCGTTGATCCAAGACGAGAGAGGCGCCGACGTGTTTCTCGCCGGGCGGCGCGGCGGCGTCTTGGCGGACCGAGTCGAGCGCTTGAAGAAAGCAAGCGGCCAAGCGTCCTTCATCCAGATCGACGTCAACGATGCAACTTCGCGCCAGCAGATGGCCGAGTCGATCGGCGCTCTGGACGTGCTCGTGAACAACGCCGGCGTGGTGATCGACAAACCCGCCGTCGAGCAGAGCGAGGCCGATTGGGATACCGTTGTCGATACCAACCTGCAGGCGATGTTCTTCGTCGCCCAGGCGTTGATGCCCGCGCTGAAGGCCCGCGCGGGATCCGTCATCAACGTGGCGTCGATTCTCGGGCTCAGACAGGCGGGCAATGTGCTGTCGTATGCGGTGTCGAAGGCGGGCGTGGTTCAGCTGACGCAGTCGCTTGCGCTCGAATGGGCGCGCCATGGCATCCGCGTGAATGCGATCGCGCCGGGCTACATCGAGACGCGACTGAATCAGGCGTTCTGGCGCACACCCGCCGGCGAAGCATTGATCCGCCGCATTCCGCAACGCCGCCTTGGGGCAACTCGACGACCTCGACGGCCACTTGACCAGCAGTCTCTAACTCACTCCATCGACCCATGCTGACCGCTACTCCCACTGCACGCAGCCGCGAGATCGCGGACCGCGTCGAAGCGTTCGTTCGTGAACGCGTGATTCCGTATGAACGCGATGACCGCCTCGGGCCACATGGCCCTTCGGCGGAACTGGTCGCGGAACTGCGGGCGCTCGCACGCGAAGCCGGCGTGCTGACGCCGCACATCCTGTCCGACGGCGCGCATCTGTCGCAACTCGAAACCGCCGCCGTGCTCAAGCGTTCAGGGCTATCGCCGCTCGGACCGGTGGCCGTCAATACGATGGCGCCCGACGAAGGCAACATGTACCTGCTCGGCAAAGTGGCCACGCCCGCGCAGAAGACGCGTTTCCTCGACCAGCTCGTCGCAGGCGAGGCGCGCTCGGCGTTCTTCATGACGGAACCCGCCGAAGACGGCGGCGCGGGTTCGGACCCGGGCATGCTCAGGACCACGGCGCGGCGCGACGGCGACGCGTGGATCATCGACGGCGACAAGACCTTCATCACCGGGGCGGTCGGGGCGAAAGTGGGCATCGTCATGGCGCGCACCGACGACGGCGACAAACCGCGCGCCACCATGTTCCTCGTGGCGCTGCCCGATCCGGGCATCGAGATCGTGCGGGTGCTGGATACGATCGACAGTTCGATGCCGGGCGGCCATGCGCGCGTGGCCATTCGCGGCTTGCGCGTGGCTTCGGACGCGGTGCTGGGCGAGGTTCACGGCGGCTTCGAATACGCGCAGATCCGTTTGTCGCCGGCGCGTCTGTCGCATTGCATGCGCTGGCTCGGACTCGCGGTGCGCGCGCAGGAGATCGCGGTGGACTATGCAAGCAAGCGCCATGCGTTCGGCAAGCGGCTGATCGATCACGAAGGCGTCGGCTTCATGCTGGCCGACAACGCGATCGACCTGCAACAGGCCGCGCTGATGATCGACTGGTGCGCGGGCGTGCTCGATCAAGGCGATCTCGGCACCACCGAAAGCTCGATGACCAAGGTCGCCGTATCGGACGCGCTGTTCAGGGTGGCGGACCGCTGCGTGCAGGTGATGGGCGGGTCGGGTGTCTCGCGCGATTCGATCGTGGAACAGTTGTTCCGCGAGGTCCGCGCGTTCCGCATCTATGACGGTCCGACCGAAGTGCACAAGTGGTCGCTGGCCAAGAAGATCAAGCGGGCCGCGCTGGGAGGAAGCTATCGTGTCTGACGCGGCGAATTTCGCAGGGACCGGGCCGGTACGCGACGCGCATCGCTTCGATGAAGCGGCACTCGGCCGATGGATGCAGGAGCACGTCGAAGGTTTCGCCGGACCGATGCAGGTCGAGCAGTTCAAGGGCGGACAATCGAATCCGACGTATCAGCTGCGCACGCCAGACCGCGAGTATGTGCTGCGCCGCAAGCCGCCCGGTCCGCTGCTGAAGGGCGCTCATGCGGTGGAGCGGGAAGCGCGCGTGATCGCGGCGGTCGGCGCGGCTGGGTTTCCCGTGCCGAAGGTGTTCGGCGTCTGCGAAGATCCGCAGGTGCTGGGCAGCGCGTTCTTCGTGATGGAGCGGGTGCGCGGCAGGATCTTCTGGGAATCGGGCTTTTCGAACGTGCCGCAGGCGGAACGGTTCCGTTACCTCGATGCGATGAACGCGACGCTCGCCGATCTGCACCGGCTCGACTATGCGGCGCTCGGTCTCGGCGACTACGGCAAGCCGGGACGTTACGTGGCGCGGCAGGTGGAGCGCTGGTCGCGTCAGTATCTCAGCGACGAAGCCGCCGGACGCAATGCGGACATGGACCACGTCATCGCGTGGCTCGAAGCGAATCTGCCCGCGCGCGATGAAACCGCGTTGACGCACGGCGATTTCCGCGTGGACAACCTGATCTTCGATGCCGTCGAGCCGCGCGTGATTGTCGTGCTCGATTGGGAACTCTCGACGCTCGGCGATCCGCTCGCCGACTTCGCCTATCACGCGATGATGTACCGCCTGCCGACCGATATCCTGGGCGGCATCGGCGGGCTCGATTTCGCGCAACTCGGCCTGCCCGACGAAGCGGCCTACGTGCAGGCCTACTGCCGCCGCACCGGGCGCGAAGCCATCGCGGACTTCGACTACTACGTCGTCTTCAACATGTTTCGCTTTGCGGCGATCCTGCATGGCATCCGCGCGCGCGTCGCCCGAGGGACGGCGGTCAGCGAGGACGCGCGCGCTATGGGCGACCGGTTCGCACGCGTGGCGCAGCTTGCCTGGAGCGAGGCGCAGCGGGCGGGCGGTATGCGCTCGTGACGACGTGCATCGGCGGTGGCCAGGGAATCGCGGCGGTGTTCGAGCGCATCTGAACGTCGCGTTCCCCGATGGCTCCTTGAAAGCCAATGCCTGCACAATGCTCGATCAGTCCAGACCGGGGAGCGACTGCATGACAGATCTCGAGTTGCGAACGTCCAGGCCGCTCAGTGCCGCGTATTCGACGATAGACGGCGACGCGCTGGGCGGCTTCATTGCATCGGCCTATCCCTTCGATGCGCCGTTCACCTGCCGCCTGCTGAGGCGCGGTTTCAATGATGTATATCTGCTGCGCTTCGCCGATGGCCACAAGAAGGTTGCCCGACTGAGTTCGCGCCGGGCGAGAGGGGCGTCGAACGTCGCTTATGAAACCGCGCTGCTTCGGCACCTGAAGCAAGCCGGCGGCGATGTAGCAGCGCCGCTTGGCACGAATACGGGGGCGCTGAGCATCGAAGTCGCGGCGGTGGAAGGCCAGCGATCGCTCGTCGTGTTCGAGTATCTGGAAGGTCAATTTCCCGGTGTCGACCTGCAGGACACGAAGGCGATGGCGGCCAGCCTCGCGACGCTGCATCGTCTGGCGGGAGACTATGGCGGTCCGCCGAGTCAGTATGTGCTGGATCTCGGGCATCTCGTCATGCGGCCGTTGCAGCGGCTGCTGGATCACGAATCGACGGACAAGGCGCTCGCGGAACGCCTGCGAAAGATTGCCGCGGACCTGATCGCGAAGATCGAGGCGGCGCCGCAACTGACCAGGGTGGTCTGCCACGGCGACTGTCATGGCGGCAACACGTTCATGACGAGCGCTCCGGATGGCCGGCGCGTCGGCTCGTTCTTCGATTTCGACGACGGAGGCCCGGGTTATCTCGCCTATGACCTTGCGGTCTATCTCTGGGCCATGTTGCTGCACAGGGAGGAAGCGGCGCTCAGCGAAGAGCAGCACGCACGATGGACGTGTTTCGTCGAGGGTTATCGCGCGGTGTCGCCGGTGTCTCCGAACGATTACGCGGCGATTGCACGGTTCGTCTGCGCGCGGCATTTCTGGTTCCTGGGCGAATATGCAAGCCGCAGCGACGAATGGGGCTCGGCGGCGCTGCCGCTGGAATGGCTGCGGAAACAGGCCGGCAAGCTGGAGTCGTGGAGCGGGATGGAGACGCCGTGAAGGATGCGTGCCGTGGAACAATGTGCGGAAAGACGTGGCACGCAGGGCAATCAAGGACCATCGACAAGAATGAATTTCGACATCATCGGAGACATCCACGGGCAAGCCGACAAGCTTCGCGTGCTTCCGCAACGCCTGGGCTATGTCGAGCGCCATGGCGCAATGCGTCATCCGGAACGAACGGCGATCTTCGTCGGCGACTTCATCGACCGGGGTCCGCATCAGATGGACACGCTCCGGATCGTCCGCGCGATGACGGACGCAGGCAGTGCGCTAGCGGTCATGGGCAACCATGAATTCAATGCCATTGCGTGGTTCATGCGCGACCCCGCGCAAGACGAAGCGTATCTGCGTACCCGGCATGGAGCGCTGGGCGCGAGGAATCGTCATCAGCACGCCGCTTTTCTGGCCGAGGTCGAGGACACGCCGCACGTGCACGCGGACGTGATCGACTGGTTCATGACACTGCCGCTCTGGCTCGATCTGCCCGAGTGTCGCGTAGTGCATGCGTGCTGGCATCCGGACTTCATGGCGGAACTCGAACCGCAGCTGAAGCCTGGCCGTCTGCTCGACGAGACCATGATGGTCAAGGCGAGCCGCAGGGGTTCGAAGGAATACCGGCAGGTCGAGACCGTGCTGAAGGGCATCGAGGTGAAGCTTCCGCCTGGTTGTGGGTTCAAGGACAAGTCGGGCATCACGCGGCATGAAGCGCGCACGCGCTGGTGGGATCCGCATGCCGTCACGTATCGCGACGCTGCGCTCGTGCCGCCCGAGGACAAGGCGCAATTGCCCGATGCCGACATTCCGCCGACAGCCGCAATCGGCTATGCCGGCGACAAACCGGTGTTCATCGGGCACTACTGGATGACGGGCCGTCCCGAGGTTTTATCGTCGAAGGTGGCGTGTGTCGACTACAGCGCGGGGAAAGGCGGCCCGCTGGTCGCGTATCGGTGGAGCGGGGAGGATGCGCTGTCGTCGGCGAACTTCGTGTTGACCGGGGAGGGTTGAGTGGATTACGGAGGAGAGCGCGTCAATCATGCCTCCCGACCCTGATTCCGTTCGACCAGAACGTCCGCGCGTCTTCACCTGAAGGAAAGTCGGTGGGCGCGTCCCCCACAGCCAATGGGTCCACGTTTCGGACACAAAGTGTCCGAGTCGGCCATTACACTGGGCTTCGATCGATAACAACCTCGACACGCGCGACATCGTCGAGGTGTTGCTGGACAAGCTGCCGCGTTCCGCTTGAAGCGCTGCCCACGCGAATCGAAGCCTCCGCACATTCGCTAAAATTGATCCCCGCCGACAGCTCCACAGCCGATGCCGTCCGCCTGCTACCGCCGCACTCAATACGGAGTCTGCTTGAACCCGAATTCCCTGTCTCCCGGACTGATGCTCGTCCATGGCAACCGTTCCGAGCGTCTGCGCGACTTGCTGGTCGAGTGGATGAAGCGCTATCCGCTCGCGCCGCTCGAAAACGAAACCATCCTCGTGCAAAGCAACGGGATCGCGCAGTGGCTCAAGCTCGCGCTCGCCGCGCCCGCGCGTGCCGCGACCGGCGAGGGTGGCTGCGGGATTGCGGCGGCGCTCGACATCGTGTTGCCGTCGCGTTTCATCTGGAAGGCGTACCGCGCGGTGCTGGGCGCGGAGCAGGTCGCGGAAGTGTCGCCCTTCGACCGCACGCGCCTTGCTTGGCGCCTGATCCGCGTGGTGCCGGCGCTTGCCGGCCAGCCCGGCTTCGAGCCGCTCAGGCGCTTCATCAGCGAGGACGACGATCTCCGCAAGCGCTACCAGCTCGCCATGCGTCTCGCGGATCTGTTCGAGCAGTATCAGATGTATCGCGCCGACTGGCTCGCGGCATGGGCACGCGGCGAGGACGTGGCGATCAGTGCGCGCGGCGAACCCGAGCCGCTGCCCGACGAGCAGCGCTGGCAAGCCGCGTTGTGGCGCGCGTTGCTGGACGACGTGGCGCAGTCGCCGGGCGCCGGAAGCGGCGATATCTCATCGACGGGCGGGCGCGCCGCCGTTCACGAAGCATTCATGGCCGCCGCCGCCAGCTTGCCTCACGACATACGCCCCGCGGGCTTGCCGCGCCGTATCGTCGTGTTCGGTATTTCGAGCCTGCCGCGCCAGTCGCTGGAGGCGCTCGCGGCGCTGTCGCGTTGGAGCCAGGTGCTGTTGTGCGTGCCGAATCCGTGCGCGCACTACTGGGCCGACATCGTTCCCGACAAGGACCTGCTGCGCGCCGAGCACTCGCGCCAGACGCGGCGTGCCGGCGCGCCCGCCGAACTGAACGCGGACGAACTGCATCTGCATGCGCATCCGCTGCTCGCGTCCTGGGGCAAGCAGGGGCGCGACTTCATCGGCCTGCTCGACGAGTTCGATAGCGCCGAAGCCCGCGAGAGCTATCGCGCGCAGTTCACCAACATCGGCGAGCGGATCGACCTGTTCGAGGAACGCGAAGCCGAAACGATGCTGGAGCAGTTGCAGGACGACATCCGCGACCTGCGTCCGCTCAGCGAAACGCGCGAGACCTGGCCGCCCGTCGATCCGGAATTCGACGATTCGATCCGCTTTCACATCGCCCATGGCGCGCAGCGCGAGGTGGAGATCCTCCACGACCAGTTGCTCGCCGCCTTCAACGCCGATGAAACCCTGCGCCCGCGCGACATCATCGTGATGGTGCCGGACATCGAGAGCTATGCGCCGCATATCCAGGCCGTGTTCGGTCTGCTGGAGCGCGGCGATCCGCGCCATATTCCGTTCACGGTCGCCGACCGCGGCCAGCGCGCGGCCGACCCGTTGATCGGCGCGCTGGAAACGCTGCTCGATCTGCCGCGCTCGCGCTTCACGGTCAGCGATCTGCTCGATCTGCTCGATGTTCCCGCGCTGCGCCGCCGTTTCGGCATCACGACCGCCGACCTGCCGCGCCTGCGCGCCTGGGTGCGCGGCGCGAACGTGCGCTGGGGGCTGCACGCGAAGCAGCGCGCGAGTCTCGGCTTGCCGAAGGAAGCCGAAGCCGACGCGCTGCATACCTGGGCGTTCGGCCTGCGGCGCATGCTGCTCGGCTACGCGGTCGGCAGCGATGCGGCGGCGTGGCAGGGGATCGAGCCGTTCGGCGAAGTCGGCGGCCTCGATGCCGCGTTGCTCGGCCCGCTCGCGCGCCTGCTCGACGCGCTCGATCACGCATGGACCACGCTCGGCACGCCGGCGACGCCCGCCGAGTGGGCCGTGCGTTTGCGCGGCCTGCGCGAGACCTTCTTCTTCTCGGAGGAGGCCGACGACGCCTATACCTTCGCGCATCTCGACAGCGTGCTGCAAGGCTGGCTCGACGCCTGCACGGAGGCGCAGCTGGAAGACGCGCTGCCTCTTTCGGTGGTTGCGGATCACTGGCTGTCGCAGCTCGACCAGAACGAACTGTCGCAGCGCTTCTTCGGCGGCGCGGTGACCTTCGCGACGCTCATGCCGATGCGCGCGATCCCGTTCCGCCGCGTCTGCCTGCTCGGCATGAACGACGGCGACTATCCGCGCACCCGCGTGCCGATGGACTTCGATATGATGCGCGGCCACTATCGTCCGGGCGATCGTTCGCGGCGCGAGGATGATCGCTACCTGCTGCTGGAAGCGGTGCTGTCGGCGCGGGATCACCTGCATGTGTCGTGGGTCGGGCGCAGCATCAACGACAACACCGAGCGGCCGCCGTCGGTGCTGATCGGGCAATTGCGGGATCACCTGGCGCAGGGCTGGACGTCCTTCGACGAGTCCAATCTGCTCGAAGCCATCACCGTGGAGCATCGCTTGCAGCCGTTCAGCGCGGCCTACTTCCACGACGAGGACGCGCGTCTCTTCACCTATGCCGGCGAATGGCGCAAGACGCCTGCCGCCGATGCCCGTTCAGCCGATGACGCGCCGCTCGAGCTGCCCGAGCGCGAAGAGCCGCTGTCGCTGCGCGAGCTTTCCGAGTTCGCCAAGGATCCGGTGAAGAGTTTCTTCCGACAGCGCCTGCGCGTATCGCTCGACGACGAAGAAGCCGCCAGCGCCGACGAAGAGCCGTTCGAACTCGATCATCTCGCGCAATGGTCCTTGCAGAACGAGCTGATCCAGGCGCAGGCCGCCGGTCCGCTGACCGACGAAGCGCTCGCCCAGACCCGCGAGATGGTCATGGCGGCCATCCGGAGACGTGGCGATCTGGCGAGCGGCGGTTTCGGCGATCACGTGAGCGGCAAGCTGCTCGAACCGATGGACGCGCTCTTCGAAGCATGGCGCGCGCAGCTCGAACGCTGGCCGGTCGTGATCGAGCGCGATCGCGAGGTGCGCTTCGAGACGGCGGGCGTCGCGCGGAACACGCTCGAACTGGCGGACTGGCTCGGTCACTGGCGCACCGACGAAACAGGCCGGGTCGCGCGTCTGCTGCTGTCGAGCAGCGCGCTCGTCGATGACAAGCGCCAGTATCGCTATGCGAAGCTGCTCGGACAGTGGGTCGAGCATCTGGCTGCGAATCTGGACAGCGCCGTGACGACGGTGGTGGTGAGCAAGAAGGGCTCGGTCGAGATGGCGCCGGTCGCGCAGGAGGACGCGCGCACGCATCTGGGCGATCTGATGCGGCTGTGGGAAGAGGGCATGACCCGGCCCTTGCCATTCGCGCTGGATACGGCGCTCAAGTGGCTGTTCGAAAGCGGCAAGGGCGAGGCGGCGGCGCACGGCAAGGCGCGCTCCACGTACGAAGGCAGTCCGCCGTTCAAGTTCGGCGAAGTGGAGGAGAGCGCGTCGCTGCGGCGCGCCTATCCCGACTACGACGCGCTCGTCGCGAGCGGCGAATTCATGGCGTATGCGAAGCGCATGCTCGAACCGATGCTCGCCGCGCTCGCCAGCAATCCCGCCGCCACCGATGCCGCCGATGCCGCCGCAGGAGCCGAAGCATGACCGACCCGCTCGAACCGTCCCACCTGCCGCAACCGCTCGAACCGCTGCGCTTTCCGTTGACGGGGCGCAGTCTCATCGAGGCGAGCGCCGGCACGGGCAAGACCTTCACCATCGCGATGCTTTATGTGCGGCTCGTGCTCGGCCACGATCCCGAAGCCGCGTACGGAGACGGGCCGTCGCGTCCGCTCACGCCGCCGGAGATTCTCGTCGTCACCTTCACGGACGCGGCCACGAAGGAACTGCGCGACCGTATCCGCGCGCGCCTGACCGAAGCGGCGCGCTACTTCCAGGATGAGCCGGACGCCGTCGCCGACGATCTGCTGCACGAACTGCGCGAGCAATACGATCCGGCGCTGTGGTCCGCGTGCGCACGACGTCTCGCGCTCGCTGCCGAATGGATGGACGAGGCCGCGGTGTCGACCATTCACGGCTGGTGCAATCGCATGCTGCGCGAGCATGCGTTCGACAGCGACAGCCTGTTCGAACAGACGCTCGAAACAGATCAGAGCGACCTGCTCGCCGAAGTGGTGCGCGATTACTGGCGCACCTTCATGGCGCCGCTCAATGCTGACGACGCAGCCGCCGTCACGATCTGGGCAGCGGGACCCGAGGCGCTGCAAAAGGCGCTGCGCAACCTGCTCGACGTGAGCGCGCTGCTGCCCGACGCGAAGACGCCCGCCGAGGAACTTGCCGCGCGCCCGCAACTGCTGGCGGCGCTCAAGGAGCCGTGGAAAACGTGGCCCGCGGAGATGTCGGACCTGCTCGACCAGGCGCACAAGGAAGGACGCTACGACAAGAAAAAGTACGCACCGGCCACCTGCCGCAAATGGTTTCAGGCGCTGACCGACTGGGCGAACGATCCCGAACTGCACGAGCCGAAGCTGACGAAGACGGCGATCAGCCGGCTGTCGCCCGGTGAACTCGAAGAGCACTGCGCGCCGGGCGCGACGCCGCTTGCGCACGAAGCATTCGATGCGCTCGCGACGCTCATGCCCCGGCTCGACGCGATCAAGGCATGCCGCGGCACGATCCTCGCGCATGCGGCGCGCTGGGTGGCGCAGCGCTTCGGCGACGAGCAGGCGAGCCGCGCGCAGATGGGTTTCGACGATCTGCTCGAACGGCTCGACGCGGCGTTGCAGGGGCCGAACGGCGCGCGCCTCGCGGAAGTTATCCGCCGGCAGTTTCCGGTCGCGCTGATCGACGAGTTCCAGGACACGGACCCGGTGCAGTACCGCATCTTCGACGCGGTGTATCGCGAGGAAGCCGACGGCGACGGCAGCCGCACGGCGCTCATCATGATCGGCGACCCGAAGCAGGCCATCTATGCGTTTCGCGGGGCCGACATCTTCACTTACCTGGCGGCGCGGCGCTCCTGCGGGACGCGGCTGTTTACGCTGGCGAAGAACTTCCGCTCGACGCACGCGATGGTGGCCGCCGTGAACCACTGCTTCAACCTGGCGGAGACGCGCGAGGACGGCACGGGCGCGTTCCTGTTCCGGCGCGGCGGGGCGAATCCGGTGCCGTTCGTGAGCGTGGCCGCGCAGGGCCGCAAGGACCGTTTCGTCGTGGAAGGCGAGACGCCGCGCGCGCTGACGCTGTGGTCGATCGGACCCGGCAGCGCCGAAACCGCCGATGAACCGCTTGCCAAGGGCGCCTACCTCGAGCGCATGGCGGCGGCGTGCGCCACCGACATGGTGCGGCTGCTCGAACTCGGCCGGCGCGGCGCGGCGGGCTTTGAAGGCGCAGCGGGCTTCGAAGGCGCAGCGGGACGGCGCGCGCTGCGTCCCGCCGACATGGCCGTGCTCGTCAACAACCGCGATGAAGCGCGCAAGATCCGCGCGGAACTGGGCGCGCGCGGCGTGCGCTCGGTGTATCTGTCCGACAAGGATTCGGTGTACGCGAGCGAACAGGCGGGCGAGGTGGCGCACTGGCTGGCGGCGTGCGCCGAACCGGAAGATGGCCGGCTCGTGCGCAATGCGCTCGCCACCACGACGCTCGGCCTGTCGTACGCAGACCTCGATGCCCTGTTCCGCGACGAAGCGCGCTGGGAAGCGTGCATGCTGCAATTTCGCGGCTATCGCGAATACTGGCGCACGAAGGGCATCCTGCCGATGCTGCGCACGTTCCTGAACGACTTCCACGTGCCGGCGCGGCTGCTCGGACTCGATGCAAACGCTCCGCGCCCGGACGCCGACGGCGAGCGCGTGCTCACCGACCTGCTGCATCTGGCGGAACTGTTGCAGCAGGCCAGCGTGCTGATCGAAGGCGAGCAGGGTCTGATCCGGCATCTGCACGAAGAGCGCGAAGCCGCCGGCGACGGCGCGGGTGGCGATGCGCGCCAGATCCGCCTGGAAAGCGACGGCGATCTGGTCAAGGTGGTGACCATCCACAAGTCGAAGGGGCTGGAATATCCGCTCGTGTTCCTGCCGTTCATCTGCGCCTACCGTCAGGTCGATGCCGGCGACACCCTGATCAAATGGCACGATGACGACGGCGCGCTGCACGTCGCCATCGACGGTGCCGGCGAGATGCTCGGACGCGCCGACGACGAGCGCCTCGGCGAAGACCTGCGCAAGCTCTATGTCGCGTTGACGCGGGCGCGTTACGCGACGTGGCTCGGCATCGGGCCGCTCAAGGCGCTGGAGCGCAGCGCGATCGGCTATCTGCTGAACGGGCGCCATGCGCTCGGGCCGGCGCGTCTGGGCGCAGCGTTGCAGGAGGGCTTCGGGGCGTCGGACGACGTCGCATTGCTGCCCGCCCCCGAAGCCGGCGTCGAACGGTTCCAGGCGGATGGAACGGAGCAGCAGCGCGGCGCGGCGCGCGTCTCGGCGCGCGTGGTGCGCGAAGCGTGGTGGATCGCCAGCTATTCGAGCCTGAAGACGGTGGGCGGCGTGCATACGGTCGAGCCGGAAACGCGCCGGCAGGACGTGTTCAACGAGATCCGCGACGCGCAAAGCGATGGCGAGGACGCGGCGAGCGGCGCAGAGGACACCGCGCCCGACATCGCCGCGCCGCGCATGCCGGCGCCGTCCAGCGATACCGCCGCCGCCTTGCACGATTTCCCGCGCGGCTCGCAGCAGGGCAGCTTCCTGCACGACCTGCTCGAATGGGCCGCCGAACGGGGCTTCGAGCAGACCGCGAACGATCCGGACGAACTGCGCGAAGTCATCGCCCGGCGTTGCAGCGTGCGCGGCTGGGAACGCTGGATCGATCCGCTCAATGCGTGGATGCAGCAGATCATCACGACGCCTTTCGTATTGAAGCCGGACTACGGCATGCGGCCGGCGTCGTTCACGCTGGCCGGCCTGAAGACGGCCATCGGCGAGATGGAGTTCTGGTTCGCGGCCGAGCGTGTCGACACCATCGAGCTCGACCGGCTCGTGTGCGCGCATACCTTCGGCGGCGCCGAGCGTCCCGCGCTGGAACAGACCCAGCTCAACGGCATGCTGAAGGGCTTCATGGATCTGGTGTTCGAGGACGACGGACGCTATTACGTGGCGGACTACAAATCGAACTGGCTCGGCGCGGATGACGCCCAGTACACCGTCGAGCGCATTCGCACGCAGATGCTGCGCTCGCGCTATGACCTGCAAATGGTGCTGTATCTGCTCGCGCTGCATCGTCTGCTGAAGGCGCGCCTGCCGGACTACGACTACGACGTGCACATGGGCGGCGCGGTCTACCTGTTCGTGCGCGGATTGAATGCGCCGTCGCAGGGCGTGTGCGCGGAGCGTCCGCCACGCGAGCTGATCGAACGGCTCGATGCCTTGTTCATGGGCGAGCAACATGCCCTTGCCGCCAGACTGGAGACACAATGAGCACGCAGTTCTTTCCGGCTGCGGCCGCCGTTCCCTTCGATGCACGCCGCGCGCTCGACAGCGCCCATGACGCGATCCAGCTGCTCACGCAATGGGTGCAGCGCGGCTGGCTGCGTGAAGTCGATGCCGCCTTCGCCCAGTTTCTCGCGCGCGAGGCCGACGACGCCTCCGGCCTGCTGATCCTGGCGGCGGCGTTCGCCAGCCATCAGCTCGGGCGCGGGCACGCGTGTCTCGACTTGTCCGCGACGCTCTCCGATCCCACTTTCGCGTTGTCCCTGCCGCCGGATGGCGCGCCTGCCCGCGGCCACTCCGGCGCTGAGGACGACGACGACGCGCACCTGCTGCCGTCCAGCGTGCTCAAGGGCGTGACGCTCGAACGCTGGCAGACGGCGCTGGCTCATCCCGCCTTGCTGAGCGACGGCCCGGGCGACACGCCGCTCGTGCTCTCGGACGAGCGGCTGTATCTGCGTCGCTACTGGCGATACGAACAGGATGTGTGCCGGGCGATCCATGAACGCATCGCGGCTGACGACACGGTGCAGGACACGTTCGACATGCCCGCGCTGCGGCATGCGCTCGATGCGCTCTTTCCCACCGCCCCCACGGCATCCGGCGACGAAGCCGAAGCCGACTGGCAGAAGCTGGCCTGCGCGCTGGCCGCGAAGAGCGCGTTCGCCATCGTGACGGGCGGGCCGGGCACCGGCAAGACGACGACCGTCGTCAAGCTGCTGGCGCTGTTGCAGGCCCAGGCGCTGGCGCGCGCCGCCTCCCCGCGCGCGTTGCGCATCCGCCTCGCCGCGCCGACCGGCAAGGCGGCGGCGCGGCTGAACGAGTCGATTGCGGGCGCGGTGGCGAAACTGCCGCTCGACGCCTTTCCCCAAGGCGAGGCGATCCGCGCGGCGATTCCCGTCGACGTGACCACGCTGCACCGGCTGCTCGGCACGGTGCCGGACTCGCGGCGCTTTCGCCATCACGCGGGCCGTCCGCTGTCGCTCGACGTGCTGGTGATCGACGAAGCATCAATGGTCGATCTGGAGATGATGAACGCGGTGCTTGCCGCCTTGCCGCGCGGCGCGCGCATCGTGCTGCTGGGCGACAAGGACCAGCTCGCGTCGGTCGAGGCGGGCGCGGTGCTGGGCGAGTTGTGCAGCCGGGCCGCGCGCGCGCATTACACGCCGGCCACGCAGGCCTGGCTCGAAGCGGCAAGCGGCGAACGCGTCGCCGCGCATTACATCGATCCGGCGGGCGGCGCGCTGGATCAGGGCATCGCGATGCTGCGCAAGAGCCACCGCTTTTCGTCGACGAGCGGGATCGGCAAGCTCGCGCATGCGGTCAACGAAGGCAAGGGCGGCGACCTCGCGAAGATTCTCGCGAAGGGCCATGAGGACATCGCGTACGTGGACTGTCCCGAGCGCGGCGATGCGGTGCTGAAGGCGCTGGCTGTGGAAGGCGCGGTGGCCGCGACGGGCGTGACCGGCGACCTCTTTGCCGAGACGCCCGTGCGCCACGGCTATCGGCACTATCTGCAGACGATGCACGACCACAAGCCCGCGTCAAACGCCGATGACGACGCCTTCGACGCCTGGGCGCATGCCGTACTGCGCGCGCATGGCGAGTTCCAGTTGCTGAGCGCGCTGCGGCGCGGGCCGTGGGGTGTCGAGGGCTTGAACCGGCGCATTGCGCGGCTGTTGCAGGACGAGCAGCTGATTCACGCGGGCGCCGAGTGGTATGCGGGACGGCCGGTGCTCGTCACCCGCAACGACTACGAACTGGGACTCATGAACGGCGACATCGGCATTACGCTCGCGCGGCCGGACCGCGACGGCAAGCCGATGCTGCGCGTCGCGTTCGCGGCCGGCGATGGCTCGTCGCGCATTCATTGGGTGCTGCCGAGCCGGCTGCAGGCCGTCGAGACCGTGTTCGCGCTCACGGTGCACAAGTCGCAGGGTTCCGAGTTCACGCACGCCGCGCTGGTGCTGCCCGAGCGGATCAGCCCGGTGCTGACGCGCGAACTCGTCTATACCGGCATCACGCGCGCGCGCAGGTTCCTGACGATTGCCAGCGCGGGCGGCATGGCGCTGGTCGAGCAGGCGGTGCGGGCGAGCGTGCAGCGCGCGAGCGGTTTGTCTGCGGCGTTCGACGCGCGGTGATTCCGGCATCGGCGGGACGGTCATCGGGCAAGGGACGAACTACCTCCCCGCGCTCTGCCCGCCATCCACATGCAGGATCTCCCCCGTGACGAACGGCGCCGAATCGAGATAGAGAATGGCGTTCGCGATATCGCTCGTCTCGCCCATGCGCCCGAGCGGATGAAACGCCCCCAATGCCTCGTGATTCTCCGCCGCATGCATCGGCGTCTTGATGATGCCGGGCGCCACCGCATTGACCCGGATGCCCTTACGCGCATATTCGATCGCCAGGGATTTCGTCGCGGCGTTCAGGCCGCCTTTCGTCAGCGCGGCCAGCACCGAATAGATGCCGCTCATCGCCGCATGATCGATGCTGGTCGTCACGGTCACCACATGGCCGCTCGCCTGCTTTTCCATTTCGGCGATCGCAAGCTGCGTGATATGAAAGAAGCCCGCCATGTTCACGTTCATCACGGCCGCGTAGTCTTCGGCGGTGTGTTCGGTGAACGGCTTGCCGAGGTAGATGCCAGCATTGTTCACGAGCGTATCGATTCTGCCGAAGCGGGCCATGCCTTCCGAAATGACGCGGCGGGCCGTTGCCGAGTCGCCGATATCGCCGGCGACGCTCAGGATGTTCTCGTCGTCCGACGGCCTGATGGATCGCGAGGTCGCGACGATGCGGTAATCGAGTTGACGGAATGCCTTGACGACTGCAGCGCCAATGCCTTGCGATGCGCCGGTGACGACGACCACCTTGTGTGACGTGTTCATGCTTGACCCAGGAAAAGAGTGTGTGGCTTGACGGCGGAATGATGGAAGCTTTCGATCGAAGCCATTCCGCCGCGTTGATGCGGGCTTTAGAACTCAGCGCTTGCCCGCCTGCGCGAGCCATTGCTCGAGACTGATGCGGCCGATCCGCGCCTGGCCGAGCGGCACGAGCGACTGCTCGTCGACACGGCCGCCATAGTAGAGGGCATCGCGATCCGTCACGACCGGGCGCGTGTCGCCCTGCGCTTGCAGATAGCGCGCGATGATCTCCGCGAAAAGCTTCCGGTCAGGACCCGCGATGTCGACGATGCCGTTCACCGGCGCACCGAGCGCGACCTGAGCGAGGTTGTCGGCGACGTCATCGGCGGCGATCGGCTGGAACAGGCCTTCGCCGATGCGCACCGTTCCATCGACCATGCTGAAATCGGCGATGCCGCCGATGAACTCCATGAACTGCGTCGCCCGAACGATGGAGTACGGCACGCCCGCGGCCGCGATCAGCTTTTCCTGCTCGACCTTGGCGACGAAGTAGGCATTCTCCGGCGTGCGGTCGCACCCGACGATGGAAAGCGCAACGTGATGACGGACGCCCGCCGCGGCTTCGGCGCGGCCGACATTGCGGGCCGACGTGCGGAAAAAGTCGAGTACCGCCTGCGGTTCCCACGAAGGCGCGTTCGTGACATCGACGACGGCATCCGCGCCGGCAAAGGCGTGATCCAGTCCTTCGCCGGTGATCGCGTTGACACCGCTGCGTGGCGATGCGGCGAGCGCTTCATGGCCGACCTCGCCGAGCCGTGCGACGACACGCGATCCGATCAGGCCGGAACCACCCAATACGACGATCTTCATGGCAGATTCTCCCGAACATAAGAATGATTACGCGATGTCTGGGGAGGCTGCGACTTGCGCACAGCCGGTCGCGCCAGGACATCGTGTAAAGCATTGTGGAAGAATCTTGTTCCACCATAAAGTGCCAAGAATGGGTGATCTGACTAGTCCATTCCGGCGCTTCTGTCCAGGGCTTCAGTAGCAACTAGCCAGCGGGTCCACGCGGCTCGTCTGCGGGAGACAGCCGCATGCGTTCGAGAACGGCTGCCACCAGCGCGGCTGCGTCTTCGATATCGTCGGTGATCTGCGCGATGCTGTTGAGGCGTTCATCGATGAGCAGCATCGCCAGCCCGTGCACATAGGCCCAGCCGGCCGTCATCTCGATGGCCCGCGCCGTGTCGATGCGCTGTATCGGCTATTCCGGCACATTCGCCGGACCCAGCGTGCCTGCCAGCGCGCGAATCGACATGCGTCTGGCCTGAAGCAGCGCCTCGTTCGACTGATCGAGCAACTCGTTGCGCGACATCAGCCTGAAAAGATCCGGCTGCTTCAGCGCGAAGCGGATGTAGCCGCGCCCGATTTACGCGATATCCTTCGCCTGGGCGGTCGCATTCGCGGTGATGGTCGCGGCCGATGTGCTGATGGCGTACATGACGTCGGTGCCGCACTCGGTCGGCATTGTCATTACGATTGCGGCGCTGTACGCGGCGATCAAGTTCACCGGATGGTATCCGCAGCAGCAACAGCGTGCGGCCCAGCGGGCATGAAACACCCTTATCGGAGAGGTTCATGAGCACGCCATCGAGGATCGTCGACGCACATGTCCACTTCTACGACTCGGGACACAATCGTCACGCATTCCTGGAGCGCGTGGATCCGGGCTATGAAGCCTTCGGCGGCCACTGCGATGCGCTGCCGCGTCGCTATCTGGTGGCGGACTCTCTCGCGGATACGCGCGATCATCGCGTCGAAGGCGTGGTCTGGCATGAGTTCCTGTCCGACGATCCGTGGCAGGAAGCGTCCTGGGCACAGGAACGTGCGAACGATTCCGGCGTACGGCATGCGCTTGTCGCCATCGTCGATTTTCTCGATCCGGAACTTGAACGCAAACTCGATCAGTATCAAGAGTTGCCGAAGCTGACTGCCGTGCGCGAGCATCTCATCTGGGATCCGTCGAATCCGCTCAAGCGTTTCGCCAAGCGGCCCGATCTGCTTGAATATCCGGCGTGGCGCAAGCAGCTGGGTCTGCTCGAAGGGCGCTCACTCAAGTGCGGTCTGGAGATATTCGCGCACCAGCTGCCTGCGTTGACGGCTGTCATCAACGCCTATCCGCATATCGGTTTTACGGTGGCCGTGATGGGCTGGCCGCTCGACCTGTCCAACGACGGTTTCACGCGCTGGCGCAACGACCTCGCCGAACTGGCACGCTGCGACAACATCCGCGTAAGCATCTCGGCGCTCGAATGCATCTTCGGCATGCGGTGGACAGCGGACCAGGCGGAGCCGTGGGTGCGTGCCACGCTGGACACGATCGGCGTGTCGCGATGCATGTTCGGCAGCCATATGCCGATTGCAGGACTGTCGACCGGCTATGCAGAGCTGTACGCGCGTTATGCGGGCTTCGTCGAAACGTATTCCGCCGATGAGCGCGATGCACTTTTCTACGGCGTCGCGAACGACTGGTTCAATCCATCCTGAGCGCCGCATCGACGATGACTGCTCGCGATGCCGGCCGCCGGCCGGCAGGCGGGCTCATGTTACGATCGTTGCTGTATTCCGAAAGCTTTCCAGCCATACCCTGTTGCCGTTCACGCCGCGTCCTTCCGCGCGTACTGCACGACAGGCGTGACCGCACCGTCCATCCCTGAACATCCCGACACGACCCGATGGCTTCGCCATGAAGCAGCCCATGCAGGTCGAGCAGAAGTGACACTGGAGTCATGCAGCAATGAACAAGTCAAAGACCAAGTTGACCCGTATGGATGCCGAGCGGCTTTTCGAAGGGCTGGCGCCGTCGAAGACCAAGGTGTCGAGTCGCCCGGAGAATCCGTTCGGTCCCGCGACGTCGGACGTCGTGAAGCGCGTCGAGGACGACGAGGCCGCGCTGTGGAAGGACAACCTGATTACGCTTCCGGTCGGCATGGATCTGCCAAAAGGCTATGCGTCGGCGGCACTGATGCGCGAAGCGATGACACGGGCATTGCACGTGAAGTGGGTCCGGGAAGGCAAGGACGAGATCGTCGCGGAATTCCCGGAAGGCTGGGAAGCGGTTCGCCCGAAGACTGGCGCCATCGAACTGCGGGATGCCGGCGGCCGCGTTCGCGCGGTGTACGGCTGGGCCAAGGATGCCGAGTTTCGGCTGCTGCCGCGTTATCTCGTCGAATCACAGTCGCATGGCTCGAACGGACTCGGCAGCGTGCTGGTTCGCGATCGCGAGAACGGGCGCATCGTCGAGCGCTCGTCGAACTGGTCTGCACAGACCGGAACCCGTCATCCGGACTGGCCGAAGCTCACCGCGTGGCTCGATGCCCACTATCCGGATCACCATGATCCGCTGCGTTACTGGGAAGACTGCGAGAGCAATCTGCGGGGTTGAGCGGGGCGGGAAGCGTCTAGCCTGTCTCGGCCAGGCAAGCATGGATCTGTGCGACCACCGCCGCGCCTTCGCCGACCGCCGATGCGACACGCTTGATCGATCCCGACCGCACATCGCCGATGGCGAACACGCGCGCCACGCTCGTCTGCAGGGACATCGCGCCGGCTTCCGGCTGAGGCTGCGGCACCTGCGGGCCGGTCAGGACGAAGCCTTTGCTGTCCAGCGCGACGCCGCATGTCGCGAGCCATCTGCCGTTAGGCTGCGCGCCGATGAAGACGAACAGATGATGCGTCGCGACACTATCGGCCGCCCCGTCTTCACGCCGGTAGTGAACGCGTTCGAGCCGGGCATCGCCTTCGAGCGCGGTCAGATCGGTACGGACATACAGCGTCACGTTGGACAGCGACATGATCCGCTCGATCAAGTAATGCGACATGCTGCGCCGCAAGCTCGCGCCCCGGATGCACAGATGCACGTGTTCGGCATGCGACGCCAGGAACACCACGGCCTGTCCCGCCGAGTTGCCGCCGCCGACCAGCACGACGGGTTCCTTGCGGCATAGCCGGGCTTCGATGGGCGTCGCCCAGTAATACACGCCGTTGCCCTCGAAGCGCGCGAGTCCCTGGATATCCGGACGGCGATATTCCGCGCCGGTTGCAATCACGATCGTCCGTGCCGTGATGCGCCGGCCATCCGTCAATTCGACGCAGGGCAACGCGCCGCCGCAGTGCAAGGCCGTCGCTTCGCAAGGAATGCCGATATGCGCGCCGAACTTCTGCGCCTGGACGAAGGCGCGTCCGGCGAGCGCATGACCGGTGATGCCGGTCGGAAAGCCCAGATAGTTCTCGATGCGCGAACTGCTGCCTGCCTGACCGCCGGGCGCGCGGCAATCGAGCGCCGCCACCGACAAACCTTCCGACGCCGCATACACCGCCGTCGCCAGCCCGGCCGGTCCCGAGCCGACGATCGCCACGTCATAGACATGCGCCGGGTCGAATTCGGGAATGAGCCCGAGACAGGACGCCAGTTGCCCCGCGTCGGGGTTGCGCAGAATGGCGCCGTCCGGACACAGGATCAGGGGAAAGTCGTCGGGCTTGGGGGCGAGGCGTTCGAGCAGTGCGAGCGCTTCGGCATTGCCTTCGGCATCGAGGGCGGTATGCGGAAACACGTTGCGGCGCAGGAAGGTCTGCAGGTCGAGCAGGCGCGCATCGTTCGACGATCCCACCAGCACCACGCCCTGACCGCGTTCGAACACGAGCACGCGGCGCAGGATCAGCGCGCGCATGATCGTCTCGCCGAGATCGGCTTCGCTGATCATGACGGCCTGGAGCGCATCGGGGCGCAGCAGCAGCGCGTCGACGTCTTCGAGAACATGGGCATCCACGACCGCCGGCTTGCTCGACAACTGGGTCACGTCGGACGTGAATTCGCCGCGCTGCGTGTAGGTACAGAGGACGCGCTCGTGTCCGAGCGCATCGCGGCTGACGATGCGCACCGTGCCGGCGAGCAGCACGAAGACGCCGGGACACAGGCTGCCGGCGCTATAGAGCAGGGTGCCGCGCGCGTGCCGGCAGGGTTCGCCAAAACGGCGCAGCCGTTCGATATCGCGCTCCGTCAGGACGGGGAACATCTGTTGATGTCGCGGATGCTCGCGCACGCTGGCTTCGTCCGACTCGGGTGCGCCGAAGAAATCGCTCATGCGGGTGATGCTCCATCGAGGGTCCGAACCGGCCGTCGGGCGCTCCACAGCTCGGCTGCGATTTCCATCATAGGCGAGCCATGTGCGCACGACAGGAGCACCATTGATCGCCCTTGGCCGGCTCATGCGCAATTGGCTGAAGGTCTTGCCGGAGCATGCCTTCGTATGGCTTTGCAAGCAGCACGACGCGGACGCCCGTGCTTTATCTTGCGACGAACTCGGGGTTTGCCCTTGTCCGCCAACATCTCGTTGACTTAGTTAAATCAATTGATTTAATGTCGTTTCGACGCGGACGGATCGAGCCTGCGTTGTCCATACCAAGATCACAAGATCGAATAACGGAGACATGATGACTAGCCAATCCCGGACGCTATTGAGCGCGGCCACGTTTGCGCTCGCCTTGTCGAGCGGCGCCGCCACTGCAGCAACGAGCGGCACCGTTGCATTCCTGATGCCCGATCAGGGCTCGACGCGCTACGAGCAGCACGACTTTCCCGGCTTCAAGGCGGAGATGGGCAAGCTCTGTCCGAACTGCAAGGTGCTGTACCAGAACGCCAACGGCGACGCATCGCAACAGCAGCAGCAATTCAACTCGGCGATTTCGCAAGGCGCGAAAGTGATCGTGCTCGATCCGGTCGATTCGGCCGCCGCCGCGTCGCTCGTGCATCTGGCGCAGAGCCAGGGCGTCAAGGTGATCGCCTATGACCGGCCGATTCCATCGACGCCCGCCGACTACTACGTCTCGTTCGACAACCAGCAGATCGGCCGGGCCGTGGCGCAATCGCTGGTCGAGCATCTGAAGGCAAGCGGCGTCGCGCCGGGCAAGGGCGGCGTGCTCCAGGTGAACGGTTCGCCGACCGATGCCGCCGCGGGCCTCATCAAGAAGGGCAGTCATGAAGGTCTCGCGGGCAGCGGCTACAAGACGCTCGCCGAGTACGACACGCCGGACTGGGCCCCGCCGAAGGCGCAGCAATGGGTCGGCGGGCAGATCAACCGCTTCTCCGGGCAGATTGTCGGCGTGGTCGCCGCCAACGACGGCACCGGCGGCGCCGCCATCGCGGCGTTGAAGGCCGCGGGCGTCAATCCCGTGCCGCCGGTGACGGGCAACGACGCCACTATCGCGGGTCTGCAACTGATCATCGCGGGCGAGCAGTACAACACGATTCTCAAGCCGAGCGAGATCGTCGCGGCAGCGGCGGCGCGCGTCGCGGTCGGGCTGCTCGACGGACAGAAGCCCAAGGCGCAGACGACGCTCTTCAACACGCCGTCGCAACTCTTCCAGCCGACGGTCATCACGCAGAAGAACCTGAAAGCGGAGGTCGTGGACAAGGGCATCGAAAGCGCGAAGAACCTCTGCACCGACCGCTATGCGGAAGGCTGCAAGAAGCTCGGCATCAACTGATCCGGCGCAGTGGCTGCACGGATGCCGTGTCTGCGGCATCCGCCTTCTTCCGATCCGAGGCCTGTCCAAATGAGCGACCAACCGACTGCGGGAGCGCGGACCGGCGAGCTCGTGCTGAGCTTGCGCGGCATCTCCAAACATTTCGGCGCGGTGTCGGCGCTGACGGATATCGAGCTCGACGTGCACGCGGGCGAAGTCGTCGCGCTGGTCGGGGACAACGGCGCGGGCAAGTCGACGCTCGTCAAGATTCTCGCCGGCGTGCATCAGCCGAGCAGCGGCACGATCACCTTCGGCGGCCGCGAAGTGACGCTCGCCGATCCCGGCGCGGCGCTCGACCTGGGCATCGCGACCGTGTTCCAGGACCTCGCGCTGTGCGAGAACCTGGATGTCGTCGCGAACATTTTCCTGGGCCGCGAACTCGCCCCGATGCGTCTCGACGAAGTCGCGATGGAAGTGCGCGCGTGGACGCTGCTGAACGAACTGTCGGCGCGCATTCCGAGCGTGCGCGACGTGGTGGCGTCGCTGTCGGGCGGCCAGCGGCAGACCGTGGCGATCGCGCGTTCGCTGCTGCTCGACCCGAAACTCATCATGCTCGACGAACCCACGGCCGCGCTCGGCGTCGCGCAGACCGCCGAGGTGCTTAACCTGATCGAACGGGTGCGCGACCGCGGTCACGCCGTGATCATGATCAGCCACAACATGGAAGACGTGCGCGCCGTGGCGGACCGGATCGTCGTGCTGCGGCTCGGGCGCAATAACGGCGTGTTCTATCCGGATTCGTCGAATCAGTCGCTGGTCGCGGCCATCACCGGCGCCACCGAGAACGCCGTGTCGCGCCGCGCGGAGCGTCGTCAGGCTGCGCCCAACGCCTGAAGCCAGGAGCCATCGAGATGAGCGACAAATCTACCGAAACGCGCCCGGCCGGCGCGCCGCTCGACCGCAGCGACGTGCGCGTGAAGCACGCCGCGAGCGCGGGCGATGTCATCTCCGCCTTCTTCGACCGCGTGCGTTCCGGCGATCTCGGATCCTTGCCGGTGGTCGTGGGCCTGATCCTCATCTGGACCGTGTTCACGAGCCTGAATCCGGTGTTCCTGTCGGCCAACAATCTGGTCAACCTGTTGTTCGACTGCTCGACCATCGGCGTGATCTCGCTCGGGATTGTCTGCGTGCTGCTGGTCGGACAGATCGATCTTTCGGTCGGCTCGATGAGCGGCTTCGCCTCCGCGCTGGTAGGCGTGCTGTGGGTCAACCAGGGCTGGCCCGCGCTGGCGGCGATCGTCGTGGCGGCGATCGCGGGTGCGGCCGTGGGCGTGCTGTATGCGGTGCTGCTCAACCGCTTCGGCATGCCGAGTTTCGTCGCGACGCTCGCGGGTCTGCTCACGCTCCTGGGCTTGCAGCTCTACGTGCTCGGTCCGTCAGGCTCGATCAACCTGCCGTACGACTCGGTGATGGTCAACCTCGGGCAACTGATGATCATTCCCGCTGCCGTTTCCTATGTCATCGCGCTGCTGCCCGGCGCGGCGCTGCTGATCGCCGGATGGCGCACGAGCGCACGGCGGCGGGCCTCTAACCTGTCGGCGGCTTCGAGCACCTCGTTGCTGATCCGGAGCATCGTGATCACCGTGCTGCTGGAAATCGTCGTGGCTTATCTCAACACCGGACGCGGCGTGCCGCTGATGTTCGGTCTGTTCGTGGGTCTCGCGGTCGCACTGGACTACGCGCTGCGCCGCACGCGCTGGGGCCGGTCGATGAACGCCGTCGGCGGCAATCGCGAAGCCGCGCGGCGCGCGGGCATCAACGTGCGGGCCATCTACACCAGCGCCTTCGTGCTGTGCGCGACGCTAGCCGCGCTCGGCGGCGTGCTGACGGCCGCGCGCCTCGCGTCGGCGAGCACGCAGGCCGGCACCGGCGATGTCAACCTGAACGCCATCGCGGCGGCGGTGATCGGCGGGACGAGTCTGTTCGGCGGTCGCGGCAGCGCGTATTCGGCGGTGCTGGGCATGATCGTGATCCAGTCGATTGCAAGCGG
Source organism: Caballeronia sp. LZ034LL (assembly GCF_031451215.1). Lineage (NCBI taxonomy): Bacteria > Pseudomonadati > Pseudomonadota > Betaproteobacteria > Burkholderiales > Burkholderiaceae > Caballeronia > Caballeronia sp. LZ034LL. The sequence continues at coordinate 358,779 of NZ_JARUXR010000003.1, forward strand.
CCTCACGCTGCTGAATCTCTCCTCATCGCTGCGCTTCATGATTACCGGCGCGGTGCTTGCCATTGCGGTGATCGTCGATTCGCTGGCGCGGCAGTCGCGGGTATCGCACGGACGCGCCTGACTTCATTTCAAACCTCACGAAAGGCAGAAACGGACATGAGTGAACTGCTGAAGGGTAAGGTCGCCGCCGTGACGGGCGCGGCATCGGGCATCGGTCTCGAATGCGCGCGCACGTTCGCGGCGGAAGGGGCGAAGGTCGTGCTGATCGATCGCGCCAAAGAGCGGCTGGACGCGCTGTGTGCCGAGATCGGGCCGAACGCAGTGCCGCTCGTCGTGGACCTGCTGCAGCCGTCGCAGGTGAGCGGCATGCTGTCCGGCATTCTCGATGCCGCCGGCGGTCTCGACATCTTCCACGCCAACGCCGGCGCCTATGTGGGCGGCGAGGTCGCGGCAGGCAATCCCGACGACTGGGACCGCATGCTCAATCTCAACATCAACGCCGCGTTTCGCTCGGTGCACGCCGTGTTGCCGCACATGATCGCGCAGAAGTCCGGCGACGTGATGTTCACGAGTTCGGTGGCGGGCTTCGTGCCGGTGGTGTGGGAGCCCGTCTACACGGCATCGAAGTTCGCGGTGCAGGCCTTCGTGCATACGCTCCGGCGGCAGGTGATCAAGCATGGAATTCGCGTCGGCGCGGTCGCGCCCGGTCCGGTCGTGACCGCGCTGCTCGACGACTGGCCGAAAGCGAAGATGGAAGAAGCGCTCGCGGCCGGCAGTCTGATGCAGCCGAAGGAAGTCGCCGATGCCGTGCTCTTCATGCTGAGCCGCCCGCGCAATGTGACGATCCGCGATCTCGTGATTCTGCCGACGAGCGTCGATATCTGAACGCCTTTCAGGACCCCATTCCATGATTCTCGATAAATTCCGCCTCGACGGCAAACTCGCGCTGATCACCGGCGGCACGCGCGGCATCGGCCTGGCGATTGCCCATGCGTTCGGCGAAGCAGGCGCGCGCCTGGTCATCAGCAGCCGCGCTCCGGTGCCGGAAGCCGAACGCAGCCTGCGTGACGCAGGCCTCGAATTCGACTTCATCGCGGCCGATCTTCAGGAAGAGGACGCGCCGCAACGTCTGATCGATGAAACGGTGCAGCGGCACGGACGGCTCGACATTCTCGTCAACAACGCGGGCGTCGCCATTCACGGCGACAGCGGCGATTTCGACGAAGCGCGCTGGCGCCGCATCATGAGCCTGAATCTCGATGCCGTGTTCCGCGCCTGCCGCGCCGCCCTCGTGCCGATGCGCGCGCAGGGCAGCGGCGTGATGCTCAACATGGGTTCGATCTCGGGCATCGTCTCGAATATTCCGCAGAACCAGGTGGCCTACAACAGTTCGAAAGCGGCCGTCCACATGATGACGAAGAGCCTCGCCAGCGAACTGGCGACGGAGAACATCCGCGTCAATGCGGTTGCACCGGGCTATATCGACACGGATATGTCGCGCGGCGGCATCGAGAATCCGGAGTGGTTCAGGATCTGGAGCGGCATGACGCCGATGGTGCGCGTCGGCCAGCCCGAGGAAGTCGCGGCGGCGGCGCTGTTCCTGTGCTCGCCCGCCGCGAGCTATGTGACCGGCGAAGTGCTGGTCGTCGACGGCGGCTATACCACGCGCTGAAAAGCGCGTCGATTCAAGGCAGAACTGGAGTTTCCAAGCGTGCCCGATAAGCACACACGATCGCACACCCGACAGCACACCCGGCATCAGCACGGCTTCAACGGACCTCGCGTGCGCGACCTCAATCGCGCGCTGGTGCTCGAAGTCATTCGACAGGAGCCGGGCATCGGACGCGCCGACATCGCGGCTTCGACGCGGCTCACCGCCGCGACGATCACCAACATCGTCGGCGGCCTGATCGGCGACGGCGCGGTGGAGGAATCGATCGATCGCGAAGTGCGCGCGACCGGACAGCCGGTGCGCAGTCTGCACATCATTGCGGACTATGCCTCGACCATCGGCCTGCACTTCGATCACGAATTCGCGACCGGCGTGCTGGTGGACGTAGCGGGCAACGTGATCCACAAGATGCGTCAGCAACTGTCGATAGAAGATCCCGAGCGCGCGGTCGAGGTGCTTGCTTCGCTTTACAACGCGTTGTACAGGCATCCCGGCCGCGTGGGGAAGATGCTCGGCGTGGGCGTCTCGGTGATGGGGCCGATCGACGGCGCGAGCGGCCGCGTCTGTCAGTCGGCGCAGTATCCGGCCTGGCGTGAGTACGGCTTCCGCGATGCGCTGTCGCAGCACATCGACCACGAGATCCATATCGAGAACAACGGCACGGCGGCGGGACTCGGCGAGTACTGGTTCGGCGATGGCCGGCATTTCGGCAGCTATCTGCACGTGAGTATCGGCAATGGGCTGGGCGGCGCGCTGCTGGTGAACCGGCGCGCGGTGCGCGGCCTGACGGGCAACGGTTGCGAGATCGGCCACGTCAATGCGTACCGCGACGGCGTACCGTGCTTCTGCGGCGCGCGCGGCTGCCTGGAAACCATCGTGTCCTTGCGCGGGCTTGCGCATGCGCTGGGCTGCGAGCATATCGGCGATATCGATCTGAACGCGCTCGACAACGAACGCAGCGCGGCCTTCGAGCGCTGGATCGAGCAGGCCGGCGGTGATCTGGGCCGCGTGCTGGCGAGCGTGTCGAATATCGTCGACGTGTCGGATGTGATCGTGAACGGCATGCTGCCGCCGGAGCCGTTGCAGAGGCTCGTCGCCCGGGCGCGCGACGGCGTGGCTGCCTATGAAATGAACGGCCGTCCCGCACGCATCGCGCTGCATCAGGGCCGCGCCGACAGCGAGATTTCCGCGGCGCTCGGCGCGGCCACCATGCCGCTCTACAGCAACCTGTTCTAGCGGCATACGCAGCGCCGGTTCATCAATGATCGAGGGCACAGGCATGGCTAAATCATCACTCTTCGGAATCCAGACAAACGGCGTCATCATGACGATGGGGGAGATCCTCGTCGAGATCATGGCAACCGAGCGCGGGCAATCCTTTCGTGCGCCGGGCCTGCTGATTGGACCGTATGCAAGCGGCGCGCCGGCCATCTTCATCGATCAGGTGGCCAGGGCGGGCAGCCGTTGCGCGATGATCGGCTGCGTCGGCGACGACGACTTTGGCGTGCTCAACGTGGAGCGGCTGCGCGCGGATGGCGTGGATGTGTCGGCCATCGACGTGCGGCGGCATGAAACCACGGGCAGCGCCTTCGTCACCTATCGCGACGACGGCGAGCGCGACTTCATCTACAACATCGCCAACAGCGCGTCGGCGAAGCTGTCGGAGGCGCAGGTGAGCGAGGCGCGGCTCAAGGACTGCGCGCATTTTCATGTGATGGGTTCGTCGCTGTTCTCGGCTGCGATCATCGACGCCGTGAAGAAGGCGGTCCGTATCGTCAAGGCGCAGGGCGGCACGGTGAGCTTCGATCCCAACGCGCGCAAGGAGATCCTGAACCGGCCCGGCATGCGCGAAGCATTCGATCATCTGATCGCCAGCACGGACGTGTTCCTGCCGAGCGGACACGAAGTCACGCTGCTGACGCAAGCCGATTCCGAGGAAGCCGCCATCGAGGAGCTGCTTGGACGAGGCGTGCGCGAGATCGTCGTCAAGCAGGGCGCGCAGGGCTGCCGTCTGTACGACGGTGGGCAGCGCCTGGACCATCCGGCATTTGCCGTCGAAGAGGTCGATCCCACCGGCGCGGGCGACTGCTTCGGCGCCACTTACATTGCGTGCCGCATGCAGGGCATGGACGCGGAACGCGCGCTGCGCTATGCGAGCGCGAGCGGCGCGCGTGCGGTTCAGGCCAAGGGTCCGATGGAAGGCACCTCGACACTCGCACAACTCGATCAGTTCATCTCGGAGCACTGACATGCATGACGTGGTGACACGCCTTTCCGGCGATGCCGACGCGGGCCGCAGGCTCAAGGGCATCTACTCGATCTGTTCCGCGCATCCCTGGGTGCTCGAAGCCGCGCTGAGACAGGCGCTGGACGACGATACGCCGCTGCTGATCGAATCGACGTCGAATCAGGTCGATCAGTTCGGCGGCTACACCGGCATGAAGCCGGCGGACTTCGTGCGCTTCGTGCACGGCATCGCCGACAAGGTGGGGTTCGCGCGCGAGCGGTTGATCGTCGGCGGCGACCATCTCGGTCCTAACGCGTGGCGCGCATTGCCTGCCGAGGAAGCGATGCAGCGCGCCGATGCGCTGATCGATACCTATGTCAGCGCGGGCTTCAGCAAGATTCATCTCGATGCCAGCATGCCGTGCGGCGGCGATCCCGAGCGGCTGTCCGACGCAGTCGTGGCCGAGCGCGCGTCGCGTCTGTGCGCGATTGCCGAAGCGGCGGCGCAACGCGCGGGGTTCGCCACGCAGCCGGTCTATGTGATCGGCACCGAGGTGCCCGTGCCGGGCGGCGCGAGCGAGGCACTGGAGGGCGTCGAGCTCACGCATGCGGATGCGGCGCTCGAAACGGTCGCGATTCATCGCGCCGCCTGGCACGCGCGCGGTCTCGACGATGCCTGGCAACGCGTGATCGCGCTGGTCGTGCAGCCGGGCGTCGAGTTCGATCATACGAAGGTGATCGACTATCGGCCCGAGCTCGCGGGCGGCCTGTCGCAGGCCTTGAAGCAACTGCCGGGCATGGTCTTCGAGGCCCATTCCACCGACTATCAGACCGCCGACGCCCTGCGTGCGCTGGTACTTGATGGCTTCGCGATCCTCAAGGTCGGTCCGGGCGTGACCTTCGCGCTGCGCGAAGCGCTGTACGCACTCGCCGATATCGAAGCGGAACTCGTGCCGGCGGGCGAGCAGTCGAAGCTGCGCGAGGTGGTCGAGCAGGTGATGACGGACAAGCCGGGTAATTGGGAGCGCTACTACCACGGCGACGAACACGAAAAGCGTCTGCTGCGCACCTATAGCTATAGCGACCGCGTGCGCTACTACTGGACCGATCCCGCAATCGATGCCGCGACGCAGCGCCTGCTGCACAACCTCGACGCGACGCCGATCCCCGAGAACCTGCTGAGCCGTCATCTCCCGGCGCAGTACTGGGCGCTGCGGGCGGGACGCATCGACGGGACGCCGTCGAGCCTGATTCAAAGCAAGGTACGTGAAGTCATCGAGATGTACGCGGCTGCGTGCCGCGCCTGAATCCCTTCTTTTAATGGACGCTGCAAATGAAACTCGAAGGCAAGATTGCGATTGTGACCGGCGCGGCAGCCGGCATCGGCGAGGCGGTCGTGCGCCGCTATCTGGAGGAAGGCGCGAAAGTCGCGGCGGTCGATGTCAAGCCGCAGGCCGACATGAGCGCCACGTTCGGCGGCATTCCGGCCGAACGGCTCCAGCTCATCCAGGCCGATGTCACGGAGCGAGAGGGAATCGAACAGATCGTGAGCGCGACGCTCGGCGCGTTCGGGCGTATCGACATTCTCTACAACAACGCGGCCATCTTCGACATGCGGCCCTTGCTGGACGAATCGTGGGAGATATTCGACCGTGTGTTCGCCGTCAATGTCAAAGGCATGTTCTTCCTGATGCAGCGCGTGGCGCAGCAGATGGTGGAGCAGGGCGGCGGCGGCAAGATCATCAACATGGCGTCGCAGGCGGGCCGGCGCGGCGAAGCGCTGGTGTCCCATTACTGCGCCAGCAAGGCCGCGGTGATCAGCTATACGCAGTCGGCGGCGCTCGCGCTGGCGCCGCACAAGATCAATGTGAACGGGATTGCGCCTGGCGTGATCGATACGCCGATGTGGAAGGACGTCGATGCACTCTTCGCGCGTTATGAGAACCGGCCGATCGGCGAGAAGAAGCGGCTCGTCGGCGAAGCGGTGCCGCTCGGACGCATGGGCAAGCCGGATGAACTGACCGGCGCGGCGGTGTTCCTTGCATCGGCGGATGCGGATTACATCACGGCCCAGACGCTCAATGTGGATGGCGGTAACTGGATGAGCTGACCTGCAATGGGTCATCCCTTTGTCAAACGCGCTGAGGAGCATCCACGCATGTACATGCACAAATTCCGGCTGGACGGCCGTGTCGCGGTGGTGACCGGCGCGGCACGGGGCATCGGTTTCGCCATTGCCGAGGCGCTTGCCGAAGCCGGCGCGCGCGTCGTGCTGACCGACTACGACGCGAAGGCGCTCGACGATGCCGTCGCCAGGCTTGCCGCGACCGGCGCGACGGTGGAAGGCGAGGTGTTCGACGTCACCGATCCCGCCGCGGCGCAGCGCGTGAACGACGCCATCGTGGCACGGCACGGGCGCGTGGATGTGCTGGTGAACAACGCGGGCATCGCCATCTCCGATCATCCGGCGGAAGACATGAGCGACGAAACCTGGAGCCGCGTGATCGATGTCAATCTGACCGGCGTGTTCCGGGCCTGCCGCGCGTTCGGCCGGGGCATGCTGGAACGGGGCGGCGGCAGTATCGTGAACATCGGCTCGATGTCGGGATTCATCGTCAACCGGCCGCAGGAACAGGTGAACTACAACGCGTCGAAGGCGGGGGTGCATCATCTGACGCGTTCGCTGGCGGCCGAATGGGGCGCGCGCGGCGTGCGGGTGAATGCGGTCGCTCCCACTTATATCGACACGGAGATGAACCAGTACGTGCACGCGAAGGAAAACGAGGCGCGCTTGCAGGGCTGGGTCGGCAACACGCCGATGCACCGGCTTGGCCGCGTGGACGAGATCGCCTCCGTGGTGCTGTTTCTCGCAAGCGATGCGGCGAGTCTCATGACCGGAGCGATCGTGCTCGCCGATGGCGGATATGTGTGCTGGTGAGGATGCGCAAGCGCATCGCTTCCGGCCGATGCCTGCAAACCCTGGCGTTTGACGCTACGCTGTCGAATTCGCCTTCAACTTAGTCCGCACATGTCCCGCACTCTTCAAATCGACTTCGTTTCCGATATCGCCTGCCCGTGGTGCGCCGTCGGGCTTGCCTCGCTGCAACGCGCGCTGGACCGCCTCGGCGACTCCGTCGACGCCAGCATCACGCTTCATCCGTTCGAACTGAATCCGGACATGCAGCCGGAAGGCGAGCGCATCGTCGACTATATCGGCCGCAAATATGGCCGCACGCCCGCGCAGATCGCCGAATCGCAGGCGATGATCCGCGAGCGCGGCGCGCAGGAAGGCTTCACGTTCGGTGAACGCAACCGGGTCTACAACACCTTCGATGCGCACCGGCTGCTGCATTGGGCGCGCATCGAAGGCAAGCAGCTCGAGCTCAAGCTCGCGCTGTTGCGCGCCTATCACAGCGAGGGCAAGGACGTGAGCCAGGCGGACGTGCTGATCGATGCCGCACGAAGCGTCGGACTCGATGCCGAGCAAGCGCGCGACGTGCTCGCCAGCGGCCGGTTCGCGGATGAAGTCCGCGCGGAAGAGCGCGAGTTCCAGGAACTCGGCATTCAGTCCGTCCCGGCGATCATCTTCGACCGCAAGTATCTGGTGAGCGGCGGACAGCCTTCGGAAGCTTTCGAAGAAGCGATCCGGAAGATCATCGACGGGCAGGCTTGAAGCGCTTTCATGAAGGCATCGCCTGACTCGATTCCACTGCGAGCAGATTCAGCACGAGCAGGATCGCCGGTTGATTGTCCGCGCCGATCGCGATGTCCAGCACGCCGCCGATTCATTGCCCGAACTTCGTCGAGACGAAATCCGCGCTGTGCGCCGACTTCCTCAAACAGAAAGGCACCGAACGAATGCGCGGTGCCCATCGCGGCCGTCGCGGCGCTCCACACCACGATGGATGCGCCCAGCAGCTTGCGCGGACCGAACCGATCCACGAACCATCCCGACGGCAACTGCCCGAACGCGTAGAACAGCGAGAACGCGCTGCCCAGCAGACCGATGTCAGTCGCCGTGAATCCGAGTTCGTGCTGCATGGCGGGGGCCGCGATCGACAAGGTCAGCCGGTCGATATTGTTGACGAGCGCAATCAGGCATAGGAGGCCGAGAACCATCCATCGCTGACGTCCGGCGGGCTTGGGCATCGGGCTAAGGCCCGGCTCTTTTTTCATGTGCAGCATGAACACGTCTCCTGCGAGTCTTCGATATGCGTGTGTACAGCCGTGACGCCGCAGGGAATGCGGCATGCGTCGGCTGATGAGTTAACGGAAAGGTGAGCGCTTCAGACGCGATCGGCCGGATCGAGCCTTTTCTCGAGCGCACGCTTGATGCGGATGATGTTTGAAATGCCGAAAGACAATTGGTCGATCTCTTGATTGCGCTGCGCGAGATAGTCGGATGCAATCTGATAAGCCATCGTGCGTTCGCGGAGCAGGGCGTCGAGCGCGGTGATGAGTGTCGAAAGTTCGAGCGAGGTCACTTCGACCTGCACGGGCGGATCATCCATCGCCCGCGCTTTCATCACGGGGAATGCCGCGTGTCGTTTGGAGCTTTGCATGTCGCTTCGATCCCGGCGCTAGAGCGTGGCTTCACCACTGAAAGTGGCGATCGCGACCACTGACTTGCCCGACACCGCGCGATGACGCAAGGCGTCGAGTCGTTCTGGAAGTTGGTCGAATGCTCCGGTCAAGATCGATTCAGGCGTCATGCGTCTATCGGCGATGAGTTGCAGAATCCGGTTTCCCGCATCGACGAGGCGCGCCCAGTCGGCATTGTTGCCATGCTGGTGCAGCGCGCCCAGCGCGACTTCGTGCAGCGACAACGTGCGTCCGAACGGCGGGCTCGGCCAGTCCGCGACGCGCCCCTGAATGCAGACCAGATGCCCGTTGGCGGCGAGCGCAGGCGACAGGCGCGCGGCGTGCGTGGCATCGACCGCATCGACGATGGCGAAGAAACGGTTTGCCTGGGTTCGCAGCCATGCACTGTCCGCACCGAGCGGCCCTTCGAAACACTCGCTCGCGCCAAGCATGCGCAAACGGTCCCAATGCCGTGGATGACACATCACGCTGACATCGAAGCCCTGCATCGCGGCGAGTTGCACCGCGTAAAGACCGACCGCGCCGCCCGCGCCGCTGATCAGGACGCGCGCTTCCCGCCTGGACGGGAGCTTGTCGAGCGCGAGCCACGCGGTCAGCGCCGGACATGGCATGCTCGCGGCCGTGGCGAAATCGACCGAAGCGGGAACGGTGAGCAGCGCACGCGCATCGACCGGCGTGTACTCGGCAAAGCTGCCGGGCGACGCCAGACTCGTGTGATACGCGACCCGTTTGCCAAGCCATTCGCGGGGCACATCTGCGCCGATTCCGACGACCTCGCCCGCACCGTCGACGCCCGGCACCTTGCCAGGCTGCCAGTCGACGAGATCGCCGCCCAGCACCTTCCAGTCCACCGGATTCAGGCCGATGACGGCATTGCGCACAAGCACCTGTCCGCGTGCCGGCGGTACGGCGTCGACGGTTTCCAGCGCGAGCGAGAGCGGATCGGCGTGACCGGTCCATGTCCACGCTTGCCATGACCGGGGCATCGAAACTTCATGTTGCATGTGCAGCATCCTTGTTGTGGCGACACGTCAGAAGCGGTCAGCCCTATCGCTCGTCGCGTCGTCCGTGTGAATCCGGTTGAATACGACGCCTGCGAAGCCATCCGCGAACAGTGCCGCAAGCACGTCTTCCGGCGCGGGTGGAACCTGTTGTTCGCCCGGCGCTCCGGACGACCATTCAATCCTGTACTCGATGGGCCAGTTCATGTGCTTTCGGAAGGTTCCGTTGCAAGGGCCGCAGCTGACAGCCGGTATTGAATCGTGCGCGTCTCGCCCGCCTTGAACGTGCTGCCGACGCGACCGGCCAGCGGATGATCCTGCGGCGGCGTCACCACGCGCCCCAGATCGAAGAAGCCGTTCACCGGTTCCACGCCCAGCGCAAAGTTCTTCCCCAACCACGGCGCATAGTCTCTGCCGCCGTTGCTGATCCAGAGCACGGCATCGGGAAAGTCCCCGGTGCTCCAGTCGAGCCGGACTTCGGCGCTGTCAGCCGGATAGCGGAGGACGAACGGCGGCTGGCATGCTTCGAGTTGCACCAGTTCCTCCGTGATGCGCGGCAGCGGGAGCCGCGTCGCATCGAACGAACCGTCGGTTGTTTCGAGCGCCCGCAGCGAGTCGAACGTCCGGTTGGTGACGATGCGCGAGTACGCAGGTTCAATCGGCACGGGATAGGTATGGACAGCGCGATACGGACACGCCACGACTTCGACGCCTTCTTGCGGTACCTTGAAGGTGGGATGCAGCGCGAAGGGCAGTGTGATGTCGCGCCGCACGCGCACGGTCAGCGAAACCGTGAGCGCCGGTTCGCCGGGACTCGCTTCAATGACGCGATCGAGACTTTCGACCGGGTCGTCGGCGGGGTAATCGATGTGCAGCCCGATACGGTGCGGCCCCTGCTCGACACAACGCCACAGATGATTCGAGCTGAAGCCGTGGCGCCATTCGTCGTGCGCCGTGCGCGCTTCGAAGCCTTCCGGGAGACCGGCCGGAACGTCGATCGTTCCGAACGGCAGACACGGCCATTCGCCCCGCAACGCACGCATCAGTCCGGGCCAGGCGGGATCGTCGCCCCACGGCGCGACGTGGAGCGGCGAGACGCTGCGGCCCGCGCCGAGATCGAAGCGCACGGGCGCGAGCATGCCCCCCATGGCCTGCACGGTGGCTTCGCCGTGCGCCCAGTTCAATGTCCAGCGTTCGTTGTCTTGCATCGTGCTGTCCTCGAGAGTGGTGTCGGATGTCGGGCCTCAGGCGCCGACGCGGATCGCCGTCTTGTCGAAGAATGCCTGATCCAGTTCGAAGCCGAGTCCCGGCGCGCCCGGTACGTCGAGCCAGCCGTTCTGCTGTTCCAGCGGCTGCCTGACGAGCGCGGTGCGGTAAGGATGCGACGACGTGTCGTACTCGAACAGCGGTTGATCGGCATAGAGCGAGTAATGCGTGTCGGGCGTGGCCGCGATCATGTGCATCGACGCGTATTGCCCGATCGCCGTGCCCCACACGTGCGGATTGACCTTCACGCCATTGACCTGGGCCAGGGTGTTGATATGCCTGAGCGCCGTGAAGCCGCCCGCGAGACAGATATCGGGCTGGGCGATGTCGACCGCGCCTGCCTTGAACAGATCGTGGAAACCGTACATCGAGAATTCGGCTTCGCCGCCGGCGACGGGCGTATCGATCGCGTCGCGCACGCGCCGATAACCCGCGAGGTCTTCCGGCACGACCGGCTCCTCGATCCACCGCAGCTTGAAGGCCGCCAGCGCACGGCCGAGGCGGATCGCTTCGTTCGCCCCGTAGGCGTGGTTCACGTCGATCATCAGGCGCGTGTGCGGGTCGAGCGCGTCGCGGATCGCCTGCATCACGGCGATGTCGTCGTCGATGCCGAAGCCGAGCTTGACCTTCATCATCGAAAAGCCGGCGGCCTGATGACGCTGTGCCTCGAGCGCCATCTCGGCGGCCTGGCCTTGTCCGGCCGGACGGAAAAAGCCGGTCGCATAGCATTGCACGCGCTGCCGGAATGCGCCGCCGAGCAGTTGCCATACGGGCCGGTTCGCCACCTTGCCGCAGATGTCCCACAACGCGATATCGACCGCGCTGATCGCCTCGAGCACGACGCCCTTGCGGCCGAAGTCGCGCGTGCGCAGATACATGGTGTTCCACAGCACTTCGGTGTCGAGCGGATTGTGCCCGAGCAACAGCGGCTTGAGCGCGCTGTCGATCACCGTGGCGGCGATTTCCGGTGGCTGCAGGCCCACGCTGAAGGTTTCACCCCATCCCTCGACGCCGTCGGTGGTGCGGATGCGCACCACGGTCGTCGAGCGGCCCGTGACCCATCCCTGCGAATAGGCGAACGGCTTGTCCAGCGCCGTCTTGAGCACGAAGGTATCAACGCTTTCGATCTTCAAAGTCTTCTCCTGACGTGAGCGCGGGCGCGCTTCAGATGCGGCCGAATTTATCGAGCAGGTCCTGGAACGTCTTGCCTTCGAGAATCATGCCGCGCATGCGTTCTTCGTTGTCGGCGATGGTGCGAGCCCGTTCATAGACGGCGGCGAGATCCGCGTGCGGCACGACCGCGACGCCGATTTCGTCGGCCACCACCAGATCGCCCGGATTGACGATCACGCCGCCGCAGGAGATCGGCACGTTGATGCTGATCGGCTCGCGCCGTCCGCTGATGGCCGTGTGCGCCTGACGCGGTCCGGCGACCTTGGCCGACACCGGGAAGTCGAGGAAGCGGGCCTCGTCGGTGTCGCGGCAGCTCCCGTCGATCACCGCGCCCACCACGCCCGCATTGCGCGCCAGGCCGGTCATCAGACCGCCCCAGATCGACGTTTCGGTTTCGCCGAACGCATCGATGACGATCACGTCGCCAGGCTTGGCCACGGTGAAGACGTCGAGGCAATCGACGATATCGCCCGCCGTGAGCTGCACGGTCAGCGCCGTGCCGATGATCTTGCGATCCGCGCCCTTCGGCTTGATGTCGTGGCGCATGGTGCCGTTGCGTTGCAGCGCATCCGACACCACGCAGGACAGCGACATGACTTCCGACATGGCGACGAAGCGCGCGACGAGTTCGCTGTCGACTTCGGGACGGGGCTTGATAATGGCGCTCATGAGCATGATTCCTTTGAATGGGTTAGTAACCGGAGACGACCGGATTGAGCGGCTTCTCGCCGAGCAGGACGGCACGCACGTTTTCGGCGGCCACCCGGCGCGCTTCGTGCAGGGCGTCCTGCGAGATGTACGCCGCATGGGGCGTGATGATGCAGTTTTCGAGTGCGAACAGCGGGTTGTCTTCCGGCGACCAGTCGGCTTGCTTGGCGGGTTCCTCTTCCGTGTCGTCGAGCGCCGCCGCGGCGATATGGCCGCTGACCAGCGCGTCGTACAGCGCGCGGTTGTCGACGACCTTGCCGCGCGCGCAGTTGACCAGCAACGCGCCCGGCTTCATCGCGGCCAATGCCTTCGCGTCGATCAGATGATGCGTTTGCGGTGTGTACGGACACATGACGTCGACCAGATCGGCATGGGACAGCAGGTCTTCGAGCGTGACCTTGCGCACGCCATGCGATGCCATGAGGCTGGCGCTGACAAATGGATCGTAGGCCACGACATCGAAGCCGAACGGAATGAGCTTGCGCGCCATGTTCTGCGCGATGCGTCCGAAGCCCACCAGACCGAAGACGCTGCCGCGCATGCGGGGAATCGGCCGGTTCCAGGTGTTCCAGTGCCACTCGCCGCGCCGGGTGGACGCCGCATAGGTCGGGATCGAGCGAAAGATCGTCAGCGCCATGCTGATGGAGTGATCCGCGACTTCCTCGATGCAGTAGTCCGGCACGTTCGTCACGACGATGCCCGCTTCGCGCGCGGCATCGACATCGAGAATGTCCACGCCGATGCCATAGCGCGCGATGACCTTGCACTGCTTGAGGGCGCGGATGGTCGCGGCGGGAATCTTCGCGTATTGCTGCATCAGCGCGTCGGCGTCGCGGGCGAGTTCGGCGAGGCCTTCTCCCGTGCGGGACTGCAAGCCGATCACCTGCGCGCCGATAGGTTCGAGAATCCCGCTCTCGATGGCGAGATCGGGATAGTCGTAATCGGTCACATACACTTTGAACAAGGTCGTTCCTTTCATGAGGGGTTGTGCGATGCGTTGCATCAGTCGAGATTGCGCTCGGCGTATCGATCCATCGCGATCAGCGCGGCGACCACGCTGGACGGCGTGACCGGATAGGGTTCGTTGTGAATGATTTCGCCGGCCCGGCAGGCGCGCTTGGCCACGGTCGTCAGGGCGTCGATGTCCTCGGGGTCCAGGCCGATCTCGCGAAGGCGATACGGCAAGTCGACCGCGCGGCAGAAGCGGAACACGCGCAGACGTTCTTCGTCGGGCACGGCCGACAGAAACAGCGACGCGAGCGTGCCGATCGCCACCTTCTCGCCGTGCAGGAAGTCATGCGAGGAAGGCAGTTCCGCCAGTCCGTGATGAATCGCGTGCGCGGCCGCCACGCCGGCCGATTCGAAGCCGATGCCCGACAGCAGCACGGTGGCTTCCAGCGTAGCGTCGAAATCCGGCGTGACGATGTTGGCTCGGCAGTCGTCGACCGCTTGCGCCGCGTGTTCGAACAGCGTGTCGCGGCAGAGCCTCGCTGTTTCCAGCGCGAGCGCCGTGCCGCGTCCGCCGCACAGGTTCGCGGCATGGGCGCGGGCGCACGCCTGCGCTTCATACCAGGTGGACAGCGCGTCGCCGATACCCGCGATGAAGAAACGCACCGGCGCGTTCGCGATGATCTGCGAGTCCACCAGCACGAGGTCGGGATTGCGCCGCACGAAGCGGTCGCGGACCACGCGGCCCGCGTCGTCGTAGATTACGGAGAGCGCGGAACAGGGCGCATCGGACGCTGCGATGGTCGGCACGCAGACAAAGGGCAGGCGCAGGGCATCGGCGGCGGCGCGGCCGACATCGACCACCTTGCCGCCGCCGAGGGACACCACCATCTGCGCGCCGGTGTCGCGGACCCAGGCGGCCACGGCTTCGATGGCGCGCTCGGTGCACGAGGCCTGCACGCTCCGCGCGTGGATACAGACTCGCTGTACGCGTGCCGTCACGCCTTCGAGCAGCGCGGACACGTTGGCGTCGACCAGACACGCTGCCGACGAGCCGTAGCGCGCGAGTTCGTCATCGAGCACGCTCAATGCACCCGCGCCTTGGACGTAGCGCGATGGAAACACGCTGGTGCGCAGCATCACGGAGGACGAGTTCATTCGAAGGTTCCTGTTCAGCCGACGACATAGCCGCCGTCCACTGCGATCGTCGCGCCGGTGATGTAGCGCGCGGCGGGTGTCGACAGAAAGATGGCGGCGCCCACGAGATCGTCGGCTTCACCCCAGCGCTTGAGCGCCGTTCGTTCGGCTATTTTCGTCGCGGCGGCGTCGTCGCTCCAGAGTCCGTGCGTCATCGCCGTGCGGTGATAACCGGGCGCAATGGCGTTCACCCGCACGCCGTCGCGTCCATGACGATGCGCCAGGGCGCGGGTCAGGCCGAGAATGCCGCTCTTGCTCGCGCAATAGGCGGGCACCTCGGCATCGGCCAGATAGCTCAGCATGGACGCGATATTGATGATCGTGCCTTGCGAACGCTGGAGCAGCGGTATCGTGGCGCTCGCCAGGCGCATGGCGCTGATCAGGTTGATGTCCATGACGTTCAGGAATGTCGTGTCGTCGTATTCCTTGCCGGGCCGCGAGATGCCTTGCGAATTCACGAGAATGTCGAGCCGCTTGAAGCGCTGCGCGAATGAAGCGATCGCGTCGGGATCGGTCACATCGAGATGATCGAAGGCGATCCCGGCGCTCGTGTCGAGGCGCTTGAGTTGCGTGATCTTGTCGATGGAGCTGCCGGTCGCCGTGACCCGCGCGCCGAGTGCCGCGAGTCCTCTGGCAATCTCAAGCCCGATTCCGCTGGTGCCGCCTGAAACGAGCGCGGTCTTGCCGGTCAGTACGTCCGGTGCAAAGCAGGAAAGCATGTCGTTCATGTGGCGTCTTCCGTGTGTTCATCCGAATGGCGATGCGCGCGCGAAGCGCGTTCCATGCTTGCGTCAGAGGGCATGGGTCAGACCTGAATCGGCAGGCTCGCCGTCATGGGTGCGGGCCTGCGCAGGCAGGGTTTCGCCCATCATCAGCGCGACGCCGCGGTCGGCCACGGCATACGTCGTCGCAACGGTGTTGCCGCTGATGATGGTGGGCCACGACGAGGTGTCGAAGACCCGCAAGCCCTCGATGCCGCGCACCGTCATGTCGGTGCGCAGAACGGCCAGCGGATCGTGGTCGGCGCCCATGCGCGCGGTGCCGGCCGGGTGATAGACCGTCTTCACGGTGCGGCGGCAATGTTCCGCCAGCATTTCGTCCGATGCCGCCGATGCATCCGCCAGCGCGCGTTCGTCCGGCAGCACGATCCGCTCGACCATGCCGGCGAGCGGTCCGGCGCGCATGATGCGCGCCGCCCGGCGCATGCCCGCGATCGACAGCCGAAGATCATCGGGATGATGCAGATAGTTCGGATAGACGATCGGCGTCGCCGCCGGGTCGGCCGTCTGCAACGAGACGCGGCCTCGGCTTTGCGGGCGCATCACGCAACTGTTCAGGGTGAAGCCGTAGGTTGCGCGCGTCGACGTGACATCGGGGTCGAGGTACACGGTCGGCAGGCAGAAGACCTGAATCGACGGTGCGCCGGCAGCATCGTCGGGATTGAAGAACGCACCGGCCTCGACGGCGTTCGAGGCGACCGGGCCGTTGTGGAACGCGAGATATTGCAGCCCGTTGCGAATCTGGTTCCAGCCGCGATCCTGATTGAAATAGCCGTATCGTCCCTTGCAGAACGCGACGACGGGCACTTCATGATGATCCTGAAGATTCTCGCCGACGCCGGGCAGGTCGGCGTTCACTGGAATATTCAGGCGCGCCAGTTCGCTGGCCGCACCGATGCCCGACAACATCAGCAGCTTGGGGGTGACGAGCGCGCCCGCGGTCAGGATCACCTGTCCGCCGAAAATCTGTTCGCGCTGCGTTCCGCTTTGCACTTCGATGCCGCGCGCCACGTGGCCTTCGATCAGGATGCGCGTGACCGTGGTATCGGTGCGGATCTCCAGACGCGGATCGTTCATGACCGGCGCAAGGAATGCATCGACCCCGCTGCAGCGGCGGCCACGATAAGTGGTCGTCTGATAGAAGCCCGCGCCCGTTTGCGTGCCGCTGTTGAAATCAGGGTTGAAGGGCAAGCCATCCTGCTGCGCCGCCAGCACGAACGCGCGCGATACATCGCTCAGATTCGCGCCGTCGGACACCTTCAGCGGACCGTCGACGCCGTGTGCCGCGTTGTTGAAGGTGGAGTTGCCTTCGAGCCGGACGAAGTGCGGCAGCAGACGGCGGTAACTCAGGGACGCGTCGCCGGTCATGGAGACCCAGTCGTCATAGTCGCGCGCCTGGCCGCGAATGTAGACCATCGCATTGACGGAACTGCCGCCGCCAAGCACCTTGCCTTGCGGAATCGAAGGCTGGCGGCGGTTCAGATGCGCATGCTCCGCGCTGCGATGAAACGTCATGTAGTCGCGGTTCGTCAGCAGCTTGACGAAGCCTGCGGGCATGTGAATGAGCGGATTGCGGTCGCGCGCGCCCGCCTCGACGAGCAGAACCCGCGCACCATGATCGCGCACCAGCCGCCCGGCGGTCAGACAGCCCGCCGCGCCTGCGCCAATCACGATGAAATCGTAGTGTGTCGATGCTTTGGCCATGACTTGAATTCTGGAAACGATGTGATCGGTCGGAAGCAATCAACGACGCGTGCGCCGCGCCATGCCGGCGAGAATGGCGGCCCCGGCGATCGCCAGACCTTGCACGATCAGCTTGCCGGACTCGCCCGCGCCATAGGCATTGAGCACGTTGAAGAGCAGGGTGAGCGCGAAGGCCGCGGCGCACGGTCCAATCAAGCCGCCGCGTCCGCCGCCGAAGGTGATGCCGCCGAGGATTACGCCCGCGATCGAGTTCATCACCACGTCGGTGCCCACACTGGTCGTGCTCACGCCCACGTAGCCGGACAGCAGCAGGCCGCCCGTCGCCGCGAGCAGACCCGCCGCGACATGCGAGGTGATGAAGACGCCCTCGACCGGCAAGCCCGAAACGGTGGCCGCCACCGGATTGCTGCCCACGGCCTTGAGCAGACGGCCGAAGACCATGAAGCGCAACGGGATCGTGAGCAGCAGCAGCACAGCGATCCAGATCACGGTCGCGATCGGCACGATGCCGAGCTTGGCGCTGCCGAGTATCTGGACCGGCTCGGGCACCGAGCCGGGGCTGCTGCCCGAGCTCAGGAACAGCACCGTGCCCGTGAGGATGGAAGCCATCGCCAGGGTGGCGATCACGGCGGACGCGCGGAACTGCGTGATCAGCACGCCGTTGACCAGGCCGATCAACGCGCCCATCGCCAGCGCGCCGAGAATCAGCAGTGGCGCGGACAGCTCGTTGAGCGGCGCGGTGGTGATCAGATAGTTGGTCATCACAAAGACGCCGCCGATCGACAGGTCGATGGAGCGGCATCGCATCACGATCATCTGCGCGGCGACCGCGAGGCCGAGCGGCGCCGCCTGACGCGCGATGACCATCTGAAACGGCAGTTGCAACAGCACCGGGCGGAAGAAGACGCAGAACAGCAACAGCGCGGCGAGCACGAAGATCGATGGCGGCACGGCGACAATGAGCGTGCGGAAGTCGAAGCGCGGCGCGGCGCGCATCGAAAGCTTGCCGGCTTCGGAGGCGGGTTGGAGAGACATGGCTTGGGTTTCCAGGCTTAGATTCCGATTTCTTTGCGACGGCGCAGGCAGACCGCGAACAGCAGCAGCGCGCCGTTGACCACGGACAGCAGGAAGGGATTGATCTGCACGATGTTCATGGCGTTGCCGACGATACTCAGCAACAACGCGCCGAATGCCGTGCCGAGCGGCCCGCCGATGCCGCCGCTCAGTTGCGTGCCGCCGAGCGCGACGGCCGCCACCGAGTCGAGGCCGTACGACGTGCCGACCCACGGATCGCCGGAGGAAATGCGTCCGGCGAGGAAGATGCCGGCGACCGCCGCGAACAGCGCGCAGATCACATAGGACGCAATGGTCGTGCGCGCGACGGAGACACCCGCGAGCGCTGCGTTGTCGGCGCCGCCGCCGACCGCATAGACATGCAGGCCGAGGCGCGAGCGATGCAGCAGCGACCACGCGACCCAGATCGCCAGCGCGACCCACAGCAGCGCGATCGGCATGCCCATCACCGCGCTGCCGACAGCGGCGGGGATCATCGGCCATACGCTGCCGCCGGGCGACGGCTGCACGAGCAGCACGATGCCCTGCAGCACGGTTCCCGTCGACAAGGTCATGATGATCGGATGCACGCGAAAGCGGGTCACGCCGACACCGTTCACGACGCCGACAAGCGCGGCGCACGCGAGGGTCAGCGCGATCGCAAGTGCGGGCGAGCCGGTGGTGGCGAGAATGCAGGTCGTCAGGCTCATGACGACACCGACCGACAGGTCAAGGCCGCCGGTCAGGATCGGCAAGGTCTGGCCGAGCGCGACCACCATGAGCGGCGTGGCCTGCACGATGAGATTGCCGAGATTCTGCGGCGTGCGGAAGCTGCCGAACGAGACGGCCAGCGCCACGATCGCGATCACCAGCAGCGCGCCGGACACGTACTGGCCGCCGGTGCGGTCAGCTCTAAGAGAAGTGAGGCGCTGAATCATGCGGGGACTCCTGCGAGCGTTTCGGTGCGCGCGACGGCAGCCTGGAGAATGTCTTCCTCGGTCGCGTCCTTCGCGTCGATTTCCTTGACGATCCGGTGGTCGCAGACCACCAGCACCCGGTCGGCCAGGCCGATCACCTCGGGCAGTTCGCGCGACGTGAAGATCACCGCGCCGCCGCGCTCGCAGAAGGTGCGCAGTGCGTTGTAGATCTCGACCTTGGCGCCGACATCGACGCCGCGGGTCGGCTCTTCGATCAGCAGCACATCGGCCTCGATCGCGATCCAGCGGCCCAGCATCACCTTCTGCTGATTGCCGCCCGACAGACTCACGACCGCCTGGGACGGACTTGCCGCGCGAATGTGCAGCTCGTCGGACAGCCGCTTGACGAGCGCCGCGAGCGGCCGCGCGATGGCCCAGGGCCGCTTGCGTTGATGCACGCCGAGCGTGAGGTTGTCGCGGATGGGCAAGTCGAGATACAGACCTTCGCCCTTGCGGTCTTCCGGCATGAAGGCAAGACCGTTCGACAGCGCGCGGCGCACGCCCGCGCGCGGCCGGAAGGACAGCGCCGCGCCCGAACGGCGCTGCAATTCGAGCGTGCCGGTGCAGCCTTTCAGCACGCCCGCGAGCGAGCGGACGATATCGCGTTGTCCTTGCCCTTCGAGGCCGCCGAGTGCGACGATCTCGCCGCGCCGCACGTCGAAATCCACGCTTGCGCGTCCCGGCGCGGTGCTCAGCGAGCTGACTTTCAACGCCGCGCCGTTGTGATGATCCGCGCGCGGCGGATAGAGATGCTCTACATCGCGGCCGACCATCAGCGACAGCAGCCGATCGGGATTCAGGTCGGCGGTGGCGTACGAGCCGACCAGCTTGCCGTCCTTGAGCACCGTCGCCGTATCGCACAGATCGAAGATTTCGCGCATCCGGTGCGAGATGTAGAAGATGCACTTGCCCTGATCGCGCAGCTTGAGCAGCAAGGATTCGATACGCTCGACATCCTTCGTGTTGAGCGCGGCCGTCGGTTCGTCGAAGATGAAGATGTCGGCGCTGACCGCGAGACCCTTGGCGATCTCGACCGATTGCTGCTCCGCCACGGTGAGCGAACTCACCAGCCGGCGCGGATCGATCTTCAGGGCGATATAGCCAAGCGCCGCGCGCGCCTCTTCTTCCATGCGCCTGCGGTTCACGCCCATCAGTCCGCGCTTCGGCTCGCGGCCGAGGAACATGGTCTCGGCAACGGTGAGATTGCCGACCAGCGAGAACTCCTGGAACACGGTCGAAATGCCTGCATTGAGCGCGTCGAGCGGAGACGAGAACCGCACCGGCGTGCCGCGCACCGTGACCTGACCTTCGGTCGGCATGACCACGCCGGCAATGATCTTCATCAAGGTGGACTTGCCTGCGCCGTTTTCACCGGTGACCGCGTGAATCGACCCGGCCTTGCCCGTGATGCCGACATCCACGAGCGAAGGCACGCCGTCATACAGCTTCGTGATGTGACTTGCAGCGACTAACGTTTCCATGACGCGTGTCTCCGCTGCTTACTTCGAGCCGTAGTATTTCTTCAGATCGGCGTCGGAGAGCGAACTGGGCGCCCAGTAGTTGTCGTTCAGGTCGGCGCGGAAGAACTGCGCGAAGTTCGCTTTGGTGATCGGCGCGGGACGCAGCACATAGCGCTTGTGCAGCGATTCGCCGTTGAGCAGCGCAACGGCCGCGCGAATGCCCGCGGCGCCCTGTTCGGACGGAAACACAGCAGCCATCGCATTCGCGCCGCTGTCCTTCCAGGCGCGCATGAAGCCGTTGTTGCCCTCGCCGGTGATGGGCGGAACCGGCTTGCCGAATTCCTTGAATACTTCGATACAGGCGCGGCTCATATCGCCGCCGGAGGACCAGATGCCGTCCGGGTTCGGGTTGGAGAGCATGAGCGACTCGCACACCTGTTTGCCCTTGTTGTAGGACCAGTCGCCGTATTGCTCCGAGGCGATCTTGATGTTCGAACCGGCGAGCGCCTTGCGCAGTCCGTCGTAGCGCATCGTGTCGGCCGCAATGCCGGCTTGGCCGCGCAGCACCCAGATGTTGCCTTTGCCGTGCAACGTATCGACGAGGAACTTGCCGCCAACCTGACCGAAGTAGAGCGACTCGCCCTGGATTTCGGTGGTGTAGGCATCGGTATCGACTTCGGTCGAATGCACGATCACGGGAATGCCCGCCGCGACCGCCTTCTTGATGACCGGCGTGAGCGCGGTGTACGACACCGGTGCGATGATGATGGCATCGACCTTTTGCGCGATCATGTCTTCGATGTCCGCGATCTGTTTCGCCGGCTTGGAGTTGGCGTCGGCGAAGACAAGCTTGGCGATTTCCTTGTGCTTGGCCGCTTCCGCGTCCGTTTCATGCACCATCTGGGTCATCCAGGTATTGCCGAAGCCCCAGATGCTGAAGCCGATCTTCCAGGGCGCCGCCTTCTTGTACTGATTCGGCGCCGTCATCGGATTGGTGCCTTCGCGCACCGTGGCGCCGGGCATCAGGACCGGCTCGGCAGCCTGACTGGCGATGCCGGTCAGCGACAGCACGGCAGCGACGATAGTGCGCAAGAAGAGCGTGGTGGGTTGCTTCATGTTTCGTTGTCTCCGGGTTGACCTGCTGTTTTGCGTTGCTATTGCGTTTGCTTGGCAGCGCTCGTTGTGTAGTGTAATATTTCACATGTTAGATGTTGATGTCAACAACATCTGCGACGGACCGTCGCAAACGAATGAGAGGAGCAGTGCAAATGAGCCGCGGTTTCACACCGATTCAGCACACCCATTTGACCGATCAGGTGTACGACGCCGTGCGCGAACGCATCCTGAGTCGCGCGATCAAGATCGACGAGCAAATCAACGTGGATGAAGTGGCGCTCGAGTTGCAGGTCAGCCGCACGCCGGTGATCGACGCCATCAAGCGCCTGGCGTCGGATGGTCTGGTCGAGGTACGGGCGAGGCGGGGCACGTTCGTCAAGGGCATCACTGAGCAGGACGCCGTCGAGATCTTTCAGGTGCGGGAGGCGCTCGAACTGTATTCGGCGCGTTTCGTGATCCACAGCCCCGAGAATCCGCAGGTGACGAAGCGGATGCGGGCGCTGATCGACGAGATGAGCGGTTTCATGTCCGACAGCGAATTTAAGGACTATCTCGCCTTCTCGATGGCCGACAGCGCGTTCCACAACACGCTGATCGATGCCTGCAACAACCAGCGCATGAAGCTGAGCTACGAGAATCTGAACATCTACATGCACATCATGCGCAGCCATTACTACCGGCCGCTGGTGCCGCCGAAGCGGGTGCACACGGAGCACCTCGCGATCCTCAAGGCGGTCGTGTCGAAGGACGAAGCGGCGGCGGAGCGCGCGATCAGCCAGCACCTTGCCTCGACTCGGGAAAAGATGATCAACAACATCCGGAACAGCGGCGGCGTGCTGTAGATCGGTCGCGCCAGCACGACCACAACCAGGAGACAAACGAGATGCAAGAGTTGGGCAAGGAAGCGTTGCTCGTCGTCGGCACCTATACGTTGCCGATGCCTCACGTCAACGGCCAGGGCAAGGGAATCTACGTACTCGGCTTCGATACGGCCACCGGGAAACTGCGTGAGCACTCGGTTCAGGCAGCCGTCAATCCCTCGTATGTCGCGTTGTCCACGGATCGCAGGCGTGTTTATGCGGTGCGCGAAGTCGATGCGAAAGACGGGCCCGGTCTCGGCGTCTATGACCTCGATCCGGACAGCGGCGCGCTCGAACTGGCGCGGGATGTTCCGACGCCGGGCGGCTGGCCGTGTCACGTGTCGGTCGACAACGATCTGTCCATGTTGTTCGTCTCGAACTATGCGACCGGCGAAGTGCTCGCCTACACCCTCGATTCCCAAGGCACGCCTGCCGGCGAACCGCACGTGCTCGCACGGGAAGGCAGCGGTCCGAACGCCGCGCGTCAGGAGGGCCCGCACGCGCACTGCGCGCTCGTCAGTCCTGACAAGCGTCATCTTTATCTTGCCGATCTCGGCATCGACAGCGTCGTGCGACATCGGTTGAACCCGGGCGGCAAGCCGGAATCCACACCCGACCTCATGCTGCCCGCCGCACCCGGCGCGGGACCGCGTCATCTGGCGTTCACGCGCTCGGGCACGCACCTTCTCGTGAACTACGAACTGAACTCGACGGTACGCATGTATGCACTCGGCGATGACGGCGTGCAACAGGTGAGCGAAGTGTCGACGTTGCCCGAATCGTTCGATCAGGAGAGCGCGACGGGGGGCATGCGTCTGCATCCGTCGGGCAGGTTCGTATACGTCGGCAACCGGGGCCACGACTCCGTGTTCGCCGCGCGCATCGACGAAGCGAAGGGCACGCTTGAGGCGATCGGAACCTGGTTCGTCGGCGGCCGGACGCCGCGCGATATCCGTGTGTCGCCGGACGGGAAATTTCTGCTGGCGGCATCGCAGGACGACGGCTTCATCCGCGTCTTTTCGATCGACGCGCAGACGGGCGCACTGACCGACACCGGGCATACGCACGCGATTCCTTCGGCTGTCTGCATCGAATTCATCTAAGGAGAATGGCAGCATGAATCATCCTGTTCCTCGCCGTGTCATGGTCACCGGCGCCGGCGGCAATCTGGGGCAAAAGGTCGTCGAGGCGCTGACCCGCACCGAATGGTGCGAGCAGGTCGTCGGCATAGACCGCAGCGGCGATTACTCGAAGTTCTCGGACGTCGCGCGCAAGCGCCTTCGTCTCGTGCAGGGCGATCTGACGCAACGCGCCGGCGAATGGACCCGCGCAATGGACGAAGTCGATGCCGTGATCCATTTCGCCGCGCTCAATCCGGTGCCCGATTCGTCATGGCTCGATTCGCTGGCGTCCTATGAGATGACGTCGAATCTGCTGATGGAATGCGTGCGCGCAGGCGTCGCGCGCTTCGTGTTCGCCTCGTCGAACCACACAATGGGCGCCTACAAGGACATGCCGCTCGCCGCCGGAATGGGACCGGGCCTGCTTACCACGGACATTCCCACCGCGCCCGGAACGAAATGGCATGACGGCACGCGCGAACTGCATTCGCTCGCGTACGGCACGGCCAAGGTCATGGGCGAAAAGCTCTGCGCGTCCGTGACGGAACTGGCGGGCGGGAAGCTGAGCACGGTATCAGTTCGGGTCGGCTGGGCGCTGACCGGCGACAACGATGCGCGCGACATCACGCATTCCGGTTCGCCTGCATCGACCTCGGACACCACGACGCTGGATGACGAAGCCCGCCGCACGTTGCGCTGGTTCCGCAACATGTGGCTGTCCAATCGCGATCTCGATCAGTTGTTCATTCGCTCAGTCCTCGCGTCCAGCGACGCATGGCCTTCTCAGGCGATCGTCGTCAACGGCGTATCGAACAATGAGGACATGGACTGGGATCTGAATGGCGCGGTCGAGTACCTCGGCTATCGGCCCGAAGACAACGCCTACGCTCATGTCGAAAGGGCATAACGAGGTCGCGTGCCCATGACCATTTCCAATATTGAAGACCTGCGGCGCGAGGCCCGGCGCAAGTTGCCGCGGATGTTCTTCGACTACATTGACGGCGGTGCGTTTTCCGAACGCACGCTGGCGCGCAATACCGAGGACTTTGACCAGTACACGCTCGAGCAGCGCGTGCTTGTTGATCTCGCGAAGCGCGACCTGTCAGCCGAGTTTCTGGGCGCGCGCTATTCGATGCCGGCCATGCTCGCGCCGGTCGGTTTCGCCGGATCGTTCTGGCCGGATGGCGAAGTGCAGGCCGCCCACGCCGCGCGCGAGGCGAACATACCGATGTGCCTGTCCACCTTCTCTATCAACTCGATCGAGGAAGTGGGCGCCGTCATGCCGCGCGGCCTGTCCATGCAGCTCTACGTGTTCAAGGATCGCGAACTCGCCGCCGAAATCATGCAGCGTGCGTGGAAGGTCGGCGTGACCACGCTGTTCCTCACGGCGGACACGAACGTCTCGTCGGTCCGCGAACGCGACACACGCAATGGCTTTCGCACCTCGGCATCGCTCAAGTTGGGGACGATCCTCGATCTGATGTCGCGGCCCGCATGGTGCGTGCGCATGGGTCTGCACGGCCGCCTGATGCTCGGCAACGTCAGGGGCAAGGCAGGCGTGCCGCCCAATCTGATGGCGCAGGCGGCCTATCTCTCGGCGAACGTCGACCCGAGCATGAGCTGGTCCGACCTCGCCTGGCTGCGTCGCGAGTGGCCGGGCAAGCTCGTCGTCAAGGGCGTGCTGTCGGTGCAGGACGCCGCCCGCGCGCTCGACGGCGGAGTCGACGGCATCTGCGTGTCGAATCATGGCGGGCGTCAGCTCGACGGCGCGCGTTCATCCATTTCCACCTTGCCCGAGATTGCACGTTTCGTCGCGGGCCGCGCCGAGGTGTTGCTGGACAGCGGTATCCGTCGGGGCAGTCATATCGTGAAGGCGATCGGGCTGGGCGCGGACGCGGTGCTGCTGGGCCGCGCGTATGCGTACGGGCTCGGTGCGTCGGGACGCAAGGGCGTGCGGCAGGCGATCGAGCTCATGCGTACCGAAACCGATCTGACGCTGGCCCTGATGGGCATGTGTTCGATCGACGAGCTGCGCGCCAACCGTGCCGCCGTGCAGCATCGCTTCACGCCGGGTGCAAGCGAGCCCGTGCCCGATGTCGGCCAGTTGCTCGATGGCATGACGCGTGAAGCGCAGGCGTCGCGCTGAGTCCTGCAACGAACCCATCCCCACAAAACAGGAAGGAGCCCAGTGATGGCTGAGATCGTCGAAAAGTATTCCCCCATGACACCCTATCAATTGCCCTTTCCGAAGGAAGCGCAGAAGGAAGTCGTCGTCCCGTTCGCCATTCCCACCGATGAACGCGTGTGGGTACCGCAGGCCGAGAACGTGTCGTTCCGTCCGCTGTGCCTGAATGCGTCGCAAGGCTACTGGATGAACCTGCTGCGCGTGCGCAAGTCGGGCGTGCTGAGCCGACACCGCCATCCGCAAGGCGTGCACGGCATGGTGCTCAAGGGGCGCTGGAAATATCTGGAACACGAATGGACCGCCACGGAAGGCAGCTACGTCTACGAGCCGCCGGGCGAGACGCATACGCTGTACGTGCCTGAAGACGTGGAAGAGATGATCACGTATTTCCAGGTCAACGGCGTGATGTTCTATTGCGATCCGTACGGCAACTACACCGGTTACGAAGACGTGTTCACAAAGATCGACATGTGCCGCAAGCACTATGCGCAGGTCGGCCTGGGCGAAGACTACGTCGATCAGTTCATCCGGTAATCAACCTTCAAAACTCCTATGACGTTCAAAGAAAATCTTCTGGATGGCAAGGTTGCGCTCGTGACGGGCGGCCGGTCGGGCATCGGGGCGGCGATCGCCAACCGTTTGGCGCAACTCGGCGCGCGCGTCGTCGCGGCGGGCTTGCCTCAGCCTGAAGGCGCCGTTGATACGCTGGATGCAGCCGTCGGACAGGTATCGCTCGATGTCTGTTCTGCCGAAGATGTCACCGCAGTGCTGGGCCGATTTGAACGCCTGGACATTCTCGTCAATTGCGCGGGCGTGATCCGGCGCGGCGACGAGCACGATGTAGACGTGTTCGAGAAAGTGCTGGATATCAACCTCAACGGCACGATGCGCGCGTGCGCGGCCGCACGCCCATTGCTGGCGCAATCGTCCGGATGCATCGTTAATACCGCGTCAATGCTGAGCTTCTTTGGTGGCGGCCTGGTGCCGGCGTACAGCGCCAGCAAGGGCGGCGTCGCGCAGCTGACCAAGTCGCTTGCGATCGCTTATGCGGCCGACCGCATCCGTGTGAACGCGATCGCGCCGGGATGGATCGCCACGCCGCTGACGCAGGCGCTACAGAATGACGACGCCCGCTCGCAAGCCATTCTCGGTCGCACGCCGCTCGCGCGATGGGGCACGCCCGAAGAGGTTGCGCAAGTCGCGGTGTTCCTGTGCACGCCGGCCGCCTCGTTCATGACGGCATCGATCGTACCGGTGGACGGCGGCTACCTCGTGGCCTGACATCGCCCAAACGGCGTCACACTGCGAAGCTCGCGCGACGACTAGAAGATCACTTCGCCCTCCTGGACTCCAGAATGCAAATTGAATCCCACAGCTCACCTGCGCTTATTGGTCTCGACTGGGGCACTTCGTCATTGCGCGCCTATCTGTTCGACGCGGCAGGCGGCGTCATCGATACGCGCCAGTCCGCGAACGGCATCATGCGCTTGCCGAAGCCGGGAGAGGCGGGCGGCTTCGACGAAGCCTTCGAAGCGATCTGCGGCGACTGGCTGAGCGCGCGCGAAGTGCCGGTCATCGCGGCCGGCATGATCGGCAGCGCGCAGGGCTGGGCCGAGGCGCCCTACGTGACCGCGCCCGCGAATTGCGCACCGTTGAGTGGCGGCCTCAAGACGGTGAAGTCCCTGCGCGGCGTGCCAGTTCATATCGTCCCGGGAATCATCGAGCGGAGCAGGCTTCCGAACGTGATGCGTGGCGAAGAAACGCAGATCTTCGGCGCGCTGGCTGCGTATCCTGAGCTTGCCGATGGCGGCAGGACCCTGATTGGCCTTCCTGGGACGCACGCCAAATGGGCGTTTGTCGTGAATGGAAAGATCGAGCGCTTCCTGACGTTCATGACAGGCGAAGTGTTCGGCGTCTTGCGCGATTACACCATTCTTGGGCGCACGATGCATCCGTGCCCGTGTACCGACGAAGCCGCGTTCCTGCGTGGCGTCGATACCGCCAGACAATGCGGCGAGGCAGGCATGCTCGCGACAATCTTCAGCGCACGCACGCTGGGCCTGACGGGAGCGTTGCAGGCCGAGCAACAGGCGGACTATCTATCGGGTCTGCTCATTGCGCACGAACTGCTCGGATTGTCGAATCATCTCGTGCTCGGACATACCGCGCTTGCCGACTGGACGCTCGGACTTATTGGCGAGGGCGCGCTGTGCCGCCGCTATGAACTGGCGCTCGAACGGCTCGACTGCACTCATGTTCGCGTGCTTCAAGGCACGACGGAACGTGGGCTTTTTCACATCGCGCATGACGCGGGTCTGTTGTCGCTCGCGAATGCCAATTGAGTGTGGATGAACACAGCGAACATGGAATCGAAAACAGACGATCTCACCCGCGAGACGACCCGCGCCCGGCTGACCGGGTCGCTTGAAATGTGTCCGCTCATTGCAATATTGCGCGGTATCGAAATGCACGAAGCAGCCGCTCATGCGAGCGTGCTCTACGAAGCAGGATTTCGCGTCATCGAAGTTCCGCTCAACTCGCCGCGTCCGCTGGACAGCATCCGCGCGATTCGCGACGCGTTGCCTGCCGATGCGATCGTCGGCGCCGGAACCGTCCTGCGTGCGGCGGACGTGCACGACGTCGAGGAAGCAGGTGGACAGTTGATCGTCATGCCGCATAGCGATGCCGAGGTCATCTCGGCGGCACGTGAGCGCGGAATGATGACGGCGCCTGGCGTAGCAACGCCCACGGAAGCGTTCGCCGCGCTGAAGAACGGCGCAGACGTGCTGAAGCTGTTTCCGTTCGAGCAATTGGGCGCGAGCGTACTGAAGGCGTGGCGCAGCGTAATGCCGCACGGCACTGCGCTGATTCCGGTGGGCGGCGTTCAGCCCGTGGATCTCGCTTCGCTGCGCGCAGCAGGCGCTAGCGGCTTCGGACTCGGATCGGGCTTGTATAAGCCGGGCCAGGGCATCGAGGTGACCCGGTCCAATGCGCTGGCTTACAGGGCTGCGGTGAACTAGTTGCTTCGTGACGCAAGTGTGCTGCGCTGACGGCCGTGCGTGATCTCCGAACGTGATTGCGGCCCGGTTTGAATCGCATCGACGATACGTGTGAAGCTCTGCCGCGTCCGATCAATATGCGTGTTGATCAGCGCGAGTATGCGGTCGAGATGGTTCTTGCGCGCCGCTTCGGCAATCTGCCGATGTTCATCGAAGCTGAGATCCGTGTGCGTTGGCCTGGCTGCGAGATGTGTCCGCAGCGCGGCGATCTTTCCGCTGTGCAGGGCGTACGTGCTCGCCATCAACTGGTTGCCGCAAAAATCGAAAAAGCACTGATGAAATGCGGTGTCGCATTCGAGGTAGACGCGTGTCTTGCCTTTCGCGCGCGCCGCGGTCATCTTTTCCACGATCTCGTCGAGTTTATCGGCGAAACCTTCGCTGTCTCGCTGCATGGCACGCGTCACCGCCGTGCACTCGAGCGCCTGACGAAGCTCGCATAAGTCGCGCACTTCGTCCTCGCTGGGCAGGAATACAGTCGCGCCGCGCTGCGGAAGCACCTTGACGAGGCCTTCCATCCGCAGCAGCGACAAGGCTTCGCGTACGGGTGTCTTCGATACGTGCAGGATTTCCGCCAGAATCCGCTCGGACAAAGGCTGTCCAAGCTCATAATCGCCGCTGACGATCGCCGCGCGCAATTTCGCGGCGACGGTCTCCGTGAGCGATGTACCGCGTTCAATGGGCTCCATGATGCGTCCGGGTTGATGCTGAGAAATGATACGTGAGAACCGTCACGGAGAAATATTCCAAAGGGTCGCGCTCGCAGCCCTGCCAATCGCGCCGGCACCGCGAGCGCGCATGCCGCGATTCAACCGCGACGCCGATCGGTTACCTGGCTGAGCATCACTGCCCCGACAATCAGCGCACCGCGGACGACATATTGCCAGTACTCGGAGACGTTCATCAGCGTCATGCCGTTGCCGATGACACCGAGAAACAGCACGCCGATGAAAGTGCCCCAGATGCGTCCCTTGCCGCCGAAAAGACTGGTGCCGCCGATGATGGTCGCGGCGATGACGTCGAGCTCCATGCCGGTCGCCGTGGTACCCGTTCCCGAGCCGATCTGGGATGCGATCAGGATCCCGCTCAGAGCGGAAAGTCCACCGGTCAGCACCAGCGTCGCGGTCTTGATCCACGACACCTTGATGCCGGAGAGGCGCGCTGCCTCCGCGTTCCCGCCGACCGCATAGACGGCCCGGCCGAAGGTCGTATAGCTCATCACGAAGTGCATCACCAGCACGACGGCGACGAACACAAAGGCGGGAAAGGGCAGGCCGAAGAGGGCACCGTTGCCGATGAAATCGAACCAGCCCGGAAAAGTTGCAAGCGGATAGCCGCCTGTGATCAGATTCGCGGCGCCGCGCAACGCGGCAAACAAGCCGAGCGTTGTAATGAACGTCGGCACGTTGAAGCTCGCTTTCATCATGCCGCTGAATGCGCCGCATGCCATGCCGGCCACGATCGCCGCGACCGATCCGAGAATCACCGCGGCAACGCTGCCCATCGCCGGCGTGCATGCGCCGACGACCCACGCGAGAATACATCCGGCCAGCGCCATGCCTGAACCGACCGACAAGTCGATCTCGGCGCAGATGATGACGGCGGTCATCCCGCACGCGACGATGCCGAGCATCGAGATCGCCCGCATCACATTGAGCAGATTCGAGAATGTGGAGAAGCCGGGCGCGCAGAACGCCAGCATGATGGCGACTGCAATCAGCACGAGTTCCAGCATATAGCGATAGAACACGGATTCACCCGTCCCGCCTGCCTTGACGGCTGAGGTCGTATTCGACATTGCACTTCCTTTGGCGCTCATTGCACGCCCTCCATCATGATTTGGTAAAGATCGTCGAGGGCGATCGTTTGCGGGTTGACCTCGGCCACGAACCGTCCGCGATGCATGATCAGGATACGGTCGCAGACTTCCAGCAATTCCTCCGGCTCGCTCGACACCACAATGGCGCTCATGCCGTGCGACGCCTTCTCGCGGATGATGCCGAAGATCTGCTCCTTGGCTTGAATGTCGATCCCGCGGCTTGGCTCGTCGAAGAACATCACGCGAGGATTGGTATTGAACCAGTTGCCCAGCACGACCTTCTGTTGATTTCCACCCGACATCGAAGAGACGGGCAACTGAGGGCGTGGAGCCTTGATCGCCAGGTCGGCAATCTGCCGGCGCACGGGCCCGGCTTCCATCTGCTGATTGATGAATGAGCGGCGCGACATCCGGCCCAGGCCCGCCAGACACAAGTTCGTATGAATGGAGTGCATCTGAACGAGGCCATGTTCCTTGCGGTTCTCGGGCGTATAGCCCAGCCCCAGCTTTTTCATTCGTGCCGGCGACGGTGCCGGCACTGCCTTACCGTCCAGTTCGATGGAGCCGCTGTCCAGCGGATCCGCGCCGAAGATCGAGCGCAGCAACTCGGTGCGTCCCGCGCCGAGCATACCGGAGATACCGAGTACTTCGCCGCGCCGCAAGTCAAAGCTGATGTCCTCGAAGACGCCTTCTCGTTGCAGGTTCTTGACCGACAGCGCGGGCTGCTCCGTGGGCAAGTCGCGCGGCTGTACGCGAGCCGGCACATGATGCTCGCCGAACATCGCCCGTACTACTTCTCTCGGACTGGTTTGTGCGATTGGCACCGAGCTGATGTGATCGCCATCGCGCAGCACGGTGCAGGTGTCGGCGATGTCGAAGATCTCATTCATGCGATGCGTGATGTAGAGCATCGTCACACCGTGCGAGCGAAGCAGGCGCACCAGCGTGAAGAGCCGGTCGACCTCACGATGACTCAGCGCCGACGTCGGCTCGTCCAGCAGCAGCACAGAGGGCGAAGTGACATATGCCTTGACGATTTCCACCATCTGTTGCTGGCCGACCGGTAGCTTCGACACCGGATCGTCCGGTGATATGTCGAGGCCCGTCGCCTCGAGCATGCGCTCAGCGTCGCTGCGCAACCGCTTCCAGTCGACGCCCGGCCTGAAGCCTTTGCGCATGACCGGCAGCCGACCGAGGAAAATATTCTCCGCGACCGAAAGCGTCGGGACCAGCGACAGTTCCTGATGCACCATCCGGATACCGACCGAGAAGGCATCGGCCGGATGGTGGAAATCGCAGGGTGTGTCGTTGAGCCGTAACTGGCCGCCATCCGCACGGATCGACCCACCGAGAATTTTCAGGAGAGTCGATTTTCCGGAGCCGTTCTTGCCCATCAGAGCATGGATCTGTCCCGACTCGAATGTATGCGTGAAGGGTTTCAGCGCGACGATGGAACCAAAACTGCGTGACAAGCCGCGTGCTTCGATGCGCGCGAACGTCTTGCGCGCTGTCTCGGCATCGACGGTCGCGTGAGCCGCGAAGGGCGTATCAGTTGACATTCTTCAGGCTCGAAGCGTAATCGGCGAGCGTCTTCGGATCATCGCGGCTGAGCGGCACGGCCGGCACTTCGACGACCTTGTCGACGGGTTGGCCTTTCACGGCCTTCAGGGCCGCCTTGACCGCTTCACGGCCGATCAGCTTCGGTTGGGCTGCGGTAGTGGCAATGAGCACGTCGTCGTTGTCCTGCAGGAACTTGGTCAATTGTTCGGAGCCGTCGGTGCCGAATACGAAGACCTTGCCCTGCTTGTTTCATGCGCCGAACTGCCTGCACCGCGCCCACGGTTCCGCCTTCGTTGGCCGCATAGATGACGTTGATATTCGGATTGGCCGTCAGCATGTCGCTGACCACCGTGACTGCTTTCTCGGCGAGCCATGCATCCTGCTCTGCGGCAATCTTGAGGGTGCCGCCCTTGCGTGCCTCGGTCAGAAAGCCTTGCGTGCGCGCCGTGCTCAACTCGGGCAGTTGAGCCTTGAAGCCGATGAGACCGACCGTGGCATTGCCACCCAGCTTTTGCTTGATGAAGCGCGCCGCAGCCTTGCCGGTCCCGCCACCCATGATCGCGCCCGAAGATCCGACCCGCGCGGCCGGGAAATCGGCCTTGATGTCCGTCGTCCACGTCACGACCTGAATGCCTTTGTCGTGTGCTCGCTTGAGTGCCGGAATCGACGCCTGATCGCTCAGTGGGGCGATGACGATCGCTTTGACTCCTCGGGAAATATAGGTATCGATAAGGCTCGCTTCCTTCTCGGCCTTGTTGTCGGAATTGCCATCCAGCAAGGTCACATTCTCGGCCTTGGCCTCTTCGCTCATGCCGCGTGCAACGCTTCGCATGAACATGTCCTGCTGAAACACGATGCCTGCGATGGCGACGTTGTCTGCCGCGTGTGCCAGGCCTGCGCTTGAGAAAGCGAGGGCGGCCGCAAGGACCGTCAGGATGCGATTGCTCATGGTTCTCCTTTGATTGTAGGACCAGACGCTCGCTCGCCATGAGATTTGGTGTGTGGCATCTGGTATGCCAGTCATTCTATGAGCAACTCGTAACGACGGCATTGGTACTTTCACTAGGAACGAGCCTGGAGCGGATGCGCTCGATGCCGCAAACGATGCCGTCAACGAGCTCAGTGTTTTGAGCAATCTCCCGTAGAACTTTCGCTACCTCACTGCGGGCGGAAGGGCGGAGTTGATATGAGCAATCGAGGATTTGTGCACGCGACGATTGCTCCGTTCGCGTTGCATCATTTCATCAATCCGGCTATGAAAGAGGCGCTGTAACTCTTCGTTTCTGGCCGGTTTTGCTGCTCGCTTCTTTGTGGCTTTCGCTTTCGCGGAACTGGTCTTGAAGCGCCACGATTCATTGCCGGATTCGACGATGTGGCAGTGGTGCGTGACCCCGGCCCAGCAGCGCTGTCGTCATCTTTACATCCCCAACACCGTCGCCCACTCGCCGAAGATGAGGTTTGTGGTGATCGCGACACTCGTATGCTCGTACAGCTTTGAGAGCAAGTGCGGCAGTCATCTGGTAGGCGATCGAGCGTATCTGACTGTCTGCCCTCAGCCAGCCCGTCAGCCGTGCGGCCCACTCGTCAACGACGCTGGGGCTTAAGCGCTTTGGATACTTCGGCTCGACAGCATCGGTCTGCCGCAGCCATCGCTGCGATATCTGAGAGGTCTTCTTGAAGCGGTCGACCGGGCGTTGAAAGGCGAGGCCTACGGCGTTCCGACCGGCATCAATGCGCTCGACCAGATCATCAAGGCGCTCCAAACCGGGCGCGTCTATACGCTCGCCGGCAGGACCTTGATGAGAAAGAGCGCTTTGGCGCTGTCGATCGCGCACAACATCGTCAAGACGAAGAAGAAAGGCCTCTATTTCTCGCTGGAAATGGGAGGGCAGGAGTTGACTGCGCGAGCGCGTCGGCTACAACCCTGGAGGCATCAAGAGCATCGCGAACGATTTCCACATCCCGGTTTTGCTGCTCGCCCAGGTCGGTCGCGTCGTCGACAGCCGCGAAAACAAACGGCCAGGTCGAAACATTCCGCCAGCGCAAGATCGACGCGCAGGCCAAAGCCGAAGTGATCATCGCGAAGAACGCGGCGGGCAGTTGGCGATGGCGCACGTTCGGTTTGATGGCGCCCGCCAGTCTTTCGACGATCTGCAGTGTTGATCGATCTTGGACGGTGCTGGGGCATTGCAGACGGGAAGGATCAAGAAGCCTTGCAGGCTTCAACGACCAAACTCTTACCGACGCCGCGGGCAATATTGTGAACACCAGTGGTGACAGCATTGAATTTCATCTGTCCATCCACCGCCTTCGAATCCGTCCTTTCCCATTCCTATCTTCCACGCCAGGCGGATTGCTTAGCATGACGACCGACCGGTAGCCGAGTAAGGGGCCGTAGTTATACTCAAAAGACCATCTCGACGACGTGTTTTGGCGGATCGGTTACCGCATAGCTGCCGACGAAATATGTTGCCGGCATATTCGGCTTAGTGTTGAGTCTGACCACATGCTGGCTCGCGTCAAGCTGCATCCAATAGCCCCCTCCCTGGCAGCGATCGCGATGCAGTCCTGGATAAAAGCCTCCGTGCGCGACACTCAACGAAATTACGTTCGTCTCGAAGATGCCTTGATCGTGCTGGCACGTAGAACATGCCGCCGATGTCGCTATCCAAGCGCATGCTCAGAATCGTCTTTTTTCCAACGCTCTTTCGATCCTCAACAGGCGAAGGGTACGGCCGCTTGATAGGGCTTTTCGACGCGCGCAGCTCTTTGGCCTGCGCCAAAGAATACGAGCGCAGTAGATCGCTGAAAAGCCGAATGTGCCGTTTGTAGATTTCTTTCGATACCGCGCTGTCTTGTGCCATTCCTGTCTTGTCCCGCCTGGCGGCGGTGTGTGTTCGTGCCAGCAGTCTGTCATGCAGCTCGGTCGATAGGGAACAAATTCAGCAACAAAATGGCTATATTGACATAATAGTATTTACCGGATTTTTATATATGTAGGTCGTGGATCAACTGTCGGGTTTCTGCCAGATTCAACTGTCGCATTTTGACGTAGGTTCATTGCCAGACAAGCGTTTCAGGCGCGCGGGCGATGAACACCATTGGGACCATCACGATCAGATTATCGGACGAGCCAGCGAGATTCGGGTAGTCCACATTCGCAGGACCGAGCCGAGATGCGCGCTCATTCCATGAGGGAATAAGTTCTATCACCGCCACCTGCCTTCTTGCAGCGCGGCGGCTGCCCGATCATGTGTTCACCGTCAACCCACCGAGGAAACATCGATGAACACGTTCAACACCTACACAATCGATGCCGCACCGGCCGAGTCAAAGCCCCTTCTCGAAAGCACCAAAGCCGCGTTCGGTTTCGTGCCGAATCTGCAGTCGTTCATGGCGGAGTCTCCCGAACTGCTTGCCGGCTACTCCGCGCTTTGGGACCTGTTCTCCAAAAGCACCCTCACCCCGCATGAACAACAAGTCGTCTATCTGACATCGAACTTCGAGAACGACTGCCATTACTGCATGGCCGGTCACAGCACACTCGCGAAGATGATCAAGATGGAGCCGGCCGTGATCGATGCACTGCGCGCGGGCACTGCACTGCCAGATGCGAAGCTCGAAGCGCTGCACCGCTTCGCGACCATCGTCGTACGTGAACGGGGATTTGCAACCGAGGCAGAAGTCGACGCTTTCCTCGCCGCCGGCTACACGCGTCGAAACGTCCTTGAGGTGATTCTCGGCGTCGCGACGAAGATGATGAGCAACTACACGAATCACATCGTCCACACGCCTCTGGACGCATTTATGAAGGGCAATGAATGGGTCAAGCCTTTGCTCGCCACTGCCTAAGCCGCGTTTTGATGCCGGGATGGCTTCCGACCGCCCCTGACGATTACCGCAACAGAGTTGGCTTGCCCGGCATCTGGACAGCCCGCAGCATAACCAACCCTTCTGTCCTTTCGATGGAGAACGACATGTCACTGCAGGACAAACTGGACGCATTCAAAGCGGACTTTAAAGGCGGCAAGCCGCCGTACTATGCACCGCCTGAAATTCACCCGATCATGGAACGCGCGACAGCGGAACTGATCGCGAGCGGGCAGGCGGCCCGCACGATCAAGGCCGGCGACCGCGCACCCGCCTTTACCCTCAAGGATCAAGATGGCAAGGAGATTTCGTCGGTCAGACTGCTCGAGCGCGGGCCGCTCGTCATCACGTTCTATCGCGGCGTCTGGTGCCCGTACTGCAACATCGAATTGCAGGCGATGAACGATGCACTTGCGCAGATCGAAGGATTCGGTGCGAGCGTCGTCGCAATCTCTCCGCAGACGGCCGTGAACAGCCGCAAGTCGGTGCGAGACAACAAGCTCCACTTCCCGGTGTTGAGCGACGCAAATGGCGATGTCGGCGCCGCATTTGGCCTGCGCTTCGCGCTGCCCGATTATTTGATCGCTCTTTACAAGACGCTCCAGAACGATCTACCCGCGTTCAACGCTGATCCGTCATGGACGCTGCCCATGCCTGCGCGCTTCGTGATCGGCCAGGATGGCGTCGTGCTGTATTCGGAAGTGAATCCCGACTACACGCATCGCCCCGATCCGGCCGATATGCTCCCGGTACTGGAGCGTGCCGCCGCAAAGGTCTGAGCGCCAATGCACGTCATCGCCGCCTTCGGGCGGCTCCTCGTTTAGGCTTTCCGTAAATTTACATCATGATAAACCGTACTTTTCTCGTGACAGGTGCCACCAAAGGCATTGGCCTTGCGCTCAGCGAACGGCTGATCGCGGAGGGGCATCGGGTCATCGGTATCGCTCGCACACCCGCGGCATTTCCGGGCGAACTCGTCACGCTGGATCTCGGCGACCGCGCGGCAACCGATGCGGCACTCGGTGAGCTCGGACAACGTTACGCCGTCGACGGGATTATCAACAACGTCGGACTGGTTCGGCCGCAACGCCTCGGAGAGATCGATCTCGATGCGCTCGACGAGGTCTTTTC
This sequence comes from Caballeronia sp. LZ034LL, assembly GCF_031451215.1. Lineage (NCBI taxonomy): Bacteria > Pseudomonadati > Pseudomonadota > Betaproteobacteria > Burkholderiales > Burkholderiaceae > Caballeronia > Caballeronia sp. LZ034LL. The sequence continues at coordinate 396,263 of NZ_JARUXR010000003.1, forward strand.
CGTTAATCTTCATCCGGCGATACAGACGGTGCAGGCATTTCTGCCTGGCATGCGCGATCGTGGCTGGGGGCGCATCGTCAACATCTCCAGCCTGACCATTCTGGGTATCACGCAGCGAACCGCGTACGCCGCTGCAAAGGCCGCGCTCGTGAGCTTCGCCCGCACTTGGGCGCTTGAACTGGCGACAACCGGCATCACCATCAACTCTGTCGCGCCCGGCCCAACGGAAACGGAACTGTTCCGCGCAAACAGCCCACTCGGCAGCGAAGGCGAGCAGCGCTATCTTTCCGCTGTACCGATGCGGCGATTTGGACAACCAGCGGAAATCGCTGCGGCGATCGCATTCCTGCTTTCGGACGACGCAGGCTTCATCACCGGTCAGACGCTGTTTGTCGACGGTGGAGCGTCAATCGGCAAGGCCGCCATCTGAAGACGCGTTGGCCTTCGGAACAAACAGGCTTTCGACGAACGTGACGAAAGCGCGCGCTTTCGTCGTTGCCATTCGTCCCGACGGAAAAACCGCCCATACGTCGACGCCTGGCAACGTCCAGTCGGTGAGCACCGCCCGCACGGACCCGTCTGCAAGTTCTGGCGCGAACATCCACTCCGATGCAATCGCGAGGCCCATGTGTGCGAGAACGGCTGCCCGCATCCCTTCGGCGGCGCTGACCCGCATCCGGCCCGACACCGTAACAGCGGCTTCGGTGCCGTCTGCATGGCCAAACGCCCACGATTCGCCACCGCTGCGCATCGCATGCACAACCGCTCCATGCTGGCTGAGATCGGCCGGAGTACGAGGCTCGCCATACCGTGCGAAATATTCGCTCGTGCCGACCACCAGTCGTCTGCCGCTTACGATGCGACGTGCAGTCATCCCTGAGTCGTCAAGACGGCCCATGCGGAGGGCAACGTCGACGCCTTCTTCGAGCAGATCGATTGGACGGTCATCCATCACGATCTCTACATCGAGTTTCGGGTGTTGGTCGAGGAAGGCTCCCAGCGCAGGAATGACATGCAGCCTCGCGAACGTGACGGCCGCTCCGACGCGCAGCCGCCCTGAGAGACCGTCTGACGATTTGCGAACCGAATATTCCGCGCGATCGGCCTCTTCGATAGCAAGACGCGCGTGTTCGTAGAACCGCTGGCCAGCGTCGGTCGGTGTCAGCCCACGAGTCGAGCGCAGTAACAACCGGGCGTTCAAGTGCTCTTCCAGCTGTGCGATCGACTTTGAAACGGCAGGTTGTCCAATCTGGAGTCGCCGTGCTGCGGCCGAGAACGAGCCGGCCTCTACGACGGCGATAAAGGTTTCCATTGCTGCCAGACGATCCATCGGGTCTATGTCTCGGGAATGGGGTAAGAGAAGAATCTGCGCTCCACTGCTGAATGCGAGAGACAGCGGGCACCCGGCAGGAAACCGCGGGACTATACCGCAGCCGGATGTCTTGAGCGCGCCACAGCGTTTGCGCTTCTGTTCATTGGGATGCTTGCGGCGAGATGTCCACTCACCAGGTGCGCCCATGCCCGCGCGGAATAACTCATATCACTGCGGCGCGGCTTCCGAGGCGCACGCGGATCCGCGAAAGTTCGGTCATCCCATTCACGCTTTCTGGACTCGCCATGTACCACGTCTACGCGTTTGCCACGCCGAATTCCGTCAAGGTTCCCATTGCGCTCGAGGAACTCGGTCTCCAATACGAACTGCATCCCGTGAACGTCAGGAAAGGCGAACAGAAGCACGCCGATTTCGTCGCAATGAATCTCAACGGCAAGGTGCCGGTGCTTCGGGATAGTGAGATGAGTTTCACACTCAGCGAGTCGGCGGCGATCCTGGTCTATCTGGCCGAACGACATGGTGCGCTATTGGCGCATGATCCTCTGACACGCGCCCGCACCTTCGAGCAACTCTTCGCGCATGCTTCCGGCCTCGGTCCAGCCTTCGGGCAAGCGGGATATTTTCTGCGGTTAGCGCCCGCAGAAACGTCAGAGCATGCCCTCGACCGATTTTCGCACGAAGCTCGTCGCCAGCTCGGCCTGCTCGACGCATTACTCTCCGCCCGGCCCTTCGTCGCCGGCGAACAATTCTCGATCGCTGACATCGCCCATTTCGGATGGATTTGGCGCCGGACATTTCCGGGACTGACGCTGGACGACGTGCCAAATGTGCAGCGCTGGTTCGACACTGTAGCGGGTCGCCCCGCAGTAGAGCGGGCTATCGCGAGAACAGAGACCCTTGCTGAAGAAAGGCAACCGGCATGAAAAAGCTCTTGCCGAAGAGCCATGCCCTGATCGCGCTCGCGATCGTCTCGACTGTGGCGGGGACTCTCAACAGCCGCCCTATATTGATGCAACGACCAACGCTTCTGTCGAGTGTCGCAGTGAGTGCGGAGCTTACCCGGATGATGTGCTTCGGCATGGTCTGGCTCACGCGCAGCACCCGCTACCCTCTCACCAACATCCAGAGAACAAGATGAACAGACTTTTTAGCGGCATCAAAGTCGGCCCTTTCGAACTGGCACATCGTGTTGTGCTTGCGCCGCTTACGCGCATGCGTACCGAAGAAGGCAACGTACCGGGCGATCTGATGGTTGACTATTACACGCAGCGCGCGTCCAGCGGCGGCCTGCTGATCAGCGACGCCACAGCCGTATCGCCTCTTGGCATCGCCTATGTCGACGCACCGGGCATTTATACGGAAGAGCAGATGCGCGGTTGGAAGCGTGTTATTGATGCCGTGCATTCGAAAGGCGCTCGCATCTTTTTGCAGATGTGGCATGCAGGTCGTCAGGCGCATCCCGGCAATACCGGTGGACACTGGCCGGTCGCGCCGTCCGCGCTACGCTCGTTCGAACACGCAGCGATCCGGGATGAAAAAGGCGACATCGTCGAAGCGCAACTGGTCGTGCCGAGGGCGCTCGACACTGAAGAGATCCGGGCGATTGTCGAGCAGTTTCGTCACGGCGCGGAACTCGCGAAGCAGGCGGGGTTTGACGGCGTCGAGTTACACGGAGCGAACGGTTATCTGTTCGAGCAGTTTCTACTGGACGGCACCAACAAGCGCAACGATGAGTATGGCGGAACAGTCACTAACCGCGCTCGCTTTCTTTTCGATACGCTCGACGCCGTTGTGTCAGTGTGGGGGCCAGGTCGTGTAGCGCTCCGACTATCACCGAGCGGAACGTACGGGACGATGTCGGACAGTGATCCGCACGCCACGTTCGGTTATGTGGCGCAACGTCTCAACGACTACGCGCTTGCGTACCTGCATGTCATCGAACCTCGCATTCGCGGTATCGTCGAACAGGCGACGCGAGAGACAGACGTAACGTCAAAAGACATGAGCCGCATCTATAGGGGGACGGTCATCGCGGCCGGTGGTTTTACTGGCGAAAGCGCGGAACAGATCATTGCGGACGGACACGCGGATCTGGTCGCTTTCGGCCGCATGTTCATTTCCAATCCGGATCTCCCCCACCGCTTACGCAAAGGCCTACCGCTTACGCCGTACGACCGCTCGACGTTCTATGGCGGAGACAGACGAGGGTACACGGACTACGCCCCAAATCCATTGACGACGGCGTAATGGAGGCTGTGATCACCAGTGCGTCGCATTTCAGGAAAGGCGGCGTCAGAGCCATTGCCGCATCCAGTGCGCGAAGCGGTCCCTCCAAGGTCTGTCTTCGCGATTACTGAGCGGTCGTTGCTGCCCGACTTCGGAAGGCTGCCCGCTTCGCAACCACGTGGTGAAGCCGGGCGTCGGCTTACGCCTGCACGAAAGCCAGCAGATCAGCGTTCAACACATCCGCATTGACGGTCAACATACCGTGCGAATAGCCGGGATACGTCTTCAGAGTTCCGTTCCTGAGCAACTCGATCGACTTCTTTGCCGAATCACCGATCGGCACGATCTGGTCGTCCTCACCGTGCAACACGAGCGTGGGCACCGTGATGGCGCGAAGATCTTCTGTCTGGTCCGTTTCGGAAAAGGCCTTGATGCCCTCGTAATGTGCCTTTGCGCTGCCCATCATGCCCTGCCGCCACCAGTTCTGAATGACGCCCTGATGGACCGTCGCATCAGGGCGGTTGAAGCCATAGAACGGACCCGACGGTACGTCTAAAAAGAACTGCGCACGGTTGTCGGCGAGTGCCTTGCGAAATCCATCGAAGACCTCGATGGGCAGACCTTCCGGATTCGTGTCCGTCTTTACCATGAGCGGCGGCACGGCGCTCACCAGTACGGCTTTCGCCACGCGACCCGCCGGCTGGCCGTGTTTAGCCACATAGCGCGCAACTTCACCACCGCCCGTCGAATGGCCGATGTGCACCGCATTGCGAAGGTCGAGCGCTTCGGCTACGGCAAACGCATCGGCGGCGTAGTGATCCATGTCATGCCCATCCGACACCTGTGACGAACGGCCGTGACCGCGCCGGTCATGCGCAATGACACGATAGCCCTTTTGAACGAAGAACAGCATCTGCGCATCCCAGTCGTCGGACGACAACGGCCAGCCATGATGGAAGACAATGGGCTGCGCGTCTTTCGGGCCCCAGTCCTTGTAGAAGATCTCGACGTTGTCGTTCGTGGTGATGTACGGCATGGTCATTTCCTTTCTGAAGTTGTTAGTGGCAATGTCCGGCTGTCTTGAATCCGGTAATCTCAGCGCTGTTGCCGACGTGAGAAGCATACGGAAACGTCCGCCGACGCAAAATAGCTGCTTCTGCAAACCATCGTTGCAGCCGTGCAATATAAGGGACCAAAAAGTCATTCGAACGACGCCGACCGGCTTCATTTCGCACCGAGCCATACCGGTTCAGAGAGATGCTGTGCGAGATAGTCCGAGAGCGCCGTGACTTTGGCTGGACGCGCGCGCGCCGACGGCGTCACGAAGTAGAGACCGCCTTTTGTCAGATGCCAGTCCTTCAAAATCGGCTCCAGCCGCCCATCCGCCAGGTACTCGCCGGCGATAAACTCGGGCAACTCCGCAATAGCCAGCCCTTCCAGCAACGTGGGCAACAGCGCATCGGAATTCGTTACCCGGAGCGGACCGACGGGCGTGACCGGCTCCTCCTCGCCTGCATCGTTGACGAAACGCCAGACATCGCTGCGCGCTCGGTACGCGTAAGACAAACATGGCCTGTCGACGAGATCGCGGGGATGGGTCAGACGGCCGTGTCGCTCGAGATACTTTGGTGATGCGACAAGCAGTTGAGAGACTGGACACAGGCGCTTCGCCACAAGCGATGAGTCTGGCAACGCCGCGATTCTCAGCGCCGCATCGAAACCCTGCGCGACGATGTCGACAGTCGCATCGGATAGATGCAAGTCGATCGACACCTCGGGATAGGCCTTGAAGAAGCCCGGCAAGAGCGGCGCGACCCAGCGCAAGCCGAACGACATCGGCACGGCCAGACGCACGAGACCGCGTGGCTGAACCGACATCTCTCGCGCGGCGTTTTCCGCCTCCTGTGCCTGCCGGTAGATGTCCCCGGCTTTCTCCGCAATCGTTCCGCCAAATTCCGTGAGGGCAAGCTGGCGCGAAGTCCGGTTGAAGAGCCTCGCGCCAAGCCGCTCTTCGAGTCTCGCCACGCCGCGCGAGACCGTGGCGACCGACACACCCATCGCACGCGCTGCCGCGGCGAACGATCCCTCTTCGGCGACTTTTGCAAACATCGCCAGTCCTTCGAAATCGGGAAACTTCGTCGTTTCACTTTTGCAATGATGGTTTGCAGACGATTCTATTTCGAAAAGATCATTGCGTCGATATTCTTCTCACATCGCTTCACGACTCATTAACCGGACAACAAGGAGAAACACCATGACACGCAAGCTCGAAGGAAAGATCGCTCTTGTCACCGGCGCCACCAGCGGCATCGGCCTCGCAACAGCCAAGCGCTTCGCGGCAGAAGGCGCGCATGTGTACATTACCGGCCGCCGCCAAGCCGAACTCGATGCAGCCGTTCTGGAAGTCGGCAATGCGACGGGCGTACGCGTCGATTCGTCGAAACTCGATCAGCTCGACGCACTGTATGAGCAGATTCGCGGTGAGAAAGGCCGGCTGGATGTGCTGTTCGCCAATGCAGGCGGCGGCTCGATGCAGCCCTTGGGCGAGATCACCGAAGCGCACTATCACGACACGTTCGACCGCAATGTGAAGGGCACGCTCTTCACGGTGCAGAAGGCGCTTCCGCTGCTGTCCAAGGGCGCTTCGGTGATTCTGGCCGGGTCCACCACGACGATCGAAGGCACCGCTGCCTTCAGCGTGTACTCGGCATCGAAAGCCGCGATCCGCAACTTCGCCCGAAGCTGGATCCTCGATCTGAAGGATCGCGGCATCCGTGTCAATACGATCAGCCCCGGCGCGACCAAGACGCCTGGCTTGGTCGAGCTCGCAGGACCGGACGCCACGCAGCAACAAGGCCTGCTGGACTATCTGGCTTCGCGCATTCCGATGGGCCGTGTCGGCGATCCGAACGAAATCGCTTCTGCAGCGCTCTTCCTGGCATCCGACGACGCGAGCTTCGTGAACGGCGCCGAGTTGTTCGTCGATGGCGGTCAGGCACAAGTCTGAGGACGCCGCTCTCGGTGGCAGCGCCAGGCTGCGCTGCCACAGTCGGCACATGGAGATCGGCGCAATATGGAGCATGAGCCAACGCAGTTGTTTCAGATCTGGCTGACACCGCGCACGCTAGCCGGTGAGCCAAGTTGGGCTCAACGTCGTTTCGATATGGATCGACAAGTTGAAGGCTTCAGTGTCTTCGCGAGCGGCGCGTCAGCGGACATTGACGCCGGCGCCCTGCCTATAGATGCTGATGCTCGTCTCCTGGCTGCAAACATGCATGCCGGGCAGTGCCTTGATTGCACGTTGTCCGAGGGTGCGATGGCTTATCTTGTACCCACAGCAGGCAGCATTCGGGTGAACGACGTCCGCCTCGCCGCCGGCGATGAAGCGGCAGTGATCAACGAGTCTGCTCTGTCGATCACTTGCATTCGGCGACACATGGGTTGTGCTTCTCGAGACCATGCCGTCTTCGAACGCGGCCGTTCGAGCAGCCACGCTGTGACTCAGGCAAGCGGCGAAGAATGACTGACCTCGGTTCGTCGGGGCAGTTAAGTCTTGTTGCCGGCCAAGAATTCTCGCGGCCGACGATCGTCGGAAACGGAACGTTGTCGTAAAGCACATCGTCGGCGAGCATGTCGAGCGCTTCATCGATACGATTGGCGCTCCAATGACCGAAGAAATCGATAGCGATGCGGATGGGATCAGTGGGCATGATCGAGATTCTCGCCGTCGCGGTCATCGACGCCGTCGATAGCCGAGACCGACGAATGGGTTTATCCCGCGCATCGTTTTCCATGATGAACGGTACGGGTCAACGCGCGTCATGAGCGAGATTCACTTGTTTCATCAACGGATCCATTCGCTACATCGGCTCGCGTACGTTGCTCTCTTTGATCGACACTGCAACGGCTCCGATCCGTTCATTACCCTGGCCGGCATCAGCCGCCAAAGAGTCTCTGCTGACTCTTTTATGTTGGGATGCAAACATACTTCCACCCATCCGCTTCTCCACAATTCCATGAAGCTCGACAGATTAAACGCCTAAAACAACGGGGACACGAGCAAATTCTGATCGGCGATCGATACCGAATCAGGTCGCATCCGTTCAGCCAGGTCGTGCAATCACGATCGCAGCCATCGCCAAAATCACAAAAAGCAAGGGAGCTGCAATATGGGAAGTGCGCAACAATCACTCGTCATCGGTGGTCAGGGCTTCCTGGGCGCCGCGATCGTACGCCATCTGATTGCGCGGGGAGATGCAGTCACGATCGCCGACCGATACGCGGATACCGCGAAGTGCGACGCACTGTTTGGTGAGGGTGCGGCCAAGGTCGTTAGGGCCGACATCATGGATGCGCAGGCCATGCGCGACCTGACCCAAGGCCAAGACACCGTCTACCACCTGGCGGGCAAGCTGGGGACGACCGAGCTGGATGATGACGTGGTGGCCGGAATCCAGATCAATATCACCGGCGCCGTGAATGTCTTTGCGGCCTGTGTGCAGAACGGCGTGCCCAATCTCTTCTATCCGTCCAAGCCGAACGTCTGGCTTAACACCTACACGATCACCAAGCACGCTTCGGAGCAGTTCGCAAAGCTTTACGCGTCGATGGGCAGCACGAACATCTCGACGTTACGCTACTTCAACGCCTATGGCCCCGGTCAAGCCACGGGTCCGGTCCGCAAGATCATTCCGTCCTTTGCGGAACGCGCGAGCAAGGGTATGCCCATCGAGATCTTCGGCAGCGGAGAGCAGATTGTCGACATGATCCATTCCGATGACATCGGCCGCCTGACCGTGGAATTCGTCGAGGCGGGCGGCAGCGCGGACCCCATCGACCTGGGACGGGGCATCGGTCTTTCCGTCAACGAGATCGCGGCTGCGGTGAACGACTATTTCGGCAATGGCGCCGGCGTCGTTCACTTGCCCATGCGCCGTGGCGAGACACCGGAGACCCGCTTGATCGCCGACATGCAGCCGCTCCGAACCGTGCTGGGCGACCTGAGGTTCCTGGACTGGACTGAGTCGCTTCACGACACGCTGGAATGGTACGCAAGGGCCTTTGCACAACCGCAGGCAGCCTGATGAACGTGCTTGTTGTCGTCGCGCATCCCGATGACGAGGTGATCGGCTGCGGCGGAACCGTAACCCGCCTTTCCGAGAACGGCCATGACGTGCGGGTGTTGCTGCCCGTGCGGCGCAACGATCCGCGCGGCGTGGCGCACTGGGCGGAACTGGAGCGTGCCTTCAGGCGCAGTTGCGCCCACCTCGGCGCGGAGGCTCTCGTGGCTGACCCGCTGATCGACGAAAAGTCACTCGAGGCGGGCGTTCATCACCTGCACGATCTCATCTTGCCGGAGGTCGAATGGGCGGACACGATCTTCACGCATTGGCCCGGCGACTGCAATCAGGTCCACGGCAGCGTCAGCCGTGCCGTGGAGATTGCAACTCGCCCTTTTCGGCGGCGCAAAAATGTCTATCTCTTCGAGGTGTCCACGTCGACCGAACAGGGCTTCTTCCCCACCTTCGTGCCGAACATGTGGTCGCCACTGGAGGCGCGACACGTGGCCCGAAAGTGTGAAGCCATGAGCTTCTATGCCACGGAATGGGCTGGCGGGCGAACACCGGAAGCGCTGGCGCGGCGCATGCAGACCCGAGGCGACGATATCGGCGCGCACGCCGCGGAAGCGTTCAATATCGCCCGCTTTTTCCTCTAGCCGCTCAGGGCCCGACGATCCGTACGATCGTCAGCACCGCGATCCGGACATCCAGCAACAGGTTGAACGTCCGGATGTATTCCAGATCGTCATCGATCATGTCGAACACACTGACGTTCTTGCGCCGCGCGCGCACCTGCCACAGGCCGGTCAGTCCGGGTCGGACAACCGAGCGCGCTTGCCGGATATCGGGCACGTCGGCCAGCATCGAGATGACTAGCGCGCGCGGGCCGATCAGACTCATATCGCCGCGCAGCACGTTGATGAGCTGAGGGAGTTCGTCAATGCTCAGTCGGCGCAGCAGCCCGCCAAGGCGGCCGATCCGCGGATCGGGATCGTAGGTGAGCGTCTCGCCATTCGGCCCCCGTGTCGCCAGTCCATGAGCTTTCAGAACCGCGTCGGCGTCGCGGTGCATCGTCCGCAGCTTGTAGCAGACGAACTGCCGCTCTTCCCTGCCCCAGCGATTGGCCAGATGCAGAACCGGGCGGCCGGAGCTGAACAGGATCGCGCCCATGGCGAGCAGGAGAACAGGACCGAGCGCGAGCAGAAGCAGCACCGCGCCGGCGATATCGAGCAAGCGCTTGATGCGATACGACGCGCGGCGCTCGGGCGCGGCCGGCTTAATTGATCTGCTCCGGTGCGCAATACGTGGTCTCGGGCGCACCGGACATGATGCGGTGGACGACTTCCAGACCCTGCATGTAGGCATGGTCCATGTTCGACACTTCGTAGCGCCAGCCGCCGAAGCGTCCCCGGCTGAAGATGCCAAGTGGTTCCAGTTGCTCGTGAATGTCCTTCAGCGCGGCATCGCGGCCTTGAAAAGGCAAGGGATAGCCATGAGCGAGCACCTTTTCGAAGGTGGAGACGACGGCCTGACCGTCGATCAGGCCGATGGCACGCAGCCCTTGCAGCACATCACGGCGCAAATTGTCGTCGATCGTTGCGGGCTGGTCAGCCGCACGGCTGATTTCGCAAAGGATCGAATAGTACGGGCCACCAGACGGCACATTGCCAGGTGAAAAATTCGAGGGAATTGTCACGCGCCAGAAAGGATGTGCGGTATCGGGGCACTGAAAACTGTGCACGCCGCGATAGCGTTCCGGAATGGTCCCGCGCATGCCGAAGCCGAGCAGAATCGCGGAGGATCGGCGCAACCGCTTTCCCAGACACTGGATATCCGGCCGGTCGACGCAGGACTCGGCCAGAGTGTCCAGCGGAATGGAAGAGATGAGCGCGGTGTACGGATGACGCGTTCCGTCCGAGAGATGAATCTGGCGCTTGCCGGCCTCGATTGCCACGATGCTGCGGCCAAGATGAATGCGTTGCGCGCCGATCCGCTCGATTGCCCGTTGCCAGATCGTACCCATGCCGCCCGCGCGGGGATAAGGCACGCGTTCGTTCCGGCTCCAGGCCGGGTCGTCCGTGCGGAGGATCGCATGTTTGAGCATGCGGCGAAGGCGCACCTGCGGCACGTTGTGCAAGGGTGAGCCGCTGCGTTGGCGGACCCACTCGCTGCTCATCTCCCGTGGATCGAGCGTCCACATCTTTCGGTTAAGCGGCTCCATGATCCGACGCGTCAGTTCGCGGCCGAAGGAACGATGAAGATGATGATGGAAGTTATCGGCGGCTTCGGGCGCCGCACGTCGGCCGATGCCTATCGCTTTGCCCAGACGGTGCAGCAGTAAATCAGAGAAGATCGGCAATGCGTGTGCCGGCGGAAAGCGGTGAACGTGACGCTGAATGGGCGTCGGAATGAGCTTGCCGAACATATGGACACCGCGAATCGGTTCGGACTCGTGCCACTCGATGTCCAAAGAACGGAGCGTCGCACTGAACGCAGCGTACTTCTCGTGAACGAACAGCACATGTCCGCCATAGTCGAACAGAAAACCCTCCGGCGTGACGGCGGAGGCTGCGTTGCCGCCAGCGTGGTCGCGCTCGTCGATCAGAATGAAAGGCGTCGAGGAATACGCCTGACGGAGTGTCAATGCAGCGCCGATTCCGCAGGGTCCCGCGCCAGCTATGATGATTGACGGACTCGCCATGCCGCTCCAGTAAGCAATGGGTGCCTTGGGTGGCCCTCTCGATAACCTGCCCAAACTCCAGCTTTCAAGATTGCAGTTTTTCGTCGTCTTTCGCAACCGCATGGCTGCTGCTTTCTGGTGTGGCTTGTGGGATCGGCCACGCTCGGCTTTGAATGTCACTATGACGTCCAGAGAATGGCTCCTCGTTCCCGCGGCGTATTCGGCCTCCCTGGTGTGCGCAATTCGCGCTGCCGCACGTCCAGTCAGGACGCTCACGCAGATGCTGCGGCGCGCCTGTTACGTGCTGGCCCTGTGCATGATCACGCTCGGCTCGTACGAACTCTATGACCGGTTCTCCAATAAAATTGGGGGCGCTTTGACTGGAATGGCCGCTCTTGTCGTCATGACCGGCGTGTTGTTGGCGGGTTTTGGAATGATCGCGGGGGGAATCATGTCATTGTGGCCCGGACGGGGAGGCAGACGTTCCACACCCTGGCTTTCCGTGTGCGATAGGCGCCGTTCGAATGACCGCCTGACTACGATGACGAACGGCGGGGATTGGCCGAACCCAATGGTCGTCGCTGACTGCTCGGAACAAGAGGCCGGCAAAGCTGCCCTAGCTGCTCGACATGCGGCGAAACAGCATGATTCGCACGATCGCCCACTTTCGAGGCTTGATGAGACAAAAACAGTGAATGCGCTTACTCGCACCGCTGTCCAACCGCAACAGCTGGTCTCAATAAATATCGCGCCGATAGCGTCCGGCAACACGCAACGCGTCGAGTTCGGCCCGCCCGAGAATCTCGGCGAGCGCCGTCTCCACGGAACGGCCCAAGCGTGCCGCGCTGCCGCACACATAAATCGCCGCATCGGCCAGCACCCATTCGCGCAGCAGCGTCGCATGGATGCGCAGAGCGTCGTGCACGTAACGCAGTCGGGCGCCATCGCGTGACCACACCAGATCCAGCCGTTGCAGCATGCCCAGGTCCTGCCAACGAGCGAGTTCGTCCACATGGAACGCATCGTGTAACTGGTTGCGTTCTCCGAAGATCAGCCAGTTCGCGCCGCAGCCGCGCTCAATACGCGACTTGAGATGCGCCCGCAAACCAGCCAACCCGGTGCCCGCGCCGATCAGCACGAGCGGGCGATCATCGTCCGGCGCATGGAACGCGCGATTACTGCGCACGCGCACCTCGACGGATGCGCCCGGTGTCGCGTGCCGGGTCAGCCAGCCTGACGCGATGCCAAGCGAAACACCGTCGCAGGCGTCCGCGTCCGCATGCCGCGCTTGCCGCACCAGCAGTTCGATCCGCCCGTCCGCCGGTAGTGAGGAAATCGAGTAATCGCGCGTCGCAAGGGGTTTTAGCGTGTCGACCAGTTCCTGTGGCATGTAACCGCGCAGTGCATCGACATCGGCAGGCAAAACGCGCGATGCCAGCGCGGCTTGCAGCGTCGTGAGCGCGCCTTCGCAGCGGACCGGCGCGTGCGCGTCGAGTGGCAAGCGGCGCAGCCAGGCCGACACCACCCCGGCCGCATGCCGCGGACGAATCTGCGCGATGTCTCCGGCCTGCCAGTCGAGCGCGCCGGCATTCATTGGCGTGAGACAGACGTGATAAGCAGGACCACCTACGCTGCCCGGGTTGAGCAACGTTCGCGCCTCGAGGGTCCAGGGCGAGAAACCCGAGCGGTGCGAGGCCAAGTCAGGCTGCGCAAGATTTCCCGCCAATGACGAGACCTGCGTGCTCCATCGGTGCAACGCGCCGGCATCGTTGTCGTCCACTTCGATCGACGCGAACAACGGCTTCGCGCCCTGCCCGCGCAGCCAGTCCTCTACTCGATGTCCGAATGCGCAAAACCCGGCATAGCGGCGGTCGCCGAGCGCGAGCATGGCGTAGTGAGGCATCGGCGGCATTGGCGGCGACGGCGGCGGCGGCGGCGGCGCAGCGTCGGACGCGATTGCGCGGCCAGGAAAGCGCGCGGCGTGATCGGGCGCGTCGCCCTCCCCCGTCGTGCTGACAATAAACAGCGCGCGTTCATAGCCGCTCAGCCGTACTGCGTTGATCGCCTCCAGTGGTTCGAGGTCCACGGCGAGGCCCGCATGACGCAGCGTCGCAGCGGACTGAGCGGCCAGTTCTTCCGCGCGGCCCGTCTGGCTCGCGTAGGCGACCAGCACGGACGCTGGCGTTTTTGATCCGTCGTCGGTCGCACGCGTCCGCTGATGCGTCGCGCGAACCGCCATGCACATTGCCGCGTACGAGAGGATCACGCCGCCTGCCATCGCGATGCGCGTCGGGCCGCAACACGCACCGACCGCGCCGCCGAGCGACACAGCGCCCCACGCCAGCGACGCCCGCATCATTCGAGCATCGCCGCGTAGGCGGGACTGACGCTTTCCGTGAAACCCTCGGGCGTCCGCGCCACGCAACGCGCCGCCAGCCCCTCGCGCGCAGCGAACGCCATCCCCGCTTCGCGCCCGAGCACCATGAGCGCGGTCGAGTAAGCATCGGCGAGCATGCATTGAGGATGCAGCACGGTCACCGAGGCCAGTGCGTGACTCGCCGGATAACCGGTGCGCGGATCGACGATGTGCATCTGGCGGCGCGCATCGGCGTCGAAGAAATAGCGGCGATAGTCGCCCGAGGTCGCCACTGCAAGCCCATGCAGCGCGATCAGATCGTATGTCGTCGTGCCTTCGCGTGCGCCGTCGCCAGGCGGCGTTTCGATTTCCACCCACCAGGGCATGCCGTCCGGCTTCACGCCTTCGCCGCGCAACTCGCCGCCGATCTCCACCAGCCGGTGCGCAATACCGATCTCGCCAAGCGCATCGCTCACGGCATCCACGGCATGACCTTTCGCGATCGATCCGAGATCCAGCGATGCGCCGCCCGGTTGCCGCACTGCTTGCGCCGCGTGGTCCAGTTCGATGCGGCTCCATCCGCAGCGGCGCCGGACAGCTTCGACGTCGTCGGGACCGGGCGTGCGTACGCGCCGTCCCGACGGTCCGAAGCCCCACAGGTCAACCAGCGGCCCGGCGCTCGGATCGAATGCGCCGCCGCTCAGGCGCGCGGCATTCAGCGCGGCCTCGACCACGCTGAAGCAGGCCGGCGGCAGGTTCACCCAACTGTCGAACAACGCGCTGTTAAAGCCGGAAATGGCCGAATCCACGCACCAGTTGCTCATCTGCGCAATCACCGAGTCCAGCACGGCGCGAATGGTCGCATCGATGACGTCGATCCGCTCCTGCGCCTCTCCTGCGTCGACCACGCACGACACGCTCCAGGTCGTGCCCATCGTATCGCCGCCAAAGCGTGCGATGCGCCCGTCCTCCGCCGGCGCGTCCGCACCGTTCATCGTCATCCAGGGCACGATGACCCGCCGTGCGTCCTCTGCTGCGTGTCGCCTCATCGCAGCCTCATTGCGGCATCACTTCAAGCGTCGCCGCATAGGTCGCGCGGCGCGACGTGGCGAGTTTCACGCTCGTCTGCGCGTCCTGCGTGCTCGCCTCCAGCCAGTACATGCCCGGTGCGGGCCACTTGACGGTGAAGCGTCCGTCCGCGTCCGTCGCGGTTTCGATGCCGCCCAACTGATCGCGATAGCGAATCCCGCCCGGCACCACCGACACCTTCACGTTCGCCGCCGGCCGGCCGTCGAGCAGAAGCCGGAAACGAGCAGGCGTCTGCGCCAGCAGGTCGTCGGGGTGCGTGTCCGGCGCCAGTTCAAGTCCATGCCCCGTGTTCTGCAGCGCGACAGTGGTCGGCTTGCCGCGCGTGACGAACGATTCGACGCGCGTCTCGCTTTCCGTCACCTTGAGTTCGTCTGCATTCGCGGGCACGTCCTTCGCGAACGATTCCGCCGTGCCGCGCCAGCGCTTCGTTTCGCCGTTCACCTTGTAGCTTGCGAACAGCGCATGCCCCGCGACCGCGATCCGATAGGTGCCTTCCTGCGTCAAGTGCACGTCGAATACGCTGCGATAGCGCAACGTGCTTGCGTTCTCCACCTTCACGGCGTTGCCATCGGGACCGGTGACGACGAGACCATCCAGTCGCAACGGAAAATGTTCGAAGTAGAAAAGGTCGTTCGAGACGGCAGCATCGACCGTGATCCACGGATCGTTGCCGGACAAGACTGTCGCGGACGGCAGCAGCCACATGCGATGCGCCTGCACGGCGAGCGGCGCGAGCAGCGCTGACGCCAGCGCCGCCGTGAGCGTGAGTTTCTTCAAAGCAAAGTTCATGAGTTGACCTTGTCTACAGAGATGCAATTAAGGTTTGACCACCAGCGTGACGGGGCCGAGTTCATGCTCGCCCCGCGCCTGCGCGCTCGTCGATGCCGCTGCCGGAGGCCACGTGAACGGCACGCGCACGACTTCGTGTCCGCCGGTCTCGCGTGCCGCTTCCACGACCAGTTGATAGTCTCCCGGCGCCAGCTTGCCGAGCGGCGCGCGGCCGTCGCTGAAACTGATGACCTGTTCGCCGGGCGCGCGTGTTGCGCCGGAGATGCCGTCAGCGGGCATGTTCAGGTCGCGGCCCGCCTTGCGCCACCACTGACGCATGTCCTTCAGCCACTTCGTGCCTTCGCCGCCCTTCTTCTTGCCGTCGTACCAGACCGCGAGCGTCGCGACAGGCGTCTGGTCGGCTTTCTCGATCCACATCGATACATACGGCCGGTGATACTCGGCCACGCCGAGTGAAGGAATAGTGACCGTGACATTCATTTCAACCGCATGAGCGGCGCCGGCGAGCGGCGTGGTGGCCGCGCCCACGAGGGAGACGGCGAGCAATCGACGCATGTCGAACCTTTTTTCTGACTGATGGGTTAGTGGATGAAAACGATGACAAGCAGCAGCGGCACGACCACGCCCAGCCCGACCAGCGGCCAGGTTGCGCCGCGATTGCGCGCATGCAGCTTGAGGAGGAACAATCCGGTGACGCTGAAAACGAGGCAGGCGAACGCGAACATGTCGATGAACAGATTCCACGCGCCGCCCGTGTTACGGCCTTTGTGAAGGTCGTTCAGGTACGACAGCCAGCCGCGCGTCGTCAGTTCGTATTGCACGTCGCCGGTCGCGCGGTCCACGCTCAGCCAGGCATCGCCGCCGGGCCGAGGCAATGCGATGTAGATCTCGCCGTCAGACCATTCGGCTTCATGGCCGGCGATATCGACGTTGAACCGACGCTCGATGAAGTCGGCCATCTCGGCCGGCACCGCACGCGGCTTTTGCCCGGTGTCGTGGCTCACGGCATGCAAAAGAGCCGTCGGCAATCGCGCCGAACTGCGCGTCACGCGCGGATGTCCTTCGATACTGCTCGCGTGATTCAGCGTGAAGCCCGTGATCGCGAAACCCATCATGCCGATCAGACACACTGCGGAACTGATCCAGTGCCAGCGATGAAGGTGACGCAGCCAGAACGCCCGGCGTTGCGAGGCATCGGCGCGTGCAGCGGTTTGCAGAGGTTGGGCGTTCATGATGGGCTTTCGAAGCGGCGTTCTGCCGGGTGTCATCTTGCTTGCGCGAGAGATGATAATCGTTCTCATTTGTAAGAACCAGACCAAATGATTACGAAATTTTTCGAAAGCAGCGCGGCTCAGCACCAACTGCGAACCCGACAGAAATTCTTGGAACTTTTCTTTTAAGGAGCTATTGACTTGCAAATGAGAACGACTTACATTTGTCACGCTTTCTTACAGCATGTTTCTGCAAGTTTCGTGGGCGCGGTGAAAGCCTTCCATCGTCGTCCGACTGGTGTCCGTTGACCGGCCACCGGAACCCGAATCACATCCGGACCCGTCTCGCATCATCCGCACGCGTCCGGTCGCGCAGTCAGTTCTTCTGACGCCGATTCGCCGTTCAAATCCGATCGCCAGCCATCGCGCGAGGGAACGCATCGACTGATCGCGCCCGGCCGCTTCAGCCAGCCACGCCATGCCGGGGCTTATCCGGTCCATTGTCCTGCTCCCGCAGGATGACTAATCTTTCGAGCTGAAGATGGCCTACATTCGTAGTCGCAAACTCGCGCCCTGCCGCGCGGTTCCCACTGGTACGACCCTGAGCGGCGCAGCGGCACGCGCGACGATCGCAAGCGGAATCGCGCTCGGTTGCGCGCTGCCCGTCGCGGCTCAGACTGCGGACACGCAAACCCAGACGACCCTTGCCCAGTCCCAGGCAACAACGAGCCAAAACGCGACCCTGCCCGCCGTGCGCGTGACGGCGCAATCGAACAGCGACTACAAGAGCGAAACGTTGGCGTCGCCCAAGTTCACGCAGCCGATCGAAGACACGACGCAGACCATCACGATCATCAACAAGGACGTGATGCGCGATCAACAGGCAACCACGCTCACGGAAGCGCTGCGCAACGTGCCGGGCGTGGGCACCTTCTACGCGGGCGAAAACGGCAGCACCAGCACGGGCGACTCCATCTACATGCGCGGCGTGGATACGTCCAACAGCATCTATATCGACGGCATCCGCGACACCAGCACGGTCTATCGCGACATGTTCAACTACGACCAGGTCGAGGTCATCAAGGGCCCGTCCGGCTCCGACTATGGCCGCAGCGCGCCGAGCGGCTCGATCAACCTGGTCACGAAACAGCCAAACCTCGACAACACTTTCGACGCCAGCCTGTCCGGCGGCACGTCGAACTACGCGCGCGGCACGCTCGACTGGAACCAGAAGCTCAACGACACATCCGCGTTCCGCCTGAACCTGATGGGCCACAAGGCGGACGTCGCGGGCCGCGACGAAGTGGAGAACCAGCGCTGGGGCATTGCGCCCTCGCTGGCTTTCGGCCTGAACACGCCGACTACCGTCTATATCGATTACCTGCACGTCAAGCAGGACAACATTCCTGACGGCGGGGTGTCGACCATCGGCTTGCCGGGTTATACCGCCCCGAGCGCGGCGCTCGGCGTGCTCAACACCGCGCCGAAGGTGAACACGCACAACTTCTACGGCACGGCATCCGATCACGACGATTCGACCACTGATATGGCGACGGTGCGCATCGAGCACAAGCTGAACAACGCGACGACCATCCGCAACATCACGCGCTGGGCCGAGACGAAGCAGGATTACATGCTGACCTCGTTCATGGCGGCGGCGACGAACCTGAGCTTGCCGAATCCGGCCAATCCCGCCACCTGGACCATGACGCGCACGCCGAATCTGCGCGACAGCAACAACCGCATCCTGACGAACCAGACGAACGTCACCAGCACGTTCAATACGGGTCCGGTCAAGCACGATGTCAGCGCGGGTTTCGAACTCACGCGTGAAGAACAGACCCTCTACGGGCACACCACGCCGACCGAGCCGGCAGTCAGCATCTACTATCCGAACAGCAATGTGTTCGCGACCAACTACAGCCGCAACGGCGCGAATGCTACCGGCACGACCAACACCGTCGCGGCCTACGCGTTCGATACGATCTCGATCGGCAGCCGCATCGAGCTGAACGGCGGGCTGCGCTGGGATCACTACAACACCGACTACAACAGCGCGACTGCCTGCGGCGGCACGGGACGCACGGTGGTGGCTTGTCCGGGGGGCGCGGCTGCGGGCACGCCGGTCACGACCATTGATACCTCGACGAACGGCAACCTGATCGACTGGAAAGCGGGCGCCTTGTACCGGATCACGAACAACGGCAACGTCTACTTCAACTATGGCGTGTCGCAACAGCCGCCGGGCGGTTCGAACTTCGCGCTCGCCGCGGGAGGAACGGGCAACAGCGCGAACCGGATCGATTTCGCGCCGCAGAAGGCCAAGACCTACGAACTGGGCACGAAGTGGGAGCTGTTCGGGCGCCGCTTGCTGGCGACCGCTGCGCTGTTCCGCACCGACATCACCAACGAAGTGCAGCTGCTCGATGACGGCACGTATGGACAGATTGGCAAGAAGCGCGTGCAGGGTGTTGAGTTGAGCGCGCAAGGCCAGATCACGCCGGCATGGTCGGTGATTGCCGGCTATACGTATCAGGATGCGAAGGTCGCGGCCGGTAGCGCCATCTCGCAGGACGGCTCCACGCTGCTGACCTACACGCCGCGCAATGCGCTTTCGCTGTGGACCACCTACAAGCTGCCGTACGGCTTCACGCTCGGCGGCGGCGCGCGCTACGTGAGCGGTTTGCAGCGCGGCACGGACGGCGCGGTCGGCACGCCCGATCACACCGATGCGTACTGGGTCTTCGACGCGCTGGCCACCTACAACGTCACCAAGCATCTGAACCTGCAACTGAACGTGTACAACATCTTCAACCGCAGTTATGTGGCGTCCATCAACAAGAGCGGCTATCGTTACTTCCCGGGCGCGCCGCGCACGGCGGTGGTCACGGCCAATCTGAGCTTCTGAGGCGGCACCCTCTCGTCGCGCATGCAGGCGCGCGGCGGGAGATGAAACATCGAACGGAGCAACGCATCATGATGCTGCATATCCCCGAGGTCCTGAACGCAGGCGAAGTGCAGCATCTGCGCGCACGGCTCGATGTCGCGCAGTGGGTCGACGGCCGCGCGACCGTCGGCTCGCAAGGGGCACAGGTCAAGCAGAACCGGCAATTGCCCGAAGACGCGGCCGACATGCCGCAACTGCGGCGCATCGTCGAAGACGCGTTGAAGCGCAATGGCTTGTTCTTTTCGGCGGCGCTGCCGTTGCGCGTGTCGCCGCCATTGTTCAACCGCTATGAGGGCGCCGGGCGTGAACACTATGGCTTTCACGTCGATGGCGCCGTGCGCGCGACGCCAGCGGATCCCGGCTGGATGCGCACGGATCTCTCGGCGACACTCTTTCTATCGGAACCCGACGAGTACGAAGGCGGCGACCTGACCGTACGCGATACCTATGGCGAGCATGAAGTCCGTCTGCCGGCGGGCGATCTCGTGCTGTATCCGTCATCGAGCCTGCATGGCGTATCGCCGGTTACGCGAGGCGCGCGCGTGTGCTCGTTTCTGTGGATTCAAAGCATGGTCCGCAACGACCAGAAGCGCACGATGCTGTTCGAACTGGATCAGACCATCCAGACGCTGCGCAGCCGGCATGGGGAGAGTGAGGAAACCTTGTCGCTGTCCAATCACTATCACAATCTCTTGCGCGAGTGGTCGGAGATCTGATCTTCCGGAAGGCAAAGCTAGCGAAACGCCGTGTCTGCGTCGTGGCCGCTTTACCTGAAGTCATGCGTCGCTCGCCGGGCGCCCCATTGATCGAGAAGCTGCGAACGCCTCTGTTCGAGTTCGACTCGCCGTGCGTGCAGGAGTTGAAACTCTTGCTGGGTTCGCTCGAGTTGCATGCCGTCATCGCGCGCGGCGAGCAAGCGCTCATGACATTGATCGGACAACCGCCAGCACTCCGCGATTTGCCGTTCGATGAGGGTGATTTGTTCCTGTTCGGCTAAGCCTGGCATCTTCACGCCTGTAAAAAGAACCCGCTGATCAATACCTCGATGCAGCGGGCTGTTCCTCGGATGGCCCTGTGGGCTCTGTCGTATCAGCACCTTGCCATTCGTTGATGTTGGTGCTTCTCTCTCAGGTTCATTTCTGTTCTGTCATACAAAAGATATCTTACAAAAAGCTAAACATCGAACCGGTGTTTACCCGTAGTTCACAATGTGCTTCCCAGCAGCAGAAAATTCGCCAACAGCTAACATTGCAGCTCACGTCGCGGTGTGACGGTTTTTCTTCTGCGCAGCGGCTGCTTCTGTCGAGTCTGGAATCGATCTTCGCAAAGAAGGCCGAGATGGCGTTCGGCTGTTCGGGCATCAGATGGTGAGAGGTCAGGATGTGGGTGACCTGTTGACGCCGGTAGTGTGGCGGAAGGATGGAACTGGCGTGCGCTTCACTCTCTTTCGGGTTTAGGCCGTCGACAGTGGGTACATACCTGCCGTTTGACTACTGCTCCGCTGCGCGCGGCTCACGCCAGACGCCGCAGCAAGTGCGCCTTGACCACGAGGGTCAAGCCGAGCTGACCGGCACTCGCCGACTCGGCGCATGCTCACGCGCTCTGATCATCCGGCTATGCGAAACGAGCGTACCGCGTCGCGCCCCGTCCCCCTCGCCGACTGCATTGCATCGACGGCTTGAAGTACCTCGCCGTCGGCGGATACGACGCTCAGCGAGAGAAGCGCCGCGTTCTCGGAGATCCCGCTCGCGGCAAGCGCGCACCCCACAGCCACCATCAGCACCCAGCCCACGCCCGCCGCTGAACCCCGCATTGTCATCATGATGTTTTCCTTGCTTCGCGATGAAACTCACAAGGAAATTCTGCGCCGTGCCGATTGCGGTCTCGTTTCAATTCACTCTGCGCCCGGTTACATCTGCAATCCTGCTCGTCAAGCCCCTCCGCCGACTTTGCAACCCCCTGTCTCAGCCTGTGTTTTGGGCGTTTTTTCGGAGAAAGTGCGTGTTACACTCCAATCGCTTTTTTAAGACAATTCCTCTTGACGATCCGCCAAACGGCTTGACGCGCGACTTGGCATCCGTTTCACGGAATGGACAGACTTTGGGTCACAGGCTGGCCATCGGGATAGACGGAAAGCGAATTGCCTGGGTCATAGGGCAGATCCACGGACATCGCACGGCCGTCGAGCACGAAATCAATCTTGTATAGATCGCCGCCGCGAAAGCGGGTGTGCTGGACATCGCCGCATTGATCGTTCGTCACGAAGTGCTCAAGCGGCACGTCGACAGGCGAATCCGGCGTGGCCGGCTTGGGCGGGGGAATCAGAACATGCCAGAGCGCCATGCCGATCGCAACGCCCGCCACGCCACCCGCGGCGGTGACCGGCCATTTGTGGGTCAGCGCGTGCCCGAGCACGCCGCCGCCCGCGCCCAGCACGATGCCCAACGGTCCCACGACCCAGCCGACCGCGCCGCCTGCCAGTGCAGCGGGCAGGATCCAGATGCGTTGCGTCAGGTAATGGGCGGCGAGCCATGCCGCGCCGGCCGCGCCGAGTGGCGCGCCCGTCAGTCCCTCGAGATTGCGCACGAACCATGGGCGCGCGTTGGCCTGGGCCACTTCGTATTGGCGCACGGTAGTGAGCGTTGGGCGACATTCGTTTTGCGTGGCCAGCGCGGTCGTCGTCAGAGTGCTCACGGCGACGACCGGCACGGTCACGGGCGAACCGGACTCAGGTTGAGCGGGACTCATGCCGTTATTGGCATCTGCTGCCATGCATGGTCCGGCAAAGCTAAGGGCGAGCGCCCATGCGCTGAGAACGCGGGCGGCGGACGGCACACGCCGGGCGGTCACACAACGACGACGAGAAAGAATGAGGACCATGAGTAGAGCCACTGGCACGACGGGCAAGCACCCGGCTCGGGCGGTGCCGGACAGGATTGCCGCAAGGGTAGCAGAGCGCGTCATGCGCGTCGCTTCTTTCTCACGATGCGGCCTGGGTGCCTGGGCAGCCGCCGCCTGCCTGGCGCTGCTGGCCGGTTGCTCGATGTTCAGCGGCACGAGCGCGAAGCAGGCTGTCGCCGCGGTGGACTGGAACGCCGCCTCCGATGCGATCCTCGTTCAGCTCGACGCCGACGATCTCCTCAACGAATACAACAACGAGCCGCATACCCTGCTGCTCGGCGTGGTGCAGACCGCGGACGCCGATTCGTTCAAGAAGCTCGCGGCAAGCGCCGCGACGCTCGCGGGCACGCTCGGCGAGTCGGGACCGAATCCCGCCATCCTGCAACTCACGCGCTACGTGGTACAGCCGGGCGGCCATACGATCCTGTCGATCGACCGCGCCGCGAAGACCCGGATGGTCGGCCTGATCGCCGGCTACTACACGATGGACCCGGCCTCGAGCGCCCGTCTGTTCGAGATTCCGCTCGCCATTTCGAATCAGTCGTTCGTCGGCCACGACTACAGCGCGCAGCCGCAGACCCTTGCGCTGCATCTGTCGCTTGGACGCGACGCTATCAGCACCGCCGTGCGCCTGAATCCCGAGCCGCCGCAGCTCGTCGCCGCCCAGAAGCGCGCGCAGGCGAAGCAGCAGATCGTACCGCTCGACGGCGGCGGCAAGGAAGTGCCGCTGATCGCGCCGGGTTCCAGCGGCGCGCCCGATACCGCCACCCTCAAACTGCCTAACTGAAGGGCCCCGACGTGGAAGACAAGCAAGCGGTCTATTGGCATCAGGGGATGTTTCTGCAACCGCAGCATTTCCAGCTCGCCGATCAGCACAACCGGTTCACGCAGACGCCGCTGTTCGAAGCCGGCGTGCCGCATTTCTGGGGCGTCGGTGCGCTGGAGCTGTCGAAAAGCGCGGTCGCCAACCGCACGATCGACGTGCGTCACGCCCGGCTGCTGTTCCGCGATCATCACTATGTCCAGTATCCCGAGAACGCGGTGATCGCGCCTCGCACGTTCGATGCAAGCTGGGTGCAGGGCGACCGTCCACTGACCGTGTATCTCGGCGTGCGCCGCGCGAGCGAGCAGGACCGCAACGTCACCGAAGTCGGCACGCTTGCCGAGGCCGCCGACGCGACGACGCGCTTCGCCACCGTGATGTCGGTGCCCGAGACGCCCGATCTTTACTCGCAAGGCCCCGGCGCGCCGCTCCAGACGCTGCGCTACGTGCTGAAGGTGTTCTTCGAATCGGAACTGGATCACCTCGATCAATACGAGCTGATCCCGGTCGCGCGGCTCGTGCGCGACGGCGACACCGTGGTGCTCGCCGACCGCTTCATCCCGCCGAGCTACGCGCTGGCCGGCTCCGACGCGCTGCGCGCGATGCTGCGCGAAATCCGCGACGAACTGTCTGGCCGTGCTCGCCAGTTGCAGGAGTACAAGAGCCCGCGCGAAATGCAGAAGGCCGAGTTTGATGCCTCTTACATGCTGTTCCTGCTCGCATTGCGCTCGCTCAATCGTTTCTCCCCGAGCCTGTTCCACCTGATCGAGAGCGAGCAGGTGCATCCCTGGATGGCTTATGGCGTATTGCGGCAACTCGTCGGCGAGCTGAGTTCGTTCTCCGAGCGTTTCAACATGCTGGGCGAGATGGACGGCGGCGGCGCGGGCCTGCCGCCTTACGATCATCTCGATCTGGACACCTGCTTCAGTCGCGCGCGCGTGACGATCGGACATCTGCTCAACGAGATCACCGTCGGACCGGAATATCTCGTCGTGCTCGAACCGCGCGACGGCGTGTACCAGGGCCAGGTGCCGCGCAGCATGTTCGGCAACCGCAACCGTTTCTATCTCGTCGTGCGGACCCAGGAAGACCCGCAATGGGTCGCCGACGGCATCGTCAACGGCGCGCGTCTGGCCGCGCTGGGCGACATCCCGACGCTCGTGCGCCATGCGCTGCCCGGGCTCGAACTGATCCACATGCCGCACGCGCCGCAGGGTCTTCCGCGCCGGGCGCATTCGTTCTATTTCCGCATCGAGCAGGTGAGCGAGCAATGGGAACTCGTCGAACGCGAGGGCGACATCGCGCTGCACTGGCTCGATGCGCCCGCCGATCTGCGCGCGGAAGTCGTGATTCTGCGGAGATGACGTGGCTCTGACCGACACCCTCCTCCCTGTCATCGCACTGGTGCGCCAGACGCTCGACGCGTCCGCCGCGCCGACGTTCTTGCGCCCCCGGCCGCTGCCCGCTGCAACGCTGCCGGCCGATGCCGCCATCACGACCGGAGCCGCCGCTGGCGCCCTGCCGGCGGCTCCGCGCCCCCTGCCCGTGGTTGCGCGTCCTGCCCCGGGCGGCGGTTCGCCGTTCGCCCCGCAGCGGCTCGGCGAGTCGAGTGTCACCGAAATCGACGCGCCCCCGGTTCCCGCTCCGCTGCCGTCCTCGCCGTCGCCGTCGGCGCCGGGTGTCGCGCCCGGCACGCCGTCGGAAGGCGCGGCCCGCGCCCGGGCGCTCGCCGAAGCGCTTGACGAGGAGATCGACACGGCCCGCCACGAGGCGCACGCGCTGCATGTGGTGCCATCGGATTTCGACAGCGCGCTGTTCGCCGTACTGGCCTGGGCGGACGAGGTGCTCATCTCGTCGGACTGGGCGGGCGCGCCGCACTGGCAGCGGCAACTGCTGCAACGCCGCCATTTCAATACGACGACCGCCGGCGTCGCGTTCTACACGCGCCTCGACGATCTGCGCGACGACCAGACCGCCGTGCGTGAGGTCTACGCGCTGTGTCTGGCGCTCGGCTTCAGAGGCCGCTACGCGCAGGAACGCGACACGCGTCAGCTCGACGAACGCCGCCGCCGGACCTTGCAACAGGTGCTCGACGCGGGCGGCGTGCCGGCCGCCACCGGCACCGTGCTGTTCCCGCAAGCGTACGTCACCGAGGATTCGGCGCGCGCGGCGCAGACCGGCATCGAACCGGCAGCGCGGCGCGTGCGCGGACGTCTGCGCCGGCAGACCTTGATCGCGTTCGGCCTGCCGCTGCTGATTCTCGTCGTCCTTTACGGTACCTATCACGCGATCATCGTGCAGATGGTGAACGCCCTTCTCCCGCTGATTCAATGAAAGCTCTGCGCACCGTTCTGCTCTGGCTGCTCGCGCTCGTCGTGCTTGGACTCGTGAGCTGGGGCCTGACGCTCTACCTCGAATGGCCGCTATGGGCCGCCGCCGCCATCTTCTTCGGCGTGCTCGGCGCTTTTATGATGCTGATCGTGCTGCGCCGCATGCTGCTCGCGTATCGCTCGCGCAGCATCATCGCGCGGCAGCGGCGCGCCGAAAAGGAAGCCGCGCAGCGCGGCTCGCGCACGGGCGCGCTGCGGAGCAAATTTCGCGAAGCCGCGGGTCTGCTGCGCAGTTCGAGCCTCAAACGGCTCGGCAACCCGCTCTACGTGCTGCCGTGGTACCTGGTGATCGGCCGGCCGGGCGCGGGCAAGACCACGGCACTGGCGCGCACGCGGCTCTCGACATCGCTGCAGGATCAGACGCAGAACGGCGCGCCGGTACCGCAAACCGAGAACTGCGACTGGTGGTATTTCGACCGCTCGATCGTCCTCGACTGCGCGGGCCGCTATGTCGGCGCGGAGAACGAAGAAGACGATCGCCGCGAATGGAATCTCGTGCTGGACCTGCTGTCGCGCTATCGCGGCCGCGAGGGCATCAACGGGCTCGTGCTGGCGGTATCCGCCGACCGGCTGGTGACGCCGGACCGCGAGGAAATCGATCAGGAAGCGCGCGTGATCCGCGCCCGTATCGAACAATTGATCCGCCTGTTCGGACGGCGTTTTCCGGTGTACGTGCTGGTCACCAAATGCGATCAGCTCTACGGCTTCGAACGCTGGAGCACGCTGCTGCCGGAGACCGCGCTCAGCCAGGCCATGGGCCATCTCGCGCCTGCCGGCGATGAAGCGCAGTCGACCGAATCGTTCCTCACCAACGCCTTCGACGCCATCGTCGCGCGCCTGCGCGCCATGCGCATCGCATTGGTGGCCCGGCATCCGCAGTCCGCGGTGGAACTGCTGCTGTTTCCGAACGAACTCGACCGCCTGCGCGCGGGCGCCGAGCTGTTCGTCGAGGCGTGCCTTGGAGAAAGTCCGTACCTCGAATCGCCGTTCCTGCGCGGCGTGTTCTTTTCGAGCGGCCTGCAAGCGGGTGGCGCGCGTTCCGCCGTCCTGCCCGACACGCTGCACCCGACACCGCCCCACGAGCCGACCACCACCGGCGTCTTCCTGCACGACCTGTTCGGCCGGATCCTGCCGCAGGACCGCAACGTCGCCAAGCCCGCGGCGCTGGTGAACCGCTGGCTCGCGGCGACGCAGAATCTCGGCCTGTTCGCCTGGCTGCTCTGCGCCATTGCGATCGGCGTATTGATCACGATGTCGTTCTTCCGTAATGTGAACACGCTCGCGCTGATCGAGCACAACTACCCGTTCCAGCAGCATTACTCGGGATTGCTCGTCGATGACGCCGCCACCCTGTCGCGCGCCAACGACGCGCTGCTCGAGATCGATCGCCGCAGTCACAACTGGCGTTCGCGCTGGATGATCTCGAGCAAGATCGACGAATTACAGGACCGGCTGCACAAGCAATATGTGCGGAACTACCTGAGCTACATCCGCCCAGCGGTCGAACGCGACGTGGATGTCGATCTTCGCCGCGATCTCGTCAACGATACCGATCAAACCCTCCCGCTCAGCACGCTGAACGAAGTCCGCACCACCAACCTGCTGAAAGCGAAACTCGCCGGCGCCGACCGTCCGCAACTCGCGTCGATGCCGCAGCCGGTCTACAGCGACATGGCGCCGTGGTCGCCGCGGCTGTTCGACCAGGTCAACGGCTTGCGCATTTCGTACATTGCGTGGTCCGAGACGAACTCGCAGGAAATCGTCTCGCGCCTCGCGCATCAGCAGGCCACCTTGAACCAGGCGCTGTACATCGACCAGATGCATTGGCTCACCCAGCTCGCGCCCATCGATAACCAGCTGCGCGACGTCACGCTCGCGGATTTCTGGCTCGACGCCAACGCCGCGCGCGCACAGGCGCTGCGCCTCGCCAATGCGAGCGACAGCGCACCGCCCACGGTCGCGGGCGGACGGGTCGCCGCGCAGGCGCAACGGAACCGCACGACGCGCGCCACGGACGATCCCAAAGCAGTCGAAGCCGAGCGAACCGGCGCCGAGCTCGCCGAGGCCGCGCGCCTGGGTGCGATCAAGGTGGCGGCCGCCTACACGCGCGCGGGCCGCGCGGATATCGACGGCTATCTGAAGGAAGTCAAGGACGCCGTCGACGACGACGCCCATCTGGCCCAGCAGCAGGCGCTGTTCGAGCGCACCTATCAGAACCAGCGCTTCGAGACCTGGCAGAACTTCGTGCAGAGCGTGCCCCAGGGCGAGCAGATGCTATCCGGCCGCGATGCCTGGCGCAGCCGTCTGCCGACGATCACGCAGAGTACGAGCCCGTATTTGCGCGCACTCGACCGGCTCAACGAGGAATTCGAGACCCTGTCCGACGCGCAACTTCCCGACTGGCTGCAGACCGCGCGGCACATGGGGCGTCTGCGGCGTGACGCGACCGGTGCGCTGATCGCGGGCAAGGCCGGCGGCATCGTGCAGAGCATCAATTCATTCGGCGGCCAGGCGCTGCGCGAGACGCTCTCCAACGACCCGTCAGCGGGCGCGACGTCGTTGCGCATCAATACGCGTGCAGCGGCCGCGATGCGCGATTACTTCCAGAACGTCAACCAGATCGCCGCGACCGTCACCGATGGCGAAGCGAAGGCCTACACCGTGGCGGCGGCGTTCCATGGCTTCGGCGTCGATCCGGCGGTCAAGACTTCGCCCGTGCACGATGCGGCCCGCGCGTTGCTGCGCCTGCGCGACGATGTGGATTCGAACGGCGCCGCCGATCAGGCCATCTGGCATCTGATCGGCGGGCCGCTGCATTTCGTGCTCGCGTACACCGAGGAAGAGGCTTCGTGCGCGCTGCAATCGGACTGGGACAGCAAGGTGTACTGGCCGCTGCAATCCGCGACGAGCATGTCGCAAGTCGTCGATCAGTTGTACGGGCCGCAAGGCTCGGTATGGAATTTTGTCGACGGTCCCGCGAAGCCTTTCCTCACGCACGGCGCCAACACGATTTCCGAGGTGCAGACGGCGGATTACAGCGTGCCGTTCACGACGGCCTTCCTGCCGACGCTCAATTCGGCGGTCGGCAAGCGCGTTGCGCAGTTGATGGAGACGCAGCGGGCCAAGGCGCGCGCCGAATCCGACGCCGCGCAGGCGCAGGCCGCCCAGGAGCAGGCGAAGCAGCAGCAGACCAACGCGGAAACGGCGCTCGCGGACATCAAGCAGAAGATCGCTACGGCCGAGGCCGTCGCGTATCCGTTGAGCATCACCGCGCAGCCGATCGACGTGAATCCGTCCGCCCGCGTGCGCCCGTTCGCGACCGTGCTGACGGTGCAATGCGCGAGCGGCGCGCACACGCTCACCAACTTCAACTTTCCGGTCAGCGACACCTTCAACTGGACGCTCGGACAATGCGGCGAGGTCACGCTGCTGATTCGCTTCGATGGCCTCACGCTCTCGAAACGCTATCGCGGCGATGCAGGCGTGGTCAGCTTCCTGCGCGATTTCCGCGACGGACACCGCCTGTTCACGCCGCAGGACTTCCCGTCGTCGGCGAGCGCGCTTGCGCAACGCGGTATCGAACAGATCACGGTGCGTTACGAGTTTCGTGGTGAGGATGCGATCATCGACGGCGCCACGCAACTCGCGCAACTGATGGACGAGCGCCGGCAGCAGACGCAGACGCGCCAGCAAGCGATCGACACGCTCGCCGCCCAGACGCAGCAACTGCTTCTGATCAAGCTCGCGAATACTAATGGCGGCGCGGAGCCGAGGCCGCTGCGCGTGTCGCTGCCGCAGCGCATCGGCGTGTGCTGGAATCAGAATGCACTGCCCGCGAGCACGCAGACGCTGCAGCAGCGTTTCGACAGCCTGCTGGAGCCGCGCGGCCCGCTCGTCACGGCCGCCGCGCCGGCCTACGCACCGGTCCAGTCCCAGCCGACAGGCGCGCCCGACGTGCCGCCGCTGCCGACTCTGCCGAATACGGTGACAGTGCCGACGGGCGCGTCGGGCTCTTGAAGCCGCGCCGTCGCCCGGCTTATATCGTGCCGAGCGTCAGCTTGACCGCCGCGGCCGCATCGATACGCCCGATGCGGCCGACCAGCGCAAGCGCTTCGGCGTGGGCATCATTTTGCCGGTAGAGCGCATGCGCCGCGCTCAACGCTTCGAGCGCGAGCTGGGGCGTCCAGCGGTCGAGTTCGTGCCGATCCACTTCCGCGACGATCATCTGCGCGAACGGCCGCAACGGCGCGTTCGGCCGGTGCGCGAGCATCAGCTCGCCCAGGTGGATGGTCGCGCGCAGACGCTGCTCAGGATTCCCTCCGAGCGTTGCGCCCTGCAAGGCGATCGCCGCCGCTTCCAGATCCCCGGCCGCCGCCAGCGAGCGCGCCGTGCCGACCGCGACCGCCAATGCATCCGGTGCGGCGCCTCCGCCTGAACTCGCAGCGGCATTGCGCTGCAGACTCGTCAGCCATTCGAGCGTGGCGCCATCGGCGAAGGGCTTGCCGTCGGCGAACGTCAGGTTGGGCAGTTCGGGCGCGCGGCGCAGCAGTTGCAGCGTCGCGGCGTTGACTTCGGCGAGCGCGTTCGCGAACGGCTCGCCCGCTCGTGCCAGCGCCTGGGCGCTCGCACGATTCAGGTCCATCCAGAACGGAAAGGCAAGCAGGTTCGCTTCGGCGAACGCGAGCGTATCTTCCGGCGCGTCGCCGGATTGCAGCCGGTCCAGCGCGAGCGCCAGCTCCGCGATGGGACCCGGGATGCGCGTCTGGCCGCGTTCGGCGGGCGGCGCGGACTCGATGCCGCCCCACGCCGCCATGCGGTTGAGCCGATATGCCTGCGCATCGGCGGAACGGTTGCCTCGCCGGTAGCCGGCAAGCGATGCAAGCCGCTCCGCGATCTGCTCGAACGCACGGTCGGCGTCGGCATCCGAGACGATCGTCGAGGTCGACAACGGCGCGATCGCGAGCGGCGCCGAAGGCTTCGGCGACGGCGGCGGCGTCTGCGAGGCGGGTGCCTGCGAGTGCTCCGTCACTGCGGCCCGAGGCGCTTCCGCAACGGCTTCAGCGACAGCTTCCGGCACTGCTTCGTTCACGGGCAAGGTACGGATCTGATTGAGCAAGGGCCGCACGCTCGGCGCATCGGGATCCTTGTCGGCGAGGCGCACATCGATGCTGTCCAGATGCTGTTGCAGCGTGTCGATCAGCGCACGTTCCTGCGGCTGGTCGCGATCCACCTTGTCCGCGACGAACTGCACCGCCCGCTCGACAATCCACGACAGCGCATTGCGCCGCGCGCGCAGCCGCGAGAGCCCCGGATGCAGCGTCTCCCAGAAATGGGTCAGCAAGTCGTCGATGACGGTCAAGCCGTTCGCGAGTCCGTCGAGGCCCGAGCGGCGCATCAGCGCGCCGGTCAGATAGCACGCGACGAGCAGATCCTTGCCCCGCTCGGACAGCAGCACGGTCGCGGCGCGCTGCACCACGTCCCAGTCGGTGGAGGCGGCCGCGCTCGGGCTGTTGAGCTTGTCGATCTCGGTTTGCAGGCGGTCGAAATCGGGATCGTCGCGAACGTCGTCGCCCGCGGGGTTGTCAGGCGAGATCGGCGTGACGCCGAGCGTGTCGAAAGGAGCAGTCATGGTCATGCGATCGATGCGGAGAGGGACAGCCGGCTCACCATACCTCCTCGATCTCCGTGTTCAGGTAGTAGCCCGCGCCGCGCTCGGTGCACAGCAGCTTGGGAGTGCGCGCGTCTTCCTCGATCTTGCGTCGCAGGCGCAGGATCTGGACGTCGATGGCGCGATCGAAGACGTCGTCGAAAGCGCGCGTGCGCTCGATCATGTGCTCGCGCGTCACCACCCGGTTCGGGGCGCCGAGCAGCACGACCAGCAGATTGAATTCGGCATTCGTCAACGCCACCGTGTCATCGTCCTTCGACTTCAGGCGGCGCGTGTTCAGATTCAACGTCCAGCCGCCGAAGCGATAGGCACGCGGCAGCTTTCCGCGCGTGATCGGCGCGCCCTGCGCCACGGCGGCGCCGGTGCGGCGCAGCACCGCGCGCACCCGCGCCAGCACTTCGCGCGGCGAATACGGCTTGGTCACGTAGTCGTCGGCTCCGAGTTCCAGGCCCATGACGCGATCGGCTTCCTCGGTGCGTCCGGTCACGCAGATGATCGGCATGGCGCCGCCCGTCGCGCTGCCGCGCCACTCCCGCGCGAGTTCGAGTCCATCGCCGTCGGGCAGCCCCAGGTCGAGCAGCACGAGGTCGAAGGTATCGGCGGCCAGCAGTTCACGCGCTTCGGCCGCGGTTGCCGCGCCTTCGGTCGTCATCCCGTGACCGGACAGATATTCGACCAGCAGCACGCGCAGCGAATGGTCGTCGTCAACGATGAGAATGCGGGGAGAACTCGGCATGACAGTCAGCGCATGGAAGCGTGTGAGGAAGCGTGTGAGGGATAGAGCGCCTGGACCGCGCGCGCAAACGCGGCGCGGCCGAAGGGCTTGGCAAGGAACGGCACGTGCACGCCAGCGGCGATGTGCGCCCCTTGACGCGCGCCGCTGATCAACAGCGCGGGCAATTCAGGGCGCCGGGCGCGCGCGGCGACAATGAGTTCGTCGCCGCGCAGATCGTCCATCTCGATGTCGCTGACGAGAAAGGCGAAGCCATGCGGATCGGCCTGCAGCGCGGCGAGCGCCGCGGCCGGCGCAGCATGGCTCGACGGCTCGAAGCCGGCTTCCGCGAGCCATTCCTCCAGCATCTCCCGCAACGCGCGATCGTCCTCGACGAGCAGCACGGCCTCGCCCTGACCGAAGGGCGCGAAGCTCGCAGCGTGTTCCAGTTCGTTGTCTGACGCGTTCACGGCTTCGTGCGCTTCCACCGCGTCCGGCAGGTCCGCCTGCGCGCCGTGCTGCTGCCGCGCCGGCAACAGCACGCGGAATACGGCGCCGCCGAGCGGCCCGTTGCCCGCGACAATCCCGCCCTCGTGATCCGCGACGATGCCCGCCGCGATCGAAAGCCCCAAACCGTGGCCGCTCTGCTTGTGTTTCGTCGAGAAGAAGGGATCGAAGATACGCGGCAGCACGTCCGGCGGAATGCCCGGACCGTCGTCGTGCACTTCAAGCAGCAGAGCATCGTGCTCGGGCACGCGCCCGACATCGACGAGCTCGTCGCGCGGAATGCCCGCCGCGACGCGCAGCACAACCCAGCTACGGGCCGCTTGCGCCGCATTGCGCAGCAGGTTCAACAGCACTCGCACGAGTTGCGCGTGGTCGCCCGCGACTCGCCATTCATCGATGCCTTCCGTGCCGAGCGCCGCATCGTATTGGACATCGATCGTCACGCGGTCATGATGGTCCGATGCAGCCAGCGCCACGGCCTCGTCGATCACGGCGCGCATCGCCACGCTGCCGCTCTGGCGCGGCTGGCCGCGTCCCACTGCCAGCAGCATCTGTTCGATCATCGCGTGACCGCTTTTCACTGCACCCAGCACGTGCTGCAGCGGACGATGCGCCGGCGCGTCGGCGGGCAGCAACTCATCGGCATATTCCGCGTGGCCGCGCACCGCGCCGAGCACGTTGTTGAAGTCATGCGCAATGCCGCTCACCAGCAGTCCGAGCGATTCGAGCTTCTGCGCACGCAGCAACCGCGCCTCGTAGCCACGCCGCTCGAGCAGCGCCACCGCGACGTAGAACACCAGCGTGCAGAGCACCGCCAGATCGATCTGCAACTGCCGCACGCCGGCGATGCCGCTCTGGTGATAGGAGCCGTTGCCG
Organism: Caballeronia sp. LZ034LL; assembly: GCF_031451215.1. Taxonomy (NCBI): domain Bacteria; kingdom Pseudomonadati; phylum Pseudomonadota; class Betaproteobacteria; order Burkholderiales; family Burkholderiaceae; genus Caballeronia; species Caballeronia sp. LZ034LL. The sequence goes on from NZ_JARUXR010000003.1 coordinate 429,831, forward strand.
GTCACCGTCAGTACGATGCCGGTTGCGGCCAGCACGAACGCCGCCAGCGTCGCGGCGCGAATGGAGCCGGCCACGGCCGCCCAGACCAGCAGCACGATCAGCAGCACATGTTCGGTCTCGTCGGGGAGGCGAATGCGGAACGCCTCGATCATCAGCACCGCGCCGCACACGGCCGGCACGACGACGACCCACGCGCGCACCGCAGGGGCATCGGGCGCGGCCGGCGCGGTCCACGCCAGCAGGCCCGGCACGAGGACCAGCATCGCCAGACCGTTGCTGCCCATGATGGTGCGCCAGACTTCGAGGAGGTTCGCGCCGCTCGTCGCGTGCGCGAGCAGACTGCCGGTCAGCGCCATTGCAAATACGGTGCCGAGGGGCAGAAACAGCAGGAAGCGCGTGAAGCGCGCGGTCGTATCGAGCCGGGCGCGCCGGCTCACGAAACGCCATGCCAGGCCGACGCCCATGCCCACGCCCAAAGCGTTCGCAAGCGCGAACGACGCATCGACCCATAACGGAAATTCGTCGAAGCGGCCGACGATGAGCATCGCGACGAAAATCGTCACCAGCGCCGCTGGCCATTCGGTCAGCGGCCTTCGCCACAGATACGCGACTGCGACGGCCGGCGCCGGCCACACGACCGCGGACAGCGACGAACCGGTGCCGAGCGTATCGAGCGGCGTGGACAGCACGCCATACAGCGCGCCCAGCGCGAGCGCGCGCCGCCAGCCGGCCGTGAAATGGCGCACGCCGGAACCGGACGAGCCGAGCGGCGTGGCCGACGCCGCGCGTACGTCGTGAGTCACTGTGAATGAATGCCAGGTGGACGCGAACGCATGGAGGTCGGAAATCTCATGGCGCTTGCGAGTTGTCTTATTAATGGTCGCCAGTGTAATGCGCGCTCACCCAACGCACAACGCGCTTAAAAAAGCCGCCGGCGGCGCGCGCACGCTCGCTGAAAGTGGACGACCGGACGCTTTTACGGCATATCGCGCGGCTACCGTGCCACGCGCGTTACGAATGAAACATGATGCGGCAGCGCCGCAACACGGCTGCAACGGCACGCGACGACACTTCATTCATGCGCCGGACACGAAGAACGGCGCCTCAACCCAAACACAATGAAGAGGTGAATCATGCCGATGCCCTGCTACCTGACCCTCGAAGGTCAAAATCAAGGAAAGATCGAAGGCTCGACCAAAGTCCAAGGCCACGAAGGCAAGATCCTCGTGCAGGCGGTCGATCACACCATCGAGATCCCGAAGAGCCCGCAAACCGGCCTGCCCACCGGCAAGCGCGTGCACGGCGCGATGACCGTCACGAAGGAAATCGACAAGTCCAGCCCCAAGCTCTATCAGGCCCTCACCTCCGGCGAGCAGCTGAAGAGCGTGACGCTCGAGTTCTATCGCATCTCCCCGAAGGGCACGGAAGAAAAGTACTACGCGGCCAAGCTCGAGAACGCGATCCTCACGCACATGCAATCGTGGACGCCGAACTGCCTCGACCCGAACAACCGGCAGATCGGCCACATGGAAGATCTCGCGTTCACCTACGAGAAGATCACCTGGACCTACGAGCCGGACGGCATCGAAGCCGAAGACTCGTGGCTCGCGCCGAAGGCTTGAACACGCCCCGCGACGCGGCAGCGCAGCAAATCGCGCCGCCGCATCCCTGCCGCTCTACGCGCTTGCGCCGCATGGTTTACTGGCACGTAAAAAGCACCGAGTAAACGGCTTGAACGCGCGTTTCTTGAGTCTTCAGCGCCTGATAAAAATGCTTTGGGTTTTTGAGATACGTCTGCTTATAATGGCTCGCACTCATTTTGAGCCTTGCCTTTGAGCAAACGGAGACTGCTCGTCATCCTTACCAGCCGGTCCTTCCGCTCGAGGCAAGCAGGCCTCGCGACCGGACCGGCGCGATCCGGTCTGTCTTCCGTCGTCTCCCTCAATCCGCAGTTTTCTAGTAGGTCACGCGTCCGGGCATCGGCTGCCGGCCTGAGCGCGTCCCGTGCGGCAGTCGTGCCGTCCGTGCGCCGTCAGAGGCGCGTTTTTCGTCGATGTCCGCACTGCCAGCGCGGCGCCGTGAATCTGGAGATGCAAATGGCAAATGATGGTTCGGTTGCGCCCAAGGAGCGCGTCAATATCGTGTATCGCCCCGCTACGGGGGATGCGCAGGCAGAGGTTGAACTGCCGCTCAAACTGCTGGTACTGGGCGACTTCACGCTGCGTCAGGACGATGTGCCGATCGAGGACATGAAGCCGATCAACGTCGACAAGGACAACTTCAACGAAGTGCTCAAGGGCCAGAAACTCGGCCTGCAGCTGACGGTGCCGAACAAGCTCGACGAGAAGGCCGGTCCCGACGACGTGCTCTCGCTCGATCTCAAGTTCGACTCGATCAACGATTTCACGCCCGACGCCCTCGCGGAACGCATTCCCGAGTTGCGGCAAATGCTCGAGCTGCGCGACGCGTTGAAGGCGCTGAAGAGCCCGATCGGCAATCTGCCGGATTTCCGCAAGCGCCTGCAGGAGCTGATTCAGGACGAAGGCGTGCGCGCCCGCCTGCTCAAAGAACTCGGCGCAGAAGACAAATAACGGCATATGGCGCGACGCGGCGGTGCATGCGCCGCCGCCCGGCGTTTCGCGAAGCAAGGAGAGAATCCCGTGAGTGACGAACAACAGCAATCCGGCGCGGCCGCGCCGGGACAGGCCGCGACGAGCGAAGGCTCGCTGCTCGATCAACTGGTGGAGAGCGCCCGCATCAAGCCGGGCGACGAAGCGTATTCCATTACCCGCCAGGGCATTCAGGCGTTCGTCGCGCAGTTGCTCGAACCGCAGCGCGCGGTCGAGCGCGTGACGGCGGCGACCGTCGACGACATGATCGCAAGCCTCGACCAGAAGCTGTGCGCGCAGGTGGATGCGATCCTGCACCACGATGACTTCCAGAAGCTCGAATCGTCGTGGCGCTCGCTCAAGTTCCTCGTGGACCGCACGAATTTCCGCGAGAACATCAAGATCCAGCTGATGAGCGTCAGCAAGCAGAAGCTGCTCGACGACTTCCAGGATGCGCCCGAGATCACCAAATCGGGCCTCTACAAGAACGTCTACACGGCCGAATACGGCCAGTTCGGCGGCCAGCCGTTCGGCGCAATCATCGCCAACTACGAGTTCAACGCGAGCGCGCCGGACATCAAGCTCCTGCAGTACTCGGCGAGCGTCGCGGCAATGGGTCACACGCCGTTCGTCGCGGCCGCGGGCGCGGAGTTCTTCGGCATCGACTCGTTCGATCAACTGCCGAACCTGAAAGATCTGTCGTCCATCTTCGAAGGCCCGAAGTACGTCAAGTGGAACGCCTTCCGTGAAAGCGAAGACGCGCGCTACGTCGGCCTGACCGCGCCGCATTTCCTGCTGCGCGTGCCGTACGGCCCGGAAACGGCGCCGTCGAAGAAGTTCAACTACAAGGAAGACGTGTCGAGCGGCAACGACCAATTCCTGTGGGGCAACGCGGCGTTCGCCTTCGCCACGCGTCTGACGGAGAGCTTTGCCGACTATCGCTGGTGCGCGAACGTGATCGGCCCGCAAGGCGGCGGCACCGTGCAGGATCTGCCGGTGTACTCGTTCGAATCGATGGGCGAGATCCAGAACAAGATCCCGACCGAGATCCTGATCTCCGAGCGACGCGAATTCGAACTCGCCGAGCAGGGCTTCATGGCGCTCACGATGCGCAAGGACAGCGACAACGCTGCGTTCTTCTCGGCCAATTCGGCGCAGAAGCCGAAGTTCTTCGGCCAGTCGAAGGAAGGCAAGGAAGCCGAGCTCAACTACAAGCTGAGCACGCAGCTGCCGTACATGTTCGTGATGAGCCGCATGGCGCACTACATCAAGGTGATGCAGCGCGAGAACATCGGCACGTGGAAAGAACGCGGCGATCTGGAGAAGGAACTCAACAACTGGATCCGCCAGTATGTCGCCGACATGGACAACCCGAGCCCGGGCGTGCGCAGCCGCAGGCCGCTGCGTCAGGCCGAGATCAGCGTGCTCGACGTCGAAGGCGAACCGGGCTGGTACAAGGTGGACATGAAGGTGCGGCCGCACTTCAAGTACATGGGCGCGTCCTTCACGCTGTCGCTGGTCGGCAAGCTCGAAACTTCCTGATCCCCATACTTGCGCCGCACCGGAAAAACCGGGCGGCGCGGCCCAGGTTTCATCGGTAACACGCGGGCGGCGGTCCGTAACGAGGCGGTAACCGCTCACCCTCACACTGTAGTCATGCACCCGGCAACAAGGTGCATAGCGGCACGAAACGACAGCAGACCCAACGCATAAGCTCACCATAACGGCAACTGGAGGCCACCATGCCGATGCCATGCTATTTGACCCTCGAAGGTCAAAATCAAGGAAAGATCGAAGGCTCGACCAAAGTCCAAGGCCACGAAGGCAAGATCCTCGTGCAGGCGGTCGATCACACCATCGAGATCCCGAAAAGCCCGCAAACCGGCCTGCCCACCGGCAAGCGCGTGCACGGCGCGATGACCGTCACCAAGGAAATCGACAAGTCCAGCCCCAAGCTCTATCAGGCGCTCACTTCCGGCGAGCAGCTGAAGAGCGTGACGCTCGAGTTCTATCGCATCTCGCCGAAGGGCACGGAAGAGAAGTACTACACGGCCAAGCTCGAGAACGCGATCCTCACGCACATGCAATCGTGGACGCCGAATTGCCTGGACCCGAACAACAAGCAGATGGGTCACATGGAAGATCTCGCGTTCACCTACGAGAAGATCACGTGGACCTACGAGCCGGACGGCATCGAAGCCGAAGACTCCTGGCTCGCGCCGAAGGCGTAATGAACCATCGCGGCGGCGATGACGAATCCCGCCGCGTCATTCAGGATCGCCAATGAGAGAGCGCAGGCTGCTGGAACGCATTTCGGGCTGGGAACAAGGCGCGGTACGCACCAACGAGACCAGCACCGAAGTGCTCGTACGATCGGTCATGGAACATCTTTCGCGCATTCTCAACACGCGGCAAGGCAGCGTGGAACTGGATCCGCAGTTCGGCGTGCCGGACTTCACGAACATCGCGGGCGGGCTCGAAGGCGGCTCGCTGAGCGATATCGAGGAAGAGATCCAGCGCATGGTGTCGCGCTATGAACCGCGCGTGCTCAATCCGAAAGTGCGGCTGCAGTCCGAACGCAGCGACGTCATGTCGATCCGCTTCAGCCTCGACGGCACGCTCGCCGTGAACGACCGCGAGATTCCGCTGCGCCTCTCGACCACCGTGAATGCCGATGGCCGCGTCACCGTCGTCTAGCGCGCCCCTGCCCTGATCCGATGCTCAACCGCTATTACGAAGACGAACTCGCCAAGCTGAAGACGCTGGCGGTCGAGTTCGCCGAAGCCAATCCGGCGCTCGCGCCGATGCTCGCGGGCCGCTCGACGGATCCGGACGTCGAGCGCCTGCTGGAAGGCGTCGCGTTCCTGACGGGTCTCGCGCGCCAGAAGCTCGACGACGAATTTCCCGAGTTCATCCAGGAACTCTCGACGCTGCTCTTTCCGCATTATTTGCGGCCGGTGCCGGCCACGACGCTGGTGCTGTTCGAGCCGCGCGGCGCGCTGACGGAAACGGCGCGGGTGACGGCGGGCGTGGAACTCGCATCGGCGCCGGTCGACGGCACGTCGTGCCGCTTTCGCACCACGCAGGCTGTCGCCGTGCATCCCCTCGTGCTGTCGGCGCGTCTGTCGGCGGGCGAAGGCCGCACGCCGTCGATCGATCTGGACTTCACGCTGCGCGGGCTCGATCTCGCCCGCTGGCAGACGGACTCGCTGCGGCTCTTTCTCGCGGGCGGCTACAGCGATGCATCCAGGCTGCTGATGCTGCTGATGACCGAGGTGACGTCGGTGCGCCTGACTGCCGGCGCCTTCACCACCGAACTCGGTCCACGTGCGCTCGTGCCCGCCGGGTTCGACACCGAGCTCGTGCCGTATCCGAGCCACGCTTTTCCCGGCTATCGCACGCTGCAGGAATTCTTCGTGCAGCCGGAGAAATTCCTCTTCGTCGATCTCACCGGGCTCGACCGCCTGCGCGGCGCAAGCGGCGTGACATTCTCGGTGTCGCTGTCGCTGCGACGCCTGCCGGCATGGCTCACGGAACTGAGCGCGGAAGCGTTCATGCTCAACGTGACGCCCGCGATCAACCTGTTCGACCATCACGCGAATCCGATCACGCTGGATCACCGCCAGACGGACTATCGCGTCACGCCCGAGGGCGCGAACCGGCAGCACTATCAGGTGCACTCGGTGGACAAGGTCACGTCGTACCGGCAAGGGGTCGCGCAGCAACGCGTCTATCAGCCGTTCGGCGTGCTCGGCAATGCAGCGGCGCCCGATGGCGACCGCCAGTCCGACGATCTGGTCTATCACACGTCGCTCAAGCCGGCAGCAGTCGGTAACGAGGCCGAGTTGTACTTGTCGGTCGCCTATCCGCCGGCGGCGACGCCGCAGACCGAAACGCTGTCGATCGAGCTGACGTGCACCAATCGCTATCTGCCGGAAAGCCTGCGCTACGGCGATCTGAGCGAACCCACCGGCAGCTCGCCCGAGCGCCTCAAGTTCCGCAACATCCGGCCGATGACGCCCGCCGTCAATCCGCCGGTCGGCGAAGCGCTGCGCTGGCGGCTGCTGGGACATGCGGCACTCAACTTCCTGTCGCTGGCCGACGCTGCCAACCTGCGCGCGCTGCTGTCGCTGTACGTGTTCTCGGAACGGCAGGAACAAGGTCATGAAGCGGCCAACCGCAGGCGCATCGCGGGCATCAAGGAACTGGAGGCGAAGTCCGAAGTGCGGCTGGTCGGGCGCAACATGCTGCGCGGTCAGTGCATCCGCATGCGCTGCGACACCGAGCATTTCGCGGGACCGGGCGACCTGTACGTGTTCGGCAGCGTCATCGACCGTTTTCTCGGCGCCTACGCAAGCATGAACACGTACACGCGCTTCGAGCTGGAAGACATTTTCTCGGGAGAGGTATTTCGATGGACGCCGCGGCTCGGTCAACAAGCGCTGCTCTAGACGACGCGCTCTTTAACCAGGGCGAGCGCTTCGGGTACTTTCAGGCCGTGCGTCTGCTGCGCCGGCGCGCGCGGCTCGCGGGCGACGACCCCGAGCGCCTGCGGGTGCGGCCGCGGCTCGCGCTCGGCTTTCCCGAGACCGATATCGACGGCATCGAGCGCGACATGCCGCGTCCGCCCGCCGGTCCCGGCGAGTACGACGAGGACACGCCGGCGCCCCGACCCACGCCGCGCATCACCGCGAACTTCTTCGGCCTGTACGGCGTGTCGTCGCCGTTGCCCACCTTCTACACGGAAGACCTGCTCGAGGAAGCGCGCGAAGGCCGGACCGGGATGCGCGAGTTTCTCGACATCCTGCATTACACGCTGTATCCGCTGCTGTACGAGAGCTGGATCAAGTACCGGCCGCATCTGCGCGTCGTCGAGGAAGGCGACGAGTCGATGCGCGAGCGGCTCTACGCGTTCGTTGGCCTGCAGGAGCGCACGCTGCGGCGCGACGATGCGCCCGGCGTCGCCGACCTGCTGCGCTATGCGGGGCTGTTCTCGCAGCGTCCGCATTCCGCGCTCGGCCTGCAGACGCTGCTCGCCGATGCATTTGCGCCCGCGCGCGTGCAGATCGTCGAATGCGTGGAAAGCTGGCTGCCGATCCCCGCCGACCAGCGCGCCGCGCTCGGCGACATGCGCCATGCGCTCGGCGTCGAATGCTATCTCGGCACGCAATGCCGCGACGCGAACAATCGCCTGCGCGTCGAACTGCGAGACCTGCCGGTCGCCCTGTTCGAGGCGCTGCAACCGGGCCGCCGCGAGCACGAGCGTCTGCGCTTCCTGATCCGTTACTACCTGACCGAACCGTTCGACGTCACCGTGCTGCTCGAACTGCGCGCGGGCGTCGTGGCCAATGCGCGCGCCGGCGGCGGCCACTGGAGCGCGCTGGGCCGCGATACGTGGCTTGCGCCCAGCCCGGACGCCGTGCCGCGCCCGGTCAGCTTCGCCGTCTGAAACGGCCTTCGCCCCGCATCCCTATCGAGACAACACGAGGAGCCTAACCATGCTGCTGGTCGATCTGAAACCGCTGGTGAGCCGGCTCAACGGCTATTGCCGCCAGGCGCTGGAAAACAGCGCGGGCCTGTGCATTTCGCGCGGCCAGTACGAGATTTCCGTCGAGCACATGCTCGTCAAGCTGCTCGACGATCCGCAAAGCGACGTGCCGCTGCTGCTGCGCGAGCACAACGTCGATGCCGCGCTGCTGCGCCGCGCGCTCGATCAGGCGATCGAAGACATGCGCGGGGGCAATACCGGCCGCCCGGTGTTCTCCCCGATCCTGCTGGAACTGCTGCAGGACGCGTGGCTGATGGCTTCGGTCGATCTGCTCGAAACCCGCGTACGCTCCGGCGCGATCCTGCTCGCGTTCCTCGCCCGCGCGACCTTCTACGCGACCGGCAGTTACGCCGACCTCGTGCGCGGTGTTCCACGCGAGGCGCTGCTCGCGCGCTTCGGCGCGGTGACGGCGACGTCCATCGAACAGACGGCGGGCACGTCCGACACGGCCGCGGCAGCAGGCGCGCCGGGCGCAGGTGCAGGCACGGCGATCGCGACCTACTGCGAGGATTTCACGGAGAAGGCGCGCGCGGGCAAGATCGACCCGGTGTTCGGGCGCGATCCTGAAATCCGCCAGATGGTCGACATCCTCGCGCGGCGCCGCAAAAACAATCCGATCTGCGTCGGCGATCCGGGCGTCGGCAAGACGGCGGTGGTCGAAGGGCTGGCGCTGCGCATCGTCGACGGCGACGTGCCCGACTCGCTGCGCGACGTGACCATCCTCGGCCTCGACATGGGCATGCTGCAGGCGGGCGCGAGCGTCAAGGGCGAATTCGAGAACCGGCTGAAAGGCATCATCAACGAGATCAAGGCTTCGGCGAAGCCGATCATCCTGTTCATCGATGAAGCGCATACGCTGATCGGCGCGGGCGGCCAGGCCGGCACATCGGACGCGGCGAACCTGTTCAAGCCCGCGCTCGCGCGGGGTGAACTGCGCACCATCGCCGCGACGACCTGGGCCGAATACAAGAAGTACTTCGAGAAGGACGCGGCGCTGGCGCGGCGCTTCCAGCTCGTCAAACTCGACGAGCCGGACCTCGCCACCGCCGTGCTGATCCTGCGCGGTTTGAAGGAGCGCTACGAGGACGTGCACAAGGTGGTCATGCGCGACGACGCCATTGTTGCTGCGGCGGAACTGTCGAGTCGCTACATCACCGGACGGCAACTGCCGGACAAGGCCGTCGATCTGCTCGATACGGCCTGCGCGCGCGTCAAGGTGCTGCAAAGCGCGAAGCCCGACGTGCTCGAAGATACCGAGCGGCGCATTCAGGCGCTGGAGCGGGAGCGGCGCGGTCTCGAACGCGATCGTGACAACCTGCAACCGGTCGACGACGAGCGCCTGGCCGCGATCGCCGCCGCACTGCCCGAACTGGACAGTCGCGCCGCCGGTCTGCGGGAGCGCTGGCTTGTCCAGAAGGAAGCGGGCGCGGCGCTCGTCGCGGCGCGCGCGGCCGTGACTGCGGCACGCGCCGCCGCGCAGCCCGAGGAGCAGATCGCCGCACTGCGCGACGCCGCCGTGCGGGCTGAAGCCGCGCTACGCGAGGCCCAGGGCGAGCAGCCGATGGTGCGTGTCGATGTCGATCCGGACGTGGTCGCCAAGGTCGTCAGCGACTGGACCGGCATTCCGCTCGGCAAGGTGCAGCGCGATCAGGCCAAGGCGATCCTCGACATGGAAGCGACACTCCGTCAGCGCGTGCGCGGCCAGGACCACGCGATGCACCAGATCGCGGAAGTGCTCAAGTCGTCGGCGGCGGGGCTCAAGGATCCTCAGCAGCCGATGGGCGTGTTCCTGCTCGCGGGGCCGTCGGGCGTCGGCAAGACGGAAACGGCGCTGTCCGTCGCGGACCTGCTGTTCGGCGACGAGAAATCCACCGTCACCGTCAACATGAGCGAGTTTCAGGAGCGCCACAACGTGAGCCGTCTGATCGGTTCGCCGCCGGGTTACGTGGGCTACGGCGAAGGCGGCCTGCTGACCGAGGCGGTACGCCAGCGGCCCTACTCCGTCGTGCTGCTGGATGAAACCGAGAAAGCCCATCTCGACGTCATGAACCTGTTCTATCAGGTCTTCGACAAGGGCGTGCTGTCGGACGGCGAAGGCAAGGAGATCGACTTCTCGAACACGGTCGTGTTCCTCACGTCCAATCTCGCCACCGACGTGATCACCGAACTCACGTCGAACGGCGAGCGCCCCGACGATGACACGATGCTCGCGGCCGTGCGCCCGATCCTGTCGGCGCACTTCAAGCCCGCGCTGCTCGCGCGCATGACCGTGATCCCCTATTACACGCTGCCGGCGGATGCGCTTGCCGGCATCGTGCGGCTCAAGCTCGACAAGATCGTCAAACGGCTGCTTGCCACCAACAAGATGCGTCTTGCCTACACGGACCGCGTCGTCGATACGATCGCCGCGCGCTGCACCGAGGTGGAAACCGGCGCGCGCAATATCGACTTCATTCTGCGCGGCACCGTCATGCCGATGCTCTCGCATGAAATCCTCGTGCGCATGAGCGACGCCGAGCAGCCCACCCACGCTCAGCTCGACGTGGACGAGGCAGGCGCATTCACCGTCTCGTTCGGCTTCGAGCCGGCAGCGAAGAAAAGCGCCGTCATCGAGGACGAACAAGCATGAAGCAGGTCTGGATTACCGCGCTCAAGAAAGACGACGCCCGCATCGCACAGGTCGTGGGCACGCTGAAGCGCTATGGCATCGCGGCGCAAGGCCATGTGTGGCTCGACGAGCCGGACCGGGCGGTCGCGCGAGTCGTGCTCGATGCGATGCAGGCGGCGCACGCGTGGATCGTGCTTGCCGACGATGCGTCGCTCGCCACGCCGGGCGTGCGCTACGGTCTCTCGCTGTTGCAGGCGAGCCTGCAATCGACGCGTGAGGCCGCGCCACCCGTCTTCGTGCTGTCGACATCGGGCGCGGCCTCGTTGCCGCCCGTGCTGGCGGATGCGCCGGTGTTCACCGATGCGAACGCCGCGTGGCCTGCCAAGCTCGTCGCGGCGCTCGCTCGCGCGCCGAAGCAGACGCCACTGGCAGCGCTGGGGACGTACCGCCTGACGCTCTGGGGCGACGAAAACATCGGCCAGTGGCTCGAACTCGGCGCGCTCGATGCGCCGCTCGCCGGCTTTGCCTTCGGCGTGCCCGAGGTGGAAGGCGTGTCGATCGACTTCCAGGCGGTCGGTTCGCGCGGCGCGCTGCCGAGCCGCACGACGCTGGAATACGCGCAGGAAGGCTTGCGCATGGAGGTCGGCGGGACCGCGTACCTGAGCTGGGCGGTGCGCAACCGCATCGGCACGGAGGATTCGTACTTCGCGCGCGTGCGCGGCTGCCCGGATTCGCTGCTCCTGATGCCCTATCCGGAAGGCGATGAGGTCGAAGCGAGCGTGGTGCGGCTCGTCTGAACGGACAGCGGGACTTCGGCCGTGTTTCGGATGTAACACGCCGCGCCGGTCTCGCAACGAAGCCGCAACCGCACGACCTTAATCTGTACTCATGCGCTGAACGACACCGAAAACCGCAAGCGCAAGACAGCCAGTCCGGCCGTCAACCTCAAACACTTACTGGAGATTCATCATGCCGATGCCCTGCTACCTGACCCTCGAAGGTCAAAATCAAGGAAAGATCGAAGGCTCGACCAAAGTCCAAGGCCACGAAGGCAAGATCCTCGTGCAGGCGGTCGATCACACCATCGAGATCCCGAAGAGCCCGCAAACCGGCCTGCCCACCGGCAAGCGCGTGCACGGCGCGATGACCGTCACGAAGGAAATCGACAAGTCCAGCCCCAAGCTCTATCAGGCCCTCACCTCCGGCGAGCAGCTGAAGAGCGTGACGCTCGAGTTCTATCGCATCTCCCCGAAGGGCACGGAAGAGAAGTACTACACGGCCAAGCTCGAGAACGCGATCCTCACGCACATGCAGTCGTGGACGCCGAACTGCCTGGACCCGAACAACAAGCAGATGGGCCACATGGAAGATCTCGCGTTCACCTACGAGAAGATCACGTGGACCTACGAGCCGGACGGCATCGAAGCCGAAGACTCCTGGCTCGCGCCGAAGGCCTGAGTTCACCGCCCGCGCGCCGCCGCCCATGCGCGGCGCGCTTCCTGATTCAACGGCAGACAAACGACATGACTTCGCTCTCCGCCCGACTTGCCAACAATCAGCGCTTCGGCTTCGCCTCGGACGCTTACGCCGCCGATACCTTCTCGGTGGTGCGCATGAGCGGGCGCGAGGCGATCTCGCAGTTGTATCGCTTCGAATTGACGCTCGTTTCCGACGACGCTGACATCGATCTGGCGAAGATGCTGCAGAACAACGCGACGCTGACCATCGGCGCGCCCGACAATGCTTCCCGCACGACCCCGTATTCCGGCATGCTCGCCGAGTTCGATCAACTGCATCACGCGGGCGGCTACACCTTCTATCGCGCCGTGCTGGTGCCGCGCGCGTGGCGGCTTACGCTCACGCGCACCTGCGAAGTCTATTTGAACGAGCAGACCATCCCGCAGATCGTGGGCAGCGTGCTGCGCGACGCACAACTCACCGGCAACGCCGTCGATCTCAAGCTCACGGGCACGTATCGTCCGCGCAGCTATGTGTGCCAGTTCCAGGAGAGCCACTTCGACTTCGTTTCGCGCTGGCTGGAGAAAGAAGGCATCTACTATTACTTCGCGCAGAGCGGGCAGGCGGACACGCTGACCCTCGTCGACGATCGCGCGATGCACGCCGCCGACGCACTGCCGCTGAACTACCGTCCATCCGACGAGCTCGACACCGGCGTCGCGCCCGACTCCGTGCAGCGCTTCGTCTGCCGCGTCAAGCCGCTGCCTGCGAAGGTCGTGCTGCAGGACTACAACTACCGGCGCGCCTCCGTGCCGCTCGTCGTGCAAGCGGCGGTCTCGCCGCAAGGCGCCGGCGAAGCGATGTTCTACAGCGACAACTTCCGCGACGCCGACGAAGGCACGCGTTACGCCACGCTGCGCGCCCAGGAAATTCTCTGCGGCGGTGAACGTTTCGACGGCGAAAGCACGGCCGTCGGCTTGCGCAGCGGTTATTTCGTGCAACTCGCGCATCACTATCGTGACGACTTCAACGGCCGCTATCTCGTCACCGAGATCACGCACGAAGGCTCCCAGGCGGGCGCGCTGCTCGCGGGCATCAGAACGCCCTTCAGCGAAAACGGCGAGGCGCGCGAGGAGATCATCTATCGCAACACCTTCAGCGCGATCCGCGCCGGCGTGCAGTTCCGCGCGCCGCGCGTCACGCCGCGGCCAACCATCTCGGGCACGCTGAGCGCGAGCGTCGACGCCGAAGGCAGCGGCGACTATGCCGAACTCGATGCTTATGGCCAGTACACCGTGCAGCTTCCCTTCGACCGCACCGACAAGGCAGCAGCAAAAGGCTCGGCGCGCATCCGCATGGCGACGCCCTATTCCGGCGATGGCCACGGCATGCACTTTCCACTGCTCAAGGGCACCGAGGTCCTCCTCGCGTTTGATGGCGGCGATCCGGACCAGCCGGTGATCGTCGGAACGGTGCCGAATTCCGTGAACTCGAGTGTGGTGAATCAGGCCAACCCGGCAATGAACCGCATGGTGACGAAGGGCGGCAACATCGTCGAGATGTCGGACAAGGACGGCAGCCAGACGATCCATCTGTTCTCGCCGGGCGGCAATACGCACGTGTTCATCGGCAACTAGCGCGGCGCGCATCTGAATCATCGAGGAATGACATGAGCATCCATAGCTTCACGAAGGGAGACAGCAACGCCCTGACCCTCGGCACGGCGAACTCGCTGACCCTTGGCGCGACCAACGGCGCCTATCTCACCGGGCAGACGACCGTCACCGGACTGGCGTCGAACGCCGTGATACTCGGCACCTATCTCGCCGCGATCTACGGCAACAACGTGCTGTGGACCAACGGGACGTCGCTGTCGATGCAGAGCGGCGACACCTATAACTTCTCGGATTCGCAGACCACGCAGGCGAGCGGCGACATCAGCCTGAAGGGCGGCCTGCATGCGGTGGATGCCGCCACGATGGCCGGCATCACCTCCGCCCAGCTGGCGATCAAGAGCCTGCTGGCGGCCTCGGTCGGCATGAACCTCGCGTACGCCGCCACGCTCGGCGGCCTGGACGCGGCCGGCGACGACGGCGACAACATCGCCGGTTCCGTGCTCAAGGCGGCGGGTGTCGCGTACGTGAACTACGTCACCGCGGAGAAGGTCTCCAAGGCGACGAGCGCGCTATCGCGCTCATGCGCGCTGCTGCAACAGGTCGGCACGCTCAAGCTCGGCGAAACCGGCGCCACGCTGCGCGCCAACTTCACGCCCGAGGCGGACAATCAGCTCGACATGAGCCCGACCTCCACCACGCTCACCCGGACGACCGTCGACAACAAGTCCGTGCTGACCATGGGCCTCGCGACCACTCAATTCATGCGTGAGACGGCGGCGACCCAGGGCTCCGTCATGCTCACCGACGCCAACGCATCGTTCTCGTTCACGGGCGAAGCGGGCGAGACGACGGTCTTGCTGACCGGCGCATCGGCCAGCATGAGCGCCGACGAAACCGCCCTTGCGCTGACCGGCGAGAACCTGACGGCGACGGTCGGGCCGTCGATCATCGAGATGACCGCCGAGTCGGTCACCACGTCCTGCGGCGAAGCGCTCGCCGCGCTCACGCCCGAGATGTTCGCGGTCACGCTGGCGGGCACCACGCTCGGCATGATCGAGGACTTCATCAATCTCGACGCGCCGCTCATCATGCTCGGTTGAGCCGCGCGCTTCGAATCGTTCGCGACGTCATGCCCGTAACCTGCCAGGCCGAATCATGAAGATCATCAAACCCGATACGTGCGCGCTGTTGTTCCGCACGCTGCGCTTCGAAGGCCGCGATTTGCTGTCGATCGGCGCAATGGCGATGTTCCCGCTGACGCCGCCCGCCGCCGGACCCGCGCCGCTGGCGAGCGAAGCCGACCTGTGGACGGCCGGCGCCGCCGCGCTCGGCGACGGCGGTTTGCTCGACGCAGGCTTCCCGAAGCCGCGCGGCGAATGGCTCGCGTATGGCGCGGCGCATGCGCCGGGCGGCGCGCCTGCCGCGCTCGTCGAAACCGTGGTGCAGGTCGGCAACTCCCGCAAGGCGCTCTATGTGTACGGCGACCGCTCTTTCGGCGCCCTCGGCGGCATCTCGGCGGCCGAGCCGTTCCAGCGCATGCCCGTCGATCCGGCGCGTGCATACGGCGGCCCGGCGTTCGCGCCGAATCCCGCAGGCCGTGGCGCGCGCCCGCAAGCCGGCGATGGCGCGCGTCAGCCGCTGCCGAATGTCGAACGCCCGGATGCACTCGTCGCGATGCCGGGCGACGAGCGCGAGCCCGCAGGTTACTGGGCGTTGCCCGCGACCTCGCCCCAGCGCGCCGCGCTGCTCGGCCCGTTCGACGACCGCTGGCTCGCGCAGCAGTGGCCGCATCTGCCTGCGCAGACGCACACGGAATACTTCTGCTGCGCGCCGGCCGATCAGCGTATCGACGGATTCTGGCGCGGCGACGAAGCGATCGCTGTCGATCACATGCATCCGGAGCAGCCGCTGCTGCGCGGCCGTCTGCCCGGCCTGCGCGCGCGCTGCTTCGTGAGCCGCCGCGCGGGAGCGGAACTGCGCTTCGAGGAGTTCGCTGCGCGCCCTGAGACCGTCTGGGTTTTTCCCGAGATCGGCCAGGGCATCGTGTTGTTCCGCGCGGTCGCGACACTGACCGACGAAGACGCAGACGACATCGCGCATATCGTCACCGGCTTCGAGCCGATGGGCGAGAGCCCGTTGCCCGTCGGGCATTACCGGGACAAGCTGTTTGCGGCCCCCGTGCCGGCCGTGCCGGCCAAGCCCCAAGCCGCACCGGCTGTGGCCACGCCGTCCGCACCTTCGGTGCAGCCGTTCGCGATGCCGGCGCCTGCGGGCGCGCCGCCGGGAGAACTGTCGCAGATCGATCAGGTCACGAGCGAAATCGACGCCTTGAAGCAGGACTTGCTCAAGCAGCACGGCCTGAGCCAGCAGGAAGCCGAAGCGCTCGCGCAGCAGGCGATGCCTCCTGCCGCCACGCCGCCCGGTGGCCTTCAACAGGAACTCGATGCAATGCTGCAATCGCTCGAAAGCTCGACGGCGGACCTGCTCAAGCAGCACAACCTCACGCAAGACGACGTACAGCGTTACATCGCTTCGCCCCAGCCTGCTGCTGCCGCGAACCCGGGCGCGGCACAGGGCGCGAACGGTTTTGCCGCGCTGGCAGCGGAAGTTCGCCAGGCGCATGCGCAAACGCGCGAGGCGCTGGCGGCCAGCGGCACCTCGCTCGAACAACTCGCCGCCAGCACGAGCGATCCGCGTACGGCTGCCGCGTTGCGCGAAGCCGCGAGTCTCGACATCGACGCGCTGCTCACCAATCTCGAGGCGCTTGGCTCGCTGCCGGCCGCCGCGCCCGCCGTACCGCAAGCGCTCCAGACCGCGCTCGCGCCGGCGCCGGCTCAGGCCGCGCCGCTCACGCGCGACGCCGCGCTCGCGCGCCTGGCGACGGGCGGCTCGCTGGCAGGACTCGATCTGAGCGGCGTCGATCTCGCCGGTGCGGATTTGCAGGGCGTGGACTTCGGCGGCGCATTGCTGACCGGTGCTCGCCTGACGGGCAGCCGGCTTGCGGGCGCGAACTTTCGCCGCGCGCTGCTGACGCGCGCTGACTTCGCGGGCGCCGATCTGCGCGGCGCGACGCTGGCCAGCGCCAGCGCGCGCGGCGCGAACTTCAGCGGCACGCGGCTCGACGAAGCCTCGCTCGAAGCCGGCGATTTCGCCTCCGCCGATTTCAGCGCGGCGAATCTCGAACGCGCGCGCATGGCCAAGGCTGTTTTCAACGGCGCGACGATGACCGGGCTCGTGGCGCGCGGCTGTATTGCGCCGAAAGCAGGCTTTGCCGAATGCGAACTGACCGGTGCGGATTTTTCGGATGCATCGCTGGAACACGCGGTGTTTGATCATGCGACGCTCGGCGGCGCGAGCTTCGTCAACGCCCGCTGCGCGGGCCTGCGGCTGTTCGGCGTGCGGGCGGCCGGCGTGCGCTTCGAACGCGCCGATCTCGGCGGCTCGCGCGCCGGACTCGATTCGGACCTGAGCGGCGCGCGTTTCGACGCGGCCCATTTGCATCGCGCGGTGTGGATCGGCGTGGACATCAGCCAGTCGGTCTTTGACGGCGCCACGCTTGAACACGCCAACTTCAGCGGCGTGCAGGCGAGCGGCACGCGCTTCACCGGCGTACGCGCGGCCTCCATCCAGCTCGCCAAAGCCGACCTGAGCGGCGCGGATCTGAGCCGCGCAAACCTCATGCACGCGACCCTGCGGCGCGCCACGGTCGACCGCGCGAACTTCGCCTCGAGCAATCTGTACGGCGCGCAGTGCTATGGCGCGAACCTCGGCCACGCGGCGTCGTTCGAAGGCGCGAATGTCGACCGGACGCTCATATCCATTCCGGGTCGCGCCGAGCTCGACTCCTGAACTTCACCCACCCGTCAGCCCATTCACCATGTCCGAGCTCAAAGCACTCCAACCCGGCGTCAAGCTCGTCGGCGCGACCTTCGCGGGCGCCGCGCTGGCAGGCCGCGATCTGTCCGGCTGCGTGCTGGAGCGCGTCGATCTGCGCGCCGCCGATCTGTCGCGCACGCGCCTCGTGAACGCGACCTTTCGCGGTTGCGATCTGAGCGGCGCCCTGCTGGACGCCGCCCTGCTCGACGGTTCGCGCTGGCAAGACTCGCTACTCGCCGACACGAGCCTGCGCGAAGCGCACGGCGGCCGCGCGAGCTTTCTGCGCACGACGTTCACGCGCGCGACGCTATCCAGCGCGCAGTTCGAACGGAGCCTGTTCGACACCTCCGATCTGTCGGGAGCGCGCTTCGACGCAGCGCGGCTGTTCCGTTGCGACGCGGTCGATTGCACGTTCGAGGAAACGGATTTCAGCGATGCGGATCTCACGCGCTTCACCGCGCGCAAGGCCTCTCTGACGAGCGTGGTGTTCTCCGGCACAGCGCTCGTCCAGACGCTCTTTCTCGATGCCGATTTGAGCCGCCAGCGCTTTCCCGAATGCGATCTGTCGCTGTGCCAGTTCACCGGCGCGACGCTTGCCGGCGCGGACTTCAGGGATGCACGTCTCGTCCAGACGCGTTTCGACGGCGCCGTGCTCGAAGGCGCGTGCTTCGCCAACGCAACCGGCCGCTATGCCCGCTTCGGCGGCGCGCTGCTCGCCGCCGCCGACTTCACCGGCGCGGTCTTCACAGTGGCCGACTTCAGTCGCGCGATCCTGACCGGCGCACGCTGCGACGCCGTGCAATGGGAGCAGGCCAATTTCACGGGCGCGCAATGGCAGCGGTCCACGCATGCGGGCGCGCGTTTCATCGACTGCGATCTCTCGCACGTGGACCTGTCCGAAGCCGATTGCGCCCGCGCTGACTTCGGCAACGCCAATTTTCATGCACTGGTCGGCGAGCGCACGCACTGGGCCGATGCGCAACGCAGCCGTACCCGTCCCACTGACCCGTTGCGGCTGCGCGCCGAGGCCTGGTCGGCCTGAATCGAGGAGAAACGACATGGACTTGCAAGCTTCCTTCAGCATCGATCCGGCTTTGCGCCACGGCGCAACGCACAGCATGACGCGTGACCCGGCGCTCACCACCGCTTCGGTCACCGGCCGCGCGGGCGAATGGTTCTATCTCGACGGTCAGACGGAGGGCGCACTCAGAGCGGCAAGCTGCCTGCTCGAACCCCAGCCGGGCGATCTCGTCCTCGTATGCGACGCCTTGCCCGCGCATCCGGTCGAAGCCGGCGTGACGGCGGCGGTCAGCGTCGCGTATGTCCTGGCGGTGCTGGTGCGTTCGCAGGCGACAGCCACGGCGACGCTGGCGTTGCCTGGAGGCACGGCGCTCGAATCGGCCGATGGCGAGTTGCGCGTCCGCGCGCCGCGCATCACGCTGGAGGGCGCCGACCAGATCCGCGCGAGCACCCGTGAGTTCGCCCTGGACAGCGTGTCGGCCAGCATCGTGAGCCATCGGGCCCAGGCGCGCATCGGGGCGCTGGACGCCGGCATCGAGCGCCTGTCACTGGTCGCCAAATCATTCGTGTCCACTGTGGGCCAGCTGCTGTCGCGCGTGCAGGACAGCACGCGCCGTATCGAGGGCAATGACGACCTGCATGCGGGCAGCGCGCACTGGCGCGTCGAAGGACATGCGCACATGCATACGCGGCACACCACGCTCATGTCCGACGAAGTGACGCGTGTCGACGGTTCAAAAATCGAGCTGGGCTGATCGCCGTTCGCGACTACCAAGGAGAAACGCCATGTTTGCTGTGACCATCATGGGCGGAGAGCTGATGGCCGAACCCGACGTCTGCCTGACGCCGACGCCCGCCGGACCGGTGCCCACGCCGTATCCCAATCTCGCCATGCCGATGATGGGCGTGCCGCCTGCCGAGACGGTGCTCGTCTGCGGCGCACCCGCCCTCAACATGGGATCCGAAATACCGCTCACCAACGGCGATCAGGGCGGTGTGTCGGGCGGCGTGATGTCGGGACTCATCATGGGGCCGGCACGCTTCGACGAAGGCAGCACGAAGGTGCTCATCGGCGGCAATCTCGCCGTGCGGCTGACCACGCCGACCTCGCACAATCAGAACAACGCGATCGGCGCGGTGCTGGTGCCGAGCCAGACGGTCGTGCTGATCATGAGTTGAAAAATGGACCGAAGACTGGATGCCGGCGCCGCAGCCGTCAGACTTGCGCACTGAGCCGACGCGCCGGTACCGCCCTTTCAACCCGGTTCCTGCCTTTGCGCTTGGCTTCGAAGAGTGCTCCATCGGCAACCTGCATCAGCGCTGCCCTCGAACATTCTGCGGGCGCGCTCGCCACCCCGATCGATGCCGTAACAGGACCCAGCGCCTGGCCATCGTGATCGACGACCAGCGCAGCAATACTCACGCGAAGCGCTTCGGCTCGACGCATCGCCTCTTCGGGACCGAGGCCCACCATCAAAACGACGAACTCCTCTCCGCCGTAGCGAAACACAAGGTCCGCATCACGGGCCGTCTGCCGCAGCACGCGACCCACGGCGCGCAACACGGCGTCTCCTGCATCGTGCCCGTGGTCGTCGTTGAAACGCTTGAAGTAATCGATGTCGATCATCGCGCACGACAATTCCAGACCTGCATGCGCGAGCTCCGTGAGTTCATCGCGGAGCCAGAGATCCAGCTGCCGCCGATTGCGCAAACCGGTCAGGGAATCGGCCATTGCGAGTTCGCGCAGCGTATCGCGCAGATGCAGATTGTCCAGCGCAAGCCCCACGTTCTCTGCAAGCATGCGCAGGTACTCGTCGAACGAACTCTCTTGCTGCGCACCCTTCTCGTGCTCGAGATAAAGCATGCCTAGCGCACCGTGCTGCCCTGCAAGCGGCAGGCAGCATGAATCGGGAATGACGTCGCCTCGAAGCTCCAAATGCGCACATGGTACGTCGAGCTGATGGCCCGCCGGACGATGCAGGCTGCCCCGACGAATGCCCCAGCATGCATCCGCCGGGAATTCGGATGCTGAATGTTGGGGGTTTTTCCAGGAACAGGCGGCCACCATCACATTGCGATCTGCGTCCAGCAAATAAAGCCGGCCGCTCGTCTGCGGCAGAAGTTCGGGCGTGAACCGCTCGACTACTCCGATCAGGTCTTGCGTGTCGTTGCAACCATGCAGCCGCTGAGTCATGCGCGACAGCGAGTCACGCATGGCGCGATCGGCCTCTCGCTCACGCTCCAGACGCTGGCGCACCAGGCCGTTTTCACGAAACACGCGCAATGCCTGCGCCATGTCGCCGATCTCGTCGATCCGGTCATAGCGCGGCGGCTCGACCGCGAAGTCCTGAGCGGCCAGCCGGTTCACCACGTCGCTCAGCTTGACGACCGGATGCAGCACACGCCGACGGAAAATGAAGTACAGCACGAAGAGAAACACGAGTCCGGTAACGACCAGCATCGACTCCGCCACGAGCCGCCACGCTCTTGCTACTTCTTCGGCGCGTTGCACGGCGAGCTCGGTCCGTTGATCGAGACGATACTGAAAGCGCTCGACGTCCTGACGTATGCGTTCGAGCTCGCGTCCGAATTCCGTGGAGAAAGCAATGTCGATCGCCTTGTTACGGTCGCCGGCCGAGGCAGCGGCGAGCGCAGCCCGTTCGATGTCACGCATTCCGTCCGCCAGGCGCAGGGCGTCGTGCAGCGCATCAAGTTCATCAGCGCGCGCACCGGCATCGGCGATATGACGCGTGCGTTCCTCGACGGCGCCAAGCGACGACAGTTCATGTTGATAGGCGGCGAGGTCGGTGGGATGTCCGCTCACCACGTACTGCCGGGCAAGCGCGCTAAGTGTGTTGACTTCCACGTCGAGATTGGAGGTCGCTTGGTCGAGCGCATAGCGTTGCGCGACGGCTGCCCGCTCTGTCTCCTGCGACGACGATGCCGCCAGCATGGCAGCGCCCGAGGCGAGCGTGAGGGTCACGGTCACCGCATAGGCCCAGTTTGTGATGGTTGATAAGCGCATGCTGCTCCTGCTGGTGTAACACGCCCGCTACGCGGACGGCTACGCCATTATGCGGGTATTTCTCATACTTTACGGTGCTTGGGTCATTCTCTTTCGACGGGATTGTCTGAGGGGTTGTAGGGTATTGCTCCGGACGGCGTGGCAGCTTGCTTCACCAGACGTCGTCACGGAGACAAACGCATGATCGATGCCCGAGGTAGGTGCGATGATCAGAGCTGAAGTCGGCGACGTGTTGTGCATCGCGCTTGGCTTGATTCGCGTCATCGCAAGAAATCGCGACCGTGACAACTCACCCTTGAATATCCAGCACGATGAGTTCCCGGACTGTTGGGTCGCGTTGCCGCACACATAGATCGCCGCGCCGGCCTGGATCCATTTGTCAGCAATGCGCCATTGACGCGAAGGACATCTTGCACGTGACGAAGTGGCATGCCGTCGCACGACCACACCCGATCGAGCCGTTTCGGCATGCCCGCCTCATGCCAGCAAGACAGTTCGCCGACATGAAACCCATCATGCGCTCTGTTGCGCTCGCCGAAGATGAACCAGTTCACATGCCAACTGCGCGCAATTCGCGACTTCAGAGAGCCCGCAGCCCTGCGAGCCCGGTGCACGCGCCGATCAGCACGAGCGGACGAACATCGGCCGGTGCATGGAATGCCCGATTGGTGCGTATGCCCACTTCGACCGACGTGCTCAGCGTCGCGTGCCGGGTCAGTCATCCGGATGCGAGGCCCGGCGAAATGTCGTTGCCGCCGGCCGCATCCGCATGCTGCGCCTGGCGCACGAGCAACTCGATGCGGCCGTCCGTTGATAGCGAGGCGATGGAGTAGTCGCGCGAAGCCGACGGTTCGAGTGCTTCGAACAAGGCTGGCTGCGCGCATCCGCGCAATGCGGTGGCATCGGCGGGCAGTACGCGGCATGCGAGCGCCGCTATCTTGCCTTCGCAGTGCACTTGCGCAAGTTTGTCGAGGCGAAATGGACGCTGCCATTCAGCACATCGGTCCTGGAATGACGTGGCCGAATCTGCGCAATATCTCCGGCTCGCCAGTCGAGCGCGACCGCATCGGTACTGCGTCGGCGCCCGTCGGGAAATAGCTTCACTCGAGCCTTGGACAAACAATCATCGATGGCCATATACAACCTTCGTGAAGACCGCCTTCAGTGTCCTGGAGCGGCCCGGTCTGGCGCTTTCCGATTGGCAATCTCGATACGCCGGGTGCAAGGTTTCTTGAACCGCCGATGGGTATCGTCTCGAGGACGGTCGCCTGGAAACGATTCTGACGGACTGGCGCCTGATGAGAGGCGAACTTTTCTTTGTGACGCCTCAGCGCGCTCCCGTCCGGGCCAGGGTCACGGCGCTGGCCGATCATTTCGCACGGCATCTGTCTGCGCCGGTCTTCTTCCCGCGTGGTCCGGATTCGCGCTCACTTCCCGTCCACCAACGCCTTGAGTGCAAGCGGGTTCGTTGCAGCCGTCTTGACCGACCCGATCGCCACCGCCGTGTAGTTCGTGCCCGCAGCCACATCGATATTCGCTTCGATTGCGGTCGTCGACGTCCCTGCAACGTTGACCTTCACATCGTAAGTACCGGCTGCGACCAAGAGGTAGTTGCTGATCGCCGCAAACGGCACGTTCGACAACACCACCTGGTTATTGATGAGTACATCCACGGGACCCGCGTCGGGCGCAGCGTGAATCACTCGCAAACGCGCCTGTCCGGACGGAGGCGCCGATGCGTCATCGGTCGCGAGAAGCGGCTGAATGCTTGCCACGAAATTCGCTGCAATGGCGGTATAGAAATTGTCTCGTCCCAGCGAGGGTGAAACGCTGATTACCGTGGTCGAAGTACCCGCTGCGTTGATCTTGATGTTATGCGCGCCCGCGACAATCGTCAGGTAATTCGACGCAGTGGGATATGGAACATTCGCGAGGACGAGGCCGTTGTCGATATAAACATCGACGTTGGGCGCGTCCGGAGATGCGTGAAGAATCCTGAGATGGGTACTACCGGAATTGTTATCGTCACCGCCGCAGCCCGCTATGACTGAGGCGACGCAAAACAGGAACATTGCAAGGTATTTGATCACGGCGTGCTCCCATGGCCCGGGCGGGCGATGACAACTGTCTGACCGATCTCCCTGGCCGATCAAGCTTCGGTTTGAAACACGATCGGCCTATGAGAAAAATAAAAGGTCGCGAGTTTTTAAACAAGATGAACAAATGCCGTACATAAAAATTTTTTTGTTCATTATTTGTTCTCGTTAAATGACTTAACGCTGCGCGAGTGTTTTAACTGCTAAAGAACGCTTACGGACTTTTGCATGAATCAAAGAGAATGGAGGAAATTGCTCAAGCAATTCCTCGATGACATGTGAGAAAACGGAGAGCGGCATAACCTAACGCTGCGGCAACTTGCTGCGCGCCAGCCTGAGCACCAGCAGGAAGCCGATGAACATCACAATGCCGCCCGCAATCAGACTCGCGCCAATCGCCCCGCGATAAACCGCCACGACCTGCGCCTGCTGCGCGGCGCTCATCTGCGCGATCGCGCCCAGGCCGTGGTCGAGCAGCGCCTGCGTGTCGAAGGTCACGGGCAAATCGCTGAGTTCGCGCTTGAGCACGAAGCTCATGATGCCGCCCGACAACGCCACGCCCAGCGACGCCCCGAGTGAGCGCACGAAGCCCATCGTCGCCGTCGCGGCGCCGAGCACGCGTTCGGGCACCGAGTTCTGCACGATGACCGTCGCATTCGGCATGCCGATGCCCATGCCTGCGCCGAGCACCGCCATCGCGCAGAGAAACAGCGGCACGCTGGCCCCGCGATGAGCCAGCAGCGCGAGCGACGCCAGGCCGAGGCATTCCAGGAACACGCCGATCGACAGCAGCGTTGCAATCCGCTTCAGGCTGCCGACCGAAAAGCGTCCGCCCGCCACCGAGGTGATGAGCATCAGCGCGACTTGCGGCAGCATCATCGCGCCGGACTGCTCGGGCGTCTCGCCCAGCACGAGCTGGAAATACAGCGGCATGAACACGAGCGAGCCCATCATCGCGAAAGCCATGATGCCGGACGCGGCCACGCAGGTGGCGTACGGCACGTTGCTGAACAGCTTCAGGTCGATGATCGGCTCTTGCGCACGGCGCTCGACGAAGAACAGGGCGGCGAAGCACGCGAGCCCCAGCACGCAGGCCAGCGGCAGGCGCAGCCCGGACATGAACGATGCCGACGCCGAGTTGAACACCAGCAACAGCGCCGACGTGCCGAGGCAGACCAGCACCGCGCCCGCGTAGTCGACGGCATGCTGTCCGCCGCGTTCGACCTTCGGCAGCGACATCAGCACCAGCGCCAGCGACAGCGCGCCGATCGGCGGGTTGATATAGAACACCCAGCGCCATGATGCGTGGCTCGTGATGAAGCCGCCGAGGAGCGGTCCTGCCACGCTGCTCACCGCGAATGCGCCGGTGAAGAGTCCCTGATAGCGGCCGCGCTCGCGCATCGGCACGATGCTGCCGACGAGCGTCTGCGACATCGTCATCAGGCCGCCCGCGCCGAGTCCCTGCAACGCGCGAAACAGGATCAGCGTGTTCATCGACTGTGCGGCGCCGCACAGCGCCGAAGCCGCCAGGAAGATGCCGATGCTGAGCGCGAAGAACGGCTTGCGCCCATACATGTCGGAGAGCTTGCCGTAGAGCGGCGCGCTGACGGTCGAGGTCAGCATGAACGCTGTTACCACCCACGTGAGGTGATTGAGTCCGCCGAGTTCGCCGGCGATGACCGGCAGCGCGGTCGCGACGATGCTCTGGTCGAGCGCGGCCAGGATCATCGCGAGGATGAGGCCCGCGAAGACGCGCCGGCGCTGGTTCAGTGGGAGAGTGCTTGCGTGGGGTTCGATTGCTTCGGTGGACATCGGTTGAAGAGAATGGAATGGCGATCGCCAGTTTACCGGACGTAGCGTCTGCATGACCAAAGCGGTCACCCGCACGGACAGCCCGCCGCGATGCGTACACCATGGGTCAGCCATGTTCATGCGCCGCCGCATGAGCGCCACGTCCCCGCCCGAGAGGGACGCACGCATACGCATTCGAGGAAGACCGCTGATGAAACCGGGAAAGAACGGACCGTGGACCCGGTGGGGCCGACGGCGGGTGCGCTTCGCCGTCGTGGTGTCCATCGCGGTGCTGATTGCGATCGGCGGCGCCGTGCTGCGGCATCGCACGGCGCAGCCGCATGTCGATCCGCTGCAGGCATCGAGCATTGTCCGCGCGATGCGCGATGACCCGTCGCCATGGGCACGCACCGAGCAGGACGCGTCGCGCATGCTTGCGGACATTCGCGAGCAGCGCGTGGCCGCCATCGGCGTGACGCTGGACGCCATTCTCGTCTCGACGAAAGACGGCGCGCGCTACTTCGTTACCGACCGTTTCGCGGTGTTCTCGCAGGCGCTGCTGCTCAATCCGGCAAAGGACGGCCGCGCGCCCGACTACCGGATTGCGTGGCTGCCGAATGTGTCGATCGGCACGCATGCGGGCTTCGCCACGCTGCTCGCCGCGTTCCGCGATTCGGCCAGCATGCTGGTGTCCGTGCTGCTGCTGTTCCTGATCTTCCGCTACATGCGTCGCGAGATGAAAGGCGATGCCACGCTCATCACCGAACCGACCCACCTGAGCTTTGACGACGTGATCGGCGCGGCCGAGGCCAAGGCCGCGCTCGAAGACATCCGCGCCTATCTGCGCGATCCGGCCTCGTTCGCGAAGCTGGGCGTCCGTCCGCCGTGCGGCGTGCTGATGACGGGCGGACCGGGCGTCGGCAAGACGCGGCTGGCGCAGGCGCTGGCGGGCGAATGCGGCGCGCAGTTCATCGCCATCACGGGCAGCTATTTCAGCGCGAAGTACTACGGCGTCGGCATCCAGAAGGTCAAGCAGCTGTTCAAGATGGCGCGCAAGCATGGGCCGGCCATCATCTTCATCGATGAAGCCGACGGCCTCGCCGCGCGCACCACCGGCGCGTCCGATTCCGCCGATGCCGAAAGCAACCGCATCATCAACCAGTTGCTCGCGGAGATGGACGGCTTCGACAAGAACGATGGCGTGATCGTCGTCGCGGCGACCAACTTTCCCGAGAGCATCGACGAAGCGCTGCGCCGTCCCGGCCGCTTCGACCGCATCGTGCCGGTGCGCCTGCCCGATGTCGCGGACCGCGTGAAGATTTTCGAGTATTACCTGGAAAGGATGCCGTCGCGTGCGGCGGATATCGACTGCGCCCAGCTCGCGCGGCTGACGGTCGGCTTGTCGCCGGCCTCGCTGGCGATGATCGTCAATCAGGCCGGGCTCATCGCGCGCCGGGAGGGTGCGGACACGGTGGGCGCGGCGCATCTGCGCGAGGCGGTCAAGGTCGTGCGTATCGGCGACGTGAGCGGTGCGCAGAAGGCGCTCGACGCCGAGGAGGTGCGCCGCGTCGGCGTGCACGAGGCGGGGCATGGCGTCGTCGCGGCGCTGCTGGAAACGGGTGTACTGGAGGAACTGACGGTGCTGCCGCGCGGCGGCGCGCTGGGCATGGCGCTCATCACGAAGCCGCAGGAAAAACATCTGTACCGCCGCAGCGAACTCGAAAAGGAGCTGATGGTGCTGCTCGGCGGACGCAATGCGGAATTGCTGGTGTTCGGCGAAGCGTCGAGCGGCGCGGCGCAGGATCTGCAGGAGGCATCGCGCATCAGCCTGGAGATGGTCTCGCGACTCGGCTTCGGCAGCGACGGCAATCTGTTCAGCCTCGCGGCGCTGCCGCGCGAGAGCGCCGGACGCCAGCTCGACGGGGCGATCGCACAGGCCAACGCGATGTTGAACGAGATGGACAAGCGCTGCTTCGAGCTGCTGGAGCGGCATCGGGCGATCCTGCAGGAGGTCACGGACGCGCTGATTCGCTCGGAGACGGTGCCGGGCGAGTATGTGTATGCGTTGATTCGCGGGAGCGAAGGCGTCCTGCCGCTCGAACTCGATGCCGCTTGCACGGCTATCGATGCGCGAGCCATGCGTCCCTTGTAACGCGCGTCTTTGGAGCCCGGCCGCTCTTCCGACTCGCCCGCATCAAGCGAAAGCAGCGATGGCGCCGCGCCGGATCTGCCGAAACGCGGCCGCCTCATTTTTGAGATAGCCGGTTAAAATGCGCGCCATGAATGCCCTTCGCCGGTTCCTCCTGCGGGGCGGAATCGCGAGCCGGCTGAGTGTGCTGGCCGCTTTCGCCGTGCTCCTTGCGCGCGCCCTGTTGCCGGGCGCGGTCATGCTCGATCCGGTATCGGCAGCGCAGGGCGATTTCGCGCTTGTCATCTGTTCCGGGCACGGTCCGATGTTCGCGCCCGACGCCCACGCGATGATGAACATGTCCGACGAAGACATGATGCACGGCGACATGCACATGTCCGCAAGCGGCGGCGCGCCGATGCAGACGCCGATGGCATCGGACGACGGTCTCTGTCCTTTCAGCGCCGCGCTGTTCGTTGCCTGCGTGAGCGTGACGCTCGCGATGGAGCTGTTTGCGCTGACGCCTGTCATCGAGAGGTGGCGCGTCCTTCCGACGCACCGGCCAACACGCGCGTCACCCCATCTTCGCCCGTTGTCGCGGGCGCCTCCCCTGTTCAGCTGAGAACGAGTCTTCCCGCTGCGCGCGCGCCCCTGGCGACGCGCGAGCCCGACTATTCCTTTTGCTGAATCGAATCCATGAACATCGAACCACGACCGCGCCACGCGGGCGCCGCCGGCACACGCGCGCCTGTCGCATGCCGCGCTGGAATTGCCGCTGCCCTGATGTATGCCGGACTGGTGAGCGTGCCCGAGGCGCATGCGGCGGATGCAGCGCCGTCCGTCAACGATACGGCCGCCCTGCCCGCCGTCCACGTCAGCGATACCCTCGCGCCCGCCTATGCCCCCGACACCGCCGACAACCTCCTGCGCACCGGCACACCCTTGAAGGACTACCCGGCATCGGTCCAGGTGGTGCCGTCGGAGATCCTGCAAGAACGCGGCGTCACGCGCATCGACCAGATCGCCGACAACGTCAGCGGCGTGCATGCCGAAGCCAGCTACGGCGGCAATGGCGCCACGTTCTTCAACATCCGCGGCTTCAGCGAAAGCAACGGCCTGCGCGACGGCTTCCGCAACTACGGCTATTACGCGTTCCGCGACGTGCAGAACATCGACCGCGTCGAGATCTTCAAGGGACCGGCAGGCGCGCTGTACGGCGGCGTCGGCGCGGTGGGCGGCTATATCGACACCGTTTCCAAACGGCCCGAGCAG
This sequence comes from Caballeronia sp. LZ034LL, assembly GCF_031451215.1. Taxonomy (NCBI): domain Bacteria; kingdom Pseudomonadati; phylum Pseudomonadota; class Betaproteobacteria; order Burkholderiales; family Burkholderiaceae; genus Caballeronia; species Caballeronia sp. LZ034LL. The sequence continues at coordinate 458,878 of NZ_JARUXR010000003.1, forward strand.
GACAACTTCGGCGAGGCCGGGGTCACGGCGGGAACGCATGGCCTCGCGCGCTCGACGGTGGATGTGAACCGCGTCTTGAACGACGAGCTGAGCGTGCGGCTGAATGCATCGGCGGAGAGCAATTCGACCTTCCGCGACAACGGGGGCTATCGCTCATGGTCCTTCGCGCCGGCCATCACGTGGGACAACCACAGCGGCACCTCAGTGACGCTGCTTACCGAGTACAACCACCTGAACCGCGATGGCTTCGATTTCGGCGTGCCGGCGGTGCCCGACTATCAGTCGCTGTCCCGCACCCGCTATTACGGGCTGCGCAGCGGAATGTATCCGGGCATCGATGGCGACTATGGCCGCAACGACACCTTCGCCGAAACCGTGTTGTTCGAACACGCGCTGTCGAGCAACTGGACGCTGCGCCTGTCCGGCCAATACGCCTATGCGCGCCAGCTCTCGACCCAGTCCTTCCCGGACAGCACGACACCCACCGGCAATCTGCTCGATTACTCCGTCTACAGCGGCGCGAACGAGTTTTCCCGTCAATACTCGGCCCGTGCCGAACTGGCAGGCAAGTTCTTCACCGGCAGCGTGAAGCACGCGTTGCTGGCGGGTGTGGACTACAGCTATCTGAAGATCGGCAGCGGCGGCTCGCAGGTTTCGACGATGTCGCTCGACCTGTTCAATCCGGCCTATCTGTCCGGCCTGACACCGGGCGATCCGCTGCCTGGGCATCAGGGTCAGGGCAAGGACTACGGCGTGTACGTGCAGGATCTCGTCGAACTGACGCGTGCGGTCACGCTTCAAGCCGCCTTGCGAGCCGACCGCTTCATCAACCAGGCCGACGAAGCCGGTCAACCCGCCGGTCATGGCCAGCAGACGGCGTTCTCGCCGCGGATCGGCCTGGTGTGGAAAGCCACGGAGAACACGTCATTCTTTGCCGACTGGAGCCGCAGCCATGCGCCGAATGTCGGACATAGCGGCAGCAACGTGACCTACGACGCGGAAGTGGCGGAACAATACGAAGTGGGCGTCAGGCACGACGTCATCAAGGATCGGTTGAGCGCCAGCCTGGCGCTGTTCGACATCGAGCGGAATCACATCCTCACCACCGATCCCTCGAACCCGTTGCTGGAAGTGCTGACGGGCAAGCAGCGCAGCCGCGGTATCGAACTCGACGTGGCAGGCAACATCACGCCGCGCTGGAAGGCGATCCTCACCTACGCCTACACCTTCGCGACCGTGACGAGCGACACCACCTATCCCGTCGGCGATGTGCTGAGCAATGTCCCGCGTCACAGCGCGAGCCTGTGGACCGTGTACCGGCTGGAGTCGCTGCCGGGCTTGCAGGTCGGCGCGGGCCTGTATTACGTCGGTTCCCGGGAAGCGACCTTGCCCAATACGTTCAAGCTCGGCAGCTACGTACGCGCCGATGCGATGGCGTCGTACGAGCAAGGCCGGTGGAAGACGCAGCTGAACGTCTTCAACCTGTTCAACCGCAAGTACTACACCGGCGGCTCGGCGGCGACCTTCGACTACACGTTGATGCCGAGCCCGCCGTTATCGGCGCAAGTGACGGTCTCGTACCGGTTCTGAAAGCACTGGCAAAAAAGAAGCGGTCTCGCCCTGCCCTCCGGCAGATGCGAGACCGCTTGCACGCGCAGACGATGAACGTCAGGAAACCAGATACCCGCCATCCACCGGCACGATCGCGCCGGTCATGAACGACGCAGCCGGCGTGCACAAGAATGCCGCCACTTGCGCGACTTCTTCCGGCAGGCCCCAGCGCTTCATCGGCGTGCGCTCGAGAATGGCCTGCGAGCGGCCGTCGTCGTTCTGCAAGGCCTGCGTGAGCGGCGTCGCGATCCAGCCCGGCGCAATCGCGTTCACACGAATGCCGTCCGCCGCATACGCGATGGCCAGCGATTTCGTCAGTTGCGCCACCGCGCCCTTGCTCGCGCTGTAACCCGGCACCAGTCCGCCGCCGAAGAAGCTCAGCATCGAAGCCGTGTTCACGATGCAGCCCGACGATGCCTTCAGCAGCGCGCGCGCCGCCGCGCAAATGCGCATCGTGCCGTTCAGGTTGATGTCGAGCACGCGCTCGAACACCTCGGGCTGATGCTCTTCAACCCGGCTGATCACGCCCGCGCAGTTCACGACGATATCGAGCCGTTCGAACGAGCCGATCAGCGCAACGATCTCGTCATTCGAACGCACATTGAGCGTGGCCTTGCGCACGACGGGTGCCAGTACATCGGGCACGTCGCCCGGGGGCGGCAGGCCCGCCGCCACGACGCTCGCGCCCATCTCGGCGAGCCGGTTCGCGATCGCCGCGCCGATACCCGAGAATCCGCCCGTCACGAGCGCGGTCTTGCCTGCCAAAAGGTTATTGGAGAATGTCATGATCGATGCCTTGCTTATGAAACCGAGGGAACGTGCGTGCTCGCCGGCTGCGGCGCCACTTCGCGCACCACAAACAGATACACGAGCGCCGCGGCGAACGCGACCGCTGCGCTGATGAGCAGTGCATTGACGAACGAATGCGTCTGATCCACCACGATGCCCGTGATGACCGGCGCAAACGAGCCGCCGAGATAGCCGCCGAAATTCTGCATGCTGCCGAGCGAAGCCACGAGATGACGCGGCGCCGCCACGGTCACCAATGCCCATGCGCTGCCGCTGGCGAGATTCACGAAGAACATCGCGAGCGAGACGTAGGCGATCGCCATGGCCGTGCTCGGCGTGTACGCGGCCGGCACGGTGAACGCCGCCGCGCCGATCAGCCCGATGCACACCGGCCACTTGCGGCTGCGGATCGGCGCCATGCCCCGGCGCAGCAGATAGTCCGCGATATAGCCGCTGCCGCCCATGCCGAGCGTGCCGAAGATATACGGGATCGACACGAGCCAGCCGGTCTTCGCAATGCTCAGGTGGCGCTCATGTTCGAGATAGCCGGGCAGCCAGGTCAGATACAGCCACACCATGTAGATGACGCCCATGAAGCCGAAGATCATGCCCCACGTGTTGCGCAGCTTGAAGAGCGCGCCCCACTCCTTGAAGCTCAGGCCCTTGTTCGGACGCGCTTCGGTCTTGGCGTTCTGATCGAGCCATTCGGTCTCGTCCTGCGTGAGCGTGACTTCATCGCGGTTGCGATACCACATATACCAGCCTACCGAGACCAGCACGCCGAGCACGCCCATGATGACGAACATCGTGCGCCAGCCGAACGACAGCATCAGCACCGTGAGCAGTGGCGGCGCGATCATCGGCGCGATGGTCGAGGACGCGATGAAGGTGCCGGTCGGCCCGCCGCGCTCATGCACGGCGAACCATTCGTTGACCACCTTCGCGCCGGCCGGGAACAGCGGAGCCTCGGCGATGCCGAGAATCGTGCGGGCGAACAGGAAGTGATTGAGCGACTGGATGAAGCCGCCCGCCATCTGCGCGACGGACCACACCAGCATGCCGAGTCCGAGCATGGCACGCGAGCCGAAGCGGTCGAGCATCGCGCCGACCGGCAATTGCGCGAACGCATAAGCCAGCGAGAACGCGGACAGCAGCAGACCGATCTGCGCGCCGCTGAGGTGCAGTTCCTCGCTGACCGAGTGATTCGCGATGGACAGCGTGGTGCGGTCCAGATAATTGACGATGCCTGCGATCGTCAGGAAAACGACCGCGATAACCTGCGTGCGTTTCAGGCGCTTCGATTTCTGAAGCATGAGTGTCCCCTCGACTTGCGTTGTGGTGTCCAGCGTGGTTCAGGTCAGGTCCGGCATGCGTAACGGGTCGTCCGGTGAAGACCCGCTGGCCGGTATCAGTATGTGGCGCGGCCGCCCGAGAGATCGAAGATCGCGCCCGTGCTGAAGGTGCAGGAATCGGAGCAGAGCCAGAGCGCCAGTTGCGCGACTTCGTCGACGGTGCCGAGGCGGCCCATCGGGCTCTTGTCGATCATCGTCTGCACGTGGGCCGGCGACATCTGGCCGAGCAGCGGCGTTTCCACCGCAGCCGGCGCGATGCCGTTGACGAGCACGCCCGTTTTCGCGAGTTCCTTGCCGAGCGACTTCGTCATCGCGATCACGCCGGCCTTGGCCGCGCTGTACGCGGACGCGTTGGGCGTGCCTTCCATGCCCGCGAGCGACGCGATATTGACGATGCGGCCCTGCCCCGCGCGGCGCATCTCCGGCACGACGAAGCGGCTCACGTGAAACGTGCCGATCAGATTGATCTCGACGATGCGTTGCCACTCGGCGGGATCGTAATCATCGAGCGGCGCGGTCGATCCGGCAAAGCCCGCATTGTTGACGAGGAAGTCGATGCGGCCATGACGTTCCAGCGTGGCGGCGAGCGCGCGCTGAATCGACGCGGGATCGGCGATGTTCACCTGGCATTGCGAGGCGGCGGGCGTGGCGTCGTCGGGGCCGGGCGCGAGATCCCAGTTGACGACGGTGGCGCCCTGCGCCGCCAGCGACTCGCAGACCGCGCGGCCGATGCCGCCGGTCGCGCCCGTCACGACAGCCACGCGTTCCGTGAAGTCGTAGCGCGCGAATGCTGTCGATGCGGCCCGGGCCGGATGCGTTCTCATCGGATGAACTGGTCGACGTAGTCTTCGCCCAGACCGACTTGCGCGTAGTGCTTGCGGCACATGTCGATCTTCGTGAAGACGTCTTCGTAGCCGGTGTAGTTGCCGTACGGATCGCAATAGAACATCACGCCGTTGACCTGGAAGTACGTGATCATCTCTTCGACGTCTTCAGGCACATACAGCGTATGCGTCTCGCCCGGCGGCTCGTAGACATAGCTGCCTTCCGTGGCGGTCCATTCGTGTTCCAGATATTTCCAGCGCCCCTTCAGCACCATGCCGTGCACGCCCTGCGGATGGCGATGACGGCTCAGCACGCCCGACTTGCGCACGCGCAACAAATTCATCCAGTAACCTTGCGATGCATTCAGGCACAGCGGACGGAACGACACGTTTTCGGCCTGCGGCACCCACACGCGTTCATCGGTGGGAATGGCGAACGGGACGACGACTTCCTTCTGCGCTTCCTTCGGAAAAGGCAACTGGTAAGGCGTCATCGGATTGGTTTCGACGATCGTGGGCATGGATATCTCGTTTTGAAGTCCGATAAAGGTGATCTGCATGCCGATTTGTCCACCATGCGGACGCGCAAATCACGATATGGACAATTATCCAGTGTGCCCTTGCGGATGGTCAAGGCTAGGGTATTCCCTGCCTCTCCGCTTATGTCGACCTTGCGGCGTCAGCCGTGCGCCGCCGTTCCTCGCTCGGACCTGGAATGGGTTCGATCTTGCCGAGGACGAAGACGATCGACAGAATGCCCGCGAAGATCACGACGCCCGCAACCCAGAACGCGTTCTCGAACGAATGCGTCGCGCTGACGATGAAGCCGGTCAGCGCGGGCGCCACGGCGCCCATGACATTGCCGACGCAGTTCATGATCCCCGAGACGGTGCCGACGCCGCCTTGCGGCGCAATGAGCGATGGAATGGACCACGACACCGCGCCGGCAATTGCCAGCCCGCCGAGCGACACCGAGATCCACGCGATGGCCCAGCGCGGATCGGTCGTGCCGATCACGCCGAGAATCGCCAGCGCGCAGATCATGCCGAACACGAGCACGGCCTTGCGCACGCCGCTTTCGTCGTGGCCTTTGGCGATCATGTGATCGACGATCCAGCCGCCGATGAACACGTCGGTGAAGGTGGCCCAGGCCCAGGGAATCATCGCGTAGCCGGCCGAGTGCAACACGCTCATGTGCATCGTCGTGACGAGATAGCTCGGCAGCCAGGTCAGGAACAGATAGAAGGCGTAGTCGTAGGCGGAATAACCGATCGTCAGGCCCCAGACCTTCTTGTTGGTCAGCAGATAGCCGAGCATGCCGGCGGTGCCGGTGGCCGACGGTCCTTCCGGCGTCGCGCCGCCTTGCTGGATGTAGGCGAGTTCGTCGCGCGAGAGCCGTGCATCCTGCGACGGATCGCGATAGACGATGCAGAAGCCCGCGAAGTACACGAGGCTCAGCGCCGCCGACATCCAGAAGCCCCAGCGCCAGCCGAACGTCACCACGACGAACGCAATCAGCGGCACGCCGATCACGTTGGCGAACTTCGCGGAGGCATCGAAGATGGAAGTGGCGAGCGCGCGCTCGGCGCGTGGAAACCAGTAGCCGGTGGCCTTCGAACTCGCGGCGAGCCCGGGCGCCTCGGCGACGCCGAGCAGGAAGCGCGCGGCGACGAGCCCGCCGAAGCCGCTCGCGAGCGCCGTGATGACCGACGACACCGCCCACAGGAACGCACCCCAGCGGCCCACGCGCGTGACGCCATAGCGGTCGAGCACGACGCCGGCCGGGATCTGCAGCAGCGCATAGGCCCACGAAAACGCGCTGAACAGGATGCCGATGTCGCCGGGGGTGAGGTTGAAGGCTTCGCTCAGTTGCGGCGCGGCGACCGAGAGTGTCACGCGGTCGATGTAATTGACCAGGATGCCGATGCCGACGAAGATGCCGATCCACCAGCGACGGCGCGGCACGGACTGGCGTCGGGTCATGACGTTATGGTGCATGTCGTGTTCTCGTGGTTAGTTGGCGCGCCGGCCCTGGACGCCGTTCGTCGCGCGGGGCGAAGGCTCGCCGCGTTGTCCGGAGCCGCCCGACAGCACGCTCGCGATGGCTGCGAGCAAGGCCGCGCCCGCCAGGATGCCGAGGCCCGCCGCATAGCCGGACGTGGTGGAGCGCACGTAGCCCAGCAGATAGGGACCTGCGAAGCCGCCCAGATTGCCGATGGAGTTCGCCATCGCGATGCCGGCCGCCGCTGCCGTGCCGCCGAGGAAAGTGGTCGGCAGCGCCCAGAACGAAGGCAGCGCGCCGTATCCGCCGATTGCGGCAATGGTCAGGCCGACGAGGATCATCGGCAGCGAGGACGAGGTGGCGGCAAACGCCAGCCCCGCCGCCGCGACGACGCACGCGCATGCCAGGTCCAGCCGGTACTTGCCGCGCCGGTCGGCGGCGCGCGACCACACGACCATCGTCAAGGCGCCGATGACGAAGGGCACCGCGTTCACGGTGCCGATCCATTCATCCGCGACACCGAGCATCTTCATGATCTGCGGTTGCCACAGCACCAGACCGTTGTTCGCCGTGACGATCAAAAAGTAGATCGCGCCCAGCAACAGCACGCGCGGGTTCGCGAGCGTTTGCAGCACGCCCGCCTTGTGATGGCGCTCGCGTTCGGCCGCTTCGCCGCTGATGCGTGCATGGAGCCAGTCGCGTTCGTCGGCGGCGAGCCACTTTGCGTCACGCGGCGAATCCACGAGATAGCGCAGCGTCACGAAGCCGAGCAGCACCGAAGGCAGGCCTTCGATCACGAACAGCCACTGCCACCCGGCGATGCCGAGCAGCCCGTCCATGTGCAGGATAAAGCTCGACACGAGCGAGCCGAGCGCGGTCGACACCGGATTCGCCAGCATGAACAGTCCGACGACCTGCGCGCGGTAACGCGCGGGAAACCAGAACGTGAGATACAGGATCACGCCGGGGAAGAAGCCTGCTTCGGCCGCGCCGAGCACGAAGCGCAGGATCATGAAGCTCGTCGGACCTTGCACGAACGCGCCGCACGCGGAGATCAAGCCCCAACTGATGAGAATGCGCGCGAGCCAGATGCGCGCGCCGGTCTTCGCAAGCGCCAGGTTGCTCGGCACCTCGAAGATGAAATAGCCAATGAAGAAGATACCCGCCGCCCAGCCATAGGCATACGAAGAGAGGCCGATGTCCTGGTTCATCGTCAACGCGGCGAAACCGACATTGACGCGATCCAGGAATGCAAAGAAGTACAGAAGGATCAGAAACGGCAAGAGCCGTCGCGTCACCTTTCTCATGGTGCGCTGTTCGAGCGCACGATCGTCGTGATGGTCATGCATGACCTGTCTCCTCGCCTGCCTTGTTCAATAATGGTTTGATGAGCGATGAAACGGCCGCTGCGCGCTGCCGCGGCCGTCTGGACGACTTCAGTGCGCGGCCAGCATGGCTCGCACGTCGGCGGGGCGCGGTATCGGGGCAACCGCGCCATAACCTTGCGTCGAGAGTGCCGCTGCGGCGTTCGCGTAACGCGCGGCCGCTTCGGCCGAATCGCCTGCCGCGAGTCGCGTAACGAAGGCGCCGTCGAAGCAGTCGCCCGCGCCGGTGGCATCGACGACATCGACCTTGTGGCCCGCAATGCGCACGCGCGACGCGCCTTGTGCGACCAGCACGCCGTCGCCGCCCAGCTTCAGACACACCGTGTGCGGACCCAGCGCCAGATAGTGCTGGACGATTGCTTCCGGGTCGTCGAGGCCGGTCAGCGTCTGCGCATCCTCGAAACTCGGCAGCATATAGTCGGCATGACGCGCGGTGGCATCGATGATCGCGCGTGCCCGCGTGAGCGGCCACAGTTTGAGGCGCACGTTCGGATCGAAGGTCACCGCCACGCCCGAACGCTTCGCAAGCTCCACCGCCGCGAGCACGGCATCGCAGGCGCTTTCGCTGATGGCCTGGCTGATGCCCGACACATGCAGGTAACGCGCGCGGCCAATCGCGTCGAGCGGCAGATTGGCGGGCGACAGACGGCTCGCCGCCGACCCTCGCCGCAAATAGCTGAACGCATGGCCGCGTTCGTCATGCGTGACGAAGTACACGGCGGTATGCGCTTCATGATCCGTTGCGACGCCGCTCGTATCCACGCCCTCGCGCTGCCAGAGGTCGAGGAAGCTGCGGCCGAACGCATCGTCGCCGAGCCGCGTGACATAACCCACGCGTCCGCCTTGCCGAGCGACCGCAACGCAGAAGTTCGACGTATCGCCGCCGAAGCCCTGCAGGTAGTCGCGCGCATTGGCCGCGGTCTGGTTGAACTCGATCATCGGCTCGCCGATGGCGACGATCTCCGCTGCCATCTCAGATGCGGCCATACTTCGCGAGCCCCTTGCGCAAGGATTTTTCGCCGATGATGAGACGCGCCTGTTCCAGTTCGCGCTCGTCGATTTCCTGCGACAGTTTCAGCACGGCCTCGGCATGTTCGCGCGGCACGACGATGACGCCGTCGATATCCGCGACGATGATGTCGCCCGGATGCACTTTCACGCCGCCGCATTCCACCGGCACGTTCGCTGCGAGCGTCGTGAAGCGGCCCACAGTCGTGCCCGGCGACACGGAGCGCGAATAGATCGGGAAGTCGTAGTCGCGGCGGATCTCGGTCAGATCGCGCACGCCGCCGTCGAGGATCGCACCGGCGTGCTCGTTCGCCACCGCGCCCGCCGTCATCAGCCCGCCCCACACGGCCACGTTGGTCTCGCCGAAGATGCCGATCACGATCACGCTGCCGGCCGGCGATTCGTCGATGGCGTCGAGCGCGTGTTGCGGCGGCACTTTTTCATGCGTCGGCGCTTCGAGAATCGTCACCGCCGGCCCGACGATCTTCTTGTCGTTGATACGCGGCTTGATCGACTCGTCCATGTAACCGCGCACGCCGGCAATCTGATCCACAGCGTCGGCCACGCTCGCCGTCGCGACATTCTCGAAACCCTTGATCAACGTTGCCAGTTCCATTCACTGCTCCTTTCGTTGGTAGTATCACTAATCATTCAAACAACGATGCAGGCCGATGGGCTGCATTGCATCGAAACTACTTCGACGTATAGCTCTTGCCGTGAGCCTCGATCTTCCAGATGCGGAAGTTCGGCACGGCGGGATGATCGAAGTCCATCTGGTTGTCGACCCACTTGTTCAAGTGGCCGGATACCGCATACAGCGATCCGTCCGGACTCCAGCTCAGCGTGTCAGGCCACACCATCTCCGGATGGACCACATAGGTCGAGATCGCGCCCGTCTTCGCATCGCGGAAGTTGATGCCGTTCATTTCGAGCGCGGTCATATAGAGATTGCCGCTGCGATCGGCGATCATGCCGTCGGTATTGGACGGCAAGGTCGCGACGCGTTTCACGGCCGTGCGCAGCGCCGCTTCGCTTGTCCCGAAGTTGCGCAGCAGCGCGGTATCCAGCGAATAGAGCGTGTGGCCCGAGAGATTGGTCCAGTACAGCGTGCGCTTGTCGCCCGACAGCGCGATGCCGTCCGCGCCGGTGCGCATCGGCGTCTTGCTGAGCACGGGCTCGTTGTCGATGCGGAAATTAAAGCCGGCTTCGTCGGTTGTGAAGACGGTCTGGTCGAGAACGCGGCGCGCGCGATTGCTCTTCTGGTCATACACGATGAGCCCACCGTGCAGGTGATCGCAGAAGATGCCCGAGTCCGTGATATAGGCCACGCCGCGGTCGTTATCGACGACGACATCGTTGAGGAAGGAGCATTTTTTATCGGAATCGGCGTCGCTGAATTCGTAGCGTTGGATCTCGCGATTGGTCTTCAGGTCCCACAAAATCAGCTTCTCCGCCCCCGCCGCCGACGGCTGCCCCGCAATGTGTCCCTGATCGAGAATCCACATCACGTCATTGCGATCGATCTCGAAGCCGAGCACGGACTGCAAGGCCTGACGGTCGCCCACCTTGTTCATGGCCACGCTCGGGAACGGTTGCAACTCCCATTGACCGTTCTTGCGCACCAGTTTGGACAGCGTGGCGGGCACGTCCGGTCCACCCCAGCGCGCAGTGCTGACATACATCGTGCCGTGCGAATCGACCTTCACGCCCTGCAACAGCACTTTCTTGTACGTCTGATTGCTTTCGTAAGCCTGCTCGGCCTGGGCGTCGCCAAGGTCGTAGGGCAGGCGGTTCCACTCCGCTACGACTTCGACATGCGGCATAGCATTCGATGACGCCGCGAATGCCGCGCCGTTCGACATGATCAACGCGCTCGCCAGGGCGAGTCCGAGCCTGCGACTGTTTCGCATCATTGAGTCTCCTCCGTTCCGGTTTTTTCTTCGTCGGGTGGTCGGCTTTCGAGGCCGCCGCAATCGAGAACTGATATCTTAGATATCAATTTCGAGACGTGCAAGCGGCGCGTGCTAATATCCACACAGACAATCGGTGCATGCAGTACGAACGCGCCGTTCCGCTCATACGAGCAATCGTCGATGCCCCCATGAACATGAAGAGTGAAAAGCTGGCCGAGCGTCCCAAGTCGCTGACGGCCATCGCGAAAGACCTGATCCGCAATGCCATCGTTGAAGGTGAGCTTCCGTTCGGCAGCCAGCTTTCCGAAAGCGCGCTGGCGCTCCAGTTCGGCTTCAGCAAGACGCCCGTGCGCGAAGCCCTGCTGCAACTCAAGCTGGAAGGTCTCGTCGATGTGCTGCCGCAATCCGGCACGCTGGTCTTCAAGCCGACCGAAGATCAGGTGCGCGAGATCTGCCGGTTTCGCGAGATCATCGAACTGTCGGCGCTCGAACTCGCGATGCGCGGCGATCACGAAGGACTCGCGCAGAGCCTGACGGCGGCGCTGAAGTCAGGTCTTGACGGCGATATCGACGACGACATGCGCCATCGCCTGCAGGACGCGAGCTTTCATGGCGCGATCCTGGAACGCTGTGGCAATGCGTATCTGCAAGCCGCGTATCAACTGGTCGCCGACAAGATCCAGGCGCTGCGCGCGCGGCTCGCCGCCGATGACAAGCGTGTGGATTCATGCCACGACACGCATTCGGAGATCATGCAGCTGATTGGCGCGGGCAACGTGCGCAAGGCATGCGCGGAGCTGCGCACGCATATTCGCAGCACCGAGGACTCGTACATCCGTGCGAGCCAGCACGGCGACGACAGCGCGGCCTGACCCCGCGCCCCAAACGAATCGTTCAACATGCAAGCACTTATCCAGTCGCTCGGCGACATCGTCGGCAGCAAGTTCGTCTTTACCGGCGCGACAGAAACGCGCCGCTTCCGGCAGGGCTATCGCTACGGCGGCGGCGCGGTGCTGGCCGCTGTGCAGCCCGGTACGCTGGTCGAAATGTGGCGGGCGTTGCAGGCCTGTCACCGGGCCAACGTCATCGTCATCTGCCAGGCGGCCAATACCGGGCTGACGGGCGGATCGACGCCGGCAGACGTTGGCTATGACCGCCCGGTCGTCATCATCAACGGCATGCGTCTGCGCCGGCTCGACTTGATCCGCAATGGCGAGCAGGTCATCTGCCAGCCCGGCGTGACACTGGATCAACTGGAAAAGCGCTTGCAGCCGCTCAGGCGCGAGCCGCATTCGGTGATCGGCTCGAGTTGCATCGGCGCTTCGGTGACAGGCGGCATCTGCAATAACTCGGGCGGCTCGCTGATCCGTCGCGGTCCCGCGTTCACGCAGTTGTCCATCCATGCGCGCATCACGGCGGACGGCGAACTGAAGCTCGTCAATCATCTGGACATCGACCTGGGCGATTCGGCCGAAGCCATCCTCGCGCGTCTCGATGCAGGCGAGTTGCCCGACGATATTCCGGCTGCCGCTGGCCTGCTGGCATCGGATCATGAATACAGCACGCATGTGCGCGACATCACGGCCGCCACGCCCGCGCGCTACAACGCAGACCCGCGCAGACTTTACGAAGCGTCCGGCTCGGCGGGACATCTGGCCGTGTTCGCGCTGCGGCTCGATACCTTCCCGGCGGACGAACGCACGCAGGTGTTCTATATCGGCAGCAACGATCCGGCGGAACTCGAGGCGATCCGCCGCGACATCCTTGCGGATTTCGACAGCCTGCCGATCGCGGGTGAATACATGCATCGGGGCGCATTCGATATCGCCCGCCGCTATGGCAAGGACATGTTCCTGTATATCCGCAAGTTCGGTACGGACAAGGTGCCGCATGCGTTCGCGGCAAAGAGCCGCTTTGACGGCTTCACCGAAAAAGCCGGCCTCGGCGGCGCGATCAGCGACCGGCTGTTGCAGGCCGCGAGCCAGCTTTTGCCCGAACATCTGCCACGCAGGTTGATCGAGTACCGCGACCGCTTCGAGCATCATTTGCTGCTGAAGATGGGCAACGACGGCGTGCAGGAAGCGCGCGCCTATCTGCAAGCGCGCTTTCCGACGCAGCAAGGCGACTACTTCGAATGCACCGACGATGAAGGCAAGGCGGCGTTTCTCAACCGCTTCGCGATCGGCGGCGCGATGGTCCGTTATCGCGCGGTGCATCCGCGCACGGTGGAAGACATCGTGGCGCTCGACATCGCCCTGCCCCGCAACACCACCGACTGGTTCGAGCGCTTGCCGCCCGAGATCACGAAGGACATCGAGTTCACGATGTACTGCGGCCACTTCTTCTGCCACGTGCTGCATCAGGAGTATCTGGTGAAAAAAGGCGTGGACTGCGACCGCATCAAGGACGCCATTCTTGCGCTGCTCGCCGCGCGCGGCGCCGAGTATCCGGCCGAGCACAACGTCGGGCATCTGTACGAGGCGAAGGCTTCGTTGCGCGAGTTCTACGAACAGCTCGACCCGACCAACTCGTTCAACCCGGGCATCGGCAAGACGTCACGCATGTTCAACTGGGGCAAGCCGGGCTATGCCTGTGCTTGCGAAAGCGAACATGAAGGCGTGCAGCACACGCCCTAATCCCGGCCGCCTGCCTCGGTCACGGGCAGGCAGACCCGCGCCAGCAATCCCGTCGGCGCACGATTGCTGAGAGTCAGCGTGCCGCCATGCGCGCGCACGATTTCATCGACGATCGACAAGCCCAGCCCCACGCTGCCGGGCCGCTTCGCACGCGCCGGATCCAGACGCACGAACGGCTCGATGACATCGCCCAGACGCTCGGGCGGAATGCCCGGCCCGTCGTCCGACACGTCGATGACGACCTCGCCGCCCCGCACGCTTGCCACCACAACGACCAGCGTGCCGAAGTGAATGGCGTTCTCGATGAGATTCGTCAGCACGCGCTGGAACGCATCCGGTCGACAAAAAAACGGAATGCGTTCCGGATTTTCGTAGCGGATGACAGCGCCGGACTCGGCATATTCGTCGCACAAGGTTTCCAGCAGCGCGCCCAGATCCAGCCACTCCATTTTCTCTGCGCTCGTGTCGGTGGTCAGGAAGGCGAGCGCGGAACTGACCATGGTCTGCATCAGCGTGATGTCGCGTTGCAGCTTCGCGCGGTCGATGTCCTTGTCCTCGCGGTCCACTTGCAGACGCATGCGCGTGAGCGGCGTGCGCAAATCGTGGCTGATGGCGGCCAGCATCCGCGTGCGGCTCTGCATGTGGCGCGTGATGCGCTCCTGCATGGCATTGAACGCATGCGCTGCGCGGCGTATTTCCAGCGGCCCTTCTTCTTCGATCGGCGCAAGCGCGATATCGCGGCCGAACGCATCGGCCTGTCTCGACAAACGCCGCAATGGCCGGATCACGCGCGACACCGCCCATGCCGACAACGCCGCGACGCCCACGCAGAGAAATGCCAGCGCGCCAAAAAACGGAATGGTGAAGCGCTCTGGTTCGCGCTCGCTGCGGTCGGTATGGAGTTCGAGCGTCCGCGTGCCGAGTGGAATCAGCACTTGCACGTCGCGTTCCGGATGGCCGGCATCGCACGCGCGCACCGTGAGTTTTTCTGCATCGTGCAGTTCGGATTTCAGCGCGGCTTCCAGATCGTGTGTATCCAGCGTGATCTTGCCGCAGGGCACGGGCGCATCGGTCCATGTGGCGGGCATTCCCGACGCGGCCAGCACCCGGTCCTGCTCCGCAGCGGGCGTCGCCTTCAGAATGCCGACCAGCGCGCTGATGCGATAGGTGGTCTGCCAGGGCCACGGCGGATTCGGCGGCGCGCCCGGATAGAACAGCAGCGCGATGAAGAGCAGGAACGTCGCCACCGACGAACACGCAACGATGGCCAGAATCTGCCCGAGCGTGGTAGAGAAAAAACGCGGCATCAGACGGTCTTCACTTCGGGCTGGAACGCGTAGCCATCGGCGCGCATGGTGCGGATGGGATCGTCGAGCGGATCGTCGCCTTGCAGCTTGCGGCGCAGACGGCTGACAAGCAGATCGACGGAACGCGCTGCGATCGGAAAGTCCTTGCCGCGCGTGAGGCCGATGAGTGCTTCGCGTGACAGCACCTCCCGCGCATGCTGGCAGAAGACCAGCAGAAGATCCGTTTCCGCGCCGGTGAGCGGCACGCGCAATCCCTTGGGCGAGCGCAGGAACCGACGGTACGGATAGAACGTGAACCCGGAGAACGTCATCACGAGTTCCGTAGCCGGCTGCCGGGCCGATGCGGATTCGCCCGAGGCCGTTTGCCCGCGCCGCAACACCGCGCGAATGCGCGCGAGCAGCTCGCGCAGATCGAACGGCTTCGTCACGTAGTCGTCGGCGCCGAGTTCGAGACCCACGACCTTGTCGGTCGGTTCGGACAGCGCGGTCAACATGATGATGGGCGGGCCGCCCGACGCGCGCACGCGCCGGCAGAAACTCAGACCGTCTTCGCCGGGCAGCATGACGTCGAGCAGGATCAGGTCGAAAGCGCCGGGCGCGAGCATCTCATGCCCCGCTTCCGCGCTCTGCGCAACCTGCACGCTCAGACCCTTGCCGCACAGGAAGTCCGCCAGCGATGCGCTGATGTCGGGATCGTCTTCGACGAGCAAGAGGCGGATATCGGTCACGTCGATAAAGGGCCGGTCAGGGCGGAAAGGCAAACCATGTGATTGTCCACCAGAATCTGGACGCGCTTCATGTCAATCCAGACACAATATGTGAATGTCTATATGAATCAATAACTTAATTGATGTTTGGCGGCTTCGCGGCTATCTTTGGGCCTTCGGCAACGATACGCGCCATCAACAATGAATCGGCGCGTTGCCTCCGTCATTGCATCTCATGCCCAGAACTTGCCTTCTTGATTCCATCGCCCTCGCTTCAATCGCCTGTCTCGCGCTGTCCGCCTGCCACGACCCATCCGCTTCCGCCGCCGCACCCATGCCCGCGCTATCCGCAGCGCCGCGCGTCAGCGTCACGACGCTGGCTGTCCGACGTATCGATATCGTCGATGACCTGTCGGGCCGTCTGTCGTCCGTCGAAGTCGCCGACGTGCGCCCGCAAGTGGACGGCATCGTGCAGCGCCGCCTGTTCACCGAAGGCGCGGCGGTCAAGGCGGGCGAGCCGCTCTATCAACTCGATCCCGCGAGCTACCAGGCCGCCTACGACACGGCGCGCGGCGCCTTGCAGAAAGCCATCGCGACCTCAAAGGCAGCGGACATCACGGCACGGCGCTATCAGGACCTGTTGAAGGTCAAGGGCGTAAGCGAACAGGACGTCGAGAACAACCTCGCCGCCGCCGACGAAGCCCGCGCCGATATCGTCACCGATCGCGGCACGCTGGAAACGGCGCGCGTCAATCTCGCGCGCACGCGCATCGTCGCGCCGATCAGCGGCAAGATCGGCAAGTCGGCGGTCACGGCTGGCGCGCTCGTCACGGCAGACCAGACCACGGCGCTTGCCACGATCCAGTCGATGGACGCGCTCTATCTCGACGTTACGCGGTCGAGCACGGAAGCGCTGCGTCTGCGCAAGGCGCTCGCAGCGGGCGCTTTGCAGGCCGGCGCGGCGCAGGTGAACGTGCAGACTGAAGATGGCGCCGCCTATGCGCATCCCGGCAAGCTGCTGTTCGCCGATGTTACGGTGGACGCCACCACGGGCTCCATCACGTTGCGCGCGCTGATCCCCAATCCCGAACACGAACTGATGCCCGGCATGTTCGTGCAGGCGCGCCTCGATGAAGGCGAACAGGACGCGCTGCTCGTGCCCCAGACGCTCGTGAATCGCGGCTCGGGCGGCACGGCAACCGTCCTGATCGTGAATGCCGCGAACGTCGTGGAGAGCCGCGACGTCGAAGCTGAACAGGCGCACGGAACGGACTGGATCGTGACGCGTGGCTTGCGCGCGGGCGACCGCATCGTCACGGACAATCTGCAATCGATCAGCGCGGGCATGAAGGTGACGCCCGTCGAAACCGCTGCAAAGGGAGCGTGACCGGACATGCTCTCCCGCTTCTTTATTCATCGGCCGGTGCTGGCATGGGTCATCGCCATCGTCGTGATGATGATCGGCGCATTGTCCTTGCGCACGCTGCCGGTCGAGCAGTATCCGAATATCGCGCCGCCGACCATCCGCATCAGCGCGACCTATCCCGGCGCATCCGCCGATACGCTCGCCACCACCGTCACGCAGGTCATCGAACAGGACATGGTGGGCATCGACAACCTGGACTACATGTCTTCGTCGAGCAGTTCGGCGGGCACGGCCACCATCACGCTGACCTTCAAGTCCGGCACAAATGCGGATGTCGCCGCGATGCAGGTGCAGAACAAGGTGCAGGAGGCGAATGCCTCGCTACCGACCGTCGTGCAGGAAGAAGGCATTCAGATCACGAAGACGTCCGCGGACATTCTGATGGTGATCTCGCTCACATCCACCGATGGCCGCATGAACGCGATCGATCTCGGCAACCTGCTCGCGACCCGCGTGGAAGATCCGCTCACGCAGATCAGCGGCGTGGGCCAGGTCATGCTGTTCAATGCACAGCACGCGATGCGCGTCTGGCTCGATCCTGTGAAACTGCGCAGTGTCGGACTGATGCCGAGCGATGTGACGACCGCCATTGGTTATCAGAACGCGCAGTTGTCAGTCGGGCAGATCGGCGGCGCGCCGCAGACCGATACGCAGGCGATCAACGCGACCATCGTCACGAAGGGCTTCCTCAAGACGAGCGACGAGTTCGGCAAGGTGCTGCTGCGCGTGAACAGTGACGGCTCGCGGGTGTATCTGAAGGACGTGGGCCGCGTCGAAGTGGGCGGCGATTCATACGGCATGACTTCGCGCCTCAACGGCAAGCCCGCCGCATCGATGGGCATTCAACTCGCCAGCGGCGCAAATGCGTTGACCGTTGCAAAGGCCGTGAAGGCGGAACTCGCCGTGTTGCAGAAGCAGATGCCGGGCGGCGTGAAGGTTACCGTCGCACACGATACGACGCCCTTCATTTCAGCCTCGATATCCGAAGTGGTGAAGACGCTGATCGAGGCGGTCGTGCTGGTCTTTCTCGTGATGTATCTGTTCCTCGGCAATCTGCGCGCGACGCTGATACCGACCATCGTGGTGCCCGTCGCGCTGCTCGGCACCTTCGCGCTGATGGCAGTGGCGGGCTTCACGATCAACGTGCTCTCGCTGTTCGCGCTGGTGCTCGCCATCGGCTTGCTGGTGGACGATGCGATCGTCGTCGTGGAGAACGTCGAGCGTCTGCTGAGCGCGGGTTCAACGCCGCTCGAGGCCACCGTGCAGGCGATGAGCGAGATCGGCGGCGCGCTGGTCGGCGTGACGGCGGTGCTGACGGCCGTGTTCATTCCGATGGCCTTCATGTCGGGATCCACCGGCGAGATCTATCGGCAGTTCTCGCTGACGATCACCTCGGCGATGCTGCTGTCCGTGCTGCTTGCGTTGACGCTCACGCCTGCGCTGTGCGCCACGCTGCTGCGCCCGGTCGATCCCGAGCATCAGCGGCGCGGCTTCTTCGCGTGGTTCGAGCGGACCTTCGAGAAAGGGACGCGCCGCTATGAACGTGCCGTCACGAAGCTCGTGGCCCGGCCCCTGCGTTCGATGCTGCCTTATGCACTGATATGCGGCATCGCCGCGCTGCTGTACTGGAACCTGCCGTCGTCGTTCCTGCCGGATGAAGACCAAGGCACGCTGATGACGCTCATCACCCTGCCCGCAGGGAGTTCGAGCGTGCAGACCAACGTCGTGGAGAAGCAGGTCGAGTCGTATTACACGTCTCTCCCGGATGTGGAGGACATCATCATGCTGGACGGCTTCAGTTTCTCCGGCGAAGGTCAGAACATGGCTATGGCCATGGTGCGCCTCAAGGACTGGAGCCAGCGCACGGGCCGGGGCCATACGGCGGCGGAGATCATCGCGGCCGCCAACCGCCACTTCGCGGGCAACCACACCGCACAGGTCTTCGCGATGAATCCGCCCGCCGTGCATGGACTCGGCACCTATAGCGGCGTGGACTTCGAATTGAAGGACATGGTGGGCCTCGGTCACGCCGCATTGACGGCGGCGAAGCAGAAGTTGATCGCGATGGCATCGAAGGATCGGAACATCGAAGGCATGCGGGCCGCCGGCATGGCCGACGAACCGCAATACGAAGTGGACATCGACTATCTGAAGGCGGCGGCGCTCGGCGTGAGCGCGCAGAACATCGACGACACGCTGCAGACCGCGTTCGGGTCTTCCTACGTGAACAACTATGTGGATTCTGGCCGTATTCAGAAGGTCTACGTGCAGGCATTGCCACAGTACCGGATGATGCCCGCGGATATCGGCAAGTGGTTCGTGACGTCGGCGAATGCAGCATCGGCCTCAAGCACGACGACCGCCACGAGCTACGACGGTCAGATGGTGCCCTTCTCCGCCTTCGCAGCCGGACACTGGACCACGGGTGCACCGCAAGTCGAGCGCTACAACCGCAGCCTCTCCATGGAAATGACCGCGCAAAGTCCCGAGGGCATCAGCAGCGGCGACACGATGAAAGCCGTTGAAACGCTCGTGGCGAAGTTGCCGCAGGGTATCGGCATGGAATGGACGGGCGAGTCTTATCAGCAGCAACTCGCGGGGTCGCAGGCCACTTATCTTTACGCACTGTCCCTGATCGTCGTGTTCCTGTGCCTCGCAGGTCTCTACGAAAGCTGGTCCGTGCCGTTCTCCGTGATACTCGTGGTGCCGCTCGGCATCGTGGGTGCGTTGATCGCCGCACATGTGCGCGGCTTCAGCGACGACATCTACTTCAAGGTCGGGCTGCTCACGACCATCGGTCTGGCGACGAAGAACGCGATTCTGATCGTCGAGTATGCGAAGTCCCTGCTCGAGCGCGGTCATGGCCTGCGGCAGGCGGCGATCGAAGCGGCGCACCTTCGCTTGCGGCCTATCGTGATGACGTCTCTGGCCTTCGGCTTCGGCGTGTTGCCGATGGCGCTCGCCAGCGGCGCGGGCGCGGCGAGTCGCGAAAGCCTCGGCACGGGCGTGCTCGGCGGCGTGATCGCGGCGACGCTGCTGGCGATCGTCTTCGTGCCCGTGTTCTTCGTGCTGGTGAAAGGGATGGGTCGCGATGAATAAGCTCTTCACATGCGTTGCGGCCCTTGCACTGTGCCTCTTGAGCGCATGCACGCTCGAACCGCATTACGAGCGCCCTCAGGCGCCGGTGCCGTCAACCTACCCTCATTACGGCGCATCCGATGTCACGCAGGCATCCACGGACATCCTCACTGACTGGCGTCTCTTCGTGCAGGACGATCAACTGCGTACGCTGATCGACCTCGCGCTGAACAACAATCGCGATCTGCGCCAGGCTGCCTTGCAGGTGGCGCAGTATGAAGCGCAATACCGCATCGTCCGTGCGGAACTCGGGCCTTCGATCGCCGTGACGGGCGCGCAGAGCGCGTCGCGTGCAGCGGGCGTGACGACCCATGCATCGAGCCTGGAACTCGGCGCGAGCGCGTGGGAGATCGACTTCTTCGGGCGCATTCGAAGCTTGAAGGATCAGGCGCTCGAACAATACCTCTCCACCGATGCCGCCCGGCGCAGCACTCAGCTCAGTCTCATCTCGACCACCGCAACGGACTATCTGACATGGCTCGCCGACCGCGCGTTGCTGGCGAACACTGAACGCACGGTGCAGTCGTACCGCGACACGTATGAAACGACACTGCGTGCCGCGCAACTCGGCGGCGGTTCGATGGAAGACGTGCAATCGGCGCGCACTTCGCTCACGAGCGCGATGGCAAGCGTCGCGTCCTACACGCGTGCGGTGGAGCAGGATCGCAACAATCTGCTTGCAGTGATCGGCTGTCCGCTGCCTGCGGATTTTCCCGACACACGCTTGCTGCCGGAAGCGCCGCTGTTCGCGACGGTGCCGGAAGGTTTGCCGTCGTTTCTGCTCACGCAGCGTCCCGACATCGTCGAAGCGGAACACACGTTGAAGGCCGCGAACGCTTATGTCGGCGCGGCGCGCGCGGCGTTTTTCCCGAGCGTATCGCTGACAGCGGCCGGCGGTACGGCCAGTGCTTCGCTGTCTTCGCTCTTCAAGGCAGGGAGCGGCGCGTGGTCGTTTGCGCCATCGATTACGGTGCCGGTCTTCGAATCCGGCAGTCTGCATGCGACGCTCGATGCCGCGCAGATCGCGAAAAACATTCAGATCGCGGCCTATGAAGGCACGATTCAGACGGCCTTCAAGGAAGTGGCGAATGCGTTGGCCGCGCGCTCGACTTACATCGATCAGACGGCAGCGGATGCGCAATACGTCGATGCCGCGCAACGCTACTACGACATCGCGAATGCGCGTTATCGCGGCGGGCTGGACAGTTTTCTGACGCTGTTGACCGCGCAACGCACGCTTTATGCCGCGCAGACGCAGATGATCACGGACCGCGCGGCGCAGCAGTCGAACATGGTCACGCTTTATACGGCGCTGGGCGGGGGATGGAGGAAGGACGAATAGCGGGTTCGCCACCGCGCGGGCATACGCGATTAGAATCGCTGTCTTGCCCGACGCGCCGCGACGACTTGATGAAGCCGTCGTGCCCACCGAAGCGACCAGAAAAATCGAGACCATGTTAAGAAAAAAAGTCTTACCGCTCGCTTTCACATTTCTTTGTCATGCATTGCCGGCGGCGGCCCAACAGACGCCGAACCGCGACGAGTTCTACTGGCTCGGCGAGATCAACAAGGCCAGTGCGGTCATCAATACGCAAGAGGGGTTGCTGGACAAGTCGCTGGCGCCCGGCATTGCGGCGGGCCTTGCCAAGGTGCTTCACGACGGCGATCAACCCGGCGGCAAGCGCCCGTCCACGGTAATCACCTTCGAGCCGCTGATGATCCAGGCAGCAGGCATGGATGTCACGCTCCTGCACGCGGGACGCTCGAGCCAGGACATGCACGCAACCTACCGCGCGGCGATCCTTCGTGATGACATGCTGCGCCTCGCCGATCAGCTGAACCAGACCTCCAAAACTATCGTGGCGCTCGCACAGAAGCACGAACATACCGTCGTGCCGAACTACACCAACGGCGTCGCGGCGCAACCGAACAGCTACGGTCACTATCTGCTGGGCTATGCAGCCGCGCTCGATCGTGATGCGCAACGCATTCGCGAAGCCTATGCACGCATCGATCTCTCTCCGATGGGAACCACCGTCCTGAACGGCACGAGCTGGCCGCTGGATCGCACGCGCATGGCGGACTATCTGGGGTTCGCCGGCATCGTCGACAACGCCTATGATGCCCATCAGATTGCCGCGGTCGATCATCCTGTCGAAGCGGGCGCGATCGTCACGAGCATCGCGCTTCATGCGGGCAGCTTCATCGAGGATGTGATGACGCAGTATGCGCAGCCGCGTCCGTGGATCCTGCTGCAGGAAGGCGGCAACAACACCTATGTGTCCAGCGCGATGCCGCAGAAGCGCAATCCGGGCTTGCTGAATTCGACTCGCGCGGATGCCTCCACTGCCATCACGCTTGCCATGGGACCGGTCATGCGCGCTCACAATCTGCCGCCGGGCATGCCCGACGCGAAGGAAGTCCGCGACAACAAGGAGATGGTGAACAGCGCGATCACGGTCTTGCGAAAGTGGAATGCGATCCTCAATGCACTGGTGATCGATCAGGGCCGGGCGCTGGAAGAACTGAACAGCGACTGGACCGCGTCGCAGGAAGTCGCCGACGTGCTGATGCGCAAATACAAGCTGCCGTTCAGACTGGGGCATCACTTTGCTTCGGAGGTCGTGGAATACGCGAGAGAGCACGACATCAAGCCCAGCGACTTCCCTTATGACCAGGCGCAGCGGATTTATGCGGAAACCACGCAAGGGTACGGCAATGGCGTGCTGCCGATGAGCGAGGCGGAATTCCGTTCGACACTCGATCCGGTCGCCATCGTCAATAACCGGCGCACCGTGGGCGGTCCGCAGCCGGCCGAGATGACGCGCATGCTCACCGAGGCGAACGCAAAGCTTGCGCAACAGGATCAATGGATCAAGGAGAAGCGTGCGCGGATCGATACCTCGCTGAACAAGCTCGACCGGGATTTCGACACGCTCCTGAGCAGCAGATGAGGCGTCTATACGACCCTCAGCGCCGACCTGTCAGCGCGAACTCCGTTGTTGTGACGGCATCGGCCAGATAATCGACGAACGAGGCGATCCGTGCCGAGATCGCCGTGTTGCGGTAGTAGACGGCGTTGATGGGCTGCCGCACTTCCTGCGTGTGCCGCGCAAGGATCTGCACGAGCTTGCCTTCGCGCCGGTCGCGCAGGGTCATGAAGTCCGACAGGCACACGATGCCCTGACCTTCCAGCGCGAGATGCCGCAGCGTCTCGCCGCTCGACGACGCAATCGCAGGCGTGATCCGATACGGCTCGCTGTCCCGCGCCGAAAGCGGCCACACATTGAGCGACTCGGGCTGGGTGAAGCCGAGCAACGCATGCCCCACGAGTTCATCGACGCGCTTCGGGTGCCCGTGCGCTTCCAGATACCGGGGCGACGCGAGCACACGAATCCGGCTGCTGCCGATCGGGCGGCTGTGCAGCGTCGAATCCTTCAGCCTGCCGATGCGGATCGCGACGTCGGTGCGGCGTTCCAGCAGGTCGATCACCCCTTCATTGCTGTTCAGTTCCAGTTCGACGTGCGGATAGCGTTCACGGTAGTCGGCGAGCAGCGGCACGATCACGTGCAGCATGAACGGCGTCGCGGCATCGACGCGCAACAATCCGGACGGCCGCTCGCGACGCGCGGCAATCTGCTCTTCGGCGCGCTCCACCGCATCGATGATTTCACGTGCATTCTGAAGAAAACTCTTGCCTTCGTCCGTCAGTTCCAGCCGGCGCGTGGTTCGCCGCAGAAGCGTGGTCTGGAGCTTTTCTTCGAGTCGGCCGAGGGTACGACTCGCGCCGGAGACGGTTTGATCCAGCTGCTCTGCGGCGGCGGTAATGGATCCGGTATCGACCACGGCGGCAAAGGTCTGAAGCTCGTCGAGCGTGACTTTCATCGTTGATTATTTTTCAAGGATGTTCCGGTTATAGACTAGCTTCCTCGCAAAAGTAAAGCCGGTCCGCAAGCCGCCGATTCAGTAAAAAAGCAGAAAATGGCGTTCCACCCAGGAAGCGTCGCGCGCGTTACCCTTCGACGGCGGCCGACTCTCCGATTCCGAACATGATCAGGTCCTTGCTGACGAACCTTGTTTCCGGAACGCATCCGCTGGACGAAGACCGTTTGCTCGATCGCAAGATCACCTGGCGCATCGTGCCGTTGCTGTTCGCCTGCTTTGTCGTGCTGTTTCTTTCAGATGAAGCACGACCTCGGCTTCACCGACGCGATGTACGGACTCGCCGCCGGCATCTTCTATCTCGGCTATGTGATCTGCGAAGTGCCGAGCAACATGCTGCTTGCACGCTTCGGCGCGCGCAAGACGTTCTCGCGCATCATGCTGTTTTCCGGAATCACGGCGATGGGCACGATGCTGGCCTCCACGCCGTCGGCCTATTTCGCGCTGCGTTTCATGCTCGGCGTGTTCGAGGCGGGTTTCTTCCCAGGCATCATCCTGTACATGACCTACTGGTTTCCCCCGCATCGACGCGCCGGCATCATGTCCGTCTTCATCGCGGGTGTCGCGACTGCCGGCATGCTTGGCGGACTGTTCTCCGGATGGATCATGCGCGACATGAACGGGCTGCTCGGCCTCTTCGGCTGGCAATGGATGTTCGCGCTCGAAGGCTTGCCTGCGGTGGCGCTCGGCCTCGTCGCGCGAGCGTGCCTGGCCGATTCGCCGGCTCAGGCAAAGTGGCTCTCTGAAGCTGAAAAGACGCGTCTGAGCGCGATGCTTGCCTTGCCGGCGTCTGCCACGCGCGCGAGCAGTACACGCGCCATCGCCGCGAATCCGATGGTGTACCTGTTCGCATTCGTCTACTTCACGCTGACGTGCGCGTCGCTCACGCTCAACTTCTGGCTGCCGCTGATGATTCGTGACTTTGGCGTCGATGACGTCGCGCTCGTCAGCCTGTACTCCGTCATCCCGAATGCGATCGGCGTCGTCGGGCTGATCGTCATTGCACGGCATTCCGACTCTACCCGCGAACGCCGCTGGCATTTCCTGTTGTGCACGGCCGGCGGCGCCGCTGCACTCGGTGCGCTGACCCTGCATCCGCACAGCCTAGTGGTCATGCTCGGCTTGCTCACCGTTGCATGCGTGTCGATCTACGCGGCATTGCCGGTGTTCTGGGCCGTCCCGTCGACACACTTCGCGGCCCGCGACTCGGCGGCCGGCATCGCGCTCGTCAGCAGCATCGGGATCACGAGCGGCATCGTCAATCCGTGGGCAATCGGTATCGTCCGCAGCAGAACAGGCAGTCTCGATGACGCCATCTACATCCTCGCGCCGCTGCTCCTGCTGAGCGGCATCGTGCTGCTGGCGGCCGTGAGGCCTGCGCGTCGACGCGAAGAGGCTGCATGAATCGGGCGCATGCGGCGATGGAATCGACACGCGTAGTTGCCCGTTTTTTATCGCGCTCCCGTTCCGTTTTTTTCCGGAACACCACGTCTCATTGAAAAGC
This sequence comes from Caballeronia sp. LZ034LL, assembly GCF_031451215.1. Taxonomy (NCBI): domain Bacteria; kingdom Pseudomonadati; phylum Pseudomonadota; class Betaproteobacteria; order Burkholderiales; family Burkholderiaceae; genus Caballeronia; species Caballeronia sp. LZ034LL. The sequence goes on from NZ_JARUXR010000003.1 coordinate 484,422, forward strand.
GGAATGCTTTATAGCTGTTTCCTGACGCATTGCGAGAACGCACTGAGCCCACGGCCCGGGGCGTGAAGCACGCTAGCCTGCATGACGGCGTCGGGCATCAGGTTTCTGCCGCGCTCACCATAAGTCGGACGCGCGTTCTTGCGCATCGGAGCGGAGAAGCGTCAGATGGAACATCAGCACGAAAACCCTCCGAACCCGCTTCATGGCGCACATGGGCCCCTGAACCGTGGCCGGCGCGCACTGATGATTGCAGCGGCGACTCACGACACCGCGCTCGCTCAGCGCCAACGCTTCATCTTCCCGGCGTGGACCCCACAATACCTCAACAACGGTGGCCGCTTACGGCCGCTCGACGATCCGCTGCACGTGCTGGGCGGCGAGAATCGCGGCTCGCTGGTGGCGCCGCAAGCGCGGCTGCAGATGCTGCCGGCGCGAACGGTGCGCGTGCTCTCGCGCATCCGGCTCGGCATCGACGGCGTGACGCAGATGGACTGGCTGGTGAACGTTCAGAAAAAAACGCCGCTGGAAGCCGCGCGCACCTGGATGCAAGCCAACGATGCGCTTGTCTCCTCATGGTTCGCAGCCTGACCAGGAGCACGACCCCGGGTTCACTCTCCCGATCCGGATAACGGCTTCGTCGCCATCGCGCGGGTCAGGCCGTGTACGGGGCGCCGCACGGCGACATCAAATGGATTGATCTGCTGGCCGAGCGCCTGGGCCTGGCGTCGCAACAGTTCGACCACCATCGGCAGGCGGTCCTCGCCAAGACGCGTGGACAAGGTGCCGACGCTCAATGCGCCGATCGCCAGGCCCGCGCGGTCGAGGATCGGCACCGCGACACCCGCCATGCCGTCGATCAGACCGCTGTTGCGGCCGGCGTAGCCCTGAGCGCGCACCCGCTCGATCTCGGTGCGCAGATAGACTTCGTCGAACACGCCATAGCTGTGCAAGCGCGGCACGTTGAAGCGAATGATCTCTTCACGCTCCGCCTCGGGCTGGAACGCGAGTATCGCGAGGCTGCCCTGCCCGACGCCCAGTGCCACGCGTCCGCCCACGTCGCCCGTGAACGAACGGATGGGGAACGGACCTTCGCAGATGTCGAGGCACACCGCATCGAAGCTGCTCTTCACCAGCAGGAAGATGGTTTCGCCGAGTCCTGAACACAACCTCAAGAGTGCGGGCCGGCACAGCGCGCGCATGCGGCTCGGGTTGCCTGCCTGCGCCGCGAGCGAGAAAAAATCGACGCTCAGCCGATAGCGCTTGCTGCCCTCGTCCTGCTCGACCACCCCTTCCGCAATGAGCGCATGGAGAATCCGGTGCACGGTGGCCTGCGTGAGGCCGACTGCTTTCGCCAGCGCCGTGACGCGGCTTCCTTCCACCTGATCGTTGCCCAGCGCCCGGATCACGGCGAACGCACGCTGCAGCATGCCCGCGCCGGGCGTTCCGTTTTCTTCGTCCGGTACCTGCATTCTTGCCTCTCCGATTCCATTAAACGGAATAACTGCGCCGTGGCTCCAGATGACCTGAGACACGTGGACGCCCAATCCTGAAGCGGCGCTCCGGGATTACCCACATACCGCTCAGCGAAATTTTTTTCGAAACACCGCATCGATAATTTCATCAATCGAAATCTAAACGTAGATTCCGATCAATGGGTGGAATTTTAAATTGACCGAGCGAAATTTGGCTGGCTAGAGTCGCTCCATCGCAATCAAACGGATGTCGCCGCGCAGGCGCACCGAAGGGGCTCGCCGTGTCGTTTCTCACCTTGACGGATCTGTCGAAGTCGTTCGGCGATCTGCACGCCGTCGCCGACGTCAACCTGTCGGTCGAGAAAGGCGAATTCGTTTCGCTGCTCGGACCGTCGGGCTGCGGCAAGACCACGACGCTGCAAATGATCGCCGGCTTCATCGAGGCCACGCGCGGACGCATCATGCTCGATGGCCGCGACATCACCCATATGCGGCCAAACCGGCGCGGTCTCGGCATCGTGTTCCAGAGCTATGCGCTGTTCCCGCACATGAGCGTCGAACAGAACGTGAGCTTCGGCCTGGAGATGCGCGGGATCGACCGTGCCGAGCGCCGTGAGCGCGTGAAAGAAGCGCTCTCGCTCGTGCGCCTCGATGCCTACGCGCACCGCTTTCCCCGCGAGTTGTCCGGCGGCCAGCGTCAGCGTGTGGCGATCGCACGCGCCATCGTGATCGCGCCGCCGGTGCTGCTGCTCGACGAACCCATGTCGAACCTCGACGCCAAGCTGCGCGAGGACATGCAATTCGAACTGCGCGGCATCCAGCGCAAGATCGGCACGACGACCATCATGGTCACGCACGACCAGTCCGAGGCGCTGTCCATCAGCGATCGCGTGGTGGTCATGGAAGCGGGCCGCATCACGCAGGTGGACTCGCCGTATCGCGCCTACGAGCGGCCCGAGACGAGCTTCGTGTCGCAGTTCATCGGCAAGGCGAACATGCTGCACGGAAAGATCGTGGCGCGCGATGGCGACGCCATCCGCATCGACCTCGGTCACGACCTCGCGGAAACCGGCACGACCTCGCAATTACCGGAACGCGAGCGTGGCATCGGCGTCGGCGCCGCGGTCACGGTCTGCATCCGTCCGGAGAAACTCCGGCTCGGCGCTGCGGGCAGCGGACGTCTGCCGGGCCGCGTGACGAGCCGCTTCTTCCTCGGCAGCCAGTGGCTCTACCGGCTCGACAGCCGCGCCGGCGAAATGCTCGTGTGCTGCCAGAACCACGGCGACGACCCGCTCGAGGAAGGCGCACAGGTGGGCATCGACTGGAACACGGAATCGATCCGCTTCATCCAGCAGGAGGCCGCCCGTGGATAGCACGCTGCGCTCCTCCAACCCCGCCGCGACGCCCGACCCGCACGCCACGCGACGTGCGCCGTGGCATGCCTATCTGCCCCTGTGGCTGATGAGCGCGCCCGCCCTGCTGCTGTTCTGCGTACTGGTCATCGTGCCGCTCGGCATGACGCTCGCGCTGACGTTCTATCGTTTCGATCCGTCGCTCGGCCCGGTAGCGGCATTCGATCTGCATAACTACGCCGAGGTGCTCGGCTCCTCGTACTTCCACACGATTTTCCTGCGCACCTTCGGCATCGCCGCGCTCGTGACGGTGCTGTGCATCGCGATCGGCACGCCCGAGGCCTACATCCTGTCGCGCATGGGCGATCCCTGGCGTTCCGTTTTTCTGCTGGTGATCCTCGCGCCGCTGCTCGTTTCGGTGGTCGTGCGCGCGTTCGGCTGGAGCATGCTGCTCAACGTGAACGGTCTGGTGAACCAGTTGCTCGGCGTGTTCGGCATGGGGCCGTACAAGCTGCTCTACACGACCTTCGCCATCGTCATCGCGCTCGTGCACGTGATGCTGCCGTTCATGGTGATTCCGGTCTGGACCGCGCTGCAACGGATCGATCCGCAAACCGAGAACGCCGCGCTTTCGCTGATGGCCTCGCCCGCCGTGACCCTGCGGCGCATCGTGCTGCCGCAACTGGTGCCCGGGATCCTGTCGGGCAGCCTGATGGTATTCGGCCTCTCCGCAAGCGCGTTCGCGATTCCGGGCCTGCTGGGCGGACGACGCCTCAAGGTTGCCGCGACCACCGTGTACGACCAGTTCCTCAGTTCGATGAACTGGCCGCTCGGCGCGACCATCGCGGTGCTGCTGCTGATCGCCAATCTGGTCGTGATGCTCACTTACTACCGTGTGCTCGAGCGGCGCTATGCGCGCAGCATGGGCTGAGCGAGACGAATCATCATGCGTAAAAACGGTCCCATCGCCCTCGCGTTCCACACCATCGTCATTCTCTTCGTGCTCGCGCCGCTCGCTGTCGTCGTGCTGGTTGCGTTCACGCCTGAAGAGACGCTCACGTTGCCCACGCACGCGCTGTCGCTGCGCTGGTTCCGCGCGATCCTCGATTATCCGGACTTCATTTCGGCTTTTTTCAATAGCGTCAAGCTTGCTTTTGCGTCGGCCACGCTGTCGCTGATCATCGCATTGCCGGCGGGACTCGCAATTGGCCGCGCGCGCTTTCCAGGCAGAAATTTCCTGAACGCGCTGTTGCTTTCTCCGCTCGTGATTCCCGGCCTCGTGCTCGGCATCGCCATGCTGCGTTTCTTCGCGATGATCGGCGCAACCGGTTCGTTCGCGTGGCTGATCCTCGCGCACATGATCGTCATCACGCCGTTCGTCATGCGGCTCGTGCTGGCTTCGGTGACCGGCATGGACCGCAGCGTCGAGCATGCGGCGGCGTCGCTGGGCGCGGGCGCATGGACCACCTTCCGCCGCGTCACCTGGCCGATGATCCTGCCCGGCATCACCGGCGGCTGGCTGCTCGCGTTCATCAACAGCTTCGACGAGCTGACCATGTCCGTCTTCGTCACGTCGCCCCAGACCATCACGCTGCCGGTGCGCATGTACATGTACGCGACCGAATCGATCGATCCCATGATGGCTTCCGTGTCGGCGCTGGTGATCTTCATCACTGCCGGGGCCATGCTCATCCTCGATCGCGTGTATGGGCTCAACCGCATTCTGATCGGCCAGCACTGAACGACATCTCATGACTACCCCGACGTCCCGCTGCGCCCCGCAATTCGTCCGACTCGCGGAAACCGGACGCGCGCCCGTTTCCTTCATCCTCGACGGCACGCCCACGCAAGCCCTCGCGGGCGACACGCTCCTCACCGCGATCCTCTTGCAGCAGCGCCATCTGCGCCACAGCGAGTTCAACAACGCACCGCGTGCAGGCTTCTGCCTGATCGGCGCGTGTCAGGACTGCTGGGTGCGCGGCGAGGACGGCACCCGCATGCGCGCGTGCTCCACACGCATCGAGGCCGGCATGCGCATCGTCACGCAGGGACAATGCGCATCGCACACATCGCCCACAGCGAACCCGGAGGATGCGCAATGAGCGACGAGCGCCGTGTGGTGATCGTCGGCGCGGGCCCTGCGGGGATTCGCGCGGCGCAGACGCTGGTGGGCGCCAGCGTGCGGCCGGTGGTCATCGACGAAAATCCGCGCTGGGGCGGACAGATCTATCGCCAGCCGCCGGCGGATGCGGGCTTCGCGCGCGCGAAATCCACGCTCTATGGTTTCGAGGCCGGCAAGGCCGATGCCGTGCACCGCACGATGGAAGCGCTCTTGCCCGAGATCGACTATCGACCGGGCACGCTGGTCTGGTCATGCGAAGCGAACCGGCTCGATACGCTTCACGCGGGCCATGAAGCGAGCGTGCCGTTCACGCATCTGATCATCGCGAGCGGCGCGACCGATCGCGTCATGCCGCTCCCCGGCTGGACGCTTGCAGGCGTCTACACGCTCGGCGGCGCGCAGGTCGCGCTGAAGTCGCAGGGTTGCGCGATCGGCGCGCGCATCGTGCTGGCGGGGACGGGGCCTTTGCTTTATCTCGTCGCCTATCAATACGTGAAAGCAGGCGCGCAGATCGCCGCCGTGCTCGATACCAGTCCGCTCGCACGCCAGGCCGCCGCCACGCCGCGCATGCTCAGCCAGCCCGCGACATTCGCGAAGGGCTTGTATTACGTGGCATGGCTGCAGGCGCGCGGCGTGCGTATCGAACGCGGCGTGACGCTCGATGCCATCGAAGGCGAAGACGCCGTGCGTGCGATCCGCTGGCGCACGCATCGCGGTGACGCGCGCGCGCTGGACTGCGATGCAGTCGGCATCGGTTTCGGTCTGCGTCCGGAGACCCAGCTCGCCGATCTCGCCGGTTGCCGCTTCCGTTTCGATGCGCTGAATCGCTGCTGGATTCCGGAACGCGATGCGGCCGGCCGCAGTTCGGTGCGCAACGTGTATCTCGCAGGCGACGGCGCAGGCATCGCGGGAGCCGATGCCGCCGAACTCGCGGGCCAGCGCGCGGCGCTCGCGCTGATCGAGGACCTCGGCATCATGACGCATCGTCACAGCCAGCCCGATGCCGCGCGGCTCGAACAGCAACTCGCGCGCATCGGTGCGTTTCGCGTCGGCATCGAGCAGGCGTTCGCGCCGCCCGATCATGCCGCGCAAAGCTGGCCCGACGATCTCGTGATCTGCCGCTGCGAGGAAGTCACCGCAGGCACGCTGCGCGCGTGCGTACGCAGCGGCCTCGCCACCGAAGTGAACCGGCTGAAGGCACTCACGCGCATCGGCATGGGCCGCTGCCAGGGGCGCATGTGCGGTGAAGCGGCCATCGCGCTGCTCGCTGCCGAAACCGGCAAGCAGCCGTCCGAAGTCGGCAGGCTGCGCAGCCAGGCGCCCATCAAACCCATTCCCATCACGCCGATGCTCTACGACGACGGCGTGCAGGTCCAGCCCGAGGAAGCCCACGATGAATGATGCGCGTCACTACGATGTCGTCATCGCGGGCGGCGGCCTCGTCGGGTCATCGACGGCGCTGGCGCTGGCATTGCAAGGCCTGCGGGTCGCATTGATCGAACGGCGCTTCTGCGGGGCGCAGGCGAGCGGCGTGAACTATGGCGGCGTGCGCACGCAAGGCCGCAGTCCCGAGCAGATGCCGCTCGCGGTGCGCGCGCGAAGCGTCTATGCTCGCTTGCCCGAGCTGATCGGCATCGATGGCGAGCTGGTGGTGTCCGGTCATCTGCGGCTTGCACGCCGCGAAGCCGATCTCGATGTGCTCGACCGATGGTCCGCGATGGCGCGCGAGCATGGCGTCGAATCGCAGGTGCTGCGCGGCGCGGAGTTTCGCAAGCGCTATCCATGGCTGGGTCCGGCGGCGATCGGCGGATCGCTCTGTCCGAGCGATGGTCATGCCAATCCGCGTCTCGTCTCGCCGGGTTTCGCACATGCTGCACGTCGCGCCGGTGTCGACGTGCGCGAGCAGACCGAGCTCGCCGATATCGTCTTCGACGGCACGCGTTTTCAGATGCGCGCGGGCGATCGACGCATCAGCTCGGACTGGCTCGTCAACAGCGCGGGTGCCTGGGCCAACCGTATCGCGGGCAGCTTCGGCGAGACCGTGCCGATGAAGCCCATCTATCCGAACATGTGGGTGACCGAGCCGCTGCCGCGCTTCATCGGCCACAGTCTCGGCGTGGTGGGCGGCGGCGTGTATGCGCGGCAGGTGGAACGCGGCAATTGCGTGATCGGCGGCGGCCGTGGTCATGGCGACGGCGAGTATGCGCAGCCCTCCACCGCCACGACGCGCGCCGTGATGCGCGATGCCTGTGCGCTGCTGCCGGCGCTGCGCGATGCGCTGTTGATCCGTACCTGGAGCGGCGTGGAAGGCGAAACGCCGGACAGCAATCCGGTCATCGGCCTGAGCCGCACCACGCCGCGTCTGCTGCATGCTTTCGGTTTTTCGGGCGGAGGCTTCCTGCTTGCGCCCGGCGTCGGCGAAGTGCTCGCCGAACTCGTCACGCAAGGCGAGACCCGCACGCCGATCGACGCGTTCTCGATTCAACGCTTCAGCCGGGTGCCGCTCTCCGCTGCTCACTAACCTCAAACGCAATCGCCATAACAAGGACAATCACGATGAACCTGCCCCGCACACTCGCCTCCGTTGCCGCGCTCGTCGCGCTCGGTGTCTCGTCGCAAGCCTGGTCGCAGAGCAAGACGATCTACATCGGCATGAACGGTGGACCGATGGAGAAGGCCTACACCAGCCAGGTGCTGCCCGACTTCGAGAAGGCCAACAACGTCAAGGTCGTGGTGGTGCCCGGCACGTCGTCCGACGTGCTCGCGAAGCTGCTCGCGAACCGCAACAGTCCGCAGATCCATGCCGCGTTCCTCGACGACGGCGTGATGGCGCGCGCCGTCAGCATGGGCATCTGCCAGAAGCTCGATGACGCGCCCGTGCTCAAGGAACTCTATCCGTTCGCGCGCCTGAAGGACGACATGGGCGCGGGCGTGCAGCTCGGCATGACCGGCATTGGCTACAACACCAAGCTGTTCAAGGAAAAGGGCTGGGCGCCCCCGACCTCGTGGATGGACTTCGCCGATCCGAAGTACAAGGGCAAGGTCGTGTTCCAGTCGGCCTCCAGCAGCACGTTCGGCCTGCATGGTTTCCTCGCGATCAACCGTCTGCTCGGCGGAAGCGAAAAGAACGTCGAGCCGGGTTTCAGCAAATGGGCGACGACGGTCGGCCCGAACGTCGTCGAATACATTCCGAACTCGGCGAAGCTCTCCGAGATGATCACCACGGGTGAAGCCGGTCTGTTTCCGCTCACGCCGACCGCCATCGGCGACCTGAAGGACAAGGGCCTGCCGGTTGCCTACGTCGCGCCCAAGGAAGGCGCCGTGCTGCTGCTGGTCGATCTGTGCGTCGTGAAGAACAATCCTGATCCGGCGCTTGCGCAGAAGCTCGCACAGTATCTGCTGTCGGCGCCTGCGCAGACCAAGGCCGCTGAAGCCGGCAAGCAGATCCCCACGAACTCGCACGCGAAGATGACGCCGGATATGGAGAAGAATCTCGGCGACCTGAACTCGCTCGTGAAGAAGGTGACGGTGGTGGACTGGGACACCATCAACGCGAACCGCGCGCAGTGGGATCAGCGCTGGAATCAACAGATCGAGAAGTAAGCAGTTCGGGCTGGACGGCGGCGCGGCAGTGGTTCTCTTTCAGCGTCTCGCGGGACCTGAATCGAGGCTGCCGAAGCCGCCTGTCCATGGCTTGATGGCCTTATTTGGAACGACCAGTTCCGCATTTTTTTGCAACAGCCGGAGCCTTCGTGGGCGAGGCACCGCGGCCCGTTCCGATAAAAAGCGGAACGCGTTCCGCTAATTAACGCACGAGCAACACCGCGGAAATTGCTCCAGCCGCGGATTCATTGCACGCGATCATTATCGGCCATCGACAATGAGGGAGCCCGCGCGATCAACTCGCGGAGGCAGTGCACCGACTCCTCCCCATGCACTGGAGCAAGATTCATCGGCCCATCCCCATCGCCACAATCAAGCTGCAACGCAATCAGATAAATTCTATTTCTGAAACTTCGTTGCGCCTCTGCAAAGCTTGACATTCTTTTACGTTCACAAAGGCCGGATCGTGGGACTCTCGCGCGGGAGCGATTCGTCTAAAAACGGAGAAGAAGAGAAAATGGATTTCATTGATGAAGTGAGGACTTTGGCGGCACGCATCGCAACAGCAAAAGATATGGTGCAAACCGAAGAGGCAACCAAGAATGCCATGGTGATGCCGTTCATCCATCTGCTGGGATACAACGTCTTTGATCCTCTCGAGGTGACGCCCGAACTGATCGCCGATGTCGGCACGAAGAAAGGCGAGAAGGTGGACTATGCGATCCTGAAGGACGGAAAGCCAATCATGCTGTTCGAGTGCAAGAAGTCCGGCGGCGATCTGAACATCAATCATGCAAGCCAGCTGTTCCGCTATTTCCACGTCACGGAAGCACGATTCGGGGTGTTGACGAATGGTCTCGTCTATCGGTTCTTTACTGACCTTGAACAGCCGAACAAGATGGACGAGAAGCCGTTCTTCGAATTCAATATAGTCGACTTTCGCGATCAGGATGTCGATGAGCTGAAGAAGTTCGCCAAGGCTGCGTTCGACCTCGAAAACATCCTGACCACGGCAAACCACCTCAAATATACGCGTGCGATCAAAAATACCCTGAACGAATGGATGGCTGAGCCTCCCGAGGAATTCGTCCGGCTCGTGTCTGCGGAATTCCTGGCAGGCAAACATTTCAGGACCACGGTGAAGGATCAGTTCACGCAGATCACGAAGCACGCTTTTCAGCAGTTGGTGGCTGACAAGATCAATGGTCGTCTGAAGGGCGCCATGACGCCGGAACCGGCGTTGCTTCCATCGGCTCCACAGGCAGGGAGCGACACGGCGGCCGGTGATGCATCCGAGCCGACTGCTATCGAGGTCGAGGCATTCCAGATCATCCGGGCAATCCTGCGGCCTGTCATATCGCCGGGGATGGTGGCGATACGCGGCGCGGCGAGCTATTGCGCGATTCTCTTCGACGATAACAATCGCAAACCCATTTGCAGATTGCGGTTCAAGAATGAAAGCAGGCTTGTCATCGGCGTATTCGACGACAAAAAGGAAGAGGACCGTGTGCATCTCGAGAATCTGGATGCGATTTTCGAGCTTTCAGATAGATTGAAAGCCTGCGCGAGTGCATACATGAAACCGGCGCGGGAAGACGAAAGCGCTATCGCATAGTGGTCTTTGTGCATCAATGAGCCGGCCCCGCCGTCGTGCAGGATGACAGCGGACCGGCATACAAAAAACCCCTCTCGTCTTCAGGCGTTTGCGCCGCCATCCACGGTGAGCGTCGCGCCGGTGATATAGCCGGCGTTCGCGCTCGCCAGGAACACCACAGCCTGCGCGATATCCTCGCCCGTGCCGTAGTCGCCGGTGGCCGTCAGCGCTTTCAGCGTCGGCCCGAACGGACCTTCCACCGGGTTCATGTCCGTATTGATGGAACCGGGCTGCACGAGGTTCGCCGTGATCCGCTGCGGGCCGAGTTCTCTCGCGAGACCCTGCGTGAAAGCCACGAGCGCGGACTTGGACGCGGAATAGACGCCGAGCAACGAAGCCGGAACCCGGTCCGCGAAGTAACTGCCGATCGAAATCACACGGCCACCCGCCTTCAGGTGCGGAATTGCGGCCTTCGTAGCGAGAATCGGCGCGCGCACGTTCACGTTGAGCGTGGCGTCGATGTCTTCGAGCGAGATGTCCTTCACATCGCCCATGCGCAGAATGCCGGCGTTGTTGACCAGGATGTCCAACCCTCCCAGCGCCTCTACCGTCTTCTGCACGGATGCGTGGATCGCCGCCGCATCCGCGCTGTTCGCCTGGATCGCGACGCCACGGCGGCCTTCCGCCTCGATTTCCTTCACGACCTGCGCGGCCTGTTCCGCCGACTTCTCATATGTGATCGCAACGTCCGCGCCGGCTGCCGCCAGCGCCTTCGCTATCGATGCGCCGATACCGCGGCTTGCGCCGGTGACCAGCGCGCGTTTTCCTTCGAGCATCATGACCATCTCCAGAGTGGTTTATTGAATGCAACATCGCGAAGGGCGTGTTTCCGCCCATACCGATCCATCAGTTGAACAATCCTTGAATTTCGCCGTAAGGCAGCGGTGCGTCGTCGAGCGCTTCGGAACGGCCGTGCGCGAGGAAGTCCGCGGCCATGGCCTTGGTCCTGCCGAGCACCACCTGCGCGATGCCGCTGCCCGCGCTGAGCCGCCGTACGCCGAGTCTTCCGAGCGTCGCGGCATCGGGCAGGCCCGGCAGCGCCATCACATTCAAAGGCAGCCGGATGTCCCCGACGATCGTCTCGATGTGGGACGGCCGCATCAGCGCCGGAACGAACAGACCGTCCGCGCCCGCCGATGCATACAGCCCGCCGCGTGCAATCGCCTCCTGCGGCTGCTTCGACGGTTCGACGAGGCTCGCAAGAAACACGTCGCTGCGTGCATTGACGAACAGGTCCAGGCCGGCCTTCTTCACGGCCGCCTTGATCGCCTCGATCTTCGCGGCCAGCAGCGATGCCGGGTCGGGTCCGTCTTCGATATTGATGCCCGCAATCCCCAGCTCCGCCAGCCGCAGCACCTGCTCCGCGACGGTCTTCGGATCATCGGAATAGCCGTGTTCGACGTCCACCGACAACGGCACGGTGAGAACCCGCACGATGCGTCGGACGGCGGCGACGACTTCATCGAACGGCAGCACGCGGCCGTCGGGATAACCGAGCGCCCATGCAAATCCCGCGCTTGTCGTCGCAATCGCCGAGGCCCCCTGAGCCTCGATGAGCCTCGCGCTGCCCGCGTCCCACGCGTTCGGCAAAAGAAGGGGCGTCGACTGACCGTGCAGACTGCGGAACGTATCTACCTTGGACATGACTGTTTCCTCAGAAGTGAATTTTGAATCTTGAATGCAAAGAACCTTCAGGAAAGCGGTGGCCGGATTCAGGCCGCCGCCGCGCACTTCGAACTTGCGAACGATGCGATGCGGCGCGTCGCCAGCCCGGAAACCAGGATCGCGATCACCACGGGAACGGCGGCGAGATAGCCCAGGCTGTGGCCCCCTGTCAGCGGGATCAACGCGGCGCCGAGCGTGCCGGCGATGGACACGCCCACATACGTCGCCGACGTGTTGAGGCCGACCAGCACGGCGGTCATCGGCGGGTTGAGGCTCGCGAGGCGGAACTGCTGCGGCACCAGCACGCCCCACGCACAGGCGCCCCACACCGTCACGGCCAGCGCCGCGCTCCACAGATGTGCGCTCGTGACCGGCAGCGTGAAAATGACCAGCGCGACGATCGTCAGCTTGATCACCACCACCTTGTGCGAGCCGATCCGGTCCAGCACACGCCCCGTCAGCAGGTTCGAGAACGTTCCGGCCAGGCCCCACAGCACCAGCAACCCGCCCAGCACCAGCGGGCTATGGCCGGTCGCACGGTCGAACACCACCGCGAAGTAACTGAAGATGATGAAGGTGCCGATCTGCGCGAGTACGGTGGTGGCGAGCGTCAGTCCGACGCGCGCATCAGTCAGCGGCGACAGTCGTTGACGCAGCGAGATGGCCGGCGGCAGCGGCACTTCGGGCATGAACGCGAGAATGCCCACGAATGCGCCGGCGCCGAGCCCGGCGACCAGCACCATCGTCCAGTGCCAGCCCGCCAGGCCGCCGATGACGGCGCCGATGGGCGAACCGAGCGCCGTCGCCGTGGTCAGGCCCGCCACGATGATCGACAGCGCATAGCCGCGCCGCTCCGGCGGCACCAGTGCCGCGGCGGTGCCGCTGGCCGTCGGCGAGAACATTGCCGCGCCGAGTCCGGCCAGCGCGCGCGTCGCCAGCGCCAGCCCCAGGTTCGGCGCCACGATGGTCCCGAGATTGGCCACGACGAAGAGCCCGATACCGCCCAGCAGCAGACGCTTGCGGCTGACGTTCGCGGCCAGTGCGGCGATGGTCGGACCCAGCAGCGCATAGCTGAGCGCGTAGATGCTGATGAGCTGTCCCGCCGCGCCGATGCTCACGTCGAACGAACGGGCGATTTCAGGCAGGATGCCCGCGAAGACGAAGCTGTCGGTGCCGAGCGCTAACATGCCGAGCGCGAGAGTAAGTAGACGACGATCCATTTCGATGTCTCCCTGAAGAAGCAGAGCCTTGAAGTTGCGGCTCCTGATTGCGTTGCGTGACGAAACTATAGGAGAGTCGACCGTCCCGCACTACCGCCCCGAAGTGGGAAGCTGTTCCCCGTGAAGCGGTGAAGTGCGGGCAGTCAGTCGTGCGCGGCCACCTTGTCTCCGGACGCCTCCCAGCCGCCGCCCAGCGCCCGGAACGTCCGCACGGCGGCGCGCGCCGCGTCGGCCCGCGTGGCATCGAGATCGTCACGTGCGACGAGCAATTGACGGTTGGCGTCGAGCACGTCGGTGAGCGTGATCGAACCCGCGCGATACGCCTTCTCCGAGAGATCGCGGGCCCGCGTCAGGGCATCGACTTCCTGTTGCACCTCCTGCGCGCGAACACCGGTTTGCGAAAGCGTCATGAACGCGTTTTCGACGTCTTCAGTCGCCTTGAGCGCCGCTTCCCGGTACTGCGCCAGCGCTTCCGCATACGCACCGCGCGCGCTCTTCACTTCGGCATCCACCTTTCCGAAGTCGAACAGACGCCAGCGCAACGCGCCCGTGCCGACCGGCTGAAACGCCTTGGCGCTGAGAAAATGACCGGCCGAGATGCTGTCGAAACCCAGCGCGCCGGCCAGCGAGATCTTCGGGTAATACTCGGCGAGCGCCACGCCGATGCCCTCGTTCGATGCCGCCAGGTGCCGCTCGGCCGCGATGATGTCGGGACGGCGCCGCAACACGTCGACGGGCGCATCGTTGCTGCTGACCGCCGGGACATCGGGAATCGCGCCGGCATGCGTGACGAGCTCCGCCGTGTAGGTGCCGGGCTGCGCGCCCAGCAGCACATCGAGCCGGTTCAACTGCGCTTCGAGCGAAATCCGCAGGCTCGGCACGCGCGCACGCGCCTGACGCAGCAGCGCTTCCGCCTGCGCCACTTCGCGCTCATCGGATGCGCCGGCCTGCTTGCGCGCCTTCACCAGTTCGAGTAAGCGTGCATCCGTGTCCACCTGATCCTGCGTCACCGCCAGTTCCGCTTGCAGTCCGCGAATCTGCAGATAGGCGTCGGCTGCATCCGCCGCAACCGTGACCCGCGTGCCGAGTTGCGCGGCTTCGGCGGCCTGCTCTTCGTCCGTGGCGGCGGCATGGGCACGCCGCAGACCACCGGCAAGATCGATCTCCCAGCTCGCCGTTGCGCCCGCGACGTATTCCTTCTGATCGCGGCTGTAGTTCGGAAACGCGCTGGCGATGGCGCCGAGCGGACTCTGCACGCTTTGATGTTCCGCCGTGTACGACGCATTCAGATCGACGGTCGGCAGCAACTGCGCCCCCGCCGCCTGAGCCGCCGCCCGCGACTGCGCGACGCGCGCCATCGCGGCCTGGATGCTCAGGTTCTGGGCCAGCGCGCGCTGCACCACCGTGACGAGCTCGGGATCCTTGAAGCCGGTCCACCAGCTGTCGAGGCTCGGCGCGGGCAGCGTGGTCTGCCGCTCGGCGACTTGCTGCGCGTTATGGAACGGCTCCATGTGCGTATCCGGCGCGACGTAGTCCGGGCCCACCGCGCAGGCCGCCAGGAACGCGCTGACGAACAGGCTGCCTGCAATCGCCTTGGAGGTTCTCAACCAGAAGCTGTTCATTTCGTTTCTCCACTGCTGAGTTTGCGCGGCAGCGCGCGCACGTCGTGGACGCCCACCTTGCGTACGAAGGCATAGAACGCGGGCGTGAAGGCGAGACCGAAGAGCGTGACGCCGAGCATGCCGAAGAACACCGTGGTCCCGAGCGACTGCCGCATCTCCGCGCCCGCACCGTGAGCGATGGCGAGCGGCGCCACCCCGGCGATGAACGCGAACGACGTCATCAGGATTGGCCTCAGGCGCACGCGTGCGGCCTGTGTAGCTGCGTCTTCCGCATTAAGACCGTCTTCTTCCTGACGCTGCCGCGCGAACTCGACGATCAGGATCGCGTTCTTCGCCGCCAGCCCCACCAGCACCACGAAACCGATCTGCGCGAGGATGTCGATCGGCATGCCGCGCATGTTCAGACCGATGGCGGCCGCGAGCAGACACATCGGCACGATCAGCACGATCGCCAGCGGCGTCTTCCAGCTTTCGTATTGCGCGGCCAGCACGAGGAACACGAACAGCGCAGACGCAGCGAAGATCGCCAGCGGCGACATGGTCTGTTCTTTCTGTTGATGAGCCAGGTCGGTCCATTCATACGTGATGCCGTTCGGCAGCACCTGCTGGGCGAGTTGTTCCATGCGTTCGATGGCATCGCCGGATGACAGCCCCGGACCCGCCGCCCCCATGATTTCCGCAGCCGGATACATGTTGTAGCGCGGCACGCGATACGGCTGCGTATCGCGCTGGAAGGTCGCCACGCTGCTGATCGGAACCATGTCGCCACTGGCGTTGCGCACCTTGAGCCTGCCGATGTCTTCCGGCGTCCGGCGGAACGCCTCGTCGCTCTGCACCCGCACCTGGTACGTGCGGCC
Source organism: Caballeronia sp. LZ034LL (assembly GCF_031451215.1). Classification (NCBI taxonomy): domain Bacteria; kingdom Pseudomonadati; phylum Pseudomonadota; class Betaproteobacteria; order Burkholderiales; family Burkholderiaceae; genus Caballeronia; species Caballeronia sp. LZ034LL. The sequence continues at coordinate 499,989 of NZ_JARUXR010000003.1, forward strand.
CATGAAGTTGAAGTCATTCACGTACTGCGAGCCGAGATAGAGCTCCATCGTCGAGAAGACGTCCGTCGGCGTCAGGCCGATCTTCTGTGCCTTGAGACGGTCGACATCGGCATAGACCGACGGCGCGCCTGCATCGAACAGCGTGAACACGCCGCCGAAGGTCTTGTCCTTGTTCGCCGCCGCCACCAGCGCGTGCGCCGCGTCCGCGAGCGCTTGCGGACCGAGGCCGCCACGGTCTTCCAGCATCAGCTTGAAGCCGCCCGCCGCGCCCAGCCCCTGCACCGGCGGGGGGTTCACCACCACGACCACGGCGTCCTTCACGCCGGCCACGCGCTTGCGCAGTTCGACCAGCATCGAGGCCGCATTGACGCCCGGCACGTGCTTGCCATACAGCGAAGGCAGACCGTAGAACAGCGTTCCCACATTCGGCGCGATGGTGCCGGTCGTCACATCGAAACCGGATACCGGCGAGGTGTGCGTGACACCCTTGAGTCCGGGGGTATCGAGCACGATGTCGTTGATCTCGCGAATCACCTTGTCGGTGCGTTCGAGACTCGCGCCCGGCGGCAGGAAGGCAATCACCGCCTGATAGCCGATGTCCTGCTCCGGAATGAAGCCCGTCGGCATTCTCGACATCTGCAAGCCGGTTGCCGCGATCAGACCCGCGTAGACGACCAGCATCACCGTGGTCGCGCGCACGGCGCGGCTGGTCATCTTTCCGTACTTCGAGGAGAGCCATTCGAACGATGCGTTGAAGCGGCCGAACACCGCATGATGCAGACGGCCCAGCGTCGTGGAACCGCCATGCGTCTTCTCCATCTCGTGCGGCTTGAGCAGCACGGCACAGAGCGCCGGGCTCAGCGTCAGCGAGACGAAACACGAGATGACCGTGGACGCGGCGATGGTGATCGCGAACTGCTTGAAGAACAGGCCCGAGATGCCGGACATCAGCGCGGTCGGTCCGAACACCGCACACAGCGTCAGCGCGATGGCGATGATCGCCGTGGACACCTCCTTCATCGTCTGGTGCGCGGCCTCGCGCGGACTCATGCCGAGCGCCATGTTGCGCTCGACGTTCTCGACCACCACGATGGCGTCGTCCACCACGATGCCCACCGCCAGCACCAGTCCGAACAGCGACAGGTTATTGATCGACGCGCCGAACAGCGACAGCACGGTGAAGGTGCCCACGAGCGACACCGGAATGGCGACCACCGGAATGAGCGTGGCGCGCCAGTTCTGCAGGAACAGATACACGACGCCCACCACGAGCAGGATGGCAATGGCGATCGTCACCGCGACTTCGTGAATCGACTGGGACACGAAGGTCGTCGGGTCATAGATGCGGATGTAGTCGACACCGGGAGGAAAGCTCTTCTTCAGCTCGGCCATCTTCGCCCAGACATCGTGTTCCACTTGCACGACGTTCGCATCGGGCGTGGCGATCACGAACCACGGCGTGGACGCATAGCGGTCGGCATAGGCTTTCGAGCCGTAGTCCACTGAGCCGAGTTCCACGCGGCCGATGTCGCGCATCCGTGTGACGCGTCCCTGCGCATCCGACTTCACCACCACGTCGCCGAACTGCTCGGCCGTGCTCAGGCGGCCCAGCGCCTCGACGTTGATCTGATACGCACCCGTGCCCTGGTTCGACACCGGCGGCTGGTTCAGCACGCCCGCCGACACCGCGGCATTCTGCGCACGCAGCGCGGCAAGGATCTCACCCGCGCTGATACGGTATGAAGCGGCCTTGTCCGGATCGATCCAGATGCGCATCGCGTACTGCCGCTCGCCGAACAACTGGAAGTCCGACACGCCCGGCAGCCGCGCAATCTGATCGCGCACCTTGAGCATGTAGTTCGACAGATACTCCGGGCTGCGCGAACCATCGGGCGAATAGACGTGGACGCCGAGCAGCAGCGCCTGGATCGTCTTCTTGACCTGGACGCCCTGCAATTGCACATCGGCGGGCAGGCGCGACAGCGTGTCCTCCACGCGGCTGCGCGTGAGCAGCAGCGCCGTGTCCGGATTCGTGCCTACCTTGAAGATCACCGTGATCGTCAGTTGGCCGTTGCTGGTCGACTGGCTCGCGATGTAGTCCATGTTCTCGACGCCGTTGATTGACTGCTCCAGCGGCGTGGCGACTGTGCGCGCGATCGTATCCGCCGATGCGCCGGGATACGAGGTCGTGATCTGTATCGTCGTCGGCACGATGTTCGGATACTGCGCGACCGGCAGCTTGAACATCGTCGCGAGGCCAACGAGCACGACGAATATGTTGAGCACCGCGGCAAAGCGCGGATGCTCGATGAAGAAGTGCGTCAGTTTCATGATTTCGCTCCATCGGCATGCGGCTCGGCCGAGAACTGGATGGTCCCGGTGCGCGGGTTGATCTTCGAACCGGGGTGAACGGACGGAATGCCGTCGATCACGACACGGTCGGTCGGCGCCAGCCCCGAACGGATCACGCGCAAACCGCCGCGCAAGTCGCCGACCTGCACCTTTCTGGGCGTCACCACGTCGTCTGCGCCGACCACGTACACCATGTGATCGGTCTGGTCGTCGAGCACCGCGGCATCGGGCACGAGCAAGGCCGGTTGCGGCGCGGTCGTCGCCAGCCGGACCCGCGCAAAGCCGCCCGGGGTCAGCGCGAGATCGCGATTCGGGATCGTCGCGCGTGCATGGATGGTGCCGCTCGAGCGGTCGAGTGCGTTGTCGATGAAGTCGAGCTTGCCGGTGCGCGTGAAGCCGCTGTCGCCGGTGGGCGAGAGGCTCACGGTGTCGGACAGCGGTCCTTGCAGGTTGCCGCGCGCGCGCTGGAACGCCGCGTAGTCGGTCTCGCTGATGTCGAAGTCCAGATAGACCGGATCGAGCGACACGAGCGTCGCGAGCAGCGTCGTCGGGCCGCTGCCGGCGCGGCTGCCGGAGACCAGATTGCCCGTCGAGACGAGATGCGTGCCCATGCGCCCCGTGAACGGCGCCACGATCCGGCAGCGGTCCAGGTCGAAGCGTGCATCGCGCACCCGCGCATTGGCGCCGTCCACGGCGGCCTGCGCGGCGCGTTGCTCGGCCACTTTCTGATCGACGTTCTGCGCGGTGCCCGCTTCCGCGCGTTGCAGTTCCTGTGCGCGGGCCAGCTCACGCGTCGCCAGCGCCAGCCGCGCATTCGCGGCGCCGAGTTCAGCGGACGCCTCCGCGAGCTTGATCTGATACGGCTCGGGATCGATCTCGAACAGCAGGTCGCCCTGATGCACGACATCGCCATCCTTGAACAGGATGCGCGTCAGCGTCCCGCCCACCTGCGCGCGCAGTTCGACGCGATTCACCGCCGAGAACTGCCCCAGGAACCCGAGCCGCCCTTCTATGTCGCGCTGCAACGGCGTGCTGATCGTCACCGAAGGCGGCGGCGCCACCGCGACCGGCGCCGCGCCGGAGCGGTGCAGCTGAAACGCCGTCGCGGCCACCGCGACGACCACCAGGCCCGCCACGCCCTTGCCGATCCATCTGACCGAAGGCGGCTTCGGTTTCGCTGTGACGTCTGAAGCGGGCACGCCCGCTTCGGCCGGATCAATCTGGTTTTCCATGGCTATCCTTGGCTGGTTGTCCACAAAGTTTCGTGACGCAACTATAGGCAAGGCAACCGGCGCACGGTACGGGCTGAAACCGGGAAGCTGTTCCCCGTAGAATGGTTAAGTTGCGTGATGAAACTTGAGATAGCATGGGCGCATCATGTATAGAAAACGCTTCGACGGAATGGATTGCTCGATCGCTCGCGCCCTCGAAGAGGTCGGCGAGTGGTGGACGCTGCTGATCGTGCGTGAGTGCACGCAGGGCAGCCGGCGCTTCGACGAGTTCCAGAGCGGGCTGGGCATCGCCCGCAATGTATTGACGGCCCGGCTCGAACGCCTGACCGAACTGGAGATCCTCGAACGCTTCCCGGTTGCGGAACGCGCGAATACCTTCGGCTACCGCCTGACTTCAAAGGGCGAGGACTTGTATCCGGTGCTCGTCGCGCTGATGCAATGGGGCGACAAATGGCTGCGGCCGAACGGCAAGCCGCCTATCGCGCTGGTCGAACATGCGAGCGGCAAGCCGGTCGAGGCGCTGGAAGTGCGCGGATCGGGCGGGTGTTCGCTGGGCTATCGGGACGTGCGCTTCGCGGCCGGTCCCGGCGCGACCAAAAAGACGCGTGCCGTCGTCGACAATCGCAATGAGCGCGTGCTCGGCGATCCCGAAGAAGAAGGCTGAAACTCAGCGCCGCTGCGGCTTGCCGAAGCGCGACAGCGACTCCCGCAGCTTCGGCGCGGCGAAGTCGATGAAATGCCGCAGCTTGATCGCCATCAGGTTTCTCGACACATGCACCAGATGCACCGGCACGGGTTCGATCTCGAACTGCGGCAGGAGGACTTCGAGTTGTCCGCTGCGCAGCGCTTCGTCGGCGTCGTGCTCGAAGACGAAGGTGATGCCGGCGTCATCGGCGGCGGCGCTGACCGCCGCATCAGGCGACGTCACTTCGAGCCGCGGCTTGACCTCCAGCATGTAGACCTTGTCCGTCGACGGCAGCCGGAAACGCCACGGCGACAGATAAGGGCTGTTGAAGACGACGCACGCATGCTTCACGAGTTCGTCGGGTTCGGCGGGCGGCGCAATGCGGGCCAGAAAACGCGGACTCGCGCACACCACCGGGCGCAATGAACCGATGCGCGTCGCGATCATGTTGCTGTCCGGCAATTCGCCGATGCGCACCGCGAGATCGGCGTGGGCGTCGATCAGATCGACGTTGCGGTCGGAGAGCAGCAGCCGCACGGTGATGTCCGGATACTGCGCGAGGAACTGATTGATGACCGGCAGGACGTGCAGGCGGCCCAGCTGCACGGGCGCGGTGACGACGAGTTCACCGCGGGCGGTCGAGAACTCGCCGGTGGCTTCGTGCTCCTGTTCCCGCACCAGTTCGAGGATGCGGCGCGCGGCGGCGACATAGGCGGTGCCGGCGTCGGTCAGCGCGAGCTTGCGGGTGGTGCGGATCAGCAGCCGCGTGCCGAGCAGTTCTTCGAGATCGGCGACCTTGCGTGTCAGCGTGCTGACGGGAATCTTCAGTTCGCGCGCCGCCGCCGAGAGACTTCCTCCGTCCACGGCGGTCACCAGCATCTGCATGGCTTCGAGTCGGTCCACCGCATCGGCTCACAGGAATGGGGTCGCGGTATTGTAGGGGAAGTGGGCGGGCAAGGCTCGTTGCGAACCTCTGTTACAGGAGAACGGCAATGTATGCACAGGCTATCGCGCAGTGCGCGGAAGCAGTCAGGACGATGGACACTTATCTGGACCGCGCCGAACGCTTCGCGCAAGCGAAGAAGTTCGATGTCGCCGTGTTGCTCTCGACACGGCTCGCGCCCGACATGGCGGGATTGCTGTATCAGATCCAGAGCGCCTGCGACTATCTCAAGGGCGGCGCTGCCTATCTTTCCGGAAAACAGCCGCCGCGTCACGAAGACAACGAACAGACGCTTGCCGAAGCGCGCGAACGCATTCGCAAGACACTCGCATTCGTCGGGAGCGTGACGGCAAGTCAATACGATGACGCGGCCAGCCGGATCGTGAAGGTATCGTGGGTGTCGGGCACACTGTCGGGCGAGAACTACCTGTTGCAGATCGTGATTCCGAACGTGTACTTTCACGTCGCGATGGCGTATGCGATCCTGCGCGCCAATGGGGTCGATGTCGGCAAGCTGGATTTCATCGGCAAGGTGAATGCGATAGAGGAGCAAGACGCGTGACCCTGCCGTGAAGCATCGCCAAATATTTTGTTACAGCAAAACCATCCGGCGATGGGCACACTGCGCACTGGCCCACAAGTCTCTGCCCTGCCCAGTGCGAGGAACATCGCTTGCGGGCCCTGCACTTCAAAAGCTTTGAACGCTTCGAACGCCACGGCCCACCCCTCCCCGCCCGATGAACGCCCGCCTGCTCAGCCTCACCCGCATTCCGTTTTTCCTGCCGCTCTCCGCGGCGACGCTGATGCTGGGCATCGCCATGTCGTTCACCGCACCCTATCTGTCGCTCTTCAGCGTCGAGCAGGCAGGCATGACGCCGCTGCAACTCGGTCTCTTCATGACGATGATCGCGGCGAGCGGCGTCGTGACGAGCGCCTTCGCGGGCAAATGGACCGACCGTCGCGGACATCATCGCGAGTTGTTGCTGGCGGCGCTGATTGCATCGGCGCTCGGCTTCCTGCTGCTGTGCCTCGTGCGCAACTACGCGGGGCTGATGAGCATCGGCATCGCGTTCCTCGGCGCGGGCGGCGCGGCCATGTCGCTGGTGTTCTCCTTCGCGCGCTCCGCGCTGCCCATCGAAGACGAAGCGCAGCGCGCCTTCGCGCTCGCCACCCTGCGCACGGTGCTTTCCATGGCATGGGTGTTCGGTCCGTCGGTGGGCGCGCTGGTGCTGGCCGGCGCGGGCTTCTACGGCCTCTTCCTGTTCGCAGCAGCCTGCTTCGCGGCTTGCGGCGTGATCGTCTGGCGCATGCACGATTCACCGAAGGGCGATCCGCACAGCGCGCCCGCGCATTACGCCGGCGACCCTTCGTCGCTTCTGGAAGTCACCGCACCCGACACCGAAACGCTCGCGCCGCCGCATGCCGGCATCTCGCATCCGCGCGCGGACATCTGGCGCGCCACAGTGGCGCTGACGCTCATCGGCCTCGCCGCCAGTGCGACCATGATCGTGCTGCCGCTCTATGTCGTGCATGGCATGCACGGCACGCGCATCGACGTGTCCATCATGCTGGGTCTCGGCGCCTTCCTCGAAATCCCGATGATGCTGGCGCTCGGCGCGCGCGGCTCGCGTCTCGACAAACAACGCTGGCTCGCCGCCAGCGCCGCCGTGCACATGGTGTACTTCGTCGCGGTGGCGGCGTCGCCCGGCATTCACAGCCTGATTCCGATGCAAGCGTTCAGCGCCTTCGTGGTGTCGGTGACGTCCTGCCTCGGCATGACCTACATGCAGGACCTGATGCCGCGCAGCCCGGGCGCCGCGACTGCGTTGTTCTTCAATGCATCGCGCGTCGGCTCGATCCTGTCCGGCGTGCTGTCGGGTGTGCTGGTCGCGGCGCTGGGCTATCGCGGCACGTTTCTCGTGTGCGGCGCATTGACGCTGGGCGCATGGGTGCTGTTCATCAATCCGCCGTTCGCGGACTATGCGAGGCGCGTGCATCGGCACTGGAAGGCGCGTCGAAGCGAACGGTTGGCGAAATGAAAGACACGGATTTTGGGCGAAAAAAAAGCGTCGTGCCGCGTGGCGCGGACACGACGCTGGCCAGCCGAAGCGTCATCGCCTCATCAGGCCCATCACCAGCGTGACGAGGAAGATCACGAGGAAGATGAAGAACAGGATCTTCGCGATGCTTGCCGCGCCTGCGGCAATGCCGCCGAAGCCAAGCGCGGCGGCGATGATCGCGATGATGAAGAAGACCAGCGCGTAGTAGAGCATGACGGTATCTCCCGGGTTATCGAATGTTCCGCGCTTCGCATGTCGCACGGATCGTGCCTGTAGCAAATCATGGACAAGCAAGCAGTATTCCTTACCGGATGGAGCGGACAGTTTTGCCGTGCTATCCTTGCCTCGCCCCTGCGTACGCCATCGAACCTGCATCGATTTGCGAGCGTGGAGCGCCCGCCTGCGAACGGCCGTTAAATTACGCGGACCGTTTGCCGTTAAATAAAAACAGGACGTTAAATCGACAAGGCGCGGGCCCGCTCCCGTCCCTCGTGCCGTTCCGCGTTACTGAATGGTCATGCAATACGGGCACCATTCCAGCGGAGCCTCCCGAACAGGGCCATCCCGCATGGTTGACGATCTGCGGTTCAAGGTCGATCGCCTTGCCATCTGGTGCGCCATACGAGTCCTGGCGCGCCCGGCAGGCATCCCGCCACCGTGAGCACGCGTCCGGCACGCCCGGATGTCTCAGTCCCCGACGAAAGCTTTGAGTGCGGCGCCATCGCGGCCCCCATTAGGAACACATTGATGAAACCGGTAAGGAATTCGCTGCGGTCGCGCGTCGGCCGCCTTGTCGCGTGCGGCGTGCTCGCCGCCGCACTCGTGGCCACCGTGGGCTTTCTCCATTGGCGGCACGAACAGCGCCTCGCAGCGCCCTCGGCCGCTGCCCTGACCGGCGTCGCGCACCAGATGCGGCATGACGCGTCGGCGTGGTCGCATCAGGAGAAGGATGCGTCCGCCATGCTCGCCGATATCCGCGCGGGCCAGGTGGCCGCCATCGGCGTGAGCCGCGAGGCGATCCTCGTCTCGACGCTCAAGGGCGACAAGTACTATGTCGCCGATCACAACGGCGCGTTCTCGAATTCCCTGCTGCTCGGCGACCTGAAGCCCGGCAGCGCCACGCCGTATCAACTGGTCTGGCTGCCGGACGCGGAGGTACGCACGGGCACGGCGCAATGGAGCGAAATGTTCGACCGCTCGCGCGATGCGCTGAGCCTGCTGCTGCCGCTGCTGATGATCGGCGGCCTGCTGTGGTTCATGCGCCGCGAGATGCGCGGCGGCGCGCAGTTGCTCAGCAAGTCGCCGACGCTGCGCTTCGACGACGTGATCGGCGCCGGCGAAGCGAAAGCCGCGCTCACCGACGTCCGCGCCTGGCTTTCCGAGCCCGCGCAATTCACCGGCATGGGCGTGCGCGCGCCGTGCGGCATCCTGATGACGGGCGGTCCGGGCGTCGGCAAGACGCGGCTGGCGCAGGCGCTGGCGGGCGAATGCGGCGCGAACTTCATCGCCATCACGGGCAGTTACTTCAGCGCGAAGTACTACGGCGTCGGCATCCAGAAGGTCAAGCATCTGTTCGAACTGGCGCGCAAGAATGCGCCGACCGTCATCTTCATCGACGAAGCCGACGGCCTCGGCAAGCGCACCGACACGGGCGGCGGTCCGGTCGAGGCGGAAAGCAACCGCATCATCAACCAGCTGCTCGCGGAGATGGACGGTTTTGCGTCGAATGAAGGCGTGATCATCGTCGCGGCGACCAACCATCCGGACAATCTCGACGAAGCCTTGCGCCGTCCCGGCCGCTTCGACCGCACGGTGCAGGTGCGCCTGCCGAGCCTCGAAGACCGTTCCGAGATCCTGCGCTTCTATGCGGACAACCTGAAGAAGAAGAGCGACGACATCGACTTCGAACAGCTCGCGCGGCTCACCACGGGTCTCTCGCCGGCGTCGCTTTCGATGATCGTCAACCAGGCGGGTCTCGTCGCCCGCAAGGCCGGCACGCGGGAAGTCGCGGCCGAGCACTTCCTGGAAGCGATCAAGATCGCGCGAATCGGCGACATCAACGGCGCGGAACGCGCGCTGTCCGACGACGAACGCACGCGCATCGCGGTGCACGAGGCGGGTCATGGACTCGTGGCGGCGCTGCTCGGCACCGGCGTGCTGGAGGAAGTCACGATCCTGCCGCGTGGCGGCGCGCTTGGCGTCGCGCTGATCACGAAGATGCAGGACAAGCATCTGTATCGCGAGACCGAACTGCGCAACGAGATCCAGGTGCTGCTCGGCGGACGCAATGCCGAACTGCTGATGTTCAACGAGGCGTCGAGCGGCGCCGCGCACGACTTGCAGGAAGCGTCGCGCATCGGGCTCGACATGGTGTCGAAACACGGATTCAATACCGACGGCAACCTCTTCAGTCTCGCCGCGCTGCCGCAGCAGTACGCGGGGCTGCAACTGAAGAACTCCATCGAACACGCGAACGCGCTGCTGCACGAGCTCAACGATGCGTGTTTCGCGCTGTTGCAGGCGAACGCGCCGGTCCTGCGGTCGATCGCCGAGCAGCTGCTCGACGAGGAAACCGTGCCGGGCGAGACGGTGTACCGGCTGATCCGCGAGCATGCGGACTCGCTCGCCAACCTCGAAAGCGACGACGAAGCGCTGGCGGCGTAAGCACGGCATCGGCGGGCGGCCCGCCCGGAGCGATGGCACACTAGGCGGCAACGCCGTCGCTCCCGGTCTTCCATGCCCCTTCGCCTGCCTCCGCTCAATGCGCTGCGCCTCTTCGAGTGCGCCGCGCGCCATCGCAGCTTCAAGCTCGCCGCCGCCGAACTGAACGTGACGCCGGGCGCCGTGAGTCACGGCATCGGCGCACTGGAGGACATGCTCGGCGTCGAGCTGTTCGTGCGCGAGCCGCGCGGCCTGTCGCTCAGCGCGGCCGGCGAGCTCTATCTTCCCTATATCGCCGAGGCGTTTTCGCTGATCGCCATCGGCACCCGTTCGCTGCCCGACCGGCGCAACCGCCGCTCCATCTCCGTCACCTGCGCGCCGACGCTCGCGGCCCGCTGGCTGGTGCCGCGTCTCGGCGATTTCCGCGCGCGCTGGCCCGATATCGACGTGAGCATCGATACGTCGCGGCGGCAGGCGGGCTTTCCCGTCGATGGCTTCGATTTCGGCCTGCGCCTGAGCCGCGGTCCGGTGGACGGCGCCGCGTGGCTGCGCCTGTTCGGCGAGCGGCTCGTGCCGCTGTGCAGTCCGGCCTGCCGCGCGACGCTCAGCGCCGGCGGCGACGCACCGGATCTCACGCGCGCGACGCTGATTCACGTCGATACCGCCAGCCAGGACTGGCAGGCGTGGCTGGACGGCGCGGGCATGGCGGGGCTCGATCTGCGCGGCGGCCTGCGTTTCGACACCGTGCAACTGGGCTTCGAGGCGGCCGCGGCCGGGCTGGGCGTGGTGATCGGCCGGCTGCCGCTGGTCGAGCGCGAACTGACGCTGGGCACGCTGGTGCGGGCATCGGAGAAGGTGGTCGAAACGCAGACCGCCTACTGGCTGTGCGATACGCCGCAGGCCCAAGAACGCGCCGATCTCGCCGCGTTCAAGGCGTGGCTGATCGAGCAGGCTGCCGGCTTCGACACCGATGAGCCAGGCGGCTGAATCCCGGTTGAACTGCGTTCATCCGGCCGCGAAAACTTTTCGTTTGTCAGCACGCCCGTGCGCCTGCGACGATGCCCGGCAAGGAGGAACCCTGTCCATGTCGTCACTTTCGTTCGATGCAAAACGCACCCGCATCGCGGCTTGGGCGCTGATCGGCGCAGCCGGGCTGATCCTCAGCGCCGCCATGGGCGTGCGTCAGACCTTCGGGCTGTTCATCGGCCCGTTTTCCTTCGATCGCGGCCTGCCGGTCACGCTGATCGCCTTTGCGATTGCGCTGCACAACCTCGTCTGGGGCTTCGCGCAGCCCTTCGCGGGCGCGGCCGCCGATCGCTACGGCGCCGCCCCCGTGGTCGCCTTCGGCGCCGCGACCTTCGCCTGCGGACTCGCCATCGCGGGCGCGGCCACGTCGGGCTGGATGTTGATGCTCGGGCTCGGGCTGCTGGTCGGCATCGGCATCAGCTGCACGAGCTTCGGCGTGGTGCTCGCGACGGTGGGACGCGTCGCGTCGCCGGAAACCCGCAGCCTCGCGATGGGTCTCGCCAGCGCGGGCGGCTCGCTCGGGCAAGTGCTGATGGTGCCGTTCGCCCAGGCCGTGCGCGTGCACGCGGGCGTGCCGGCGTCGATGTATGCGCTCGCCTTCGTGCTGCTGCTGATCGCGCCGCTGGGCATCGTGCTGGATCGCGCCAGCCGGAGGCGCAAGGCGCAGGTTCAGGCTCAGGCGCGGACTCAGGCGCAGCCGGCTTCCTTGCCGCTGCGCGAGACGCTCGCTTATGCGGCGCGTCATCGCGGCTACCGGCTGCTGACGCTCGGCTTCTTCACCTGCGGCTTCCAGCTCGCGTTCATCGCGACGCACCTGCCCGGCTATCTGCTGCTCTGTCACATGCCGGTGGGGCTCGGCGCGACGGCGCTCGCGCTGATCGGCTTCTTCAACATGATCGGCAGCTGGGGATGCGGCTGGCTCGGCGGACGCTGGCGGCAACATCACGTGCTGGCGTGGCTCTATCTGATCCGCGGCGGCGCCATCGCGCTGTTCGTGCTGCTGCCGACGACGAGTGTCTCGGTGGTGCTGTTCGCCGCCGTGATGGGCCTGACGTGGCTCGGCACCGTGCCGCTTACCAACGGGCTGATCGCGAAGGTGTTCGGGACGCGCCATCTCGGGACGCTGTTCGGCGTCGTGTTCCTGAGCCATCAGCTGGGCTCGTTTCTCGGCGCATGGCTCGGCGGCTATGTGTTCGACACCACCGGGTCCTACTCGCTGATCTGGGGCGCCACTGCCGTCGCAGGTCTGGTTGCGGCGCTGCTGCACTTTCCGATCGACGACCGTCCGCTCGCCGGAGATTCGCTCGCCACGGCGTGAGGGTATCGGCTTACGAAGGATTCAGGCAGCCGCGCACCATCGTCGCGTAGAGCGGATCGGCGATGCGCCGCTCGAAGTATTCGACGAGCGTCGAACCCGCGTCCTTGCGCACGCTCACGCCGATGGTCACGCCCTTGAAGTAGGTCTCCCCGCGCAACCGGACCGCGCCGTCGTGCTTCACGCGGCTGAACTCGCGCGTGCCGTTCTTCCAGCGCGCGGCGATGCACTCCGCCACCTCCGACACGTTCGCCGCCGTGCGTTCCCTGAACACCGGCGAGCGTGCGAACACGCTGTCGTGCCGCGAGCATGCGGCGATCGCGATGCACAAGCCGATCATCGATACGACATGCCGCGTTTTCATCGGGTGCTCTCCGGGGTTGCGCGGCGTGGCGTTTAACGGCCACGCGCGGCGTTCTTCGCGTTTTTCATTAACCAGCTGCGCAGGTTCACGGCATCCTGGACGTGCGCGTGTGCATCGGGTGCGCCGAGAATCACGAACACGACCTGCCTCCCGTGCACCGGCGCGATCACGATGAGGCAATGCCCCGCCTCGTTCGTAAAGCCGGTCTTCTGCAGGCCGACGCGCCATGCCGCGTTGTACACCAGCGGATCCGTGTTGCGATACATCAGCGGCCCCGCGCCGCCAAGCACGAGCTTGTGATGCGAGGTCGCATAGTCGCGGATGGTGGGATAGCGATACGCCGCGCGGGCCAGCTTCGTGAGGTCGCGCGCCGTCGAGACGTTGTGCGGCGAGAGGCCGGTCGGATCGACGAAATGGCTGCGCTGCATGTGCAGGCGCTTCGCGGTGCGGTTCATCGCGCGCACGAAGCCAGGACGTCCGCCCGCATAGTCGCGGCTCAGCGCGAACGCCGCCCGGTTTTCCGACGACATCAACGCAATGTGCAACATCGTCCGGCGCAGCAGCAGCGAGCCCACCGGCAGGCGCGAGCGCGACCACTTGAGACGGTCGACATCGGCGTCGGTGATGCGCGCGGGCTTGATGAGGGAACGCTTCGAGTCGAGGACGACCATGGCCGTGAGCAGCTTGGTCAGCGAGGCGATCGGCAGGCGCTGGTCGGCGTGGCGCGCGTAGAGCGTGCGCCCGGTGGCGAGATCGACGGCGATCGCGGCGCGTGCGTGAACGAGCGGTTTTGAGACGGCGCGCTTCGCGTGTGCGATGAGCGGCACGAAACTCGCGAAGAGGAAGATGAGGAAGACGAGGTGGAATCGGGTCATGACGCGTTCATTTACGCGTCGGGTGGGAGGGGGTTTGCAAGTGCGACGGCATGGAGGTGGCGGCGGGAGCGGCGACAAGCGGGAAGCACGCTACCGTAAGGTGTGAGGCTTAAGTGGGACTTAAGGGGGGCATATGCCTGATCGTGATGGAGCCCCGGTAGAAGCGTCAATCGGCTCCTGACTAATGGATCTGCCCGTTGTGAGATCGAAGTATCTGCTGGCGCCGTGGCAGATTCGAGCTGCGACAATTCACGAGGAGTAGTCTTGACAAAAGACCGCTTTTTGCGGCCTTGAAAAATTTCAAGATGCACGATCGAGTGCCGTTCCGACGTCTTGAAGCAACCTCATGACGTTTTCTCGACTTGCGCCTATGCGGGTTTCGAACTCGAAAAGATCTATCCCATTGCATATCTCGTTGAGAGCCGAGTTGATGATCAGCAATTCATCACGGCTGATTTCGATATTCAGTTTATTGACTGACGAACTAACAATTTCCATTTTTTACCTCAAACGATTGAAATAGTTGATACCGTCGGATGGACGGAATGCAGTTCCTCCGTCCACAGCTCTCGGGTTGTGAATGACAACCGTACCAAACACATCGCTCCAATAAGCCTGTCGATCATTGCTTAAGCTTCGCGCGTGGGTCGGATTGCTTATCACATCGTGAATCAAGTCCGCGAACTGCGCGCGAGTGCGAATTCCCAGACCTCGATATTCGCCTTTTTCAAGTACATGTTTTTCAAAAGCGTGTCCGTTTGCTATGGCATCCGCGAGGCCGCATCTCAATCCAAGCGGATCAGCCCAGCCGAAGATGTTCGGTGCGAATTCATAGGGATTGATGCCTCCCGCCAAGCCGATGGGGTCATTGCTGATGAAGCTTCCAGTCTGCGGGTCGAAGTACCGATGGCGGTTATATCTCAGCCCACTCTCATAGTCTTCATACTGACCTTGCAAGCGAATCGGCTGCTCGATGCGCTCCGTCCCGACATGATCGACTTGGCCGGTCACGCCGTAGTGTACTTCCCATACGATCTCGCCGTTCGTGTTGCGCAGGCGTACCGGCGCGCCGTTCGGGTCGTTCTGGTAGAAGTACAGCCGCTTCGATGCGGCTTCTTTCGTCTGCATCGCCAGGGGCTCGAAGCTTCCCAGGTGGTATGCATAGAAGCGTGCTGAGTCCTGTTTGTTCGCAGCGCGCCGCACCTCACCCGCCATCGCATCGCCGTCCCACAGGAACCACGTTTGCGAACCGTGCTGGCTATGTTTTCCATGCCATGCATCGGTGGCCCGCTTGCCAATGCGTCGCCCCAGCGCGTCATAGCGATACGCCCAGCGCTCGTTCTGCGTGTTCTCGAAGCTCGCCAGCCGGCCGAATGCATCCCACTCGAAGCGCTGCACGCCATGTCCGCCGCCCTGGCGAATCACCATCTGGCCCGCCACATCCAGTAGCAAGCGCGCGCCATCGTTGTGTTGTAGTTCTCGTCCGCGGGCGTCGTCGCATACGACCTTGAAGCGGTCTCCATGGGCGTCGTAGGCGAAATGCTTCGACCTTCCTGTCGGATCCGTATGCGCGAGGATGCGCCCAAGCGGGTCATAGCTGAATTGATCGCTACCGGAGCGGCTGTCGCGGCGTTCAGTCAGATTGCCGTTGATGTCATAGCCGAAGTGCGTATCGTCGTCGTGCAAGCCCGCGCGGCGGGTTGCATGACGCGTCAGGCGTCCCGCGTGGTCGTATTCGTAGACGTGTTCGAGGCTTCCGGTGAACCGTGTACGAGCCACCCGTCCCGCGATATCGCGCGTGAAGCGGATCGGCTCGTTGTCGTCGATCTGGATGGACTGTGGCGCACCCAGCGCGTCATACGTGTAGGCGAGCGTTTGCTCAAACACGGAATCGGCGGTTTGCAACTTGCGCGTCTGCTCGATCAGACGCCCTGCCGCGTCGTAAGCATACGCAAGCGTGCCCGTTGCATCGACGTGCTGTTGCAGCTCCATCATCAGCTGCCCGTCGAGGTCATAGGCGCGCTTGACCACGCTGTTTGCATTGCTCGCACGGATCAGCTGGCCGCGCTTGTCGTACGTGAAGGCTTCGCTTTGATCGCTGCCTGGAACTGCACGCCGCGTGATACGTCCCAACGGATCGCACGTCACCGTCAGAACCTGACCCAGCGGATCGATGCTTTGCGTCAGATGCCCCGCCGGATCATAGGCATAGTGGCGCGAACGCTTGTCATAGCCGATTTCTTCGACGAGCCTTCCTACAGCATCGCGTTTCAGGTGCCACGTCTCGCCCCGCGCATTGATCACACCGACCAGTTGTTCTTCGGTGTTGTAGTGATAGCGCGTGACATTGCCATTGGCGTCGATGCGGCTCGCCAACTGGCCCTGTCCAAAGAAGCTGAAGCGCGTGATGTGGCCCGCTTCATCGGTGTACTGCGTGAGGTTATCTTCGGCGTCGTATTTACAAGACACCAAGCGATATCCCGGCAGCATGCAGGTCGCGAGCCGTCCCTTGGCGTCCCATCTATAGGTAGCTGACTCTTCTCCCGGCATTTGCCGCTCAATCAGCTTGCCGCGTGCATCGTGCTTCAGGTACGTGGTGCGCCCCAATGCATCCGTCAAACCGGCGAGATAGCCCAGCGAGTCATAGTCGAGTGTGGTGACCTGTTGAGCGGGATCGCGCACCTGAACCAATTGACCGCGTGGGTCATAAGCAAATGCGGTGACGAGGCCCGAGGGTGTGGTCTGCGCAACGAGATTACCGCGCGCATCCCACGTCTGTTTCCACTCTCCGCCTTCCGGGTCAGTTATCGCAATTGGGCGTTGTGCATCGTCGTACTCCGTGCGCGTCGCGCTACGATCCGGCAGCGTGTGACTTAGCAGATTGCCGCGCAGATCGTATTCCCACGTGGTCCTGTTCCCTGCTGGGTCGACTGCTTGAACAGTGTGTCCCCACGCGTCATAGCGATAACTGGACATGCCGCCCAACTGATCGATCAGCATGACCGGCAACCCGCGTTGATCGCATTGCAGGCGTGTGAGTCCGCCCAGCGAATCGGTAATACGCGTCTCGCGATAGGTCAGGTCATATTCAAAGCGATAGTCATAAAGACCGCCATCGCCCCATGCATGATCGACGCGCCACAGACCGTCCTCGTGCATTTGATGCGAATAGTAGAACGACAAGCCGTTGCGATCGGTATGCCGCACCATGACGTGCTCGCCGGCATATTCGAAACAGTAGGGGTTATCGAGCGCATCATGGACCGCGATCAGATCGCTGCGCGCATTCTGCTCGTAGCGCACCAGCGGCCAGCGTTGGCCCTGTGCATCGTGCAATGTCACCCGA